>DAOPYQ010000001.1:0-374113 GCA_035352955.1 Candidatus Omnitrophota bacterium
TCGTGAGACAGTTCGGTCCCTATCTGTTGTGGGCGTAGGAAATTTGAGGAGATCTCTTCCTAGTACGAGAGGGCCGGAAGAGACGAGCCGCCCGTTTACCAGTTGTTCCGCCAGGAGCAGTGCTGGGTATCGGTGCTCGGACAGGATAAGCGCTGAAAGCATCTAAGCGCCAAGCCAGCTCCAAGATAAGATTTCCCAACCCGTTTTGGGTTTAGAAGACCCCTTGAAGACTACAAGGTTGATAGGCAGGATGTGTAAGGGCCGTAAGGCCTTCAGCTTACCTGTACTAATCGGTCGTTCGGCTTGACAATCTTTTCATTCGCCAACTTCGCGGCGGATGGTAATTATATTTAGTTGCCGAGACTTATTCGCCTCGTTCGATCTTTTGATCGTACGATGGTCAGTTGTTAAAATTTGCGCCTGACTTGCCAGATGTTGTGGCAGGTTCAGGACATCGCTTTCCGGTGGCCATAGGAGAGGGGTCACACCCGTTCCCATTCCGAATACGGAAGTTAAGCCCTCTACCGGCGATGGTACTAACGGAGCAATTCGTTGGGAGAGTAGCAAGCTGCCGGGATTAATTTCAAAAAGCGCGTATCTGCATTAGCGGGTACGCGCTTTTTGTTTATAGACTTGGCGGCTAGTTCTTGATTCCAAGGATATGATTCGGGTTGTTTGTCACAGGCTTTCGCCGGCAGTTTCAAATTCTTTCCAAGATTAACAAAAAAGGATGTGCCCGGGCGGCCTTGTTTTTTTCGGGTTGGCGTTTTATAAAAAACAGTCGTAAAGCACTATGAAAATTGTTAGACTGTTTTTCGTTGTTCGACGTCCTACATTCGAGTAGCGGGAGTCAAGCATGCCGATTCAAAAACAGCTTTCCGTATTCCTTCCCAATCGCCCTGGGATCATGGCGCATACCTGTTCGATCCTTTCGGAATCCGGGATCAATATCCTCGCCATGGCGGTTCACGACACGATGGATAATGCGGTCGTAAGATTCATCGTAGATCAGCCCACCAAAGCCACGCTGCTCCTCGAGCAGGAAGAGCTCTATGTCATGGAGCAGGATGTCCTCGTAGTCGAGATTGACAATAAGGCAGGCACGCTCGCCAGGATTTGTCAGAGTCTTGCCGAGGCCGACATCAATATCGGTTACGCCTACTGCACCGCAACTCCGAACCAGGAGTGCGGCTGCCTTGTGATCCGCACCGACCAGCTTGATCGCGCGCAGGACCTTCTGAGCCGCTGATCCCCGCCGGCAATGACCGATCTCCTGAAAGATCTTCCGGCCCTTTTGAAAGAGATCCCTTTCCGGCAACTTTCATTTCTGATATGGCCCCTCGGCATTATGGCCGCGGTTTTTGGCGGCAGTTTTATCTATCAACGGGCCAAGATCCAAAAGCTCGCGACAGCCCTCGGCGCTCAAGTGTCTTCCGGCAACAAGGGGTGCGGGATATGGGAAGGTGCTGCCTACGAATTCTCCTATAAGTCAGGGAGCCGGCACGAAAGCGCTCATCTCGAACTCAGGATCCGGCATGTTTTTCCGGGCGAATTCAGCGTTTCCAAGGAAAACAAGATCGACCAATTCTTCCAGAATCTTCGGATCTCCCGGGAGATCAAAGCGGGAGACGCCGCTTTTGACGAAAAATTTTATATAGAGACCAACGTTGAAGAAGCGACCCAGCAGTATTTTTCTCAAGAAACGAAACGTGTCGCGGTCGAAAGGCTTTTCAATGCGGGGGTCACCCGGATCGAACACACCGGAAAGCAGCTGGTCCTTTTCAAGTATCCTTTTCCCAAAGATGGCGCTGAGGTTGCTGAGATCCTCAAAAGCGCGAAAGACCTTCTGGAGAACGCGGCATATACTGCCGCGGGCGGCGGAACGGGTCTCCTGGGGCTGCAGGCGCTTAAAAAAGGGTTTAGTGCCGGCGCGGCCGGATTGTTCTTTCTCGGGTTCTTGGCATTTTTATTTGCCCAAACGCAGCCTGTTTTTAATGAACAGGGGCTGTTCTTCTTTTCCCTTAGATACAGCATTCCGCCGCTCGGTTGCCTCTGGGCGGCCGTAGTATTTTTTTTCAAAGGGAGATCGTTCTTTCACAGGCTTTTTATCTCGGTTTTCTTTTCCTCGGTGATCGGCGGCGTTTTGCTTGGATCTGCGGCGGTCAAGATCCTGAATGTTTGGCGGGACCATGGGCCCTCCGCGTACCGCCAGGCTCCGGTGCTCGACCGGAGAAAAGAGGGGAAGCACCATGACGTCCCCTATCTTTATGTGCAGGCATGGAAAGCGGCGCGCGCGATCGAAAGAGTGAAGGTTTCCGCAAAAGTTTTTGATGAGGCGGTCCCGAAGCGGACGATCGCGCTTCTCGAAACAAAGCCCGGCCGGTTCGGGTTCGAGTGGCTCGTTCGCGGCCGGATCGTGACCTGCGAGCAATTCGATGCCATGGCTGACGAAGCCAGGAAAAAGGCGCGGATCAATCCCGCTTATTATTTATAAGGGTTTGTTTTTTGGGACGTTGGTGGCTAACAAAAAAGACGAAATTAAAGGCGCGAAAAAGGAGTCGACGATGAACGACACGATGCCGGTTGCCGGAGGAACATTAGAACAAACAGGCGGAAAAACGCTTTTCAAAAACCTGGGCGCGTTTATGGGAATGGGGTTGATCGGACTGGGGGCTTACTGGAGCATGAAATTGTTTTTTGCCGGAAGCAAAGTTTTGCAGGGGCCGGAAAGGATGGCTCCGATCTTGAAGACTTGGAATGAATTTTTCGGGAAGGATCCCGTCAAGATTCTGGTGAAAGACGTGGCTGTCCAGCTCGATGCGCGGCTCTTGAATTTCCTTGCCCTTGGAGGAGGAGCGTTCTTTTTGTTATTTATCGTGGCCAATCTTCTGAACGCGGGCATCCAACTTTTTACTTCTTCTGTGACCGAGGCCTCTTCCGTTAAAAAGATGCTGACAGCCTGGGCCTCAGGTTATTTTTATCGCCAACCCGGAACGCCTTCCAAAGAGTGATGGTCGATGAAAATCCTGTCCTGGAACGTTAACGGAATAAGAGCCGTACAGAAAAAAGGTTTTCTGGAGTGGCTCGCGCGCGAGAAGCCAGACATTCTCGGCGTCCAGGAGACGAAGGCGAAACTTGATCAGCTGGACGTCTTCCTGGTGCATCCGGAAGGTTATCATACCTTCTGGAATTCCGCCGTTCGCCCGGGTTATAGCGGCGTTGCGCTTTTTGTAAAAGAAAAACCGATTCAAGTGACAAACGGATTCGGCATCAAAAAATTCGACGAAGAAGGCCGCGCGATCGCAGTGGAATACCCGGACTTTGTGTTCCTTAATATCTATTTCCCGAACGGAAAATCCGGCGACGAACGCCTCAAGTACAAGATGGATTTTTACGCCGAAACGTTGAAGTTCACAAAAAAGCTCAAAGCTAAAGGGAAAAAGGTTATTATCTCCGGCGATTACAACACCGCACACAAGGAGATCGATCTCGCACGGCCGAAGGAAAACGCGGATGTTTCCGGATTTCTTCCGATCGAGCGCGCGTGGATGGATAAATGGGTTGCCGACGGACAGGTCGATATTTTCCGGAAATTCCACGACGGGCCGGGACACTACTCCTGGTGGGATCTGAAATCCGGGGCGCGGGAACGGAACGTCGGTTGGCGGATCGATTATCATTTTGTGACGGAAAACCTAGCGCCATTCGTCAAACGATCGTGGCACTTAACGGATGTTGTTGGCTCCGACCATTGTCCGGTTGGAATTGAACTAAGATAGCGCAACGGAAAAAGTCTCGTTGACCGTTGTGCGTTGCGCTTTGTGCGAGGAAAAAATGAACACACTCACTAAATCCATTTTGATCAATGCCTCTAACGAAAAGATATGGGCGATCCTCGCCGACGTGAGGCGCACACCCGAATGGATCATGGGCGTTCAGGGAAGCGAACGGACCGGGGGGATTCTCGAAGGGAAGGGCCTGCGATGGCGCGAGCAGTCCGTCCTTGAACGTCAGAATATCGAAATGGAACACGAGATGGTGGAGTTCAATCCCGGGAAGGGGTTAAAAACCCGCACCACGCTTCCCATGAACGGGTGGATGGACCGGACGCTTGAGCTGAAACCTGCCGGTTCTGCCGTGGAAGTCTGTATTCTCGTCGTCTGGGATCTCGGAATGGCGGGAATGCTGCTCGGGGAGAAAAAAGTTACCGCGCTGATGAACGAGCTTTTTGACGTGACGCTTCTCAACCTTAAAGAACTCGCTGAAAAATAGGCGCAACGCTCAACGGGCAACGCGCAACATAAAAACCCAAAGCTATTTCGTTGAGCGTTGCGCGTAGTACGTTGCGCTTATCATTAAGCCGCTTTTTGCGAGGCTTCACCGGCCAGAACTTCTGTTACGAGGTTTTCGAGAAGTCTAAAGAATTCCGGATTTTTTGCGGCTTGATAAAGGTTCGGGTTGAGCGCGACGATCCTGTAAAGCACCAGAGAGACCGGTTTTTCCGGAAGGACGACAAACGCGTCACTCTGGTATCCTGCCTTCATGATCGCGAGTGCAAAGCTGTGTTTTCTTGCCATCCGCCGGAAAGACTCGTCTTTTTGAAGCGTGTCTAAATTTGCCGTCTCGAACAATCTGACCCCGCGAGCCGCCTGCAAGGATTGAGGAACTTCTGAAAGAGGGATATCTCGTTGCAGCACGAGCGAATCCTTCCCCTGAAGGATCCCTTCAATAAGTTCAGGCACTTTTCCGTCCGTCAGCATCCGGGCGATGACGCTTGCCTGGGAGACCAGCATGGCTTTTTGGCGACCGGCGCGGAGTTTTAACAACCAGTCCCGGACGGTTTGAAGTTGCGTGCTCCGGTCTTGTTTCGTGAATTCCGTTATATCGAACCTGTGAGAGGGGGCGGATGCGGGGCGCTCCGGGTTTGAGTGAACGGAAGCGTTTCCGGTGAACGCGTCAACCGCTTTGCGGACGTCCTTGGTTTTCAGCAGCACGTCATAACTCGCGGCGAAGCGGTTGTCGATCTGCGCAATAGCGTTACGGAGCTCGGAGAGAGTTTGCCCTTCCGCTTTTTTAAGCCCGGGCGCAGGCTTCGCAAGTTCCAAGCTTGGATCAGGGCTATCCGTTTTCCGGGTTTCTCCCATTCTTTCTTCGTATAATTTTATGTTCGCCGGTTCTTTCCCGAGGTCCGGCGTGATCGTGATGAAGGAGATGCCGGCGTCCCGGAAGCGCTGCGAAAGCCCGTCCGTATGAAAACCCCCGGTGACGATCACCACATCCCCCGAAAGAGACGGATCTTCCGTGAGCTTCCGGAAGAAGATCTCATCGCGTTGCTTGACGGTATCGTAAAATTCGAGGGCAAGCGCGAAAGGTCCCGAAAGCTCTGCCGCCGCGACTTCGGTCTCGAGGGCCTGGCCTTCTTTTTTAAGGGCCCGGAGATCTGCCGGGGTCGCCTTCAGTAAAAGGAGCCGTTCGGCGAGATAGAAACGTTCGCTTTGATCCCAAACGGTTTTTTCTTCCGCGGTAGTCGCAAGTTTTTCCAGCGTGCGGGTGGTTAACAGTTCAACCTGGCTCACGAGGCCGCTCAGGGAGAGCTTATCTCGTTGGAAGAAGATCTTTTGGAGCTTTTTCAGTTCGGGGTAAAACGCCAGCTTGTCTTCCGGGATCTTTCCGGCGCGGAGCAACTCCTCAAAATTCCACGAGGTATTCTTGTATTGCTGCATGAGATGCCGGATCTCGGTCTGGAGCTGTTCCTGCGAGAGCATTTTTTCGCGAGCGAGGATCTCTTCGAGCAATCCGATCTGGTCCAGATCGGAAAAAGCGATCTCCCGGGCCCTCGCGATTTTTACAAGCACGGAAAAAAAGGTTCCGAGGTCCGCGGTCTCCCGGAATTGCCCGAAGGCTTTTCCGAAAGCAAGGAGTGCGGGGTTCCAGGTCGCATCCTGGGCCGTACGGATATTTTTTCCGTAAGCGCGGATCTTTCCGGTCATAGGGTCTCTCTGGGCAAGATGCCGGAGGAAGAGTTCGCGATTCTTTTCGTAGAGAGGTGCGTCTTCGACGCCGAGAAGCTTGAGCGGCTCCGGCGAAAGGATCGCGGCATAGACCGGGCCGGAGATGAGATCTTGGTCCATGAGCGAGCGGGCAAGAAGCTGTTTTTCCCGCGAGGTCGGGATCGCACGGCTTTTGGGGAGATCGGTCGCGGACCAGGCGCCTTCCAGTGCGATGGTCCGGATGCCGGAGACCGCAGAGAGGTGATCAAGGATCGCGGCGATGTTTTCCTGCGCGAGCAGATGCGCATGGACGTCCTGCACCTGGAGGATCGTTCTGACGCCCCGGCCCGTGAAGCGTTCCTGAATCTTTCCGACAGATTCCGGAACCGCGAGGCTGGAAAGGGGAAGAAAAGAAGGTTTTGAAGTTTCTTCGGAATATAAAACCTTGGTCGAAACCGCAACGAGGACGGTGGCGAGACATGCGGCGAAGAAAAAAAACCGCTTCATTTGAAACCCCCAGGATCTTTTTGCGAGCTCGGCCACGTGCCACGCTGATCGCTTCAACGGGTGACAACCTCAGGAGCACCGCAGTGGTTTATCCGGTCGAACCACCATATTTATAGCTCAGAACCTGTTTAAAATCAATATCTTGTGGTGGGAAAGCTTTAGTAATATTTGATGCGTCGTCGAATAACAATTTATAGCATCAAGCCAATTAAAGCAGCCGCTTTATCAAAACATAAAAATTCTTTGTTAAACTCTTTTCCAAACACTTGAAATTTGAACGGGATATGTTACATTTTCGGCGAGTTTTCTCACATCCGAAAAAATCTGAATACGAAAAAAGACGAGGTCATGGGCTATCTCAAGAAGCTGAAAAGACTTCTGGCGGGAATGGTTGTCGTTACTTTCTTTGCGACCAACACCCTTACTCCGGCTCCTCTTGTTCATGCGGCCAGCGAGGTTCCCGGATTGTCATCTCGAATCTCGGATTTCAAAATCCCCGCCGCGTTCGGCAAAACAACTGAACTTCTTTCCGCGTCCCGGAATTCGCCGGTTCTGATCCATATCCAGGAAGCGCATGCGAACTACGATGCCCAGAAAAACATTAAGGCTATTCTTGAGCATCTCGTTAAGAACTACGGCGTTAAATTGGTGTTCGTTGAGGGCGCTGCAAATAAGCTTCAGCCCGAACTCTTTAACTTCTTCCCGCAGGACCAAGCGCTCAATCAAGCCGTCACCGACAGCCTCATGATGGCCGGTCAGCTAACCGGAGCAGAGGTGTTTTTAATCGATCAAAACGGCACAACGCGCGACGCCGAAGGCTTCGGAGTAGAAAACGCTGACGCCTATCTCAAAGACCGCGAAGCCTACAGGCAGGTTTACGAAAACCGTAAGACGCTCGACGGATTCCTTTCGGATATTTACCTGCAGTGGCAAAAGCAAGCCGGCGTTACGCTCAACAAAGACCTTCGCGAATTCCTTTGCCGTCACGTTGATTTTGAAGAGGAGAGGGTTCCTTTGCAGGACTGGTTGGAAACCCTTAGGATCGCGTCTAAGGCTTTTTTGTTTCAAGACAGCGCAACGCACAACGCGCAACGCACAACGCAATCGTTAAGCGTTGACCGTAGCGCGTTGCGCGAATCATTGGATCTCATGAACGTCAACTCTCAGGTCGAATGGCCGGTTCTGGTTCGTTATTTCCGGTTGAAGGAGCTCGGCAAGCAGATCGATGCTTCTAAGGTTGAAAAGGAAAAAGCGGAATTTTTGAAAAAGATCCAAAAAATCCTGAGTCCCAGGTCCCGGGCCTCTGGCCCTCGAACGGAAACTGAAGATCCTATCGCGGCAGTGCAAGCGGCTTTTGATTCGGCCAAGAAACACGACCTCCCGATCTACAAGACCCGCTTCGTTTTTGAGCGCCTGCTCGATCAGCTTCCGGCCGATTTTTCTTTTGAGGCTTACCCCAACCTTAAGCTTTACATCCAGCAGATGATCCTGATGTCGGAGATCCCGAGCGAAATGCTGCAAAAGGAGATCCGAGAAATCACCAAGCGGATCGTCGAGGCTCTTGCGACGACGGATGAAGCAAAAAGACATACCGGACTTCTCCGCGAATATCAGTTACTGCGGAAACTTTTTCATCTCGAGCTTTCCCGCGAAGAATTCCAGAGAATCAAGGAGAAAAAAACATCGCCTGTTTTTTTGCTGCAACAGCTTTCGGATGAAGGATGGAGGAAGGAGGATGACGACAAACTAAAAACCAGCCTTATTCGTCATCCGTCATCCGCCATCCGGGACGTCAAAGCGCTTTGGGAAAGGGCCCTTGCGTTTTATGAAGGTGCGATCGATCGTGAAAACCACATGATGACGAACGCTCTGCGGATCCTCGCGTCGCGCAAAGATAAGGCGGCCGTCCTGATCACCGGCGGTTTTCATACGGAGGGGTTCAAAGAAAAGATCACCACGGCGGGGAATTCGTATATCGGCATCACGCCGAGCATTTCCGAGATCACGAAAGAAGGGGAGAAGAATTACATCAATGCTTTATTAGGGCCACGTGCTCCGGGCCACGCACCACGCCCAAGCTCTTTCGTGGACCGTGGATCGTGGACCGTGGAACGAAGTCAGATTGGCGCCACGCCTTCCTGCGATATGTCGCTTCTCCGCCTCATCCCCGAGCTAGCCGCATTTCGCCGGGCCGAACTGCGCGAAACCGGCCGGCAGGTGATCGCGCACGAAAGACCGAAACGGTTTAAAGAACTCTGGTCCGGCTACGAAGCCCAGCTCGCGAAGGCGTTCGGTGATGCCGACGCCGCAAACCGCAATTTTAAGAAATGGACCGAACAGGAGGCTGAGAAATCCGAAACTTCCGCCGTTGCCGGAGCTGAAGGCCGCGCAGAGTTGCGCGCGAATACCGTTGAGGTCGCAGCGAACCGGGAAAGAGCTTACCAGCTTCTTCAGGATCCGGCGTTTCTCGCAAAAGTTCTCGGGGCCGGTTCCTATTTAAAAAGAATTCAGAAGATCCTTGTTCAGGGACGCATGGCCAACCCTCCCATGAGTTACGAGGAACTAGCCCGGACCCTTCCGAGGGCCAAAGGGGAATCTGGGCCGCTCAGCCTCAGATATGTCCATACTCAGGAAGGATACGCTGTCTCGAAGATCTTGGCGATGAAGGCAGTCGCGGAAGAGAAACCGGGTGTTTCCGGGGAAGAAGAGCAGGCTTCTCAGATGCGTCAAGGCGCCGAGCTCCGGAACGAGCCCGGATTTGCCGACATCAGCGAACTCGAGGCATTCTTAGAGCTCCACAAAAACCGCTTTGACGAACGGGAGCGGATGATCCTGTTGCATCGCACGGACCTTCCGGGCGCGGATTACTGGACAATGGCAAGGCTTGCTTCAAGTCTCGAGAAGGCCTATAAGCCCACGAGGCGGCGCAGGGGGTCGAATCGTTCTCCCGAAACGCCCATGACTATTCAGAATGCCCGGATGCGTGAACTGAAGCTTTGGCCGAAGGTCCGTTATCTTCTCGCCCGGGATTCCAAATTAAAGAATCCTCAAGCGGCGACGATGCAGGACATTTTCGACGAGATGCGTTATTGGCAGCTTGAGACAAATCCCGCCCAACGGCTTGAAACCGTAGTTGAGATCGCCGGGATCCCGGACCTGGACGCGCTTTGCAGAAAGACGGAAACGGAACTTTTGAAGTATAGAAATCTGGGAAGCTTTGTCGTGATCTCTCTCAGGAAGGCGTTGGAGGTTTATGGGAGATCGCTGGGTGTTGAAGGAACGGATGATCGTCTGGGGCCCCTGCCGGCCAAATCCGGAGCTTTCGGGAAGATCCTGCCGCAGATCCCGCAAAATCCCGAAGACGTGGGGCTTCTCCTTTGGTACGACATTTATGAAAAGACCCGGATCTGGGAGAGTCTTTCGCTTATCCGGCAGTGGGAAGAAGCGCTGGTCTCCTTATTGAGATTGCCCCTCGGGATCGTCGTCCGGTTTTTAAAGGTCCGTGAGGAGCAGTTTGAGTCTTCCGATCCCGTCCGCCTTCGCGTGGCCGCCCTCCGAGGTTCGATCGAGGAACTTTCTCGGCAAGGACAGGACCGTGCGGAACGAAGAAGCGAGGCCGCTCCCGAGATCAGGAACATCGTCCATGTGGCGTATGAGATGGCGCCGTTTTTTGAAGCCGGCGGTGTGAAGGACGTGATTCGTGAGTTAGTTCCGGCGATCAAAAGGATCCACCCCGAAACCAATATTTCTGTGATTATGCCGGAGCACGCGACGATCTGGTCCCAGAAGAAACTTGCCCCCGAAGCAAGGATCCCGGTCACGGGTCAAAGCATCCTTTCTTTCACGATCCCTTCAAGCGCCGGGCCGCTTCCCTGTAAGGTTTTCAAGGCGGAACTTGAGAACATCACCGTTTACTTTATCGGGATCGCCTCCTATTTCAGGAACGGGTATGACGAGAAAAAAGCGGATACATTCTGGGAAGCCGCAACTTTTTCCCGGGCTGCCGTCGAAGCGATGGATCTGTTGGGCCTTAATCCTGATATCGTTCAGGCCCATGATGCGCAGACCGCGCTCGTGATGCCGTTCCTCCGGTTCGTGAAAGATCGCCGGTTCCGCGATACTGCGACGGTCTATACCGTCCATAATCTTGGAGACGCCTATCAGCTGCGTTATTCCATGCACGAAAGGCGCGGGCAGCTGATTGCCCTGGGCATTCCGGAACGGGAGCTGAATCCTTTTGGGGGACTGGAATTCAACGGAGAAGTGAATCTTGCCAAGGGCGGTATTGTGTTCGCGGACAAGGTCGTTACCGTGAGCCGGTCTTTCAGGGATCAGACGCTGACCCACCAAGGAGGATTTGGCCTCGACGGAGTTTTGCGCAGCCGCGGGGACAACTATGTCGCGATTTTGAATGCGGTGGACGCGAACCTGTGGAATTCCGGAAATCCGATGGATATTTGGGCGACTTATTCTGCGGCGGATCTTGGCCCTAAACGGCTGAATAAAGAAAAGTTCCTCAGGGAGCGCTATGTTTATGAAGACGAAAAAACAAAAGAGAAAAAAATTGCTCCGGCTGTTCCGTTTGACGTTGATCTGGAGGCTCCTCTGATCGTTGCGGCTTCCCGCTTGCGTCAGCAGAAGGGGATGGATTGGGTCGCGGGCGCGGCGGATCGCATTGTCCGTCCCCAAAGCGAGGGGGGACTGGAGGCTCTTTTGGCGGTCGTGGGAACGGGGGATGATCCTCTTCAAAAGTATTTTTATGAGCTGGAGCAGAAGTTCCCCGGCAGGTTTGGTTTTCTCCCGATCATGGGCATGCCGATCGTCAGAAAAACGGTTGCCGCGGCGGAGATCGGGCTTGTTCCTTCACGTTTTGAGCCGGCTGGGATCATCCAGCAGCAGATGAAGCGTTACGGGGTGGTTCCGGTGGTCCGGGCGACGGGGGGCCTGCATGATACGATCGTGGATCCTGACGAATTTCCCGGAAGAGGAACGGGATTCAAATTCGGTTATTTAACGGGAATGAGCCAGGATGATATGAACCGCGTTGATCTTAGCGCGGACCTTTATCTGGCGACCGCTCGTGCCGCGAACCGCTACCGTCTCGATCCGGAAGGTTTTCGTCGGATGCAATCCCGTGCGATGGATTCCGTGCGCTCCTGGGACGAGGTCATCCCCGATTATATGGACGTTTATCGGAACGCGTTGATGAATCGCCGCGCTTGGGTCGAGGGACTTAACCATCGCGCCGAACTAAGACAGGAAGAGCCAGCGAGCGAGTCCGATCGTCAGCTTGAGGCATGGTCTCTGGAAATTAAAAAGAGGATCCTTAAAGCCCGGGTGGCCGGAAGAACGCTTTTCAATTATCTGACTGAAAATCCAAAGTTCATTTCTCGAAATCCCGCGGTGGCGGTCGTTGTTCATCCCGGGACGAAGTATTCATCTTACGCCGCCAAAGCGCTTCAAAAACTCGATCCTTCCAGAGTGATTCTCGTCGGGGGCATGAAGGTTGATCGCGCGAGACTTCGCACCGAGATCCTGGAGAAGCTACCTTCATTGAATCCGGAGAAGCTGATCGTTGCCGGCGAGAGCGAGGCGGATGAGTCGGAAAGCGTCGGAACCATCGTGAAGATTTTTAAAGAGCAAGGAATGGTTCCCTCGAGCGTTTTCCTTGTCGATTTGCCGGTCGAAGGGCGTCTTACGGCCCGCCGGTTTGAATCTTTTTGGAACGAGAAGGCAAGAGAGCTTCAAGCGGAGCAACCCGGAAAGAACCCGCCGAGATTTTCCTCCTACGTTTTGAACGACGGCACGTATAAGGCCGCCGATCATTATAAAATCATGGCCGGACAGGTCGAGCAGATCGCGACGCTACTGGAAAGAGACCGGATGCTTTTCCCGGGCGTCGGAGAAATTATTCCCGCCGAAGTCCTTGCCGCCCGGCAAACGGTTTCGGATTATGCCGCACGGGGCGCGGAAGACCGCATGGATGAACTCGTCGTGGATCTTCCCAAAGATGCGCAAGCGGTCTGGAAGGTGATCCGTCATTTTTCAGAGGTCATAAAATTATTCCGGTCGATCAATGAGACGAAACAAGCCATGGGGACGATTCCCTCGCCGGAGAATCTTGAGACGTTTGGCAAGGCCCTTGAAGCGGCGGGAAAAACCATTTCGTTAGAGCTTAAGGTCAGGAAAGGACAGATCTACGTCGAGGCCTTTGGATTTGCGAGAGCCGATTTTTTGATGGAGCTGCTCGGCTTTGGGTTTTTCGTGTTTATGGCGATCCCTTCGCCGGCGGAATTCATGATCTATCCGGTGGCCGCCGCGGTGGGGATTGCGGGGGTGTTCGGATGGGATCTTTGGAAGTGGTTTGTCGGGACGCGGCCAAAAAACTTTGACGAAAGGATCTCGATCCCGGCCAGATGGAACACCTCCGCGGGACAGCTTCGTAACGCTTTTGATGCGTTGGCGGGGCAGATGATGGACGAAGCTGCCGCTTCCCGCGCGGAGCTCAGAGAAGGACCGGCGGCTTCCGAGGCCCAGCCCGCGCAGCCTACGTTTCCGTGGGTTCAAAGAGTCCTTATCGCCGAAAAGAACGCCGGGGTGGAGTCGCTCCGGAAACTTGTTGAGAAAGTCTGCCCCGGAGCGGAGATCGAGGCGCTGGATGTGACCGGCGACAAAGATCTTCTCTGGAACGCTCTCAGGCAAAAATCTTACAATCTTGTTCTCGCGGGCTTCGAGTTTGATTCTCTCCAGGATCAGGAAAAATGGTATGAGGCCGTTCTTGCGGCGCTCGACCGGGATTCTTACCAGACGCCCGTGGTGTTCTGGTCTTCCCTGTTGAATATCGGAAAGATCAAACAAGCGCTGGCGCAGTTGGCGGAAAGGGGCGTGTCGGCCGGAGTTTTAGAAAAACCGAGGTCTGCGAAACTGGATCCCCAAAGCGGCGGGTTTATTTTTGAAACCACCGCGGCGCATGAGAACGCGCTCCGGACCATCCTGACCGACTGGACCCGCGCGGAGCTTCGGAGCGGAACGCAGGAGATGACCTTCGCTGATTATGAGGTTACGCCGGATCCTTCGATGACCCTGGCGGGCCTCGTGATACAGATCTTTACCCGGAGCGGAAGACCCGAATTCAAGGACATCGATCTTGAGAGAGTCCGGATCTCCAGGGTTGAATTCAAGCGGCCCGAAGACGTCCCGGAGGCGTTGCGGGGAGACGGGGAAAAGCGTTTTAACATTAGTCACCAGGTGGAAGGGGTCGCGGCCCCGGTTCCGATCCCGCTGAAGGAGCTGGACAATCGTTTAAAGAAAGTCTTCGGGGCCTTCAAAGCTTCTCTTTTTCAAAGCGTGGCCTGGGAAATTGCGGAAAAAGAAGTTTTTCACCCGGCACCGGCGGTGCTTCATGTGCCTGCGGCCACGGAGAAGAAAAAGCTTTCCTTAAAGAAGCCTGCGGTTCCGCAAGCCTCCCCGAGGATCTTGTTGCCGAAGCATGCGGCTTCTCCAGTTCCGGCGCAGACGGTCGCTTCCAAAGGATCTTCCGCGAACAAGACGGTGAATGTCGCGTTGGCGCTGATTTGGGGCGCGGTAGGCCTCCTGACCCTCGGATTTTTGATCGCTTATCTCTGGATGGGAAAGCCCTGGCAGAAAGCTGCGGCGGTTCCGACGATTTCGGGTTCTGCTGTAAGCGATGCTTCCATGATCTCGTCCGTTTCCCGCGCTGAAGTCCGGCAGTTCGCAACGGAAGAAACGGCCGTGTCCGCGGGCGTTACGAGTTCACACTTCCTCAACGATGCGTCCGCGCGTCTCGCTGGGATGGTTCCGGCGCTTTTCAGACGTTTCGCGTTTTTCTGGGGGATCGGCTGGACCGTTTCCGGGAAAGATCTTGCCAAGAGAGTGCTTGAAGCCGCGAAACTTGCCGCCACAAAAGTAGGAAGGCGTGATCCGTTCAAGGAGGGACAGCTCGCAGTTCTTTTTGAGGAGATTGTCGGCAGAGAGAAGATCTGGAGAGACATCGTTGATATTGAAGTTGAGAACAAGAAATTAAGCACCGGCGAAGAAGTTAGGGTCGCGGAATTTTTACGAACGCTGGCCGTTCAGCCGGACCGCCGGTACAAGATCTTTTGGCGCAGTCAATCCGGCAGGACCCACAGGCCTACCGTGATGATCCGGGATCTCGTTGAAAGAACACCCGTTGCTGCGCAGGAAGATCGGGCCGAGAAGAGAAATATTGTTCCCGTGCCCCGTGAAAATCCGTTCCATCTTGTCGTCGCGAAGATCACCCGGGAAGACGCATGGTCCTGGTTAGGGATGGCCGCTCTTTTGGGCCCGACGCCAGCCGCGGTGATATTCATCGATCGAATGGTTGCTGAAAAACATGTTTTTTTTGCGGAGCGCGGGGAACAACAGGATGCCTGGGCCGACCAGATTCTTGCGTTTGGCGATATCCTCGGAAAATTTTATCCACCCGCCGCTTCGTTGAATATTTTTGTTGCGGACGAGGCGCTGGAAGAAAGGCCCGTGCTTCTTGTTGGTCCCGCCAACCGTGCGGAACGTCGAACCCAGGAAGAACGGCATCAGACTGCGTTTACGACGCTCAAGGCGTACGGCCAAGAGCATGTCCTGCAATACTGGAACGAATTGAACGGGACCCAGCGCGAGAACCTTCTCGGACAGATCGAAGGGGTGGATTGGAAGAAAATCGCCGAATTGTATGCGTCAAAACCCAAGGTCGAGGACCTTGACGGCGCAGAACCGGTCCGTCCCGTTCAGGCGAATGACCCCGCGGATCTTGCGGCCGGCGAAGCGTTGCTCCGCGAGGGCGGTGCTTTGGACGAAGGGCTGGAGCCCGGCGCGGAGGAAAAAGCCGCTTTTGCCGTGATCCTTGCGGTGGGCGGCAGCGCTCAGCGATTCCAAAAATTCTTTCCTTTCCCGAAACTTCTTTTCCCGGTCAATCCGGTGACCGGTAAACTTCAGCAGGAAGGGATCACCGCGATCCCGCTTAGCGAAGAGACGCTTTATGAAGCGTTCAGCAAGAAACTGCTCGCGTTTGCGAACGAATACGGCCACGAGAAGATGTACCCGCTGGTCCTGATGACGAGCGACGATACGCATGACGCGACGATGGCCTATCTTGAAGCGCACGACTGGTTCGGGCAGAAGGACCGGGTGCTGGTGGTGAAACAGCGGACGCTTCCGATGTTGAACAACGCGACGGGAAAAGCCCTCATGAAGGCCAAGGACCGGATCTGGCTTGCGGGCGCCGGACATGGCGACACCTGCGATTATGTTCTTATCAAACCGGAAGTGAAGGCCTGGCTGGAAGGATTCGGCGTCAAAACCGTCCTTTATTCCAATATCGATAATCCGAACTATCCTTTTGATCCGGCGTTCATCGGTGCGCACCATCGTTTTTCCGAAAAAGTTCTTCGCGGAGAGATCCCGCGGCCAAACGGCTATGCGATCATGACGGAAGGGCTGATCCCGCGGAAGGTCAACAATCTTTCCCTCCTGGTCCGCAAGAACGGGCTGGATTCCGTGTTGCGCTATGCGCCGGTCCTTCCCAAGCTTACGGAAGAACCCCGGTACGGGATGCCGTCGTTCCGTTTGTTTGAACTGCCGCTGGAAGGAACCGCTCCGATCGAATTTACGCGCGAAGTTAAAAAAGGGCAGACAGACCCGATGACCGGCGCGACCATCGATACCGTCAAGTTCGAGCGGCCGAGTGATAACAAACCGGCCGTTCATCTTGCGTATCCTTTCGAAGATTTTTACGGCACATTCGCCTCGATCAAATATCCGCCCAATGAAAAAGTCGAAACGCCGCTGACTTCGGTCCGTTTTCAATCGGACCGCTGGAAGGAAAAGATGCGCGCGGCCGGAGTTGAGATTGCGTCTGAGTCTGCCTTCCTGGTACGCCTGCCCGCTTCGGCGAACTGGATGAGTCCTGCGCAGTTGCGCGAGCAGATGCAGAAGGCCGGCTTTCCGCAGGCCCTGACTTCTGTTTTTGAAGGAAAACTTGTTGCGGGGTATCGCGTGAACGACGACTGGACCTGGGAAGCCGTTCCTGCGGCCGGAAAACAATTTTGGGTCAAGGTTCCGAATCCTCCGGCGGTTCTGAGCCGGTTGAGCTCGGAAGAAGCGAAAAAAGTTCTCACGAAAGTTTTGGGAGAAGGCAACGCGGCGAGGATCCAGACGTCTGGGTATGCGCCCGAACCGCTTGTGAAGATCGAGAATGGAAAAGTTCTCGTGCGGGTAGATCTTATCCATTGGCAGGAAGCCGACGGTTTTTATGTGCGAAACGACGGTCTTTTGGGATTTACAGTGGGGCGGAATGAGACTTCTTCTGATGCTATTCCCGAAGTGACCGCGGAACAACTTCTGACCCGCGCTGAAAAGCGGAACGAAGAGGAGGACAAAATTGTACAGGCCCATGACAAGACGCTCCGGATCGGGCTTTCCCTTATCCTTAGTTCCGGAATTCTGGCCAGGCTTTTGGCTGAATATACCCATTTAAACTCATTTGCCATCAGCGGCGTCTTCATGGTTATTGCCTCAGGGGTCCTCTTCTGGAGTCATAAGAAAATGAGTCAACCCATGTCGGATGGCGATACCGCACCGACCGATGCCACCGATCGCTCCGAACCGAGGAATCTGACCGCTTCCGGCCGTGTGTTAAGAGAGGGTGAGGATGAAACGTCCGGGTTACAGATGCTGGCCGCGGACAAAGCAAGGTTGGCCGCTCAACGGACGGACCGCGATGCTTTTGCTCTCCACATCGAAGATGATGAGACTCCGGCGGAAGTGGTTGATGCGCTGTATCGCGGCGCCGCACCCAAGATTTTCGGCGGCAACTCCGGCCGGCGCGAAGTAAGGTCGTCGGAGGAATTTCTCGCAATTTATCAGGACCAGTACGGCAAGGCAATGGGCGCCCAAAATCGCTCGGAAGGTCTCAAAAAGAGCGCCGTAGACCTTCGCGGGAATGACAGAGTTCTTGCGATCGTGAACGATCCCGACCTTGGTGATGAAGCAAAAGCGATTGCGGCCAAAATGATGGTGTTCGGCCACGGCGGCGCTTTCCTCCGCTGGACGGACATGACTCCTGCGCAAAAACACGAGATGCTTCGGAGCTGGAAAGACACGGGGATCCATATCCCGACACAGGAAGCCAGAAATACGATCCTTTTCAACGGATTCGTCCTCGGCTATTTCGGAACGATGTTCCTTTGGGCGGGCGTGATCGAGGCCCTGAAACAGGTGTTTCCGGAATTGAGAGCCTATCCCTTTGGCGCGAGGATGCTCGCCCTTTCCCTTAGTGCGGCTTTTTCTTACGGGTTTGTCGTTCTCAGTTTTATTTCTGACGCCAAAGCCGCAGAAAAAAAACGGGCCGCACGGGAAGAAGCTGCACAGCAGGTTGCGACCGGCAAGGACGTCCCTCGCGCGGAGAGGAGGCAGTCTCCGCCGGAGGTTCTCGAACTCGTCGGTAAAAGGCTCTCCGTTCAGGAAATGTTTGAGGGGGAGGGTGAGGAGTCTTTCCGCGCAGAACGGCGGACGTTCGGGACTCTTGGGAGAACGTTCCCGAACATACATCTCCGGAATCTTTATGATTTTCAAAACGCGTTCAACTGGCTCGGCATTGACGCTTCCGCGGATTATTATCCCGGGGAAAACGGTGAGCCTGATCTGACAAAGGTGATGGTTACGTTTGCCGCTTCGGGATTTACCGGCCCAATCACGGTGGCGGCAGGTTCCGGGAAGTTTTGGGATATTCTCGAGCAGCAGGGTATCCGGGTTTCGGCGGGAAAAGACAGGTCCCTCACGTTTTCCAGGCCCAAATACAGGGTGGATGAGCCGGTGATCTTTATGAAGAATTTCCGGGCGCTTGCCGGCAAAAGGAATTTGATCATGATCCGGAACCCCGAGATCTCGGAGCTGCCGGGGTTGTTGCAAAAGGCCAGAGCGAAGGCGACACCGGATGGTTTTATTGTGGTGGCGCTCAAGTCGGAAGACATGGACGCTTTTTTGAAGATCGGTGATTTCTCTAACGATGTGAACCAGGAGCGGCTCCGTAGCCTTCTTTCCGGTTTCCGTCTTGTTACCGCCCGGCGCGGCGACGACGCCCTTCTAAAAAATTCAAAGATTGGAACTTTCTTGTTCGTTTATTCGTCCCCTAAGGGATTTAGGGAGCTGGAGACCCTTAATATCGGCGGCCGCGCGGAGCTCCGGGAGCTTATCCTTCTTGCTGCGGCCATTTTGTCGATGTGGGGAGTGACGGCCGTTCTCTGGGGTCTTGTGAAAAGAAAATGGAATCTCATGGTAAACCGTTCGGCTTATGACCTTTATCAGGCGGCCGTGAATGCTCTCGATCTTACGAACGCCAAAGACCGGCAGACGCTTCTTGCGCTTCGCCACCTGTTCATTGAAAAGCAGATCTCGTTCGATCTTGACTGGAAACCCTACTATCAAAAATCGTACGAGGCGTGGATCCTGGCGTTGAAGCGGGCCCCCGACGCTGCCGCCATCAAACCGATCCTTGCATCACTCGTTCTTGAAAGAAGGCCGAAGGTAAGCGAGCATCCTGAGGGGATCTTTTTAGTGCAAGAAGTGCTGTCGCATATTCCGGTGGCCCAGGAATTGCTCGCAACGCTTGGGGATACCGGCCGCTCCTTGCCGAATTTTTCAATTTCGCTTGATACCAAAGATAAAAAGAAACCGCGTTGGGTTGTGCATACGGGCGGTCAGGATATTCACTTTGAAACCAAGTGGGAGACTCCTCCGTCGTTGCGGTTCCGGGTCGCGCGGGGGAGACCGGTGATCACGGCGAAGACGGTGGCCGAGTTCGAGAAAGCACTGAAACCTTATGTGGAAAATTATGCGAAACTTACCGGAGAAGTGAACGCGAGACGGGGACTGGAAGAAAGTTTGACGGCGTTCGGGGGTTACGGAGAAGCCCTGTCGATTTTAAATAGCAAGATCGGCGATGAAGATCTTACCGCAAGCGAGCGGGACGTTGTCGCGAAGATGATGGTTTCCGGATCGGGCGAGATGCTCCGGGGTTGGGATAAAATGACCCCGGAACAAAAGCGCGCCATCCTTTCCGGAAGGAAAACGAAAGGAAAAAAGAGGATTTTGGTGGCGGGGCAGGAGGCTTTAACAAAATTGGTTCTGAGGGCGCTTCCGAATGTTCAGGTGAAAACGGTACCGGCCGGGCACGGCGATGGCCTGAGGGCATTTTTGAAAGCGCTCGAAGAAGGAGAGAAGAAGTTTGATCTTGCGGTGGTGAATGCCAGCCCCGGCAAATATCCCGAGGAATGGGATCGCGTTCTGCGGTCCGAAACGCCGATCGTCGTGCTTTCTTCGGAGCTGGATAAACCGGAGATCAGGAAAAAACTGGATGAGATGGCGACGAAGGGATGGGATGAAAATCAGCTTTTGGCGGCGTCTTTGGCGGCGCATGAGGCTTTCCTGAAAAGTATTTCGAAGGAAGCGAAAAGCGTTCCCGCCGGTCTGTTGCTGACGTCGATCTCCAAGCACTTGACGACGGCTTCCCAAGTCGCCCTTGAGGCAGCCAAGGTTCTCCAGAGGGAATTTGGTGGCAAGACCGCGGCCGCGGACGCTCTTGCTAAATTTATCCACTTTCTTGAAAAGCGTGTAGATCTGTTGCGCGCACCGAAGCGTCCCATTGTTGGGTACCTCGGTATCCCGAAAACCAAAACCGTGAGCTGGGATGGTAAAGTCACTTACAGGCTGACCAAGGAACATACGAAAGCATTGAGCGATCTTCTTGAACGGGAAGGCCTGAAACGTGCCGAATTGCGTGAGGAAACGCCTCGGGCCGAAGATCCCGCGTCGCTGGAAAAACTTATTGCAGACTTTGAAAAGCTCGAAGTCTCATGGGATACGGACTTTAAGGACATTTTGCGGCAGTCGGACGGATTGGTTCGCGCGGTGCAGGCTTACGAAGAGAAGGATCCCGCGGGCCGCGGGGAATTGGCCGGTGCGCTCCGGGCGCGGATCGAGGAAGCCTTAACGAAACACGCGGAGGCGATCCGGGATTCGGAATTGGCCAAGACCTGGGCCGAAGCCGGGGCCGGTTATTCTTATCCGCAAGAGTTGATCGAGCTCATGCAGCGGACGCAACGCAGTCCTTTTGAGAAGAAAACCCAGCTTACTTCTACGGAATACCGTGTCAAAGAAGATCTCGAGTCTCTTTGGGAAGTGGAGTCGTTGAGCGGGGATAACCTCGATGTGGTGAGGGCGCGCATTCCGAAGGCCATCAAGGTTTTGAACGCAGTTTCACGGAGGATGGAGAAGCAGGTGTTCATGAACCGGATCGTTTCAACGCTCGAGGGCCCGGGAAAGAAGGACTGGAAACAACTGCTTTTCTTTGCCGTCAAAGCCGTGTCGTTCTCTGATATTTTTAACCGCGAAGACGGAGCCACTTTCGCTTTCGTGAAGCAAACGGCGCTCAGTCTGACGCGTGATTTTAGAAAAACCTTCCGGGGGGATGAGTTTCTGGATGAGCGGATCGACGCTTATGAAGAGCTCTGGTTCGAACTCAACCGTTTGCCTGAGCCGGAAAGCGATCCCGAGCTTTCGGCGCTCCTTGAGACGCTTGCGGAGGACCTGTTCGCGGATTGTTTAAAACGGGCCCAGCTTTTTGCGGCGGCGGGAAAAAGTCGAAAAACCTTCGAAGAGAGAAAAAAGCCAGAGATCCCGCAGGCTTTCGAAGCGCGGATCTTCAGCCGCCGTTTGGAAAAGATTCTTGCGAAGAAAGCCAAGGCGAATCACGAGGTCTTTAATTTTGAGGCCACGACCGACGTGTTTTCGGAATATGTTTATGAGACTTCCGAGGGGGAGCAGTATCTTGTGATCTTTGATCATGGAGCCTTCGGGTATGTTTCTCCCGTAACCGGGGTGAACGAAGGACGGGGGGATCTTAGAAAAGGGGATGTTTGGACCAAATTCCTCGGGGGCTCCGGGACGGTTCAGGTCGTCGATGGGATCACGGGGGCTCGTTATTCCCGCTATGCGGTTTCGGACCTTGTGCGGGACGGACTCGGTTTAGGGGTCCCCAAAAAAACAGAGTTTCAGGCCCTTTGGTTCGACCGGCTGGATAACTTTAAGAGGGTAGAGATGGAGATAAAAGTCCATCCTTTCCTGAAAACCTTGATCCGGTTGACGCGTGGGAAGGGGGATGCGGATTATCTGGTTTCGGAAAGCCGGAGGGTTTTGGAGAATCCCAGGGCGTTGAATACTCTGTTGCGCAAGGTCACGATGTTGAGCTCCCAGGACGTGCGGCAACATTTTGGCGGAGGCTTCAAGGCGATCATGACGTACGCGGCTTTCATGAATCCGAAACTTTTGGACGGGATGGAAACCTGGGATCCGGCCTATGCGGAATTATTGAAGTCGGCTCTCGGGAAGGACGAGTACCTGGGCAGCCGTCCTTATATCCACAGGATCAAGCCTCCCAGCAACTTTCTTGCGTCTCGCCGGTCCTCTTCCGGATCGAAAGCGACTCTTGTTGCGTCGATCCACTTTGCCGATCACCCTTATGATGACCGGGACGGGAAGGGCTGGTTGCAGGATCTGGAGCCGGAACAGATCGTGGAGAATTCTCCGTCCGCATGGTATGTGGTTTATGACCGGATCCGCGGCGGACATTACGGCGTGCGCACCGGAGAGTCTTTTTTTTATTCCAATAATATGCCGGGATGGCATGTCGGGGTGCCTGTCGACGACGACGGGGAACGGGCTCAGATCCTTGAGGTCGTGCCTTTTTCCGAGGAGCTTAAAACCCGCACGGAGGACATGTTCAAGGCTGACGGGTTAGATGTTCCGTTTGAAGTCGGCGTCGATTCCGTTACGGTAAGGGTGAGCTCCGGGGAACTTCATCGTCCGGAGATCATTGATGCCCTGAAACGTGTCCTTGTTGGGGTTCAGGCCGATTTTAATAAAAAGGATTCTTCGAACAAAAACATTATTTCGATTACCGGAGAAGTGACGGACAAGATCGATCACGGGGACGGAAAAAGCGTCGTCAACGAAGATTTTGGAAAAAACAGGATCATCAGGCTTTCGGTCGTCCGCGCGGAGCGGAGAAGTCTGATGTCCCCGGCTCCAGGGCTTTCATGGGTCGCCGGTTCGGCGGCTGCGGCTTTGGGTATGCAGCTCGGGTTTATTCTTGCCCGTATCGGGAAGAACCGGGCGGTCGCCCTCAAAAAGTTGCCGGAATATTTTTCGGCGGAGCAGTTGAAACAGTTGATCACGTTGTATGTCGACCCTTTTGCGTGGGAGAAGGAAGACGGCGACGGCCAAGAGCTTATGGAATTGCTTCGGGATATCTTTGACGAGAGCGATATTCCGGAGAGTTTTCACTGGGACGGACGTCTCAGGCTCTGGCGCATCGGCGGGGTCGCGACGCTCAAGAGGGCGCTCGTGACGGTTCGATCGGGAGCGCTCGCCAAAGAACGCGCCGAATTACGTACCGGGAAACCCGATCTTCAGGACGTCCTGGCCCGTCTCAAGATCGTTGCGGCGGATTCTGGTCGCAAGCCTGAAGTTCGCGAGACCGCGGAAGGATTTCTCAAGAGACCTCTTATTTCACACGGCCGCAAAGGCTCCATGGAGCTTTTCCGTGCCGCCGCTTTTCTGGACGGGCTCGAACGCGCGGAAAAAAGAGCGGACAAGGTCAAGACTCCCGCGATGGAGGCCGATCAAAAACAGGCGCTTCAAAGGGCTTTGAGCACTGTTTCAGACGAAGAATTGATCACGCGGCTGGATCATATTCTGGAAGCCAAAACCATTCAGGCGGAGGAGACCCTCGCGCGCATCGAGAGGGTCAAGACCCATTTTGCGAAATCCAACACGATTTCGGAAAGCCAGCGGGATTTTGTGATCGGGCTGATCGTGCCCCATAGAATGGCTTACGGGGCCGGGACAAAAACGGACCGGAGCAAAGGCCCGGCGACGCTGGAATCCCTCTATTCCGAGGCGATCGTGGTCCGGAGCGGGACGCAGGATTATTCAAGGAATATCGAAGTGAAACTAAGACTTCCCGAGAGAAATGGCACGAAGCGGGTGCATCCGATCAAGATCAGTGGCCGGTATTTTGACGAAAATAAAGACAGGATACGCGGAGTCCTGGAGGCGCTGCTCGCAACAGCCAAGAAAAACGGTTTTAAGCTGGAGGAAGGGATCTCGTTCCGGGATCTTTTTGGCCGTAAGGTAAGACTGACGCTGGAAGCGAAGGAAGAGATCGCGCTGGTGTGGGGGCGGAAGTTGGGTCTCTGGGAGATCGATGAAGCCAATGCCGAGGTTTATGTAGTCGATTTGAAGAAA
The DNA here is from genome assembly GCA_035352955.1 of Candidatus Omnitrophota bacterium. GTDB lineage: Bacteria > Omnitrophota > Omnitrophia > Omnitrophales > Aquincolibacteriaceae > DAOPYQ01. Next base: position 23,838 of record DAOPYQ010000001.1, read on the forward strand.
GAGACTGCCAAAATTCCGCCGCCGGTTCAGAAAAAGCCGGAGGAATACGCCGGACGCGCCGGGCAGATCACGACGGACCGGGGCGAGAGCTATGACAGTCTTTTGCGCAAGTTTGCTTTGTCTGAGACGGAGTTTAACCCGTTGCTGTGGCCCGTGAAGCCCGAAGAAGAAGCATTTGCCGGCGAGTTCGCGGAGATGGACCTGAAACAGCTTGGGACTGTTTTCTTTGAGACGATCAAGGCGGACCGGGCGATTTTTTATCATCCGGATTTAGATGAATACTGGGTCGAGCTCGAAAAGATATTCAGCGAAAAAGGACCCGAAGCGCTTATGAGCCGGGTTCTTTCGGAATGGGCGAATCCCGCGGGGAAGGATTTGGGCATCCAGACTCCCTCTCGCGCGATCCGGCATACCGTTAAAAGTCTTCAAGCGATCCTGGTCAGCGAGGAAGATCTTTTGCAGATATTGAAGCCTGATAGCGGCAGCTATGCGGCGCACGTCGAAGCCTATAAGGCGGCACTTAAGGTCCAGGCTCTTTTCCGGGAGTTCGTGGTTCGTGCGTCCGAAAAGCCTGCGGCCTCTCTTCAGCCGGCGGCGGTTGAATCTCCGGTGAATGGATCTGTCCGGGCGGAAGTGCGCGCGGCGAGGCCTTCGATCCCCGCGGCAGTGGACCGGGTCCTCAGGGAATTTCCGGAGGATCTCCGGTTCGGCGAATCTTTTATGCCTGCGGTGAGAAAATATCTCGAGGGGGGGAGCAACGCCCTTTCTTTGGATGAAACGGTACGCGCTTTGGGACGGAATGTTCAGGACGGGGCGATTCTGCGGGTCGGTTATAAACCGGATCAGGTCAGGAACTGGCTTGCGGCCATGAAAACGGGACTCCGGCATTCCCTGAACGGTTCGCAAATGAGATGGGTCGGCCTCTATCTCTATATGGGAGAGAGATCACGGAGTGTTGTGTTGCCGAAGCTTTCCAAAGAGCTTCATTCATGGGGCCGGGCGCGTCGCGTGCTCCGCGTCGCTCAGAGGATCTATGACGAAAAGGACACCTCTTCTGCGTTTACCGGCGAGGGGCTTCGGAACGAAAAAAGAAACCCGGTCCTTGCCGTAAGACCCGGTCTTGAATCCGCTGCGATTGGAAGCAAGGCCCGGTCCTTGTCAGGAATGAAGACAACGGTTTCTCCGCGGTCTTTTGAGACCTTCAACCAGGTGATCCTCGCCAACGAGTTTGACGGGGTCCGCGGCGGCGGGAGGCAGGGTTTTTCCGGCGTGACGGAAAAGCTCACAGGCGGAATTTTTTCCTATCTGCCGTATTCGTTCGGGATGGGCGCGGTTACGATCGTGATCAACGAGCTGCTGCCGAACGCTTTTGCCGCCGAAAAGATGACGGTGGCGTCTAAAGTGACGCCTGCGCAAAAGGCCGCTTTCGCGAAAGCCCTCGGGATGGTCGGCGTTACGACCCTCGGAGGCGTGGATGCCCTTATTCTTACGAAGGAACTTGCGTTTGACCGGAAGGCGCTTCTGGCGGTCCAGAAGGTCTACGGCGGCATACGCACGATCGTTCTCGCCGACGCATCGGCGCTCACTCAAGCGGACCGTGACTTCCTAGCTCAGCTCTCCCCAGCCAACCGGCCACTCCTCCTTCCGGCCGATCATTTGGATGAAGCGAGAAAACTCCTGGGCATGGAAGCTCACGGCCGCAATCTTCGCATGCGGGCCATGGCCGTGACCGATGACCCGCAGGCCGCGTTGCTGAAACAGCAATACGGCGATAATGCGAGCATCGTTACGCCGAACGGATTGGCGGCATTCCTCAGCGTGGGCGGTGTTGGCGCGCTTGTGGAACAGATGACAACCGCGTATCTCGCCGTTTCGCATTCTGCGTAACGGCCAACCCAAACCTCAAAAGGTAAAAAGCAAAACCATAGTTTTGGTCTTTGCGTTGTGATTTTGATTTTTGCATTTTGATTTTTGAGTTATCATTGGACCCATGTCTCAATCATCCACTCAATTGATCCGGGTAGGTCACAGCCCCGACGCGGACGACGCGTTCATGTTCTATGCCCTCGCGCACGAAAAGATCGATATGCGAGGTTTTAAAGTCGAACATGTGATCGAGGATATCGAATCGCTGAATCAGCGCGCGCTCCGCGGCGAGCTTGAAGTTACGGCCGTGTCCGGCCATGCGTTCGCCTATCTTTCAGACAAGTATGCCGTAATGCGTTCCGGATCGAGCGTGGGGGATAATTACGGACCCATTCTTGTAGCAAAAAAACAGGATAGCGGATGGCGGGTGACGGATGGCGATAAAGCAAACATTAGCCCACCTAAAATCGCTATTCCTGGAAAGTTGACAACCGCTTATCTCGTTTTAAAACTTTTTGCAAAAAGAAAGAAACTCCATCCTTCATCCTTCATCCTTCATCCGGATTTTGAACCAATATTCGTTCCTTTCGACAAGATCTTCGATGCGGTCAAGACGGGCGAAGCCGATTATGGTCTTGTCATCCACGAAGGGCAGATCACGTTCGAGGGGCACGGGCTGGAAAAAGTTCTGGACCTTGGCGAATGGTGGCATGAAACCACAAAATTACCGTTGCCGCTCGGAATCGATATTATCCGTCGCGATCTCGGCCTTGAAACAATGCGCCGTTTTTCAGCGCTCTTCAAAGAGAGTATCGAATATGCCTTGAATCACCGGAAGGAAGCGTTAGAATACGCGCTCGAATTTGGCCGGGGGACCCCCTGGGACCTGAACGACCGTTTCGTGGCGATGTACGTGAACGACCGGACGGTCGATCTCGGCAAAGACGGAAAAGCGGGGTTCCGCAGACTGCTGGACATGGCTTGCGAGCAGAAAATCATTCCGCATCAAGTGAAACTGGAATTCATTTAAAACAGGATAAAGGATGTAGGATGACGGATGTAGCAATAAAAAGTTTTTCGTCATCCTTCCTCCGACATCCTTCATCCGGGAAAATATTATGGCTAACGACACATTACGTATCGAGACGGTAGAGATCGCTAAGAAACACAAGGCCAGCTGGATCCAGCTCGGCCAGCACCTTTTTTCTATTTATAAGAACAAGCTTTTCAAGGATTGGGGCTACCAGCAGTTCGAGACCTACTGTCAGAAAGAACTCGGCATCAAGGACGCGACGGCCTCGAAATGGATCAAATCCTACTCGTTCCTCGAGAAAGAAGAGCCGCGGATCGTCCGGCCGGATTTTACGCAGGAAGAGGCGCCGCCCAAGATCCCGGATTATGAAGCGGTGAATGTGCTCCGGCTTGCCAAGAACAACAAGAACATTCCCACCAACGAATTCGCCGAGCTCCGCAACGATGTCCTCAATGAGGGCAAAGAGGTGAAGGAGGTCCGGGAACAGGTGAAAAAGATCCTCGCGACCCATGCGCCGAAAGATACCCCGGAGCTGAAGGAGCAGAAACGGAATTCGGTCCTGAAACGGCTGGTCGGATTTCTCCGCAGCGCCAAGACCCAGCTCGAGGAAGAAGACCTGGTGCCGGATTATCTTCTCAAACAGATCGACGGGCTCGCGGGGAAGCTGGAAGATCAGCTGAACTAATTGCGCAAAGCTCCACGCGCAACGCACAACGAAAAATCCGAGATGAGCTTTTACGTTGCGCGCTGATCGTCGCGCGTTGCGCCCGCCTTACCCGCTCGTTTTTTTCTCTTCGGGATTTTCTCCCCCGCAATAAGGCGCTCTTTCTTCGGTCGCGGCCACTCTTTGATTTCACACTCCCGGATCAGAGCGCTTGAACGGTCGCCGCACTTTTCGGAATAAAGCATTTCCACCGGCCGCCGGGTGCGCGTGTAGCGCGAGGCTTTGCCGTTCTGGTGCATTTTGAGCCGCCGCTCAAGATTATTCGTGATCCCCGTATAGAAAGTCCCGTCGCAACAGCGCAGAAGATACAGAAACCATCGATCCCGGCCTTTCTTCTTTCGAGGCGCGGCCGCCGCTTTTTTTGCCATTCCCTCGAGCATGCGTTTGTATTTGGGATGCATTTCAAATTTAAAACTCAAAATGTAAAAAGTAAAACCACAGATCAAACCTCAAAAACTTTGGGTTTTGCATTGTGACTTTGATCTTTCACTTTTGATTTTTGAACTTGTGATGGTATTTCACGGTGACGAAAACAACGCCGGTAAAAAAGATCAGGTTCATCCATCCGAACCAGTAGAACGTGGCGTCTTTTGACGTGAGTGCGCCGGGGGACATCAGGAGGATGCAGATCCAGACGCCGAAGACCCACACGAGGCTGATATCGTCGGCCGATTTCCGTTTCACGATCCGGATAATGAGCGGGATGTTGAAAAGCGGGAGGATAATGCTCGCAAACAGGCTGACGTAATTTAAGATTCTCATGGAACCTTTCCTTTTTAAATCAGGGGCGCTCGTTTTTAAAGGAAAACGGAGTCGCCGGCGTTAAATCTCCAGTGGTCGCGGGAATTTTGTGAGAAGGGTGCAGCCGGCCCGGGTCACGGCGACAACATCTTCGAGCCGCACGCCCCCCGTGCCTTTGTAATAAAGTCCGGGTTCCACGGTCACGACATGACCGGCCCGCAAGATCTCGTCCCGGATGCTGATGCGCGGCGGTTCGTGGACCTCGAGCCCAAGGCCGTGGCCCGTTGAATGAAAGAATCCCTGCATCCGTCCGTTTTTAAGTCCGGTCCTGAAGCCGAGTTGCGTAAATCTATTTTGAATAGCCTCGTGCACTTTCCGGCCGCTGATCCCGGCGCGGATCATCCGAAAGGCGATCTCCTGCCCCTGTTTGACCGCAGCGTACATCGCCTTGAGCTTTGGCGAGGCCTTGCCGCGGACCACCGTCCGAGTGAAGTCGCCGTGATAGAGTGTTTTTTTGCTGCGAGGGAAAACATCCATGATGATCGGCTGATGCGCGCGCAACGGTCCGGTACCGCGATCGTGCGGGTCGACCGTATGATTGCCGCAGGAAACGATCGTGTGCTCTCCGGAGAAGCCGTCCTCCAGGAGCGACAGGTCAATGATCCTTCTGAGCGATTCTGAGGTTAGGGGTTTTCCCTTGAAATAAAGCTTACCGTTTCTGATCGCGGACCGTTTCAGGGTCGCGATCGCTTTTCCGACTGATCGCTCCGTTGCGCGCAGCGCCTGCCGGATGGACGCGATCTCTTCGGGGGTCTTGATCTGCCGTTCTTCAAAAAAGGGGTCATTTTTGCAGGCCATTTTGAATCCTGCGCGGCGTAAAGGGTCGGCATAGCGGAGAGGGAAGCTGGCCGGGACGATGAGATTTTTTACTTTATGGATTTTTAGAAAATAGCAAAGCAAGTCCGCGTAAGAAGGGTTTTTTCCCGTCTTTTGCTTGTACTCCCGCGCGAGTTTTGAGGTCGAAACCACGGCATCGACCCGGGCTTGCGAACGGGCGCGGTCGATCTCGAGGTCGCTGACCAACAGGTATTTTTTGCCGCGGATCTTCGCGAAAATGAACGGATCCGGTGCGATGAACCGGGTCGCGTAATAAAGGTCGGCCTCTTTTTCGCTGGAAGAGATCAACAGTTGAGCGGGATGAACGGATGTTTTATGCATGGAAGCCCTCGACGACATGGTAATATGTCACGCAGGTTTTAAGAAGTACAATTTTCCGGCGCGACGGAAATGGCCGGCCCACGAAAGACTGCGATCCATGGAGAGAGCATGGTTAACCCCGAAATCTGGCCCTTTGTCAGCGTTCTAATCCTGAATTTTAACGGCAAAAGCTGGCTCAAAGAATGCCTGGATTCCATCGAAAATTCCGATTATCCCAAAGAACGTTATGAGGTGATCCTCGGGGACAACGCATCCACGGATGATTCCGTCGTTTACGTCCGCGAGCATTATCCTGAGGTTAGAGTAATCGCCTTTGACGATAATTACGGTTTTTGCAGGTCCAATAATCTTTGCGCGAAAGAAGCCAGGGGCGAATACCTTGTTTTTTTGAATAATGACACAAGCGTCACGGTTTCCTGGCTTACGGAGCTTGTCCGGGGAGCCCTTTCCGATCCGGTGGTCGTTTCCTGCGCTTCAAAAATATTATTTCCGCCTTTTCGCCAAGCTTTTTCCCTTTCCAAGAACCCGGAGCGTCAAAGGGCCTCTCTTCTTAATTCCGCCGGCGGCCGTATTTTTATCACCGGAAGCAGCATTTATGATGGGTGGATGCAGGAAGACGGGCCGGCTTACGATTTTCCGAAAGACACAGGGTTTGGTTGCGCCGCCGGAGTTCTTGTCGAACAGAAGTTTTTTCTTGAGACGGGCGGATTCGACGAATACTATTTCCACAGTGTCGAGGAAATGGATCTTGGGTGGCGCGCGTGGAGTCGCGGGAAAAAAGTTCGCTACATCCCTTCCGCCGTTATGTATCACTGGATGGGAAAGACGGGGACCGCCGGAGGGAAAATGCCGCCGGAGATTCTCTTCCTTGTTTTGCGGAACAGCCTGTATTTCATCGTTAAAAATTTCGAATTTTTTACCGCGCTCCGCGGGCTCCTTCTTTTCTTTGCGAAAACATTTTTCACCCTGGGGTATACGTTAGGGACGGGGAATGGCGCGGCTTTTCTCGCCGTGGGAAGGGCCTACGGTTGTTTTTTAAAAGACCTCGGAAAGGCCTTCCGGGCCCGAACCTTTACGCAAAAGGAAAGAACGATCGGAGATCGCGAACTTTTGAAGGCGGGGGTTCTTGCCGGGGGGCGTGACGTTTTACGCATGACTTTTTCGGGGCTCAGGGACCAAAAGGAGCGTTTTCCCGGCGGCCTTTATGACAAGAAAGATATTATGAAGATCCGCGAAAATAAACAGGGCCGCTTTGTGTTCCACCGGACATCTCAAACCGGGGCTTAGCGGATATTTCATGACCGTTCCGAAAGTTTCAACGATCGTTCTTAATTGGCGCAGCAAAGACACGATCGAGGATTGTCTCGATAGCCTGCTTGATCAGAGCCATGCTCCGCACGAAATCCTTTTGATTGATAACGGGTCGTCGGACGGTTCCCTCGAGATCCTTCGGAGAAAGTATCATGGCCGGATCCGGATCCTTGAAAATGCAAACAACCTGGGATTCGCCGGCGGTGTTAACCAGGGGATACGGGCCTCCGAAAGTGAATATGTTGCGTTGTTGAACGCCGATGCCGTGGCGGCACCGGACTGGATCGCGGAATTAGTAAAAGGTCTGCAGGCGGATGAAAGAGCCGGTATGGCCACAAGCAAGATCTATTTCGCGGGAGAAGAAAAGGTTCTCGATAATACAGGGAATAATATTTACCGCGATGCCTGCGCGAAGCCGCGCGGACGCCTTGAAAAAGATGCAGGACAGTACGATGCCCGGCAAAACGTGGGTTATGCGAGCGGTTGTGCGGTCCTGTACCGGCGCGCGATGCTCGACGAGGTGGGTCTTTTTGATGAACGTATGTTCGCTTACGGAGAAGACATGGACCTCGCGCTCCGGGGAAGACTTGCAGGCTATGGGTGCGTTTTTGTCCCTACCGCAGTCGTTTATCACGGTCTCTCTGGTTCGTTGGGGCCTCTTTCCGCTTTAAAATTGTATTATGTGGAGAGGAACCGTCTATGGACCGTTCTTAAATGCTTCCCCTGGCCTTACCTTTGCGCGGCACCCTTTTATACTTTGTGGCGGTACGCGCATTATCTCGCGGCGCTTTGGTCAAGACGGGGTCCCGCGACGCAGATGGCGGAAAAAGTTTCCGGCGCCGCCATGATTCTTGCGGTTCTGAAGGCTTATGGTTCCACACTGTTCTCGCTGGGGTATTTGCTTCGAAAAAGGAAAGAGGTTTTTAACGGTGTGAAGATCCCGGTTGAGGAATTCGGCCGGATCTTTAAAGACAACCCCGTAACGGCGCGCGATCTTGCGTTCGGAGAAATGTTTCAACCCGGTCAGGAAGAAGCCTGGTGTTCCGGAGGGTGTGACGGGACGGTCAGTATTATCATCCTGAATTTTAACGGAAAAATGTGGCTCGCTGGATGTCTTGATTCTCTGCGCGGGCTTGATTTCCCAAAAGAGAAGCTCGAGATCATTCTTGGCGATAACGCCTCGACCGATGATTCCGTAAAGTTCGTCAAAGAACATTATCCCAAAGTGAAGATCGTGGCTTTTGATCGCAACTATGGGTTTTGCAAACCGAATAATATCTGCGCGAAGACCGCCGCCGGAGAATTCCTTGTTTTCTTGAACAATGATACGTTTGTGACGCGTGATTGGTTGAGGAATCTTGTTGCCGCGGCGCAGGCGGATCCTCAGGTCGTGTCCTGCGCGTCAAAGATCTTTTTTGCGGATCCCCCGGGCGGCAAAGTCCTGAATGCCGCGGGAGGTGTTTTCCTGTGCAGCGGTTCCGGGGCGTATGATGGCTGGATGACGGAAGACCGGGGGCAGTTCGATGTCCCTCGCGAAACGGGATTTGGTTGCGCGGCGGGGGTTCTTGTCCGGCGAGATTTCTTTCTGGAAACGGGAGGTTTTGATGAGTACTTCTTTTATTCCAGCGAAGAAATGGACCTCGGCTATAGAGCCTGGATGCTCGGGAAACGGGTGCTTTACGTTCCTTCCGCGGTTATGGATCATCACATGGGTAAAACAGGATTCCGGGGGAAGGGCGTGACACCGGCGATCGAATTCCTGATCTGCCGGAACCATCTTTACTTTCTGCTGAAGAATTTTCAGCTTCCGCCCCTTATCAAAGGCCTTTTTCTCTATGAGATAAGGGTCCTTTTGAAGATCGTCTACGCGGCCGTCCGCGGTCAGTTCAGGATCCTCGGGGCCATTCTTGGGGGACAGCTTACGATCCTTAAGGATTTGCCGTGGATCCTCAAAGCGCGGAAAGACACTCAGAGGATGAGGAAGGTTTCGGACAAGGCGCTAACGGAGCGGGGCTTGTTGCTCGGTATCCGTGCGACCGTTCGCAGGAATCAAAAACTTTTGAAAGCTCTCGGGAAATATGGCAACGGAAGCCTTTATGACGATCGGGACAAGACCCGGATCGGGAGAGACTCTCAGGGGGATCTGGTTTTTCTCCGAGATGAGATACGTTAAGGGACCGTTCGATAGTCAGGCGGGCCATGGTCGCCATGGAAAGAATCTTATGATAACGTTCAAAATCGCGGTGGTAGGACATTTTTTTTATGTGGAACAGGCGAGGATGGTTGCCGAGAGCCTTCGGAACATCCCTCAGGATTTCGATCTTTATGCGTCGGTTTCTCGGGAGAACCTCGGGGCCGTGCAGCGCCTTCTCGCGGAAGCCCTGCCGGGTCAAAAGACCGTACTTCGCGCCGTTGTGAACAGGGGATTTGATATAGCACCCTTTGTCTGCGAATTCCGGGATGTTTATCCGGCGTATGACCTTGTCTTGAAGGTCCATACAAAGAAAAGCTCGCATACGTTCTGTTTGAAGGAGTGGGGAGATTATTTGCTAAAGAACCTCGCGGGATCTCCTGAGACCGTTTCGGCGATCCTTAAAATGTTCGAGGACGATAAAAATCTCGGGCTGGTCTATCCTGAGATGATCGATCTTTTCAAGCGGGAGCTTTCAAAAGATCCGTGGCAGGGGAATTGGGAACTTTGCGCGGATCTTGGCGCGCGTCTCGGCCTCCGGATTGAAAAGGACCGGGCGCCTGACTTTCCCGCGGGTTCGATGTTCTGGTTCCGGCCGAAAGCGTTAGAAGTCCTGTTAAAACAAGAATTCACCCCGGAAGATTTTCCCGACGGGAAATATTTTCACCGCAATGGTACACTGGCCCACGCGATCGAGCGGCTTTTTGTGCGGGTCGCAGACAAGCAGGGTTTTACCGCCCGCGAAGTACGTTTCCATCCGTTCAAGGGGGTTCGTGACGGGACCCTGCGGGGCCGCCTTCAAAACGCCGCTTGTTGTGAATGGGAGAGGTTGCTACATTTTTTGGGCAGGAACCGGTAACAGTTTGAGGGCAGGCCGGTTCAGAGGCCGTAAAAAGGACGCGTAGGAGTGCGATGGTTTTGGGACAAGAAAAAATGCAGATTGCGATTGATGGCAGGTTGCTCCACCGTACGGTGAGCGGCACGGAACGCTATATGCGGGAATTGATCGGAGGGATGACTCTCTACGATCGTGGGCGTAGCTGGATCTTTGTGACTGCGGACGCCCGGTACGAGGCCAAGAACGAGTTTAAGAATATCCGTCTTCTTTCGCGAATCACGGTTGAAGATAAGATCGACGTTTATCACCGGACGTTCCAGGCGCAGAATTACGACGATATCCTTGAACTGCTTGTTCCCAAGAGGAGCATTATCACGATCCCCGATCTTATCCATTGCAAACTTCCCAATCTGTTTGACGGTGAAAGAGCCCGCAAGCGGTACTGTCATCTTATGAAATATGCTCTACAGGTCACCGACAGGATCATTGCAATGTCGCAACACGGTAAAAGGGATATCGTTGAAAGTTTCTCGGTCGACGAGGGCAAGGTTAAAGTGATCTCCCTGGGCGTGGATAGCCGGAAATTTAAAAAGATCGATTCGAGGGAAGTGGCGCGTTTCAAACAGCGGTTTGACCTGCCGGAGAAATACATCCTGTTCATTGGAGCCGATTATCCCCACAAAAATCTTTCCAATCTCCTGGAAGCTTTTCGGTTCGAGGCCCTTGCCGGCCATACGTTGGTTTTGACGGGCAGTAACCATTATCCTCGAGGTCAAAAACGTGTTAGGGAGGATTTGAGAAAATCCGGGATCCGGGTCAAAGATCTAGGATATGTGGAAGACGCTTTCTTGCCGTACCTTTACGGGGGGGCCGATTTGTTCGTGTTCCCAAGTTTGCAAGAAGGTTTTGGTTTGCCGGTGCTTGAGGCTTTTGCGTGTGAAGTTCCCGTGGTCTGTTCGAAGGCAACTTCGCTTCCGGAGGTCGCGGGGGAGGCAGCCCTCATGGTGGATGCGACAAAGCCCGGGGAGATAGCGCAGGCGATCGGCGCCGTTCTGGGGAACTCCGATGTGCGGAGAAAACTGGTCGATCGCGGGAAGGAGCGCGTCAAACTTTTCCAGTGGGAGGATTGCATCCGGAAGACATACGCCCTTTATCAGGAAACACTCGAAAAACCGGGATCTATGAAAAGTAAGCGCAGCCGGGCATGGAAGGCGCTTCTATTGCGGGAGAAGGGTAAGGATGCAAGAGAAGAGATTTTGCGAACGGTAAGGTCGTTTTTCAGGAATCGTTTGGGGATCTGAGACGAAACCCGGCAGTTTCGTCCCTTACTTTTTTAAAATAATTTTTCCTATATCCGTGAAACATCTTTAAAATACTTCCCAAACAGCAGCCTTATCGCCCAAACGGATCATTCCTGTGCGAAGCGTAACAAAACAAGAAGCGAATTGGAAATACCTGAACCCTTTCGGGCCCTTCTGGGGGTTTTGGAGGTATCGGGACCTTCTCGCCCAGCTCGTGCGGCGGAACATCGAAGCCCGCTACAAGGGGACCATGATGGGGCTTGTCTGGGTGGTCGTGACGCCGCTCCTGATGCTTGCGGTTTACACCTTTGTGTTCGGGTGTGTTTTTAAAGCGCGGTGGAGCGGGGATCTCGGCGACTCCAAAGCCGCTTTTGCCCTGATCATGTTCTGCGGGATGTCCGTTTTCAATATTTTTTCGGAAAGCATCAACGGGTCTGTCTCGGTGATCCCCGGGAATACGAATTACGTCAAGAAAGTCGTGTTTCCTCTGGAGATCTTGCCGGCCGCGGCGGTCCTGACGGCTATTTTTTTTGGTTTGATCTGGTTCGGGTTACTTTTCCTGGGTGTTGGGATCTTCTTGCACCGATTCAGCGCGGCGATCCTTTTTTTGCCGTTTTTGATCGGGGCTTTATTTCTGCTCTCCTGCGGTACCGCCTGGATCGCGGCTTCGCTGGGAGTTTATTTTCGCGATCTCCCGCATGCGGTCGGTATTCTTTTACAAGTCCTGACCTTTATGACACCGATCTTTTATAGTATCGAAATGGTGCCGGAGTTTTTTAGACCGGCCTTGCTTATCAATCCTCTTACGCCGATGGTCGAATACGCCCGCAAAGTTGTGATCTTCGATCAGTGGCCCAACGGATATTCCTTTGGGATCCTGGCGCTTTTTTCGTTCGGGGTGTTTCAGCTCGGTTATTTCTGGTTCATGAAAACCAAAAGGGGATTTGCGGATGTCCTCTGACGTCGTTTTAAAAGTCCGAAATGTCGGCAAACGTTACGAGATCTATGAAGCGCCGCACCACCGCCTTTTGCAAACGCTTTTGCGTGGGCGAAAACAGTTCTACAGGGAATTCTGGGCGCTTCGGGACATTTCGTTCGAGGTCAAACGCGGTGAATCCCTTGGCATTATCGGGCGTAACGGTTCCGGTAAAAGCACGCTCCTTCAGATCATTGCCGGGACACTGGCTCCGACCATCGGCAACGTGGATGCGGAGGGGAATGTGGCCGCCCTTTTGGAGCTGGGGAGCGGATTCAATCCCGAATTCACCGGCCGGGAAAATGCCTACATGAATGGATCTGTCCTGGGACTCTCGAAGACCGAAATGGACAGCAAAATCGATGGCATCGCCGCCTTCGCGGATATCGGAGAGTTTTTTGATCAGCCCGTGAAGATCTATTCGAGCGGTATGTATGTGCGTCTTGCCTTCAGTATCGCTACAGCGCATCGTCCCGAGGTGCTGATCGTGGATGAGGCTTTGTCCGTGGGGGACGTGTATTTCCAGCACAAGAGCTTTGACCGTATCCGTGAAATGCGAAAGCAGGGCACCACCCTGCTTATGGTCTCTCATGACAAAGGGGCCATTCAGGCGATTTGTGATCGGGCCATCATGCTTGATGCGGGCCGTCCTGTCATGGAGGGGGAGCCGGAGGCTGTTTTTGACTATTACAATGCCCGGTTAGCGGACGCTCAGAATCAAACGGTTAAACAGGAGGTTCGGGAAAGCGGCAAGCTTCAAACCATCTCCGGAAGCGGCGAGGCGACGATCGATGACGCGGTCCTTCTCAACGAGCGGGACGAACCGGTCGAAACGGTTAATGTCGGCCAGGTCGTCAAACTGAAATTCGTCGTAAAAGTTATTTCCGATATTCCAGAACTCGTTTTCGGGTATATGATCAAGGATCGGCTTGGCCAACCCGTTTTCGGTACCAATACCTATCACCTGAAACGCGAAATGAAGGCGGTGAAGGGTGGGACCCGGCTCGTCTTTGTAGTCCGTTTTTCCGCAAATCTCGGGGAAGGTTCCTATTCTGTCGCGGCGGCGGTTCACGCCTCCGAGACGCACCTGGGTAAAAATTACGAGTGGCGGGATTTTGCGCTTGTTTTTAAAGTAGCCAATCTTGATAAAGTAACTTTTACGGGCGTTGCCTGGCTTCCGCCAACTTTGGAGTGTGTCCATGGATAATGATTTTTATCGGGCATTTGAGGAGAAATACCGGGGCTCGCGAGACCTCATTCTCTCGCGTCTTCGCGCGTATCTTCCTTTTGTGGGTCCGCTTGCGAAGCTCTACAAGGAAGCGCCGGTGATCGACCTTGGTTGCGGCCGCGGCGAGTGGCTTCAGCTGATGGCCGAAAACGGTTTTAAACCCCACGGAGTGGATCTGGACGAAGGGATGCTCGGCGCCTGTCGGGGAAGCGGATTTCATGCGGAAAAAGGAGATGCCGTCGCTTGGCTTGCGACCCTTCCCAATGAAAGTCAGGCCGTTGTCTCGGCAATTCATTTTGTGGAACATATCACCTTCGAGCAATTGCAATCTGTCGTTTCGGAGTCGCTGCGTGTTCTGAAGCCGGGCGGTTTGCTTATCATGGAAACGCCGAATCCCGAGAATATCATTGTTGCGACTCAAAATTTTTATTTTGACCCGACCCACCGGCATCTGATCCCCGCCAAACTCCTTTCTTTTCTTCCCGAATATTACGGTTTCGCGCGCGTGAAAACGTTACGGCTCCAGGAGTCGAAAGATTTGCTTCGCGGCGGAGCTCTTTCGTTGAGCGATGTTTTGGGCGGAATCAGTCCTGATTATGCGGTGATTGCCCAGAAGAGCGGCGTGGAAACGTTTTTAAAAACGTTTGATGCTGTTTTTGCGGGTAACTACGGCCTCGATTTTGAGACACTTGTCACGAATTATCATGCCCAGCGGGAAAATAGAGTCAAACAGATCGAGACAAAAACCGAACAGGCGGTGGCAAAAGCCGAACAAGCAGCCATCCAAGGTGCTCAGGCCGAGGCGAAGGCTGAACAAGTCGGGACCGAAGCCCAAGAGGCGGTGGTTAAAGCCTGGCAAGCCGAGGCTAAGGCCGAACAAGCCGGGACCGAAGCTCAAGAGGCGGTGGTTAAAGCCTGGCAAGCCGAGGCGAAGGCAGAACAAGCCAGGAGTGAAGCCCAAGCGGCTGTGTCTAAAGCCCAGCAAGCGCAGATCCAGGCCGAACAGGCGGCGGCTAAAGCCGATCAAGCAGAAAGAGCGATCCATGCAATTTATGCTAGTCGTTCCTGGAACCTTACGGCACCTTTGCGATGGATGGATGTTCAAATAGGGAAGTTCCTTCAGGACCGAAAGCAGGGCTTCTTTGCGCCCGTGTGGTCCGTGTACCGGAAATTTTCGGGTCAATACCCATTTTCGGTGAAGACTTCCGTGAAAAAGGAGATCGCGTCCAAATCCCCGGAGATTTCTCCTTCTTTAAGCTCGGTGGGCAGTGAGGCCGCACCTCTCATAACAGCGGAGCAACTGACTCCCCGAGCCCGGAAGATATATGCTGATTTCAAAGCAGTTATAAAGAAAAACAACGAGGCTTCTTGATGCGTATCGTTATTGATATGCAAGGAGCTCAAAGCCCGGCGTCGTGCACGAGAGGTGTCGGTAGGCATAGCCTCGGTTTAGTGAAAGCCTTTCTTGGAGCTGCTAAGGGGAGACATGATGTTTTTCTTGTTTTGAACGGCGTGTTTCAGGATTCCATCGATGATCTTCGGGCTGAATTTTCAGAACTGTTGCCGAGGCAGAATATTAAATGTTGGCAGCAATATCTGAGCCCTGTCTCAGGGATTTCAGGGGATTTTTTTTCCAGAAAAGCGTCAGAGCTTGTTCGCGAGTGGTTCATCGGACAGTTGGATCCGGATATCGTGTGGTCCACGAATTTGCAAGAGGGTTGGCTGGATGAAGCCGTGAGCAGCGTGAAGAAAATCGATAATGGCGCTCTCTATTGCACGACATTGCATGACGTGATCCCGCTTATTTTTCCCAAGGAATATCTGGCCGGGGATATTAAATATTGGTATCAGGAAAAACTAAACTTCTCTAAGAAATCGGACATTCTGTTGACCGTGTCCCAATATTCCAAAGCAAAGATCGTTGAATACCTTCATTTCGAAAAAGATAGAATTTTCGTTGTCCCCAATGCCTGCGATAAAAGCGTTTTTAACCATGCCGGCGTCTCCGGGTTTGACCGATGCGATCTGAAATCTATCGCGGCGGGCAGGTATATTTTGTATTCCGGGGGTGCGGATAAACATAAAAATCTTCAAAGGCTTATCACGGCTTATTCCTTGCTAGCCCATGATGTCAGAGAAAAATATAGGATCGTTTTTATTGGCGAAAGCGTCAAGCGATGCAGCCCTCAAATGCTCGAGCACGCAGCAGCGGTTGGGCTGAGACCAGACCGGCTCATTTTTTTGGGTTATGTTAGCGATGCCGATTTGGCAGAACTAAAGCGAAATTGCGCACTTTTTGTTTTTCCCTCATATAGCGAGGGTTTTGGATTGCCTCCCCTTGAAGCGATGGCTTGCGGATGTCCCGTGATCACGTCGAATGCGGGAAGTTTGCCCGAGGTCGTTGGTTTGGGGGAGGCGTTATTTGATCCTTATGATGAAAGGGATATGGCGTCTAAGATGTTTTTAGGACTAACGGATGATGGTTACAGAAACCGGTTGATTGAAAATGGGGCGGCTCGAGCGAAGTTATTTTCGTGGGAGTCCAGTGCGGAGGCCGTATTAGATATATTTGAACGGGAAGTAGGTTCTAAGCTGAAACGTCCCCGTTCAGGTCCCGAAAGTCTCGCGAACGATCTTGATCTGAACTTTCGGTTTCTCGCGAGAACGATCGCTGCAATCCCGGGTTTTGATGAGTCAAAACTTCCAGCCGTGGCGCAAGCGCTTGCGGATAGCACATTGCCGCATGATGGAAATCGAAATCTCTATATTGATATAAGCTGTTTGATTCACTTCGATCATGCCACTGGGATCCAGCGCGTTGTGCGTGCGATCACCAACGAATTCCGTAATGCGGGGTTACCTGGGATACGGGCTTCAACGGTTTGTTCTTTTGTGGGTCAGAAAAAATTTTACAGAGCTGAGCAGGTGAATGGGAAATACCATATTCCCGAAGAGCCGCAGCTTCCCGGGTATGAGGTGGATTTTTGCGATGGCGATGTCCTGCTTTTTCTGGATTTACATCCCGGCAGTGCTATATCAAAAAAAGAAGAGGTCAGGAGACTTAGGAATTTAGGGGTTCGGATCTATTTTGTTGTTTACGATCTTCTTCCCGTTTCACATCCGCAATTCTTTCCGCCAGATATGGTGGATGAATTTAACCAATGGTTGCGAGTGGTGATTTGTTCGGACGGAGCTGTTTGTATTTCCCTGGATGTGGCGGAAAAACTCAAGAAATGGGTTTCTTATAACGCGGCTCTTGCTGCAAAATCGTTTAAAGTCGACTATTTTCATCTAGGTGCCGATTTGCTGAGTTCGGTGCCGAGTAAAGGATTACCGTTCAATGCGCAGAAGCTATTGAGCTCGTTTAAAAACAAGGCGGTGTTCCTGATGGTAGGAACCATCGAGCCCCGTAAAGGTTATGAGCAGGTTTTAAGCGCGTTTGAGCGGGTTTGGCGCGAGGGGCTTGAAGTCAGTCTGGTGATCGTGGGAAAGCAGGGTTGGCTGGTCGAGAGCGTAGTAGAAAAATTTCGGAACCACCCGGAGATCCATAAACGTTTCTTTTGGCTCGAAGGTATTAGTGACACATACCTGGAAAAAGTTTACGCGACATCCACCTGTCTGATCGCCGCATCGGAAGGCGAGGGGTTCGGGTTGCCGCTGATCGAGGCCGCGCAACACCAATTGCCTATTATTGCGCGGGATCTTCCGGTGTTCAGAGAAGTGGCCGGGGCACATGCCTATTATTTTTCGGGTAAGGAGCCGCAAGATCTTGCCGACGCGGTCGTTCGGTGGTTGTCGCTGTATCGTTCGGGCAATCATCCCCGGTCGGGAAATATGCCCCGTTTAACGTGGAAAGAGAGCGCCAGAACATTGGCTGAAAAAATTTTGGGCAGGTAAAAAACCCGAGACTCGGGAAGCGATGAGAGAATGCGTTGGATATGAATAAATCCTGCCGATTGATGTTTCGATGGGGGCTGGTTCTTTCGGTCCTGGGAATGCTGACGTTTCCGATACTGGAGATTCGGGGGCATTGGCTCCCGCGCCTGGTGGTCACCGAGCGAATCCCCACCCTGGTGAAGCCAGCGTTTCTTTGGAGCGAGGTTGTCAATCGCGACTGGCAAAATTTTCTGGAGCGGTGCTTTCTTTATAACCTCGGAAGTTTAAGGGCCTTTCTCATCTTTGCGAATAACGAAGTAAAAGACCGGTTGTTCAAGAAACGTCCGACCGGCGAATGGGTCTGGAGTCCCGAGATGGGATATTATCAGATCAATACGATACGGCGTTTGAACGCGGACGTTTTAAACCGGGACGTTTTAAGGCAGCATTATCTAAAAGCGGCGCGTCGCCTGCGCGTTCTTCAGACCTTGCTTAAAAACCATGGGGTTACCTTCCTTGTTGTTACCGCGCCCTCCAAATCCAGGATTTATCCGGAGTCGATTGGTCGTTATCTGGTCGCTTCCGCCCAGGATATCCCCAAGCAGGCGATCTCTTATGGAGATGTTCTTGAGGAAGGCGGGGTGAACGTGGTTAGCGGCGTGCGGATTTTGGAAAAAGAAAAAAAGGTTTCTTCCCGATCTCTTTTTACAACGGTGGGGTATCACTGGAATTATTTGGCCGGATGCATGGTCACCCGCGATATGCTCCGGAAGGCCGAAAGATTGTCGGGCAGGCACTCTTTTGATCTGGATTGTTCGGATATTTCTTACGAACCCTTTAAATGGGCGGACAGGGACGTCGCGTGGGTGCGCAATATTTTTTCCCAAGAGGCCGTCCGGGGGCGAGCCCCTTATCCGGTGATCGTTCCGTCCCGGGATTTCTTTTCCGTGGATCGTGGATGGATGATCGTGGGGGACAGCTTTTCCGATCAAATAGTTTCTTCGCTTACGCAGGCTTTACCCGAGAGGAGCTGGAGGCCGGGTTGGCTGGTCACAATCGATCTTCGCACGTCCGTTCTCCAAAAATTCAATATGAACGGAGAGAAGGCTCCCGAGGAAAAGTTGAGGCCGGATGCTCTTTTTGGGGAAGTCTTGAGCAGAGACCTGGTGATCTTGGAAGTCTCCGATGAATACATTTTGCGTGATCCCGGGAAACTCGATGAGATGGAATTTGGCGCAACCAGGATCTTGCTGCAAGGGTTGCTCTCGAGCGGAAAGGACGGAGGGCTGGATCTGAAAAATACTTTGACCGATGGATGGGCGATTTCGAAGAGCGGACGGTGGGAGGCCTCGGGCTCTCGCGCGAGCCTTGTTATTCCCTCGCCCGCGAGCGGTGGGTCCGTCGGATTAGCGCTTGATGTGGAAAGTATAGCGCCGGAGCAAAGCGGGCCGCGGTTTTTGAACGTTTCTCTTGAGGGCCAACCCATGGCCTCGATAAAAATGCCGTCAGGACGCGGCAGGGTGACGCTTGCGGTGCCGCCTTCGCATGCCTCGGGGGATATCCTTTTCAGAGAACTATCGTTTGCGTCCGATTCAGGGGGGAGCCTTGCGACGATCGTGCATGGCGTTAAAGTCACGAATGTGGTTGGAGACAGGATCGGGGGTCCGCTGACGGAATTTCCGGTCCCTCTCGCTAAAAAACCTGAGGCAACATGCCGGGAGATCTTTGACCTGATCAGCGCCGGATTTTGCGAAGCGCTATCCTCCGAAGGGATGAGCGACCTTGAAAGCAACTCTGCGGGGAAGTGGCGCTGGACGTTGGGGCCGAAAACAAGAATTAAATTTTATGTTGATTCCGGTAAACCCGGAGAGAAACAGCCTTTTCTGCTGAACCTGGTTTTCAATAATGATCTCCTTATTCCCGCGCAGGTCATCGATTTTCGTTTTAATGGGAAAAGTCTTCGCTCTTTTGACGCCGGGGAGATCGGCACCCGAAAACCGGTCGCGCTGGATACCTTTTTAATGGCTGAAAAGGGAGTGAATATTCTGGAAATTATTTATAAAGATTGGAATCACGGAAAAAAAGGTTACGCCGAGCGCGATCCGCGACAGCTTGCCGTCAAAGTCACGCGTTTTACGTTGCAACGGGCCGAACAGACGGCGAACTGTTCCGGGGCTCCGGGGGAAGGCGCGGATGCTTTTTAATTCCCCTTTTTTTCTTCTTGTTTTCATACCGGCGTTTTTAGTCGCTTATTTTGCGATCCCGGGGATACGTCTACGCAACGCGGTTATCGTTCTGTTCAGCCTGTTCTTTTTCGCGTGGGGGGATCCGGTATTTGTCTGGTATGTGATCGCTGGAACGTGGATCGATTACAGGATCATTAAGAGCATTCTTTGTTCTCCCGGGCGGAGCGAAAGGGCGAAAAAGGTGTGGCTGATCGTGGCGATTTCACTCAATGTTTTTGCCCTGTTGTTTTTTAAGTACGCCAATTTTTTTGTGGATCAGATTGAACCATTGCTTCGTTTCGCAGGCAGGGGAAGGCCTTCCTGGTATGGCGTGGCCCTTCCCCTCGGAATATCGTTCATCGCCTTTCATAAGATCAGCTTTGTAGTGGATCTCTACAAACGGCGGATTACTCCCCCGGCCAATTTTAAAGACGCACTTCTCTACATCCTTTTTTTTCCGCAGCTGATCGCCGGTCCGATCATCCGGTATCATGAGATCGGTCCGCAGATCGAAACCCGTACGCATAGCACGGAGGATTTTTTGATCGGGTTTTTCCGGTTCTCCCGCGGTCTTGGCAAAAAAGCGCTCTTAGCGGACCCGGCGGGCGTCATTGCCAATGCGGTCTTCGGCATGGCTCCCCAGAGCCTTCCGTTTTCTTACGCCTGGATAGGAGTCATCGCTTATGCGGTTCAGATCTATTTTGATTTTTCGGGATATTCTGACATGGCCATAGGTCTCGGCCGGCTTGTGGGATTTCGTTTTCCGGAGAATTTTAATCAACCTTATACGGCGAAAAGTATTACGGAATTCTGGAAACGGTGGCATATCACGCTTTCCAACTGGATGCGGCTTTATCTTTACATCCCGATGGGGGGGAATCGGGTTGAACCGTGGCGGATGTACCTGAATTTATGGATCGTCTTCCTGCTCTCGGGTCTTTGGCACGGGGCGGCCTGGACCTTTGTTTTATGGGGAGCTTACTACGGCTTTTTTCTCACGTTGGAAAAATTTTGCGAGAGGCGCGGCTGGACGTTTTCCGTTCCCGGGGTGATCAAAAATCTTTGGACATTCCTGGTTGTTCTGAACGCCTGGGTGTTATTCCGGGCTCCCACGATCGATTATGCGCGCTTGTTCCTGGGGCGAATGTACGGGATGCTGTCGCAATCGCAGCCGACCAGCGAGCCTTTTGCCCTGATCTTTCCGCCGCATGATCTGGCCGTGACACTGATCGGCTTGCTGATCGCTATGATCCCTTTGCCGGAAGCAGTCCGGCGTTTGGGGGCGATCCGGGATTCTTCGATCCTTGACATGACCCGGTGGGGTTTTGGCGTTCTTTTGTTTTGGGTGGCCCTTTCGGACATCCTGGCTTCCGGGGTCAGCTCGTTTCTTTATTTTCGTTTTTGAGAGAATTTTTGATAAGCAATACAACCATAAACTTGGGCGCTGTATGAAAAAGATAGCGTTGCTTTTGCCGGTCATCATCGTTCTGATCCTCTGCGAGATGGGTTTTCGCGCTTCTTATATTCAGGAACAAGATCGATTGCGTTTAAAGTATGAGGGGAGATCGCTGTGCCTTGAAAGTGACGAGGCTTTGATCTATACGGCGATCCCGGGGCGTTGTGGTGCGAATTCGCAAGGTTATTTTGACGCCGAACACTCTTTTGTGAAGCCGAAGGATGTTTTCAGGATCGTTATTATCGGAGATTCCATCGCCCAGGGGCAGGGAGTGGGACGGGAGGAATCTTTTGGCCGGGTCCTGGAAAAAAAGCTGAATGCCGCGCAGAATAAAAAAAAGGTTGAAGTGATCATCTTGGCCCTGACGGGTTATTCGACGAGCCAGGAATTAATCCTGCTGCGGGAGCAGGCGTTTCGGTATGATCCGGACATGATCCTCTGGAGTTATGTCTTGAATGATCCCGCCCATCCCTTTTTTCACGATGCGAACGGCGAATTAGGCCGGTATTTTTATAAGCCGCGAAGCTACCTGCTGCATTATGTTTCCGCCCGGTTTTTCAATGCCCGAGAACGGATGAGATGGAAGGCCCTTCATTCCGAGGGCATGGAGTTCCATGTTTTTTTAAATACGGTTTATTGGGACGAGGTTAAGGCCGATCTCGGGGCGATAGGCAAAGTTTCAAAAAAGAAAAAAATACCCGTTCTGTTTGTGATCCATCCCGTGTTCAAGAAAGACGGAATGTTTGACCGGTATCCGTTGACTGTAGTCCACGAAAAATTGAAAGAGTATGTTCTTCTCCAGGGGTTACGGCCGCTTGATCTGCTAGGGGCCTATCAAGGCTACCGCTCCGAACAACTGAATCAGGGCCCCGAGGATCCCTGGCATCCGAACGCGAAGGGGCATGAAGTGGCCGCAGAGGCTATTTCTGAGGCTGTCCTGAAGGGCGATTATATAAAATGATCTATCCACAATCTTTTCGAGAACGGATATGCTGTCTCTTCCTGTCTGATTGCCGCGTCGGAAGGTGAGAGGTTCGAGCAAGCATCCTCGGTCGGGGGTTGGAGAATGCAGCGCGTTTTATTGTGTGCGGCGAAACTTAGGGAGGCGACATGAAGGTAGTGATTCTTGCGGGAGGTCTTGGGACGAGACTTAGCGAAGAGATGGAGGTTTGTCCGAAACCGATGATCGAGATTGCCGGGAAGCCTATCCTTTGGCACATTATGAAGTCCTATTCTTATTATGGATATAACGACTTTGTGATCCTTCTCGGGTATAAGGGGTACGTGATCAAAGAGTACTTTTCGAATTATTTCCTTCACCAAAGCGATGTCACGATCGGCCATATCGGGACCTCGAGTTTTTATCCGCCCCATCATATCACCACAGGGGAAGGCGGGGCCGTCTATAGGATGTCAACCTGGGGCAGAGCGCGGCACTTCCTAAAAAAAGAAGCAAGGGCTTAAATGATTAAATTTCTGGATCTTGAAAAAATTAATATGCAACATGCTGTGGAGTTCAAGCGAGCGGCTGCCGAAGTTATTGACTCTGGCGGGTATGTGCGAGGTGAAAGGGGTAGGCGCTTTGAAATTAACCTCGGAAATTTTATCGGCGTAACGCATGCCGTTGGAGTTGCGAACGGCTTGGATGCCTTGCGTTTAATCCTAAGAGCTTATATCGATATGGGGAGCATGCGGGAAGGCGATGAAGTCATTGTGCCCGCCAATACCTTTATCGCTACGATTCTTGCCATCTCTGAAAGCAGGCTGAAGCCCGTTCTGGTGGAGCCAGATCTCAACACTTACAATCTTGACATTTCCTTGATTGAGCGCTCCATTACCCGGAGGACTCGGGCCATTATGGTGGTGCATCTGTATGGGCAGGTGTGCTGGGACGAAAAGTTGAAAGATATCGCAAAAAAATACGATCTCAAACTTATCGAAGACAATGCCCAAGCCATAGGTTCGATATGGGGTGGTAAGCGGAGCGGCTCTTTGGGCGATGCGGCGGGAAACAGTTTCTACCCCACCAAGAATCTTGGCGCTCTTGGAGATGCAGGCGCTGTAACCACAAATGATGCCCTGCTTGCCGATCGGGTTAGAGCATTAGCCAACTATGGCAGTGCAAAAAAGCATCTATGCGATTTTCAGGGATTTAACAGCCGTCTGGATGAAATTCAAGCCGCCTTTCTTGATATCAAACTTAAATATGTGGATGCCGAAAACAAGCGCCGTCGCGAAATCGCGAAATTCTATTCTGAGAACATAGACCACCCTGAAATTATTTTACCTCATGGTAAGAATTCGTCGCTTTTCTCGTTGCCCTTCGCACTTTCGCACGTTTGGCATCTCTTTGTAATTAGAACCAAATATCGTAATAGACTTCAGAAACACCTTGAAGCGAATGGCATCCAGTCATTAATCCATTACCCTGTCCCGCCGCACAAACAGCTTGCTTATAAAAAATGGAACACGAAGAAACTAAGGATTACTGAAAAAATACATAAAGAAGTGCTGAGTCTGCCGATGAGCCCCGTGATGGACGCTTCGGAGTGCGCGCGTGTTGTGAAAACGATAAACGATTATCAACGTCTCGGGTGATACCAGCGAGGAGAATTTCTTGCCCTTTTAAAAGCGTGCGGATCGGCTGAAAGGGGACTTCTTCGGGCTTTCGAAGTCAGCAATTCGTTTTAACTAAAAATTATTTGGAGCGGAGGCGACTGATATGAATAATTATTTCATTCATCCAAAAGCGGATGTGCAAACAAATGATATTGGAAATGGAACGAGAATATGGCAATTTAGCGTGATCTTGCCAGGAGTAAAAATTGGCTCAAATTGTAATATCTGCGCACATTCTTTTATCGAGCCCAATGTTACTATTGGAAATAATGTGAGTGTCCACATAGGAGCATCAGTTTCTTCCAGCGTTATTTTAGAGGATAATGTATACGTTGGCCCTGGTGTTAGGTTTACTAATGACCGGCATCCTCGAAAGGGGCAGCCTTGGGAACCGATGGGGTCATTGGTGAAAATGGGTGCTTCAATTGGTTCTAACTCAGTCATTCTGCCGGGGATTACGATCGGTTGCAATGCTCTTATTGGTGCTGGAAGTATTGTTACAAAAGACGTTAAAGACTACAGCTTGGTATTCGGCAACCGTGCAAAATTTAAGCATTGGATATGTTGTTGCACTAAAAGGCTTATTTTTAATTCAAAAGCCTCGGCTTTCTGTGCTTGTGGAAGACAGTATCTATTAACTTCTAAAAATACTGTTGAAGAAGTCATCCTACCTATGCCGTAGTGGCGATAGAGCTCGAGAACTTGGTTCGTTGGAGGCGTCGTTCCGGGATGCTGAAGCGGCAAAGAACGTGTGATTCGCCATGATTAAATGTTTGTCTAAAATAATGGGTGATTAAATATGCAAAAGGACAAAACGGCTGGGGCTGTTTCTATGTCGCCGGAGTTGATTAACCTTCCTAGAGTCGAAAACCCTCGGGGGAATCTTGCTATCATCGAGGAAGAGAAACACATCCCTTTTAAAATCGAGCGTGTGTATTGGGTCTACGATGTTCCCGGAGGTGAGGCGAGGGAAGGGTATGCTCTTAAAGAACAGCAGGAACTTATTGTGGCTCTTTCGGGGAGTTTCGATGTGTTAGTGTCCGATGGCAAGGTAAAACGATTCTTTACGCTCAATCGTTCCTACCAGGGACTTTTCCTGCCCGCTTCTTTGTGGCGACAAATGCGGAATTTTTCAACAAATTCGTTAGCGTTGGTGCTTTGCTCGTCCCGTTATGATCCGGAGGATTATATCCGTGATTATCAGCTATTTCTCAATTACCTAGGTCATCATGAAAAATAGTATGCGCGACTGCCGGTTGCTTCCTCTTGGAAAAATTAATAATAGTATTGGGAATATGACTGTCGTTGAAGACGTTGGGAGTCTTCCTTTCAAGGTGAAGAGAGTTTATTATCTTTGTGATGTTCCCAGTGGTGAAAAACGAGGGGGGCATGCTCATCGTGAACTCAGTCAATTGATAATCGCTGCCGCCGGATCGTTCGAGGTGCTTTTGGATGATGGGAAGCATCAGGAGACCGTCGTGCTGAGCCGGCCGGATTATGGATTGTTGATCGTACCCGGCATATGGCGAGAATTGATGCGATTCTCTTCGGGGGCCATTTGTCTGGTGCTTGCTTCGATGGTCTATGATGAAACTGACTATATTAGAGATTATAAAAAATTCATAGAATCAAAAGCATGATTTTTCGTCGTTGGGATCTAAAATACGGCTGCTTTTTTCGCTCTTTATCTTCGCGAAAGAGCAAGCTGGTTTCGCAACACGTTTGTGAGCTCTAGCGTTCGGTTTTTTAAAAAAGATTGTGGAAAAAAAGAAAATATGGAAAAACCGCTTATTACTTTTGCCCTGATGGGATATCAGCAAGAGCTGTTTATTCGCAAAGCGATCGAAGGCGCGTTCTCGCAGACCTACGAGCCTCTTGAGATTATTCTCTCGGACGATTGTTCGCAGGATCATACTTATGGCGTTATGCAGGAAATGGCGGAGGCCTATAAGGGATCGCATAAGGTGATCTTGAATCGCAATGAAAGAAACCTTGGTATTGGGGGCCATCTCAATCAGATTGCGAAGTTGATGGGCGGGAAATGGATCGTGACAGCCGCCGGTGATGATATCTCATTGCCGGAGCGTGTGGAAGAATCTTATCGGGTTATTTCGGAATGTGGGGAGCTAGGCGGAGTTTTTGGGCGATTTTGTAATTTTCGAGGTGATTTTTTTGATAACGGGGATTGGGAACCCGCTCATGCGTCGAATATGAGAATTGTTCGATGTGCTCATTCCGGGCGATCCGATTTACTGGAGATAGGGGATATCTTTGATATTCAAGGGTGTGTTGCTATGTGGAATAAGAAATTATTTGATCAGTTCGGCCTTCTTCCCATTGGAGTGCTTGCGGAAGATGCTGTTTTGGGAGGACGGGCATTGTTTTCTGGCCTGGGGATAGGGTTTACTTCTTCCCGCATGGTGTTGCGCAGGATACATGAGACAAATGTTTGCGCTGGAAAAAAAATTTCGGTAGCTTCTCGCGATATTTTTTATTCGAGGGCTGTAGTCCATCATGAGTTGTTGGATTTTAGGAGGAGGAATCCGAATCTGTATTCAGCAGAGGATTGGCGTCGCATGGTAGGCGTCTTTGAGACGGCGCTTTTTATATTGATTGTTGCTGTCCGCAAGGATGGATTGGGTTGGGTTCGTAGCGTTCTGGTTTTTATGATGGGATTTAAGTTAGGAGAGCCGTGGTCCGCCGTTCGATTTTTGAAAGCGATGTGTCGAAAATTTTTTATTGGACAGAGGTCTGGGAAATAACGGGAGATGTATTCATTTGGTTACCTTAACGAAAAAAAATAGCGTAGCTGAACTAGGGGATGAGAGGAAGTGTGGGCGCGACATTCTTCGTTATGAGTGGCACCTCTGCTTGTTTTTTTCTATAGTCGCTTTTTTTATTGCGAGTCTCTTGATGACGGGGTGGCCTTTAGGAATTTTGCCTGATGTCCGTTATCCGTACCTCTATAAGGGAGAAGGAGTGGCCGTTTTGGCCCTTATTCAGAGAATGATGGAAGGGGCTTGGATTTTCTTTAATAACCGCATAGGATTTCCATTTGGGGGCAATTCTCTCGATTTTCCCATACCGGATACCGGTAGTCTGTTTATTCTTAAAACCCTCGGAAGGCTCTTGGGATCTTCCCAAGCGGCAATGAATTTATTTTTTTTAATCAGCTTTCCAGTTACATTTGTATGCAGTTATGTGTTTTTACGCATTGTGGGTCTTTGCCGTTCTTTTGCGACGGCGGCGGGGTTTTTATTTGTATTTCTGCCCTTTCATTTTCAGCGAATCGTTCATCTTTTCTATACATGGTACTTTGTAATACCCATTTATTTTTATTTTGGATTCTACCTTTTTTGTGGGCGAAAATTATGCTCGCAGCGAGTCAAGTTTAGTTTTAAAACACTTGGAAACGCTGTTGTTTTGTTGATTTTGACATTGTTTGGGGTTTACTACTCTTTTTTCGGATGTTTGATTTTGTTTGTAAGTGCTGTTGCTGGAGCCATAGCAAACAAATCGCGACGATGTCTTATTTTGGGATTCGTCGCTATCGCCATCATCTTTCTCGGCGTTCTGGCAAATGTGACGCCCTTTCTCCTCCATAGGTTTGCGGCAGGCGATAATGTCGAGGCGGTACAACGAACCGTTGGCGAGTCAGAGATATACGGTCTCAAGCTCGTTCAAATGCTCTTGCCCCATTCGGAACATCGCGTTGGGTGTTTGAACAAGATAACCAAGAACTATCGGATTGGTTTTCCTCTCGTGAACGAAAATGAAATGGCGGCGCTTGGTGTTTTTGGGGCGATTGGTTTTTTGTCCTTATTGTGCCTAGCGTTTGTTTCCATCTGCGGAGTACCGGTCGATTCTCGTCTTGCTTTCTTCAGCATCACCTCTATTTGCTTGTTTTTTCTAGCGACAATAGGGGGAGGCGCATCTCTGTTTGCCATGGTGGTCTCTCCTCTGCTGCGTGGATGGAATCGCGTTAGTGTTTTTATTGGCTTTGGGGCCATTGCGAGCTTGTTTCTGATTATTCAGCTCAGTCTGAATCGGTTTTTTGAGGAGAAACAAGTGAAGAAAATGATATTGCCTATTGCAATTGGATTATGCGCTTTGGGTCTGTGGGATCAGACTCGCCCTGCGCCCATTTTGGCTAACGATTTGATTCGAAAGTCTTTTGAAAGTGATTCCTCCTTCATTAAAAGTATTGAAATGATGGTTCCGCCAAATTCGGCGATTTATCAACTGCCGTATATGGCCTCCCCAGAGGTTCCTGATATGAATCAGCTGAATAGCTTCGATTTGTTTATCGGGTTTTTGCATTCGAAACAGCTGCATTGGAGTTATGGTGGTATAAAGGGGCGTGTCGGCGATCTTTTTTTTCGTGCTCTAGCGCAACAGCCGATGCGAAAACAAGTTGAGGTGATTACAAGGTTAGGATTTGCCGGTATTTATATTGACCGTCGAGGGTTCGCCGATCATGGACGAGGGCTGGAGGAGCAGTTACGGGAGATCTTTGGTGAGGGCTCGCAGTTGCAGAGCGTTGATGGTAACCTGGCCTTTATTAAATTGCCGCATCTTGAAAAGCCTTTGGCCGAAGGGGTGAGTCCGCAGGAGGTTATGAGGAGAGCGGGTTTTTGGGTGGACTTCAATGGTAAACGTTATCCAGCATCTTTGGCAGAAGGGATCGATTTCCGGCAGAAAAGTTTTCCTGCCTATGTTAAAGAAGTCAAGGGGATGTCGGACGCTGAACCGTGGGGGTGCTGGTCGGACGCTGATCGAGGCGAGTCCGTTGAAATAATATTTTTCAAACCGTTACCGCCTGTTTTTATTCTGAAACTTCGAGCGCGGGCATTTGGTCCCAACGCTGGCGCAACTGTTAAAGTACAAGTTGGCGATTTCGTTGAGAATGTTATTCTTCAGGAAGGCTTCGAAGAGAAGCAAGTCAGCGTGGCGACGAAGAAGCTTGCATCCAAAATTAAGATTTCACCACCGTTCCCCCAAAGTCCACTTGCTCTGGGAATGAATTATGATCGCAGAAGGCTTGGGATTGGTTTGGAACGTATTCGAATTGAGGAGCCATAGGAGAGAGGGAGTATGGGAAGTGTAAGATTTTTATCAATCGTAGTACCCGTTTATTGCGAACAAGAAGTAATCAATGAATTCTATATCAGATTAAAGAGCGTGCTGGATCAGCTTGGGGCCAGTGTCAAATATGAAGTTATTTTTGTAAACGATTGTAGCCGTGATGATTCGATAGCGTTGTTGAAGGCGCTAAATAAAAAGGATGCTTCTGTAAAGGTCATTAGTCTCGCTAGAAATTTTGGTCACCAGATAGCGATTACCGTCGGGATAGATTATGCGAAAGGCGATGCCGTTGTTGTGATGGATGGGGACTTACAAGACCCTCCCGAGGTTATTCCTGACATGTTTAATAAATGGATAGAGGGATATAAAGTTGTTTATGGCGTTAGGAGAGAACGACGGGGAGAGGGTCTGATGAAGGTGAACGTGGCCAAGATGTTTTATAGGTTCTTAAATTTGATGAGTACGATCAAGATTCCTACGGATGTGGGCGACTTTCGTTTAATGGACAGGGTTGTCGTCAATACGCTTAAGACGATGAGAGAAGAAAACAGGTATGTGCGCGGACTCGTGGCTTGGGTTGGGTTCTCGCAGACGGGAGTCTATTTTGATCGTGACCCCAGATATGCTGGGAAGGCAAAATATACATTATCGAAATTGACAAGGTTGGCCATGAGCGGCATTACGAGTTTCTCCGAGAAGCCGCTTTATTTCTCGAGCTATTTGGGGCTGGTTGTCACCTTGCTTTCATTTGCAGGTTCGCTGTGGATCATTATCGGTAAAATGATGAATCAAGCTCTTGTTATCCAAGGCTGGACGACGATCATGTTGGCAATATTTTTCTTCGGGGGGGTACAACTATTTTCAATGGGGATTATTGGCCAATATATTGCAAAAATTTATAACGAAGTAAAGCGCCGCCCTCTTTATGTTATCCAGGAAAAAATCGGCATTGAAGAACAAAACCTTTTGCAAGATGCTGAACGCTTGAGAGAGCAGGGTGCATCCTAAGAGTTGTAAGGGCTTGAAACGGGTTCGTCCTATGTGATTGGAACTTATATCGACAATTCTCAGATAATTATCTATGAAAGTACAAAATTAATTCAAGTCATTCATGTTATCCTGCAAGTTCCTGTATGATGTTCCTAATTATCCAGACATCAGCATTGCCTACATTGCCGGCTATCTAGTCCGCCTGGGCCTGGTCCCTTCGGAAAGGCGGCAGACCGCCTCTCTCCCGCGCTCGAAATTTTGCCTCAAGAGTGTGCCATAATACGGCCTGTTTTATGGGGTCCGATGTAAAAGAGGGGCATATCCTGAGAGCAGAGGAGGTCCCAGGGGCGCCGGGCAAGCAGTGTATTTTAAAAAACGAATAGGGATGGCATGCGGAGCATTATGAAAAAAAGACTGCTGCTTTTGTCGATCGTTATCGTTCTGATCCTGTGCGAAATGTGGTTTCGCGTTTCCTATATTCAAGAACAAGATCGATTGCGTTTAAAGTATGAGGGGAGATCGCTGTGCCTTGAAAGTGACGAGGCTTTGATCTATACGGCGATCCCGGGGCGTTGTGGTGCGAATTCGCAAGGTTATTTTGACGCCGAACACTCTTTTGTGAAGCCGAAGGATGTTTTCAGGATCGTTATTATCGGAGATTCCATCGCCCAGGGGCAGGGAGTGGGACGGGAGGAATCTTTTGGCCGGGTCCTGGAAAAAAAGCTGAATGCCGTGCAGAATAAAAAAAAGGTCGAAGTGATCATCCTGGCCCTGACGGGTTATTCGACGAGCCAGGAACTGATCGTGCTGCGGGAGCAGGCGTTCCGGTATGATCCGGACATGATCCTCTGGAGTTATGTCTTGAATGATCCGGCCCATCCCTTTTTTCACGATGCGAATGGCGAATTAGGCCGGTATTTTTATAAGCCGCGAAGCTACCTGCTGCATTATATTTTTGCCCGGTTTTTCAATGCCCGAGAACGGATGAGAGGGAGATCCCTTCCTCCGGAGGCGAGGGAGTTCCATGTTTTTTTAAATACGGTTTATTGGGACGAGGTTAAGGCGAATCTCGGGACGATAGGTAAAGTTTCAAAAAAGAAAAAAATACCCGTTCTGTTTGTCATCCATCCCGTGTTCAAGAAAGACGGAATGTTCGATCGGTATCCGTTGACTGCAGTCCACGAAAAATTGAAAGAGTATGTTCTTCTCCAGGGGTTGCGGCCGCTTGATCTGCTAGAGACCTATCAAGGCTACCGCTCCGAACAACTCAATCTGAGTTCCGAGGATCCCTGGCATCCAAACGCGAAGGGGCACGAAGTGGCCGCGGAGGCTATTTCTGAGGCTGTCCTGAAGGGCGATTATATAAAATGATCTATCGGCGATCGTAAGAGCCCGGGCCCCTTCCGGAGCGGAAAAGTCCTAACATTTTATTTCTGCGAAAGGCGGGCGCCGCCCTTTTCCCCGTCGCCGGGAAAATTCACGCGAAAAACCTGAACGTAATTTGCGTCATTCAGGCTTCCCTCCGAGATGAAGGGTCTGATGCTCCGGTAGTTTTTTCCGTTGAAATAATAAAGCTGGAACAAGACGGAATCGAGCAGCTCTCGGGGGACCAGCATGGCTTTTCTGCTGCCTTCCGGATTGTTCATGTCAAACGAGGTTGCCCAGACGGCCGACGGGGAATCGGAAACCGGTTTTCGGACCCATGTTCCGTCCTGGGGATAGATCAGAGAGATCGGTTGAAGATCCAGGCCGGTCTTTTCCCGTTCGATCATAAAAGCATTTTTTTGAGTCCGGTCGATGATCAGGTCCTGGTAGACGAGATAATCCATGACACTGTAAAGAAAAGGTCGCGGTTTTTGATAGGGGAGAGTTCCCCCGGTAATGGCGTTAACTTGTTTGAAGTAATTGAGATTCTGATCCTCCCCGAAATTTCTCAAAAGGATCTCTGCCATCGGCCGGTCGAAAGCTTTTTTCGCTTTTTTGAAATTCCAGCGGCTTGCCTGCTGAACGATTGCGTTATCGTCGATCATTTCGGGGTAGATCAGAAGATAAACGGGAGATTTTATTTTTTTGCTATGCGTGTAATTCAGCAGGCTGTCTTTTTGGGAACTCGGCCATGAGGCAGGCAACTCGCTTTCGGCGCGATCTCGGTCGAGCGGCACAATTTTCATGATCAGTTCCACGGCAGCGTCCGTTTCCGTCCCGCATATTTTCAGATATTCGAGGGCTTGATTGCCGCTTCCGGCCAACATCCGGAAGATCCCCGCGGCTTGGCGTTCGTCCCGGCTCATCAAAGCCCGGGCGATCCAGAAATTCTCAATACAAGCCTGGGTACCGCCATCCATCACGCTTCGTCTTTCCGCGATGCCGTTGATCAAATAACCCGGCGACCACGAACTGAACACAATGGCATTTTTCGGAGTTTTAGTTTTCAGAAAGGTCAGGACTTTGAACCATCGTTTGTCCATGAGTCCGGTGAATTGTTCGTTGGCGGTGCGGGCGTTCACGAGAGAGACGGGGAGGACGCACAGCGTCAGCAGGAGGAACGCTACGGCTCCTCGAAATTTTTCGGGGAGCCGTATCAGGGCTTTTTCCCGGAGGAAGTTTCTGAACCATTCCATTCCGAACACGGAAAGCGGGATCAGCCAGGGGGTCAGGATAAAGATGTACCGTTTCCCCTGCATGGAAAGGATCAGGGGCGGGAGGCAAACGAAAGTGGTGATAAGCCATAAACGGAAACGAACCTCGTTCTTCTTTTTAAGAAAGTTCGCCCCGGCCGCCAAGAGACCCAACGCGGAACAAAAAAGCATCCCCGGGCCGATCAGAAAAAACCAGTCGGCGGCTGACGGCGGATTGGTTTCATTGATCGTACGGAGGAGTGTGGGCAGGAAATCTTCGCCGACCTTTCCGATCTTCAAAAAAAAGGACAAGTTGCTGGAAAAGGTTTGTCCCATTGCACGGGACGACGCAAGTGTCAGACAGTAAAGAGTGAGGATGACTCCGTAACCCAACAAATATTTGACATGCTGGCCCTTGTTTTTGTCTTTCTTGAAATGCTCAAAGACGATCAGCACCAAGGAGCCGGCCCCGACCAGCGCGACCATGTAGATCCAGCCTTGCCAAAACATCGCGAAAAGACCCGCGAACGTTCCTCCCGCAAGACCGAACCAAACCGCTTTTCGAGGAGTTCGGATCGCCCAAAGGAGGGATCCGAGAATGACCGAAGAAAAGAACAGGATGTAGGGATCGGTATCATACCAGCCGTAGTTGGACCTGAGGATGACCGCGGGCAATAGAAGAAAAACCGTTGCGCCGAGCCAGATTATGGAAAAATCCGTTCCGAGCGCGAAAAGTAAGAATAAAATGCCGGCGGTTATCAAAAGGGTCAACAGGACCGGAACATAGGCCGCGGCGCGCGTGAGCGAGATTTTTTTGTCGAAGGTCCGTAGCAACCGGTAAGCCGCAGCGCCCACATAAGGATGCCACGTTTGGAGATCCCAGGCTCCATTGGGTGCGCATCTCAGGGGGTTGTAGAATGTTCCGTCTTCGCGCGCGGGGCCGAGCGCCCCTTTTTCAAGGACGTTTTTTGTAAGTGAAAGATAGTAATAACAATCGGCGTCCCGCAGGTATTCTTTGGAGTAGCGGTCCATAAATTCATTATCGAGCTGTTTCTGGGATAAGGCCACTGCGGTGCGGAATTCCGAATTGTCGGAAGCGATCACTTGCTCCACCCGCGCTCGAAGGAGCTCCTCTTTTTTTTCTGCAGGAAGATTCTCCGGAAGGGTGGCCGCTATTTCCGGGGACCTTGCAAGATTGAAACGGACGATCGCTTCGGCGGTTTTCATGTTTTTCTCTTTGATTGAACGGGGAAGGTCCTTCCATAGAGGGAGGCGGAAATAAAAGGCCAGAAGGAGAGTGATTAGCAGGAAGAAGACGATTTTTTTCATTTTCTTTTGAGACTCACGGAAAAATGCATTCG
This sequence comes from Candidatus Omnitrophota bacterium, assembly GCA_035352955.1. Lineage (GTDB taxonomy): Bacteria > Omnitrophota > Omnitrophia > Omnitrophales > Aquincolibacteriaceae > DAOPYQ01. Next base: position 57,495 of record DAOPYQ010000001.1, read on the forward strand.
ATGGCGGCTCTTCTCAAGATTTTTAAAAAATAATTTTTGGATCCCCGGAAAAACTTTCGGAACGCGTGTCGTCAAACTTTTCGGCAATGCTGCAACGTTTTGGGATTATACCCTGAGGTTTCGCGTAAGCGGCTGAAAATATTTCAATAATCAAAGGCGCCCCCTTGTGCGAGAACGGCCCGTTTTTAGTGATTGACGATACCCGCGAAAGCCGCTACACTTCGTCGTCTTATTCCTCTATACAAATTCCAGGACTGGTCTTAATTAGATGGAAAAGCTTTCCGTAGAACAACTTAAGGCGAAATCGAAGCTGATCCGCCGTCATATCATTGAAATGACGGGCGCGGCCGCTTCCGGCCACCCCGGCGGTTCCCTTTCCTCCGTTGAAATTCTCACGGCCCTCTATTTTAATCTTATGGAATTCAACCCCCAGGATCCCCAGTGGCCTGACCGTGATCGGCTCATCATGAGCAAGGGGCACGGGTCTCCCGCGCTTTACGCGGCGATGGCCGAATCCGGATATTTCGATCCCAAGACCCTTATCAGTTTTCGCAAGCTCGGCAGCCCTCTTCAGGGTCATCCGGACCGCAAGAAGTTACCCGGCGTGGAGGCCTCGACCGGTTCTCTGGGGCAGGGCCTATCGTTCGGTGTCGGGGTTTCGATGGCGCGCCGTCTGGATAAAAAAGATTATTATACGTATGTGATCACGAGCGACGGCGAGATGAACGAAGGCCAGACCTGGGAAGCCGCCGCGATGGCCGCGCACCACAAAGTCGACCACCTGATCGCGATCCTTGATGACAACAAATACCAGCTGGATTCCTCGACGCAAGAGATCTGCGACATGGAGCCTCTGACCGAAAAGTGGAAGGCCTTTCACTGGCACGTGCAGGAGATCGACGGGCACGACCTGAAGGCCATCTTGAACGCGGTCGAAAAAGCCCAAAAAGTGAAGGACCAGCCGGCGATCATCATTGCGCACACGGTCAAAGGCAAGGGCGTTTCTTTCATGGAAGGGAACAACGCTTTCCACGGGGTCGCTCCGACGCCGGAACAGGTCCGGATCGCTTTGAAGGAGCTGGAATAAAAGTATCAAAGTGTCAAGGTATCAGAGTATCAGGAAAAAAACGCTTTTACTTTGATACATTGATACTCTGACACAAAAGAAGGATTTGAAAGATGGAAAAAAAGTTAGGCAAGGCCACGCGTGACGCCTACGGACAGGCGCTTGTCGAGATCGGCAAGGTCCATCCGGAAGTGATCGTGATGGATGCGGACCTTTCCAAATCTACGAAGAGCGTCATGTTCGCGGAAAAATTTCCGGAGCGGTTCATCAACGTCGGCATTCAGGAGGCGAACCTGGTCGGCGTGGCCGCCGGACTCGCTTCGTGCGGCAAGATCCCTTTCATTTCAAGTTTCGCGTCTTTTTTGATCAGCAAGGGATTTGATCAGTTCCGGATGAGCGTGGCTTATTCGGGGCTCAATGTGAAAGTGGTCGGTTCTCACGGAGGCATCACGGTCGGCGAGGACGGTGCGTCCCAAATGTCGATCGAAGACATCGCGCTGATGACGAGTCTTCCGGGTTTTGTGGTCCTGGTCCCGTGCGACGAGGTCTCGACGCCCGCGCTGGTTTGGGAGACCCTGAAACATCCGGCGCCGGTTTATATTCGTACCGGCCGCCCGAAAACGCCGGTCGTTCATCAAAAGGGAACGGAATTCAAGATCGGAAAAGGCGTCCGTTTGCGCGACGGCAAGGACCTGACGATCGTTGCCAACGGTTCGCTCGTATTCGAATCGCTGGATGCCGCCGAGCGTCTCGCCGAAGAAGGGATCAGTGCCGGCGTGATCGATATGCATACCGTGAAACCGCTGGATACGGATTTACTTCTGGAAGAAGCCAAAAAGACGGGCCACATTCTGGTCGCGGAAGAACACCAGATCTGGGGCGGGCTCGGCAGCGCGGTGGCGACTTTTCTCGCGAGGAAGCACCCCTGCAAGATGGGTTTCGTCGCGATCCAGGACACTTTCGCGGAATCCGGGAAACCGGAAGAGCTTCTCGAAAAATACGGCCTGACCGCGCCGAACATCATCAAGACCGCAAAAAAAGTCCTCGGCCGCTAAAAGACTCGCACAAGAGCGTTCACCCCGGGACGCTTTGAAGGGTTGAAGATATAAAAATGCTCCGACACAGAATTTATTCCTTTTTCCTCCTTTTCTCATTTTTGCTGGTTACGATCCCATGTTCACTCGCCGCCGTTATCGGTGAAAAGGCGATGGTCGTGACCTCGGATCCGCGGGCGACGCAAGCCGCTTTGGAAGTCCTCAAAGAGGGCGGGAACGCCGTGGATGCCGCGGTGGCCGCTCAGTGGGTCCTGAATGTGGTCCAGCCGCAGGCGTCCGGGCTCGGCGGCAGCGGTTATCTTCTTCTCTATGATATCGGGGTCCGCCGGATTCTTTTTTTTGACGGCGGTGTCCAAGCGCCCGAAGAGGCCTTCCCCGACATGTTTTTCGAAAAGAACGGCACACTTCTTCCTTACGGAGAGCGGAGCACGGGAGGTCTCGCGGTCGGGACGCCGGGTATTCTGCGGATGATGGAAGACGTTCAGACCCGTTACGGGACCAAGAAATTTTCTTTCGCGAAACTTTTCGAACCCGCCCTCAAATATGCCGAGGAGATGACGGATGTTTCCGCCGGTCTTGCGGATTCTCTCGAAACCCATCGCCGGAGACTTGAGGGGTTCGACGCTGGGACCTTGGTTTTTTTCGAGAACGGCAAACCCCTCCAAAAAGGGGATAGGCTTCTTCAGCTGGATCTCGCGAAAACGTTCAGACTTATCCAGAAGGGCGGGGCGGACGCCTTCTATAGGGGCGTGATCGCGAAGGCCGTCATCCGCGCCGTTCACAAGAATCCCCGCCGCGCCGGCCTTTTAAGCTACCGCGACCTGGAACATTACAAGACCGCGAAACGCGATCCGGTGCACGGGACTTATCAAGGGTATGATCTTTTCAGCGCTTGCCCGCCGTCGACGGGCGGCGTGATGCTCTTGCGCGGGCTGAACCTCCTGGCACATTTCGGGATCCCCGGATTCGGCAAAGGCGCCGAGACCTACCACCTTCTTACCGAAGTGCAAAAGCTCGCTTTTCCGGCGCAGGCGTCCGTGGCCGATCCCGATATTTTCAATATCCCCGTGGAAAAACTTCTGTCGCAGGAATGGTCCCAGCAGCGGGCCGAGAAGATCAAATTCGATAAAATCCTTCCGGCGAGAAGTGACGCCGCGGCCGTCTTTGAAAAAGAGAAAGATCCGGCGTGGAGTTCGATCCTTGTCGTGGATTCCCACGGGAGCATGGTCGCCTTGTCCTCGACGCTCGGGGATGCTTTCGGGTCGGGGATGCTGGTGCCGGAGCACGGTTTTTTTCTGAACGATCAGCTGACGGATTTTGATACGGATCTAACGAGCGTGAAGGACCCGGCGTCGGCGAACATCCCGGCCGGCGGGCAGCGGCCGCGGAACACAGCGGTCCCGACCTTCCTTTTCAAGGAAGGGAAGCCGCAGCTGGTGTTGGATGCTTTCGGCGTGAAGGACCCGGCCGCGCTGTTATTGAATTTTCTTGTTCAAAAGATCGATCTCGGGGGGTCTTACCAGGATGCCATGAAGGCGCCGCGGGTCCTTGATGACGCGGGTGTTTTGCGGGTGGAACCGGATCTTTACGGGGATGAAGTCGCCCGGGTGAAGCTGGAGCTTTGGGGGCATACCCTGAAGCGAAATCTGACGATCGGGAACGTACAAATGATTTGTTTTGTGGATGATTTTGGTAAAATAGTGGGCGAAAGCGATCCGCGAGGGCAGGGAAGCGCCTCCGGTCTTTGATTTTATATCTCCCATTTTCCCGCCAAGGGCGGGGTCCCGTCTCCGGGCGGGAAAATTCAAAAAAGGACAACATGATCCTGCACCAAGGTAAGTACCTCGACCTGATCTCCGAAGACGGGTGGGAGTATGTCAAACGGACCAACTGTAGCGGGATCGTGGTGGTCGTGCCGGTGACCCGGGACGGAAAGGCCATCCTGGTCGAACAGTTCCGCCGGCCGGTCCGGGCACAGGTGATCGAATGGCCCGCAGGGCTCGTGAATGATAAGACGCCGCATGATCCCGAGACGATGGAAACCGCGGCCCGCCGCGAGCTTCTGGAAGAAACGGGTTATGAAGCCGGGACTCTGGAGCTTTTGGTGGAAGGGCCGGTCTCAAGCGGGTTGAGTGCGGAGATCATTACTTTTTATCGGGCGCTCGAGGTGGTCAAGAAGGGCGCGGGTGGCGGGGATGAGACGGAATCTATCATCGTGCATGAAGTCCCGCTTCCGGAAGTCGCCTCCTGGCTGGTTAAGATGGAAAAAAAAGGGTATCTTGTCGACCCGAAAGTTTACGCGGGGTTGTATTTTATAAAAGCAGGATAGCGGATGAAGGAAGGATGTCGAGCCGGTTTTTCGCCATCCGCCAGCCGTTATCCTTTTTTGAAAGGATTTTGAAATGGCAGACATCACGATCTATCACAAACCCAGTTGTGCCGGGTGTAAAGAGGCACTGAAGATCTTGAGAGACATGAATGTGGACGTCGATGCCATCGACTTTTTCTCGGTGCCGATCCCGAAGCCCAAGCTCCGCGAATTGATCGGGAAGATCGGGCTTTCTATCGAAGAGCTGATCCGGAAGAAGGACCAGCTTTACGAGGATCTCCGGCTCGGCGAGAAGAAACTCACGGAAGGGCAGTGGTTGGATCTGCTCGCGATCTATCCGGATCTCCTTCAACGGCCGATCGTTGAAAAGGCCGAAAAGGCGATCATCGGGCGTCCGGTCAAGAAGATCAAAGAGTTTTTGGCACCTCCCGTGACGTCTGAGGCGTCCGGGACCGGGGGCGCCGGAGCGCCCGCTGCGGCGGTTTGATCCCGCGAGCGGCTTTTCGCGGGGCGTGGCGCGTTGAGCTTTGCACGATTTTAGCTCTCCTTGGCTGAAGCTTGATCAGAACAGTGGATGACGAGGGTTGCCCCAATTTCAACTCCGTTGAAATTGATAAGTATTGAGACTAGAATATTCGCTCCACCCTATTTTAAATGGAGGAACCTATGAACTCGCAAAATGAACATCCGTTCTCTTATTCCCGGGAAACCGTTTTTTCGAATTTCATGCAGCGCGTTTACCAGTGGATGGCTCTCGGGCTTTCTTTGACGGGTCTGATGGCGTTCGCGACGCTCCTGAACGTCGGCCTTCTGAAGTTCCTTCTAAAGGGCGGGATGTGGCTTTTTCTGATCGCGGAAATTGCGCTGGTGTTCTGGCTTTCCGCGAGCATCCGGCGCATTTCGGCGCGGGCTGCGGTCACGGGATTTTTGGTTTATTCCGCGCTGAACGGTATCACGATCTCGACGATCTTTCTTGCCTATACGACGGCGTCGGTCTCCTCGACGTTTTTCATCGCGGCCCTGACGTTCGCGGGCGTGAGCGTTTACGGCTGGATGACGAAACAGGACCTCACCTCTGTCGGGAGTTTCTGTTTCATGGCGCTCTGGGGCGTGATCATCGCGTCGGTCCTGAACTTTTTTTTCCGCGCGCCGGTTTTTTACTGGATCCTCTCGTACTGCGGCGTGGCGGTTTTTATCGGGCTGACGGCTTATGATACCCAGAGGCTCAAAGCGATCCACCAGAGCACGCCCAACGCGCCCGAGCAGATCGCTATTTACGGCGCGCTGATGCTTTATCTCGACTTCATCAATATGTTTCTCTGGCTCCTCCAGATCTTCGGCCGCCGCCGGTAAAAAAAGCAGGCACCTTTTTCTGTCCCCAACAAATTTGAGATTTCAAAAGTGATCGAAGTTAAAGATCTTACAATGCATTACGGTCCGGTGATGGCGCTGGACCACGTTTCGTTCCGGGCCAACCCCGGCGAGATCCTCGGTCTTCTCGGTCCGAACGGCGCGGGCAAGACTACCGCGATGCGGATCCTGACCACCTACCTTTATCCTTCTTCCGGCACCGCGCAGATCGACGGGTTCGATATTATCGAAAACCCGCTCGAGGTACGGAAACGGACCGGATACCTTCCCGAAACCGTGCCGCTTTACGCGGACATGCAGGTCGGGGAATATCTTACCTTTGTCGGGAAGGCGCGCGGGCTTTCGGGCGCCGGGCTTGCGGAGCGGCTTGATTGGGTGAGGGGAGCCTGCAATCTCAGGCCGGTCTGGAAACATCTTCTTTCGGAACTTTCCAAGGGGTACGGCCAGCGGGTCGGTCTCGCTCAGGCGTTGATCCATGATCCCAAGGTCCTGATCCTTGACGAACCGACGTCCGGCCTGGACCCGATCCAGATCATCGAGATCCGGGCGCTTATGAAAAGCCTCGCGAAAGAAAAAACCGTTATTTTCTCGACGCATATCCTGCAGGAAGTGGAAGCGCTGGCGGACCGTATCGTGATCATCAATGAAGGGAAGCTCGTGGCGTTCGGTACCAAGGCCGAGCTTGCCCGCCAGAGCGGTTGTCCGGACGGGTCTTTAGAAGAAATTTTCATCCGGCTTTTGGCGCCGCAGAAGGCGGTGGGCGCATGAAAAAGTCGGGAAAACAAAACAAAAAGGGATCCGTCATCCTGAGCGCGTCCCGCGTTGCGGGGCAAGCGAAGGATCTCGTTTTAAGATTCTTCGGGTTTTGCCCTCAGAATGACGGTTGGGCTGGGGCGCCGCAGAAGGCGGTGGGCGCATGAAAAAGGCGAATCTTTTTATCATTTTCTGGCGCGAGATGGCGGCTTATTTCAATTCCGCGATCGCGTACATCTTTCTCGTGATCTTCGCGCTCCTGAACGGCGGGCTTTTCATGACGCAGTTCTTCGTGGGCGGACGGGTGGACATGCGGCCGTTCTTTTACATGTTGCCGTTCTTTCTGGCGGTCTTCCTCCCGGCGGTCTCGATGCGGCTTTGGTCGGAGGAGCGGCGCGGGAACACGCAGGAACTGCTCCTGACTTTCCCGATGCGGCCGTACGAACTTGTGCTCGGGAAATTTTTTGCGAGCTTTGCGTTCTATCTTGTCGCGCTCGCGTGTACTTTTCCGGTGCCGGTCATGCTGGCGGTGCTCGGCCGCCCGGACGCCGGAGCGATCCTCGGGGGATATCTCGGTGCGGCGTTCTTAGGCGGGTTTTTTCTGGCGATCGGGATCCTGGTCTCCGGGTTCTGCCGCGACCAGATCACGGCTTTCATTCTTTCCATGATGATCTGCTTTGGCCTTTACCTTGCGGGGATGGAGTTCGTGGCGTCTTCGATGGACGGATGGATCCCGGGGGCGGGGACGTTCCTCCGGCATTTTCTGGGCGCGGCGGATCATTATGATTCTTTTGCCAAAGGGGTGCTCGACAGCCGCGACGCGCTTTATTTTGTCGTCGGGGCCGCGGTCGCACTTGTGTTGAACGGGTTCTGGATCGAAGGGCGGATGAGGCCGAAAGCCGCTTCGATCTTTGCGACGGCCGCGCTGATCTCGGGCGGGATTTTCCTTTTGAGCAACTGGTTCGTGGCGGGTCTTCCGCTCGGCCGGTTTGACGTTAGCGAAGGGCAGATGTACACCATCTCACCGGCGACCCAAAAGATCCTCCGCAGTCTTAAAACGCCGGTGATCGCGAAGCTCTATATTTCTCCGGCGGACAAGATGCCGACGTCGATGAAGAGCCTTGAGCAGGATGTCCGCGACAAGCTCGAAGAACTGCGGGTGGTGTCGGACGGCCATTTCCAATACAAGGTCTTCCACATGGATCCGGCGAACGTGACGGAGGGCCGGAAGGCGGACGCCAAGGAGGAGACGCTGGAGGAGCAGCTTTCCAAGAAGGGGATCGAGCCGTTCCAGGTGGAGTCGATCCAGTCCGACGAGGTGGGGGTGCGGCTTGTGTACTGCGGTCTGACGTTCTCTTATAAAGAAAAGCCCGAGGAGATTTTGCCGCGCATCCATCCAGGAAGTTTGTACGAGCTGGAATACGCGATCATTTCCAAGATCTACCGGATGACATTGCCGGAGATCCCGAAGGTCGCGCTTGTGGCGCCTTATGAGGAGCGGTCGGTGGACCCGAACCTGATGGCGTTGCTCGCGCAGTTGGGGGGCGGCGAGGTTCCGCCGAGTTACCGGGACGATGTCTACGAGCTTCTCCAGATGGGGTTGCAGTACGAGGGGTATCCGGTGGAGAGGATCACATTGGACAAGGACGGTGCGATTCCCGAGGGGACGAAGACCCTTGCGATCGTTGAACCGAAGAGCCTGAACGACCGGCAGAAATACGAGATCAACCGGTTCCTTTGCCAGGGCGGTTCGGTTTTCATGGCGGTGCAGAATTACGAGTATGATTACCGTCCCGCCCGGGGGATGGTGGAGCTGGTCCCGAAGGAGGATTCTCCCGATGTGAACGACCTGCTTTCCGCGTGGGGGCTCGGGGTCGATACGAACGTGCTCGCGGACGAGCAGAGTGAAGTGATCACGCTTTCCGGTGGCGGGCGCGGGGCGTTTCAAGGGGTGACGATCCCCGTGAAGCTTCCGGTCCAGATCCTGTTGACGGACGCGGAGATGAACCTGAAGGTGTCCATCACGTCGCGTCTTTCGGCGTTCTTTTACATGTGGGGAAGCGCACTCAAGATCGATGGCGCGAAGCTCCAAAGCCAGAAATTGAAAGCGGAAACGCTGCTCCATTCCACGCGGAACTCGTGGACCGTGCCGTTCAAGCCGAACGCGATGGCCCCGGAATTTTTGCTCCGGACGGCGCAAAGCGCCAAAGGCCCGTTCCCGCTCGCGGTGCTGGTCGAGGGGCAGTTCGCTGATGCCTACAAAGACCTGAAGGTCGTTCCGGAATGGCCGTCTGCCGCGAAGCCCGCGGAACCCCCGGCGGCGCCCGGGACACCGGCCGCTCCGAGAGGTGAGTCTGGGCGGACCGGAGCGGCGCTCAAACCCGCACCCGGGAAGCTTCTTTTGATCGGGGCGGCGACGCCGTTTCGCAAGCAGTTGATGCAGGGCGGCGGGCACCTGAACTTTTTTCTCAATGCCATCGATATCCTGACGCTTGGCGATGCGCTGGTGGGCGTCCGGTCGAAGGGGCAGGTCAATCGCGCGCTTCCCAGGATCTCGGCGCCGGCGAAGATGTTCTGGCGCTTTTTTGTGATGTTCCTTGTACCGGGGATCGTCGCGCTGGCGGGGTTCGTTCGCGCTTCTCTCAGGCGGCGGGCGAAGAAACAGTATTTGAAAAGCCTGGCCGCGGCCTAAAAATTCTTTTCCGGTGCCGGAAATTTAAAAAGGGATTTTGATGAATCAAAGGACGATCTTCATTCTGAGCGTGATCTTCGGGGCTCTCGTGTTGGGGCTCGGAGTCCAGGCGCTCTTCCGGGCTTACGATCGTACCACCGCCGGGTCCGGACGGGACGGATCCGTACTCGCCGTTTCGTTCGATCCCGCAAAAGTCGAAAAAATCTTGATTGGCCGCCCGGTCCAGCCGGCGGGACGCGCCGCGGTGGCTCCGGTCGAACTCGTGAAGGACGGCGCGGCGTGGAAGGTGAAAAATCTCTGGAACGCAAAAGCGGACCCCGCAAAAATTAAAACCCTTCTGCAGAAGATCGGCGCGCTTCGCGGGGAGTTCCGCGGCTCCGGCAAGGACCTTTTCCCCGATTTCGGCATTACCGATACCGAAGCTTTCTCGCTCAAGTTTGAAGCCGCCTCCGACGTCTCCGTTCTCGATCTGCGGATCGGCACGAAGCCGGCCGGGAACGGCTATTTTGTCCGGAAGGCGGGCGGCAACGACGTCTATTTTGCGGAGATCGACCTGGCCGGCCTCTTTGGTATTTTTACGCCGTTTGAGGACGCCATCCCCGCCGGGGATTTTTGGGCGGATGTGACCCTCTTCGACCTGGCCCCGGAAAAAGTCCGAAAGATCACGGTCAACCATATCCGCGGCACCGAAAAACAAATGACGGCCGGATGCGCCCTTGAGAAAGATCCCAAGGATCCCGCCCAGACGACGTGGGTTTTTTTGCAGCGCGCGGACAGGTCCTTTGCCCTCGATCCCGACAAGGTGCTCCGTTTCATCGCCACGCTCAACAGCGTGAAAGCGCAAAAAGTCGTCGATCCGGCCGGCAAAGATTACGGTCTCGAAAAACCGGCCTGGGAGATCGCCGTGACCGAGGGTGAGCGCGAGACGGTCCTCAGCCTTGGCGCCAAGGACGAAAAGACTAGCAGCTATTTTGTGAAGATCTCCGCCGTTCCCGCCATTTTCCAGCTGAGCGCCTATTATGCCGAGGACCTCCAGATCGACGATTCCCGTTTTATGAAAGAAGCTCCGAAAGAAAATCCTCCGGTCGCTGCTCCGGCGAAGCTCTGATGAAACCCTATCTCGATCTTCTCCGGCACATCCTTGAGCATGGCGTTGAAAAAAAAGACCGTACCGGCACCGGGACCGTCAGCACGTTCGGCTATCAGATGCGCTTTGATCTCGCCAAGGGGTTCCCTCTCGTCACCACAAAAAAAGTCCATCTCAAGTCCGTCCTCTATGAACTGTTGTGGCTCCTCAAGGGCGATACCAACATCCAATATTTGAAAGACAACGGTGTCACGATCTGGAATGAGTGGGCGGACGCGAAGGGAGACCTGGGGCCGGTCTATGGAGCGCAGTGGCGTTCCTGGGAAAAACCGGACGGGACCGCCGTAGACCAGATCGCGCAAGCGGTCGAGATGATCCAAAAGAACCCCGACAGCCGGCGCATCATCGTGAGCGCGTGGAACGTCGGGGAGATCGAAAAGATGGCGCTTCCGCCGTGTCACACGTTCTTCCAGTTCTACGTCGCGGACGGAAAACTTTCCTGCCAGCTTTATCAGCGGAGCGCCGATGTGTTCCTGGGCGTGCCGTTCAATATCGCGTCTTATGCGCTCCTCACGATGATGATGGCTCAGGTGACGGGCACCCGCCTCGGGGAATTCGTGCATACGTTCGGGGATGTCCATATTTATTCCAATCACAAAGAACAGGTGGCCCTGCAGTTGTCCCGCGAGCCGCGCCCGCTGCCGCGGATGAAGCTCAACCCGGCGGTCAAAAGTATTTTTGATTTCAAGTTCGAGGATTTCACGATCGAGGGGTATGACCCGCACCCGGCCATCAAGGCGCCGGTTGCCGTTTAAAGACAGCGCATTGTTGCGCGAAATATCAGGAGGTTTCATGCTTTTTCATATCGTAGCTGTTGCAAACAACCGCGTGATCGGGACCGGGAACCAGCTCCCGTGGCATTTCTCGAACGATCTTCAGCATTTCAAGAAGACGACGAGCGGGCAAACCGTGATCATGGGGCTCCGGACGTTCGAAAGCCTCGGATGTAAAGCTCTGCCGAAACGGACGAACTTTATTCTCGATCACACCGGCGCAAAGCCTTACCCGAACCAGACGTTTTTTTCCACCGTGGACGAGGCTCTGAAGAATGTCCGGACCGAGCACGCGTTCATCATTGGCGGCGCCCAGCTGTACCGGACCACGATCGACCGTGTGGACGGGATCTACCTGACCCGCATTCACGCCGATTTCAACGGGGACGTCTATTACCCCGAGATCCCCGCGGCATTCGCGGAAAAATCCCGCAGCAAGCTGCAGGACAACCCGTTGCTTGAAGTGATCTATTATGAGAAAGCCCCCAAGAAGGTTTGCCGCTGTTGTGGCTGAGACGTCACTGTATTTTAAACAGTTCAGCGTCGGCTATATGCAAAACTTCGCGTATCTGATCGGGGACAAGAAGACGAAGGAATGCGTGATGGTGGATCCGGCGTGGGACGTCGACGCGATCCTGAAAGAGGCGAAAGCGGACGGGATGAAGGTCGTGGCCGGGATCCTGACGCACACGCACTTTGACCATTGCAACGGCGTGGAGCAGCTGGTCGAAAAGACCGGCGTAAAGATCTACGTCCACGAAAACGAAGCCAAGTACATCAAAGAGATCAAAAACCACCTTGTCGAGACGAAGGAAGGGTCCACGCTGAAGATCGGTTCGGTGGAAATGACATTCCTTCACACCCCCGGCCATACGGAAGGCTCCCAGTGCATCCTGGTGGAAGGGAAACTTGTTTCGGGGGACACCCTTTTTGCCGGGGCCTGCGGCCGTTGCGATCTTCCGGGCGGTGACGAAAGAAAGATGCAGGCGAGTCTGAAGCGGCTTGCGGCCCTGGATCCGGAACTCGAGGTCTATCCCGGACACGCCTACAATGACGTCGAGTTCTCCACGATCGGCCATGAACGGCGCACGAATCCCTTCATGCATTTTCAAAACTAAAGAATCAAAATTGAAAAAGTAAAACCACAATTTAAAATTCAAAACGCTTTGGTCTGTGGTTTTGATCTTTGCCTTTTAAATTTTGAGATAGCAGTCTATGGAAGATTTCAGCATCAATAAAGAGGAAGAGGCATTCCGGCTGATGCGGGAAGCCTATGACCAGCAGATGGCCGGCAAGGTCGATGAAGCGATCGAACTCGCCCGCAAGTCGATCGAACTCCACGCCACCGCGGAGGCACATACGCTGCTCGGATGGACGTACAGCTGCAAGGGACGCTACGGCGACGCGATCCGGGAATGTGAAAAAGCGGTCCGGCTGGATCCGGATTACGGTAACCCCTGCAATGATATCGGGGCGTATTTAATTGAGACCGGACGATGGGACGATGCGCTTCCCTGGCTTGAAAAGGCCACAGCCGCCGAGCGGTACGACGGACGGTTTTATGCCTGGTACAACCTGGGCCGGGTTTGGGAGCATAAAGGGGATTGGGCCGAGGCCCTGAACGCCTATCGGCATGCCGTCGAGCTCAATCCGGAGTATTCCCTGGCCGCCAAGGCCGTGAGCCGGATGGAAGCGATGCTAAATTAGATTTCAAAGTTTAAAAGGCAAAGATCAAAACCACAGACCAAAGCGATTTGAATTTTTAATTGTGGTTTTGATCTTTCAGATTTGATCTCTACGCTAAGTTTTTAGCGACGAAATCCCAATTCACCAATTCCCAGAACTTTTCCACGTATTTGGCGCGAGCGTTCCGGTAATCGATGTAATAAGCATGTTCCCAGACATCGCAGGTTAGAAGCGGGGTCTGGCCGTTCGCCAGCGGATTGCCGGCATTGGACATCGCCTCGACGCCGAGCGAACCGTCCTCGTCTTTGACCAGCCAAGCCCACCCGGAACCGAAAAGTCCGACCGCCATGTTGGTGAACAAGGTCTTGAATTCCTCAAAGCTGCCGAACGATTCGTTGATCGCGTTCGCGATCGCGCCCGTCGGGGCGCCGCCGGCCTGCGGCTTCAGGCAGTTCCAGTAGAACGAGTGGTTCCAGATCTGGGCCGCGTTGTTGAAGATCGGACCCTTGGTGGTCTTGATCAATTCTTCGAGGCTCTTGGAGGCCTCCGGCTTTCCTTCCGTGAGTTTATTGAGGTTGTTGACGTACGCCTGGTGGTGCTTGCCGTAATGGAATTCCAGGGTTTCCTTGGAAAACTGGGGGGCAAGCGCGTCTTGCGCGTAGGGAAGTTCAGGTAATGTAAAAGACATGTCTATTTCCTTTCGTTGAGCTGAGAGAATGTTGCGTGATTGAAAACGCGTCATTATATCATAATAAACACGCTCTCCAAAACGGAGACGGGGGCAGGTTCTTTCGTTGCAGACGGGCGTTGATTTTGCGAGAATGATCCCATGCGCTACTGGACCCGTTATTTTCTTCCCGGAATTTTGTTGATCTTGCTCGCGTTCTGGGCGGGATCGCTTCCCTCGATGATCTTTGCGCTCATCGGATTCCTCTCATTTTTTGTCGTGGGTGTGACGTTAATCATAGAAGGCGCAAAACAACGTAATGATCGAGGCGCAACACATCACGATAAGCGATAACCTTGCCCGTTGCGCGTTGAGTTTTCAAAAGGATTACGGTCATGATCTATTTCAAAATTCTTAGCATCATGTTCGGCGCAGGGATGGTCGCCGGCGGGCTTTGGATCGTTCTAGGTGCGGCATGGTGGAAGAGCGTTTTTCCGAAGCTTTATCCCGAGAAAAAGCCTGCGTGGGTGCTCCTGAGCATGGCGGCAACCTTGGCGCTCGTGGCCTGGACCTGGGGGGAGTTTTTGACGCATCCGAGCGCGTATGCCTTTGTGGTGACGGCTGTGGTGAGCTTGGCGCTTCTGAAGGTTCTGTTGCTTTCTTTTTTTTATCCCAAATGCCGTGAGATCGTTTCGGGGCTTTTGGCGGAGCCGCTGGCGCTCCGGGTCGTGATGTTGAGTTCGGCGGCGGTCGGGGCGGCGCTTTTGTTCCTCGGTTTATTTTTCTGATCTGAAATCATGGAAATACAAGGAGGTTTTTAATGGGTCGCAAGTGGGGCGTTCTTTTGTTGTTGGTTACGGGGGCGTGTTTTTTTCAATCCTGCACCGCGGCGGCGCCGCTCGCGACGTCGGAAATGGTCGAATCCAAACTTGGCGGCGTGACGGTCGGGGAGACCCAGAACGAGGTGATCGACGGTTTCGGGAAGCCGCATTATACCGTGAGTTTTTCAAAAGCGCCGGATGTCTACGATGTCTGGGAGTACGAACTCGGGAATTTCATGTACCGTGACGCGGGGGTCTTGATCTTCAAGAACGGTTATGTGGTCGCGGTGAGGCGGAATACCTACGAAACGCTCAAATACCTTGAGATGGTGAAAGTCATTCCCGATGCCGAGTTCTCGAGTCTACGGGATAATTCGTAAACGGTAAAAAGTGGCGGGCCATGAGGCTCCTCCTTTATCCTGCGCGGCTTGTTATTCGACCGTTTGGCAGGATTGCGTGAGGAAGATCGCCTGATCGTGATTCACTTCGAAAAATCCGGGACCCACCAGGAAGTCTCTTTCCATCCCTGACGTTTCGCGGACGGATAATTTCCCGCCTTTAGACGAGGTCAGATAGGGGGCGTGATGGGCGAGGACGCCGGCAAATCCGTTCTCGGTCGGAAGGCAGGCATGCAGGACCGTTCCCTGATACGCCGCCCCCTGCGGGGTAATGATCTTTAGTGAATAGAGAGTAGCCATATTTACACTCGGGCCACGTGCTCCGGGTCACGCGCCACGTTAAAGCTTTTTCGTGGATCGTGTCCCTTGGACCGTGTCCCGGTTTTAAACAGTTGCTTTTGTCTTTTCATAATTCTCCAACACGTCCTCGATCCCGCCGCACATAAAAAAGCACTGCTCCGGCACATGGTCCAGTTCGCCGGCGAGGATCTTCTTGAAGCTCACGATAGTGTCTTTGAGATGTACGTAGCGGCCCTTCCGTCCGGTGAACGCTTCCGCGACGGAGAACGGCTGGGAAAAGAAACGTTCGATCTTTCGCGCGCGCGCGACGATCTCTTTGTCTTCCGGAGAAAGTTCGTTCACGCCGAGGATCGCGATGATGTCTTTGAGGTCCTTGTAGCGTTGCAGGACGCGCTGGACTTCGCGGGCGATCGCGTAATGTTCGTCCCCGACGATGCGCGGGTCGAGCATGCGGGAGGTCGAGGCGAGCGGATCCACGGCCGGGTAAATGCCGAGTTCGACGATCTGGCGCGACAGGACGGTGACACCGTCAAGATGGGCGAACGCGGTCGCCGGCGCCGGGTCGGTCAGGTCGTCCGCGGGCACGTAAATGGCCTGAACCGAAGTGATGGAACCGGCTTTGGTGGAGGCGATACGTTCCTGGAGTTCCGCCATTTCGGTCGCGAGGTTCGGCTGATAGCCCACCGCGGACGGCATGCGTCCGAGCAGGGCCGAGACTTCGGAACCGGCCTGGGTGAAACGGAAAATATTGTCGACGAAGAGAAGCACGTCCTGGTGCGCTTCGTCGCGGAAATATTCCGCCATCGTGAGGCCCGAAAGACCTACGCGCAACCGCGCGCCCGGCGGCTCGCTCATCTGTCCGAACACCATCGCGGTTTTCTTGATGACGCCGGATTCCTTGAGTTCGAGCCAAAGATCGTTCCCTTCGCGGGTGCGTTCGCCGACGCCGCAGAAGACCGAGACGCCGCCGTGTTCCATGGCGATCGAGTGGATGAGTTCCATGACGACCACGGTCTTGCCTACGCCCGCGCCGCCGAAAAGGCCGACTTTCCCGCCCTTCGGATAAGGGGCCAGGAGATCGATGACCTTGATGCCCGTTTCGAGGATCGACGAGACGGGGAGAAGTTCTTCGAAGGAAGGCGGGGGATGGTGGATGCTGTGCTTTTTCTTCGGGTCTGCGACCGGTCCTTGCTCGTCAATCGGTTCGCCGAGCAGGCTGAAAACGCGGCCGAGGGTCTGTTCGCCGACCGGGACCGTGATCGGCGCACCCGTGTCGTTCGCCTTCATCCCGCGGACCAGGCCGTCGGTCGAAGCCATCGCGATGCAGCGGACGATGTTGTCGCCGATGTGCTGGGCGACTTCGAGCACAAGTTTCCGTCCGGCCAGATCGATCTCGAGTGCGTTCAGGATCGACGGAAGATTTCCGGGTTCAAATTCGATGTCAACGCTGGGACCCATGACTTGGATAACCTTGCCTGATATCATAAGAAACTCCTATTTCTCTTTTCTCTAGAATGTCGGATGACGGATGTCGGAGGACGATTCAGTTTCTCGCCCTCCATCATCCCATCTCCGTTATCCTGTTTTAAGGGCTTGTGAGCCCGAAACGATTTCAATAAGTTCTTTGGTAATGGCTGCTTGCCGGACCTTGTTACGCAAAAGGACCAGCGAATCGATGAGTTCCGAAGCATTCTCCGTCGCCTGATGCATGGCGTTCATGCGCGCCGTTTGTTCCGCGACGAGCGATTCCAGGAAACACATCCGCATCTTGGACTCAAAGACGAGCGGGATCAATCTCGCGAAAAGCGCCGCGGGATCCGGCTCCATGATGTAATCCGTTCCGTCGGCGGCCGGTTCTTTTTCCGAAGCTCCGGCGGGAGAAAGAGCGAACGGCAGCAGTTTGTCGGTCGTGGCCCGGGAGATACCTTTGCTCACGAAATGGCTGTGGATCACATAGACCGCGTCGACTTTTTTTTCACAGAAGAGCGTCCCGGCCATCAGGCTGATCTCGGTGAAGACGGATTCGAGCTGGGAGGTTTTCGTGTCCTTGAACGCCGCGTGCCAGGCGTAGCCGGCGCGCGACAATCCGTTGATGCCGTTTTTCCCCATCCCGATCAGGAGAGGTGTTTTCGCCATTCCTTTCAGGAATCTCTTGGCGGTCTCGATCAATTCATTATTGAAAGAACCGCATAGCCCGGTGTCCGAAGTGATCAGGACAAGCGCCGCTTCTTTTTCTTCGCGCGTTTCGAGAAGGGGATGCGTGGGCGGTACGCCGGTACGAAGAAGCCGCGTCAGGACGCCTTCCAGCGACGCCACATAGGGCGCGGCCTGGTGCATCCAGGTCTGGTAGCGCTTTAGCTTTGCCGTCGCGACCATCTCCATGGCCTTGGTGATCTTTTGCGTGCTTTCAACGCTCCGGATCCTGTTTTTTAACGCACGTAACTGTCCGCTCATGATTCTCTCAGAATGGAGGAGTGCGGATGGCGGATGGAGCTAGGTTTTTCGCCATCCTCTATCCTTTATCCGTCATCCGGTTTAAAAGGTTTGTTTGAATTTAACGACCGCCTGTTTCAGGGTTTCTTTCAGGACGTCAGTGAAAACTTTCTTTTCGGCGATCTCGTGGAAGACCTCGTCGTAGTTCTCTTCGAGAAATGTCCAGATCCCGGCCTCAAACGCCCCGACCCGGTCGAGCGGAACGTCGTCGAGAAATCCCTCATTGCCGAGGAAAATGCTCACGATCTCTTTTTCAAGCGGGAGCGGCTGGAGGTCCTTTTGTTTCAGGAGCTCGACCATGCGCTCGCCGCGCGTGAGCTGGTCTTTCGTGGCCTTATCAAGATCGGTTGAAAGTTGCGCGAAGGCCTGCATTTCCCGGTACTGCGCGAGCGCCATGCGGAGCATGCCGGTGACCTGCTTCATGGCCTTGGTCTGGGCATTGCCGCCGACGCGCGAAACGGAAAGGCCGACGTTGATGGCCGGCCGGACGCCGGAATAAAAAAGGTCGGTCTCCAGATAGATCTGGCCGTCGGTAATGGAAATGACGTTGGTCGGGATGTAGGCGGAAATATCGCCGAGTTGCGTTTCGATCACGGGGAGCGCCGTGAGCGTTCCGCCGCCGAGGTCATCGCGAAGTTTAGCGGCGCGTTCGAGCAAACGGGAGTGAAGATAGAACACATCGCCCGGATACGCTTCTCGTCCCGGCGGTCGCTGGAGGAGGAGCGAGAGCTGGCGATAGGCGACCGCGTGTTTCGAAAGATCGTCGTACATCACCAGCGCGTGTTTGCCGGTGAACATGTCTTCTTCGCCGATGGCCGCGCCCGCATAAGGGGCAAGGTATTGGAGCGGCGCGGGGTCTTCGGAAGACGCGCAGACGATCGTGGTGTATTCCATCGCGTGGTACCGTTCGAGGGTCTCTTTGAGAGCGACAACGCTCGAGAGTTTTTGTCCGATCGCGACATAGATGCAATGGACGCCTGTGTGTTTCTGGTTCAGGATCGTGTCGATCAGGATCGCGGTTTTTCCGGTCTGGCGGTCGCCGATGATGAGCTCGCGCTGGCCGCGGCCGATCGGGATCATGGAGTCAATGGCTTTGACGCCGGTCTGGAGCGGTTCTTTGACGGGCTGGCGTTGAACTACCGAGGGCGGGATCGTTTCGATCGGGCGCATCTTTTGCGACACGATCGGTCCCTTGTCATCCAGCGGCTCGCCGAGCGGATTGACTACACGGCCGCGGAGCGCATCGCCGGCCGGGACCTGGGCGATCTTGCCGGTGCGTTTGACCTGGTCGCCTTCCTTGATATTCTCGTCATCGCCGAAGATCACGACACCGACATGATGCGGCTCGAGGTTGAGCACCAGGCCCGCGGTCCCGTCGCGGAACGTGACGATCTCGCCGGCCATGGCCTCGTCGAGGCCGTAGACGCGCGCGATGCCGTCGCCGACCTGGAGTACATAGCCGACGGATTGCATCTCGATCTTGGTCTGGTATTTCCGGATCTCTTTTTCGATCGCTTGCGTGACTTCTTCGGGTTTAAGCATCAGGCGTGTCCTTCTTCGGTAGGATTGAAAAGTTTTTGCTGAATCTCATGAATACGGTTCTTGAAACTGCAGTCGATTTCCTTGCCGTCGAAGCGGAGCACGAAGCCGCCGAGCAGGTCGGTTTCGGTTTTCGGGATCAGACGGATCTCGGAGCGGAATTTCTTTTTCAGGAAGCCGGTTAGTTTTTCGCGGAAATTTTCGGAAAAAGGGACGGCGGAAGCGACCTCGACTTCGCGAAGACCCTGTTTTTTTTCAAACTTTTTATGAAAGATCTCGCGGATCTCCGGCAGAAGCCCGAAACGTTTTTTCTCGATCAGCGCCCGGAAGAACCGGTTCAAAAGCTCCGGCGCGCCGGCAGGGATGAGGCTCTCGGCGAGGCGGAGTTTTTCTTCATCCGGTAAAGTCGGGTTCGCGACGAGAAGGGGGATCTGCGGGTAGGTCTTTGTGAGCGCCTCGGCCTGCGTCAGGGCCTTTTCGATCTCGGGGAGTTTTTGTTCCTCTTCAGCGAGTTCAAACAGGGCGCGTGTGTAGCGGCCCGCGGCGGTCGTGTCTCTCATAGCTGTTTCTCAAGGTCCCCGAGGATCTCGAGGGCCTTTTTTTCTTGCCGGGGCGCGTCCATTTTTTCGCTTACGATCTTTTCCGCGATCCGGATCGAAAGGTCGGCGATCTCGCGGCGGAGTGTGATGCGCGCTTTTTCGACTTCGAGGTCGATGTTCGCCTTGGCCTTGTCGAAAGAAGTTTGAGATTCCAGCCGCGCCTTTTCCTGGATCTCACGGGCGATCCGCCGGCCTTCCTGGACCGCTTCCTGCATCCGGGCGTGTGCCTCATCCTCGATCTTTGCGAGGTGCGTCTGGTAATGCTTTTTCATGTCCTCGAGGTCTTTCTGGGTCTTTTCGATCCCGCCCCATTCGCTTTCGAACTTTTCGCGCCGGGACTTGATAATGTGGACCAGCGGTCCCCAGGCGAACTTCCGGAGCGTGAAAAAGACGATCAGGAACGCGGCGGCCTGGACGAGGACCTCGATCAGGCTGATGTTTTCTTTGAAGAAATCCATGGGCCCTTCTTTTTAGATCTTGCCCATGAGCACAAAGCCGAAGATGAGCACATAAAGCGTTAAAGCCTCGATGAGCGCGCAGCCGGCCATCATGTTGACCAGGATCTTCTGGGAAGCTTCGGGTTGACGGCCGGTGGCGTCCATCGCCGCGGCAACGGCTTTTCCGAGACCGAGCGCCGAGCCGAAGGCCGTAACGGCCAGCCCGAGCGGCAGTGCAAAACCTAAAGCAACGTGTGAGTCCATTTCATTCTCCTTCTGGGTTGTGTTAGTGAGCTTCTCGGCCGCGAGGAACGTCTTCGTGCTCCCCATGCGGCATGATAAGCGAAATGTAGACGGTTGATAACAATAAAAAGACGAAGGCCTGCACCAAGCTGAAGATGACGACGAGAACGTTCGCGAAGATCTGGAAAAAGAACGGCACGAAATAATACAGAGCGTTCAGCTCCGCGAACTTGAAGATCAGTTTGTCTTCGCTCGAGACGTTGGCGAAAAGACGGAGCGAGAGGCTCAAAGGGACCGCGAGGAATTCAATACTTAGATTGATGACGAGCATGATCGGGATCAGGCAGAGGCCGAGGATGCCCACGGGGTTTCCCGCCATATGTTTAAGGTAATGAAGAAAACCCTGCTCTTTGATTCCGACCCACTGGATATAGACCATGGTGATCAGGGCCAGCGCGATGGTGGTGCTCCACGCGCTGGTCGGAGATTTCATGAGCGGGATCATGCCGAGCCAGTTCTGGAGCAATATGTAAAGGAAGACCGTGCCGAGGAAGGGGACATGCTCCGCGCCTTTGGGGCCGAGGATGCCGGTGACGAAGCCGGTGATCGCTTCGACGAACATCTCCCAGATATTCTGGACTCCTTTGGGGAGGAAGTTTTTTTTCTGTGCAGCCCGGAGCGCGGTATAAGCGATCAGACTGAGGACTAAAAATGAAAACACCAGATTTTGCCAATGGGCCAGGAATTGGACGACGGAGGATTTTGGGAAGAAATGCTCCAGAACCGTGATGAAATTCGGGAGCTCTTCCGCAGCCTGTTCCGCACCGTGGTCTGCGGCGGCGTGAACGGTTTGTGCTGCTTCATTAATAGAAGAAACATTCATAAATTCTTTTTTTCTGCCCGGTAGAGCTGTTTCAGGATGCGGACCGTCTGGAGCGTCGAGCCTGCCAATCCCAATAAAGTCAATATTAACGTAAGGCCGGTGTCGAAATGCCACTGCTGGATCAGCCAACGGCTGATCAAATACCCGGCCAACGGGCCACTCAGGAGGACCATCGGCAGGGTTAGTGCCAGACCCAGCATCCAGAACAGTCGGCGAAGATCTTCCTGCATAGGACTCCGAGGGGCGGTAAGTTCAACCGCAGGCGGTTCGATAAGTCATGTGTGGCAACCGTATTATCTTGCAAATCTCAATTCATTGTCAAGGTAAGAACGGGAAGCGGCTATGACATGGCCGTTTTCAAGCGATCGAATTTTTTCCGTTTTTCGACTTTGTGTCCCCGGAGGGAATATTTTTCCGTTAGATTTTTTAAAACACTGTCGATAATGTAGCAGGCATCCACAGAAAAGGAATCGGTATGATCAAAGGTCTTTTTCAGCTCGTTTTTGGAGTCGTCCGGCTGGCGTTCTTTCTCGTCATCTTCCTGATCATTTTTCACGCCTGGGCGATCAAGCAAGCCATTAAGTTTTCGCTCAGTTATCAGCTCGCGGCCGATGTTGCTATCCAGGAGGTCAAGATGGACTGGAAGAACAGCGGTTTTGAAGTGCGCGGCCTTGAGATCGGCAATCCTTACAGCTTTCCCAAGGGGGTGTTGGCGGACATTCCTTTGACGATTGTTTCGCTGGATGTTCCGAGCCTTATGCAGGGGCGGGGGCTTCGCCTCAAAACACTCGGCTTTAATATCAAGGAGTTGCAAGTCATGAACGTTCCCCAGAAAGGGCTTAGCCTTCTTGCCTTGAAACCTTTGCAAGGAGATAACGAAGAAAGCGAGGCGGGTTCCTCCGCGAAGGCGGCGGTAAAACAACAGATGCAAAAATTTTCGCCGAGGCTTGTGATCGATGAGCTTATTTTTTCTTTGGGGGAGATCACCTACATTAGTATGAACGGTCCCACGATGCAGCAGAATCGTTTCCGCGCGGGGATTCGCGGAGCCACCTATTATAATATTCGCGGGACGGAAGATATTGCGGTGATCGTGGTGGGGGAAGCGCTTAAAAAAATGGGTTTTGGTTATCTCGAAGCGCAGCTTCAAAATCTTCAAGGACGCTCTTTTGTTTCGAAAGGTCAGAGCAATAATTTTTTGAATAAAGCGTTTTCTGCCTTAAAAAGCGTGGTTTCCGAGTAGTTTGCAAGTCGTTATAAATAAAAGAGTTGTGTCACGGCGTAATTATTTTCTGAATCCAACGATTTTATTTCCGAAAAAAATTTAAAAAAACTTGACAGGTTCTAAAATTCTCATAGAATACAGCCTCTTTCTTTAGAGGAGAGGACTGTCTCTGTCATCGTCGTTATTTTTTGTCCTTGAGTCGGACCGCAACACCGCTCGAAATTTTCTCAAAAAGAAAACGAAGTTTTTTTGCTAATAGCCTTCAGCGATTACGCTGGAGTAGCTCAGACGGTAGAGCACATCCTTGGTAAGGATGAGGTCACGGGTTCGATTCCCGTCTCCAGCTGGATGTGTTAAAAACGTACAACTTTCAATAATGAGGGAGAGCCAAAATGGCAAAAGAGCAATTCAAACGTACTAAGCCCCATGTGAACGTCGGAACCATCGGTCATGTCGACCACGGCAAAACTACGCTGACTTGCGCCATGACCAAGGTTTTGGCTGCGAAGGGGATGGCAACGGTTCGTGAGTATTCCGATATCGCCAAGGGCGGTACGGTTCGTGACGATTCCAAGATCGTAACGATCGCCGTTTCCCATGTGGAATACGAATCTGAAAAACGCCATTACGCTCACGTTGACTGCCCGGGACACGCGGACTACATCAAAAACATGATCACGGGTGCCGCGCAGATGGACGGTGCTATTCTGGTCGTTTCCGCTGTGGATGGACCGATGCCCCAGACCCGCGAGCACATCCTGCTTGCCCGTCAGGTTGGCGTTCCCGCGATCGTGGTTTTCCTCAATAAGTGCGACCTTGTTGAAGACGCGGAACTCCTTGATCTTGTCGAGATGGAAGTCCGTGACCTTCTTAAAAAATATGATTTCCCTGGCGACAAGATCGCGGTAATTCGCGGTTCCAGCTTGCCTGCGGCGACCAACCCTACGGATCCTAAAGCCACTGAGTGCATTATGAATCTCGTGAAAGCTCTGGATGATACGATCCCTGAGCCGAAGCGTGATATTGACAAACCCTTTTTGATGCCGATCGAGGACGTTTTTTCCATCTCCGGTCGTGGTACGGTGGGAACCGGTCGTATTGAGCGCGGGGTCATCAAAGTGAACGATGAAGCCGAGATCATCGGGTTGCGTGAAGGTTCCATGAAAACCGTTGTGACGGGCGTGGAAATGTTCCGCAAGCTGCTCGATGAAGGTCGCGCGGGTGATAACGTCGGTCTTCTGCTCCGCGGCGTTGAAAAAGACCAGCTCGAAAGAGGAATGGTTATTGCGAAACCGGGTTCCGTGACTCCGCATAAAAAGTTTAAAGCTCAGATTTACGTGCTAAGCAAGGAAGAGGGCGGGCGTCACACCCCGTTCTTTAAAGGGTATCGGCCTCAGTTTTATTTCCGCACTACCGATGTTACGGGGATTGTCACGTTGCCTGCCGGCGTTGAGATGGTAATGCCGGGCGATAACGTCGCGATTGAAGCGGAGCTGATCATGCCGGTGGCAATGGAAAAAGAGCTTCGTTTTGCTATCCGTGAGGGTGGTAAGACAGTGGGCGCCGGCGTCGTTAGCGAGATCATCGCGTAACATCTCGTTCGGTAACAAATCTGAAGAATTTTCTGGCGAAGCCTATCGGCTGTGAGGCGTTTATTTTCGCCGTAAGAAGCCTTACGAGCCAAAATTAAGAATTTTGAAACGTTGTCTTTTTGTTTTTTTCTTAAGACCAACATAAAGGTTTTATCTCAATGCACGAGATTATTTCCTTAGTGTCAACTTGTGATTGCAAGTCGACCTACTGGACGCGGAAAAACAAGAAAAAGAATCCGGACAAGATTGAAAGACAGAAATATTGTCCGGGTTGCCGCAAGCGGGTTCTTTTCCGGGAGAAGAAGTAACCCGGATTTGGATCTTCCGGAGAGGGTCCGGAGGATGTTTTCCAAAAGGCAGGAACAGCGGGGTTTTATAAAGGCCTGTAGCTCCAATTGGTAGAGCGGCGGTCTCCAAAACCGCATGTTGCAGGTTCGAGTCCTGCCAGGCCTGCGATTCTAAAACGCAAAGAAGCGAGACGAGGATCATGGTTCAAAAAGTAGCCAATTATTTTCAAGAAACTACGCAAGAGCTCAAGAAGGTCACCTGGCCAACAGGGAACGAAGTGTGGCAGGCGACCGTTGTGGTTATTGTTGCTACTTTTATTGCGACGGCGTTTATTGCGTTGTGTGATTTTTGTATTTCAACCGTGCTTCGGATGTTGATTTCCTAAGGTTATGGCCGAAGCTAAGTGGTACGTTGTCCATACGCAGACTGGGGTTGAGGTCAAGGCCCGCGCGAGCTTGATCAGTCACGCGGAGATTGCCGGGCTGTCGCACTTGATCCATGAAGTTTTGATTCCGATGGAAAAAGTCAGCGAAGTTAAGGCTGGCAAAAAGAGGATCAGTGAGCGGAAATTCTTCCCGGGATACATTCTGGTGAAGATGGAATTGACGGACGATAGCTGGTATGTGGTCCGGAATACCCCGGGGATATCCGGGTTCATCGGTTCGGGAAAGAATCCGATCCCGCTAACGGATAAAGAGGTCAGTGAGATCATCCGTGAGCAGGAAGAAAAACAGACCAAGCCCAAACCGAAAGTGGAATTTACTGAAGGCGAGAGCGTGCGTGTTAAAGAGGGTGCGTTCGCGAACTTCAACGGAACGATCGAGCAGATCAACCCGGATCGCGGCAAAATGCGCGTGATGGTGACGATCTTCGGGCGTCCGACACCTGTGGAACTTGAATATTGGCAAGTAGAGAAGATCTAACATGGCAAAAGAGATCGTTACAAAAATCAAATTGCAGATTCCTGGCGGGCAGGCCAATCCGGCTCCCCCGATCGGTCCCGCGCTCGGTCAACATGGCGTCAATATCATGGAGTTCTGCAAGCAGTTCAACGAGCGCACCAAAGACCGTCCGGGGACCATCCTTCCCGTCGTTCTGACGGTTTACAAGGACAAGTCATTTTCTTTTATTCTGAAAACACCGCCTGTTGCCGCGCAGATCAAAAAAGCCGTCGGGTTAGCGAAAGCTTCTTCCGAGCCGGGCCGCCAAATTATCGGCAAGATCACCCGCGAGCAGGTGCTTGAGATCGCCAGAGCCAAGATGGTGGATCTCAATACGACCAAGATCGAAAGTGCCGCCCGCATTGTGGAAGGCGCCGCGCGCAGTATGGGCATTGAAGTAGTTAAATCCAAGTAACCAGGGACGACCATGAAACGCAGCAAACGTTACCAAAAAAGATCGAGTTTGACGCAGGAAGGGAAAGTTTATTCCCTGGCCGAAGCCGTGAAGGTTCTCAAAAAGATTGAAAAAGGTAAATACGACGAATCGGTCGCGTTGAGCTTTCAGTTGGGCGTTCGCGCCGAGCAAGGCGATGAGAACGTTCGCGGCGTCGTGACGCTCCCCCACGGGAGCGGCAAAAGCGTTCGCGTGCTTTGCTTTGCGAAGGGTGAAAGCGCGCGCGATGCGGAGGCAGCCGGGGCGGATTTTGTGGGTGCTGAGGAGCTTGTCGAAAAAGTAAAAAATGGTTTTCTTGATTTTGATGTGGTAGTTGCGCATCCGGATATGATGCGCGAGGTCAGTAAACTCGGGCGCGTGCTGGGACCGAAAGGCCTTATGCCGACGCCGAAGACCGGGACGGTCACCCCGCAAACCGGACGTGCGGTGAAAGAAGTGAAAGGCGGTCGCATCGAATTTAAAAGCGACAAGACCGCGGGGCTTCATGCGATCTGCGGCAAGCTGTCTTTTACGGAAGAGGCCCTTTTGGAGAATGCCAGAACAGTGATCAAGGCCGTGAAGGATTCCAAGCCCGCTACAAGTAAGGGGGAATACCTGAGGTCGATCACGATCGCGGCGACACAGGGCCCCGGTCTCAAGCTGAATACAGGAGCGTTGTAAAATCATGCCTTCTTTTGAAAAAGAGCTGATGTTCCAGGAGATCATCAAAGAGTTCGAGAAAAGTCCGTATGCTTTCATCTCGAATCTTCAGGGGATCTCGGTCCTTGATATTTCGGACGCCCGTCGCGGGCTCGAAAAAGTTTCTCGTCGTTCGCTGATGGTCAAACACGCGATGGCGCGCAAGATCTTTGCGAAGTTCAACGTTGCTGGGGCCGAGAAGTACCTCAACGGTTCCGTCGTGATCACCTTCGGGGACAAAGACCCGCAGGAGATCTCCAAACGGCTTGTTGATTTTGCCAAAACAAATCAGAAGTGGAAGCCCGCCGGAGTGATTTTTGAGGGTCAGGTTCACGGCGAGGATTTCATCAAACAGCTTGCGAAACTGCCGTCGCGCAAAGAGCTTTTGACGCAGCTGGTGCTGCGCATGAACTCGCCGATCCACGGTTTTGTGAACGTCCTCGGAGCGTTGACCCGTAATCTTGTGGTCGCCCTCGAAGAGGTCCGTAAGAAGAAAGCAGCGGCTGGCGCTGCGTCGTAAGAAGCCAGACAAAAGTCCTGATAAGGGATAAAAATTCAATCAAGGAGGCATAGGCCATGACAGAAGCAACTGAAGTTAAGATTTCCGAGAAGCTCCAGGCGATCCTTACATCGATCGAAACATTGACGGTGTTGGAACTGGCGGAGCTCGTTAAGGCGCTTGAAGAGAAATTTGGTGTCAGCGCAGCGGCAGCAGCCCCGGTCGCGATGGCGGCGGTGGGCGGTGCAGCGGCGGGTGCCGCTCCGGCTGAAGAGAAGACCAGTTTCACGGTCATTCTCACCAGCGCCGGCGATAAAAAGATCAACGTGATCAAAGAAATCCGCACGGTCACGACCCTCGGCTTGAAAGAAGCCAAGGACCTCGTCGAAGGCGCGCCTAAGACGATCAAGGAAGATGTGAATAAGGAAGAAGCTGAGAAGATCAAGAAGGTGTTGGAAGCCCAGGGCGCAAAGGTCGAGATTAAGTAAGGTCCCGAACGCTGAAGGGTTCTAAGGAACGCTGTCCTTAAGGAGGACAACTCATAATGATGCCTTTGATCAAGAGAAAAAGCTTCACGAAAATCCAGGATACGATGGATCTGCCGAATTTGGTGGAGATCCAGATTAAGTCGTACGAGGAATTTCTGCAGAGCGGCCGTTCCAATCGCCGGCGTAAAAGCCAGGGATTGGAAGCTGCGTTCGCGGATTGTTTCCCGGTCGAGAGTTTCGACGGGACCTGTCGACTTGAATATGAAGGCTATAGCCTCGGCAAGCCGAAGTATTCGATCCCGGAATGTCAGAAGCGTGGGATGACCTATGCCGCCCCGCTGAAGGTGAAGCTACGTCTTGTCCGCAAAGGTATTGCCAAGGAGCAGGAAGTGTACATCGGTGAGCTTCCTCTTATGACCGAGACCGGTACGTTCATCATCAACGGTGCCGAGCGCGTTATTGTGAGCCAACTTCACCGTTCGCCGGGCATGTCCCTTGAGGATTCCGTGCACCCGAGCGGGAAAAAGATGTACAGCGTTCGTATTATTCCTTATCGCGGAGCTTGGCTCGAATTCGAGTCGGACGCTAACGATGTACTCTATGCCTACATCGATCGCCGCCGAAAGATCCTTGCGACCGCGCTTCTAAGAGCTCTTGGCTATTCCAGCACTTATGATATTTTCAAAGAACTGTATCCCGTCGAAAAGATCCGCGGTTTTGACAAATCCCAGGCTAAGGATGTTGAAGATGAGTATCTCGCCGAGGATATCGTTCACCCGCAAAGCAAGGAACTGATTGCCGCTGCGGCGACGAAGCTCACCAAAGATGTATTGGCGCTTTTCGTGACGAACCATATCACGTCGTTTTCGATCGTTAAGTTGCCCAAAGAAGATCGTTCCCTGATTAATACGCTGGAGCGCGACCCTTATCGGAATTCCCAGGATGCGCAGCTCGCGATCTACCGCCGTGTCCGTCCCGGTGATCCGCCGACGGAAGCGAGCGCTAAAGACCTGATCCAGAAGCTTTTCTTTGATCCCCAGCGCTATGACCTCGGGATCGTCGGGCGTTTTATGCTCAACAAGAAGCTTGGTCTCGGGACCGAAGCGGTCAGCCCGAAGAATACGGCGCTCAAGCGCGAAGACGTGATGCGCGTGATCGGAAAACTTTTAAAACTGCGTTCCGGTGAAGTGAGCGTGGACGATATTGACCATCTTGGCAATCGCCGGGTCCGTTCTGTCGGAGAATTGCTTCAGAACCAGTTCCGCGTTGGTCTTGCCCGCATGAAGCGTTCCTGCGTGGAACGTATGTCGATTTATGATCTCGACGCCGCGATGCCCCATAACCTGATCAATCCCAAGCTTATTTCTGCGGCCATCAAGGATTTCTTCGGCCGTAGCCAGTTGTCGCAGTTCATGGACCAGACGAACCCGCTTGCGGAATTGACGCACAAGCGCCGTCTTTCAGCCCTCGGGCCAGGCGGTCTTTCAAGGGAGCGCGCGGGTTTTGAAGTCCGCGACGTACATCCCTCCCATTACGGGCGTGTTTGTCCGATCGAGACGCCAGAAGGTCCCAACATCGGCCTTATCGCGTCCCTTAGTACGTTCGCTCGGGTCAATGACCTCGGATTTCTCGAGAGTCCCTATCGCAAGGTCGTTAAAGGTCGCGTTACGGAACAGATCGATTATTTGACCGCTGATGAAGAAGATAAGTACGTGATCGCGCAGGCTAATGCCGTCCTCGATAAGCAGGGGTATTTTCAGTCGGATGCGGTTTCCTGTCGTTCCCGCGGAGACTTTCCGAAAAAGAAACCCGAAGAAATTGACTACATGGACGTTTCCCCGCGCCAACTCGTGTCTGTAGCTGCGGCGTTGATCCCGTTCCTCGAACATGACGACGCGAACCGCGCTCTCATGGGTTCGAACATGCAGCGCCAGGCCGTTCCGCTTCTTACGACCGAAGCGCCGTTCGTGGGCACTGGGATGGAACGGCATGTCGCGAAAGATTCCGGAGCTGTCCTCCAGTCCAAGTCCCGCGGCACCGTGAAGGCCGTGTCTTCTGAAGAGATCGTGGTCGATGATTTTGTTTACAAGCTCAGGAAATTCAAGCGTTCCAACGCCGGGACCTGCATCAATCAGCGTCCGCTTGTTCATGTCGGCGACAAGATCAAGCGCGGCGACATTATCGCGGACGGCGCTGCCACGGAAGGCGGCGAGCTCGCTCTTGGCCGCAATGTTCTTGTGGCGTTCATGCCGTGGCGCGGCTATAACTTTGAAGACGCGATCATCGTTAGCGAAAAGCTCTGCAAAGAGGATGTTTACACGTCGCTCCACATCGAAGAGTTCGAGATCGAAGCGCGTGATACCAAGCTCGGCAACGAAGAGATCACGAGCGATATTCCGAACGTCAGCGATGAGATGCGCAAAGATTTGGATGCTGAAGGCGTGGTTCGTATCGGCGCGGAAGTGAAGCCCGGCGACATTCTTGTCGGCAAGATCACTCCGAAATCCGAGATCGAGCTTTCTCCCGAAGAAAAACTTTTGCGCGCGATCTTTGGCGAAAAAGCCGGCGATGTGCGTGATGCCTCCTTGACCGTGCCGCCGGGCGTTGAGGGGATCGTGGTTGACGTGAAGGTTTTTGCTCGCAAGGAATCGCAGGCCAAGACCAAGGAAGAGCGTCGCCAGGAGAACAAGGATATTAATGAGATTAAAGAGCGCTTTAATGATCGCATCGAGCTGCTTAAGAGAGAGCGTCTCCATAAAATCGCAGATATGGTGCTTGGCAAGAAACTTTCCGAAGACCTCCTTGATGATATTCTTGGGGAAGTGCTGATCAAGAGCGGACACGTTCTTTCCAAGGGAGACCTCAAAAAACTAGATAATTGTGATTGGGATTCGCTCCGTCTGGACGAGGATCCGGATCTTGAAGAGAACATTAAAAAGATCGCCCGCGTTTGGGGGGATGAGATTGACGAACTCGTTGCGGAAAGAACGCGCGAGATCGATCGCGTCAAGAAGGGGGATGAGCTTCCTCCGGGCGTGATCAAGAAGGTTGTCGTTTACGTTTGTTCCAAGCGCAAGATCTCGGTGGGTGACAAAATGGCCGGTCGTCACGGAAACAAAGGCGTGATCGCGAAGGTCCTTCCCGAAGAGGATATGCCGTTCCTCGCGGATGGCACTCCCGTTGAGATTGTTCTGAATCCGCTCGGCGTGCCGTCCCGTATGAACGTGGGACAGATCCTTGAAACGCATCTCGGCTGGGCTGCGAGAACGCTCGGGCTTCATATTGAAACCCCCGTTTTTAGCGGAGCCACCGAAAGCGAGATCAAAGGGATGATGAAGGAGGCCAAGCTTCCGGACGAAGGTAAGATCAACCTTTTTGACGGCCGTACCGGCGATCAGTTCGATGAAAAGATTACCGTCGGTTATATTTATATGCTCAAGCTCGCGCATCTTGCGGATGACAAGATCCACGCCCGCTCGATCGGTCCCTACTCGCTTGTGACGCAGCAACCGCTTGGCGGCAAGGCGCAGTTCGGCGGACAGCGTTTCGGGGAAATGGAAGTGTGGGCGCTCGAAGCTTATGGCGCGGCGTTCACGCTTCAGGAACTTTTAACCGTGAAGTCCGACGATGTGGTCGGCCGTACGCGGGTTTACGAAGCGATCGTCAAGGGTGAGCCTGCGCTGCATGCCGGGACGCCGGAATCCTTTAACGTTCTCGTGAAAGAACTTCAGGCGTTGGGGCTCGATATTGAGCCTGAAAGACAAAGCGCCAATAAGCTGCTCATGCCCGACATGAAAGCCAAGGCCAAAGATGCCGCTGAAGAAGAGGCCAAGGAGAGGCTCAAAGTATGAACTACGACGTAAATACGTTTGATTCCGTTTCGATCCGGATCGCGTCCCCCGAGAAGATCCATCAGTGGTCCCGCGGGGAAGTCAAGAAACCCGAGACGATCAATTACCGCACGTTAAAGCCCGAAAAAGACGGTCTTTTCTGTGAGCGTATTTTCGGTCCTACGAAGGATTATGAATGCGCTTGCGGCAAGTATAAGCGGATCAAGCATAAGGGGATCGTTTGCGATCGTTGCGGCGTCGAAGTGACGCAGGCCCGCGTTCGTCGCGAGAGGATGGGGCATATTGAGCTCGTGACCCCGGTCTCCCACATCTGGTTTTTTAAGACGATGCCTTCCCGGATCGGTAACCTTCTGGACATGAGCGTCCGCGCTCTTGAGAAGGTCCTTTACTATGAAGAATACATCGTGATCGATCCGAAGCAGACGCCGTTGAAGCAGAAGCAGCTTTTGACGGAAGATGAATATCACAAGGCCCAGGAACAGTACGGGCCCGAGAATTTCGTGGCTCAGATGGGCGCAGAAGCCGTTCGTGCGCTTCTCGCGGAACTTGATCTTGAGAAGTTGACTCAGAAGTATCACCGGCAGGTCAAGGTTTCCAAATCCAAACAGTCCCGTGCGCGCGCCGTCAAGATCCTGAAAATCGTCGAGGCGTTCCGCAAGTCAGGGAACGAGCCTCAGTGGATGATCTTGAAGGTTATCCCGGTGATCCCGCCCGATCTTCGTCCTCTCGTGGCTTTGGACGGAGGCCGTTTCGCGACGAGCGATCTGAACGATCTCTACCGCCGCGTGATCAACCGGAACAATCGTTTGCGTAAGCTTCTGGAACTGAAGGCGCCGGATGTTATTATCCGTAACGAAAAGCGCATGCTTCAAGAAGCCGTGGATGCTTTATTTGACAACGGTCGTCATGGCCGTCCCGTTCTTGGCGCCGGTAATCGCCCGCTGAAGTCTTTGAGCGACATGCTTAAAGGTAAGCAAGGGCGCTTCCGTCAAAACCTTCTCGGAAAACGCGTGGACTACTCCGGCCGGTCGGTCATCGTCATCGGTCCTGAGCTCAAGCTCCATCAGTGCGGTCTTCCGAAGAAGATGGCGCTCGAACTTTTTGAGCCTTTCATCATCCGCAAGTTGAAAGAACGCGGGCATGTTCACACGATCCGCTCCGCCAAGAAAATGGTCGAGCGTGTGAAGCCTGAGGTTTGGGATATCCTCGAAGAAGTGATCTATGAACACCCCGTCATGCTTAACCGCGCGCCGACGCTCCACCGTCTCGGCATCCAGGCTTTTGAGCCGATGCTGATTGAAGGGAACGCGATTCGCATTCATCCGCTCGTTTGTACGGCGTTCAACGCGGACTTCGACGGCGACCAGATGGCCGTTCACGTGCCTCTTTCCATGGAAGCGCTCATGGAGGCCCGTGTGCTCATGCTTTCCGCCAATAATATTTTTTCTCCCGCGAGTGGTCAGCCGATCACAACGCCGACCCAGGATATCGTGCTCGGGATCTACTATCTCACGAAGATCCGCGATGGGGCTCAGGGCGAAGGGCTTGTTTTCGGAAGCACCGAGGAAGCGCTTTTTGCTTATCAGGACAAGCAGATCCACAAGCACGCGAAGTGCAAGCTCCGTCTCGCGAGCGGTGAAATGGTCGAGACGACTTTGGGACGTATTACTTTCAATGAAGTCCTGCCCAAGGGTTTCCGTTATGTGAATGACATCATTAACAAGGGAAAACTCTCCAAGATCATTGCGGAATGTTACAACACGTTCGGCCACGAAGAGGTCGTGAAGCTTCTCGACAGATTGAAATCACTTGGGTTTGAAGAAGCGACGAAGGCCGGTATTTCGATTGGCATCGATGATATTCAGATCCCGGATGCCAAGGAAGACATTCTCACCGAAGCTCGCAAAGAGGTTCGTACGATCGAAAGCCAGTATAAGCAGGGCGTGATCACGGACGGCGAGCGTTATAACAAAGTCATCGATATTTGGACGCACACGACGGACCGCGTTTCAGATGTGATGTTCGAGGCGCTCAATCCTTTCAATGCGATTTTTATGATGGCGGATTCCGGTGCTCGTGGTTCCAAACAGCAGATCCGCCAGTTGGCCGGTATGCGTGGTTTGATGGCGAAGCCGTCGGGCGAGATCATCGAAAGTCCGATCACCGCGAATTTCCGCGAAGGTTTGACGGTGTTAGAGTATTTCATCTCGACACACGGTGCCCGTAAGGGGTTAGCCGATACCGCTCTTAAGACCGCGGATTCCGGATATTTGACCCGCCGTCTTGTCGACGTTGCCCAGGATGTGATCATCAACCAGGACGATTGCGGTACGCTGAACGGCATCGTGATGGAGCCGGTTTATGAAGGGGAAGAGATCATTGTTTCTTTATCCGACAGAATCCTTGGCCGCGTGGCTCTCGATAACGTTGTCGACGTCATTACCGACCAGGTGATCGTGAAGTCCGGTGAGATTATTGATGAAGCGACCGTGAAGAAGATCGAAGATGCCGGGATTGAGAAGATCCGCGTGCGGTCGGTCCTTTGCTGCGAAGCCCCCAAGGGGATTTGCGCCCGTTGCTACGGACGCGACCTTTCGACGCGCCGTCTTGCGGAACTTGGTACGGCGGTCGGGATTATCGCGGCGCAATCTATCGGCGAGCCGGGCACACAGTTGACGATGCGTACTTTCCATATCGGGGGTACGGCGTCGCGCGTGGTCGAACAGTCTTATTATCGCGCCCGTAACGAAGGGGTCCTTCAATATCATAATTTGAAGACCGTCATTACCAAGACGAACGAAATTGTCATCCTGAACCGCAACGGGCAACTTTCGATCCACGATCCTTCGGGTCGCGAGCTTGAGCGTTACACCATCCCGTCGGGAGGTATTATTCATTACAAAGACGGCGAGAAGGTCAAAAAAGGAGAGATCTTCGTGAAATGGGACCCGTATACGGTTCCCATCTTGACCGAAGTTTCCGGGAAGGTTCGGTTTGAGGATATCAAGGCCGGTTTGACCATGAATGAAGAGCTGGATGCCACGACTGGTATGACCGAGCGTGTGATCATCGATCACAAAGAAGACATGCATCCGCAGCTTCTGATCGTTGGCGACAAGGATGAGATTCTCGCATTCTATCCGATTCCGACCGGCGCTCACGTAGTGGTTAAGGACGGACAGCAGGTCACGGGCGGTACGTTGCTTGCGAAGACGCCGCGTAAAATCGCAAAAACCCGCGATATCACCGGCGGTCTACCTCGCGTTGCGGAACTTTTTGAAGCCCGTAAACCGAAGAACCCCGCCGTGATCTCGGAGATCGACGGTGTGGTCGAAATCGGCGATATCGTCAAGGGGCAGCGCCAGATCATTGTTAAAAGCCCGTCGGGAATGACCAGGGAATATCTGATCCCGCACGGCAAGCACTTGAGTGTTTACAAGGGAGATAAGGTCATTGCCGGGCAGCAGCTTATTGACGGTCCGGTGGTTCCGCAGGATATTCTTCGCGTGTCAGGAGAAAGAAGCTTGCAGAATTACCTCGTTGATGAAGTCCAGGAAGTTTACCGTCTCCAGGGTGTAAAGCTGAACGATAAACACGTGGAAGTCATCGTCCGTCAGATGCTTCGTAAGGTTCGTATCGAAGAGCCGGGCGACACGGAATTTCTCGTGGGATCCCACGTGGAGAAGCTCCGTTTTGCGGATGAGAATGCGAAGATGGTGAAGAAGGGTAAAGAGCCTGCCAAGGGGACTTCGATTCTCCTTGGGATCACCAAGGCGTCTCTTACCACGGACAGTTTTATTTCTGCCGCGAGCTTTCAGGAAACAACACGGGTGCTGACCGAAGCCGCGTCTGCCGGAAAACGGGATTATCTGCAGGGCCTCAAAGAAAACGTGATCATGGGGCATTTGATCCCGGCGGGAACCGGTTTCAAGATCCATCAAGATATCGAGATCGAAAAAGATTTGACCGATGTGTTGCCGGATCCCGAAGCGGCGTCCAAGAAAGAAAACGAAGCTGAAGAAACAAGCGCATCCAAGGAGAACGTATAATGGCGCCGACCATCAATCAATTGATTCGTTTTGGGAGAAAAAAATTCAAAGGGAAATCCAAATCGCCGGCCCTCCAAAATTCACCGTTTCGCAAGGGCGTGTGCCTTATTGTGAGGACTCAGACCCCGAAAAAGCCGAACTCGGCCCTTCGTAAGATCGCTCGTGTGCGTCTGACGAACGGGGAAGAGGTGACGGCTTATATTCCGGGGGTCGGCCATAATTTGCAAGAACACTCGATCGTGCTCGTGCGCGGTGGCCGCGTGAAGGACCTTCCGGGCGTTCGTTATCATATTGTTCGCGGCAAACTCGATGCTTCGGGTGTGGCGGACCGCAATAAATCGCGTTCGAAGTACGGCGCGAAAACACCGAAAAAAAAGGAAGCTAAGTAATCATGAGAAGAAGACGCGCTGCAAAAAGAATGATCGATCCGGACCCGCGGTACGGGGATCTTTTGATCGCGAAGCTCATTAATGTGGTGATGGAGTCCGGCAAGAAGTCGATTGCGGAGCGGATCGTGTACGATGCGCTGGATATCATCAAAGAAAAAACAGGAAAAGAACCTCTTGAAGTTTTCCGCGCCTCGTTAGATAATGTGCGCCCTCTCCTGGAGACCAAATCCCGGCGCGTAGGTGGGGCGACGTATCAGGTGCCGGTTAGTGTTTCTGAAGATCGTGGTTACTCCTTGGCCCTGCGATGGATCCGGAGTTATTCCCGTGAACGTAAAGGGAAGCCTATGTTCGAGAAGTTGGCGCAGGAGATCATCGACGGGTATAACAAGACGGGTTCTTCGATCAAGAAGCGCGAAGATATTCACAAAATGGCGGAGTCGAACAGGGCTTTCGCGCATTATCGCTGGTAAGAAAAACGCGCAACGCACGGTGTGCGATGCGTCATAAAAACATTTTTAAATAGAGTATTGCGCGTTGAGCGCATAAAAATTATGGCAGACGAAAAGAAAATCCATTTTCCGATCAACAAAATTCGCAATATCGGCATTGCAGCCCATATTGATGCAGGGAAGACCACGACCTCCGAACGCATTCTCTACTACACCGGGCGCACTTATAAGATCGGTGAGGTCCATGAGGGAACCGCTGTTATGGACTGGATGGAGCAGGAACAAGAGCGCGGCATTACGATTACGTCAGCCGCTACGACCTGTTTTTGGAGGGATTGCCGCATCAATTTGATCGACACCCCGGGACACGTCGACTTTACGATTGAAGTGGAACGTTCCCTTCGCGTTTTGGACGGTTGCGTGGCGGTGTTTGGGGCGGTGGAGGGGGTTGAGCCTCAGTCCGAGACCGTTTGGCGTCAAGCGGACCGGTATCATGTTCCCCGTATTGCCTTCATCAATAAGATGGACCGCACCGGGGCGGAATTCGAAAAGAACGTTCAGCAAATGCGTGATCAGCTGGGGGCCAACGCGGTTCCTATTCAGATCCCGCTGGGTCTTGAAGAAAAACATCGCGGGATCATCGATCTTGTGGAGATGAAAGCCTACATTTTTAATGACGAGAGTCTCGGTGCAAAGTTCGAAGTTGAAGCAATTCCCGCGGAATATGCAGAGCAGGCCAAGAAAGCCCGCGAGTTCATGGTCGAGAAGGTTTCGGAATACGATGAAGCACTGATGCATAAGTTTATTGAAGGGCAGGAGCCGACTGTTGCCGAGATCAAATCCGCGATTCGTAAAGGGACGATCTCTTTGAAGATGGCTCCGGTGATCGTGGGATCCGCGCTTAAGAATAAAGGGGTCCAGCAGCTTTTGGACGCCGTTGTCGATTATCTCCCTTCGCCTGTGGACATTCCCCCCGTTAAAGGGACGGAGCCCGGGACTGAAACCGAAATCCATCGTGAGGCGGACGAAAAGGCTCCTCTGGCGTGCTATGCATTCAAGATCGCCAGCGATAAATTCGTCGGTGCTTTGACCTATATCCGGATTTATTCCGGAACGCTTTCTTCCAGTTCTTATATTTACAATGTTCGCACCGGAAAGACTGAGCGCATCGGCCGTCTTCTTCTGATGCACGCCAACAAGCGTGAAGAAATCGACGAGGCGGGCGCCGGGAACATCGTAGCGGCGGTGGGTTTGAAGGAAGTCAAGACCGGGGATTCGCTTTGCGTCGAGAACAATCCGATTTTGCTCGAGACGATGTTCGTGCCGGAGCCGGTCATTTGGATGGCGGTCGAGCCGAAAACAAAGGGAGATCGTGACCGTTTATCGGATGCGATCGGCAAGCTTGTTAATGAAGATCCTACCTTCCGTGTAAAAACGGATCAGGAAACCGTACAGACCCTGATCGGCGGTATGGGCGAGCTTCATTTGGATATCAAAGTTGATATCATGAAGCGCGAATACAATGTCCAGGTCAACGTGGGTAAACCGCAGGTTGCTTATAAGGAAACGATCCAAGCGTCGGCCGAGGCCGAAGGAAAGTTCATCAAACAAACGGGTGGTCGCGGGCAATACGGTCACTGTTTTCTCAAGATCGAACCTTTGGCGCGTGGCACCGGAAATGAATTTGTAGATGCTGTGAAGGGCGGAACAATCCCTCGCGAATATATTCCCGCCGTTGAAGCCGGGGTCGAAGACGCGTGTGCGAACGGGGTTTTGGCCGGTTATCCTGTTACGGACGTGAAGGCAACGGTATACGATGGTAGTTATCACGATGTTGACTCTTCGGAAATTGCGTTTAAAATGGCCGGAATTTTCGCCTTCAAGGAAGCTTTTAAGAGAGCCAAGCCGGTGCTTCTCGAGCCGATCATGTTCGTCGAAGTGCTTGTACCCGAAGAATACATGGGGGATGTTATCGGCGACCTGAACTCTCGCCGTTGTGTGATCCAAGAGCTTACGAATCGCGGTCACCTTAAGGTGATTAACGGGCTCGTGCCTCTTTCCGAGATGTTTGGTTATGCGACTTCGGTCCGTTCCTTGTCGCAGGGACGCGCGACTTACACGATGGAGCCGCACACTTATCAAGAAGTTCCCAAAATGGTTGCAGAAAAGATCATCGCAGGATAAAAAATGGCCCAGGCTAAAGAGAAGATCCGTATCAAGTTAAAAGCGTACGACCACCGGGTTCTGGATCAATCGGTCCAGGAGATTGTTGGAACTGCGAAGAAGACCGGCGCCAAAGTGATCGGCCCGATTCCTCTTCCGACCCACATCTGGAAGACCACGGTGCTTCGCGGACCGCACATCGATAAAAAAGCCCGCGACCAATACGAAGTACGAACTCACAAACGGTTGATCGAACTCGAGGAACCCACTTCCCGCACCGTCGACGCGCTGATGAAGC
The DNA here is from genome assembly GCA_035352955.1 of Candidatus Omnitrophota bacterium. GTDB lineage: Bacteria > Omnitrophota > Omnitrophia > Omnitrophales > Aquincolibacteriaceae > DAOPYQ01. The sequence continues at coordinate 96,111 of DAOPYQ010000001.1, forward strand.
TCGATCTTCCGGCCGGTGTGGATGTCGAAATCAAACTTTAAGAGAGACGATTATGGTTGGCTTGTTAGGTAAAAAAGTCGGAATGTCGCAGGTGTTTGACGCGGAAGGGCAGCAGATTCCCGTGACGGTGCTCGAGGTCGGCCCGTGTTTTGTGACGGCGGTGAGGACCAAGGAAAAAAACGGGTATCAGGCCGCGCAGCTTGCGTTTGACGCCGTGAAAGAAAAGAAACTTTGCAAAGCGAAGCTTGGCCACCTGAAGAAGGCGAATGTTGCACCGCTGAATTTTCTCCGGGAAATCCGGACGGACAATATTGCGGGCCTGAATGTTGGCGCTGAAGTCGGGGTCGATAATTTTGCGGCTGGGGATTTCGTAGATATCGAAGGGATTTCGATCGGTAAAGGTTTCCAGGGTGTCGTAAAGCGCCTTGGCTACAAGGGCGGCGCGAGCAAAGGTCATGGTTCGATGTTTGGACGGGTCCCGGGTTCGATTGGCGCACAGGCTGGCGGACGGGGTTGCCGTAAAAAAGTGCGCAAGGGAAAAGGCCTCCCTGGTCATATGGGAAGCGAAAAGATTTGTGTGCAAAATCTGAAGGTGATGAAAGTGGACGCCGAGAAGAATCTGCTGGTGTTGCGTGGCAGTGTTCCCGGGTTCGAGACCGGTTACCTGATCGTTCGCACAGCCCTTAAGAAAGGTACGAAGAATCCGTGGAAAGTGAGAGGCGGTAAGCAGGAATCCTCGAAAGAAGCTTCCTCCGAAACTTCCAAGACTGAAAATCCTCAAGACGGGACCCCGAAGGGGTCTTGATCCGGAAATATCCGGGAAAGAAAGGTAGAAGAAAATGAAGGCGCTTCTTTACTCAAAAGAGGGTAAGAAGAAAAAGGAAGTGGTGCTGAATCCTGAGATCTACGGGGTCCGGATCAATGCGCGTCTCATCGAACTCGTGCGTAACGCTTATTCCGCGAATCTCAGAAAAGGGACCGTGGATACCAAGACTCGTGGAGAAGTGCGCGGCGGCGGTAAGAAACCCTGGAAACAGAAGGGGACCGGTAACGCGCGTCACAGTTCGATTCGGTCGCCGATCTGGCGCGGGGGCGGTACGGTATTCGGTCCGCACCAAAGAGATTATTCGGTCCATTTGTCCCAGACCCTTCGTAATGCCGCATTGAAGGTCATGCTTAGTAAAAAAGCGGGCGATAAGAATTTAATGCTTCTCGAAGACGTGAAGCTCGGAACGCCTAAGACGAAGGAATTTGCGGCGATCATTAAGACGCTGCCGATCCAGGATAAGAGCGTCCTTTATGTGGTGAAGGATGTTGACGCGAACATGAAACGCGCGAGCCGCAACATGCGCGAATTCGTGGAGATCAGAAAAGCTGGGGATTTCAGCGCTTACGATCTGATGCAGAAAGAAAAGCTTGTGATCGATGAGGGCGCGATGGATGTTATCGAAAAGCGTCTGACCGGGATTGTGAAGGAGAAGACGAATGAAGCTTAATATTTATGATATTGTCATTGAGCCGTTGATTACGGAGAAAATTTCCCGGGCTTCCGAAGAAGCCAGCCAGTACGGTTTTCGCGTGCACCGTCAGGCCAATAAAAAAGAAATCAAGGCTGCGGTGGAGAAGATCTTTAACGTGCATGTCGAAAACGTGAATACGATGAATGTGATGGGGAAATGGCGCCGCGTGCGGCACGTTCCCGGACAGACGGCGGCCTGGAAGAAGGCTATCGTGACCCTTAAAAAGGGCGAAAAAATCGACCTGACGAAGCAGGCATAGGAAAAGGACTTATATGGCACTAATTAAATTTAAACCCACAACACCGACGCGGCGATACGGAAACGTTTCGGACTTCGCAGAGATCACCACGGATCGTCCCTACAAGCCGTTGACCTATATCAAGAAGGGTACGGGCGGTAGGAACAATCACGGGCATATTACTTCGCGGCGCATCGGCGGCGGGCACAAACGTCGCGTCCGGATCGTTGATTTCACAAGAAACCGCATCGGTCTTCCCGCGAATGTATTGACCGTGGAATATGATCCGAACCGCAGCGCGCGTATTGCGCTCGTTCAATATGGGGACGGAGTCAAAAGTTACATCCTCTGCCCGGACGGTCTTAAGGTCGGGGAGCAAATCGTGAGTGGTCCTGAAGCGGAAGTGAAGGTGGGGAATCATCTTCCTTTGGAAAAGATCCCGGAAGGGACGATGATCCATAACATCGAACTTCAGCCGGGGCGCGGCGGTAAGCTGGTCCGTGCTGCCGGTGTGGTGGCGCAGATCCTCGCCAAAGAGAACAATATGGCGCACGTGAAGCTTCCCTCCGGAGAAGTCCGGTTGATTCCGGCGAAATCATACGCGACGGTCGGGCAATGCTCGAACATTGATAATGAAGGCATCGTGCTTGGCAAGGCCGGCCGAAGCCGCTGGTTGGGAAAACGTCCGGTTTCACGCGGTGTGGCGAGGAACCCGGTGGATCATCCTCTCGGTGGGGGTGAAGGTAAATCGAAGGGCGGCAATCATCCGCAGAGTCCGACTGGCGTTAAATCCAAGGGTTTTAAGACGCGCAAACGCTATAAATTATCCAACAAGTACATTGTGAAGGATCGTAGAAAATGAGCCGTTCGTCTAAAAAAGGCGTCTACATCGAAGATCATCTTTTGAAAAAAGTCCAGGTCGCGAATGCGAAGAAGGATCGTCGTCCGATCAAGACTTGGTCGCGTCGCTCGACGATCACGCCGGAATTCGTTGGCTTGACCTTTTCCGTACACAACGGCAAAGCCTTCCAAAACGTTTTTGTGACCGAAAACATGGTCGGACACAAGCTCGGAGAATTTTCTCCGACGCGCACATTCAGAAAACACAGCGCTTCTGGCGATAAAGCGAAAGCTCTTGCCGAAGGCGCAAAGACCTAAACGGGCGATCTCATGGCCAAAAAAGAAGAAAAAAAAGCACCGACCGTAGTGGCGCCGAACCCGCGAAGGGTCAAGGCGATCACCAAGTATCTCAGGATCGCACCCCGTAAGGTTCGTGTCGTGCTCGGGACGATTAAAAAACGGCCCGTGATGGAAGCCATGGGGGTCCTTTCCCTTTTGAACAAAAAAGGCGCAGTCATGGCGCTCAAGACGCTCAAAAGCGCCGTTGCGAATGCGAAAAATCTCGGGTTGGATGAAAAACGTCTTATTGTTGCGGATGTTCGCGCAGACGGCGGACCGGTGCTCAAGCGGTTCTTGACCCGTTCCATGGGCCGTGCCGACAGGCTCCTTAAACGTACCACGCATTTGACGGTGGTTGTTTGTGAGGGAACCAAGTTTTGGGGCGGCACGATGCCGGAAGACGCCAAAGCAAAACAGAAAAAGAAAGCCGCTTCGGCTGCTTAAGGGAGGCTATTTTGGGTCAGAAAGTACATCCATACGGACTTAGGGTCGGGTATATCAAGCCCTGGAAAGCGCGCTGGTTCGCCAAACGCGACGCGGGCGTGACTTTGATGGAGGATCTCAAGATCCGCAAGTATCTCAAAGAGAAGCTTTCTTTCGCCGGAATTTCGTCAATCGAGATCGATCGCTCATCGAACCGCCTTCGCCTTCGTATCTTTGCGGCTAAACCCGGTGTGATCATCGGTCGCCGCGGTCAAGAGATTGATAAGATCAAGGAAGACCTTGCCAAGCTTACGAAAAACGAGGTTTTCTTGGATATCAAGGAAGTCAAGATGCCTCAGATCGATGCGCAGCTGGTGGCCGAAAATCTGGCTCTCCAGCTTGAAAAACGTATCGGGTTTCGTCGCGCGATGAAAAAAGCCGTGCAGTTGGCGATGCAAAAGGGCGCGTTGGGGATCAAAATTAAATGCAAAGGTCGTTTGGGCGGCGCTGAAATCGCCCGCGAAGAAGGTTACAAGGAAGGGAAAGTTCCCTTAAGCACTTTCCGCGCGGATATCGATTATGGATTTGCTGAGGCGTTCACCACTTACGGCACGATCGGTTGCAAGACCTGGATCTACAAGGGCGATATTCTTGTCAAAAAAGAACAGGAAGCTCAGAAACTTGAACTGGAGAAGAAGTTCATGGTGATCGAAGAGGCTTCGAAAGCCGAAGCGGCGGCCGTGCCGGCAGAAACGGCGCAGAGCGTCGAAGGGAAGAAGGAGAATTCAGACAATGCCCCTGCAGCCTAAAAGGGTCAAATTTCGTAAGCAGCAGCGCGGTTGGATGCGCGGCATTGCTACCCGCGGGAGTTCGCTTGCTTTTGGCGAATTCGGGCTTAAAGCGATGGAATGCGCTTGGCTTACAGCGATCCAGATCGAAGCGTCCCGTGTGGCGTTAACCCGTCATGTGAAGCGCGGCGGCAAGATCTGGCTGCGCGTTTTCCCGGACAAGTCTTATTCCAAGAAGCCGGCCGAAACCCGCATGGGAAAAGGTAAGGGCGCTCCGGAGTATTATGTGGCGGTTATCAAGCCGGGCCGTATCCTTTTCGAGATGGGCGGGATTCCGGAAGAAATGGCGCGTTCGGCCATGCGGCTCTGTGCGCACAAGATCCCATTCCGTACAAAATTTGTGAAACGTGAGGTAGGGGCTTAATATGGCGGAAGTCAAAGAACTCCGGGAGCTCACCGTTGAAGAGCTACAGGAAAAACTGAACACCACTAAGAAAGATCTCATGCAACTCCGGTTCCAGCACAAGACCGGGAAGCTCGAACGTCAATCCTCGATCAAGGAAGCAAAGAAAAACATTGCGCGGATCCTGACGCTGATCAACGGGATGAAGAAAGGCGAGAAGAAGTCATGACCGACAAGGAACTTGAGATCAAAGGCAAACGCGTTCGTGAGGGCGTTGTGGTCAGCAGCAAGATGAACAAGACCATCGTGGTTCTTGTGACCCGGTTGCTGCAGCATTCGAAATTCAACAAGATCATCAAGCGCCATATTAAATATGCCGCTCATGATGAAAAGAACGAAGCGAAAGAAGGGGACCGCGTGCAGATCGTCGAGACGCGTCCTCTTTCAAAGACCAAGCGTTGGCGCCTGGTCAGGGTGATGAAATCATGATCCAGATGCGGAGCATTCTTGAGATTGCTGACAACAGCGGCGCTAAAAGAGCTGCCATGATCGGTGTGTTGGGCCGTCACGGAAAGCGATCGGCCGAGGTCGGCGACATTATTACGGCCTCTGTGAAGGAAGCCCTTCCGACCGGTGCTGTGAAAAAAGGCGAGGTCGTCAAGGCGGTGGTCGTAAGGACGAAATCTCCGATCCGCCGTAAAGACGGATCGTTCGTGAAATTCTCTTCGAACGCCATTGTATTGATCGATAACCAGAAAAATCCGCGCGGGACCCGCATTTTCGGTCCTGTGGCCCGAGAACTGCGTGATGCCGATTTCGCAAAGATCATCTCGCTCGCTCCGGAGGTCGTGTAATCATGAAGATCCGTAAAGGGGATGAAGTGATCGTTACTAAGGGAAAAGATAAAGGCAAAAAAGGCCGTGTGATGCGGGTGTTCCCCAAGGAAAGCATGCTCTTGATCGAGAAGATCAATTACCGGACGTGTTATTTGAGGAAGAGTAAAGATAATCCGAAAGGCGGCATCACGAAGATGGAAGGCAAGCTCCATATTGCCAACGTGAAGCTGGTATGCCCGCGCAGCGGCAAGCCCTCCCGTGTCGGGTATTCGATCCTCGCGGACGGGACCAAGCACCGTATCGTTAAAGCGTCAGGTGAGGTTCTATAAAAGCTATGAATCAAAAGGTTGCAGTGATGCCACGATTGCTCGAAAAATACCGTCAGGAAGCCCTTCCGGTTCTTATGGAAGAGTTTGGTTATAAAAATCCGATGCAGGCTCCCAGGCTGGTCAAGGTCGTTATCAATATGGGCGTGAAAGAAGGTCAGGAGGATATCAAGATCCTGGATCAGATCGCGATCGAGCTTGGGCGCATTACCGGGCAAAAACCGGTTGTGACGCGAGCCAAGAAATCCATTTCGGCTTTTAAGTTGAGAGAGGGGTCTCCCATTGGTCTTAAGGTGACGCTCCGGAAGATTCGCATGTATGAATTCGTGGACCGGCTTTTTAATGTGGCGATGCCCCGTATTCGCGACTTCCGAGGGTTCTTGGATAAAAGTTTTGACCAGCGTGGGAACTTTTCGATCGGCTTGACTGAACAGACGATTTTTCCGGAAGTCGAGTATGACAAGATTAAAAAGACGCAGGGGATGGATATTACCTTCGTGACTACAGCGGAGAATCATAAAGAAGGAAAGAGACTTCTCGAGCTATTAGGATTTCCTTTTAGGAAATAACCCAGGGACTGATTCATGGCAAAGAAATGTTTAGTTGTCAAACAAAGGCTTGAACCGAAATTTAAAGTGCGGAAATACAACCGCTGCCAGCGTTGCGGGCGGCCCCGCGGCTACATCCGGAAATTTTCCATCTGTCGTATTTGTTTCCGTGAATTAGCGAATACGGGGATGCTTCCCGGCGTGGTCAAATCCAGCTGGTAGGCTCGCGGACCCAAGAAGGAGTCATAGCATGGCGCGTAGTGATTTTATAGCAGATTTTATAACGGCGATCCGGAATGCTTCGAAGGCCAAGAAGGACAAGCTGACCATACCGGCTTCGAAACTGACCGTCCGTTTAGCGGAGATCCTGAAGGAAGAGGGTTTCATCGAGAACGTGAAGCCGTTCAGCGAAGGGCAGAAGAATTTTGTGAGGATTCATTTGAAGTATCTTCCCGGGGGGAAGAAGGCTGCGATCCAGGGATTGCGCCGAATTTCCAAGCCCGGGCTTCGTCGGTATGTTGGTTATCAGGAGATCCCGAAGGTCCTTGGGGGGCTTGGGATCACGATCCTTTCGACGCCTCGCGGTGTTTTGGCGGACAAGCAAGCCCGGGAACTCAAAGCGGGCGGCGAAATTCTTTGCACGGTTTGGTAAGCAACGGAGTCTATTGAAATGTCACGTATCGGAAGAAAACCAGTAACAATCCCGGAAAAAGTTAAAGTGTCTGTTCAGGGCCTTACGGTCCAAGTGCAGGGGCCCAAGGGCTCTTTGACGATGTCTGTCCATCCCCGTATCAAAGTGGCGGTGGAAGGCAGCGAGGTGAAAGTTTCGCGGCCGACGGACATCCGGACCGACCGCGCGCTTCATGGCCTTACGAGGAGTTTGATCCAGAACATGATCCATGGGGTCACTACAGGATACGGCAAAGACCTTGAGATCGTTGGCGTCGGCGCCAAGGCTGCTGTGAAGGGCAATGTTCTTTCAATGTCGCTCGGTTTCACTCATCCGATCGACTATGCGTTTGGCAAGGATGTTGAGATTAAATGTCCCAAGCCGACCCAGATTTCGATCACGGGGTTAGATAAGCAGCGGGTCGGTCAGGTTGCGGCAGAGATTCGTGCCTTTGCCAAACCCGAGCCTTATAAGGGCAAGGGGATCCGCTACGTCGGCGAGTACGTGCGGCGCAAACAAGGCAAAGCCGTCAGTTAATAATAGAGGAGTTTAGAATTTATGGTTCATGCGACAGAGTGGGGAAGAATTCAGAGGCATCGCCGGATCCGGAAGAAGATTTTCGGGACCGCCGAAAGGCCCCGCGTGGCAGTTCACCGTTCCCTGAACAATATTTTTGTCCAGGCGATCGATGATGGCGCCCAGAAGACGCTCGCGTCTTTTTCATCGCGCGACAAGGATTTTTTGAAAGTGGCCCCTAAAAAAGGGAAGACCACGATCGCCCAAGAGCTGGGCAAGCTTTTTGCCGAAGAGCTCAAGAAAAAAGGCATTGTGAAGATCGCCTTTGATCGCGGCGGCTATCTTTATCACGGACGCGTGAAGGCTTTGGCCGAAGCGATCCGTCAGAACGGTATTCAATTTTGAAGAATCCAGCGAAAGGAAATCCAAGTAGCATGCAAAAGCCAGACGCATCGGTAAAAGACGAACCTAAAGATGTTGTAGCAGCTCCCGCGCCTAAGACGTGGGGGGCTTCTTCCCGGAGGCCTGTGGCGGATGACGCTACGGCGTTCGAGAAAGTCATCCAGGTCAACCGTTGCGCCAAGGTCGTGAAGGGCGGTAAGCGTTTTAGTTTTAGCGCTCTTGTGGTGATCGGGACCGGAAACGGGGAACTCGGATACGCTCAGGGAAAGGCGAACGAGGTTGCAGATGCGATTCGTAAGGCGCTCGTTGCGGCCCGCAAGAGCCGTATCAAGATCACTTTAAAAGGGACCACGATCCCCCATGAGATCATCGGACGCTATGGAGCGGCCAAGGTCCTTCTAAAGCCTGCTTCGCCGGGTACCGGCGTCATTGCCGGCGGCGCGGTCCGTGCGGCTTGCGAAGCTTGTGGGATTAAGGATATTTTGACAAAAAGTCTCGGCAGCGATAATTCGGTGAACGTGCTTAAGGCCGCCATCGACGGGTTGACTTCTCTGGTCGACCGGAGAATGCGCTACGACACGGAAGGTGAGAAGAAAGCGTCATGAGAGCCAAATTTCCGTACAAGAAAAAGAGAAAACGTATCGGTTGCGGTATCGGTTCCGGGCATGGGAAGACCTCGACCAAGGGGCATAAAGGGCAACGCGCCCGTTCCGGCAAACAGGTCCGGCAGGGGTTTGAGGGAGGACAGAATCCTCTTTACCGCCGTCTCCCGAAGCGTGGTTTCAACCATGATGCTTTCAGAAAGTTTTACTGCATTATCAATCTTCAGCAGCTCGCGCTGCTTAGTGAGAAGGAAATCACACCGGAATTATTGGTGAAGAAAGGCGTCGTTAAAGAGCTTCTTTCGGGACTTAAAGTCCTCGGTAATGGTGAAGTGAAAAAGGCTCTGACCGTAAAGGCCCATCTTTTCAGCGCTTCGGCGAAGACAAAGATCGAGGCGGCCGGCGGCCAGGCAGTCGTGATCCCCTTCAAGGGGTAAAGGGTTTCGATGCTGCAGGCGTTCGCTAATATTTTAAAGATTCCGGATCTTCGTAAAAAGATCCTCTTCACGTTCGCGATCATCGCGGTCTACCGGATCGGGACTTATGTGCCGACCCCCGGGATCGACGGTGTCGCGCTCGCCCGGTTTTTTCAACAGCATATGGCCGGCGGGACGCTCCTCGGATTTATGGGGATGTTCACCGGCGGCGCGCTTCAGAAAGCGACGATCTTCGCGCTCGGGATCATGCCTTATATTTCGGCGTCGATCATCCTGCAGCTTTTGACGGTAGTGATTCCCGCTCTCGAAAAAATGGCCAAAGAGGGCGAAGAGGGCCGGAAAAAGATCATTCAGTACACGCGCTATGGCACGATCATCCTGAGCGCACTTCAGACGTTTTTTATCGCTCTTTGGCTTGAAAATCCTGCGGCTTTTCAGGGCGCGGTGATCGTTCCGAATCCCGGGTGGGGGTTCCGGTTGATGTGTATGCTTACCATGACCACCGGGACGGCGTTTATTATGTGGCTCGGCGAGCAGATCGACAATTACGGCATCGGGAACGGTATGTCGATTATCATTACTGCCGGGATCATTGATTCATTGCCGGAAGCGCTGCGGCAGACCTGGGTTCTGCTTTCACCGCTTGATCCTGCGCGGCAGCAGCTTCCGTGGTGGAAATTTGCGATCATGATCGGATTGTTCGTCGGGGCGATCGTTTTTTTGATCCTGATTATTCAGGGGCAAAGAAAGATCCCCGTCCAATATGCCAAACAGATCCGGGGGCATAGAATGTACGGCGGGCAGAGCACGTATCTACCGTTAAAGGTGAACCAGGCGGGCGTGATTCCGATTATCTTTGCGCAGTCGGTGATTTTGTTTCCGGCAACGATAGCGGGGTTTTTCCCGAACGCCGGGGCGTTAACGCGCGTGGCGCAGATGATCAGTTACGGGACCGGCGCTTATATGTTGATCGATGCTCTTTTGATCGTGTTCTTTACGTTCTTTTATACAGCGATTACGTTTAATCCGATCGAGGTGAGCGAGAACCTTCAGAAGTACGGGGGCTTCATCCCGGGGATCCGTCCGGGGCGCAATACGGCCGAGTATCTGGATTATTTGATGACAAGGATCGCGTCTTCTGGCGCGATCATCCTGGCGTTGATCGCACTTTTCCCGAAGATTGTTTCGGCACCTTGGTTCTTGAACATCCCGTTTTTGATCGCCAGCTTTTTCGGTGGTACGGGACTTCTCATCATTGTCGGCGTGGTGCTGGACGTGATGAAGTCCGTAGAATCGCAGCTCGTGATGCGTCACTACGACGGTTTTATAAAAAAAGGCCGTCTTAAGGGGCGCCGCTAATATGAATCTTATTTTTCTCGGGCCTCCGGGGGCGGGGAAGGGAACGCACGCGCAGATGCTTTGTAAGGGGCTTCAGCTGGCTCATCTCGCGGCCGGTGATATTCTCCGGAAAAACGTCAAGGAAGGCACACCGCTCGGAGTTGAGGCCAAAGGGGTGATGGAGCGCGGAGAGCTCGTCTCGGACGATCTTGTGAACAAGATGATGTTCGATGCGATCGGTTCGTTGAAAGGATTCAAAGGGTTTGTGCTCGACGGTTATCCCCGGACGATCGGACAAGCGGAAGCCCTTGAAAAGTTTTTGATTGAGCGGGCGCAGCCGTTGACGGCGGTCATCAATTTCGACGCGTCGGAGCAAGTGGTCGTGGATCGGCTTTCGGGCCGCCGAGGCTGCCCGAAATGCGGGAAGATCTATCATGTGCGGAACATGCCTCCCAAAAGCGAAGGCGTGTGCGATGTGGACGGGGAAAAACTCACGACCCGTAAAGATGACGAGCCGGAAACGATCCGCCGGAGACTCAAGGTGTATCATGAGTCCACAAAGCCTTTGATCGATTTTTACAGGAAACGGCGGTTGCTTCGGGATGTTCCGGCGGATGGCGATGCACCTTCCGTGCAGAAGACTTTAGAGAAACTTTTTGAAAAGATCCGTAAAACTGCATGATTGAGCTGAAATCGAACCGGGAAATTCAGTTAATTCGGGAAGCCGGGGAGATTGCGCAGAAAGTTTTTAAAGCAGTTCAGCCGCGCGTGGTTGAAGGCGTGACCACTGACGAGCTGGATGGTGTCGCGGAGAAAATTATCCGCGAGAACGGCGGACAGCCGGCGTTTAAGGGATATCGAGGTTTTCCGAAGACCGCCTGTATTTCGGTTAATGAGGAAGTTGTGCATGGGATCCCGGACGCAAGACGCCTCCAAGAAGGCGATATTGTTAGTTTTGATATTGGTGTGAAATTTAAAGGTTTTTTTGCGGATGCGGCACGGACCTGGCATGTAGGCCGGGTCGGTCAGAAGGACAAAGATCTTATCCGGATCGCGAAAGAGGCTTTTGATCGCGGTCTGGATGGTTACAAACCGGGCTGGCGGATCGGGGACCTTTCCGAAACCATCCAGAAGTACATCGAGTCCCAAGGCTACCAGGTGGTTCGCGATTATGCAGGTCACGGGATTGGACGTGAGCTTCATGAAGACCCGCAGGTGCCGAATTACGGGAAGCCCGGGCGGGGCGCCAAGCTAGAACCGGGGCTTGTCCTCGCGATTGAGCCGATGGTGACCGCGGGACATTATGCGGTTGAAACCCTCGCAAATGGCTGGACGGTGGTGACCAAGGACGGAAAAAACGCAAGCCATTACGAGGACACGGTCGCTTTTACAGAAAATGGAATTATCAATCTTACAGGGGATGAGGCTTCTTAAACCATGCCGAAGGAAGATGCCATCGAGGTTGAGGGAAAGGTGGTTGAGCCGCTGCCGAACGCGATGTTCCGCGTGCAGCTCGAGAACGGGCATTTGGTGTTGGCGCATATCTCTGGCAAAATGAGAATGAATTACATCCGCATCCTTCCGGGTGACAAGGTGAAGGTGGAGCTCTCGCCCTACGATCTGAACCGGGGCAGAATTACTTTTAGGGTTAAATGATCTTCGAGGTGACAAAATGAAAGTCAGAAGTTCGGTTAGAAGGATTTGTGAAAATTGCAAGATCGTACGCCGCAAGGGCTATGTCTATGTGATCTGCTCGAATCCGAAGCATAAGCAGAGACAAGGTTAATTTTTCTTTTTTAAAGAAAGGATCTTAGTATGCCGCGTTTTTTTGGGGTGGATATCCCGCGAGATAAAAGAGTGGATGTGGCGTTGACCTACCTGTACGGGATCGGGAAGACGCTTTCCAAGAAGGTTTTGCTGGAAGCCAAGGTGGACCTGGCGAAACGGGCCAAGGACCTGACCGAGGCGGAGATTTCCTCGATCACGAATATTATCCAGCACCTGGTGAAGGTGGAAGGGGATCTGCGTCGTGAGATCCAGCAGAACATCAAGCGGTTGATGGATATTCGCAGCTACCGCGGGCAGAGACATTTGAAGGGCCTTCCGGTCCGGGGACAGCGCACCCACACGAATGCGCGTACCCGTAAAGGCAAACGTAAAACGGTGGGCGGGCTCAACAGGCAGGCGCCCGCACCCAAATAATCCTAAGTGAGATAAAGAGGAAATAAAATGGCAAAGAAGAAGGTTAAACATATCACGCGCGGTGTCGCTCATATCGCGGCGAGCTTTAACAACACGATCATTACGATCACCGATGCCGGCGGGAACGCGATTTGCTGGGAATCTTCCGGGTCTGCCGGGTTCAAGGGCTCCAAGAAATCTACGCCTTTCGCGGCACAGATCGCGTCCGAAAAGGCCGCGAAGAAGGCCATGGAGCACGGCATGAAAGAAGTGGAAGTCTATATTAAAGGACCGGGCGCCGGGCGTGAATCGGCGATCCGGGCATTGCAGGCCGCGGGGCTTACGATCAGCGCGATCCATGACATTACCCCGATTCCGCACAATGGTTGCCGCGCGCCGAAGAAGAGGAGAGTTTAATTTATGGGAAGATATCGCGGTCCAGTCATCCGGTTGCACCGCCGTGAGGGCGTCAATTTAGGGCTCAAAGGCCGCCGCACGACGGATGAAAAACACGACAAGCGTTTGAGCAAGCCGCCCGGCCAGCATGGTCTCGCGCGCGTGAAGCTTTCCGACTACGGTGTGCAGCTTCGCGAAAAACAGAAAATGAAAAGGATCTACGGCGTCACCGAGAAGCAGTTCCGCGTGTTCTTTCAGCGCGCTGTCCGGACGAAAGGCGTGACCGGCGAAATGCTCATTCAGTTGCTTGAGCGTCGCTTGGACAACGTCGTGTACCGGCTTCTTTTTACCGCCTCCCGCCGGGAAGCGCGTCAGATGGTCGGACACGGGCATATCACCGTGGACGGAAAGAAAGTTAACATTCCGTCGTACATCCTCAAGATCGGCCAGAAGATCGGCGTGAAGCAGAAGGAAGCGACGATCAAAAGAGGGCAGGCCAGCATGGAGAAGTGGAAGGACCTGACCGTGCCGGAATGGTTGAAGCTGGACCGCGAGAAATTGACCGGGGAGGTTCTTCGGTTCCCCACGAAAGCGGAAGCCGGGTTGCCGGTCGAAGAGTCGCTCATCGTCGAATTGTACTCGAAATAATTCATCCTGACCGGGTGCCCGTTTTTGCGGGACGGCAGGATTCATCGGAGGATAAAGAAAATGGGAATTCGTTGGAAAACATTTGAAATGCCGAAACGTCTGGAGGCGGAACAGAGCAGTTTGACGCCGACCTTCGGGAAGTTCGTTGCCGAACCGTTCGAACGCGGCTACGGAACCACGATCGGGAACGCGCTTCGCCGCGTGCTGATCTCTTCGATCGAAGGGGCGGCTGTTACCAATATCAAGATCGACGGGATGCTGCATGAGTTCTCTACGCTGGACGGAGTCCTTGAGGACGGCGCCCAGATCGTTATGAACGTCAAGAAGCTGGTTCTTCGCTATCATGGCAAAGGTCCCAAGAAGATCTATATTGATGTGAAGAAGCAGGGTCCGGTGAAGGGTTCTGACATCCAGGCCGATGAGACCGTTGAGATCGTCAATCCCGATCTCGTGCTCTGCACCCTGACCAAAGCCGTTTCTTTCAAGATGGAAATGGAAGTGGGTCGTGGCCGCGGGTATGTGCCTGCCGAACGCAACAAGCAGGAAGATTCCCCGATCGGCGTCGTGACGGTGGATTCGATCTACTCACCCGTGATGAAGGTGAACTTCTACGTCGAAGACACCCGCGTCGGCCAGATCACGGATTATGATCGTCTGATCCTTGAGATCTGGACCAACGGATCCATGGGGCCGGAAGAGGCGCTTTTGTACGCGTCCAACATCCTTCAGCGCCATCTCGATATCTTCGTTAATTACGGAGAGCTTCCGGAAGAAGAAGAAGAAGAGGAAGAGCAGGATAAGGAATTCCTCGATATGGTGAACAAACCCATCAGTGAACTCGAACTCTCCGTCCGCAGCGCGAACTGCCTTGAGGCCGCCAGCATCAAAACGATCGGCGATCTCGTGCAAAAGACGGAAGCGCAGATGCTCAAATACAAGAATTTCGGGAAGAAATCCCTCAACGAGATCAATGCCATCCTGACCTCCATGGGGCTTCACCTCGGAATGAATCTTGAGGAGCGTATGCCAAACAAGCCGGCAGCTGTTGTGACTCCTGCTGCGGAGGCATAAGAGGATCCCATGCGCCATCGTCGACTTCGGAGAAAATTAGGCGTTAGAAGCGAACACCGGGAAGCCCTGTTGCGGAATCTTGTGCGGGCTCTCGTTTTCAAGAAGAGGATCGTGACCACGTACGCCCAGGCCAAAGAGGCCGGCGCGTTCGCGGACAAAATGGTCACGCTCGCGAAACAGGAAGGGCTTCACGCCCGGCGGTTGCTTGTTTCGAAAACGCATTCGGATGAGATCGCGAAAATGCTGATCCGTCAGATCGTTCCCCAGTTCAAGGACCGTAAGGGCGGTTACACCCGCGTCCTGCGCCTCGGGTTCCGTCCCGGTGACGGCGCGCAAAAGGCCCTTCTTGAGTGGACGGCTGTTTTTGAGGCTCCCGCAAAAAAGACCAAGAAAAAGAAGGAAGAGAAAAAATCTTCTGAAAAGCCGGAAGTGAAAGCCAGCGCCAAGGAAGTTGCCAAAGCGCCTGAGTCTAAGAAGGAGACCGCTAAGGTCGAGCCCGTCGAAAAGAAAGACTCGGAAAAGAAGGGTGGCTTTCTCAAAAGCCTTCGGAAATTTCTCAAGGGCAGCGAAGACTAAGGAGATTTTCCCCCCATGGATCTTTCGCGCAGAGTGCTTGCGGTCAAACCCTCCGTCACGCTTGAGATCGCCGCAAAGGCGAAGGCCATGAAAGCGCAGGGGATCGACGTGATCTCCCTGAGTGCCGGCGAGCCGGATTTCGATACGCCCTCTTTTATCAAAGAGACCACGATCGAATCCCTCAAGAAAGGGAACACCAAGTACACGCCCGTCCCAGGGACCGTGGAACTCCGCCAGGCCGTTTGCCGTAAGCTCAAACGCGATCAAGGTTTGGATTTTGCGATCGATCAGATCGTGGTCGGCTGCGGCGCGAAGCACGTGATCTTCAATGTTCTTTTCGCGATGCTTAACCCCGGGGATGAAGTGCTCATTCCTTCGCCTTATTGGCTGAGCTATCCCGAGATGGTGACCGTGATCGGTGGGACGAATGTTTTCCTTCCGACCTCCGTCAAAACAAGTTTCAAGATCACGCCGGATATTCTCGAAAAATCCCTTACGCCGCGCTCCAAACTTTTGATCCTGAATTCTCCGTCGAATCCGACCGGTGCGGTTTACACCCGGGAAGAACTGTTGGCGCTCTGCGCGGCGCTCAAAAAACACCCGGATGTTTGGATCCTGAGCGATGAGATTTACGAAAAGCTCGTTTTTGACGGCGCCCAACATATTTCGATTGCGTCGTTGGACTCCGAGATCGCGAAACGCACGATCATCGTCAACGGCCACAGTAAGGCTTATGCCATGACCGGATGGCGGCTCGGATACGCCGCGATCCCCGAAAAGGTCCTCGCCAAAGCCGTGGAAAGCATCCAAAGCCATTCGACGTCGAATCCCGTCTCTTTTACGCAGCCCGGTGGCGTGGTCGCCCTCGATCAGGGGGATGAGGAAGCCGCGAAGATGCGCGAGGTTTTCCAGAAACGCCGCGATCTTTTTATTTCCCTTCTCAAGACCGTTCCTTCCTTCAAACCTTTTAAGCCGGCCGGTGCGTTCTATCTTTTTATCGATATCCAGGATACCGGATTGAGCGCCTTTGAGGTTGCAAGAAAGCTTCTCGAAGAAGCTCACATTGCCGTTATCCCGTGTGAACCCTTCGGCAGCGCGGCTCATATCCGTACAAGTTTCGCTACCTCCGAAAAGGATATCGAAAGAGCCGTTGAGCGCATCAGCGCCTGGACCAAAAAACTGGCCGTTTCTGCTTAACTTTTTTCATATCAGTCGATACCCAGTATTCCAAGGAGTCCTATGAAAAAGAATTCGAAATCCAAAGATTCTTCTCCGACATCCGCCGGACCGGATTTTTTAGGCTTCATGGCCAAGGTCCAGGAGCAGCTTTTGGCGTTAGGGCGGAAAATGGACAGTTTGATCACGCGGCTTTCCGTCGGCGAGGACCTTTCCAAGCCGGTCCAGCGTCCCGAACAGCCCCAGCAATCTTCCCGGCCTCAGGAAACACCGCAGCTGGGCCAGGGCAATCATCATCCCCAAGGGCACCGCGAAAGGATCCTTCATAAAGCGGTTTGCGCGGATTGCAAAAAGGATTGCGAAGTTCCTTTTAAACCAAGCGGCGACCGTCCGGTCTATTGCAAAGAATGCTTTGCGCAGCGTAAGGCCGCCTATCATCCCAAGGGCAATCCCGTCCCCCAGAAAGCCCCCGAGCCGCAGCGTCATGTGACTGTTACCAAAAAAGGTGTCGGGAAGGTGACGGTTTCCGAAGTGATCGCTCCCGCGCAACGGAATCCTACGCCGAAAAAAAAGCCCTCCCGGCCGCCCAAAAGATCCAAGAAATAAGATACGCGGCACTTCCCAAGGCTTCCTCGGAGGTTTGCGCGTAAAGCATGCCCGCATGGTTTTTCTCTGCTAAAATAGCTTCCCCATGGAAATCAAAAGGCTCAGGGTTAATGCTACGATCGGCCCCTCGGGGCTTGAAGAGCTTCTGAACGGCCTTCATTATCAGAAAAGGGAGTTTGTTGCCCTTCCGGGGGAGTTTGCGGTCCGCGGCGGCGTGATCGATATCTATCCCGTGACCTACCGGCTTCCCATTCGTGTCCAGTTCCGCGGTGACTTGCCCGTCCAGATCCGTGATTTCTCGCTCGCGACCGGCGAAAGCACGGCTACGTTCGAGGAGGTCTTCCTCATTCAGGTCTCCGACATGTTCCGCAAAAAGCTCCGGCGCATGGAAGAAAGGCTCGAGACGTTCGAGCCCGTGGAAGGTCCCAGAGATCTCGAACGCGGGGATCTGGTCGTGCATTTCCAGTACGGGATCGGACGCTTTCTTGGAACGAAGGCGATCCAGATGCAAGGCAAAAAGACCCGGTGCCTCGCCCTGGAGTATGCGAACAAAGAGATCCTTTATCTTTCTCTCGAAGAACCGCTTGAGCGCTATGTCGGCGGTTCCGGGGTTTTGCCAAAACTTACAAAACTCAATACGAAAGAGTGGGAGAGGATCAAACAACGGACGCGTATCGCGCTCCACAATGTCGCCAAGGACCTGATCGAGCTTCAGGCGAAGCGGAGCCTTTTGAAAGGACTTGCCTTTCCCGTGGACACGCCGTGGCAAAAGCAGTTCGAAGATGAGTTTCCGTTCGACGAGACGCCCGGGCAGAAACGGGCGATCGAAGAGGCCAAACGCGATATGGAATCCTCCGGGCCGATGGATCGCTTGCTGTGCGGGGACGTTGGTTACGGAAAGACCGAAGTCGCGATGCGGGCCGCTTTCAAAGCCGTTACCGGCGGAAAACAGGTCGCGTTCCTTGTCCCGACCACCATTCTTGCCGAACAGCATTACATTCTTTTCAAGGAGCGTGCGAAGAATTTTCCTGTGACGGTGGAACTTCTGTCCCGATTCCAGACGCCGAAGGAACAGCGGGCGATCGTAAAATCTCTTGAGACGGGGGCGACTGACGCTGTGATCGGCACCCACCGGCTTTTGTCCAAAGATGTGCGGTTCAAGGACCTGGGGCTCGTGATCATTGACGAGGAACAGCGTTTCGGCGTGAGGCATAAGGAAAAACTCAAACACCTTCGCACGCAGGTCGATGTCCTGACGCTTACCGCGACCCCGATCCCGCGAACGCTTCATATGGCGCTTCTGGGGGTTCGCGATATGTCCGTGATCGATACGCCTCCTGAGAACCGCTTGCCGGTCGAGACCTTTGTGATGGAATATCATGAAAATATCGTGAAGCAGGCGGTGGAGCGGGAGCTCGCGCGCGGCGGGCAGGTTTATTTTGTCCACAACCGGGTTCAGTCGATCGAGCGGGTCCACGAAAGGATGCGAAAACTTCTCCCGGGCGTGCGGTTCGGCGTGATGCACGGACAGATGAACGTTGAGATGCTCGAAGGGGTGCTGAAGGAATTTCTCAAGGGAGAGATCGATTGTCTTATTTCGACCAATATTATCGAGTCCGGGATCGATATCCCGAACGTAAACACCCTCATTGTGGACCGGGCCGATTGTTTTGGTCTCGCGGATCTTTATCAGCTTCGCGGGCGCGTGGGGCGTTTTAAGCAGAAGCGTCAAGCTTACGCCTATTTCTTGATCCCGAAGGACTGGGTGATGACGCAGGATGCGCAGAAGCGGCTTGCCGCTATTGAGAAATTCACCCAGCTCGGGTCCGGGTTCCGGATCGCGATGGAAGATCTTGAGATCCGCGGCGCGGGAAATCTTCTCGGGCATGAGCAAAGCGGTTTTATCCATGCCGTCGGGTTCGATCTTTACTGTAAAATGCTTAAAAAGGCAGTGGAGGAACAGCGCCAAGATGCCGGCCCTCGGTCTTCGGTCCTCGATCCCGCGACGGGGGCCTAGGACCGGAGACCCGGTTTCATGATATAATGCTCGCCTTATGAAAAAGCTTCTTCTGGCCATTTTTATTTTTGGATCATGCCTGCCGTCCTCCCACGCGGCGGACCGGGAGCTTCTCGACCGCGTGGTCGCTGTCGTCAATGACGAGGTGATCACTCAGGCCGAATTGGATAATTTTCTCCGGCCGGTCTATGAGCAGTACAACAAGGAATATAGTGGCGAAGAACTGATGAAGATCGTCCAAGAGGCCCGGCAGAAGATCCTCAACCAGATGATCGAGGACAAGCTGGTCTATCAGGAGGCCGTGCGCGAAGAGATCGTGGTGAAAGACGAGGATCTGGAAAAAGAGATGGACCAGTTCAAGAGCAAGATGGAAAAGCCGGAAGAACTGGACTTGATGCTTGAAAAAGAAGGGATGACCCTGAAAGACCTGCGCGAGCGGTTGCGCAAGCAGGCCATGATCCGCCAGCTCCAGGACCGGGAGATCCGTTCGAAGGTTGTGGTTTCGCCGGCCGAGGCTGAAGATTTTTACAAAAAAAACACCGACAAATTCCAGGTGAAAGAACGGGTCCGGGTGCGTTCGCTGACCCTCAAGAAGGGTGACGAATCCCGCCAAAAAGGCATCCCGGATGAAGCGGTCCGCAAGAAGATCGAGGAGCTTTATCAGCAGGCCGAAGCGGGCGGAAAATTCGAGGAGATCGTCAAGCGGTTCTCCGAAGACACCCATGCGTCCCAGGAGGGTACCGGTGACTGGATCGAGCAAGGCGCGATGATCGAGTCGGTCGACAAGGCGATCTTTACGACGCCCGTGGGAAAATTGACGGGGGTGGTTGAGACGCCGATCGGGTACCATGTTTTCCGGATCGAGGAAAAACAACCCGGCAAGACCGTTCCTTTTGAAGAGGCCAAGGAGCAGATCAACAACTACCTTTTCCAGCAGAAGAGCAACGCACGTTTCCGTGATTGGATGGAAGAAATCAAAAAAGCCGCCTATATTTCGATACGGTGAAACATGCCTAAGCAAAAGCCAGTCCTAGCGATCACGATGGGGGATCCGGGCGGCATCGGTCCCGAGGTTATCTGTAAGGCGCTCAAGGGTCACGTTTTCAAGAAGTCCCTCAATTACGCCGTCATCGGCTCCCGGGCCGCCTTTAACGCCCTTGAAAGTCACATGAAGCTTAAACTCCCGGCCCGGAGCGTTTCTTTTCATGAGACCGGCGATGAAGATTTCGATCTTGCCGCGGAAAGCGCATCGAACGGTCGCCTGGCCATCAAGGCCATCGCGATTGCGGCGGACCTTGCTAACCGGGGATTTATCCAGGGCATCGTTACAGGGCCGCTTAACAAAGCCTCGGCGCGTCTCGCGGAACCCGGCTTCGTCGGCCACACCGAATTTTTTGCCCGGGCGAGCGGCGCTTCAAAATTCGCCATGATGTTCGTTGGGCCGAAACTGAAACTGACGCTTGCGACGATCCACGTGCCTCTGCGGAAAGTGAGCGAACTGCTGACGGCGGACCTTATTTTTGACAAAATTTTCCTGACCGACGAAGCCTTGCGTCGCGATCACGGGATCAAAAAACCCCGCATCGCCGTTTGTGCCTTAAATCCGCACGGACGTGAAACCGGAGAAGAGGAAGATCGCGTGATCCTTCCGGCGATCCATCGCGCTGTCAAAGCGGGGATGAACGTTACGGGTCCGCATCCCGCGGACCAGATCTTCTATCCGGCCTACCAGGGGGAATACGACGCGCTGATCGGGATGTACCACGACCAGGCGCTCGCGCCGTTCAAGATGGTTTCCTTTCATGACGGGGTCAATGTGACGCTCGGTCTTCCTTACGTCCGTACTTCTCCGGACCACGGCACGGCTTTCGATATTGCCTGGCAGAAGAAGGGGAAAGCGGATCCCTCGTCGATGAAGGCTGCGCTGGTTCTTGCCGAGCGGCTTGTTCTTGCCCGGTATGCTTAGTCAGATCGAACTCCTCAAAAAATACGATCTTAAGATCCGCGGTCATCTCGGCCAGCATCTTTTGATCGATCCCAATACGATCCGAAAGATCGTAGATTCCCTGGACCTTCAGCCGGGCGACCGCGTTTTCGAGATCGGCCCGGGGCTCGGTGCCGTGACCCGCGAAGTATTGGAACGGGGTTTCGCGGTACTTGCCGTCGAAACCGACAGGAAATTTGTCGAAGTCCTGACCGCCGAACTTTTACCCGAGCACGGAGATCGTTTCAAGCTGGTCCATGCGGACGTGTTGAAATGCGATCTGACGAAACTTATTACGGGGGCGGAAGCCTTTTCTGATGGGAAAAAAGGAGTTTTACCTTCCGTCAAAGTGATCGGGAACCTGCCGTATTACATCAGCACGCCGATCCTGTTCCAGCTGATCGATCATGCGGCGGTTTTTTCGAAGGCCGTGCTGATGCTTCAGAAAGAAGTCGCGCTGCGTTTGACGGCCAAGGCCGGGGACGAAGATTACAGCCGTTTGAGCGTGACGAGCCGGCTTTGCGGGGAGGCGGAGTTTCTTTTTGACGTGTCGCCCTCCTGTTTTCTTCCGAAACCCCAGGTCATGTCGCGCGTGATCTCGTTTCTGTTCCGTCCGTATCCTTTGGAAGGGCGCGTCAAGAGCCTGGGATTCCTCTTACAAGTGGTCCGGGTCGCATTTGCTCAGCGCCGCAAGACCCTTCTTTCGGTCCTCGCAAAAAATCTCACGCCGAAGGTAGCCCGCGAAAACTTGGAGCAGGCCCTCTCGAAGCTCGGTCTTTCGTTGAACGTTCGCGGTGAGGAACTTTCCCTCGAGCAATTTATCGTGCTTACCGGAATGCTGGAGCGCGGGGCGGGTCACGGAAATATCCCTCAGGCGTAAAGACAGTTTTGTTATAATAAAGCCCTTATGAAAACAACCCTGACCCTGGACGAGATCTACGCGCCGATAAACGAACCGCTTAAACGGGTTCCGACGCTGATCCTGGAGACGCTGAATACGCCGATCCCGAAGATGCGCGGGATGGTCGATCATTTTTTCTCGAAAAGCGGGAAGCTTTTGCGTCCCGCCCTGATCTTTTTAGGCGCCGGCCTTTCGAGGTCATCGCAGCCGGGCATGGGGATCCCCTCCGAGCGTAACGAGACCGCCGAACTTTATCTTGCCGTAGCGGTCGAGATCTTCCACGCCGCGACATTGATCCATGATGACATTATCGACTCCGCGCCGCTCCGGCGCGGCGTGGCGGCCCTTCATATCAAGGCAGGCCCGCAGGCGGCCGTGCTCGCGGGCGATTTTTTTCATGATCGCGCAGTGGCGGTGGTCTTCCGTCACGGGAATGACAGGATCTTCCCGCTTTTTCTCAAAACCGCCGGGGAGATTTGCGAAGGCGAGGTCCAGGAGATCAGTGAGAAAAAGAATATTAACATGACCGAGGAAGCGCATCTGGAGATCGTCCGCAAGAAAACGGCGTCCCTTCTCGCGTGCGCGCTTCAGACGGGCGCCCTGATCTGGGGGCTCGGGCCGGAGCGATGCGAAGCGCTTAGCCGTTTCGGGACTTTTTTCGGCATGGCGTTCCAGATCATTGACGATTACCTGGATTTTGCCGGCCAGGAAAGCGAGTTTGGCAAGACGCTCGGCTCCGACCTGGAAGAGGGGGTTTACACGCTTCCTGTGATCCATTGCCTGGCTTCCGAGGAACGGGACAAAGTGGTCCGTATCCTTTATTCCCGCAGTTATCACAGGCGTTTTTCCATGCTCCGGGAAGTCCTTGAAAAAAGCGGAGCGCTTGCCTACGCCTTTGCAAAAGCCAGGGCATTGATCGCGATGGCCAAACGCGAGCTCGAGGTTTTTCCGCCGTCCTGTTTCCGGACAAGCCTTGAGCAGCTTGCCGATTATGTGGTTGAACGGAACCGGTGATCTGATATGTTGAGCATTGTCCCCACGCCGATCGGAAATCTCGCGGACATCACGTTGCGGGCGCTCGAGGTCCTGAAACAGGCCGACCTGATCCTTTGCGAAGATACGCGTCGCACCCTGACGCTTCTCCGGCACTATGAGATCGGCAAACCGCTCCTTAGTTATCATGAGCACAGCTCCGACAGGCGGGCTGAAGAGATCCTGAAGCTCTTGAAGGAGGACAAGCGCGTCGCGCTCGTCTCAGACGGAGGGATGCCGGTTATTTCAGACCCCGGATTCGAGATCGTCCATGCGGCGCTTAAGGAAAAACTGCCGTTCGAAGTTCTTCCCGGACCGTCGGCCGTCACCACGGCGCTGGTGATGAGCGGGCTTCCCGTGGACAGTTTCGGGTTTTACGGTTTTCTTTCCAACAAGGGCGCGAAGCGGAAGAACGAATTGAAGGCGCTCGAAGACCATGAAGAAACGCTGATCTTTTTTGAGTCGCCCTTCCGTGTTCTGAAGGCTCTTCAAGACATGCTCGAAGTGCTCGGGGATCGCGAGGCCGCCGTTGCCCGGGAAATTTCAAAAAAATTCGAGGAGGTCCTGCGCGGCAACTTGTCGGAACTTATCGCGGAGATGACCCGGAAAGAACGGCCGGGGGAGATGGTCGTTCTGGTTGCGGGGAAGGGAAGAAAGCGTATTTTTGAAAAAGGAGATAGCGCGACGCTCAACGCGCAAACCACGACGTAGGTTAAGAGTTTTTACGTTGTGCGTTGATCGCTGACCGCCCAATTTTCGCTTTGCGGAAATTGACAGGCATTGAGACCGTTGCGCGAAAAAAAATGAAACGTATCGCATTTTTAGTGTCGGGTTCCGGAACCAATATGGCCAACCTGGTCGAAAAGATCAAGGCCGGGAAGGTCCATGCCGAGGCGGCGCTTGTGATCTCGAACAAGCCTGACGTGAAGGCCCTTGAGCGCGCGAAAGAACTGGGCGTGCCGGCCGTCGTCATTTCCCACAGGGATTACGCCACGCGGGCGCTTTTCGACGAAGCGGTCGCTTCGTGTATTGATTCCCACAAGATCGATTATGTTGTCCTGGCCGGATTCATGAGGGTCCTGACCGAAGGGTTCGTCCGGAAATACTGGGGACGTCTTATCAATATCCACCCGGCGCTTTTGCCGGCCTTTCCGGGCGCCCATGGGATTCGGGACGCATGGAATGCGAAGGTTAAAGAGACCGGTGTGACCGTTCATTTTGTCGATCCCGGTGTCGATACCGGGCCGGTCATTCTCCAGAGAAAAGTTCCGGTATTGCCCGGGGACACGCTCGAGACGCTCGAGGCCAGGGTCCACGGCGCCGAGTACGAGATCTACCCCGAAGCGCTTGAGCTGGTGGTTTCCGGGAAGGTCAAGGCACCTTCTACGGCGCATCCGTGAGGAAACTGGACACCTTGGGCGTATTTGCTATAATCAGCCTCTGATTTTCCGGGTTTCTTTCCCTGTTATCCCCGAAAGTTTTCGACCCTCCATAGGCGGGCATTCGGGACAACGTTTCAATGATCGACAACCTAAAGGAGTCAAAAATGAAGGCACTTATTGAAAAGATCCAGGCACGCGAGATCCTCGATTCCCGCGGCAATCCCACCATCGAAGTGGACGTCAAATTGCGCGATGGTATCGTTGGTCGGGCGGCGGTCCCGAGCGGTGCCTCTACGGGAGAACATGAAGCGGTCGAGCTCCGAGACGGTGATAAGGCCCGCTATCTCGGCAAAGGCGTGCTTAAGGCCGTCGAAAACGTGAACGGCGAGATCCAGGCAGCGCTCAAAGGCAAGGATGCTGCCAAACAGGAACTGATCGATAAGGCCATGATCGAGCTCGACGGGACGCCGAACAAGTCCCGCCTTGGCGCCAACGCGATCCTCGGCGTTTCACTCGCTTGCGCGCGTGCCGTGTCCAGCTCCTGGAACAAGCCGCTTTATGAATATATCGGCGGCACCGATGTGCGGTTGCTTCCCGTCCCGATGATGAACATCATCAACGGCGGTGTGCACGCGGACAATAACGTCGATCTGCAGGAATTCATGATCATGCCGTTCGGCGCGGACACTTTCTCGAACGCGCTCCGCATGGGCGCCGAAGTGTTCCATAACCTGAAAAAGATCCTCCATGACAAGAAACTCTCCACGGCGGTCGGGGATGAAGGCGGTTTCGCCCCGAACCTCGGGTCCAATTACGAAGCCCTGGATGTGATCATGGAAGCGATCGTGAAGGCCGGCTATCAACCCGGGAAGGATGTGAAGATCGCTCTGGACCCTGCGAGCTCCAGTTTTTTCAACAAGGACAAATTCGGGAATAACCCGAACCCCGGCAAGTACGTGCTTTGCGCCGAAGCCCAGCCCGTGAAATCCGCCGAAGATATGGTAAATTTTTACGCGGACATTTGCGCCAAGTATCCGATTTACTCGATCGAGGACGGACTGGCCGAGGATGATTGGGACGGCTGGAAAAAGTTGACCGAGCGTCTCGGTAGCACGACCCAGCTCGTCGGCGATGATCTTTTCGTGACGAACACCAAGCGCCTCGAGCGCGGGATCCAGGAGAGGATCGCCAACTCGATCCTCATCAAAGTGAACCAGATCGGAACTTTGTCTGAGACGATCGCCGCGGTCAAGATGGCCCAACAGCATGCTTATACGGCCGTCATGAGCCATCGCAGCGGTGAAACGGAAGACACGACGATCGCGGACCTTGCCGTCGCTTTGAGCACGGGTCAGATCAAGACCGGTTCCACGTCGCGGACGGATCGTATCTGCAAGTACAACCGTCTGCTTCGGATCGAAGAGGCCCTGGGCTCGAAAGCGGTTTACGCGGGACCCAAGCTCAGCGGGAAATAATGCTGAAAAAATTCTTCATCTTCCTCGCGATAGCGCTCGCCATCTTTCTGGTGTTGTGCTGGATCTACCTGCCGTCGGTCACGCGCTATCGCGAGCTGAAGCTTGAGGAAGAGAAGCTCAATAAGCGGATCCACGATATCGATATGAAGATCAAGGGTCTCGCCGAGGAGAAGAACCTTCTCCAGACCGATGTCGCCTACCTCGAAAAAGTGATCCGCGAAGAGCTTGGTTTCGTAAAACCCGGCGAGATCGTCTACGAACTTGTCACGAAAAAAGGTGCGCCGGTCCCAAAGCCGGACGCTCCGGCAGTAGCTCCCGCGCTTGCCTCAAAGACAACGCCTGATGTTGCCCAGGCATCTGTTGCGGCTACTTCGACGAAAAAAGTCGCGTCCGCGACGGCCGTTTCCAGAAAAAAATCCTCTTCGACGCGCCGCTAGAAGCGCGTTTGTTGTTTCTTTGTCGGAAGGGGATCCCTCTCTGTATTGCCTCCCAATGAAAAATGTCAGAATTCTTTGAAAGTGCAACCTATCAAAAAATATCAATTTATAGCATTCCTGGCACATCAATAATTCCATAAATCCATGAATTTGCGCGATTTAGATCCGCCTGTTAAATTTCTAAAGACTTTTTAAATACCACAAAGTAAGGGCAGAGGTCATGGTAAAAAAAGGCGTATTCCATAGAGAGGACTGTCTCCGGAAAGTGATCGCTTTCCTGACAGTCCTTTTCTTTTTAACGACCGACCTCTTCGGGCCTAAGGCCTATGCCTTGTCTGCCGTACCCAATTCTGCACGCTCCATGTCTTCCCATGTTCAGGAGGGGAACCTCACCGGCGCTCCTTTGACCTCTGCCAAGTTTTCGAAGGTCGCCATCCCCTCCGAACATGGAACTATCCTTGAAAGATTTCAGGGAAAAACGGACCGGACCGTAGTCCTGATCCAGGATGCACACGACGTTTCAGACGCCCAGGAGAACATCCGGGCGCTGATCGGCTATTTCCGGAAGACGTACGGGATCGGCCTTGTGGCGCTCGAAGGGGCGGCGGGACCGCTTGATGCGCGGATCTTCCGGAGTTTTCCTGACAAGGAACTTTTGAAGAGTGTTCTCAAGGAATACCATGAAAAGGGCGAACTGACCGGCGCGGTTTCAGCGGCCATCCTGGATGAGGAGGCCGGGGATTATTTCGGGATCGAGGACTGGCAGCTTTACGAAGAAGGTCTTGCGCTCTACCGTGCGGCATCGGAAAAAGAGCCGCAGCTTTTAAAAGCCCTGAATGCCGAGAAGACGAAGAACGACGAGGCCAAGAAGAAACTTTATTCCGCGGACCTTTTTGCGATCGACCGGGGGTGGGGAAACTTTTCCAGGGACGGGAAGGGGCTTGCCGAGCTCCTCGGGAAATTGGTTGCCGTCCGGAAACCGGCGCAGGGTTCGGGATTGGCGGCCATCGTCGAAGCTCTCGGGCAGGGATCATTCGACGGCGCCGCGCTTATTGCCGAAGTCGAAGCGCTTGCGGGGAAGGTCCGGCGCGCGCTTCAAGCGGCATCCGGCAAGGAACAGGAAAGGTTCAAGAAGTTCAACGCGCTTTATCAGGATTTCCGCAGCTCAAGAATCACGCCGCAAGCCTTCGCTCTTGCCATGGGGCCCTGGCTTCGGGAGCACAGGGTCCCTTACAAGGCTTCCGGCGCACTTGAGAGATGGGTCCGCAACCAGAAGATGATCGAATCGATCCGCGGCCCGGAGCTTTTTGCGGAGCTCAAGGCCTATGTGGCTGAAGTGAAGACCGTTCTCATGAAAACGCCGGAGCAAAGATCGCTCGATGAACAGGGCGAAACGATCCGGATGCTGACAAACCTTGCCCGCCTCGAATTAAGTGATGAAGAATGGCGGACTTTGTGCGCAACGTCACGGGTCTCTTTGGATGATCGATTTCAGGATCACCGGAAGTTCTATGAGAACGCGGAGAGGCGTGACGAGTGTTTTTACCGTAATCTTTCGGAGCGGATCGGTTCTCAGGGCCGAGAAGCGTCCCGGACGGCGCTTTTGGTCGCCGGGGGGTTCCACACCGAAGGGCTGACGCGCCGGTTCAGGGAGAACGGGATCTCCTATTTTCTTGTCTCGCCTCGCACCGGAGACGCCTCCCTAAAAACGAATTACCGCGCCCATATCCGGGGCGACGTTTCCTGGAAGGACCATTTCAAGGTCGAGAATGGCCGCGTCGATCTTTACGCCGCGTTCATTCGCGCGACGCGGGATAAATTGTTGCAGACGGAACGCGGCAACCGGGGCCCGGAAGTTTTCCCTCCCGTTACTGTCCGGTTACCCTCGTTTGCGGCGAAGGAATGGCGCGATCAGATCATTCGCGACCTGGCCCGGGAAGGGAAGATCGCCGAATCGTACCGCTATGTCCGGTTCATGGATGAAACCGCGGAAGGGAGCCGCACCTTTCCGGGGCTTGAAAAAGTCGACCGTTTTATCGAAGCGCTTCGCCGTCTGGAATCCTCCGGCGCGTTGACGCGGGAAAATATCGTCCATCTTTTAAAGCCGTCGACCATTCTTTCCGCAGCGGCCGGTAATGCGATCCTCGGCGGGATGACCGTGCCGGCGGCGTTGTTAGTCCGAGAAGGCGGTAAGCGGGACGAGAAACGGGATGAGAAGCAGGAGATCTCGGCCATGCTTCCTCCCCAAGGCGGGATTGACCTCAGCCGTTATCTATGGTTTCGGTCGCTCCGGGTGCCCGAAATGTACGGGATCCACGGGCAGGTGAACGCGCTCAAAGTGAAGGAAGCCGAGTTTTTTGATAGTCGCGAGGACCCGGTGGGCGCGTTCCTGGCTTCAGAGGGTTTTTTGGCGCTCCCGAACGGCCGTGATCGTCGGGCCGCGCTGACGGCTTTAAGTGAGATCTGGAAAGCTATCAGCAACATCCATTTTGCCAAGGACAGAGTTGTCCGAGGCGAGAGCGCGTACGATGCGGTACGGGTCCTTGCCGAATATTTAAATCATCCGTTTATCCGGGGGATCAAGGATGATGCGGCTCGCCTTAAATCTATCGAGATCTTTCGTGAGATTTCGGTCGATACCGTCCTGGAGCTTAACAAGGAAAAGGACTGGCTCGTGAAGCTCTTGGCCGGGGCGGCAACCGCCGGGATCCGGGACGCCGGGGAAATGGAAGAGTTTTTCGAGATCCTCCACCGGATCCTGAAGAATGTTCTCTTCGATCGGGTTCGCGGCGTAAATGGTCGCGATGATTCTTTCCGGGACCTCGACGGCATTTTGCGCGATCCCGCGTTTCTCCGGCTGGAAACGTCCGGAGAGCGGAGGGAGGCCCTTGCGATGTTCAAGCGAGTTCTTCCTCTCGCGCCGCTTTCGCTTATCGGGGTTATCGAATTCAGCGGTGATAGTCGTAGCGCCAGTGTCTTTTTGAAAAGTTTCCTGGCCTCGGACCTTTTTTCGATTCTCCCGGATTCCCGGGCACGGGAGTACGGTATCGCGCTCATGTCCCGCTTGTATTTTCATAAAGATCCCGAGATCGCCGCGATTGTCAGAAATATTTTTTGGGAATTCCGCAAAGAAGATGACCGGTTGCAGGAGATTTTCCATAGAGCTATGGCGGACATCGCTTCGCGGAGCGGCCGTGTGGATATAGAACGAGTCGTTGACGAAGCGGCTGAAAGTATCCGTCAGATGTTTGCGCAACGTGAAGCCCGTCAGACGCGCGGGGAACAGCAGGACGCGCAACGCGCGACGCAGGGCGCGCAACGAGAAGCGGAAGGGAAGTTGTGGATTGAAACGGAAAAGCCGGGGGACGGAAAACGGATGACGGATGGAGTAAAGCCTGGTTTTTCGAAATCCGCCATCCGTCATCCATTATCCTCCGCCGAAGGCGACGGTCGCGCTGAATTACGGGTCAATCCCGACGAATATCCCTGGTTCAAAAGTCTGGAGCCTCTTGAGAAAATCGGAATCCGTGACCAGTTGAATGATCTCAGTGAAAAAGAGAGGAAAAACTTCCCCAAAAGTTTTGGAAGGCTCCGGCGGTTCCTGAACTCGAAGGGATTTTCGGCACTCCGCAGCGGACGTGAGCGATGGGAGGCGATCACGGGCCTCCAGAAGTTCTGGACCCGGCTGGTTGACAATTTCGGAGATGATTATTCCCGCAGCGTTAGAGCGACGAGGTTCGGCCTGTTTTTCGAGGCTTATATGGCAAGTCCGTTCTTTATGGAAATGGAAGGTCCCGCGGAACGTTTGAAAGCCCTTGCGATCTTTCACGAGATCGATTTCGAGACAGTGAACCATCTGGACAGGTACGAAGGCGGCATCCTGGAGATTTTGAACAAGTCCGTACGCGCAGGGATCAACACGGCGCCGGAAAAAGTCGAAGTCGTCGAGATCCTTCGGCGGAGCTTCCAGAATATTCACCAGGACAGCTACAAAGAAAACGTGGATTTAAGGGAGGTTTTGGCGATCTTTTACGAATTTCTGGATGTGCCGGCGTTTTCCTCGCTTGCGACTCCGGGAGAACGGCAGGCCGCTCTTTCCGTTCTGAAAAACGCTTATCCTACGAAGTCCACGCGGTATTCCTCGAAAGAACATTTAAACACGATCCTGGTGACCCGCGCGGCCCTGGTTGCTTTTCTGAAATGGGACTCTTTCAGGAATCTTTCGAATCCCCAGGCCCGTCGTTATGGGTTAGCGCTTTTCGGGCGTCTTCTTTTTCCGCCGGAGACCCTTAAACGGGGGTGGATCTGGATCCCCAAAGGTTTACTGGATACGCGGGCGGCGGTCGCTGAAATTGTCCGGGAGGCTTTCCTTCATCCCGGAAAAAGCAGCGAAGAGGTTCTTAATATTTTTCGTGAGGTGATGGAACGCATGGACCGGGAGCGGGGGCAGTTCCAGCTCAAGAAGATGGTGGTGGGGGCTGTTCGGGCAGTTCTTCAGGCGTGTGATCATATCCTGGCCCGGAAAACGCGGGGAGAGCCGCAGGACGCGCAACGCGCAACGGACAACGTACAACGAGAAGCGGAAGGGAAGTTGTGGCTTGAAACGGCAAAGCCGGATGAGGGAGAACGGATGACGGATGGAGTAAAGCCTGGTTTTTCGACATCCGACATCCGGCATCCGCAATCCGTAAGCGAAGACGGCGGCCGCGCGGAATTGCGGGCGAAAGAGCTTATCTTTCTGCCGTCCCTGAGCGTCATTGAACGCAGATTGAAAAAGGATCCGGGGTATGCGACCGAAGCGAATTTCGAACCGTTCCGCAAGGTCCTGGCCGGGGAAGATGCGGCGTTTAACCGGTTGTTGAACGTTCTGAGATGGCTTCCCCAAAAGACGATCGACGCGGCGGAAGGCGTTTGGAGACTTCTCATGAAAGGCGCGATCGCTTTTCTGGCCATTTCCTTGGCGGGCGGACAGATCATTGCCATCCTGCTGGGAAGTTTCGGGGACCCCGTCTTGTTTTTCTGGCTCAAGAGCATGGGGGTTGCCGGTTTGATAGCCGGGGGAGCAGCGGTTATGATCAGGATTGCCAACGTTTTGCGTGAGAGAGGGTTGCCTTCGATCCGCAAAAACATTCACGAGGCCAGGACCGTCAAATCTTTCAAGGCGCTCCGGCTGTTCGCACGGCAGCATTCCGTTTTCCGGTCCGGAAAATATCTGGATTATGCCGGAACGCATCTCCGCTCCAGAAGCTTTGTCGTCACAAAAGCGGCATTTGGATTTTTAGATCAGATCCACGGGTGGGGTTTTCCCCCGGCATGGTATCCGGAGCTTTTTGAGGCCCTGAAGCCGTTCTTTTCCAAAGAGTTTACGGTTGACCGGGGAGTTCTGGCCGTTCTGGATCAAGCGTCTTTCCGGAAGGATAAGGCCGAGGCGATCGCATTTGTCCGCCAACAGCTGGAGATGATGGAAGAGCAAGAGCAGGCCAGAAAAGAAAGAGGAACGGTTCAGCCGGTGCCCGCATCGCAACGGCGCGGTTCCGGGAACGTGGAAGGCTCCCTGTGGGAAGAAAAATCGTTCCGCGCGGAGGTGCGGGTTGTGTCACAAACTTTTGCGGATGTCGTGGCGAAGATCCGCCAAACGGGTACTTTTGGGATCAATGTGGGCCTGGGACAGCCGCGCGAATTGTTTTCTGGTCTCGCGAAACAGGCTCCCGGAGAATTTAATGAGGCGAACCTGGGAGCGCTGATCGGGGAGATCCTCGACCATTCGGGAGCCGAAGCTGAAGCGTGGTGGACGATCCTGAAAGCCGCGGACCCTTATTTCGCGTTGGCTGGCGCCAAGGATCCCGCTTTAAGCCCTTACAGTCCCGCGAATCTTCGCCCGGTCCTGGAACGCGCGATCACGCAGGATCCCCCCGGCAAATACGTTCTCAACCTTTTGAAACGGTTTTCCATAAGAAACCAGGCCGCCTTTGATGAAGAGAATCTGCGTCATTGCATCGATCTTTTTGATCTGGAACGGCGAGAGTTCTTTTTCCGGGTGAAGCCGTTTTTCAGTCATCTGCTGGTCTCCGGCATCTTTTTCACCGAGACGCAGCTGGATCCTTTTCTGGATAAGGTCATTGAGTTCTTTCTGAGGAGAGAAAGGGAGGTGGATCTGAGCTCGTTCCACGGTTGGATCACGGCAGTCGCCGCGGGAGTGCCGGGCGTTGCCCTTCGGGCACTTAGCCTGCTCTTTGCCATTGAGGTCTTTCCGGATTTTAATGACATGAAAACATTCGCTCTGAATCTTTTCTCGATTCTTGAAAAGCGCTACGGGCCACTGGACCGGGAGGCTATGGTGGACGCGGCAGAGGATCTTTGGAACAGCATGTTCCCGGCACCGCGCGTGCGGAATTTCTGGACTACAAAAACGAAAAGCGAGTTTGAGGCATTTGACAGCCTTTTCCGGGACTTTGCGGCCTCGCTTGATGCGGCAAGGACGGCAGGAAGTGAGAAGGCTTATAAACAGGCTGTCACACAATTCAAATTGCAGCTGCATCATTATGCGGGACAAAGGCAGGCCAGGGTTACACGGGGAGAGCCGCAGGACGCGCAACGCGCGGCACAGGGTACGCAAGGGGTAACGGAAGGGAAGTTGTGGGCGGAGAGGGCCGAAGACGGTTTGCGTTCGGAACTTCGCGTGACGCATCCTGACATTCGCGAAAGGATGCGTGGCTTGAGGCAGAAGATAGAAAACCAGGTCGGGGATACCGGAGCGTTCGGAGCTTATGTCCAACTGCTGGATTTGCCCCCTGCCGCCGCGAGGTCCCAAGTCATTGGCGATATCAGTAAAGAGCTCAAGAAACAAGCGCGAGCGATCGCGGACACGGTTACGGATCCGGACCCCAAAGTCCAGGAAACGAAACAGAAGACTTTGCTCGCGAATCTGACAGTGCTTGCGGTCCTTCAGACCATCGACCGTAACGCGAGAAAGGCGGCTTCGACGGAGCCTGCGGGCGACAAGTTCTTCGGCCTGTATGAGCGGGAAAGTTTCGTCGA
This sequence comes from Candidatus Omnitrophota bacterium, assembly GCA_035352955.1. Lineage (GTDB taxonomy): Bacteria > Omnitrophota > Omnitrophia > Omnitrophales > Aquincolibacteriaceae > DAOPYQ01. The sequence goes on from DAOPYQ010000001.1 coordinate 129,257, forward strand.
AACGGCGTTCTTCACGCACATGACGGTTTCGCTGAGCAGTTTGCTGAAGGACCTTGATCCCGACTATATCGAGGATGAAGAACTGCGGCTTTTAACTTTCAAGATCCAGACTTACTTCGGGCTGGAAGCGTTTTTTAAAAGTTCGCCGAAGGTCCATTTCCGTCCGTGGTTTAGCAAATTCCTGCTCAATTACATTCTCCGTGAACGTCCCGAACTCGCGCAGGCCCTGTATTCTCTGAATCCGGATCAGAGCCTTGTGGGGCTTCTCGAAGACTGGTCCGTTGAATCCAAGCTCAAATTCCAGGAGTGTCCGGAGATTACGATCCTGCGGGACATCGTGAAGCGCTACCAGTTCACGTTCCGGGATTTTGTCAGCAAGAAGAGCGGCCAGCCCTTCGATGAGAACGAGGTCTCGGAACAGTACCAGGGCGACCTTGAAATGCTCATGGAAGACGAAACCGTGCGCGGGCTGATCCAACGGGATCTCCGGGGGCTCCAGGATATCGTGACGATCATGCTGACGGAAGGCCGGATCGAAGCGGAAAAGGCCAAAAAAGAAAAGGGCGGCAAGGACGACGGGTACGGCGAAGTTCGGTACATCCTGGAACAGATCATCCCGAAGGCCCTGCCGAAGATCCGGGAGAGGCTGAATAACGCGGACCCTCTCGAGATCCTTGATGCGATGGCGAGCATTGTGCAGGTGGCGAACGGGGAATTCTCCGCGTTGATGGGCAAGTTGCTTGGGGCGCACCCGCGGATCGGGGACAAGTATTCCCGTCTGATCGCGGGCAACGTCCAACGCCTCAAGCAGATCGGACTGATCCTTGTGGCGGTCGGCGAGACCGGATTTGACCAGATCCCGTTCGATAAACTGGTCGCACGCTACAAGATCGTAAAAGGGAGCGACGCCGAAGGCCGGCTTCTCGAGATCATCGCGAACATCGCCCGTTCCGCGAAGGAAGGGACCGCCGGACTGATCGAAGAAACCTTCGATCTTTACAGCCAGGAGGCCGGCGAGACGTTGGACGACCTGAACAAACTGCTCCGCGCGTTCAATTATTTCGTCAGGATCGTCAATTTTCACTATGAATACGAAAAACTGGTCCTTGCCGGCGAGGTCGGCCAGATCAATAACGAAACTTATTTCGTGAGCTTGCGCGACCTCAAAAAGACCCTGCAGATCGTACGGCGCAACTTCAACGCAGGCATGGACATCAAGGAAGCTGCGGCCGATGCGGTGAAACGCCGCTATTACAACCGTCTTAGTCCCGAGGACCGCGACCGCGTGCGGGGCCTTATGATCTCTCACAGGATCATCCATCCCCACGACGAATTGAAGTTCAGTTATGAGGTCCAAGGATACGAGGTCGGCAGCCGCGAGATCGTGATCACGGAGAAACGGCCGCCGTATCAGATGCAAAAGAAGGACCGGGTGACGGGGCAGCTCTACATGGAAGAGATCCAGGTCGGGAAGCCTCGAGAGGTCATGCGTATTCAGTTTAAGGAACCGCTGGAACCCGGAGACGTCGATCCGGACATCATCTTCAACGAAACGACCTGCCGGAATCTGTCGGCGGTGCTTGAGGCGCTGGAGGTCAAAAACGGCGAAAAATTCAATCCCGTGCTGGAATTCGGGACCACGGCCGGCGGCAAAAGCACGATCGCCAAGCTCGCGGCGAAGGTCCTCAGGGTCGGTTACACCCGCATCCAGATCAACGAACGCACCGACGAGTTCGATCTGTTCGGGTCCTTTCAGCCGTTCGAGATCAACATGGAGCTGGGCGATGCGATGGAGCGGATCCGGGAAGCTCTCGATCGCGGGGAATACAACGCGCTTGAAGATGTCCTGAGCCGCATGTTGACGGGCGGAGAGGGGAAGTTCTGGGAACGGTTCTTCAGCGAAGAAGAACGCCGCGAGATCCTTGCGGGACAGGAGGGACTGGACCTTCACGAAGCCAAACGTCTGGCGATCCAGAAACGTGTCCTCGCCCGCGTCGAAAATATCCTCGCGCAGGCGCGAGAACTTTTGCCGTTGGAACATGCGCCTGCCCAGGACCCGAAAGCGGCGGAACGGATCCAACTCGTCAAGGCCATGGCGTATATGCTCAATCATGAAGTCGGGCTCCGTTACAAGAAAGGGCGTTTTCTCGAAGCTTACGAAAAAGGTGACCTGATCCTTCTTGACGAGGTTAACCTTGCGAACGAGGAAATGCTCGGCGTGCTCTACCAGCTTCTGACGATGGGGTATCTCCAGCACGGTGGCAAGGTCGTCGAACCGGCGTCCGGCCAGAAAGCCCGTATCCTGGCGACGGCGAACCCTTCAAGCTACGGCGGTCGCAACCGGATGAGCGAGGCGTTCATGAACCGGTTCGAGATCATTTATATCGATTCGATGACCGATGAGGAAATGGCCGAGATCCTGGAAGGGACCGTTCATAAAGACCTGATCGCTTCCGGCCGGTATGCGGCGGCGGACTTCAAGAAACGGGAGGGAGAAACCCCTGCCGAGTGCCGGCAGAGGCTTGACCAGATCCTGCTGAAAGAGATCGGAGTGACACGTTACCATCTGACGCTTTTGGCCCGGGTCCAGGACAAGATCAACGGCGCGCTCCGCGGCGGGAAATTCATCGGGATGGGTGCCGACGCCGATTATGTTTTTACGATCCGCAATTATTTCAATTTATACAAGGACCAGATGGCCCGTAAAAAGCAGGGGCAGACGCTTAGTCTCGAGACCTGGCTGCGCGAAGCCTTTATGGAATACGGGAACGTCCTGATGCGCACGAATACGTATCTCCTGAATCAGCCGGAACTTTTGAAGGAAGAAGCCTCTTACAAGACGCTTCGCAATATTTTCGGGCTCACGATCGGGGATCCGATCCTCGACCTTCCGTCGCTTCAGCATCCGCGCGAAGGCCCTGCCGCGGCGGACGGTACCCCAACGGTGCGGTCCACCCTGCGGCCCGAAAATGCCCATGAAGCCTTTGATGAACTGGTCGCGAACTGGTTCCGCAAGATCGATTACGAATATGACCGGGCGACGCATACGCTCCGGATCGACGGGCTTACGATCACCGGCCGGACCCTCGAGGAACGGAAACTGATCGAAGAGCTTATCGAAACGGAGTCCACCAAATACAGCCAGATCGCGGTCCTGAAGGCACTGCTCCTGAACGAACCGCTTCTGAACGTGGGCCAGTCCGGCGGAGGAAAGACCGAATCGATCGGGGATATTGTCCAGCGCCTCGGCCGCAAGTACGTCACGGTTTCCCTCGGAGACGCGACGCTTGAAAGCCTGCTTGGGAACATGGAATGGAATCCGCGGGAAAAACGTTTTGTCTACGTTCCGGGGATCCTCGTCAAAGCGATGCAGGACGGATCGGCGCTCGTGCTTGAGGAACTGAACATGGCGAAGTCCGGCGTGATCGAGATTCTGAACGAATATTTTGACGAAGGGACCTTCACCAATCCTTTTACGCTCGAGAAGATCAGGGTCCATTCTGATTTCCGGTTGTTCGCGACCATGAATCCTGTGCAGGGTATGACGGGGCAGAATGGCGGACGCGTGAGCCTTTCTCCGGCTCTCCGCAACCGTTTCCGCGAAGTATGGGTGCCGCACGAAAAAACGGATGCGGAAATGCGGGAGATCCTTCAGGGGCGTTTTGCTCAGAAGAATATCCAGGTCGGGGATGTTTCGATGAAGAAGATCCTCGCGTTCTTCCACGCGTATCAGGAAGCGTTCCGTTTCCGCGGCGAAGCGGCCTACTATACGAGCCCGCGCGACCTGACGCGTATCGTCCGGATCATGTCCTATCTCATCACCGTCTGCCATATGGATGAAGAAAAAGCCCTCTCCCGAGCGGTGCGGCGCGTGTACTTTGCCAAGATCGCGAAAGAGGAGGACCGGAACGATGTCCGCAAACTGATCGCCGAGGCAAAGATCCCGTCCGGCGAGATCCGGGCGCCTTCCTACCGGTTTTCCGAGGACAAACGTTTTCTTGAGGCCTACGATGGCCAGGAACTTGTCGCGCGTTTCGATGTGACCGCCCACCGGTCCCGCCTAGAAAAGATGATCGAGGACGAGATCGGTGAAAACGATCCCGGCATTTCCGGAGAGGCGCTCCGCTCGCAAACGAAGTCCAAACTGGAACAGGCACTGAAAGAAGCGACGCTGGTTGAGAATGCGCACACGATGGAGAATCTGCTCGGGCTCATAGAGGCCGTTGCGATGGACGATCAAGATGTCCGGCAGGGAAAATTCAACCCGGTCCTTCTTCTTGGCGAAACCGCAGGAGGGAAGACCTCGCTTGTGAAATATCTTGCCGTGGCGATCCTCGGACAGGGGTACACCCGCATTCAGATCAACGAACGCACCGATGAGCTGGACCTTTTCGGTTCGTATGAACCGCGTGAAATGAAGATCGGAACGGACGATGCGGTCCGGATCGTCCAGAACGCCATCGAAGAAAAAGAGTGGGTCAAGCTCAAGAAAGCCCTGCAGATGTTGAGAAAGGGGTACGCCGGCGAGGATGAATTCGACCGGTTGCAGGATCCCGAGCGGATTTTCGAGCAGCTTGCGGCAGAGGAAACGGCCGCCCGTGAAGAGATCTTCCTGTATCTCCGGCAGGCCGTCTCGGATGACGCTGATCCCCAGAGTCGTGACGCGGCGATCCACCGGCTCAAGGTGATCGCGTATCTCGTGAAAAACGGGGCGATGAGCGTGGAAATGGAGTTCCGGGAAGGGCGGTTCCTTTCCGCCCTGAAACGCGGGGATTTTATCGTGCTCGACGAGATCAATCTTGCGAGCGAAGAGTCGATCGCCGTCCTGTACCAGTTCCTCACGCTCGGTTTTGTGGAATATTACAACAAGGACGCCAAAGATGAGAACGGCAATCCCCACCCGCGCGTCGAGAAGATCTATCCGCCGGCGGGAATGAAACTGGCCGCGACCGCGAACCCGTCCGGTTACGGCGGCCGCAACCGTCTCAGCGAAGCGCTCATGAACCGTTTCGAGATCCAGTACCTGCAGAACATGTCGCCGGAACAGATGAGCGAGATCATTATGGGAGAAAGCGCCCGCAAAAGCGTTTTCGCGAAAAATACGCGGTTGGCCGGCACGGTCCTGAAACTCGCCAAGCTTCAGCGGCAGATCAACTTGACCCTGGGAAGCGACGCTAATCCTTTTCCGTCCGTCGGTTCGGGGCAGACGCAGGGATATCTGTTCACGCTCCGGGACCTGAAGCGGATCATGCGGAGCGCTGAAGAGATCCTTAGCCAGGGGAGCCGTTCGCCACCCGAGGCCCTGGTGGTCCAGCAGGCGTACCTGGAATATCTCGGCGTGCTCGGCCGAAGCGACGACGAAGTGAAACATCTTCTCCAGATCTTTAAATTCCCAGAATTTTTCCCGTCGTTCGATCCCGACCAGCTCAATCTCTCGTTCGAGGAAACCCGGAACGCCCGCGGCCGGAAGGTCATCCGGATCGGCGGTTTCGAGATCGAAGAGCGCGACTATGACGGCAAAGGACCCTCGAATGAAGCGGACGTCATTGAAGCGCTTGAGGAAGGTCCGCTGACCAATTTGATCCGCATTGCGATCGTGAAAGGTCTGTTGGACCCACGAAGCCCCGTGATGGCGGTCGGCCAATCCGGCGGCGGGAAAACCGAAATGATCGGGGATGTCTGCCGGCGGCTCGGATGGAAATACCGGTCTGTGTCGCTCGGGAACGCGTCGCTTGAAAGGTTGATCGGAGGCTATGAGCGGGATCGGGAAACGAAGATCTTCCGGTATATGGTCGGCGAACTGGTTCGGGCCATGGAGGACGGCGCGGTCTTTGTGCTTGAAGAAGCCAATATGGCGAGTTCGGGGCTCGTGGAAATCCTGAACGAATATTTCGATGAGGGAACATTCACCAATCCTTTGACGGGGCGGAAGGTTGTGATCCACAAGGATTTCCGCCTGTTCGCCACGATGAATCCGGAGGTCGGTGTGACCGGGTCGAATGCCGGCCGCGTGGGATTCTCCCCGGCGCTCCGGAGCCGTTTCAAGGAGGTCTGGGTACCGCACGTCAAGACCTCCGACGAGACAAAGCGGATCATTCGTAAAAAATTCACAAATCAGAAGATGAAGGTTTCCGACAAGACCGTTGAACAGCTTTATTCGATCTACGAGATGTTCCGAACCTACGTGGAAGGATTCAATGATGAGACCGGTCTGTTGCATCCCGCCCGCATCGGCCAGGTGAACAACGAAGGCTACTACACCAGCTTGCGCGATATGGGAAAGATCGCGGACATCATGGTCCAGGACATGCGGCGTGGCGTTCCAGAATCCGAGGCTCTCCGCTATGCGGTCAAGCGTATCTATTATCTCCGGTTAAATTGCGAGGAGGACCGAAAGGTCGTGCGGGAAGAGATCCTTGCCGGTCTGGACATGACGCCGATGGAATACCGATGGAGCCTGGAGGGGGCCGAGTATGTGATCCGTCGCGGTCCGATCGAAGTGGCCCGCGTGTCCGCCGAGCTTCTCAAGAAAAAACATTTTGTCCTGACGGGTCCCGCGAAAGAAGAGATGGGTTTTCTGATCGAAGCGATGAGCCGCGGCCCCGGGTTCAAGCGGTCGTTCAATCCTGTCATGCTTTTCGGTGAAACGAGCGGTGGCAAGTCGACCATGATCGAGATCGCCGCGCACATTTTCAGGAAGAAGTTCAGACGTATCCAGATCAATCAGCGGACCGACGAATACGATCTCCTCGGAAGCTATCATCCCGTCGAGATGAAGCTCAGCCTGGCGCGCAGCCTCGAGGTCTTCCAGGAGAACCTCCGGAAGAAGAACTATTCCAAGATCGCGAAAGCGCTCCGGGTCTTGAAGAAGGACGTCCGGCTCTCGCTTCATCTTACGGAAGATGAGAAAGTGAGCGATGCCGAACTTTTCCAGCGCTTCCTCGACCAATACATCCTGCCCGGCGTGAAGCGAGAAGACTCTACCGTCATCGAGGAGGCCCGTAAACTCGCGGTCCTGATCCATAACGGAGTGGCCGGTATCGACCTGGTCCACCAGACGGGATTTTTCCTTGAAGCCGTCGGGAACCGGGACGAAGGGATCCCGGGCCGGATCGTGCTTCTTGATGAGGTCAACCTTGCCAACGAGGAATCCATCGGGCTTCTTTACCAGATCCTCACGCTCGGTTATATGGAATACCAGGGCAAGCGTATCTATCCCGGCGACGGCTTCCAACTCGTGACGAGCGGCAATCCGTTCACCTATTCCGGCCGCAACCGGATGAGCGAGGCGTTCATGAACCGGTTCGAGATGCATGTGATCCCGGAGATGACGCCCCAGGAAATGGTCCAGATCCTTTGGGAAGGTTATGATCTGCAGGCCAAAGGGATCTCGCAGAACGCCTTGCAGGAGATCGTCGCCCTGCAGGTGAGGATCCATGAAGAAAGCATGAAACACTCATTCGATGGGTTCAATCTGGACAACACTTACCGTTTCACGCTCCGCAACCTTGAGAGGATCGTCGAAGACGCACTGAAGCGGAAAACCGTCGAATCTTCCCGGAGCGCCGACGAGTGCCTCTGGGTCGAGGCCTACATCGAATACGCCGGGCTGCTGAGCCAGTCGAACGAGGATGACAACGCCGAAAAGAACAATATCGCGACGCTGAAAGGCCTTTTCCACGACACCTTGCTCCGGGAAGGCTATGCCGTGCTGGGCAAGAAGATCGAATCGGGCAAAAAAGAAGAGCTGGAAAAACTTCTCGGCGTGCTCGGGATCCTGACTGAAAAAAAGACGGTCGACGATATGAAAGCGCAACTTAAGGAGATCCTCGCCTGGTCCCTTGGCGGCAATCTCGGGGCGACCTTGCAGGTCCTGAAGCTGGTGGAGGCCGTCACGGGCAAGCCTTATCAGCCGTGGTATCCGGACAGGGATCCGCTTTTCATGGAATTCCGGAAGATGGCCGTGACGCAGGAAGGGCAGACCGAGTGGGCCGAACTCGGAGGGGTCCGTGTCGCGAAACTTTCGGCTTCCGAGATGCTCGAAAGTTTTCTTAAAGAATTCGGGACCGATACGGAAAGCGGGCTTTTGAAAGGACCGAACGGAGAGGCCTTGGAGGCTTTCGACGGGAACAGCCAGAAGTATATCTTGCAGCAGATCCAAGGTATTGCCGTCCGCCGGCTTAAGCAGGAAGGCGGGAATCTCAAGGATCTGTTGCGTCAGGAGGTCCAGAAATGGATCGCCGGGCAGCTGGAAGGTTTCCGTCTGCCGCCCGGTTATATCGAAGGGCTCTTGCGCAAACATTTTTACACGCAGGCGGAAAGGATCGAACAACTTGTCGAATTGAGATCGACCCTGATCCCGCGCATGCAGATCATGAAAGGTTTCCGCGACGGTGGCGTGGTCCAGACGGAGGACACCGAGGGCAATCCGGTCGCGATCCACAAGTCGCGCCCCGTCAATGAGATCGGGCAGTCCGGCGGAGGGAAGACCGAAATGGTCGCCGACATCGCGCGGGAACTGAACTGGCCGTACATGTCGGTCGCGCTCGGCGCCGCGACCGTGGAATCGCTCGTGGGCGAATTCGTTCTGAACGACCAGACGGGCGCTTTCGAATTCCGGAAAGGGATCCTTGTTCGCGCGATGGAAGAGGGCGCGGCGCTTGTGCTCGAGGAACTCAATATGGCCGAGAGCGGCGTGATCGAGATCCTGAACGAATATTTCGATCGCGGGGTCATGACGATCCAGGGCCGCAAGATCTCGGTGAAGATCCACCGCAATTTCCGCCTGTTCGCGACGATGAATCCGACGGAAGGCCGTACCGGGAAGAATGCCGGCCGGATCCCGCTTTCGCCGGCCTTGAGGAGCCGGTTCCGCGAGACATGGGTCCGCAGCGAGCGCACGAAAGCGGAGCAGTACCGGATGGCGCTTGGAGGCATTCGCGATCTTGTGAACGGTTTGATGGAACGCGGGATCCCCGAGGAGTCCGAGGACGCCATGGGGATCCTGGAAGAAAACCTGACGCGGCAGAAGATCGCCGAAAGGTCCGGTCTCCGCAATCTTCCCAAAGGGAGGGACAGTATCGAGGACGGGGTCACGGTCGAAGCGGTTCGCCCCGTCACGGCGCGCCCGGCCGCGCGTTCCCCGTCCGCACCTGCCGTGAGCATGGCCGCTCCGGCCGGCGAGCCTGCCGTCAAGATCCCGACCAAAGGAGAATGGGAACGGCTGCACCTGGAGGAGAGGAAAAAACTTTATGAAGACACGTTCTCGATCATTACCGGAAAAGCGGACATCAAACTGGTGGCCGGCAAGGGCTGGTCGTGGGCGCCTGCCAGTCATGTTCTGACTTACGATGAAAAAGACATTGAGAACCTGAGCCTGAATGCTCTTCTCGGCGTCGGGATCCATGAAGCCATGCACCGTATCGGGACGCGGTACCTTTCACTTTTCTGGGAGTTTTTCGACGAGCACGGAATCGAGAGCCGCGTTTTCAATACGCTCGAGGACGGGCGCATCGAGAACTGGGGGCGTTTCCTTTTCGGCGGGGCCGCCACGCCTTTACGCGCGACTAATGACGAAGTCGTGTTCGGGAAAGTAAAAGACGTGGACGAAATGGTGGAGCGGTTTGTGTTCCGCCAGAAGGACAAGGAGGGCAACGTTGTCGAACTTTCCTACACGTCCGCGATCATTAACTTTTTTCTCTATCTCGGCAAACGGGGTTCGGATGCCAACGCTCCCGAAGTCATCGAAAAGTTCCTGAAGGCTTTCGAGAAACGGGACCCGCAGCTTCGCAGGGACCTCGCGGGGCTGCTTCAGGCAGGGTATTTTGGAGGCGGGCGCGACGAGGATATCCTGAACCCGCCCAACCAGAACCGGGTGTCGGGCGTTTTCTCTAAACTTCCGATGAAAAGGAACGAATTCGGGACTTACGAGTTCGACGCCAACCCGGCGGGAACGACGGTCGAGAATCTGGCGATCGAACAGGGGATCATCATCCGCGAATGCATCATGCCCATTGTTTATAAATGGGCCGTCAAGGATCTTGCGGACGTTCCTTCGGGAAAAGGGAAAAAAGGTAAGGGCGGAAGGGAAGTTATCCCGCGGAAATCTTCCGGGGGTGGCGGGGAAGATGACAGCGATGGGGACGACGGGGGCGAAAGCGATGGGGAGAGTGAACCCGGCCAACCGGCTGATGGATCCCCCAAGGATTTCAAGCCTGGAAAGCCGGCAAAGGGCGGTCAGCCCGTGAAGCCGATGACCCCGGCGGAGTGGAAAGCGATCTGGGACAAGCTCTCCAACGAAGACAAGAAAAAGTTGACGGACAAGATCGACAAGGGCGTCGAGCACAAGGCCCAGGACCGTACGGCCAAGGATTCCAAGGATTACCAGAAGGCCCAGCAGGACGCCGAGATCGGAAAGCCGATGAGCGAGCGCGATCGTTTGATGGGACTCCTCGGGCGTATGATCACGGAACTTTCGGGGTACCTGCGCGACATCATCCAGAATTCCGTCCGTCCGAAAGAGATCACCGGTCTCAAGCGCGGACGTATTGACGTCCGGCGTCTGATCAACTCCATGGCGCGCGGATTCACGGACATGCGGTTCTATAAGCAGCGGATCCTTCCGCAAAAAAAGAACGTTAAGTTCACGATCATCGTGGACGAGAGCGGCAGTATGTCCGGCATGGAAGAACCCGGCAAGAAAGTCGAGATCAATACGCCCCAGAAAGGGTACCGGACGCTGATGGGCGTGACGCTTCTCATGGAGGTCCTGGAATCGCTCGGGATCGATTTCGCCGTCCGCGGTTATCACGACACGACTTGTCTCCACAAACGGTTCAAGAACCAGAGGATCCCTTCGGACAAGAAAGACCAGTACCTGGAAGCGGGGCAGGATGCCGTTCAGGACGGCTATACGACGAGGCGGGACAAGGAAAGTTTGATCGATCTTCTCCGCCAGAGCATCGGTCGCGGCGGGAACAACGAAGGGCCGGCGCTGGAAGCCGCGATCCGGGACGCCGGGGAGGCGGGCGGTGAGCGGCACTATATTATTATCCTGACGGATGGCATGGGCGATGAAGAGGCGATCAAAAAGCATGTCGCTCAGCTCCGGCAGGCGAATGGTATGGTGAACGGGACCAAGGTGGAATTGATCGCCATCGGCCTCGGGAACGATTGCGAATCGGTGATCAACAATTACGGCGGACGATACTCGATCTGGCTCAAGGATGACGAGGTCCAGAAACTTCCGGCCGAACTCAAACGCATTCTCCAGGAAGTGATCCGCGGTGTTTTTCAACCCGGCGCGCCCGGCGCGAACCGTTTTGAGAATATGGCCCGGGGCTTCAGCCTTGCCGGTGTGGCCGGCATGGTCGGCGCATCCCGCGTCCGTTCGGAACTTCGCGCTTCCGAAAAGGTCCCCTCTCTCTCCGGCGCCGAAGACGAGGGGCTTGGCGAAGATCAGAAAACATGGTTCCGTTCTTTGCAGTTCAGGAGTCCGGAGGAGCGTTCGGAACTTCTCAAGGTGATCCGGGACAGCCATTTTTATTATGAAGATCTGGTGGGCGAGACCCCGGGGGGAAGCCCTGATTTTCAATACAAGTTCGGGGATGGTCTGCCGATCCTTCAAACGTTTTGGGAATCGGAATCTTTTACAACACTTCCGGATTCGCGAGAAAGGATCCTGGTCTTGAGGCTCTTTGACGGGATTTTGAATACCGGGGATTATTTTATGATCCAGCAGGCTGCCAGGATCCTGGAGCGTTTGGTGGGTCCTGAAATTCTCGGAAAGGTTACGGACCCTCAGGAAAGGGTCCTCGCCCTGGAAGTGACTGCGGATATCCTGGTCCAATCGAGCGTTTACAGTCCGTGGGGTAATACAATATCCCGAAGTGAAACCGTTATGGATTCTTTCCTGTATTTTTTAAGCACCTATTATCCGGAGATAAATAAAAATTTCGAAAAGAACGCGGAAACTTGGGGCTTTTTCCGGGAAATCATCCGTGCGGGGTATGAGCCCGAGCGAAGGTTTGAAGAAACCAGCAGGGCTTTTGGCATGCTGGGCAAGTTAATGGACTTGGCAGGTTTTGAGCGGGTTGGCGGACCGGAAGCGAAAAAGAGGGTTCTGGGCGTTGTGAAAGATATCCTGGTTTATTCGCAGCCAGGATCCCAAGAGGCGTTCGAAGCTTTAAGGACCTTGCTTGGAGGTCAAGGTTTCGGCTCGATCCAGGATCCGGACGAACAGGGAGTGGTGCTTGAGATCCTTTGCGCCGTTCCGTTTCTGGCCCGCGAGCGGGCGGACGCGTACTTCCAGAGATTCGATCAAATGCTTTCATGGGCTTCCGGTGGGGCCGCGAGCTTTCATGAAAAACGTTTTAGGGAGATCCTTCTCGAGTTTTCTTCCCGGCCCCGGTCTGCCGAAGCGGCAGAGAACGCCTGCCAGAAGATCATCCAGCTGGCAGATCAAAGCGCAGCCCGTGAGACACGAGGGGAACAAAGCCCGGTTCCCGAGCCTCAAGCCCTGCTTGCCGGCAGGCAAAGTTCTGTTCTTGAGAATAAGGAAGGGAAGTTGTGGTTTGAAATTCCAACGACGGATGACGGAGATCGGATGGCGGAGGACGGACGGCTAAAGGCAAAAGGTTTTTCGACATCCGACATCCGTCCTCCGCAATCCGTAAGCGAAGATGTCAGCCGCGCAGAGCGCAACGCGCAACGCACAACGAAAAACGGAGATTCAACGTTGACCGTTGCGCGTGGCACGTCGAACGCGGACGAAATCCGCCGTGCCGAGCTCCGCATTTCCGGGATTCCTATGATCCCTCTTGACCGTTACCAATGGTTTAATGCCGATACAAATGAAGAGCATAAGGCCGAGCTTCGCCGGAAAGTCGCCTTGCTTGAAAACGAACTTCGCCGTTATCAGGGGGATGAACTTAGAGAAGCTCTGCGTTGTTTCAAAGACTGGTTCGCTTCAAAGGATTGGACCGCCGCCGGGGTGGATTATGAGCAACGATTAAAGATGCTGGAGATTGCGGTGAACCTGCAAATCCATGTTTATCCGGGAATGGTCTATAGTGATGGAAGGCCTGCTTTTGACCATGAGAAGCTGAAGCCTTTCTCGGCTTTTCTGAAAAGCGACGCCTTTCGGCAGATCGTCGATCCCGCCGAGCGGCAAAGGGTGTTCGGCGTGCTCGCGGACATTCCTCCGCGTGCCGGGGATGCTGCGCCTAAAGCTTTCAAGGCCCTGGAAGCGTTTCTTGGCAGAGCAGGGTTTTCCGGAAGGGTGGACCCTTCGGAAAGAACGCGCATGCTGGAGGTGTTCCGGCAAACGGTGCTGGATATTTCGAATAAAAATGTGAAAGGTGATGCGTTTGCGGGGCTTGAAGCTCTGAATCGCATCAAGGCCGTTTCGGATCTTGCGGATCCGGCCAGCTTAAAAAAGATATTCGATCTTTTTTGGGAGATCGGCCGCACGCGGGATTACTGGAAATGTGACTCTTTCGAACCGTTGGCGCAATTTCTCGCCTCGGATGCAGTACGCGGGATCAAGCATTTCGAGGATCTGTGCGCAATTTTTGACATTTGCAAAACACTTGTTGATTTAGGGATCAAAAACCGGGCGGCGGCATTCTGGGGTCTCGAAGGGTTTCTCAGAACGCAGGATTTTTCCATGCGGGAGGACGCGGTTCTTCGGGGGATTCTTTTGAAAGAATTCTCCGGGATATTTGCCCTTGTCGGGAATGTTGGAGGTTACTATTCGGATGAGCGGTCCGGTGCCTTGGTCGCTTTGGGGGATTTTTTTAACAGAAAATGGGGATTTGAACGGCTCGAGACGAACAGAAAGGTGATCGATCTTTTGGGAATGATCTTGCCCGGTCTGGCGGATGAAGATGTGCGCGGATGGATCGAAGCGTTTGGCCTGGATATTTCCGCGATCAGCCATACGGAATCCCTGAAGGGAGAGCCTATGGTAAATATCCTTCAGGAATTTTCTCAAGGAGCGGAAAGCGTTACGGGAGCTGAGGAACGCAAGGCCTTGGCGCAGGCGGCGGCGGAGAAGATCCGGGCGTTGGCAGATCATGCCCAGGCGCGCGCGGCGCGCGGGGAAGCGCATGACGCGCAACGCGTCGCGAACGGCGCGCAACGAGGAGTCGAAGGGAAGTTGTGGAACCAAACGGCGGAGAGACGCAGTGAAGTTCGCTCGGGACAGGGGGAAGAAACTCAGAAAACGATCAATTTGAAGAAAAAAGATTGGTTGGGGCGGTACGACTGGTACAAGCGGATCTCTTCGCAGGACGAGAAGAAACGGACCGGGAACCTTGTCCGGGACGTATCCCTTGAGGTCTGGAGATATGCCAGCCGGGAGAAGCCGACCAATTTCGATCCTCTGTGGCGGTTGCTTGGGAGCGAAGGATTCGGCCGGATTACGGATTCGAAGGAGCGGGAAGAGCTTCTGAACGTTTTTCTCAAGATCATGAAAGAGATCTTCGAAAAACGGTATGTGGACGAAAGAGCGAATCTGGCCTTTCCCAAAGAGAATAAAGATCATGCGCTTGAAGCGTTCGCGTCATTTCTCGGCAGTTCGGCGTTCAGCCGGACCACGAATCCGAAAGAACGGTTGAGAATGCTGGGCCGTGCCCGGTCGATCCTGATGCGGTTCGCGCAGTATGAGCCGCATGACCGGACCGTCGCTTTATCAAACCTCGAAGAGTTTTTCAGGAGCAATGGTTTTAACAAGGACCTGAGCCCGGCGGAGCAGGGGAAGGTCCTTCAGCTTCTGGGGACGCTTCCTCAATATACCCGGGGAGGCCTTGATCACGCTATTTTGGCTTTGTGGGTGATGATCGAAGGCGCGGGTTTTTCGGGGATCATGGGGTCCGGGGAGCGGATCATCGCGTTGAAGAAGTTCGGTGCTACTGCGGCCGGATTGCCGCGGTATGAAAAAGCCGGGTGGAACGATGTGACCCGCCGGGGGACGGAATGGGAGGTTTATGCGGCTTTGCGGGAATTGCTTTCCAGCGGGTATTTTAACCGGATCAAGGACTCTGCGGAACGGATAAAAGTGTTCGACGATTTTGCCGCGCTGGTCAATATCGCTGCGGTGGGTAAAGAGGAACGGCCGGACCTTGTGCTGGAGGTTTTTCGACATATTTTTCAGGGCGCCTTGTTTACAGAGACTGCAGATCCCGGTGAACAGAGGATCGTCTGGGGAATCCTCCGGAAGCTCGCGGCGTACCGGAACGCTTACCAGGTAACGGATGATTTGGCGGATCTGCTGAACGGTGACGGGCTGAAGGCCGTGGTCCTTCGCGAAGAAAGAGCTTTGATCTGGGAGATCATTAAACCGCTCGCACAGGATGCCGAAAAAGACGGCGGTTGCAATTTCTTCCGGGCTCTCAACACGCTGCTTTCCGGAAAAGGATTTCAACAGACGAAGGCCCCGTCCGAACGGTTGGGGGTCCTTCGTCTTGCCGGCCTGCTTTTAGATCCGGAAGATGACGAGATCGATCATAAGATGAAAGATCTGTCGGAGGCGCTGGTAGAACTTCAGGACGCATTGCAGGAGGGCGTAAGAACGGCAGACCTTCCGGCGCTCTTGTCGGATCTTTTTGAAAATGCGGCGTACGTTCGTAGCAGGAAAGAAAAACTAGCGTTGGCGGTGAGCGCATGGCGGCAGATCATCCAGAGCGCATCTCAGGGCTTATCCCGTATCGATCGCGGGGAACCGCAGGCCGCGCAACGCGCAACGCACACCCCACAGGGGCTGGGCACAGGACGCCCTGGCGCGCAACGAGAAGAGGAAGGGAAGTTGTGGCTTGAAACGGCAAAACCGGAGGACGGAAAACGGATGACGGATGGAGTAAAGCCTGGTTTTTCGACATTCGACATCCGTCCTCCGAAATCCGTAAGCGAAGATGCCAGCCGCGCGGAGCGCAACGCGCAACGCACAACGAAAAACGGAGATTCAACGTTGACCGTTGCGCGTGCCGAGGTCCGGGGCGGGCGGATGCCAAAAGAAAAAGCTTTCGATCAAGTCAAGCGGATCGCGGCGATGTATCAAATGATGCAGTCCAGTTCGGAGAACAAGGTTCCCGGGACCCTTTCGCCGGATAATCGCTACTATATTCCTTATCTGTCGGAGCGGGTGATCGATATCCTGACGGGGCAGGAACTTCCGCTTTCCAAACAGCTTTCATTTGCCCGTGCGAGCGAAACGGTCTTTTCGAAGGACGGGCGTTTTCTGGCCGCAGTCGATTGTTCATCCCCGCTATTTCCATTGAGAAAGCCGGGGATCGCGGAGATCTACGATCTTGAGACCCTGCAAACATCGGTCGCCCGGCTCCAGAGCAAGCCGCTACGAGAGGATGGGCGCCCCGTGTGGATCTCCCGGGAGAACCGTTACCTGGTCGTCCACTACCTTGATTCCACCACAGAAGTATTCAGGATCGAACCCGGCGCGGCAGAACTCACGAAGGTTGAGGGCCTTGGTGAGAATGTGTATGAGATGGATATCTCAGAGGATGGTACCTGGTTTCACATGCCTTATTTTTTAAGGGACAACAAAGCGCGCTCGATCGATCTATTGAACGGTAAGGAATATCCGGTTGCGGCGGGGCGGACAGCCGAAATCGTTCCGTGGCGGTACGGAAGCGCGGTCGTCTTCCTCCCTAAGGAACACGGAAATCCGATGCGGCTTCTTGACCGGAAAACCGGGAAGGATATTGCCGATCAGGTCGGTCCTTATTCGGGCGTGGTTGTTCACTCGCCGGACGGCAGGAAGCTACTTCTCCGCGGAACGGGGCATGCGCTCAACCTGGTCGTGAATGAGAACGGCGTCTGGAAGAAGACAGCGCTTGCACTGAAGACGAGATCGTCGACGGAGCCGGTCGCGGTCTTTTCGGAAGACGGGCGCCGGCTTGCCGTCGCGGACATCGAACCCGGTTTTATTCTTGTCTACGATGCGGACAAGACGGACAAAAATCCGGAGCGTTACTCGATCTGTCCGACCCCGAACGAGATCTTTTTCCCGGAGCGGATCGTTTTTGTGGCGGGGCAAAAAAGACTGCTCATAAAGATCGGCGTCAAGGGGGCCATCCGGAGCCCGCAGTGGCTGTACGCGTCTCTTTCACGGGAGAACGTCGCGTCCTCCTTTTGGATTACCGATAAAACTCATGACGGTGTTTACGGAGAACCTGCGCCGGACGGGTCCTGGATCACGCTGCAAAATCACTCACGCGATCCTTTTGAGGTGTACGACGTCAGGCGGGAGGTCAGCCTCAAGCTTCCGTTTGAAAGCCGATACGTCAGCGATGTCCGTTTTTCCCCGGACAGCCGGCGTATATCATTCGAATCCCGGGATCCGGATGATCTTGGGCGCCGTCAGGTTATTGACCTTGAAGCGTTCCGTGAGAACGGTTTTCTTAACAAATTATCGCAGACGGAGGAAGGCCCGAGTCTCCTGTTCCTGCTCTTCCGGAACGGGTTCTTTCAGCGCCAGGAGGCGGAGCCGTTCTTCGAATTAATGAAGGGGCTTCATCGGCCGAGGTTGGTCACACTGCCTCTCATGAAGTTCTTCACGACCTATTATTACGAGAAAGAAGTGCCTGCCTATGTGGTCCGGGCGCCAGGAGTCCCTTTTGCCGACATTGCGGAAGCAATCGGGAGATTTTCGGAGGAAGCGCTTCGGGTGAAGGCAGAGTCAGGCGAACAAGCCGCAGTCCGGAATTTTGCGGCGCGTCTGGATCAATTCGAAGAACAGACCCTGGCCCGTCAGACGCGAGGGGAAGCGCAGTTGGTTTCCGGTCCTCAGGTCCCGAAGGTGGAGAGTGAAGGGAAATTGTGGTTTGAAACTCCAACGACGGATGACGGAGGTCGGATAGCGGAGGACGGAAGGCAAAAGGCAAAGGGTTTGACGTCCTCCGTCCTCCGTCCTCCGAAATCCGTAAGCGAAGATGGCAGCCGCGCCGAGCTTCGCAAGCTTCTGGAGGATCTCCGCGCGTTGGGGATCCGTGTTAAGGACTGGATCCTTTACCAAACGGTCTATCGATGGGTTTATTTTCATCCGATCATCAGGATCCGGGCCCTGTGGGCCGGGATTCTGAGCCTGGGAACGCGGGAAGGGCAGCTAAGGATTCTTTATCGATTCAAATACCGCCGGCAGATCCGCGAGATCCGGAAAGAGATCTTACAATACGCGAAGGCGACGCACATGTTCAAACAGGACAAGGACCTGGCTCTCGGGGGATTCCGCCGGTTCGTGAAATACGGATTGGTCCTGGTGAAGGATGCCGCGGAGCGGGAAGAGCTTTTGGCGCTTTGCGCGCGGCTCCCCGGGCATTCCGGAAGCCAGATTTCCGTCGTTTGTATGCTTTTGGCCAGGGCGATGGATCCCATCCTGATCCTTTTCCCTGGGCGTTCCGACCGGCATCGGGTCTTTCAACTGATCGAGAACCTTTCCCGGTACAGCGATCGTTCCTGGGGATTTATGTCGGTAGCGCATTTGATAGAAGCTTTGGAAACGATCGTGGAATCTCAAAATCGGGACCGGAGAGAAGCGCTGATGCGGTACATGGAAGAATTCGGTCAAGAGACTGCCGGGATTCAGGATCCCGAGGCGCTGGAGAAGACATCTTTGCGCACTTGTCAAAATATCCTTCAGCTGGCCGATCAGGCCGATGCCCGTCAGACGCGGGGGGAGCCGCAAGGAACGGGACTCGAACCTTCCGCCCCAGGAGCGTCGGCGGACAGGCAGAATCCGGGACTCGGAGAAAAAGAAGGGAAGTTGTGGTTTGAAACGGCAAAACCGGATGACGGAAAACGGATAACGGATGGCGTAAAGCCTGGTTTTTCGCCATCCGAAAGCCTTCATCCTTCTTCCAAAGATGACGGACGGCTCAAGGCAAAGGTTTTGACGTCCTCCGACATCCGTCCTCCGTTATCCTCCGCCGACGGCGGCGAACGGGCGGAGATCCGTAGCGCGGTGCAACGATCTACGGAGAAAGCGGTATTAGAAGCGAAGATCTTGTCCGCTCGGAGCAAGATTTATCGTTATTCAAGGGAGCATTTTAATTATGCCGGGGAGAAGGAATCCCAACTGGTGCGGATGGATGACGAGATCCGAAAATTTTTGATGGCTTTCAACGGCGCGGCGGAACGGAAAGCCCTGTTGGAAATATTGCAGAGCCTTTTTCGCTGTTGGAAAAAGGATGAAACTATGAATCCCTTTGCTTTATGGAGTGTGATCGCCACCTGGAATGCGGCATTGTCGGTCTATCCCGAAGGCGTGCTGCGGGGCATGATCGCAAGATTCATAGAAATCTTTTCGCAATATTTAGAAGAGGTGTCGGGGATGGATCTGGATATTACCGGATTTAAAGATGCTTTGATCTCTATTCATGGCGCAGCTGCCGATGGCAATGGTCCCTTGATGGCGGGTGTTTTTTCCGAGTTTTCTGAGGATGCGGGAGGGTTTTCCGATGCTCCGACAGCCGCAAAGGCTGTGAAAAGGGTGTATCAAGAAGTTTTCCGTGTGCTTGATCAAATAAGCTCCCGTGCGGCGCGGGGAGAAGCGCAGCCGGTTCCAAGTTCCCAGTCCCAGGCCCGTGAGGACAAGGAAGGGAAGTTGTGGCTTGAAATTCCAACGACGGATGACGGATCCCACGGGACTGCTTCGCCGGATCGGAGGACGGAGGACGGAAGGCTAAAGGCAAAGGGTTTTCCGACATCCGACATCCGTCCTCCGAAATCCGTAAGCGAAGATGGCAGCCGCGCAGAGCTTAAAGCGCAGCGCACAACGAAAAACGGAGCCCCAACGTTGACCGTTTCGCGTAGTACGTCGAACGCGGACGAAGTCCGCCGCGCCGAGCGGCGTTTCAGTGACGCGGAATATGCGACGGCGTATGAGAAACTCAAGTATTTCACTTCGATGGGGTTTGGGGCGCAGCAAGTCGCGGTCTCGGAGCACCTTAGGCGGGGAGTTGTGGAATACCGAGATGGGAGCGTCAGGGTTTTTGATCTTGAGACCGGGAAGGAGGGCGCGAAGCTCAACCTTGGCCCGGAGAGGGATCACTTGAAGATCGCGCCTAACGGTCGCTCCATCGCGGTCAAGTATAAGGACAACCGGTGGAAGATAGTCAGTTTGGAGACCGGTGCCGTAGTCTTCAATTTTACACCGGAAGATAATGTCTGGTTCAATCATGCATCCGGAGACCTTTGGCTTAGTGAACCCACGGCCGGAACAAGAAGAACTCCGAGGATCTTTGATGTGGGTACCGGCCAAGAGAGGAAAGAATTCACTCCCGAGAAGGATGTGGAGGATGCCGAATTTTTGCCGGGGGACAAGCTCCTGACGCGTCGAGTCGGCGGCGTCCTGAAAGTGATGGACCGTTCCACCGGGAAGGAGAAATGGAGCCGTTCCTTTCCGGAAGGGACGCTTGACAGTTTCAAGGTTTCACCGGACGGGCGCGTCTTGTACGTCGTGACGCGCGTCGGTGATGAAAGACAGCATCAGTTCTTTGACCTGGGAACGGGTGAGATGACTTTAAGTTTTTCACCGGGAGAGGCTCTCGTGTCCCGTCTTGATTTTGTCTTTGGTAGCGGGCACTGGATCTTCGTGACGTTCAGAGGAGAGAAGGGACCGGCGTTCTTCAACACGGTTTCGAACCCGCCTCAAAAAGAAATCCCGCTCCCTGACAATCATGTTTATGGCATGAGAGCCTTCGCCGGCGGGAAGTTCCTGAGTCTTGAGCCCTATTGCCCGCCGGACGGGCCTTCGATGGAACGAAGCCGTCTGGTGCTTGCGGAAACCATGAAGACGCCGGAGGCTTTTAATTTGGGTAAAAAGGATTCATGGCAGTTCTTTGACCAGGACCGCAAGATCATGATCCAGAGCCCGGACAATACTTTCAGGATCCTGGAGGTGGATTCCGGAAGAGAACTCGGACGTCTTTCGTTGCCGGGAACGCGGGAGATGCGGTTCTGGATTATCCAGGGCGACCGCTGGTTCGAAGCGAGCGTTAACGTTCCGGACCGGCACGAATATTGGGACCTTCGCTCGCCGGACTTTTCCCGGAAGCTGTCGTTGGGAGACAACCTGGATAGTTTCTGGACGTACGGGTCGCCGTCCATTGTTGTACGTTATTCGAACGAATTGCCGGGGTTGATCGACATGGATCGGTTCATCGAAGATCCGCTGTTTCTCGAATTAATGAATGAAAAGGGCGGGGTGTCTCTGCGTGTTCTTGCGATGCTGGAGATCTTCGGAGCGCTTGGGAGCAAGGGATCGTTTAAGGCTGCGGAGGAGCTGTTGCGGCAAGCTCCCGAGACGGAGTTGGAAGAACTTGAAAAGGCCCTTTTCGGATTTGGCAAGTTCCAGCCGGGTGTTTTACCCGGCACGAAGACGCCGGCGTTCAATGAATTGAGCCACTTATTGGAAGGGGTGCTTGCGGGGGTAGCGTCTGGAATGGAAAATGCCGGGCCCGGGATTTCGGCACTAGTTCGTGGAATCTCGCAAATGGTCAAACAGGCGGGCGCCCGTCAGACGCGGGGGGAACCGCAGGACGTGCAACGCGCAACGCAGCGCCCTGACGTGCAACAGGGAGAGGAAGGGAAGTTGTGGCTTGAAACTCCAACGACGGATGACGGGGGTCGGATGGCGGAGGACGGAAGGCAAAAGGCAAAGGCTTCTTCGACATCCGATATCCGTCATCCGTTATCCTCCGCCGAAAGCGGCAGCCGTGCGGAAAAGCGTGCGCCGGTCGAGGTGACGGCGGAAGATCAAGTTGTCGCGCGGGATACGGTCGCGGTTTTGCTTGGCGCCGGGGCGAAGGACCGTGAACTCGGAGCTCTTGCGGAAAAAGTGCAGAAGACCGTGACGCGCATGCCTTTGGAGATCTTCGCGAAACTTCTGCGCCGGGAAGCGCTCCGGGTGTTGCATGCTGCCGGAATGGCCCCAACCGCGGCTTCCGTCAAGGTTAGCCAGGAAAAAGCGGAGCTCCTTGTGAAGTGGTTCGTCAAAGTATTGGAAACAAGCCATCGGAAGGGAAATCTCGCCATCGGTTTTGATATGGAGCCGGGGCAGAATTTTCTGGAAGCTTTAGCGAAACTTCGCGCCGGGATCGGGATCGCTGTTTTCAGCAAAGAGATGGCCCGCGCGATGCCGGGGGATGTTCTGAAAGGTCTCAGGACCCAGACCGTGACCAGTTTTACGAGTTACAAACCGCGGGCCGCGGAGAATACGGCGGTGCCTTTGCTTGCTTCGGATCTCGCGTCCGAGGAGCTGACCGCCAATCTCGCTCTCTTCGGTGTGGGGGTCGAGACGGAGGGTATCGAAGGTGAGCCGTTCCTTGAAGTGGTGGAGAACGTGGTCCGGATCGTGGGCGGTCTTTTAATGGCGGACCGGCTCAAATCTCCTGCGGATCTCAAGAATTCCGTGAAAATGGAAGAGATCAGGGCCGAGCTTTTGAAGGCTCTCTTCAAGCTGGATGTCGATTCCGGCGTGCTTTCGATCCAGGGGCGAAACCTTATCGTGCACCGCGGTCTTCTCCAGAAATTTATCCTCGAATATCAGGCCCAATCGACGGTCCGTACCGCCGCGTAAGCCTCGGTTCATTTTTGTCAATTCCCTCACAGGGAAATCCAGTTTTCGGGTCATTTTCAGCGCCTATTTATAGCAATATATAGCATTAAATTCCCCCGATTTGCTTTTTAAGGAAAATGGGTTATTTTTTATTAGTAAAATCATTTAAAAAGATTTAGAGGACAAGGATGCCGTCTAACTTAAGTCAAACAAATATAACGGTTTATCGAAGATTTATTGCTGCGTTAACCGTCTGTTTTTTTATATTCTCAGACCTCCTGTTTTTTCCGTCCCAAGGCTTTGCCGGAACCCAGGATATGAGGACGAACAAGACAAGTATTTCCGCCAATATTTCTTTTCCCGCGCAAGTTGAGAAAGTCGAAATCCCTTCCGTGCTTGGCAGCATTGAGGAGCGTTTCCGGGGCAACGGTTCGAAGGCTGTGGTGCTGATCCAGGACGCCCACGCCATTCCAACGGCTCAGGAGAACATCAGGAAACTTATCGCTTATTTCCAGGAACAGTACGGAGTCCGGCTTGTGGCGGCCGAAGGCGCTGCGACGCGACTTGACCCGCAGCTCTTCCGCAGTTTTCCCGATAAGGAACGTTTGGCGAAAGCGCTGGAACCTTACGCCGGTGAAGGCCATTTGACGGGCGTTGTGGAAGCGGCGCTCCTGAATTCCGTAGCCGGTGATTTCTGGGGGATCGAAGACGCCGGATTGTATGAGGAAGGGCTGGGTTTTTATCGCCGGGCCATGACCGTTTCTCCGTCGTTGGCTATCGAGATCCAACGAACGGAATTGAGGAACTCCGGGCTCAAGGCGGCGATCTATCCTCCGGAACTTTTCGCGGTCGAAAAAGCGCTCGACGCTTTTTATGAGAATAAACTCGGTTTTGCGGAAGCGCTCAAGACGCTGGTGGTGGTTCGTCCTCCGGCGCGCGGGACCGCACTGGCGCTTATCGCTGAAGAGATCGTCCGTTCCCCGGCGTCTCCGGTGAAAGATCCGGGGATCGGAAGCGAGACCGGCCGGCTT
The DNA here is from genome assembly GCA_035352955.1 of Candidatus Omnitrophota bacterium. Classification (GTDB taxonomy): domain Bacteria; phylum Omnitrophota; class Omnitrophia; order Omnitrophales; family Aquincolibacteriaceae; genus DAOPYQ01. The sequence continues at coordinate 152,861 of DAOPYQ010000001.1, forward strand.
GCGGAGCGGATGAACGACGCCCTGAAGCAGCGTTTGGTTTCGAGTTCTTCCGAGATGAAGGAATGGAATCAGAAATACCAGTCGTTCCGGACGGGGGCCCTGGAAGACGGGGACTACGCGGCCTATCTGAAAGACGTGGCCCGTACGCAGCAGATCCCGATCACCGTCAGCGCTACGCTCGATGCGAAAATTTCCCGGCACGAGAAATTCAGGGATATCGAAGGGGGCCTGCTTGTCCGGGAATTCGAATCTTATGTCCGGGAGGTCTCCAGGGAGCTTTTGAAAAAAAGTTCCGATGCGGACAAGGCGCTACGCCTTTACGAAAGCACGAACCGGCTGCGGCTTCTCAAAAGGCTCGCGCGGCTCGAGCTCGGGTGGGAAGAATGGGAGATCCTGAAAAAAGACATCGGACAAGTGTCCGCGGGGCTGCTTCAGACGTCGGAACTCCACCGGAATTTTTACAAGAACGCGGAAAAACGCGACGGCGCTTTTTTGAAAAACCTGGCACGGTTGGACCGCGAGGGTCCGACCCTTCTTGTCGCGGGAGGTTTCCACACCCGGGGGCTTGCGAACGGACTGAAGGCCGCGAACATTCCTTACGTCGTCATTCGTCCCGCGATGGGCGCGGTTCCGGAGAAAAGTGTCTATCAGGAGCAGATGTCGGGGAACGTTCCCTGGAAAGATTATTTTGAAGAGCGGGACGGACGTGTTGATGTCCGTGACGCGTTTACCCGCGCGATGAGCGACAAATTGTTGCAGCCTGCAGGGCCAAAAGATTTTGCGTCATCCTTCACCCTTTCGCCGTCCTCTGTGGCGAAAGCCTGGCGCGACCAGATCATCCGTGATCTTGCGGCGCAGGGGAGGATCGAACGGGCCGGGGAGTACACGCGGTCGCTGGACCGTCTTGCCGGACGTCGTGTTCCGAAGATCGAAAATTTTATCCGGGCTCTTCAGGCGCTTGAAACCTCGGGCGGGTTGAATCGCGATAACATCCTGGGCCTTTTGAAAGGCGCGCACATTCTTCCCGCTGCGGCGGGCAACGCGATCCTGGGAAACACGACTCTCCCGGTATCGTTGCTCACTCCGTTCTCATTACCCACAACAACCTCCGAGGTTAAATCTGGCGGCATCCCAACTCAAACCTCGGGGGTTGAGCCCGGCCGTCGTGCGGGCGATGAGGATTTTCAAAAATCCCACAGTACGGAATTGGTGGAGAGGCCGACAAGTGATGCTCCCATCCGATCGGAATCACGAATCGAGGCGACAGATGCGGAGTGGGAGAAGACGCTTGCGTTCTTGAAATCCGCTGTGATGGGGGATTGGAACAGGGAGATCGAGGGATTTACCGAGTATAGTTTGTCCCGCGATGGGCGGTGGTTCTTTGCCCAATATGATAGTGGGCGGTCGGGAAAGCTGATCGATCTTTCGACGGGTGAAGAGATGCGGCTTGCCGATGGGCGGACGTTTTCGGAGGTCTACGGGACCAGCGTTAGGCTCGAATTTTCAAAAAATAGCCGTTATGTTCTAGATCGACACAGTGGGATGGTGATCGACCTGATGACCCGTGAGGAAAAAACGACCGACGAGGGTGTGCCGTTGTCGCGAGTGATGGATCTCTCCAAGATAGTTTTAAGGGACTTCGAAGCGGATTATCTTGAAGGGACGGTCCGTGGGAAAAAGGGAGTGATCGTTTTTGATATGGGCACGGGAAAAGAGCTTGTGAGCGCCGCAGGAAAACCGCTTTCGGAGCTGACGGGTCCCGATGTGAAAGCAGTCCATATTTCACCGGATAAGAGGTGGTGTTTTGTCGGCTATCAAGATCTCGGCCTGAAGTTGATCGATCTTAAGACGGGGCGCCTGGGCCTATCCGGTAAGGGCAGTCCCGGAAAGGGAGGAGACCCGATGGGAACCTTTTCATCCGATAGTCGTCTTTTTGTGCTGCAGGGGAAAAAGGCAAAAGTCATAGATCTCAGGACGGGGAAGCCCCGCATGACAGATTCCGGGCAGAAACTTTCTGACGTGATTGGGAAGACCATCGGCTTTGCTCAGTACCCAGCTTTCGGGAGCAGATTGATCCAAATGGTGTGCTACGCGGAGGAGACAAGTGTCTTCAGATTGTTCGATACAAAGACCGGCCGGGAGCCGATGATCGAGTCCGGCAAGGCGCTTGCCCGGTTGAAGGGTGCCATCATTGAAAAAGTATCGGAATCTCCGGATGGCCGGTATTTTTGTGTGACCTATCGACGAGCTTCAAAGGGGTTGAAATTCCTGTTGATCGACGCTGAAACCGGGAAAGAGAAACTTCTGCGTGACGGGAGGCGGTTTTCTCAGGTTGCCGGGAATGCCGGGAAATGGGTTTTCCCGGAGAATGTCGGGCTGCTTTGGAGCGTTGAACGCGGGCAAATGTTCGATATCGAGACGGGGGAGAAATATGAAGTGGCCCCGAAATTGATGGGCTCCGGGGCTTGGGCGATCCCTCGAAATATCACGGGGGCTTCTCTGATCGGGCCAGCGTATGGGATTCTTTTCTCCGTGGATGTTCTTGAAGCTGAAAAAGATCGCATTCTCAGGGCGATGGATCCGGGAGCTTTTCAGTCGCTCGCTCTTTTGAGTCGGATGGGGATGATCCGGGACGCTCGGGAATTGAAAGCTCTGACGGCGCTTTTCCAGGGTGTTTCGGAGAAAATGAACAACGTCTGGCCGGTTGCGGTGGCCAAATTGTGGGAACAGTGGACGGGGAATGAAAAACAAGAGCAGGAATTACGCGGTATGCTGGAGGAGGCCCGTAGCCTTTTTGAAAGCAAAACTACCGAAAGTGAAAAATTTGAAGTTCAGCAGGATCTTGGATTGAGTTTGGATCAATGGGCCGGCCAGATCGCTTCACGCAAGTCGCGGGGAGAACAGCAACGTGCGCAACGCGTCGCGAACGGCGCGCAACGGGGAGAGGAAGGGAAATTGTGGCTTGAAACTCCAACAACGGATGACGGAGGTCGGATGACGGATGGCGTAAAGCCCGGTTTTTCGACATCCGCCATCCGCCATCCGTTATCCTCCGCCAAAGGCGGCGGCCGGTCCGAACTCAGGGAGGGCGACAAGTTTCAAGAAGACGGCGGGTTGCCGGCGGCGATCCGTACCGCTCAGGACAAGATCGCGCAATTGCTCCCCGAAACATTTGAAGTAGATAACGGTGGCGATTATGAAAGAGAAACACCGGACTATACGATCTATCCCAGGCAGGAAGCTTTGGCGAATTTCTCGGCGATGATGCGGACGGCGGAATTCACGGCGCTCACAGACGATGAAAAGAAGGTTTTTCTGAAGGCCCTCAGCGGACAATTTTACTCCTGGAGCGGGCTTGATTTTCGGGCTCAGCTTGAGGTCGTGAAACAACTTCTGTCTTCAGCCGATTTTCAGGCTTTGACGGATCCCGCGGAACGGGAACTGATCTTAAAATGGCTTGCGGATAAGCGTTTGTGGTTCCCCGGGAAAGGTTCTTTTTTAACCGGATTTCTCCAGACCCGGGCGTTCAGTCTCTCCCGGGATCAAAACGAACGGCTCTTGAACCTCGAAGTTTTTATCTTGCTGCACACGGAAGGTTTCCGCTTTTTCGGGGATTCGTGGAAGACCTTTCTGGATGCGGCGGAGGGATACCAAGGGATGGGGAGAGAACAGCGCCTCCGCGTTCTCAAGTTCGCGCGGGCCCTTCTTCTTCGGGAACAACGTTCCCGGAAAATACTCGAAATGGATGATTTCGGGGGTCGTTCGGGCCACCGCTCGCGGCTGGAAGCGCTTTTGAAATCGGGAATGGAATCTGTCCTGAGCCGGAAAGATGAGGCGCATCTGATTGCCGTAGCGGAGAAAGTTTATGAGCAGATCGTTTTATTGAAAAAACAGGTTGTTGCCCGCAAAACGCGCGGGGAGGCACAGCCGGTCCCCGGTCCCCGGTCCCCGGTCTTTGGGAATAAGGAAGGGAAGTTGTGGCTTGAAACGGCAAAGCCGGAGGACGGGAAACGGATGACGGATGAAGTAAAGCCTGGTTTTTCGACATTCGACATCCGTCATCCGTTATCCTCCGCCGACGGCGACGGCCGGGCGGAACGGCGGGAAGACAAGGATCCCGCGCAGGCGGAGTTCAGGAAATTCGTGGAGTTTTTCGGATTCTGGAACGTGATGCGGGGGCAGGAGGGCAGTCAATGGATCGTGACGGAGAACGGACGGTACGCCCTGATCCATCAGAATCGGCGTTCTATCATTCGCCCTAATGAAGGATATTTTTTGATCAGGGATCTTGTGGCAGGCACGGAACGGATGTTCGAACCGGCTCCGGACACGCTGCCCTTGGCCGATGAGATCCGGCTTTCCGAAGACGGGGCGTGGATCTTCGCTACGGCATTCGGAGAGACTCAGGACCGGGGCCGGCTTTTCCGGGTGGGAGAGCCCGTGCCGTACAAGATGAAATTCGGTGAGGGTCTGCGGGACGGATTTTTTTCTCCGGACAGCCGGTATTTGCTTGCGGAATACAAGGATCATCACTTCCGTTTGTCCGCGACTGACCGTACGCCGGCGCCAAAATTGCAGCTGCCGGAGCGGATCCAGCGCTGGAAATTCTCCGCGGACAGCCGCTGGCTTTCCGTTGTCTCCGGCGGCCGGCTTTTCGTTTATGACCTGGTTGAAGGCGGGGAGCATTTCCGCTCCTCATTTCTGACCCGCTTCCGGGAGCCTTCTTTTTCCGCCGACGGGCAGTTCTTTTTCGGCCTGACCTCTTCGGCCACTGCGGTGCGGATCAGCGTTGCGGGAGACTCTCCCGCGGTTCGTCTCTTTTCCCGGGAAGGGATCTGCGGCGGCGGTTTTATCGGGGAAGGGAACAGGATCTGGACGCAAGGCCGGATCAAACAAGATTCAACCTCCCTGGTCACGGTCTGGAGCGATCTCGGGAAAGAAGACCGGAATTTTACGCTGGACCGCGGGCTGTTGAATCACGGTTTTTCTCCCGATGAACGATGGTTCGTCGCGAGTTATCCTGCCGAATCCGGTACGACGGCTCGTATTGTTCCCACGGGGCTCGGACCTTCCGGAGTTCATGCCGGTTATGAAGTCGCGGGGCAGTATTTTCTTTCATTGCCGCCGTTCTTTTTGGATCCCGAAGGCCGGGTCTCCGCGACGCTTAACAAAGGAGTCCCTCGAAAAAAACAGAATTACTTCGATCCTGCGACCGGTCTTCCTATTTTCCCTAAAAAAGAATATTTGTTTTACACCTTTCACGTGGAGAATCCGGGATTCTGGTCATTTTTGGGTGATCCGGAAAGAGGCCGTGAGCTGGATCTCCGGTCGCTGAGGGCCGTGAGCGCGCCGCTTGCGGAACTCGCGCAGGCCACCGGCCCGCAGTTTGTGAACGTGCTGGGTCTTCTGGGCTATATCGTTCATCTCGGGCTTTTTAGTGAAGAAGATTTTTCCGTAATCCAGGAATGGGCCCGGCAGAGGAAAGACCCGAAAAATCTGTATGATGTTCTCCAGAAGACTTTGGGAACGGTCCTGACCCATTATCCGGATGCGCAATGGAACGGGACGCTTCTTCGGGATATTTTCCTTTTGGATGATGAAAAACAGATGGAAAAACGGCTGGAACAATACGCCCAACAGGTCATGGTCCGCCACGAACGCGGCGAAGAACAGCCCCTGGCCGGTCCTTCTCAACCTTCCGCGGTAAAGGAATCAGAAGAAGGGAAGCTGTGGTTTGAAACTCCAACGACGGATGACGGAGGACGGATGACGGAGGACGGACGGCTAAAGCCTGGTTTTTCGACATCCGAAATCCTTCATCCTTCTTCCAAAGATGACGGACGGCTAAAGACAAAGGGTTTTTCGTCATCCGCCATCCGCCATCCGTTATCCTCCGCCAAAGGCGGCGAACGTGCGGAAAAGCGTGAAGGGGAATTGTCGGCAGAACAACAGGCGTGGGTGGATTCGCTGTCACTCCGGGATCCGGAAGAACGGGCGCTACTGGTGTCGCTGCTTGGGCGGCTCGGGCGGTTTTCGGGTCTCAGTGTTGAACCCTATGAATATGAAGAGAATCCTCTTGTTAAACGTCCGCGGGAAATTCAGGAACTGCCGGTCCAAACGTCACTGATGGAATTGTTTGACCCGAAAGTGTATCCGAATCCGTTCACAGACCGTGAAAAGATCATAGCGCTCCGGATCTTTCATGCCGTTCTGGACAATCTGGACGCCATTTTCCCTTATTTTGAAGAGGCGCGCCGGTCGTTTTTTACTTACTTGCAGTTTTTGTACGTCAATTCTGCGGTCCGCGGGATCCTCGGTCTTAAGGTTTTTACCAAGCTCAAAACTCCGGAGGAGAGAACGCTGGCCCTGGAGACCGTTCTGGAGATCCCGGAAAATGTCCGGAAAAATTTCGGAGACGCCGTTAATCACTGGGCTTCCTGGATCATCGGGAGCGCTTTTGACATGATCAAAGACCTTCCGGACCGGATCGCCCTGCTCGAGGTCGCCCGCCGGACCGTTCCCGCGGCGAAGGAAATGACCGCGCAAAAATTCCGGGACATTGCCGAAGCGACCGTATCGATCGATCTTCTCCGCATCCTCCGGGAGTTTTCGTCCCGGGCGGCTGATACCGCGGAGGAAAGCGTCAAGGATCATTTTGCGGAACAGGCGATGGAGAAGATCAGCCGCGTGGCACAGCGGATCCGGTCCGAGGAAGTTTCGGGCGAGGAACTCCGGGAGTGGCTCGACGGATTACCTTTTAAGAGCCCTGAAGAGCGGGAGGCATTTGCGGAGATGGTTGCAAAGTCCAATCGCGAGAAGAATGTCCTGACCTACGAATTTGCGACGGGGGAGAATTCCGCAGGCAATACCGAATATGAGGACCGTACCGAAGCGATCCTTCCGTATCTTGAAAAACTCTGGCTTTTAGAACCCTATACCTCGCTTCAGGCTCCGCAGGAGCGGGTTCTTGCCTTAAAACTTTTTGGCGCAATTTTATTCGGGAATTCTGCGCTTTTTCTGGAGGTCATTCCCCATCTCAACAAGATCCTGGGTCCGGAAGTTCTTGGCCCGAGCAACGATCCGGCGGAGAGGAGGACTATTCTGGAAATGGCCCGGCAGATCGCGGAACGCGCTACAGGCTCCAGCGAGGACGTTCTCGAAGAAAAATTATCCAACTTCGGTCAGTTGCTCGCTCTCAAAGAGGTCCGCGGTCTTGGGATCGCGCAGAGGAGGACGGTCTTTGAAATCATCGGGGAGATCCTCCGTCACGCTGATTCTTGGAGGACTTATCAGGGAAGTAAAATGGCCCTCATTACCTTTTGGGAGCTCCTCAGTTCTGACGGATTCAAAAGGCTTCCGGATCCGCTAAAAAAGAAATCTCTTGAGATCGCGAAGGGATTGCCGGCTTACGCGAAGGGGAAGAGTGATGATGGTATCCAGGCGTTTAGCCAGCTGATCGGTTCGGCAGGAGTTGGCGGCATTACGGATCCCGTCGAACAGGAAGAATATCTGGACGCGTTCGACAAAACCGCCCGTGTTTTTGCACTCTATGACGAGCCCTTCTCGAGCGGCTCCGACGCGCCTGACATTTTGTCGGCTTTCGGAAAGTTTTTTGAAAAAGGAAGCATGGATTCTTTCCGGGATCCCGCGGAGCGGAGGGAGATCTTCCGGCTCCTTGGAGATATCCCGCAACACACGAAAGAAAGAACCGGAGCGGCCCTGGATGTTCTTGGCGGATTGCTTCGGAGCAAGGGGTTCAGAAGTCTTCCGGACGCGGCCGGGCGGAAAAAGTTCCTGGATAAATTTACGGAGATCGCTTCTGCGCCTTTATTTCGATGGTTTTTCAAGCTCAGCCGCTTGATCGAAAGGCCTGGCTTTTCGGGGGTTTTTGGCTCTGACAAACAGAGGCGGGTTCTGGAGACCGTTAACGGGATGCCGGAACTTTTGGGTGACAATACCCCTGAGGCGATATCGGCTCTCGCATCGCTGCTCGATGAGCATGAGTTCCGTGGCGTCGATTTCACAGAAGAGGCGGAGGAGTATCTCACGAAATTTGAGGAGATTCTCAAAGAGCTCCCGCAGTATGCCGGAAAGAATGTGAGCCTAGCGTTGAGAGTCCTCGAGGAATTTTTCAAGGAAGGCCTTCCCTGGATCCCGGATCCCGGGCTGCGAAGGACAGCGTTGCAGATCGTGAGGTTTTCGCTCAGGCGCTTTACGGAAGGGTCGCATTCTCATCCGGCCCTCGGCTTTTCCAGGGTGATGAAAGATGTCGGGCGTTCCGTGTACTTGAGTGGCGTGTTGAAGGATTTTTCCCTTCAGCTTGAAGCGGCACCCGACGACGAAACAAGGGTCGCCGAGGCGGAACAGGTTTGCCGGAACATTGTTTTGATGGCGCCGCAGGTGAGAGCGCGTGAAGTGCGGGGCGAATCGCATCCCGCGCAACGCGCAGTAAACGGCACGCAACGGGAAGTGGAAGGGAAGTTGTGGTTTGAAACGGCAAAGACGGAAGACGGAAGACGGAAGACGGATGGGGTAAAGCCTGGTTTTTCGACATCCGAAATCCGTCCTCCGCAATCCGTAAGCGACGGCGGTGAACGGGCGGAGATCCGCACGGGGCAACAGGAGCGGAAGTACGGTTGGTTCTGGAAAGCCGGACTCTCGGAGAAGGTCGCCGCGCTTTATTGGGGGTTTCGTTTGTTCGATTATTTCCGCTTGGGTGACCCGCTGGTGCGCGAGGCGTTGTGGGATTTTCTCGGTTCGGAAGGGTTCGGGCATCTGTCCCGTGCGGAACGGAATGTGATCTGGCGGTTGTTGGACCTGGTTTTTTGCAGCAACAGCGGGTTGAAGTGGGAAGGTTACCAGCGGGCGCCGGAGTATTTCAAGGAACTGGACGCGCTATTGAAATCTCGCGCGTTTGCCGAGATGTCGTTCCCCTGGCGGATGGAATTGTTGACCGCCCTTAAGGCATGGCTCCATAAAGGATTCGATCCGAACATTGGAAGGTCCATGGCTGCCGGTTGGGAAGTTCCGCAGATGACCGTTCTTCTCAACACTGAAGTGCTTGGAAGGGTCAGTCCGGAAACGCGGGAGAAGTTCTGGGAATATCTTTTTCCGAAAGAGACTGTGGGACAGGCGATCCGTCCCGTGCATGATAGCTCGTTACTGAGGTCGTTCTTGGAAAGCAACGGGGTCAAAGCCTTGACGGTTGAAGAACTCGAAACGATGTTCGGAATGTTCCGGGTTGAAGATGTCAAAATACCCGGCAGCAAGGAACAAGAACTCCGCCTAAGTATTTCCGTCAGCCCGTCTGTTTTAATCTTTGCCCGGAAGCTTTATGCTTCCCCGCAATGGAAAGCGATGACCGATCCCTCCGAGAGGTTGGCGATGATCCGGCTCGTGAACGCGGATCCTTTCAACTTGTCCATGGCGGCTCCGGTTGGCGCGACTTTTCGTTCCATGACCATACGCATGCGGCGGTCACTGATGGATTGGAAAGCTCCCGCGTTGTTCAAAAGAGCGTTTGCGGTGTTGCGCGATGCGGCCCAGGAGCTTGACGCGTCGAAAGACGCCGGATCTTTCGAGTCGATCCTCGACCGGTCCCGGCAAAAGATCAAACAGATCCTTGAACAGGTCAATGCCCGTCTGGATCGCGGCGAGGCGCAGTCCGATGCCGGATCCAGTCCTCAGACCTCGAAGCCGGACAGCGAGGGGAAGTTGTGGTTTGGAACGGAAAACCCGGAAGACGGTAGACGGATGACGGATGGAGTAAAACCTGGTTTTTCGACATCCGACATCCGCCATCCATTATCCTCCGCCGAAGGCGGCGAACGCGCCGAAGTGCGGGAAAAACAGAGCGAAGAGAAAGCGATCTTTTTACCGGCGCTCGATTTGCTCGAGCAACGGCTCAGGCGGGATCCCGGTTATGCTACGGAAGCGAACTTTAAGCCGTTCCGGAAGGTTTTGACCGGGAAAGATGCGGCCTTTACTTGGTTTTCAAACATCGTGATTCTTGCTGGGGTTTTATGCTGGGGCTTAGGCTTTTTAGGGTTTTCAAGTGTTGGGGCAGGACTTTTTGGATTTTTCTTTCTTTCCCGTTCTGAGGATGTTACCGGTTTCAAGATCGCTTGTCTTGTCGCGGGAGGATTTTCGGCATTTGTTTTAGGTATGTCGATTGCCGAATCCAGCGTGCTGGACACCGGGAAGATGAAGCTCCGGAGAACGAAGGCGGCTTTTCGGGCTCTTGCCATGTTTAAAAATTTCAACGCGGATTTTGATTTCGAAACCTACTTACCTTATGTCTACCGGGGGATTTCTTCGCCGTTGTCCGAGGAAGCGTTTGAAACATTGAAGGAACTCTTCGGGTGGGAGCTTCCGGAGGGCGTTCGCCGGCTGTTTATTTCCGGGGAGCATCGCGAGCGATTTTTCTTTGATGCCCCCGAAGAAATTCTTTCTATTCTTGGCGAAGCTTCTCGGCGCTATCGTGTGAATGGAAACGAAGCGGAGTGTTGTTCCTTGATCCGGAACGGGATCGAACTGATCGGAGCGCAAGCGATGGCCCGCAAAGCTCGCGGGGAACTTAACCCGGTTCCGGGTTCGCGGCCCAAGACTCTTGAGGATCAGGAAGGGAAGTTGTGGTTTGAAACGGCAAAACCGGAGGACGGAAAACGGATGACGGATGGAGTAAAGCCTGGTTTTTCGACATCCGACATCCGTCCTCCGAAATCCGTAAGCGAAGGCGGCGGGCGTGCCGAGTTCCGCAGTGAATTGCGGGAGAAGGCAGGGATGTCCGGTCTGGAGCATGTGGCCCGCGGTGATTACGCCCAACGTTTCTCCGATCTTCTCGACCGGGCTGAGCAAAAAATTTCGCCCCGGGAATTCGGGAAGACGGTTGATGTGTTCCGTAGGTTGCTGTCCCGGGAAAGATTTGAGGAGTTTGAAAAACACCGTGAGATAGCGCCTCTTTTTGTGGTTTTGGAGAATGTCATTCAATATTCATGGCTGAACGCTCCGGAAGCTTTCGAGGCGCTTGCGGCGCTTCTGGATTCGGACGGGTTCAGGAAACTTTCAGCGGGGGAACGGAAACGATTGTTTGAGATTTTTCAGGTCACTCCGAAAAATGCGAGTTTTGCGGCTTATCGCGCGTTTGAGGCACTTTCCGAGCTGATCAATACCCGGTCGTTGCCGTCTTCCAGATCTCCCGAGCTTCGGCGTCCGGTGTGGGACCTTCTTCAAAAGCTGTCGGCAGAAAATAATCCGCCGGTCCATGCGGCTTACCGCGCGGCCGGAATCCTGGTGCGGCATTTGTCCGCGTCCGGGTCCGCTTACCGCACGTACGATACGGCCCCTGAACACTGGAAAAATGTGATGGAAACGTTTGGGGAAACCCTCGAAGCGATTCGCAAGCATGACGGGATCAATGCCATGCAGTCTTACGAAGCGCTCACTTCGCTGATCGCGTCTCCGGGATTTTCGGGATTACTTCTGGAGGAGCGGCAGGTGTTTTTGCGACTGCTTCGGTTGATCCCGGAAGGCAGCACTTCGCGGACGGCGAACGTGTTCTCGAAGCTCCGGCAATTGATCGAATCGGAAGATTTCACGACGGCCTGGCCGTTGCGGCGGAGTCAGCGTTTGATGTTGTTAAGTAATCTGACAGGGGACTTGTCCCGCTTTTTTGCGTATCAAGGGATCTTTCTCCCGGCCATATTGAGAGAAGAAGAAAACGCGGCTTTCCAGGTCGCCCGGATACTCTTTCTGGTGCTTTCGTCTTCAGAGAGGTTCTATCGAGTGTTCAACCATATTGCCAGACAACCTGATTTCAGGATCGCGCTTCTATTTAACGGGATCGGGGATATCCTTGCAAGAGTGGTCGGCAGCGAGCATTTTAAAAACAACCAAGACCTTGAACAAATGATGCGGGCCTTGGAAGATCCCCAGGCGTACAAGAGGGTTCTGGATTGTTTCGACGAAATAGCCCGGAGATTTCATGCCAAGAAAAAGGAAGATCGCAAAACAAAGCTGCTGGAAGCGTTCAGTCAAGGTCTTAGGGAATTACTTCCTCAGATCGAGGCCCGCAAAACACGCGGGGAAGCGCAGACGGTTTCCGGTTTCCGGCCGCCGGTTTCAGGGGAAAAGGAAGGGAAGTTGTGGTTTGAAACTCCAACGACGGATGACGGAGGTCGGATGGCGGAGGACGGAAAACGGATGACGGATGGCGTAAAGCCCGGTTTTTCGCCATCCGACATCCGTCATCCATTATCCTCCGCCGACGGCGGCGAACGTGCGGAGATCCGCGCGGGGCAACAGGACCGGAAGTACGGTTGGTTCTGGAAAGCCGGGCTCCCGGAGAAGGTCGCCGCGCTTTATTGGGTATTCCGTTTGTTTAATTATTTCCGTTCGTCCAAATATTTCCGCTTGGACGATTCGCCGGTCCGCGAGACGTTATGGGATTTTCTCGGTTCGGAAGGGTTCGGGCATCTGTCTCGTGCGGAACGGGATGTGATCTGGCGGTTGTTGGACCTGGTTTTTTGCTTCAAAAGCGGGTTGGAGTGGGAAGATTACCAACGGGCGTCCAAGTATTTAAGGGAACTGGACGCGCTGCTGAAGTCCCGCGCGGTTACCGATATGCCGTCCCCCTGGCGGATGGAATTGTTGGTCGCTTTAAAAGCGTTGTTCCACATAACAAAAGATCGTTTTACCGGAATGCCCATTGCCGTTGGTTGGGTAGTTCCGCAGATGACCGCCCTTCTCAACACCGAAACGCTCAGACGGGTTAGTCCGGAAACGCGGGAGAGGTTTTGGGAATATCTTTTTCAAAGAGAGGTGCTGGGGAAGCCGATTCATCCCACGAACCACGGTCCTGCGCTGCGGGCGTTTCTGTTAAGCGACGGGGTCAAAGCCTTGACGGTTGAAGAACTCGAAGCGATGTTCGGGATGTTCCTGTTCGAATATGTTAAAACCCCTTTCAACAAAAATCCGGGGATCCGCGTAAGGGTTCCCGTCAGCCTGCCTGTTTTTTATTTTGCCGAGAAACTTTATGCCTCCCCGCAATGGAAATCGATGACCGATCCCTCTGCGAGGTTGGCGATGATCCGGCTCGTAAACTCGGATCCTTTTGAGTTTGGTGTGGTGACCCCGACCGCCGGGGCTTTTCGTCCCGGTATGCGCGCCACGTGGGGAGGAACGGTGGATTGGACGGTCCCCGCGCTATTCGAAAAAACGTTCGCGGTGCTGCGGCATGCGGCCCAGGAGCTTGACGGGTCGAAAGACCCCGGATCTTTCGAGCAGATCTTCGGCCGATCGCGGCAAAAGATGAAACAGATCCTTGAACAGGTCAATGCCCGTCTGGAGCGTGGCGAAGCGCAGCCGGATGCCGGATCCGGTCCTCAGACCCCGAAGCCGGACAGCGAAGGGAAGTTGTGGGCGACTGCGCCGGAGGCGCAGAGCGCAGAGCGCAAAGCGCAACGCACAACGAAAAACGGAGATTCAACGTTCACCGTTGCGCGTGGTGCGTCGAACGCGGACGGAGTCCGCCGCGCCGAACTCCGGACCCAAGCGGGCCTTTTCAGCGAAGAGCAAACGTGGTTCAACACATTGTCATTCAAAAACCCGGGGGAGAAACAGGAACTTTTTGATTTGATGCTGTCTTTTTTAAGACATGGTGATTTTGTTTATGAGAACCGTTATGGTCCGGACGCCGGCGATGTGGAGTATATCCGCGAGCGGGGTTTTTCCCTGCTGAAAGAGCTTTGGGATTCTCCTGGGTTTCAGCGGTTGCAGACGGCTGAAGAGCGCAGGTCGGTTCTTGGCAGCTTGAAAAACCAACTATTTCAAACGGATTCTTCTACCTTTGCTTCTCCCGTTTCTCTTCCGTTTTTTCACGCGTTCCTGAGCGAGCAGGCCCTCGGTAAAATGACGGAACCGCAAGACCGGCAGAAAGCGTTGATGTTTTTCGCGCGGTTTTCGGAGAGCCTCGCGCGCGAATCGGACGGTTTTCTGGCGCTCCTTGAAGGAAGGGGTAACCCGCAGATCTGGAATTCTCCCGAGAAGGAAAAACTCTGGGCAATGATTCAAAAGATCATAGTTGCCGATGGGAAGAGGTATCCCGATTTTTTTCCTTCGAAAGCCTTTTCAGCGCTCCAGGATGTGTTGGGAGGCGAAGGGTTCCGGAGACTTACGGAACCTGCGGAACGAGAAAAGGTTTGGAAGATTCTCAGTACCATTCCGGGGTACGCTGGATGGGAACCCGAGGAAGGCTTGGGTATGTTTAGCAAGCTGATCAACGGGCCGGGATTCGCCCGGATTACGGACCCTTCCGAGAGGATGGAACTGTTCCCCATGTTTTTTGAGTTGCTCAATATGCTAAAAAAGACGCGCTCCCAATATTTTTCAAATGGAAACGTGATCAGCCTTTTCGGCGAATTGCTGGGCGGTAATGGATTTGCCGGAAAGGCGGGGGCGGCCGATCGGAAAGCGGTCCTTGAGATCGCCCGGCTGTTATTGATGAGGCAAGAGGCAGGAGCTTTTGAGATGTTTAGAAAGTTCTTGGACGTTGTGGACGCGACAGGCGGATCCCAGGAGTTTTCGGAAGTTCTGGCGGATTTCTTGAAACGATCAGAGAGCGCGGATGGTGACGCGGTAAAAACCCTATTGGCGGAAGAAGCGGTTCAACGACTTGTCCTGCCGGCGGAGCAGGTGAATGCCCGCCTGACGCGCGGGGAAGTGCAGGCGGTTCCCGGTTTCCGGCCGCCGGTTTCAGGGGAAAAGGAAGGGAAGTTGTGGTTTGGAACGGCGAAGCCGGAGGACGGAAAACGGATGACGGATGGCGTAAAGCCCGGTTTTTCGCCATCCGACATCCTTCATCCTTCTTCCAAAGGTGACGGACGGCTAAAGACAAAGGGTTTTTCGACATCCGACATCCGTTCTCCGCAATCCGTAAGCAAAGGCGGCGAACGGGCGGAGGTCCGGGCCGCGGGAAAAACTTCGGAGTTTGCGCCGCTGCGGCCGGTGGATCTCGGACGGTATGAATGGTTCCGGCAGATCGCGGGACCTGCCCGGAAAAAAGAAGTGACCGAAATTGTTCAATCGGTCCATGCCGCGATCCGGCAATATATCAGCGTTCGAGAGCAAGAGCCTGCCTTGCAGGTTTTTGAAAAAATGCTCGGCAACGAGATGTTCGAAAAGGGCCTGAACGCTGGCGAGCGGATCCTGGCCTTGGAGGCGGCCCAAAAGATCTTGTCAAACAGCGGCGCCCACGAAAACCGGGCGTTCCGGACCTGGATATTATTGATCGACAGCCGTGAATTTGCGGGGCTTGTGTATCCGGGCGAACGGAGGCGGGTGTGTTTGATCGCCGGTGAGATTCCGCAATATGCGAAACACAACAGCCTGTTCACTCTGGAAGGTTTTTGGGATCTGCTCTCGTCAGGATCGACCGAGAAATTGGGCCGCGCGGAACGGTTCTGGATGCTTGAGACCGCGCGCGCGATCATCAAAAATGTTGAGATCAACCGGAGCGCGATCCTCTCCGAATACCGGAAGCTCCTTGAAAGTCCCGGCTTTGTCCAGCCGCTGGATGCTGTCGGAGAGCAAGGCTTACTCGCGTCTCATTTGGCTCCCGCGGAACAGCTTAAAATTTTACAGATCGTTCAGACGATCCCTGCCGTTGCCAAGGAACACACCCCAGAGTTTTTGGGAGAACTCAGAAGCTTTCTGGCCAGCGAGGGGTTTACCCAGATCACGGCTCCGGTTGAACGGGAAGCGGCGCTTGGGATCGTCCGGAGGGTCCTGAAATATGTCAAAAGTGATTTTGGCCGGGCGATCGAACTCGTTTGGGCCATATTAGGCAGCGAGGAATTTCGGAACCTTTCGGATCCCGACGTGCGCCTGAGCTTTTTGGAGATCGTGGACCGGATCTTTCAGTGGGCGGGAGTCGAACGGATGAATGATTTGTGGTCGCTTAAAGAGTCGTTGGCTGCGGCCAAGTCTTCCGATTTCACCCGGATCCTGAAAGAATTTTCTGAAAAGACCCAAGGAGTGACCGGCGCAATGGCCCGTGCGCGGACGGCACAGGAGGTTTTTGAAGCAATGCTTCGGATGGCGCCGCAGGTGCAGGCCAGGGAATCTCGCGGGGAACCGCAGGACGTGCAACGCGTCGCGAACGGTGCGCAACGGGGAGTGGAAGGGAAATTGTGGTTTGGAACGGCGAAGCCGGAGGACGGAAAACGGATGACGGATGGCGTAAAGCCCGGTTTTTCGCCATCCGACATCCTTCATCCTTCTTCCAAAGGTGACGGACGGCTAAAGACAAAGGATTTTTCGACATCCGACATCCGGCATCCGCAATCCGTAAACGAAGATGGCCGCCGCGCTGAATTACGGGAAGAACAGCTGACGGACATGGAACTGAACTGGTTCAACTCTCTCACGTTCCGGAACGGGGAGGAACGACTGGCGTTGTTAGAGGCGCTCGAAACGCTGGTCCGGCAATCCGGGTATTCTTACGGAAGTTTTTCTTGGGGGAATCCTTCCTGGATCGAAGGAATGAGCGGTTCCTCCACGGATCCCGACGAGATCAATGTTCCGATCCTGGATATCCTCAAAAGTTTTTGGGGTTCGCCCGGCTTTGCGGTCCTTTCTGAACCGAAAGAGAGGATCCGAAGTCTCAGGATCGTTAAGACGATCCTCACGTTTGTCGGGATGGCGGACTCAGGGGATGCGCTTAACAGGTTTGCCGGAATCCTGGATTCAAGAGGGTTCCAGTCGGTCAAGGACCCGGATCTCCGGGAGGCTCTTTTCACCGCGGTGGAAACCCTGTCCGGTGAAACCCGGGGACCGCTTCATCGGGTCCTGGAATTGATGGAACGCTCCTCTTTCGAAGCGCTCGAAAAGCGCGTGAAGTTGACCCTTATTCCGTTTTTCTCTGTAATGGTTTTCAATGAGATTCCGCTCTCGGTCCAGTATCCTTTTTTCAAAGAAAAATTTGAAAAATTTTTCCCGGCATTCGCGGATCTTGCCGGTCCGTCCCGGCGGCGCTTAATCGAGGACCGCAAAGAGTTCGTCCGCCAGTTCTTTGCGTCTCCGGCGATCTCCGAACAGGTCTCTCCGGTGGATTTGAGCCTGGTGTTCTGTTCTCCCGCCTCTGGGGAGGATTTTTTCAGGAGGTTTTGTGAGATCCTGTCCAGGATCCCTACTGGAATTTCCGGTAGTGATCTCGCACCGTGGGTGCAGGAAGCCGTGAGGATGTTTGACCGGATCCGTTCCCAACTTTCCGCCCGGGAATCTCGCGGGGAACCGCAGGACGTGCAACGCACAGCGAACGGCGCGCAACGAGCAGTGGAAGGGAAGCTGTGGTTTGAAAAGGCAAAGCCGGAAGACGGTAGACGGATGACGGATGGAGACAAAGCCGGTTCTTCGCCATCCGCCATCCGTTCTCCGCAATCCGTAAACGAGGATGGCAGTCGCGCAGAGCGCAAAGCGCAACGCACAACGAAAAACGGAGATTCAACGTTGACCGTTGCGCGTGGTACGTCGAACGCGCCGCAAAGCGGCAGCCGCGCCGCACTAAATCCTGTCGATTTAGTACGGCTTCGGCAGAACCCCGGTGGTTCTGTCCGAGCCGAGTTGCGGGCGACGGCGGCGGAGTGGCAGGAAGCATACGAAGCCGTGAACGAGTTCGGGGCGTTGCTGAAATGGAAAGGTGATTACGCCGATCTCAGCGGCGCTCACGGCGATCGGCCTCTCCTGATGGTGCCGAATAACCGCGAACGTCGGATCGACTTGATCGATCTCAAAACCCTCCGCGAAAAAACGATTCACGGACGGCCGGTCTCTGAATGGACCGGGAGGGCCGTGAACGATCAGAAGCTTTCGCCGGACAACCGCTGGTTCTTTGGTCGCGAAGTGAACGCGATCTCGCATCTTGTGGATCTCGAGAATGGCGCGGATTTTCGGGATGCCGGAGGACGGACGATCACGGAGATTGTCGACTCCCGGTATGACGCCTACGTGTGGTTCTCGGGCGACAGCAGCATGCTCTTTGTTCTGCAGGGGCCGTTGCAAGTCCTGGAACTTAAAAAGCCGGACCATCCCCGGGCCTCCGTAGAAAAAATCCGCGAAGCGTTCGGCAACGATGTGAACAATATGGCATTCTCCGACGACGGAACGCTGGCGGCGGTCCAGTACTCCTATGATAGCAGGATCGAATTGGTCGATCTTGTCCGTGGCGAAAAGGTCCTTGGCCCGGACGGAAAACCCTGGAAAAAGAAAGCGACGAAATATACGCAGCTGGAGCCTTTTAAATTCCTGCCGGGCACGCACATTTTCTGGACCCGCGGGTATGAAGGGAACGCTGTGGCCCATGATCCTTACGGCGAAGCGGATAAACTTTCTCCCGCCCGTCCGCTTTCGGAATTGATCCCGGAATATGCGGACCATCTCCAGATTTCTCCGGACAAAAAGCGGTTGTTTGTGATCAATTGTCCCGGAAGAAAAATAGGGCTGTCCGACGATACGGAAAACGAGGGCTTCTGGTATGACCTCAAGACGGGGAAGGAGATCTTGATCGGGGGCGAGCCTTTTTCGAAGAAGCTCGGCAAAGGGTTTACCAGAGCGGAGCTTTCACGCGATGAAAGCTTCCTTTGGGTTTTCCGTTCGATGGAAGATGCGCAACTTCTGGATACTGTTACCTGGAAGGACCGGACGATCAACGGTGTTAAGTGGGCGGATCTTATCACCCTCCACAACCCCATGTTTCTCGAGGGCGGCCGATTGTTCCTTTGTCCTGCGGGCAGCGGAATGGGGATGCGGGTCCTGGATCCGGCGAAATTCGAAAAAAATCCTGTTTTCAGGAAATTTATCGAACGTGGAAAACTCGCGGTTAGAACTTCGATGAAGTTTATTGATGTCTTTGGTTCTCTGGCCGCTGCCGGGACGATCCGGAACGGAACCGAGCTTAGGACTGCCGCGCGATTTCTGATCGCGATCCGCCATTTTGGAGAATGGTCTGAAAAGCTGAATAATTTTATCCGGGAAGCGGCTCATTCGGAGAATTCTGGCGAAAAGTTCACGGAACTTTGGCGGGAAATGATACAAGCCGCTGCTGCGGCATCGTGGGATCGTGACCGGATCACGGTGCTTGCGAACCAGTTGATAGAGCGTCTTGAGCGGATCGAAGAACAACAAGCAGCCCGTGAGACGCGGGGGGAGCCGCAGACCGCGCAACGCACAGTCAACGGTGCGCAACGGGGAGAGGAAGGGAAGTTGTGGTTTGAAACGGCAAAGCCGGAAGACGGTAGACGGATGATGGATGGCGTAAAGCCTGGTTTTTCGACATCCGACATTCGTCCTCCGCAATCCGTAAGCGAAGATGGCAGCCGCGCTGAATTGCGCGGGACGGCCGGTCAGGAGATCTTGGATCCGCAAAGTTTTGATTCGATCCTGGAATTTATCCGGGCCGAGCCTTCCGAGGTTGTGAGGGGCCGGCGGGCGGAAAGGATGTTCGCGGCTTTTCTGAGCGCGCATCCGAAGGAGGTTAATGAAACAAATCTCGGAAAATTATACCGCGCGATCGAGCCGATTTGCGGCGAGGCGATCGGGTACGGGATCGCGCTTTTCGAATCGCTTGCCAGGACCTCGGAGTCGGCCCGCGCGAGTTTTAGTGCCGGGAATCTCGAAATTCTGATCGACCGTTTTCTGGCGACGCCGCCCCGATCGAGTGCCCGTGCTTATTTTCAGGGCATGGTGGCTCGATTTTGGGTGGCCCATCCCGAGGTTTTTGACAAGACCGTCGCCGGTTCTCTGATCGAAAAGATCGATCTGGCGCCCACCGAGGGGCGCGATACGTTTCTCAGGTTTTTGGAATATTTTGACCGGCAGGACGGTAACGTCTTCGATCCGGAAACGCTCGGTTTGTTCCTCCGAAAATTCGAGAGGGATATGGTCCGGGCGCCGATTGCCAAAAGGTCTTCCATGGATATGGGTTTATTGAGTGATGTTATCGAAAAGCTTACCTCCAAGACGCAGGTTCTTGATCCCGGGCTTTTCCGGACATACACGGCTCTCGCAAGCATGACGTCCATGCCCGGGGGTTACGGTTATGACCGGTATGCCGAAACGCTCGGGGATTTTTTTAGAAAATATTACGGTCTTCAACTCGACAAAGATGTCCTGCATGTGCTGAGCAGGAGGATCTGGGGACTGGTTTTAGGGGAAAGGACCCAGGGGAAGAAAGGCGAGTTGATCTATTCGTGTCCGTTCCTTGCTTCCTGGGAACAGAATCTGAGCGCCCTGGCGGAGATCTTTCGGCCGGTGTCCGGGCAGGACCATCTTCCGCAAACGACCGTGGACGTTCTCGAAAAGAGCCTCGTTCTGCTCAGCGAGCAGGTCGGGGCCCGTCAGACGCGGGGGGAGCCGCAAGCCGCGCAACGCACAGCCAACGGTGCGCAACGGGGAGAGGAAGGGAAGTTGTGGTTTGAAACGGCAAAGACGGAGGACGGTAGACGGATGACGGATGGCGTAAAGCCTGGTTTTTCGACATCCGCCATCCGTCATCCATTATCCTCCGCCGAAGGCGACGGCCGAGCCGAGCTGCGCGCGACGGCGGGGGAGTGGACGAAAGCGTTTGAAACGATGCGCGAATTCGGAGCGCTTCTCAAATGGAACGGGAACACCCTGGATCTTTCAGGAGTTCATTCGAAAAATCCTCTCTTGATGATCATTAATGAGGCCCGGGGCTGGGTGAAGTTGATCGATCTTAAAACGCTGCGCGAGAAGACCGCAAAGGGGCGGCCGGTTTCCGAATGGATCGGGTGGACGGCTGACGATAGAAAGCTTTCTCCGGATAATCGCTGGTTTTTCTGGCGTGACGCGAGCGGTCTCATTCATCTTTTGGATCTTGAGCGTGGCGAAGATTTCAGGGATCCCCAAGGCCGAACGATCGAGAAGATTTCGCCTTCTTCGAAAACGATCATACGAGTCTGGTTTTCCAGTGACAGTAAAAGTCTCTTTTTTCAGGATGTCTTAGGGCGTTGTTCGATCCTGGAGCTGACGAAATCTAAAATCCCCCGCGTGACGAAAGAAAAGATCCAGAAGCTGATAGATGCCGGGATCCTCGATTGGGCGTTATCCGATGACGGGACACTGCTTGCCGTGGATCGTGTGTTTCCAGGGAGTGGAAGCGGGCTCGAACTCATCGATCTTGTCCGGGGAGAAAAGGTTCTAAATGCGGATGGAAGCCTCTGGCGGAAGAGCCTGCCGGATCGCACGTCTCTTGTAAAGTTTAAGTTTCTTCCGGGAACGCGCATTTTCTGGGCGCGTACTTACGAAGGAAATGCCCAGATCTACGATCCGTTCGGGGAAGCGGCGGTCCTTTCTCCCGCGGTTCCTCTGGAGGCCTTGATCTCTAAATGCGCCAGCGAGGTTGTTCTCTCTCCGGATAAAAAGCGGTTGTTCGTGATCAATAATCCGGGGGACGGGCAGGGGGGGATCGATTATCGTAGGAGCGAAGGTTTTTGGTATGACCTCGTGACCGGTCAAGAGGTTATGGTTAAGGGCGAGCCTTTTTCAAAAAAGCTGGGAAAAGGGTTCGTTAGGGCGACTTTTTCTCCGGATCAGAGCTCTTTGTGGATTTTGTCGTGGGGGAGGGGGGGCACTTTTGGACTTCTGGATCCGCTGACCTGGGAGGACCGGAAGATCAACGGTGTAGAGGTCGGTCGCTTGTTGCCGCATGACGTTCCTGAGTTTCTTGGAGAGGGGCGTGTGCTTATTCATACCAGCGGGATCGAAAGAAGATTCCGTATACTTGTTCCCGAGAAGATCGAAGGCGACCCTGTTTTGAAGAAGGTGGTGGGGCGCGGGAAATTCGCGCCGGAGGTTTCGATGGCAATTCTGGAGAGCCTCGGTTTTCTGACGATGGTGGGTGCGGTACAAAACGGCGCTGAACTTCAAACCGCTCTGGAGTTCCTGACCGCGATACACAATTTTATGGAATGGTACAAGCGCTTGGGTGTCTTCATCCAGAAGTTCGATTTTTCCGAAGATCTTAGCGGAAGATTTTCGGCGCTCTGGCACGAAACGATGTTCGATGCTGCCGGGGTCGCTGGAGATCGTGACCGGATCACGGTGCTTGCGAACCGGCTGATGGATCGTTTTCAGCAGATCGAAAAACAGCAAGTGGCTCGTGAAATTCGCGGCCAGCCGCAGGACGCGCAACGTGGAACGGACACCCCACGGGGGCTGGGCAAAGAGCGCCCTGACGTGCAACGGGGAGAGGAAGGGAAGTTGTGGTTTGAAACGGCAAAGCCGGAGGCGCAGAGCGCAGAGCGCAAAGCGCAACGCACAACGAAAAACGGAGATTCAACGTTGACCGTTGCGCGTGGCACGTCGAGCGCGCCGCAAAGCGGCGCCCGCGCCGAACTCCGGGCAAAAGAACAGAAAGAAAAGGCGCCCTTTCTGCCGTCGCTGAAATCCATTGAGAAAAAACTTAAAAAAGATCCAGGCTACGCCACGGAAAAGAATTTCGAACCGTTTCGGAGGGTTTTGAATGGAGAGGATAAAGAATTCCAAAAAACCTTAGCCTATATGTGCAAGTACGCCTTTCCTGTAGCGTCGTTTTTTTTCTACTATGGGCTGGTTGGCATTGGTTATTTTCTTTTAGCAGTTTTCTTTGTTCTTTTTGGCGATCTGACGCTTCTTAACAGCTTGGACAGAGGAGTGATGCCGTATTTACTATTTCTGACTTGGCCGAGTTTTGTTCTAGGTGGGGGAATAGCGTATTTCTTTGATGAGGTTCGAATAAATGTCCAGCGTATGGCCGCGGCATTTCGGGCCCTTTCTATTTTTTTGAAATACAATGCGTTCTTTTCGCGTCCTGAGTTTGAGATGCTAGCTTGGGGAAGAATTATTTCTAAAAAAGTTTTGGAGCATAATGTCTGGGAACGTCTCCCCGAATCTCAAAAGCATCTTTTGCAAAAACTCGCTTTTGGAGTTTTAAATCAGATGTACCAGTGGGGGTTTTCGGAAAAGCTCGCTGATAAATTTGCGCGGGATGTTAGCGATTTTACGTCTAAATATCCCAATAGCCGCGAAGACATCATCGCTATTCTGACACAAGCCTCGCAACGATACCACGCCGGCGCAAAAGAGGCCGAAATCGTCGCGTTTGTTTCTGAAAGACTTAAAAAAATCGAGGAGCAGAAAAGAGCCCGTGAGGCGCGGGGGGAACCGCAGGACGCGCAACGCGCGACGGACAACGTACAACGATCGTCCGAAGGGAAGTTGTGGTTTGAAACGGAAAAACCGGAGGCGCAGAGCGCAAAGCGCAACGCGCAACGCACAACGAAAAACGGAGATGCAACGTTGACCGTTGCGCGTGGTACGTTGAGCGCGCCGCAAAGCGACGCCCGCGCTGAAAAGCGGGAACGGAATTTTGACTGGTTCTGGAAAATGCCGCATGGGGCGGAGAAGACCCAGACGTGGCAGCTCGTCAAAAACATTCTCGGGGTTTTAAAGAAACAAAGGACCTCGGACGGGGAAAGGGATCTGGATGCTCTAAAGGATTTTCTGGTTTCGAAGGAGTTTGTTGGTCTGGCGGCCGGTGACAGGGTGAGGCTCCTGGCGCTTTTAGGGCGGTTTGCAGGAAAAGCCGAATGGATCGCGGTTCAACACCTGCAATTTTTATTTCGCGGTGAAGTCCAGGCGATCATGGATCCTGTCGAGAGGGCAAAGCTTTTTGAAGTGGTTGATGTGTTCGCCGGAAATTTGCAGCAGTTCGGATGGGAATTCGCGTCCTGCAACTGGTTCCTTTATCAAATGAGGCTGTTTTCCGGTAAAAAAGATCCTCTGGTACAAGCGCGGGTGTGGGAGATCGCAAAAACGATCGCGGCCCGAAGAGAGGGTGACAGCCGGTGGGCTATTTCCGCGTTCGGCCTTTTTCTTAATTCGGAGAAATTTTCAAAGATCCTGGATCCTGGCGAGCGGCTAAAGGTATTGGAGATCGCCGCGGCGATCGCGCACTACTCTAAGGATATGACCGAAAGCGCGCAGGACGAGGACGGTGAATCGTATCTTCGGTGGGCCGGATTTGACGGATTGCAGTCCTTGCTGGTCGCCCCGGGGTTTGTGAAGATCGAAGATCCTGCCTTGAGGATGAGCGCTCTCGAGATCGCAAAGATCCTTGCGACGCGGCCCCAGTGGAACGAGGGCGGATTTTTGGGGGAATTCCTGCAATGTCTCGAAGAAGCCTCCGGCTCCCCGGAGTTTCCCGGCGTGTGGAAGGATTTTTCGAGGGATTTTGGCCAGGCCGTGACTGAAGAAGCGAAACGGGCCGCGGCAGAAACCGCTTATCAGACCCTCGTGCATCTTGCGATCCAGGCCAAAGCCCGTGAAGTGCGCGGCCAGGCGCAAATTGCGCAACGCGCAACGCACACCCCGCGGGGGTTGGACACAGAGCGCCCTGACGCACAACGAGAAGTGGAAGGGAAGTTGTGGTTTGAAACGGCAAAACCGGAGGACGGATCCCACGGGACTGCTTCGCCGAAACGGATGACGGATGGCGTAAAGCCCGGTTTTTCGAAATCCGCCATCCGCCATCCATTATTCTCCGCCGAAGGCGGCGCCCGAGCTGAATTACGCGCGACGGAAGCCGTGCCCGCGAAAACGTGGCGCGAGAAGATCGCGTCGAAGGTTCGGGAGACATTGATCGAACGGTGCACTTTTGATCGGCTTATCCGGAAGATCGAAAAAGATCCACGTAAGGCGACCCGCACCCGGCTCAAGCCGGTCCTCCGTGAACTTGGAGATCCGGGCTGGCTGTCCCAACGTTTGCTCGGCATCCATGACGTTTTTGCGCTTGTCTTCAACTTTCCGTTCTTCGGGATAGCGTATCTCCTGTCAGTCATCAATTTTGTGGCGGCCTTGCTTTTCGTTCCAAAGTTACTGATCGGTCTGGTTTTGCTCGGTATCGACCGGCTCCTGGAGCTCGGCGGCAAGGTCTTTTCGTCGGTGGCGTTTTTCCATTCCAAATATTCCGACTGGCTGGAGGTTCTCAATGATGCGGAAGACGGCGACACAGTCGATGGATTTTTTACCTGGCTTGAGGCCCTTTGTAACCGGAGAACGACCGATACAGGTTGGATCGTGGAAATTGCCCGGAGACGCTCCATTTCCGCGCTCAAAGCCTTGAAAGTGTTCGTTCACGCCAATCCCGCGCTGGATCCGGAAGAATTCATGGGAGTTTTGGCGGAGATTTTGGCCCAGCCCGATCTGACCCGCGATCGTCGCCAGGTTCTTTGCGAGGTTTTGGTCGATTTCTACCGCATCGATGTTCCGCCGGAGGTGCTCGAGGAGATCCTTCTGTCGGCGCAGTCCACTTGGCGGGGACAGTATCGTTCGTGGACGCCAATGGAAAAAACGAGGAACATGACAACGCTTCTGGATTTCCTGCGGCGGTTCGGGAGAGATATTCCGGGATTTGAGGCAAAGCCCTTAGACCAAAGGCTTCTCGTGATCGAGGCGTTCAAAAAAGATTTTGAACAGCTGATGGCGCAGTTCGGCGCGCGGCAAACGCGCGGGGAACCACAAACCGTGCAACGCGCAACGGATAACGTACAACGATCGACGGAAGGGAAGTTATGGCTTGAAACGGAAAAACCGGAGGACGGAAAACGGATGACGGATGGAGTAAAACCTGGTTTTTCGCCATCCGCCATCCGCCATCCATTATCCTCCGCCGAAGGCGGCGACCGCGCCGAACTGCGCATCGTGACGGCTGAGCAGTCAGGGATCGCGGAGGAAGCGGTATCGGTCATTCTGACCCCCGGCAGGGTCCGTATTGAAAAACTCGGGAAATTGGCGGAGTCGATCGAACGAACGGTCCATGCGATGACGCTCGACCGGTTTGCGGAGGCTTTGCGCGCGGCGGCGGTGAAGCGCCTTTCGATGATCGGGAGAAATGCGCCGCTTTTTTCAGCCCCGAAAGTGGACGCGACGCTCGCGGAGAAAGCCGTCCGTTATTTTATGGATCAATTCAAGAAGGTGGATTCCAAGGGAGGTTTTGCCGTGGCGTTCGATTCCGAGGCGGACCGGGCCCTTGAAGAGGCGCTCTTCCAAATGAGAGACCGGATCGGGCTGGCGATCTTTCCCAAAGAGTTGGTCAAACGGCTCAGCCCCAAGACACTTCGCGGCGTTCCTTATAAGGTTGTCCATGGTTTTCGGAGGATGAGACTGCCGCTTTCGGTGGAGAACAGCGGCGCGGTACCCGTGATAGGTGGCAAGGCGCGGGTTTCCCGAGAGGAAGACGGGGAGATCTTCAGCGTTCTTATGGAGGCGTCCGATGTGGAAGGAGAACCGTTCCTTGAAGTGGTGGAGAAGGTCGTCCAGATCCTGAGCGGGCTTGTGGCTGCCGGGCAGGTCAAAAAAGCGGGTGAGTTGAAAGATCTTCAAAAGGCGGAGGAGATCAAGGCGGCTCTTCTCAAAAAGCTTTTCGAGGACCAGGGCGCTTCAGGGGTCATTGCTATCCGGGGCGGCAAGATCTTTGTGGACCGGGCGCTTCTGAGGGATTTTCTGACCCAGTACCTGGCGGCGAAGGTAATTGGGCAGGCGGCATAAGGTCTGAAAATCTCAAGTTTCAGGTCTTAAAATCGGACATTTATCCCTTCATTGACACGTCCTTCCTTATCAATATAATAACAACCTCTTTTGTTTCAGATGTTTACGACAATTCTTGTCCCCAAAGGGTCGAGGTCTCTATGGAAAACGGGCGGAAGAGCGGTTTTTTTATTTTTTTTATAGCTTTTCTAATGGCTTTCAGTGTGGTTGCTCTCGCTGAAGAGGCCGATGAGACGACTCCAGATGATCTTGAGGACCAGTATCGCGAGGAACCGGTACCGGCTTCCCAGGAAGTGACGCTGGCCGGAACTGAGACGCCGGTAACGCCGTCGCCCGCGCCAGTCAAGCCGCCGGTGTCAGAACCGGTGGTTGCAGCTACGGCGCCTGTGGTTTCCCAACCGGAAGCACAAGCTCCGGTAGCGAGTTCTGAGGGAACTTCTGAAAAACAAGCCCCGGGAGTGAGCCCCGAGGCAGCGGCTCAAGAACAAGCTCTTAACGCGGTAGAAGCGGCGGCACCGGTTGCGCCGGCCGCAGCGGTTGCTGAAAAAACAGTCGCGGTTGCGCCGGTTAAGGCCCCGGCGGTCGCTGCACCGGTCCAGACTCCCGCGCTGCCTTCAGGGCTCGTGGAGATCGGCGGGTATAAATATCCGGTTTACATGTTCGTTCCGCGGGAATATCAGGCGGACCGGACGTATTCCATGATCATGGTTGCTCCGGCAAAAGATGTCACGGCGCAGGACCAGATCGAATACTTGAGCAAGTTGGCGTCGCGGCGGAATGTTTTTATCCTTGC
Source organism: Candidatus Omnitrophota bacterium (assembly GCA_035352955.1). Classification (GTDB taxonomy): domain Bacteria; phylum Omnitrophota; class Omnitrophia; order Omnitrophales; family Aquincolibacteriaceae; genus DAOPYQ01. The sequence goes on from DAOPYQ010000001.1 coordinate 180,255, forward strand.
GCCCTACGTTCTTTGGCCCAAGTCGGGAACGGTTCCGTACACGCTTGACGAATGGCTTTTGTCGGTGAAGAACGACGTTCTTCAGAGGTATCCGATCAACAAGAAACGTGTTTTTCTTCTCGGGAAGGATTCGGGGGCGGAGTACGCGGCTTATCTCGCGACGAAATACCCCGCGGAATTTTCGGGAGTCGCCCTTTTGGGTCAGGCGTGGGACGGAACTTTCGCGCCGCTGGTGCATCCGCAGTCGGGCGCGGCCAATCAGATGCCTTTTTATATTGCCCTGAAAGAGGGATCGGACGCGAAGGCCCGGAACCAGCAGTGGCTCGATAAGTTCCAGAAGGACGGTTATTCGCTTCATCTGGTCGAGTATCAGAAGGACGAAGACCTGACGCCCGTTGATTTTAAACAGTCGGTCCTGGATTGGCTCGAATCGTCCAGCGACAATTGGGCCAGCGTGCAGGCCAAAGACCGGCAGGGATGGAAGGGCAAGCTCAAAACCGGCGTGAAGAATTTCTTCGCGGTCTAATCCTTTCTCAAAGAAAGAACTCTCATGAAGCTTACAGGCGCACAGATCCTTATCAAGTGTCTTGAAAAAGAAGGTGTCCGGCACGTGTTCGGGCTCCCGGGCGGGGTCATTTTGCCCACCTACGATGTGCTGTACGATTCAAAACTTAAGCTTATCCTGACCAAGCACGAGCAGGGAGCGACGCACATGGCGGACGGTTATGCGCGCGCGACGGGAAAACCCGGAGTTTGCATCGTGACTTCCGGTCCGGCGGCGACGAATACCGTCACAGGGCTGGCGACGGCGCATATGGATTGCATCCCGATGGTTTGCATTACGGGGCAGGTTGTGACGCACGCGATCGGTTCCGACGCGTTCCAGGAAGTGGATATTGTCGGGATCACGCGGCCGATCACGAAACACAATTTTCTGATCAAAGACGTTAAAGAGATCGCGAGGATCGTGCGCGAAGCGTTTTATATCGCCACGACCGGGAAGCCCGGACCGGTGCTTATTGATTTCCCGGTCGACGTAAGCCGCGCGATGGCCGAATTTGTATGGCCTAAGGAAGTCTCGATCCGTAGTTATCAGCCCGGGATCGAACATCCGGAAGCGGCGGCTCAGATCGGGCTTGCGGCGGAACTGATCCACGCGAGCAAGAAGCCGGTGCTTTATGTCGGCGGCGGCGCGATCATCTCCGGCGCGGAAAAAGAAGTTCTCGCGTTCGTGGAAAAGACCGGGATCCCGGTCACGACGACGATCCTCGGGCTGGGGGTGTTCCCCGAAACGCATCCTTTGTCATTACATATGCTCGGGATGCACGGGACGCATTACGCGAATTATTCGGTCCAGAACGCCGACGTATTGATCGGAATGGGCGCGCGTTTTGATGACCGTGTGACGGGCAATATTGCGAAGTTCGCGCCGCACGCCAAGATCATTCATATCGACATCGATCCGGCGGCGATCTCGAAAACCGTGCGCGTTCATGTGCCGGTGGTTTGTGACGTGAAGGCGGCCCTTGCGAAGTTGAGCCCGCTGGTCGGGAACAAACGCCCGGAGATACAGCCCTGGCTTGATCAGATCGCGGAATGGAAAAAGAAGTTTCCGATGAAATATAAAACGTCGGGTTCGAAGATCCATCCGGCCTATGTGATCGAGCAGATCGGAGAGGTGACTCGGCATCAGGCGGTCATGGTGACGGGTGTGGGCCAGCACCAGATGTGGACGGCGCAATGGTACAAGTTCATCCGGCCGCGAACGATGTTGACTTCAGGCGGTCTTGGGACGATGGGCTATGGTCTGCCCGCGGCGATCGGCGCTCAACTCGGCATGCCGGAAGAGACGGTGGTTTGCATCGACGGGGACGGATCGTTCCAGATGACGATGCCGGAGCTTGCGACCGCGGCATTCAATAAAGTCCCGATCAAGGTTTTTCTTCTCGATAACGGTTACTATGGCATGGTCCGCCAGTGGCAGCAGCTTTTTTACAAACAGCGCTATTCGGGTTCCGTGATCGGGCCGACGAATCCTGATTTCATGAAGCTTGTCGGCGCGTACGGGATCCTGGGGATCCGGATCAAAGAGAAAAAAGAAGTCGTGCCGGCGATCAAGAAGGCCCTCGCGCACCGCGGGCCTGTCGTGGTCCAGTGTTTGGTTGCCCGCGAAGAGAATGTGTATCCTATGGTCGCGGCCGGTAACGCGCTCGATCAGATTATGGACATGGCCTAAAAGACAGCTGCCGGGGGCGGGGGTCCGCCGCAGGCTCAAAAAGTGAGGAAAAATTCATGAAACATACGATCGCCGTTCTGGTGGAAAATCATTTTGGTGTTTTGGCGCGCGTGGCCGGGCTTTTTTCCGCGCGCGGGTTCAATATCGACAGTCTCGCGGTCGGTGAAACGCAGGATCCTGAGATCTCCCGCATGACCGTGATCGCTAAGGGGGACGATCGTGTCGTCGATCAGATCATGAAACAGCTGAACAAGCTGGTGGACGTGATCAGCGTTAAAGATCTCACGGACGGGGATGTGATCGATCGTGAGCTCGTGCTGATCAAGATCGGCGCGAACGCGACGAACCGCAATGACATCATGCATGTCGTGAACACGTTCCGGGCGAAGATCGTGGATGTCAGTCCCGAGTCGATGACGATCGAAGTGACCGGGAGCGAGGGGAAGATCGACGCGATGCTCGAGCTGTTGAGGCCCTTTGATCTCCGGGAAGTGGTCAGGACCGGACAGATTGCGATGGCGCGCCGTACCGAGATCGCGATGCCCTCTAAAAAATGCGCCAGAAAACCGGCGGTCTCGAAAACAAAGAAAGCTTCAAAGAAGAAATAATAAAAATCAGCTCAACGCGCAAGGCGCGACGCTCAACGAAGAAATTTTACGTTGCGCGTTGACCGTTGTGCGTTGCGCGAAAAATGAAAGGAAAAGAAAATGGCGGTCAAAATTTATTACGATAAAGATGCAGATCTGAATTTGCTCAAGGGCAAGAAGGTTGCTATTATCGGTTACGGGATTCAAGGCCGCGGGCAGGGGCTCAATCTCCGCGACTCCGGTGTGAATGTGCTTGTTTCCGAGCTCCAAGGGACGCCGAATTATGAGCAGGCCGTCAAGGATGGTTTTAAGCCCGTGCCGGCGGCGGAAGCGGCGCAGCAGGCGGATATTGTTCAGATCCTGACCCAGGACCATCTCCAGGCAGAGATCTATGAAAAATTCATCGCTCCGAACATGAAGGCCGGGAAATCGCTCTGTTTCTCCCACGGTTTCAACATCCATTTCGGGTACATCAAGCCCGCGCCGGAGATCGATGTGTTCATGGTCGCGCCGAAGGGCCCGGGGTCGCTCGTCCGCTCCCAATTTACGGAAGGCGGCGGCGTACCGTGTCTCGTGGCGGTCCAGCAGAACCCGAGCGGGAAAGCGCTCCAGATCGGTTTGGCGTATGCCAAGGCGATCGGCGGAACGCGCGCTGGTGTCATTGAAACCACGTTCAAGGAAGAGACCGAGACGGATCTTTTCGGCGAACAAGCGGTCCTTTGCGGCGGCCTGAGCGATTTGATTACCGCGGGGTTTGATACGCTGGTGGAAGCCGGATACCAGCCGGAGATGGCGTACTTTGAATGTCTCCATGAAGTGAAGCTGATCGTGGACGCGATGTTCGTGCACGGGATCGCCGGGATGTATCGCCGCGTGTCCGATACCGCCGAATACGGTGGTTATAGCCGCGGGCCGCGCCTGATCACGAAAGAGACCCGCAAAGAAATGAAAAAGATTCTCGGAGAGGTCCAGTCCGGGAAGTTCGCGAAGGAATGGATGGAAGAGAACCGGCAGGGCCGCCCGAATTTCAAGAAGTTCCGCGAAAAATGCGACAAGCATTTGATAGAGGAAGTCGGCGCCCGTTTGCGCAAGATGATGGAATTCATTAACAAAAAGTAAACCGCTCGACGCGCAGAGCGCAACGATCAACGAGGCGATTTTACGTTATGCGTTGACTGTTGCGCGTTGCACCGGGTCCAAAGGCTATGAAAAAACCGAGAAAGATATTCATATTCGATACCACGCTCCGCGACGGTGAACAATCGCCGGGAGCGTCGCTTACGCCGGACGAGAAGTTGAAGGTCGCCCGGCAGCTCGAGCGGCTGAATGTTGATGTCATTGAGGCCGGATTCCCCGCGTCTTCCGCGGGGGAGATGAAGGCGGTTCGGATGATCTCGGAAACCGTGCGTAGACCGGTGATCTGCGGCCTGTCGCGGATGATCCCGTGCGATATCGATGCGTGCCGCGAGGCTCTGGAGAGCGCGGCGCGTAAGCGGCTTCATGTTTTTCTCGCTACGTCGCAGATTCACCGCGAGTTCAAGCTTAAGAAGGACAAGAAAGAGATCCTCGCGATGGCGGTGCGGAGCATCCGATCCGCTACAAAAGATTTCAAACAGATCGAGTTTTCACCGGAGGACGCTTCCCGGACCGAGCGCGCTTTCCTGACCCAAATCGTGAGCGCCGCGATCGATGCCGGGGCTACTTCGATCAATATTCCGGACACGGTCGGTTATGCGATCCCGGAAGAATTCGGCAACCTCATCCGGTTTTTGGTCAAAAAGAACCCGCAGCTCGGGAAGAAAGTGGTGTTGTCCGTTCATTGCCACAACGACCTGGGGCTTGCGAGCGCGAATTCTATGGCGGCGGTGCTCGCGGGCGCCAATCAGATCGAATGCACGGTGAACGGGATCGGGGAGCGCGCGGGGAACGCCTCGCTTGAGGAACTCGTGATGGCGATCGATACGCGCAAGGATTTCGTGGATTGTTATACGGATATCAAACAATCCGAAATCACGAAAACATCGCGCCTGGTATCTCATTTGACCGGCATGGTTGTTCAACCGAACAAAGCCATCGTAGGTCGGAATGCATTCTGGCACGCCTCCGGGATCCATCAGGACGGCGTTCTCAAGAAACGGCAGACGTACGAGATTATGGACCCCAAGCGAGTCGGACTTTCCGGGAATCACCTCATGCTCGGAAAACTTTCCGGCAAGCACGCGTTCGCCGTGAGGGTGAGGAAACTCGGCTTCTGTCTGGCCGAAAAAGAACTCGACCAGGCGTTTTCCCGCTTTAAGACGCTGGCGGATAAGAAAAAATATATCTTTGACGAGGACCTTGAAGCGATCCTGCAGGATGAGATCGCGAAGATCCATGAAACGTGGAAGCTTGCGTCGATGAAAGTCGTTTCCGAAACCGGGAAGCAGCCTTTTGCCGAGATGCGTCTGTCCTACGAGGGCGAGACGAAGGAAGCTTCGTCGACGGGCGACGGGCCGGTCGATGCCTGCTACAAAGCGATCGAAAAGATCGTGCATTCGCAGGCGCAACTTGTGCACTATGGGCTGCAGTCCGTGACGGGCGGCAAGGATGCTTTGGGCGAAGTGGTGGTGAAACTCGAGATCGATGGCAAGGAAGTGACCGGTCGCGGGACGAGCACCGACATCATCGAGGCCAGCGTGCGCGCATATCTTTTTGCCCTGAACAAGGTTTCGTCGAACCCTCACCGGGCTTCGAGCCCTTCGTCTGCGGTGTGAAAAAAGCCCGAAGCTTCCAGCTGTTCGGCATTTTCGGTCACCCGCTCTCTCACACACTTTCTCCGGCTATGCATGAGGCCGCTTTTCGTTCTCTCGGGATCGATGCCAATTACATTGTGATGGATCTGATGCCGCAGCCTTTCAAAAAGCTGATGGGCCGGGCTTCCTCGTTGGTTCTCTCCGGGTTCAATGTGACCGTTCCCTATAAGGAAACGGTGATCCGGTATCTGGATAAGGTGCGGCCCGAGGCAAAAGCGATCGGCGCGGTGAATACCGTTTACCGGCGCGGTAACCGGTGGGAGGGCGCGAACACCGACATGGAAGGTTTTTTGATGGCGCTCAAGCAGGATGGGAAGTTCCACCCGGCGGGAAAGAAAGCGGTCGTCCTTGGTGCCGGAGGCGCGGCCAGGGCGGTGGTGTACGGTCTTTCACGGGAGCGGGTCCGAGAAGTGATGATCGCGGATTGTTTCCCTGAGAAAGCCCGGAAGATCGTCCGGGACATGAAAAAGATCTTTCCGCGTGTGCACTATTACGCCGTTCCGGCCGGAACGGCCGCCGTCAAGGATGCTATTCAGACGGCCGATATTGTTATGAACGCAACGCCGCTGGGTTTGAAAGCCTCGGACTCCCGGGTAGTCCCGGAATCGTGGATCCCTCGGGCCAAAGGCGACGCCATGTTTTTTATGGATCTTATCTACAACCCGGCCATGACGCCTTTTTTGAAAGAGGCGAAGCGGAAGGGACACAGAACGCTGAATGGGCTCGGCATGCTTCTTTATCAGGGGGCTCGGGCGCTTGAACTTTGGACGGGGCGGAGGGCGCCGGTGCCGGTGATGCGCCGGGCGCTCCTTGGGGCTTTGAAAGGGCAGGGGAAATAATTTGGAGGCAATGGGATCCTGGTTCATTTTCGCGCTCGGGGCGATCGTCGGGAGCTTCCTGAACGTTTGCATCTACCGGATGCCGCGGGATCTTTCGATCGTGTTGCCGGGATCGTTCTGTACGAATTGCAAAACGCCGATCCCGTGGTATGAGAACATCCCTCTGCTTAGTTATCTGTTGCTTCGGGGGAGATGTCCCCGGTGCAAGACGTCGTTCAGCGTCCGCTATTTTATCGTCGAGTTGACGAGCGCGCTTGTCTGGTGGTTTTTGTGGCAGAAAGCCGGCTTGTCGGTGCAGTTTGCCGCGAGCGTTTTCTTTTTTTCGACGCTGATCGTGACGATCGTCGCGGATTTTGAGACGGGGCTGATTCCGGACGCGATCACGGTCCCCGGGATGGTTGCGGGACTTGCGTTCAGCGTGATCGGTTTCGGGAATTTTCCGGAAACGTTTTGGGCCTGGAGGCTTCTGGAGTCAGGGCTCGGGCTTTTGGCGGGCGGCGGGGTCCTGTTCTTGACGGGATGGATCGGCAAGCTGGCATTCCGTAAGGACAGCATGGGGGGCGGAGACATCAAGCTGCTCGCGATGATGGGTGCTTTTTTGGGCGTGACAAAAGTTATGCTGGTTTTTTTGCTCGCGCCGTTTCCGGCGCTGCCGCTGGCGCTTTGGCAGCGGTTCGTGAACAAACAAGAGACGATCCCTTTCGGGCCGTTCCTGGCGTTGGCCGGGGCGCTGCTTTTTGTGCGAGGGGATGACGTCCTGAATTTTTTAGCCAAATTATACGGGGTGTAACATGCTGAAAATGATCACGACCGGAGAGTCCCACGGCCGCCACATGGCGGCGATCTTGGAAGGTTTCCCGAGCGGGCTTGTGATGGACCTGGATTTCATCAACGGCGAACTGCGCCGCCGGCAGTCCGGGCACGGCCGCGGGGGCAGGCAGAAGATCGAGTCCGATTGCGTCGAGATCATCGGCGGGGTGATCAAAAAGGTCACGACCGGTGCGCCTCTGGGATTTCTTCTTACCAATAAGGATTCTTCGATCGACGAGATGCCGGAGCTTTTCAGACCGCGTCCGGGGCATGCCGATCTTGCTGGGGCTCTGAAATACGACCAGGGGATCCGTCCGATCCTCGAACGTTCAAGCGCGCGTGAAACGGTGATGCGCGTTGCGACGGGTGCGGCGTGCAAACTTTTCCTCAAAAAATTCGGCATCGAGATCGCGGCCCATGTCACGCGAATCGGCGGGATTCTGCTCCCGGCGGAAACGATCAGCGTCGAAGAGATCCGAAAGGGTACTAAAGGTTCGCCGGTCAACTGTGTCTGTGAAAAAACCGGGAAGGCTATGGTTCAGGCCATTGACCGTGCCCGAAAAACGGGGGATTCGCTCGGAGGACAGTATGAGGTCCTGGCGACGGGGATTCCTGCCGGGTTAGGTTCCCATGTTCACCATGAACGCAAACTCGATGCCCGGCTGGCGATGATCCTGATGAGCCAGCAGTCCGTGAAGGCGGTCGAGGTCGGGGACGGGATCGCGCTTGGCAGTGTGCCGGGTTCCGCGGCGCATGACGAGATTTTTTACAGCAAAACGCGGGGTTATTTTCACAAGACGAATCACGCCGGCGGTATTGAGGGCGGGATGACGAACGGCGCCGATCTGGTTTTGCGTGTGACGATGAAGCCGATCGCGACGCTTGCGAAACCGCTCGCTTCGGTGAATATGAAGAACCACCGCAGCGAAAAAGCGGATTTTGAGCGGAGCGATGTTTGCGCGGTTCCGGCGGGAAGCGTGATCGGGGAAGCGCTTGTGGCTTACACTCTGACGGATGCTTTCCTCGAGAAATTCGGCGGCGATTCGATCGGGGACATCCGCCGTAATTACGACGGGTATTTGAAACGCATCCGCGGTTGATGCCCTGGATCCGAAAAAAACATGAATGACGCTACTGAGAATATCTATCTGATCGGGATGATGGGGTCCGGGAAAAGCGCGACAGGGAAGGTTCTCGCGCCGATGCTCGATTATTTTTTTGTGGATCTTGATACCGAAATCGAAAAGCAGGAAAAACGAACGATCCCCGAGATCTTTTCCGGATCGGGCGAAGCTTATTTCCGGGACGTTGAATCGGCTGTGTTGGAACGTTGTTCTAAACTGCATGATCACGTGTTCGCGACGGGCGGCGGTATCGTGCTTCGCGAGGAAAACGTCCGGCGCATGAAAAAGACCGGAAAGGTCGTGCTGCTTAAAGGATCGGTCGAAACTTTATGGCAGCGGATCCGGTATTCGCAGGACCGGCCGCTTCTCAACAGGCCGGATCCTTTGGGAACGATCCGGCAGATCCTTGCGGATCGCGAAGTTTTTTATGAAAAGGCGTGTCATTTTTCAGTCCCGACGGACGGCAAGATCCCGGACGATGTGGCGCAGGAAATTTTTGAGATCTTAAAGGCGGAGTGATGAAAACGATTCCGGTCAGAAGTCTTAAAGGGAACTACAACATCCTTGTCGGGAGAGGCTTGCTTGGCCGGGCCGGAGCGCTTGTGGCGGGCCTTTTCGCTCCGGGCGCGAGGATTATGATCGTTTCGCAAAAAAATCTCGCCGCCTATGTAAAAAAAGTTGCCACGTCGCTTTCCCAAAAAGGATTTACCGTCCAAACGCACACGCTTCCCGACGGGGAGGTCGCGAAGTCGGGGCCGGAGCTTTTCCGGCTTTGCCACACGTTGCTTGCTCAGGGGTTCGAGCGCAAGGACGGGATCGTCGTGGTCGGTGGCGGGGTCGTGAGCGACCTTGCCGGGTTCGCCGCGGCGGTTTATCTTCGCGGGATCCGGTATGTAAATATTGCGACGACGCTTCTTGCGCAGGTCGACAGCTCGATCGGCGGGAAGACAGCGATCGACCTCAAGGAAGGGAAAAATCTGCTGGGCGCGTTTTGGCCGCCCGCGCTTGTGATCTCGGATGTGGAAGTGCTCAAATCGCTTCCCGTGCGTGAGCTCTCCGCGTCGCTTGGCGAGGCAGTGAAGTACGGGATGATCCGCAGCCCACAGCTGTTCAATTTTCTCGTGAAGAACAGCGCGAAGATCCTTCGAAAGGACCTCGGAGTTCTCGAAAAGATCGTGGTTGTTTCCGCCGGGATCAAGGCCGGGGTCGTCAGCCGCGACGAATTCGAGACAAAAGGGGAGCGGATGATCCTCAATTACGGGCATACGTTCGCCCACGGGATCGAAGGCGCGAGCGCTTATCAAAAGATCGTTCACGGCGAGGCCGTTGCCATCGGGATGATGATGGCCGCGCAGCTTGCCGGGGAACTCGGGCTTTGTCCCCGGGACCTGGTCTGGAAACAAATGCGGCTGATCCTGTCCCTGAAACTTCCGGTTTCTATCAAGAATCTCAACCTTTCTGCCGCAGCCATCATAAAAGCCATGATGCGGGACAAGAAGAAAACCGGAGGCAGTCTTCGCTTTATCCTTCCTCGCCGTATCGGTCAAGTGACGGCTGAAAAAAACATCTCTCTCAAGCTTGCCGAAAAGATCCTTCGCCACGCCGGCGCAAAATAATCCTCCATAAAGTCATCTTGGGCGAAATGATAGGCTGTCTAATAGTTGCTTTTAAATAAATTTAATATTGATAAAAAAGAAATATCATGATAAGCTTTTCTCATGGAAAACGAATTATTTTGGTCAGCCATTGAGGTGATAATAGAATCGATCCTTTTCTTGCGCGGTCAGCGGGTCATGTTGGGCGCAGATTTGGCCCGTCTTTACGGCGTTTCAACAAAAAAACTGAAAAAGCAGATGCGGAGGAACCTTCCTTATGTCTTTCCGGGGCAAGGTGTTGCGATACCCTCCAGTGTCTTGAAAAGCAAACGAATCATTTCAATGAATATTCGGATGATGCGGGCATTTGTCCGATTTAGGGAGTTCCGTCTAACGCGCAAAAATCTCGCGCGAAAATTCGAGAAGCTGGAGCGGAAGTTCAAAAAGTATGAAGATGAGATTCATATGATCTTTGATGCGATCCGGCAACTCATGAAGCCGCCGGAGAGCCTTTGTCGCACGATCGGGTTTCAAACATGACGGATGCCAATGAAAAAGAACTTATTGCATTCCTTGTGTTGAACCGGCTTGGGATCGAAGGCCGGCGCAGGACCGTTGCGTTGCTTGCGGAAGGCAAGACGGCTTATGAAACTTTTGAGCAGATCGCGGCTGAGGATCTTTTCCGGAAAGATCTTGAGGGATCGTTGGATCCGGCCAAAGAACTTGAAAGTTGCCGGCAGAAAGGCATCGGGCTTCTTTGTTATTCGGATCCGGATTATCCGGGTTCCCTGAAGGAAATCCCCGATCCTCCGCTCCTTCTATATAGAAAAGGCGTGATCATAGAGTCTGACCGGAACGCCCTTGCGATCGTCGGAACGCGTCATCCGAGTTTTTACGGACGGACGCAGGCCCAGAGGTTTAGTCAGGATCTCGCGGGAAAAGGACTTACGATCGTTTCGGGGCTCGCGCGCGGGATCGATCAGGTCGCGCATGAGGCGGCGCTTAAGGTTTCGCATGGGAGGACGATCGCCGTGATGGGGTGCGGACTCGATGTGGTTTATCCCAAAGAGAGCGCGGGACTTTGTGAAAGGATCGCGGACCGTGGCGCGGTCCTGAGCGAATACCCGCTCGGGACACCGCCTTTGCCGGAGAACTTCCCGCGCAGGAACCGTATCCTTTCCGGGTTGTCGTACGCGACATTGGTCGTTGAGGCTCATTCGCGGAGCGGGTCGATCATTACCGCACATCAGGCGCTTGAGCAAGGGCGCGAGGTTTTCGCGCTGCCGGGACCGGTGGACCAGCTGACTTCGCACGGGACTCATCAGCTTATCAAGGAAGGAGCGTGTCTCGTGGAGTCTCCGGAGGATATCTTCGATGCGTTGGCGCCGCGGCTAAAGACGGAAAATAATTTCAGCCTCACGCCTCCGGCCGACGTTGTTCTCGTCGACGGCGTTAAAAATCTTGTTCTCAGATTTTTTGGGGCTTCGAAAAAAAACGAGCCCCGGGATAGTTTCGCCGGAAAAATTTCGTCTATTCCTGAACCGGGAGAACAGGGGGTTCCGTTGCCGGTTGAAATCTCTGCGGTTTTGGCTAACGGAGGCTCATCGCCTCGTGAGGAACAGGATATTCCCATAAGCGAAGACGCTAAAACCGTGGAGGAGATTCTTAGAGAAGAAGGTCCTCTTGCCCAGGAAGAGATCCTCGAATTCACAGGTCTTGAGCCGTCCCGGCTTCCCGGGATACTGCTTCAACTCGAGCTTGCCGGGAAGGTTCGAAGATCGCCCGGGGGTACATACAATCCCAGGTGATAGCGCTCTGTTTTTAGCTCAAGCTCCAGTTCGAAAAGCCGTTACTAGTAGAACCTCGTTACAAGAGAAAACTTTTGACACAACGCGGTTTGGGAGCTAGCATTTCCAAAGGTTTCGCATTTTTTAGAGGCAGTTTTTTTAACGAAAGGAGTCAAAGTATGGATGGATTGGTGCCAGCAAGTAAGGGGAAGCGTTTCGCCGCCGGTTTGATTGACCTAGTCGTGATCCCTATTGTTCTCGGAGTGGTTATCGGTCTGGCCCTCTTGGCTGCGCCGGAGATCGTCCGCAGCGTGGTCCTCGTGATCGTTAATATCGCTTGGTTGGTGTTCCGTGATGCGGTTTATTCTCCGGGCCGAGCCATGATCAAAGTGAAACTCGTCAGTTTGACCGGGGAAAAGGTTACGATTCTCCAGGCGATTATTCGGAACGTTCTTCTGATCGTTCCCTTCGTGCTTGTGATAGGGTACATTCTTGAGATCGTCATGCTTTTGGTCAAGGGGCACCGGTTGGAAGATACTTGGGCCAAGACGCAGGTTGTGGAAGCTTAAGAAATCGTTTTGTAAGGTTAGGAAAAAAGGGACAGGTTGCTTATTGCGCCTGTCCTTTTTTTATTTGCGAGTTTCCAGAGCCCAATGTTTAGTTCGGCCCAAAAAGTGACGATAACAGGGTGGCGCTGAAACATCCCGGAATAAAATTCTCGATGCGGCCTGGGTGGGGGAACAAAGATTTATGAAAAAGAGAAAAAAGAAAACGTTGAAGAAGGAAAAAAAGGAAGCGGGAAGTCTCAAAGACGTCCTGTCCATCTACTCCAAAATAGCAGACCTTAAGAAAGAAGTCGGCCAGTTGTCCGACGCTCGCTCCGGTTCTGAAGAGCGTTTGACGGATCTCGAGGTCCACATTAATCTTCTAACCCGTTTATTGACAACGCTTTGTGTCGAGAAGTTTGGAATTCGCGTTGCGACTTTGAAACGTCTTGTTAAACGGATCGAGAAAGAAGCGGTTCGTGATTCCCAGATCATGGAACTCGAATCCCTTTACAATTTGTCCCACGTGCCTTCCAAAAAACCGCAGTCTTCCCAGCCGAAAGTCAAAGGCGATCCCTGGGAAAAGATCTCCTAAACCGTTTAAGAGTAAAGGTTTATCAGCGTCCGATAAACTTTGCGTTTACAATCCCTCTGATTTTGTTTAAAATTCCCCTTCTTTCTTAATCCGGCGTCTGACTTTACGCGGTTGCCGTGAGAAGAAACGTTATCATGAATACAAGGAGTTGTTGTGACTAAACCGAAGAAAGTCCGCAAAGCCCCCAAAACCCAAGCGAGGGATTGTCCGGCGAAGAACCTGGTGATCGTCGAGTCGCCTGCCAAAGCCAAAACGATCAATAAATTCCTCGGAAAGGATTTTCTGGTCGAAGCCTCGATGGGGCATGTCCGCGATCTTCCCAAAAGCCGGATGGGGGTTGATCTTGAGCATGATTTTGCGCCGGAGTACATCATTATCCGGAAGGCCTCCAAGAACGTCAAACACCTCAAAAAGATGGCCGAAGGCGCGAGCGCCGTTTATGTCGCAAGCGATCCTGACCGTGAAGGGGAAGCGATCAGCTGGCATCTCGCCCACATTTTTCACGAAGCGGACAGCGAGAAAAAAGTTCATCGTGTTGAATTCCATGAGATCACCAAGGACGCCGTTCTTAAGGCGTTCCAACACCCGCGCGCCATTGACGTGCATCTCGTCGACGCCCAGCAGGCGCGACGGATCCTTGATCGCGTGGTCGGCTATCAACTAAGCCCGCTTCTCTGGAAGAACGTCGGACGGGGGCTGAGCGCCGGGCGCGTGCAGTCAGTCGCGCTCCGTTTTGTCGTCGATCGTGAACGCGAGATCCGCAAATTCGTTCCGCTGGAATACTGGACCCTCGATGCGCGGTTGTCGGTCGCCGAAGGCCCCGAGGCGGAAAAAATCTTCCTTTCACGGCTTGTGCGGATCAACAAAGAAAAACCGGAACTAAAAAGCGGCGAAGAGACGGAACGGATCAAGCAGGAGCTCGGGCAACTTCCTTTCCGGATTACAGCGATCGAAAAGACCGAAAAACGCCGCCGTCCTCAGGCGCCGTATACGACGAGTAAGCTTCAGCAGGAAGCCTATAGCCGTATCGGTTTTTCTGCGGCGAACACCATGCGTATCGCCCAGCGTCTTTATGAAGGCGTGGAGCTTGGCGAGGAAGGCAGCGTGGGTCTCATTACGTATATGCGTACGGATTCCGTCAATATCGCCACGTCAGCCCAGAAGGAAGCGGCCGAGTATATCCGCGGACAATTCGGGAAAGAGTATTTTCCGGAAGAACCGCCTGTTTACAAGTCACGCAAGGGCGCCCAGGAAGCTCACGAAGCGATCCGTCCGACCTCGGTGCTTCGCACGCCGGATTCGGTCAGAAATTTCCTGGAACCCGACGTGCTAAAACTTTATGAGCTTATCTGGAGAAAATTCCTCGCATCCCAGATGGTTCCCGCCATCGACGAGCACATTGTTATTTCCATTCAGGCCGGAGAGCCCTATGGATTCCGGACCACCGGGAAGCGGAATATTTTCCCGGGGTTTACCGCGGCATTCGGGGAGATCCGGACGGAAGTGGACAAGGATAATTCCAAGGAAAGCGAAGAAGAGGCGCCAGAGGTCGAGGAACTTCCCGATCTTAAAGAAGGCCAGATCCTTAAACTTCACGAGATCGTGGGGGAACAGCATTTCACGAAACCTCCCCCGCGTTTTAACGATGCGAGCCTTATTCGGACGCTGGAAGAACAGGGGATCGGACGGCCGAGCACTTACGCGCCGACGATCTCCACGATCCTGGATCGCAATTACGCGGAGCGCAAAGGCGGCGCGCTGATGCCGACTGAACTCGGTGAAACGGTCATTGATATTCTGGTCCAGCATTTCCCGAAGATCCTCGAGACGGAATTTACCGCGTTGATGGAAGAGGAACTCGACGAGATCGAGGAGGGAAAACTGCCGTGGGTGAAAGTGTTGAAGGATTTTTACGGGCCGTTCGGTGAACTTCTCGAAAAGGCGAAGACCGAGATGAAAAGCGTGAAACCCGAGCCGATTCCTACGGAATACAAATGTGACCTGTGTGGGAAACAGTTGATGATTAAGTTCGGACGTTTCGGAAAATTTCTGGCGTGCTCTGGTTTTCCCGATTGCAAATACACCCGGTCGCTTCCCACCGGGTTTTTCTGCCCGGAGCCGGGGTGCGGCGGCGAATTGGTGAAACGGCGCGGCAAGGGGCGCCGCTCCTTTTACGGTTGCTCCAATTATCCCAAGTGTACCCATGTTGAGAACGCTCTCCCAAAAAAAGAGGGTGAGGCCGGAGCGTCCGGCGACGGCAACAGCGCCTCCGATGCTCCATGAGCACGGCTGAACGGGTCGAAAGCTTTCTCGGGTTTCTGACGACCGAGAAAGGCGCTTCCGACCATACGGTCAAAAACTACGGGATCGATCTCCGGGAATTCAAAAAATTCCTAGCGGAAAAAGATCTGAAGGAATTGACGTACCTGGATATCCGCGCCTTTCTTGCATTCTTGAAAACACGCGAATACAGTAAGAGTTCCATCTCCCGGAAGCTGGCGTGCCTCCGTTCGTTCTTCAAATATCTCGCTCGCGAGAATATCCTGACACAGAATCCCGCGGCCGGGATCGCAACGCCGAAGAAGGAAAAGCGGCTCCCCTGTTTTTTGAATCCCGATGAGATCACCAAGCTTCTTGAGGCGCCCTCCCAACACTGCTGGGAAGAAAAACGGGACAAGTCGATCCTAGAAATGCTCTACAGCTCCGGCATCCGCGTCAGCGAACTGGTCGGGCTGAACCATGACGATCTTGATTTTTTCGGAGGACTCGTGCGGGTCCGCGGCAAAGGGAAAAAGGAACGTATTGTGCCAGTGGGACAGGTGGCGCTTCGTTGTCTCAAGGATTATTTGGATCACAAAGCGCCGAAGGAGATCCTGAATGCGGTCAAGAAACCCCTTTTTGTGAGCCGGCTCGGAGGCCGTCTGACGGATCGTAGCATTCGGCGGATGATCCTGAAGTACGTGAAGCGGACCGGTCTCGGCAAAGAGGTTTCGCCGCACACGTTGCGGCACTCTTTTGCGACGCATATGCTGGATCGCGGTGCGGACCTCCGGAGTGTTCAGGAGCTTCTCGGGCACGCGAATCTTTCGACGACGCAGATCTACACGCATGTGACGACGCAGAGGCTGAAAGACGCCTACGCAACGGCGCATCCGAGGGCGTGAGGAAAACTCAAATTTCAAATTTGAAATCGAAGGCAACTCAATCGTGTTGACGCTATTTTTATACAACTTGGCATTCCTGATCTTCGGGATCTTCTATTTGCCGGTTTTTCTCATGAAACTTCGCCAGGCCGAAGATCCCGGAGTGCTTTGGCGCGAACGGCTCGGGATTTTTCCGGAAGGGCTGGCGGAAAAGTTTCGGGGGAAGAAGACGGTTTGGCTCCATGCCGTAAGCGTCGGGGAAGTCATGGCGGTCGAGAAATTCATTGCGGAGTGGCGGGACGCTGCGCCCGAATACGATCTGGTGCTTACGACCGTGACACCGACCGGGCAAAAGATCGCCCAAAAGTTCGCGAGCGAGAAGGTCCATGTCTGCTATTTTCCGTTCGACCTGACGTTTGTCGTCCGCCGTTTTTTTGAAACGTTTAGGCCCGCGTGCCTTTTGCTGGTCGAGACCGAGATCTGGCCGAACCTTTTGATGGAAGCAAAACGCCGGAATGTCCCAACCGGCATTATCAACGCCCGGCTTTCCCCGCGGTCGTTCAAACGGTACCAAAGATTTTCTTGGCTTTTTCGGCCTCTCTGGGGAGCGCTAGATTTTGTTCTGGCCCAGGGGAGGGAAGATGCGGAACGTTTTCAGGCTCTCGGGATACTGAAAGAATCGGTCCGGGACATGGGGAACATGAAATTCGATTGGGCCGAATGGACGGAAGCTGGAACGGAGTATGCGGAAGAGCTCCGGAAGACCTGGGGCTTTGCGCCGGAAGACCTCGTGTGGATCTGCGGCAGCACGCATCCCGGAGAGGAAATAATTCTTGCGGAGGTTTACGCGGGATTACGGCAAAAATTTACGGGGCTTAAAATGATCCTGGCCCCGCGGCATATCGAACGATCAGGGTCTCTTTTAAAAATTTTCGAACAGCAAAAAGCGAGAACGGTCCTGTCAACCCGGCGGAAGGAGGGAAGTACGTTTGACGTTCTCATTCTGGACCAGCTCGGTATTTTGAGGAATCTTTACCAGATCGCGGATCTCGTGTTCATGGGCGGGAGTCTGATCCCTCACGGGGGCCAGAATCCGATCGAGCCCGCGCGTTTTCAAAAAGCGATTCTCCATGGATCGCATGTTTTTAATTTCAACCAGATCTACCAACAGCTCGACCATGGCGGAGGTGCTCTCAAGGTCACGGCCCCGGACGAATTGTCGTCCGCGGCGGCGGGACTTCTTGCGGAACCGGGCACGCGTCAGGGGATGGGGCGAAAAGCTCACGAGATCATCAACCGTTTACGGGGCGCCAGCAAACGTCAGGCCGGATGGGTTTTGACGTTTCTTGCGGGACGGCGCTCCCAAGCACCTGATTTACATTAATTGATGGAAAATCAGGACAGAAAGGAATGCGACGAATGGACAGTTTTAAGAATTATTTCCGTCTTCTGGCGGAGGACAAACCCAATGATTTGCGCAGCGCATTTTTTTATCCGCTTCTTACGGTCGCTTCATGGTTCTATGGGGCCGGCGTAAAGGTTTTCCGGTCGCTTTATGAAACGAAGGTCCTGCCCCGCAAGCGGCTTCCGTTCCCGGTTGTCAGTGTCGGGAATCTGACGTGGGGCGGCACTGGTAAAACACCGTTCGTGGAATTCCTTGCCCGCAAGATCTCCGCGCATCGCAAGGTCCCCCTTGTTCTTACGAGGGGCTACAGTCATGACGAGGTCGAAGAGCTTCAGCAGCATTTGCCCGCTGCGATCATCGGCGTCGGCAAAGACCGTGCGAAGGTCGCCGAAAAGGTCCGCCAGGCCCACAAACATGTCGACATCGCGGTTTTGGACGACGGATTGCAGCATGTCGCGCTCGACCGTGACGCGGACATCATTGTGGTCAATTCCCTGAATCCTTTCGGGAACGAACAAATGATCCCGCGGGGGATCCTGCGCGAGCCGCTGTCGGTGCTGAAACGGGCGACGGTCATCGTGTTGACGCATGTAAACCTCGTGAAGGAAGAAGAACTGAAGAAGCTCAAGGAGAAAGTCGCGCGTCTCGCTCCGAACGCCCAGGTCGTCGAAACGCTCATGGAGCCGTTGTTCCTTTACCGTGCGAAGAACAAGTCCCGGATCTCGATCGAGAAAATGGCGGGGAAGCGCGTGACGACCTTTGCGGCCGTCGGGACACCCCGGTCATTTCAGCTGGTGCTGCAGCGCTCGCATATCAAGACCGTGCGGAATTTCGAATTCCTCGATCACCACGATTACACGGCGCCGGAACTCGGGAAGATCAAGGAGATTGCCCACGCGGCCAATTCCGAAGAGATCGTGACCACCGAAAAAGATTTTTACCGGTCGCGGGAACTTATCACGCAGGCGTTGAACCCGCTGGTGCTGGCCGCGCGCCTCAGGATCGTTTCCGGAGAAGAGGTGCTGACGGACCGGCTGTTCCGTTTGTTGGGGGTCAAACATTGATGGAAGATCTGAAGGACAGGATCGCCTGCGGGATCGTTTGGGCGCTCATTTTCTTTTTTGAGCGTATTCCACTTTCCTGGGGGCTCCGGATCGGGGACCTGGCAGGCCGGCTTGTTTTTTATTTTTCTCCGAGGCGGCGCGTTGCTTATATCAATCTGAAGGCCGCGCTGGGGGAACAGCTTTCGGCGAAAGAACGGTGGAAGGCCGCGCGCGATCATTTTGGTCACGGGGGCCAGTCGATGGTCGAGGTCATGCGTTTTCGCAAGATGACGCCCGAACACATTGCCAAGAATATCGTGTTTCACGGTCGGGAGCGTCTTGACGGCGTCATCAAGTCAGGGCACGGCGGTGTTTTTATTACGGCGCATTTCGGGAACTGGGAGCTGTTGCAGGTTGTCTCGGGACTTATCGGAACCCCGATCCATGTTCTGGCCCGCGACCAAAAATTCCCGCGTCTTAACGAACTTCTGAATAAACTCCGCGAAAGCCACGGCTCTGTCGCGATCAGCCGGGGCGCGGGAGTTCGTTCCTTGATCCGTGCGCTTCGGGATAAGAAAATGATCGGGGTTCTCGGGGATCAGTCCGCGGGAAAAACCGAGGGTGTGCTTCTTCCTTTCTTTGAAAGGCGGACGACGGTTCCGACGGGTGCGTTTGAGTTGGCGCAGCGGACGGAGGCGTTGATCTTGCCGTGTTTCATGGTGCGTTCGGGAGGGATGAAGCATGAGATCCATATCGGGGAGGTTCTTTCGGACGATCCCTCGCTTGAACCGGCGGCTCGCACCGGGTTTCAGGTTCGTCAATATCTCAAGGTTTTGGAGGATTTCATCCGTCGTTTCCCGAACCAGTGGCTTTGGGAGAATAAACGGTGGAAATACAGTTGGGACCGCAAGGTCGTGATCCTTTCTGACGGGAAACCGGGGCATTTCAAACAATCTGAAGTGGTCGCCGAACTTCTGAAGAATTTTAAGGAATTCCACGGTCGTCCGGGTCTCGAGTTCGCGGTCGAAAGGATCCCGGTCGAATACCGTTCCGAGTGGCACCGGAAGATTTTTTTCTTTCTCGCGTTCCTGATGCGTCCCTGGATCCAGGGACGGCTGGCATGGTTGCGGCCCTTTTTCAAGGAGGCGACGCAAAAAGCCATTGAGAAAGTGAGCGCGGATGTGATCATTGCGGCGGGTTCCGGGTTGGCGCCCCTCCAGATGTGTCTTGCCGCGGAGACTGGGGCGAAAAAACTTGTCATTATGAAGCCGCCGTTCCCTTATTCCCTGACTCATTACGATCTTGCGATCGTTCCCGCACATGATGGAGGAAAAGTCCCGTCGCGGACGTTCCGCTGCGTGATCATGCCGAGCGGTTACCAGACCTACGATCGTTCGGGGGATGTGCGTCAGCTGAAACTCAAACTTGCGGATGAACCGCGCGCAAAAATGGCGATTTTTATCGGCGGGGCGACCCACGATTATGATCTGACCGTTTCGGATATGGAAAAACTTTGCACGACCCTGAAACGGATTTCTTCGCGGTGCGGGGATTATATGATCACCACGTCCCGGAGAACGCCGGCCCACAGCGAGCGTTTTCTCAAAAGTGCGCTGATGCAGCATCCGGCATGCCGCCTTCTTGTGATCGCGAATGAAGACAATCCTTCTTACGCGGCCGGCGGGATGATGGGGGTTGCGGATCTCTTGATCGTGACGGAAGACAGTCTGGCGATGATCTCGGAGGCGGTCGGGACCGGCAAACGCGTGATCGTTCTTCGGATGGGGCAAGGCCAGCTTCCCGCGAAACACTATCGTTTCCACAAGATCCTCGAAGAGCGCGGGCTTGTGACCCTGTGCGGTTTTGAAGATCTCGAAAAACACATTTTGGATCTTTTGAAAAAACCCGCGTTTCCGGTCGTTCAGCGGGAAAGGAACGCGCTGATGGCGCGGCTCGGAGAATTCGTATGAAGGTCCTTCAGCTTCTTCCGGCGTTGGAGCTTGGCGGGACGGAGCGCGGGGTCGTGGATCTCGCGAAGGCCATGAAAAAGGAAGGTCATGAGACGGTCGTGATCTCTTCCGGCGGAGCGCTTGTCGCGGAACTGCAGCGGACGGGGATCCCGCATTACGGGCTTCCGGTGCACCAAAAATCCATCGCGGGACTTTTTTTGGTGGATGAGATCGTGAAGATCATCGAGCGCGAACGGGTGGATGTGATTCACGCTCGGAGCCGTGTGCCGGGCTGGCTGGGCTGGCTCGCGTCGCGCAAAACCGGCGTTCCGTTCATGACGACGTGTCACGGAAACTATAAAGTTCATCCGATGAGTTTTGTGATGGGATGGGGCAAGAGGGTGATCGTGGCGTCGCATGCGATCGGTCGGCGCATGATCGACGAGTTCGGGGTCCCTCCGGACCGTATCCGGTTGATCCCGCGAGGGGTCGATCTTTCGCAGTTTCCCTTCTCTCAAGAGCGGTTCGAAAAAAAACAGGACTTATTGCGCGTGCTGCTGATCGGGCGGTTTTCCCCGAACAAAGGGCAGGTGGAATTTTTGAAGGCCGTGCATCTTTTGAGGAGCCGGCTTACGCACTTCGAGGCTCTGATCGTCGGGTCCGAAGGCCGTAACCGGCACCGCTACACCGATCTTATGAAAAAGACCGTGCACCAGTTCGGGCTGGAGTCTTGTGTGAAGATCCTTCCGCCGACGCGTGATGTGGCGGGACTTTTGGCCGGTGCCGATCTGCTCGTGCTTCCATCGCTTCTTCCGGAACCCTTTGGCCGTGTGATTATCGAGGCCGGGGCGGTCGGAATTCCCGTGGCCGCGACCTGGCTGGGCGGCGTTCTGGATATCATTGATCATAACGAGAACGGTCTTCTGTTTCCGCCGCGGAATATCCCGGTCATGGCGGAGGTGATGCACGAACTTTTAACCGATCGTGAGAAAGCGAAGACCTTTGCCGTGAGATTGCGCAGGAAGGTCGAGGAGAAATTCAACCTGAATCAGATGGTCCGGAAGACCCTTGAAGTTTATCGCGAGGTTCGTAAAAAACGGAAGATCCTCGTTATCAAACTGGGCGCGATGGGGGATTTGATCCTCGTGGTGCCGAGTTTGAGGATGCTCCGTGAGCGGTTTCCGGATGCCTCGATCACGCTTTTGGTGGACAAAAAACTTGCCCCGATCGTTTCGGCGTGTCCCTATTTTGATGACATGATTCTTGTCGACCGGAAAAAGCTCTCGAACCTGTTCTATCTTTTTAAAACCGCGAGGCGTGTCCGTCAGGAAGGTTTCGATATCTCCATCGATCTTCACAATAACAAGTGGACACATCTTCTCGCGTATCTCGGCGGGGCGGTCCAGCGGTTCGGTTTTGCGCGGGGGCAGTGGGGCTTTCTTTTGAACCGCCCGGACAAGACCTTCGCGACGGGCGACACTCCGCTCCGGCACCAGTTCCGGATCCTGTCGAAGGCGGGCGTCCAGAAATTCGAGGACACGCTGGAGCTTTGGCCGCGGCCGGAAGACGTGGAGCGGATGAGCCGTAGGATCGAGATGCTTGGGGTGAAGGAGGGTACGCGGTTCATCGGATTTGTGATGGGATCGAGCCCCAATTGGCCGAGCAAGCGTTGGCCGGCCGGACATTTTCTTGAATTGGCAAAAAAACTTTTTAAGAAATACGATGCGCGGATCATTTTGATCGGGTCTCCGGATGAGGCGCCGCTCGGGGAGCCTTTCCATGCTTTGGGAACGAAAAAGGTCCTGGATATCATCGGGAAAACCTCTCTGGCGGAACTTCCCGCGATCTTTGAGAGACTTCATCTGGTCGTGTCCGGGGATACGGCGCCGCTTCATGTCGCGGCAGCGATGAATGTCCCGACGGTGGCCCTTTTCGGTCCGACAGATCCGAAACGTCATTTGCCGCCCGGGAAAAAGATCGATGCATTGTCGCATCATCTGGCCTGCCAGCCTTGCTACGATGGAATTTGCAAGGCCAAGGATCCGCTCGCTTGTCTCCAACATATTTCTGTGGAGGAGGTTTTCGAGCATTGCCAAAGGTTGATCGCGTCATGAAGATCATCGTTGTAATGAAGAACTGGTTAGGCGACCTGCTTTTTCAGATGCCGGCGCTTGATCTGATCTTGAAACGTTACCCGAACGCGAAGATCACGTGCGTTGCGCCGGAGCGGTGCCGTGAGATTCTCGAAGCGCATCCCGCTGTTTCGGGTTTTATCAGTCTCGACGAAAAAAGCACCCACCGCTCGTGGCTTTCACGGGTGAAATTCCTCTGGGAGCTGCAAAAGGCGGGGCCCTGGGACGAGGGATATCTTTTTCACCGTTCCCGGAGCCGCGCGCTGTGGTTGCTTTTTGCCGGGGTGCAGAAGAGGATCGGTTACGGCCGGGGGCGGGGGATGTTGCTCACGAAAGCAGTTCCCGAACCGGAGCAGCCGATGCATCAACTCGATTATTTTTTAAATCTGATGGAGAAGGCCGGATATTCGCTTCCCGAAGAACGGTCTTATCGCTTTTATTACAAAAACGAGGACGTTGCACATGCGCTCCGGGTCCTCCGGGAGCACGGGATCGAAAAGGGTGCGCGCTATTTCTGTTTTCATCTCGGGGCGAACTGGGAGCCGAAGCGCTGGCCTCCGGAGCACTTTGCGATATTGGCGGAGATGCTTTATGATAAGTGGCATTTGCCGCTGGTCGTGACCGGTTCGATTAACGACGAGCCGATTCTCGAAGCGTTTATGAAAGGGGTTCGCCGGGCCAAGATCGTTCCGCTGGTCGGGAAGACGGCGCTGCGTGTTTCGGCGGTTATTTATAAATATGCGGCATGCCTTGTGACGGGAGATTCCGGGCCGATGCATATCGCATCGGGGGTCGGCGCGCCGCTCGCGGCCCTTTTCGGTCCCACGGATCCGAAGCTCACGGGTCCACGGGGGACGGGTGATAGTACGGTGATTCAATACGTCCCCGAAGGTTATCAGGTGCCGTGGTACGGTGATTTACCGGTCGCGGGCTGGTTGTCTCACATCAAGCCCGAAGAAGTTTTCGCGGCGGTGGAAAGGATTTTGAGAAGCCATGGATCGTGATCCGAAGAATATCCTGGTTGTGACGCTCAGCAATATCGGCGATGTGATTCTCACGACGCCCGTGATGATGGCGTTGCTGGAAAGGTTCCCGCAGGCAAAGATCACGGTGGTGGTGGGGCCGCGGGCGCAGGGGATCCTCCAGAGAAGCTCCGCGCTTCACAGAGTCGTGATCTATGACAAAAAGGCGGCGCTTTTTTTAAAGCTGATGTTTATTCTGGAGCTCCGGGGCGAGAAGTACGATTGGGTGGTGGATTTGCGCAACACGGCGATCCCGTTTCTGGTTTCGTGCAAAAAAAGGAGCCCTCTTTTTCGGAAATTCACCCAAGTCAATATGCGCGAACGCCATCTGGAAGTGCTTGGGATGACCGGGCTGAAACCTTCTAGACCGCCGGCTCCTTTTCAGTTTTTCAACGAGGTGGATGAGATCTTCGCCTTGAGGGCGCTTGATGCCATTGGGGTTCAGGAGATCAACGACTGGATCCTGATCGCCGCCGGAGCCGCTAGCGCGCGTAAGCGTTGGCCGGCCGAAAAGTTCCGTGATCTGGTCAAACGTCTTCATGAAAAGACCGGTAAAAAGATCCTGCTGGTTGGAGCCCTGAGTGAAAGACCCGTTGCGGAATATATCGCGGTTGAAGTTCCCGGCGCTGTGAAGATCCTGTGCGGGGACCTGACGCTTGCCGAAACGGCGGCGCTTGTTTCGAAGGCGTCCTTGCTCGTTGCCAACGATAGCGCGCTCATGCATCTTGGCTATGAACTCGGGACCCCGACGGTCGGTATTTTCGGTCCGACGAATCACGACAAATACGGTCATACCGGTCCGAAATTTCGCATTGCACGCGCAGATGCCGCCCAGTGCAAGTGTAACTCGCATACGTTGCCTTACGCCAAACGCTCCTGCTTTCACGGCCTCTCCGTGGACCGGGTTTTCCAACTCTCGATGGAGCTTCTCAATGGAACGCAAGTTTCCTGAAGTTCCGAGGATCCTTGTAACCCGCACGGACCGGATCGGCGATCTGGTCCTGACGACCCCGGTTTTTCGGGCGATCCGCAGTAAATTTCCCAAGGCCCATCTTGCCGCGCTTGTTTTCCTGGAGCATCGCGAGATCGTGGAAGGGAATCCCGATCTTGACGAGGTGATCCTTTATGACAAGAGGGGCGCCGAGAAAAATCTCTGGGGGCAGTGGAAATTCGCCCGGAGGCTCCGGAAGAAAAAATTTGATATGGTGATCCATTGCCACGGCACCAACCGGATGCATCTTGCCGGATGGCTCGCGGGAATCCCGGTACGGATCGGTTATGCGCGACGTGCCCCGTGGGCACTGACGCAGGTCCATCCCTACAACAAGAAAGAAGGTAAAAAGCAAGAAGCAGAATATCTTTTTGACCTGTTGAAGCCTCTCGGAATCGTCCCGCCCCCCAAAGTGATCCCTTTTTTCCCGGTGACCGACCGAGTCGAACGTTCGCTCGAAAACCTCCTCGCATTCCATAAAGTTCCCGGGGACAAGCCGTGGATCGTTCTTAGTCCTTCGGCGAGCGATGCAACTAAAATGTGGCCGGCCGTCCGGTTTGGGGAACTTGCGACAAGGATCCACTGCGGGCATTCTTGTGTTTTTATCGCGGTCGGAAAAAGAGAGGACCGAGTGATTATCGAAACCCTGAAGCGGCACACGCAGGCGCCTGTTTTTGATCTGAGCGGGCGTCTCAGCCTCGGGATGCTTGGAGCGCTTCTCAAGAGATCTGCGCTGCTTGTTTCAAATGATTCGGGGCCGGTTCATATCGCCACAGCGGTCGGTGCGCCGGTGGTATCCATTTTTGGAAGATACGAGCCCGGGCTCGGACCGGAACGTTGGCGGCCGTTGGGGAGCAGGGTGCGTGTGGTAGCGAAGGACGTTTCCGGGATCCCCGAAACCGAGCGCAAATTCACTTATATCGACGATATCGCGGTCGAAGATGTGTTTTGCGCGGTTCGCGATCTTTTCACGAACCCGGTTCGCGAAGACGGTAGGGCCTTATGAGAACGCTCCGCAGAGTGTTGATCGTGCATCCCTACGGGATCGGAGACCTTCTTTTTGTGACGCCGGTCCTGCGGGCGCTGAGGCTTCTCCCGACGGTCGAGACGGTGGATCTGCTTCTCGGCTCACGGACGCGCGAAGTCGTGGAAAATAATCCGCACATCAATTCTATTTTCGTCGTAGACAAAGACAAAGCCCACCGGCAGACGTGGTTCCAGAATCTCAAGGAGAATCTGGAGCTCGGGCGAAAACTACGGGCTAAACATTACGATCTGATGCTGGATTTTTCGTTGCGGCGGGAGAACGCGTTCTTTGCGCAATTTTTCTTTGGGATCCCGAAACGTGCCGGCTTCGCATACAAAAAAAGGGCGACGTTCCACAACATCCGCACCCCGCTTCCCGAAGGGTTCTGGAAAAAACATGCCGTGGACTTCTACTGCGATCTTGCGGAAGCGGCCGGAATCCCTGTGGAAGACCGGTTCCTGGAATATTATCCGCCTGCGGATACGGTCGTTCTTGGGAAAACGATTTTCGAAAAGACCCGGATCTTACCGGAACCTTTTCTGGCGGTCAGTCCCGGGGGAGGGGATTCCTGGGGGAAAGAGGCGGACTTTAAAAGGTGGCCTGTGAAGTATTTTGCCGAGCTTATCCTCCGGATCAAAAAAGAGCGCGGGATCAGCGGGGTAGCGATCCTGGGAAGCCGGTCCGAACGCGCGTTGTGTGAGGAATTGCAGGGGGCGGTCGGCGCGCCTTCGGTTGTGTTGGCGGGAGAGACGACCCTCGCGGAGACGGCGATGATCCTGAAAAAGGCCAAACTTTTTATCGGAAATGACGGGGGGCTGGTTCATTTGGCGCATGCGTTGAGGGTCCCTCTCGTTGCGTTTTACGGGCCCGTGCCGCCTGAGGTGTACGGTCCCTTCCCGGCGTCTTCCGTCGCCGTAGCAGTTTTTAAGAAAGGGCTCGAATGCCGTCCGTGCTATTACAAATTCCGTTACAATAAAGATTGTCCGACGATCGCCTGTCTGAAGGACCTTTCGCCGGATGAAGTGATGCGCTCTATCGGGGGGAGCTATGGCCAAGCGTAAGATCATCGAGATCGACCGGGAAAAGTGCAACGGTTGTGGTTTGTGTACCACGGCCTGCGCGGAAGGGGCGCTGGTGCTTGATCAGGAGAAGAAAGCGGTGCTTGCGAAAGAGATCTTTTGTGACGGGATGGGGGCGTGCCTTGATGTTTGTCCGACTGGAGCTTTGAAGATCGTTGAGAAAGAAAGCCAGGGTTATGATCCGAAAGCCGCGTACGAACACGTTCTGAAGACGCAGGGTGCGGATGCCGCAAAAAAAGTTCACGGAGCGGCGCAACTTCATGCCCCGGCTCCTCACGCGCACGGTTTCGGAGGATGTCCCGGATCGATGGCTCGCGAGTTTAAACGCCCGGCGTCCCCATCGGCGGAAAATCCCGCGGGGTTCGTTCAATCGGAGTTAAGCCAGTGGCCGATCCAGCTTCATCTCATTTCGCCCGTGGCGCCTTATTTTAAGGAGTGCGATCTTTTGATCGCTGCCGATTGTACCGCTTTCACGCTGGGAAGCTTTCACCGGGACCTTCTGAAGGGGAAGCGCCTGGTTATCGCGTGTCCGAAACTTGATGAAACCTCGGAATACGTTGAGAAGATCGCGGAGTTGCTGAAGCACAATACGGTCTATTCATTGACGGTCGTGATCATGGAGGTTCCGTGCTGCTCAGGGCTTATGAGGATCGTCCAAGAAGCGGTAGAATTGTCGAGGACGCACCTTCCGGTCAAGCGGGTCGTGATCGGATTGGACGGAAACATTCGGAATTGAAAAACATGAAAAGAATATTTTTATTTATTTTGGTCTTTGGCCTGTACCTCTCGCCGGTTCCCGCAAGGGAGGAGAGCGAAAAGATTTTTCCGGCTTCCGAAAAACCTGCCGGGAAGATCTTTCTTGGAGAAAAGATAACATACCAGATCAGTTACCTCGGTATCCCGGTGGGCGAGGCCGTGATGGAGGTCAAAGAGATCGCCAAGATCAAGGAGCGCAACGCTTATCATGTGGTAGTTACCGCGCGTTCGGCCCCGATTCTTGAATGGATTTATCCGGTTATGGACGAGCATCACACTTATATCGATACCGAACGTTTTCATTCGCTCCGCTACGAAAAAAAGATCAACGAGGGGAACTATCACACCCATGAGCTCATGGAATACGACCAGGAGAAACATCTCGGGGAGTTTTATTCCTACAAGGACAAAAGCCGCAAAGAAATGATTATTCCCCCCAATGTCCAGGACCAGATCTCCTGCGGTTACTGGTTCCGGCTTCAGGATGTGAAACCGAAAACCAAGCTCACGATGCCCGTGAATGCGGACGAAAAGAACTGGGACCTTGATGCCGTGACGTACGGTGTCAAACAAAAGAAGATCGACGGCGTGGGGGTCTTTCAGGCGATCGAGGTTGAACCCGTTTTGATGTTTGAAGGGTTTTTCATGAGACGCGGCAAGATCCGCGGTTGGATGAGCATGGATGAGCGTCGCATTCCGCTCGTCATGAAGGTCAACGTTCCCGTGCTTGGCAGTGTCAAAGCCGTTCTGACTCAATACGAACCCGGACAGGAATCTACGAATTAATTGCAAGTGGTTCCGTTTTTCTCTATAATCCGCGTTTTTCAAGGAGGAAAGATCCATGCCGACTTATGAATACGAATGCGGGGCGTGTGGCCACCGGTTTGAGAAGTTCCAATCGATGACCGAGAAGCCGCTCAAACAATGTCCTGAATGCGGGAAAAACAAGATCCAGCGGATCATTCACGGCGGAGCGGGGGTTCTTTTTAAAGGAAGCGGTTTTTATCAGACCGACTACCGCTCCAAGGGCTATAAAGAATCAGCCAGGAAGGATAAGGTCCCATCCCCTGCGGCGCCTTGTTCCGGTGATTGTTCCTCCTGCCCGTCGGCGAAGAAATAGACGCGCCGGCTTATCCCGAAGGAAAATCCATTCTAACCTGTTAATTTTCAATGGGTTATAGCCGTTTCCTTTCGTTGACACCCTCAGGGATGGATGCTATCATACCCCCTTCTTGAAAAGGCCTAACCCTCTATGAAAAATACCCTTACAGCATCCGAAAAAAGACATTTTCTTGAAATCGTGGAAGGTTTCAAGGATGCCCATATCCTGGTGATTGGGGATTTCATCCTCGACCAGTTCGTGTGGGGGAGCGTCTCCCGCATTTCTCCTGAAGCTCCGGTTCCGGTCGTAGACGTCAAACGCGAATCCTTTATGCCGGGCGGTTCTCTGAACGTTGCCCATAACATCCGTTCTCTTAAGGGGGTGTCGTACCCCTGCGGAGTGGTAGGCCGTGATCTTTACGGGCGCATGCTTGTCAAAACTATGCGGCGGCAGGGGATTGAGACCGGCGGGATCATTTATGACGCGACTCGGCCGACGACTTTAAAGACTCGCGTGATCGCGCATTCTCAGCAGATGGTCCGGTTTGACCGTGAAAAGACCGAAGATATTTCCCGCGCCGATTTGAACAAGATCCTTAAGTTCGTCAAACAGCAGATCAAGGATATCGATGTCGTGATCCTCGAGGATTACGGAAAAGGTGTCATGCAGCCTTTTCTTCTCCGGGAAGTCGTAAAACTTGCGCACCGGAACCGGAAACCGGTCCTCGTTGATCCGAAGGAAAAACACTTTGATTATTATCGCGGAGTGACCTGCATTACGCCGAACCGCAAGGAAGCCTACGGCGGTTATGAGCGGATCATCGGGCCGTGGCGTGAAACGCCGGTTCTTGAGCAGGTCGGGTGGCGGCTTATGAAAAAATTGAACCTCGAGTCCGTGTTGATCACCTTGGGCGAGGACGGGATGGCTCTTTTCGAGAAAAACAAAAAGATCACCCGCATTCCGACCGCGGCTCGTGAGGTTTATGATGTGTCCGGAGCGGGAGACACGGTGATCGCGACGTTGGCGCTCGCGCTTGCGGCGGGCGCAAAAATGAGGGAAGCGGCCAAGATCTCGAATCTCGCGGCAGGTATCGTGGTCGGAAAACTTGGCACCGCGACGGTTACCCCGGAAGAGTTGAAGGACGCCGTCAGGAAAGCATGAAAAAAGCCCTGGGCGTTATTCCCGCACGACTCGGTTCCACACGGCTTCCCGAAAAGATCCTCCGTACGCTCGCCGGAAAACCCATGATTCAGCATGTCTGGGAAGGCGCGAAACGTGCGCTGAAACTCGATGACGTGATCGTGGCGTGCGATGATGAGCGTATCCTGAAATGCGTGAAAGGGTTCGGTGGCAAAGTTGTGATGACCCGGCAGGACCATCCGAACGGCACTTCCAGAATTGCGGAGGTGATGGGACATTTCAAGCATGACATTGTGATCAATATCCAGGGCGATCAGCCCCTTGTCGACGCGAAGGCGATCGATGAAATGGTTTCGATCTTCGAAAACTCTCCCGAGACCGAGGTGCTGACTCTTGCGGTCCGTATGACCGATCGGGTCGTTTACGAAAATCCGAACGCCGTCAAAGTTGTCTGCGATGTGAATGGTGACGCACTTTATTTTTCAAGGGCGACAGTGCCTTATTTTCAAGGGAAACAGGCCTGCGCGTTCAGTTTTTTGAAGCATCTTGGCGTGTACGGGTACCGGCGTGATTTTCTTCTCGAATTTGTCGCCTGGAATCCCGGGATTTTAGAGAGTACGGAAAAATTAGAACAACTCAGGATCCTCGAAAGGGGCCGTTCCATTCGCGTGATCGAAACGACTTATGATTTCATCAGCGTGGATACGGAAGAGGACCTGAAAGAAGCCGAAGCGCGTTTGTTGGAGGCCCCCAGGGGTGGGAGGCCGACAACAAGTGCTAACCCCGTGAGGAACTAGGTATGCCGAAACATATTTTTGTGACAGGAGGCGTGGTGTCATCGCTTGGCAAAGGGATCGCCGCGGCTTCTATCGCGCGTATTCTTGAGGCGAAAGGTTTGAAGGTTACTATCCAGAAACTTGATCCCTATCTCAACGTGGATCCCGGGACGATGAATCCGTTCCAGCACGGCGAGGTCTACGTGACCGACGACGGTGCGGAAACCGACCTGGATCTGGGTCACTACGAACGGTTTACGCACAGCACCTACGGTCGCGAAAACAATGTCACCAGCGGTCAGGTTTATTACGGAGTGATCGCTAAGGAACGCCGAGGTGATTATCTCGGCGGGACGGTCCAGGTCGTGCCCCATATCACGAACGCGATCAAGGAAGGGATCCGCAACGTTTACAAGAACAAGCGTTATGATGTGGTCCTGACCGAGATCGGCGGGACGGTCGGCGACATCGAATCGCTGCCGTTCCTCGAGGCGATCCGCCAGTTCCGGCACGAGGTTGGCCGTGAGAACTCCCTTTTTATCCATCTGACGCTCGTTCCCTACATCAGGGCCGCCGGTGAACTCAAGACGAAGCCGACGCAGCATAGCGTCGGGACATTGCGCGAGATCGGTATCCAGCCGGACATCCTTATTTGTCGTACCGAGAAAAAACTGGACCAGTCCATGAAGGCCAAGATCGCTCTTTTCTGTAACGTTGAGACGGAAGCTGTGATTGAGGGTCGCGATGCCGGGTCGATCTATGAAATCCCGTTGATGTTTAAAGCCCAGGGGATTGATAAGGTCATTTGCCAGAAGCTCAAGATTGAATACAAAAGTGGCAGTCTGCATGCTTGGGAAAAGAACGTAGTGGAAAAAGTACTTCGCCCCAAGCATTCCGTGAAAGTTGCGGTGGTCGGCAAGTACATCGAACTTCAGGACGCGTATAAATCCATTTACGAATCACTTAAACACGGCGCGATCGCGAACGACAGTGAAGTGGTGATCAAAAAGATCAATTCTGAGAACCTTGGGAACGCAAAATCGCTCCAGCAGCTCAAGGGGGTTTCCGGGATCCTCGTTCCCGGAGGGTTCGGGATGCGCGGGATCGAAGGGAAGCTTCAGGCGATCCAGTATGCGCGCGAAAACAAGATTCCATTTTTCGGGATCTGCCTCGGGATGCAGTGCGCCGCGATTGAATTCGCGCGCAATGTTCTCGATATGAAAGGCGCCCATTCTACCGAGTTCAACAAGAAAACGCCGTTTCCCGTGATCAGTCTGCTGGAAGAACAGCAGAACGTAAAAGACATGGGCGGAACGATGCGCCTGGGAGCGTATCCCTGCACGATCCGCAAGGACACGCTTGCAGCCAAGGCGTATAAGGCCGAGGAAATCTCGGAGCGGCACCGTCACCGTTATGAGTTTAACAACGAATACCGCGAAAAGTTCCAGAAGGCCGGGATGCAGCTCGTCGGTCTTTCGCCGAACGGAAAATTGGTCGAGATGATCGAGTTGCAGGGGCATCCCTGGTTCATTGCTGTCCAGTTCCATCCCGAATTTAAATCCAAACCGGACAAGGCTCACCCGCTTTTCCGCGAATTTATCGCGCATGCGCTCGCTTTTCAGCAGGAGCATCTTCCCGGGGAAGCCGTTGCCGTCAGCAACGCGAAGATCTTGTCCAAAGATGAGGAGCCACACGAAGCCCATGCATAAAGTCGTCGCAGGTTCCGTAATTTTTGGAGATCCAAAAAAGCTGGTCCTGATCGGCGGGCCCTGCGTGATCGAAGACGAACGGGGGACGCTTCAGCTTGCGGAGAAGATCGCAAGGATCGCGGAGAAACTCAAGATCCCGTATGTTTTTAAGGCCAGTTTTGACAAAGCCAATCGCTCCTCGATCCGTTCATTCCGCGGACCTGGTATTGAGAAGGGGCTGAAGACGCTTGCGAAGATCAAAAAAAAGACCGGAATTCCGGTCCTGACCGATATTCATACGCCCGACCAGGCGGCGCCGACGGCCGAGGTGGTGGACATTCTTCAGATCCCGGCGTTTCTCTGCCGTCAGACTGATCTTCTTATCGCGGCGGCAAAGACCGGCAGGGTTGTGAACGTTAAGAAAGGGCAGTTCCTTTCACCGTGGGACACTCAAAATATTGTTCATAAACTCGAAGAAGCCGGTACCCGGAAGATTCTTCTCGCCGATCGCGGAACCAGTTTCGGGTACAACAATCTCGTTAGTGATTTCCGGGCGATCCCCGTGATGCGCGGGTTTGGATATCCCGTGGTTTATGACGCGACCCATTCGGTACAAATTCCGGGCGGCCAAGGGACGGCCTCCGGTGGGAAATCGGAATTTATTCCCGTGCTTTCGCGGTGCGCGGTGGTCGCGGGAGCGGACGCGGTTTTTATGGAGATTCACGAAAATCCCGCGAAAGCGCTTTCCGACGGGCCGAACACTCTCGCGTTGAGGGATTTGGAGCCGTTGCTCCGGAGCCTCATCGCGCTCAAAAAAATCGTGGCGGCGGAGGCCTGAGATCATGAAACATTTTGGTATCAGTCAACTCGCAAAAGAGATCTTTAGCATCGAAGCTCTCGCGATCTCGAGGCTTCGCTTCAAGGTCGGCAAAGATTTTGAAAAAGCGGTTCAATGGCTCGCGGAGTGCAAGGGGCGTGTGATCCTGACGGGCATGGGGAAGCCGGGTTTTATCGCGCGGAAGATCGCGGCGACGATGGCCTCCACGGGAACGCCGAGCCTCTACCTGCATCCTGCGGAAGCGGTCCACGGTGATTTTGGTGTCGTGACGTCTAAAGATATCGTGATCGCTATCTCGCAGAGCGGGGAGAGCGAAGAGATCGTCCGGTTGCTTCCTTTGATCAAACGGAAGGGAGTCCCTCTTATTGCGTTGACCAGCCTTCCGAAGTCTTCGCTCGGTCGGAATGCGGATATTGTGCTGGACCTCGGGGTCCGGCGTGAGGCGTGTCCGTTGAATCTTGCTCCTTCGGCGTCCACGACGGCCTCACTCGCGATGGGGGATGCCCTTGCACTTTGTCTTCTTAAAAAACGGGGATTTCGTTCCGAGGATTTCGCGGAGCTTCATCCCGCAGGCAGCTTGGGCCGGAGGCTCTTGCGGGTCAAAGATATCATGCGTACGGGCAAGGCCAATCCTCTGGTGAGACTTAAAACGACCGTCAGGCAGGCGCTGCTCAAGATTACGTCTTCAAGGGCCGGGGGTTGCACGTTGGTGGATCCGAAGGGGAAACTGCTCGGTGTTTTTACAGACGGGGATCTTCGGCGTCATTTACGGACCCAAGGGGAAAAGATCCTGAACCATGCTGTGGAAAAACTGGCGACGCTCAAGCCCCGGTTCATTCATCGGGACAAGCTTGCGGAGGAGGCCTTTCATATCATGGAATCGCTCCGAATCGACGAACTGCCCGTTGTGGACGATCAAGGACGCGTGGTGGGGCTCCTGGACGTTCAGGACCTGATGCGGGCGGGCAGGGCTTAGCCCGTCGCATGGCCAAACGCCGGTTGTATCGTTATCCGCTTTATCTGCTGGCGCGGTTGGCGACGCTTCCCTTCTATGTTTTGCCGAGGAGTTGGTCGCTTGCGTTGGCCAGAATGATCGGGTTTCTTGGATATCGGTTTGTGACGGTTCAGCGGAACAAAATTCTTGAGAATCTAAGGTTCGCGTACGGAGAATCGAAAAGCCAGGACGAGCTTTCGGCGATCGGCCAGAATGTAATGGGGCATATGCTTCAGACTGCGGTGGATTTCTTTTTGTTCGCCGGTCTCTCCCGGAATAAAGCGGCGTCATTTGTTGAGACAGGGGACGCCTATTCTGTCTGCAAAGATATTTTGCAGGAAGGAAAGGGACTGATTATAATGACTGCCCACATGGGGAACTGGGAGCTCTTGGCGGGCATTTTTGGACTCCAGGGGTTTCGGGGAGGCGTGGTCGGTCGCCGGATTTATTATGAGCCTTACAATCGGTGGATCGTAGGGTTGCGGCGGTCCGTTGGGGTTGAGACGATTTATCAGGATGAGGCGGTCCGGAAGATACATGCGCATTTGAAGGCCGGCGAGATCGTTGGACTTTTGCCGGACCAGGACATGGACCGGGTCCGCGGCATTTTCGTAAATTTTTTTGGAAAACCGGCTTATACTTCAATTGCTCCGGTAAAGTTTGCGATGGCTTCAAAGACGCCGTTGTTGCCAGCGTTTATGATCCGTCTCCCGGGAGATCGGTACAAACTGGTTTTGGGCAAGCTCATTTGCCCGGAAATAGGGACGGATCGGAGCGCATCGATTCGCAAATACACCGAAGCGTGGATGCAGAGTTTTGAAGAAATTATCCGGCAGTATCCGGACCAGTGGGCTTGGATGCATAACCGCTGGAAGACAACCCCGGAAAAACTGGGGCTGAAACTTGAGGAGGCAGTGGTCCGTTCATGATTAGACGTACGCTTATTACCTTTGCGGCGCTGGTTGTTTTTTATGTGCTTTTTGTCCAGATCCAGGTAGTCATCACCCGTCAGAGCAGGGCCAAACGCGTTGCGGACAAAACCGAAGTGAAACCAGCGCACAAGGTATATGCTTTCTCCTTTACCAAGTATACGCCGGAAGGCCAGAAAGAGATCGAGATCGAAGGGGATTCCGCGGATATCCTGACCAACACCGTCCAGCTTATGAACGTTATGGCCAAGGCCTATGCCGAAGAAGTTCCCGTGACCGTGACGGCGGATAAAGGCGAATACGATAAAAAGCAGAATAAGATCCACATCGAACAAAATGTTGTGGCGACGACCGAGGACGGAACGCGGCTTGTGACCGAGCAAATGGACATGCGGCCGACGGAGCACATCATCGAAAATGACGTCCAGACCCAGGTCAAAAAGGATAATATCAATGTCGAGGGAATGGGAGCGCGGGCGGACACGCAGCTGAAGAAAGTAAAGTTTAAAAAGAATGTGACGGTTATTGTTCAGAATCCCGAGGATCAAAAAACGGGTCCTACGACGATTACCTGTGACGGACCGCTCGTGATCGATTACGACAAGAACATCGCGCACTTCAAAGACAATGTTGTGGCCCAGGACAGCCGAGGCAAGTTGATGGCGGATACGATGGACGTTTACTACAACCGCGTGAGCCGCAAGGTTTCCAAGATCGTGGCTGCCGGTAACGTTGTTATCGAGAATCCGGACGGGAATAAAACCTACAGTGACAGCGTGATCTATCTTGCGGATGAAGGACGCATCATCCTGGGCGGAGATACGGAAGCGCTTTATTTTGGCGGCGAAGGGTCGAAGGATCTCGGAAAAGGAGTGCTCTGATATGAATTTGCTTGAAACGAAGCAGCTGACAAAAAGTTATAAAGGACGCCGGGTCGTCAACGGGGTCAATATTCATATTTCCCGGGGCGAGATCGTGGGTCTTTTGGGACCGAACGGCGCCGGAAAGACCACCAGTTTTTATATGGTCGTGGGGGTTATCCGCCCCGAATCCGGCCAGATCTTTTTCCGCGGAGAAGACGTCACGTTCCTTCCGATGTTCCAGCGGGCTCGTCTTGGGATCGGCTATCTTTCCCAGGAGCCTTCCGTTTTCCGAAAGCTGACAGTCGAGGAAAACATTATGGCGATCCTCGAAACCCTCGAGATCTCCCAGGAAGAGCGGGATCGTCGCTTGAAGCGGTTGTTGAACGATCTCGACATTGCGTATCTGGCTAAGAACAAGGCTTACACGCTTTCGGGCGGTGAACGGCGGCGTCTTGAGATCACGCGTGCGCTTGTCACGAATCCTTCGCTTATTCTTCTGGACGAGCCTTTTAGCGGGGTGGATCCGATCGCTGTTTTTGAAGTGCAGAAGATCCTCCAGAAACTCAAGGCGCAGGGCCTCAGCATCCTGCTCACCGATCACAGCGTTCGCGAAACGCTTTCTATTACCGACCGTTCGTACCTGCTTTACGACGGCAAGGTGGAAGTGTCGGGAACTTCGGAGTTCCTCGCGTCCGATTCAAAGGCGAGGGAAATGTACCTCGGAGAAAGGTTTACTTTAGCGTAAGGCATGACCATTCCGGTCGTTTATTTATCGAGATCATCAAGAAGGGGGTTGTTGTGGATATCCGTTTTACGGGACAAAATCTGAAGATCACCGAAGGTATGAAGGCGCACCTTGAAGAGAGGCTTCCCAAGTTCGAAAAATACGCGCCGAGGATCATTGAGGCCCATATTTTCCTGAAAAAGGAAAAATATGTCTATGAAGCTGAGATTACGTTGTTGGCCAAGAATTTGCGGGCTTTCGGGAAAGGGAGCGCGAAGGAAAATGTTTTCGTGGCAATGGACGAGGCCTATGAACGGGTCGAGAAGCAGCTGAAGAAGTTTCGGGCAAAGGCGAAAGATCATCACAAGAAGACCGGCAAAGATTCTGTCCGGGTGGCGAAAGCTCTCGGATTGGTCGAGACGGAAGCCGTTCTCGCGGGCGACCGTCCCAAGGTCGTTCGTTCTCCCGATTTTGCGCCGAAACCGATGTCGGTCGAGGAAGCGAGCCTTCAGCTGGAGATATCACCGGAAACTTTCGTCGTTTTTCTTAATCAGAACACGGATGCCGTCAACGTGATCTATAAACGCAAAGATGGCAATCACGGGCTCATCGAGCCGCGATTCTAGTTTCGAACCTTATCAATCAGGAGGAGCCTCACCCATGAAGATCACCGATTTTCTTAGCCTGAAAGGCATCAAGATAGAAATGGAAGCAGTGGACAAGGAGGGCGCGCTCAAGGAGCTCGTCGATATCCTCGCGGAAGTGAAGGACGTCGGCGATAAAAAAAGTATCCTTCGCGCGCTGGTCGAGCGTGAAAATCTCGGTTCTACGGGTATTGGACAGGGGATCGCGATCCCGCACGGGAAGACCGATAAGGTCGACGGTCTTGTTTCAGTGCTTGGTATCAGCCGCAAGGGCGTAAATTTTGAAGCCCTCGATGGTGAGCCGGTCTATATTTTCTTTCTTCTGGTTGCCCCGAAAGATACCGCCGGCCCGCATTTGAAGGCCCTCGCGCAAATCTCCCGGCTTCTCCGCGACACCTATTTTTGCGAACTTTTGAGGCGTTGCAAAACCTCGAAGGATGTTTTCGATCTGATCACGAAGGAAGAAAATCGTAAGGCCTGATCCGGGCTTCGCGAAACAACTTCCCATGCAATTCTATAAGTGGTTCTACCCGGGGATCGGTATCAAGCGATGGATCATTCTCTGCATTGTGGGGCTGAGCCTGATTGTCGTGGTGGCCCTTCTGACCGTCAAGACCATTTCCAAGGATAGCGTTCTCCTCGCGTCTTTCGCTACGGCGATCCTGATCTTCGGGATCTTTCTCATTTACACTTCGATCAAGAACATGGTTCGCATTTTTGTGCGTGCGCTCATGCCGCTTCATTCGGAAGGCCCACTGGTGGATATCGTTTATCACAAACGGCAGATTGAGTCTCTTTTGCGTGGGCCGCGTGTGGTGGCGATCGGTGGCGGTACGGGGTTGAGCACCATGCTTTCCGGGATCAAGCTTTTTACGAGCAATATTACGGCGATCGTGACGGTGACCGATACGGGGGGGAGCTCCGGCCGGTTGCGTGATGAAATGGACATTCTGCCGCCGGGGGATATCCGGAACTGTCTTGTGGCACTGGCGGATGCCGGGCCGTTGATCCGGGATCTTTTCCAATATCGTTTTGAATTGGGAGAAGGGTTAAAAGGACATAGCTTCGGCAATCTTTTTATTACCGCGCTTTCAATGGTCACCGGCGATTTTGAAAAAGCGATCGCCGAGTCCAGCAAGGTGCTTGCAATCCGCGGCCGTGTGTTGCCCTCTACGCTCGAAAAGGTAACGCTGGTCGGTGAATTTATGGACGGGACCTCGCGCGAAGGGGAAACCAATATCACGGACGCTGCGAAGCCGCTGCGGAATATCCGCCTCCGCCCCGAGGAGTGTCGGGCCTGCCAGGAAGCGATTGATGCGATCGCGATCGCGGATCTGATCATTATGGGGCCGGGAAGTCTTTACACCAGCATTCTTCCCAACCTTTTGATCAAGGATATCCGGGACGCCGTTCTCCACTCGGACGCTTTCAAGGTCTATATTTGTAACGCCATGACGCAACCCGGCGAAACGACCGGGATGAGCGCTTGGGACCATTTGAACGTACTTCTCGATCACACGGACCCGAGGATCGTCGATGCCTGTTTCGTGAATACGTCCCAAATTCCCGAGGAGGTTCTTAGCCGCTACCAGGAGACGGGATCAGTTCCGGTGAAGCTGGATCTCGACAAGATCCGGGACAAGGGCTACCAGGTCATGAAGGGCGATGTGCTTAAAGTGGACGGGCAGATTCGTCACGATGCCGAACGGATCGTTAAATCGATCCTCGACCATTACGCAAAAAATTCAAAGAAGATCAAGGGCTGAAGATCATGTCCCCTAAACGGCAAAAAGCGGGAACTCATAAAGTGGAACGGAATTTTGTGATCTCGAACAAGCTGGGGTTGCATGCCCGGCCTGCGGCCCTTTTTGTCCAGACCGCGAACCGTTTTGACGCGTTGGTGGAGATTTCCAAAGAAGAACTTCAGGTGGACGGCAAATCGATCATGGGGATCATGACCCTGGCGGCCGAGATGGGGTCGTCGATCGTGATCCGGACCAGCGGCAAAGATGCCGAAGCGGCTATGGAAGCTTTGGCGAAACTCATCGAATCCAATTTTGGAGAATAGGTCATGAAACAGCTCAGAGGCATCGGCGTTTCTCCCGGGATCGCGAGCGGGAAAGTATTCGTTCTTCACAGCGGGGAATCTTTCAACCTGCCCAAGCGCTCGGTTGAGCCGGAGCAGCTTTCTAATGAGATTGCCCGTTTTGAGGAAGCTCTCACGCGGACCCGCACCGAGATTCTCGGCATCCGCCGGAAACTTTCCGACCAGATCGGGAGGGAAAGTTCCGATATTTTTACGGCGCATCTGCTGATTCTTGAAGACCGAACTCTGATCGAAGATGTGATCGAGGTCATCAAGAACGAAAAGGTCGGTGCGGAGTATGCGTTTACAACGGTGATTCAGCGGTATTTTCAGGCTTTTTCGCAGATCAACGATGAGTATCTCAAGGAGCGTATCTCGGATGTCCGCGATGTCGGCCGGCGGCTTCTCGGCAATCTTTGCGGCGAGGAAAAGAGACGCCTGGAGAAGTTCACGGGAAAGGTGATCATTGTTTCCCACGATCTGTCTCCTTCGGATACCGCGTCTCTGGATAAGACCAAGGTGCTTGCCTTTGTAACCGAGATCGGCGGGCCGACTTCCCACACGGCCATTTTGGGGCGTTCGCTCGAGATCCCGGCGATTGTCGGGATCGAGAAGATCATTAATGAGGTCCAGAACGGCGATTCGATCATCGTGGACGGGACGCACGGCATCGTTCACGTCGACCCCGATCCGACGACTATCGAGGCGTTCCATTCGGAAGAGCACCGTTTTATCCAGCAAACGGGGGAGCTTGATAAATTGCGCGCGCTGCCCGCGGAGACGCCTGACGGAAGGCGTATTACTCTCGCGGCAAATATCGAGTTCCATCATGAAGTTCCGTCAGTGATCTCTCACGGAGGGGGAGGCGTCGGCCTCTACCGTACGGAATATTTTTATATGAACCGTCCCACGTTGCCGAGCGAGCAGGAGCAATATGAGGCCTATCGGAAGGTGGCGGAGTCGATGCGCCCGCATTCAGTGATCATCCGGACACTGGATCTCGGGGGCGATAAGTTCGCTTCTACGCTTGAAATCCCCCATGAGATGAACCCGTATCTAGGTTGGCGTGCGATCCGTTTTTGTCTGACGCGTACAGACATTTTCAAGACGCAACTGAGGGCCATTCTCCGGGCTAGCGCGCACGGAGATCTCAAGATCATGTACCCGCTCATTTCCAGTGTTTATGAGATCCGTGCGGCACGGGAAATCCTGAACCAAGCGAAAGCGGAGTTGGAGAAAGAAGGCCTCGCGTTCACCCGGGATATCAAGGTCGGGGCCATGATCGAGATCCCTTCGGCGGCGCTGGCGAGCGATATTTTGGCACGGGAAGTGGACTTCTTTTCGATCGGGACCAATGACCTGATCCAATATGTTCTGGCGATCGATCGGATGAACGAAAAGATCGCTTACCTCTATGAGCCGACTCATCCGGCGATCGTCCGGTTGATCGATCTCGTTGTTCAGAACGGGCACAAACATAATATCTGGGTTGGAAGCTGCGGCGAGATCTCCGCAGACCCCGCGGGGGTTCTTTTGCTTTTGGGACTCGGGATCGACGAGATCAGTGCGAGTCCGGTTGTGCTTCCCAAGATCAAGCAGGTGATCCGATCCATCCGTTATTCCGAGGCGCAGGAGATTGCCCGGAAGGCCCTGACTTTTCAGACCGGCAAGGAGATCCACGATTTTCTGACGGCGAAGCTGAAGATTTTTTGCAAGGAACTGCTTGATGAGTGAGATGGAAAAATATTTAAAAGATCTCAGCGGCCAGATCACCCTGGCCCGCGAAATCGCCGACGGGACGATGTTGCCGTCCTCGTTTAGCCGTCCGGAGAAGGTCCTTTTTTGCGGGATGGGGGGGTCGGCCATTAGCGGGGACATTCTCGGGACGATCGCGCAAAGCCGCTCGCGCATTCATTGGACCGTGAACCGGACTGCGAGGCTTCCGGAATGGGTCGATTCCAGGACGCTTGTGATCCTTTCCAGTTATTCCGGCAACACCCAGGAGGTCGAGTCAGTTTTTCGGCAGGCTGTTGCCCGTAAGGCGTCCTTTTTCATTGTGACTGCCGGGGGTCGTCTTGCAGAGGCGGCTCTCAGAAAAAAAATCCCGTTTTTCAGGTTGCCGCAGGGCTATCCGCCGCGTTGTGCGATCGGGTATGGAACGTTTGCATTGTTGTTCCTCTTTATACGGTACAAGTGGTTTTCGGTCTCCTCGAAGGAGATCGATGAAGTGATTCGCATGACACGGAAATTCCCGGTTCCGGTCGCCAAGCTTCTTGCGAAGAAGCTGTTTCAGAAGAGCGTTCACATTTACGGGGGAGGGTTGATGCAGCCCGTGGCGATGCGCTGGCGGACTCAGTTTGCCGAGAACGCGAAAACGCTTGCGTCCTGGGAGGCGATTCCTGAGATGTTCCATCATGAGGTGGAGGGATGGCTGTTCCCGAGTTTTCAGGTCCGCCGTTCCGTCGCGTTGTTCCTTACGGATAAGAATGAGCCGGACTGGATCCGCAAGAAAAAGAGGGTTGCCATGGACGCTATCCGGGAACAGGGGGCCGAGGTCGTTGAAGTCCTGGCCAAGGGCACCGGCGGTCTCGCGAGGATTTTTTCCACGATCCTTCTTGGGGATTGGACGAGCTATGAACTCGCGAAACTGAACCGGGTGGATCCTCTTTCGATCTGTGTGATCGACAGGATCAAGAAGGCTGTGAGGTAACGGATATGAAAGTCATTGTTCTTTGCGCGGGGTACGCGACGCGCCTTCATCCTTTGACGGAAAACCAGCCGAAGCCGCTTCTCCCCGTCGGGAAGAAACCCATTCTCGAATGGATCCTTGAAAGGGTCGAAAAGGTTAAGGGGGTCGACGGCGTTTATCTTGTCAGTAACCAGAAATTTGCCGGGCATTTTGAAGTTTGGGCGAAAACGGCGAAAACTCCCTGGCCTGTCGAGGTCGTCAACGATTGCACGACGAGCAATGAGACGCGCCTTGGAGCGATCGGGGATCTGGCCTATGTGATCCGGACCCGGAGGCTGGAGCCCTCTGATCTCATGGTCATTGCGGGAGACAATTTCTTCGATTTTGATCTTGTCGCGTTCACGGACTTTGGAAAGCAGAAGAGGCCGAATGGGATCATCGCGGTGTATGACGTGGGGGATAAGGAACTTGCGAAACGTTACGGGCTCGTCCGGACGGCGCCTGACGGCAAAATCCTGGAATTTCAGGAAAAGCCGCCCGAGCCACTGACCACCCTCGCGTCGAGCGGAATTTATTGGCTTCCCAAGGAAATCTGGGGTCTCCTTGACAGGTATATTTCGAGCGGGCATAATACCGACCAACCCGGCCATTATATGCGGTGGTTAGCCGAGACTTCAGGGCTGTACGCCTTCCCTTTGACGGGGAAGTGGTTGGATATCGGCGACCTCGCTTCTTACCAGAAAGCGAACGATCTTGTCAATTCAAACAAAATAAAGGAGTAACACGAACATGAAAAAAGGGCACTATTTTTTTACTTCGGAATCTGTTTCTGAAGGACATCCGGACAAGCTTTGCGATCAGGTTTCTGATGCGATCCTGGACGCCTATCTGGCCGGTGACCCGGCGTCGCGTGTGGCTTGCGAGTGTCTTGCCACGACCGATCGCTTGACCATTGCCGGTGAAATTACGAGCAAAACCAAGGTTGATGCCGAGAAGATCGCGCGTCATACGATCAAGAAGATCGGTTATGTGGATCCGAAGATCGGCTTTGACTACAAAACCTGCAAGATCGACATCGCTCTCCATACCCAGTCGCCGGACATCGCGATGGGCGTGGATACGGGCGGCGCCGGTGACCAGGGCATGATGTTCGGATACGCGACCGATGAGACGAAAGAGCTTATGCCGCTTCCGATCATGCTCGCGCACAAACTGGTCCGTTATTTGACCGCGGCCCGTAAGTCCGGCAAGATCAAATATCTGCGGCCGGATTCCAAAAGTCAGGTCACGGTCGAGTATGACAATGAAAAACCGGTGCGTGTGGATGCTGTGGTCCTCAGCTCCCAGCATGACGGGGATGTCCAACTTTCGACCATCCAGAAAGATCTTACGGAAAAAGTGATCAAAAAGGTCATTCCGGCGAATCTGATGGACAAGAACACAAAGATTTTTATCAACCCTACGGGACGTTTCGAAGTAGGGGGGCCGCATGGGGATACCGGTCTGACCGGCCGCAAGATCATCGTTGATACCTACGGGGGCATGGGCCGTCACGGCGGCGGCGCGTTTAGCGGTAAGGATCCCTCCAAGGTGGACCGTTCGGCGGCTTATTTCGCGCGCTATGTGGCGAAAAATATCGTGGCGGCGGGTCTTGCCGGCAGCTGCGAGATCCAGGTTTCTTATGCGATCGGCGTGGCACAGCCTGTTTCTATCCGCGTGGATACGTTCGGGACAAACAAGGTCAGCGAAGAGGCGATCTCAGAAGCCGTAGCGAAGGTATTCGATTTCACCCCGCGCGGGATCATCCGCACATTGGACCTCCGCCGTCCGATTTACAATATGACCGCCGCTTACGGTCACTTCGGCCGCAGCGAAGCCGGTTTTTCCTGGGAAAAGACGGACAAGGTCGAAGCGCTTCGCAAGGCGCTGAAGCTCAAGGGGGGCTGTGCCTGTTCCAAGGTAGGGGCGGCATGCTAACGATTGAAAAAAAGGCGAAAACCATGAAAAAAACAGCGTCAAAATCCGGACAAGATTTCAAGGTTGCTGATCTTTCGTTGGCTGATTGGGGCCGTAAAGAGATCGAAATGGCCGAGAAGGAAATGCCCGGGTTGATGGCGACCCGCAAGAAGTACGGGCCGCAAAAGCCGCTCAAGGGTAAGCGGATCATGGGCAGTCTTCACATGACGATCCAGACTGCCGTTCTGATCGAGACGTTGGTCGAACTCGGAGCCGATGTCCGCTGGTGTTCCTGCAATATTTTCTCGACGCAGGATCATGCTGCTGCGGCCATTGCGGCGCGGGGTATTCCCGTTTTTGCGTGGAAGGGGGAGAACCTTGAGGAATACTGGTGGTGCACGCTCAGGGCACTCACGTTCCCAGGCGGTAAAGGGCCGAACCTCATCGTCGATGATGGCGGAGACGCGACGCTCATGATCCATTTGGGTTATGACGCCGAGAAGAACCCCAAACTTCTCGATAAGAAAGTCGAGACGCAGGACGAGATCGAGCTTTTTAAACTCTTAAAGAGCGTTCTCAAGGCCGAGCCGAAGAAATGGCACGGGGTCGTGAAGGAATGGGAAGGTGTTTCGGAAGAGACCACGACTGGGGTCCATCGTCTCTATAAAATGCAGGAAGAAGGAAAGCTGTTGGTCCCCGCCATCAACGTGAACGATTCGGTCACGAAATCAAAATTTGATAACCTCTACGGTTG
Source organism: Candidatus Omnitrophota bacterium (assembly GCA_035352955.1). Classification (GTDB taxonomy): domain Bacteria; phylum Omnitrophota; class Omnitrophia; order Omnitrophales; family Aquincolibacteriaceae; genus DAOPYQ01. The sequence goes on from DAOPYQ010000001.1 coordinate 224,895, forward strand.
TCGTGAATCCCTTGTGGACGGTATCAAACGCGCGACGGACGTGATGATCGCGGGCAAGGTCGCCGTGATCCTCGGCTACGGGGACGTCGGCAAAGGAAGCGCTCAGTCCATGGCTGAATTAAAGGCGCGGGTCATTGTGACGGAGATCGATCCGATCTGCGCACTTCAGGCAACGATGGCCGGATTTCAGGTCGCGAGGATTGAGGATGTTCTCGATATCGCCGACATTTTTGTGACGACGACGGGGAACATCGATGTGATCACCGCCGAGCATATGTCCAAGATGAAAGACGAGGCGATCGTTTGCAATATCGGGCATTTTGACAATGAGATCCAGGTCGCCAAGCTTGAGAAGTGGCCCGGGATCAAGAAGATCAATATCAAGCCGCAGGTCGACAAGTATGTTTTCCCGGACGGGCATTCGATCATCCTGCTCGCAGAAGGCCGTCTTGTGAATTTGGGTTGCGCTACGGGGCATCCGAGCTTTGTGATGTCGAATTCTTTCACGAACCAGACGCTCGCACAGATCGACCTGGTCCTGAATCCGAAGAAGCCCGGCGTTTATCGTCTCGAGAAGAAACTCGACGAGGAAGTCGCGCGGCTCCATCTGGAAAAGCTCGGCGCCAAGCTTACCCGGCTGACGAAGAAACAGTCGGAGTATCTCGATGTTCCGTTCGATGGCCCTTATAAGCCCGAGCACTACAAGTACTAACGAACACTGATCTAACCGCAAGGACAGCCCCCGTATTTTCTTGTGAAAGCAAGAGGCGGGGGCTGTCCCTTTTTCTCCGATGATGAACGAGCTTTTGAAGGCGAATGTTTTTACGGGGCATCCGGGCTGGCAGGCGATCGCCTATCGGGGAGAGATTGCGTCCAAGCGGCTCCGGTTCGAAGTGACCGATGAGACTGGGCCGCGGCCGCTTTATTTTGCGGCGGTCATTTCCCGGGAAGAAAAACTTGCTTGGCAGTCCTTTCAGGATCTTTGGGATCACACTGTAGGCATCGCTCAGGCCGGGGTGCAGGGGTTCTTCGGGCTCGATCTGTTGAGTCTCGATCTCCTGACCGGGATCCGGAATTTTAATGCTCATGATTACAGCCGGCTTTTGATCAATCATGCGCGCGATTTAGATGCGGAGAAAAAACCGCTGATTCGTTACGGTCAGACCTTCGCGGTTCTGCAGAAACGGGCTCCCGCAGATTGGGGGAGGATCGAGGTAAAGACCCATGTAGAGATCGTGGATCCGGAGAAGGTACGGCTTGAGACTTTTCTCAAGAAATTGTTCCGCGAAGGCGGGAGTGATCCGCGCGCAGTTTGTCTGGCGCATGACCTCAGCTTGAATCCGGTCTGGGATCTCAATGTTCCTGTTGTGATCCCGTGTGAGGCTTATGGGTTCCATGCATCTGTTAAGACGGCGCGAAAACTTTCGAGCTGAAATACGTGGCCACGGGGGCAGGAGCATGTCGTTCCGCGAATGTTCCGTAGTATAATGAGTTTATGAAAGAGACGATGAATTCAAAAATTGGTTCAGGATATACGTATGTGGATAGTGCGGAGGCCCTTACTCGCGTGATCGAGGCGTTGGAGGAGATTTCCCGGGTTGGGCTCGATACGGAGGCGGATAGTCTGCACCATTATTTTGAGAAGGTGTGCCTGATCCAGTTGAGTTTTTTGGGAATGAACTATGTGATCGACCCGCTCGCCGGTTTTTCGCTCGACGGGTTTCTAGAAGTGCTATCCCTCAAGGAATTGATCCTGCAGGGCGCGGATTATGACCTCCGTATGCTGAAAAAATCTTTTGGGTTTCGTCCGAAAGCTCCTGTTTTTGATACGATGCTCGCGGCTCAGGTTCTCGGTTATGAAAAAATAGGGCTAGCGGCACTGGCCGAAAAGTACTGCGGGGTCGCCCTTTCGAAATCGGGCCAAAAATCAGACTGGGCGCGGCGGCCCCTGTCTGCCAAGCAGTTAGATTATGCCGCGGACGACACGAAATATCTGGAAACGATCGCCGATGCCATGGCGGCAGGCCTTCGGGAACTGAACAGGGTCGATTGGCACCGGGAATGCTGCGAACGAGCGGTCGAGGTCTCGGGGATCCTCGAGCAAAGCGACCCGGACGAGGCATGGCGCATTAAAGGGTCCTCGAAGCTGGCGCCGAAGACGCTCGCTTTTGTCCGGGAACTTTGGAAATGGCGGGACGCGGAGGCGCGAGCGAAGGACCGGCCGCCTTTTATGATCCTGCAAAACGAAAATGTGATCGAACTTGCCGAGTGGGGCGCGGGACATCCGCAGGAACCGCTTCAGGGGGGGCCTGCTTTTATGAAGAGGATCTCGGGGGAAAGGCTTGCCCGGTTGGAAAACGCGATCCGGACCGCAGAAAATCTTCCCCCTTCCGAATGGCCCGTGTCTCCCAAGAGGGTGAGAACTTCGCAGCCGTTCCCCTTGCCGGAGAAGGTGGAGAAATTACTCGCGGCATGCAAGATTATCGCCGCGGAGTACAAAATCGAAGCTTGTTTTCTGGCCTCCCGTGCCGCAGTGACGAACATTGTCCGGTACCAGGCCCGGTCGGTCGAGAGTGTGATCGAGGCGAGCGGGATGATGCGATGGCAGGCGGGGCTCATTTTGCCGGCGGTGAAAGCCGTTTTAGGCGAAAGTCCCGAGAATTTTAATGACCGTTCTCTTTTGCAAACATAAGGATTATCTATCATGATCTCCGCCAACGGCGTGACGCTTCAATTCGGCAAACGGGTCCTTTTTGAGAACGTGAACATCATGTTCACGCCGGGGAACTGCTATGGTTTGATCGGGGCCAACGGGTCCGGGAAATCCACGTTTCTGAAGATCCTTTCCGGCGAGATCGAATCTAACGCGGGCTCCGTGGCGGTAGGGAAGAACGAGCGCATTTCGACCCTTAAACAGGACCAGTTTGCTTTTGACGAATTTCCCGTGCTCCGGACCGTGATCATGGGTCACAAAAAGCTCTACGATATCATCCGCGAAAAAGAAGAGATTTATGCAAAACCCGATTTTTCGGACGCGGACGGTTTGCGCGTTGCGGATCTCGAGCATGAGTTCAACGAGATGCACGGCTGGGACGCGGAAGCCGAGGCGGCCAAACTCTTGAGCGATCTCGGTATTCCGGATAAATTGCACGAAACTCCGATGAAGCAGCTTGAGTCCGGGCAAAAGGTGCGTGTTCTTTTGGCGCAGGCGCTTTTCGGGAACCCCGACGTCCTGCTTCTCGACGAACCGACGAACCATCTGGACGTCGAGACCTGCCTCTGGCTTGAGGATTTCCTTTATGATTTCAAGAATACTGCGATCGTGGTGTCCCACGATCGTCATTTCCTGGACCGGGTCTGCACGCACATTGCGGACATTGATTTCGGGAAGATCCAGCTTTACACGGGGAATTATTCGTTCTGGTATGAGTCCAGCCAACTGGCTATGCGGCAGAAGTCCGAATCCAACAAGAATATCGAAGATAAGCGCAAGGAGCTCCAGGCGTTCATTGCGCGGTTTTCGGCCAACGCCTCCAAATCGCGCCAGGCGACGTCCCGGAAAAAGCTGCTCGAAAAATTGACCCTGGAAGATATCCGTCCGTCTTCGCGGAGGTATCCGAACGTGCTGTTCAAACCGGAGCGGGAGGCGGGGAATGATCTGCTTGAGATCGAGGGGCTTACGAAGTCGGTCGACGGCGAACTCATGTTCAAGAGTCTCGACCTCCGCGTGGATAAGGGCGACAAGATCGCGTTCATTGGGTCGCAGGATCGCGTGAAAAGCACGCTCTTCCAGGTTTTGATGGGAGAACTCGCGCCGGACCAAGGGGCTTTCAAGTGGGGTGTTTCCACGGTCCGCGCCTATTTTCCGAGAGAAAACCGGAAATATTTTGAAACCGATTTGGATCTGGTCGACTGGCTGCGCCAGTTCTCAAAAGAAAAAGACGAGAATTTTGTTCGCGGGTTTCTGGGGAGGATGCTCTTTTCCGGAGAAGAGTCGCTAAAAAAAGCTTCGGTCCTTTCGGGCGGCGAGCGGGTGCGTTGCATGCTCTCACGCATGATGCTTGTCGGCGCGAATGTGCTGATCATGGACGAACCGACCAACCATCTGGACCTCGAGTCCATTACTGCGCTCAACCAGGGGCTGGAAAGATTCCCCGGGACGATTCTTTTCACATCCCACGATCATCAGTTCGTTCAGACCGTTGCGAATCGGATCATCGAGCTTACGCCGCTCGGAATGATCGAGCGGAGGGGCACCACGCTCGACGAATACCTGACGGACCCCGAGCTTAAAGCGAAACGGGCGGCCCTTTACCCCCATGGCTGAGACTTCCTTTATTCTTCAAGGCGAATTCATCGAACTCAACAAGCTGCTCAAGGTCTGCGGGCTTTGCGAAAGCGGGGGCATGGCCAAGCAGGCGATTGCCCAGGGCTGTGTGAAAGTGGACGGGCAGATTGAGCTACGGAAGGCCTTCAAAGTCCGGCAAGGCATGCGTGTCGAATATGCCGGTCACACGATTGTTGTCGGATAGCTAAAACTGAAAAGGGGTAGGGTCTGTTCTCGGAAGAAAAGACCCTGCCCCTTTTTTATTTGAGGATTCGGGTGAGGAAGAAGCTTGGGAAAACGCCCATGGCGATGACGCCGGCGAACATGATCCAGAAGGCGAGAGCGATCGACCGCGGCGGATTGGCCAATGCCGGTCCTGACGCCGGGGTCAGATACATCATCCGGATGATCCTGAAGTAATAGTAGGCTGCGATCACGCTGTTGACCGCCGCGACGATTGCGAGTGTTATGAATTTTCCATGGATCGCTGCCGCGAATACGTAATATTTCCCGACAAATCCCGCGAGCGGCGGGAGTCCCGTGAGCGAAAGCAGGAAAACCGTCAGAAGCGCTGCGGCGACAGGGGAGCGTTCCGAAAGTCCAGCATAGTTAGAGATATCGTCGCTTCCGGTTTCTTCGCTCACGAACGTGACCACTGCGAACGCACCAAGGTTCGTCAAAAGATAGGCCGCCAGATAGATCAGGATCGCTTCCCGGCCAAGAAGCGTGAACACCGCAAGTCCCATCAAGATGTACCCGGCCTGCGCGATGCTGGAGTAAGCCAGGAACCGCTTCATGTTGGTCTGCGAGATGGCGGTCAGGTTGCCGATCGTCATCGTGAGTATGGAAAGTGCGGTTAAAGCAAGGCTCCATCCCTCCCATGAAAGTCCAAAAACCGTAGCGAGAACCCGCATGAGGACTGCGAACCCGAGCGCTTTCGGCGCGACGGCCAGGAACGCGGTGACAGGCGTCGGTGCGCCTTCGTAAACGTCCGGCGCCCACATGTGGAAGGGAGCCATGGAGATCTTGAACCCAAGGCCTACGAAGAAGCAAAGGACGGCGACGGCGGACAAGGGTTTGAAAGGCGCGTAAAAGAGGGCGTTTCCGATGACAGGAAGTTCGAGAGATCCCGCAGCCCCGTAAACGAGTGACATTCCGTAAAGCATGATTCCCGAGCAGACGCTTCCGAAGAGCAGGTATTTGAGAGCGGCTTCCTTTGATTTCGCGTCATTCTTTAGAAATCCGACCAAAACGTACGACACAAGCGAGACGAATTCGACCGCCAGGAAGATCATCAAGAGGTCGTTCGCCGCTGCGACGAGTGTGAGCGCAAATGCAGCGAGGAGCAACAGACCGTAAAATTCGCCTTCCTGTTTTCCGTGGAGCGGGGCGTAGCCGTAGGAGATGAGAAGCGTTACGCCGACGACCGCGAGCGCCAGAAGGCGGAAGAAGTGCGCGAAAGAATCCAGATAAAAGGCCCCGAAGAATAGGGGGAGCGGCTTTTCGGGAACCGTGTAGAGGCACGCGGTGAGAACGATCACCAGAAGGCTCAGAAGACCCAACGAGCGCTTGTTTTTTGCGAAGAAATCCGCCGCAAACACAACGAACGCCCCTCCCAACAGGACCAGTTCCGGAATAAAATATTTTAAACTTTCAACGGCGTTCATCTTCAGACCTTCATTGTTTTGAGCAACGCATCAAGCGTCGGGATCATGTAATTCAGGATGACCTTCGGATAAAGGCCGATCCCGATAATGAAAACCATGAGTGGCACCAGCGTCGCGAGCTCAAGGGGGTTTGCGTCCGGAAGATTGGCCCATTTCGGGTTCAATTTTCCGAGCAGGACTCGCTGGATCATGTAAAGAAGGTACGCAGCGGCCAGGATGATGCCGATCGTGGAAAGGCCGGTCACGAGCTTCGAATATTGGTACGAACCGAGGAGTGACAGGAATTCACTGATGAAACCGCTCAGGCCCGGTAGACCGAGCGAGGCGAGCGAAAAGAAGGTGAGGACCCCGGCATAGACCGGCATCTTTGCGCCCAGTCCGCCGAAGTCATTCAGGTCCCGGGTGTGGGCGCGGTCGTAGATGATCCCGACCAACAAGAAAAGCCCGCCCGTGATCGTTCCGTGGTTGAACATCTGGAGAACGGCGCCGCGGAAGCCGTCGGCGTTCATGGCCGCGAGACCGAGCAGAACGAATCCCATGTGGCTCACGCTCGAATAAGCGACCATTTTCTTGAAATCCGTTTGCGCCAATGCGATGAAGCCGCCGTAAATGATCCCGATCACTGCCAGTGTCGCCATCGCGGGCTGGAACCAGTGGGCCGCTTCAGGGAACAGCGGATAGCTGAACCGGAGAAAACCGTACGTTCCCATTTTCAGCAGGACGCCGGCAAGGATCACGCTGATCGGGGTCGGAGCTTCGACATGGGCGTCGGGCAACCAGGTATGGAACGGAAAGATCGGAACTTTGATCGCGAAGCCGAGGAAGAATGCCATAAAAACGATCTTTTGGAAAAGGAGGCTATGTTTAATCCCCACCAGTACGGTCATGTCGAAGGTGTGCATCGGCGACGCGAAATAAACGCCCAGGATGCCGAGGAGCATGAACAGGCTGCCCGCGAGGGTGTAAAGGAAGAATTTGATCGCGGCGTATTCTTTGCGCGGTCCGCCCCATATCCCGATCAGGAAATACATCGGCACCAGCACCACTTCCCAGAAGACGTAGAACAGAAAGAGGTCGAGCGAGAGAAAAGTTCCCATCATGCCGGTCTCAAGCAGCAGGTACAGGAAATAATATTCCTTTTCGCGGCCGTCTTTTACGCGGATATGGGAAAGCGAACCGAGACAGGCGATCAGGGAAATGAGTCCGGTCAAAAAGACCATCGGGAAGCTGATCCCGTCCGTGCCGAGAAGGTATTGCACGCCGAACTGGGGAATCCAGAGGGCCCGTTCCACCATTTGGAATCCCGCCTGTGCCGGGTTGAACAAAGCGAGCGCGTAACAGGTGAGCGCGAAGGTCACGAGGGTGGTCCCGAGCGCGATCCATTTGATAAGGCGCGGGGCATTTTTGGGGGCAAAAAGCACGGCGAACGCTCCCGCAAGCGGTATGAAAGTGATCAGGGATAAAATGTGAGAATTCATTTAGTTCTCCTTATCGAACTTCGGACGGTGAAGGGCAGAAGACGCCTCGTCATGCGCCCTCCTCCCTCCGTCATCCTTAAATTAATTTCAACTGCCAAGCGATAAAAGCAAGAAACCCTAAAAACGCGAACAACATGTAATTTTGGACCAATCCTGTCTGCAGGCGTTTGACGATCGCGTTCAGGAAATACGTCAGGGCGCCCATGAAATTCACCAAGCCGTCGACGACGTGCTGGTCGAACCAATTTTTAAGGCGGCTCAGGAACAGGGTGTTCTGTCCCGTCCCGTTCACGGCGCCGTCGACGACCGCCTCATCAAAGCTGAAAAGGATCCGTCCGATGGCGGTGAAAGGCTTGATAATGAACCGGGAGTAGAGCTCGTCGAAATAAAACTTGTTCAGGGAAAGACGGTAGAAAGTCGGGAACACCGAGGCGGTTTTTTCTGCCCAGGCGGTTTTCTTCAAATAGATCACGCCCGCGAGTCCGATCCCAAGAACGGCGACAGTGATCGAACAGCCCATGACAAAAGCCGAAGGTTCGTATTCGGGATAATGGGTCATATGCGCCATGAATTTCTGGAACCAGTGGTGCATGAACGGCGAACCCGGGATGCCGATCACGATCGATCCGATCGCAAGCGCCCACAAAGGGAGCGTCATCACAGCGGGAGATTCGTGAGCATGAACATGCGGGTCGCGCGCTTTTCCGAAGAAGGTCATAAAAATAAGACGGAACATATAAAACGCCGTCATGAAGGCCGTGAGCAGCAGGACGCCGAAGACGAGAATATTGCCTGAGGCGAAGGCCGTCAGAAGGATCTCATCTTTGGACCAGAACCCCGAAAGCGGCGGGATGCCCGCGAGCGCGAGGCTTGCGATGATGAACGTGGTCGCGGTATGGGGCATTTTTTTGAATAGTCCGCCCATCTGGCGGATGTCCTGGACGTGCGTCCCGTGGATCACGCTTCCCGCACCGAGAAAGAGCAAGGCTTTGAAAAAGGCGTGCGTGGTCAGATGGAACGTGCCGGCCCCGAGTCCCATAAGTCCGAGCCCTGTTACCATGTAGCCGAGTTGCGAGATCGTCGAATAGGCAAGGATGCGCTTGATATCCGTTTGCGTGAGCGCGATGAATGCGGCCATAAAGGCGGTGATCGTGCCGATCGTTGTGACGAACGGAAGCACGTCTCTTACGGCCATGAAAAGACTGAACGAACGGGCCACAAGGAAAACGCCGGCCGCCACCATGGTGGCGGCGTGGATGAGAGCGCTGACCGGGGTCGGACCTTCCATCGCGTCCGGCAACCATACATGGAGCGGGAATTGCGCGGATTTTCCGATCGTGCCGCAGAAAATAAGGAGCGATGCCGCGACGAGCAGGGAAACGGGGATCAGCATCGCCGGGCCCGTATAGGTTCCGTCCATGATGGCATTCATTTTCGAGAAGCTCAACGTGCCGATCGCCGTGAAAAGCGTCAGGAATCCGAGTAGGAAGCCGACGTCACCGATCCTCGTGGTAAGGAACGCTTTGAAGCAAGCTTTCGCGGCCGATTCTTTCTCGAAATAAAAACCGATCAGGAGATACGAACAAAGTCCCATGATCTCCCACGCCATGAAGAAGAGAAGATAATTGTCCGAGATGACGAGTGTGAGCATGGCCGACATAAAAAGAGAGACGTAAGCGAAGAAACGGCTATAGCGCGGGTCGCCTGCCATATAACCCGAAGCGTAGATCTGGATCAGCGTGCCGACGATCGTGACCATGAAAAGCAGCGTTGCGGAAAGGGGGTCCATTAGATAGCCGAATTGCAGAGAGCCTTTGCCGATCGCAAGCCAGGTGATCTGGTTCGCGAAATGAGCGCCATGGAAGACTGCCCAGCAGACCGGAAGCGCGATCGCGCATGCTACGGCGCTGGTCGCGACCGAAAGCCACGCGGCACGGTGCTTCAGCCGGCGGCCCGCCAAGATATTGGCGATGAAGGCCGCGAACGGGAGCAGGGGAACCCACAGGATATGATCGGCGCTTACCATTTCAGTAAATTGACCTCATCGGTGTAAACGGTTTTCCGGACCCGGAAGAGGGCCAGGACGATCGCAAGGCCGACGGCCGCGGACATGGCGGCGATAGCGATCACAAAAAGCGCAAAGATCTGCCCGGTTTCTGGCGCGAGCGAAGTGGTCTTAGAGAACGCGATCAGGTTAATGTTGGCAGCGTTCAACATCAGCTCGATGGAGATCAGGATCCCGATGATGTTGCGCCGGACCAGGGCCCCGTAGATGCCGATTGCGAACAGCAAAAGCGAAAAGATAAGAATGTGCGGTAAAGGAACGATCATGATTTCTCCTCGGGATCTTTCTTGGCGATCACTACGGCGCCGATCAGGGCTGCGATCAAAATAACGGAGATGATCTCGAAGGGGAACACGTAGGACCCCATGAGCGCTTTGCCAAGGCTCATCACCGAGGTGCCGGTGGCGAGCGCTCGTTTTGTAACAGGCCAGGGTGTCCTGAGGATTACGAGTCCGATCATGAAAATAAAACCCAGGAGTCCCAGGATCGCGGCGGGGCTTTGGCGGTTCGTCTGCCGGATCGTTTTTTCGCCGAGATGTTCCGTCAGCATGATGGCGAAGATGATCAGGGTCATAACCGCACCGACGTAAACCAGGATCTGGATCGCAGCTACGAAATCCGCCCGGAGCGCGAGGTAAACGGTTGCGGTGCCGACGAGTACGGCCGCGAGGCACAGGGCGCTATGGAACAAGTTACGGAGCGTGACGACTCCCAGGGCGAACACAAGGACGAGAGCCATCACGATATAAACCCCGAATTTAGCGCCGATCGTCAGAATTTCCATAGTTAATCCGCCAGGGGGTAAGCCCGTTTTTCGGGCACGAAATGCCGGTTAAGTTTGACAAGGGTCCAGAGGGAGACGATGAGGATCGGTACGGAATAAAGCCAGGCGGTTCGCTCCGGAACGAACTGCCAGAGGCCGGCCACGAGGATATTGATCAGCGTGAGCGGCAGCAGGAATTTCCAGGCGAATCCCATCAGTTGGTCGACCCGGAAGCGCGGGAAAGTTCCCCGGAACCAGATCATGACGCAGATGAGAAGAAACGTCTTCCCGAAGAACCAGAGCCAGGAGGGGAGGAAAGGCCCCTGCCAGCCGCCGAGGAAAAGCGTTGTCGCGATTCCGCAAAGGGTGAAGGCGTTCATATATTCCGCCATATAAAAGAGCGCGAATTTCATACCGCTATATTCCGTATGGAACCCCGCCACGAGCTCAGATTCCGCTTCCGGAAGGTCGAACGGCGGCCGGTTGCATTCCGCGACCGCACAAAGGAAGAAGATCATAAAACCCGTCAATCCCCACGGCGTGAAGACGAACCAGTGAAGGTCCACGTCCCCGCACTGGGTCATAACGATCGTGTTCGTGGAAAGGCTCTGGCTCATCATGATGACCGGAACGACCGAGAGCGTCATTGGGATTTCATAGGAGATCATCTGCGCCGCCGTGCGCATGCCGCCGAGGAGCGAATATTTGTTCCGCGATGCCCAGCTGCCCATGAAGATCGGGATCGTGGTGATCGAAGAGACGGCGATGAAATAAAGAATGCCGATATTGAGGTTCGCGGCGGTCATCCGTTCACCGAAGGGAACCACCAGGAACACCATCAGGGCCGGGATGACGATCACGATCGGCGCGAGCAGATGGATGAGCTTGTCCGCGTTTGCGGGCACGATATCTTCTTTGGTGAACATTTTGATACCGTCGGCGATTGGTTGGAGAAGGCCCCAAATCCCCACGCGGTTCGGTCCATAGCGATTCTGAATGCGGCCGATCAATTTTCGCTCGAGGAGCGTCAGGTACATCATGATGATCGGCCCCATGCAAAGGATCACGACGCCGCTGATCACGATCGAGGTGAGTACGACGATCCATCCCGGAAGGAATTTTCCAAGGAGGTCCAGGAACCATCCTTTCGCGTTCACAAACGAAAGGTCTACGGCAAATTCAATGCTTCTCAACCAACCTGGCATTGTCATAGGGCCGGTCCTTGTGGGGGCTGTGCTGCCGCCCGTTTTTTCTCTTCCGCGATGCGCCGTTTCTCAGTGACCGCCGCCGCGAGGGTCGGGCGGACTTTCAGGAAATAGTCATTGGATTTCAGGAGGTCTTCCTTGTGTTTCAGGAGATCCGTCCGGTTTCCCATGGCCGTGGTTTCAAAGGCGTGGTCCATGTAGATCGAGTCGAACGGGCAGACGGCTTCGCACATCCCGCAGTTCATGCAAAGGCTGTAGTCGATATTAAAGATCTCGGGTCGGCGCGCCGGTTTACCGGCCCCAACTTTTATGTTTTTTTGATCAACGGTGTTTGGGACCGCAGCGTCCGTTGCCATGGTGATCGAAATGCATTTCGGCGGGCACTCACGTTCGCAGATCCCGCAGGCCACGCAGCGGATCTTGTCCGGGGAGCCGTCATAGACCAGGAAGGGGAAGTTCCGGAAATTCTCGAATTCCGCGCAGCGTTCCTCGGGGTACTGGACCGTGAAGATTCCGCCGCTTCCGGGTTTGCAGAAATAAGAGGTTACAAAGTTCTTGAGCGTGACCCACAGGCCTTTAAGAATACCCATGCCGAACATCATCGGTCCGTCTCCCCGAGCACGATGTCGATGCTCCCAAGAATGATGATCGCGTCCGCGATCTTTTGGCCCAGGCAAATGTCCTCGAGCACGGTCAGATTGATGAGGGACGGCGCGCGGACGTGGTAGCGCCACGGCTGGGGCGTCCCGTCGCTGACAAGATAGTAGCCCAGTTCTCCCTTCGGCGATTCGATACGGGCGTAGGCTTCTCCCACCGACGGTTTCAGATTGCGCGGCATCTTGAGGAGGGGGAGCGTCTTTTTATTCAGGATCTCGCCCTGGGGGATTTTTGAAAGAGCCTGTTTCAGGATCTTCAAGCTTTCGCGCATTTCGAGGATGCGGACATAATAGCGGTCGTAGACGTCGCCCTTGGTGCCGAGCGGGATTTTGAAATCAAAACGGTTGTAGATACTGTAGCCGTCGACCTTGCGGATGTCGTAATTCACGCCCGAGGCGCGGAGCACGGGGCCGGTGATGCTTGAGTTGATCGCGAAATCCGCGGGAAGTACGCCCACGTGCTGACAGCGCATGCAGAGGATCTCGTTTTTCGTGAGCAGCGCTTCAAATTCATCGAGAAAGGCCGGGAGTTTGGCGACGATCCCGCCGATGGCGGCAAGGTTTTCCGCCGTCAGGTCGCGTTTGACGCCTCCAAAACGGAAGTAATTGCACATCATGCGTGAGCCCGAGACTTCCTCGAAGATGTCGAGGATCTTTTCTCGCTCGCGGAAGGCGTAGAGGACCGGCGTGAAGAATGCGCCGAGGTCGTTTAGGAGGAATCCGATGACCGCCATGTGGTTCACGATGCGGGTCAGCTCCGCCATGATGACGCGGATGTATTCCGCGCGTTCCGGGACTTCGATCCCGGCAAGCTTCTCAACCGCGAGCGCGTAGCCGAAGTTATTCGACATGGCGTTGATGTAATCCAGCCGGTCCGTATAGGGCATGATCGCCGCGTAGGGGAGGTTCTCCGCGATCTGTTCCTGGTTGCGGTGAAGATAGCCCATGACCGGTTTCAGGGCGCAGACCTTCTCGCCTTCCAGCATGACGTTCATGCGGAAGACCCCGTGCGTGGACGGGTGCTGTGGCCCGAAATTGATCTCGAGCATCGACGGATTTTCTGTTTGTTTTATCTCAAAGGTGTTTGCCATGATCTCTTTAATCTGAATGTTCTAATAAGCGCAACGCTCAACGTGCAACGTTAAAAATCGAGGTCCGTTCGTTGTGTGTTGCGCGTAGTACGTTGAGCTAGTTTTTAGGTTTTTCCGGTTTTTGCGCGACGGCGCGTTTTCCGGCCGCTTTCAACTCTTCGGCTTTCTGCTTCATTCCGTTCGGTACGGCAATGCCGCGCGCTTCAAGCCACGCGACGTCCGCTGTTTCCAGGGTTTCCGTATCTTCCTGCTCGTAATCCTTGCGAAGGGGAAAGCCTTCGAAACCTTCCCACATGAAAAGGCGCCGGAGGTCCGGGTGGCCTTCATAAAGAATGCCAAACGTGTCGTAAGCCTCGCGTTCCTGGTATTCCGCACCGCGGTAGACCGGAACCAGCGAGGGAATTTTCGCGTTCGTTTTCGGAACGCGGACCCGGAGCGCGATCGGCCCGTGTTTCTTTTCCATCGAATAGAGGTGATAAACCGACTCGAGGTGATCGAGATAATCCGCGCCGGTGACGGAGGACAAGTAGTCCATCCGGAAGGCCGGACTTTCTTTTAGGAAGAGCGCGACCCTCGTGAGGTCGGCCGGGTTTTCGATCAAAAGGGAATCGCGGACTACGCGGAGTTTGACGTCCGGAAGTCTTGTTGAGAGTTCTTTTTTGACTTCTTCTATGGGAAGCGGCATAAGTTCAGGCAACTCCCGGGGCCGGAGGTGTTGTGGGGACGGAGACGAGGTCCAGATTCGGGGCCTTGATCTTTTTCCCCGTCAGGATCGGCTGCCCGTAATGTTTTTTCCGGAGATTCTCTTTCGGCGGCTGCCAGACGTCAGGGTTGAATTTTGGGACGAGTCCGTTCGGACCAAGCTCCGGGATCGGGAATTCCCGTTTGAGGCCTTTCTGATACCATTCGGCTTTGAGGATCTCCTGCGAATCGATCTTTTCCTGGAGCTTCATCAGCCCGTGGAGCAGCGCTTCGGGGCGCGGGGGACAGCCCGGCAGGTGAACATCCACCGGAATGTAGCGGTCGATCCCGCGGACAACATTGTAACCGTCGACAAAAGGGCCGCCCGAGATGGCGCAGGCGCCCATCGTGATCACATACTTGGGTTCCGGCATCTGGTTATAAAGGCGGACAACCTGAGGCGCCATTTTCTTGGTGACCGTGCCGGAGATGATCATGAGATCGGCTTGGCGCGGGGAGGCCCGGAACAGTTCGGCGCCGAAGCGGGCAATATCGTAGCGGGCGGCGGCGGCCGCGATCATCTCGATCGCGCAGCAAGCGAGGCCGAATTGCATCGGCCAGACAGACGAGCGGCGTCCCCAATTATAAAGGAAGTCGAGGGTGGTCCACACCACGCCTTTCTTTGCAAGGTCCGCGCGAAGCCGTTCGCTGACTGTATTTTTGTTTTTGGTCAATGCCATTTTGGGTACGGAGTACAGGGTTACGGGGTTTTTATTATTCCCACTCGAGCATTTTCTTTTTCCAGGCGTAGACAAGGCCGAAGGCGAGGATGGCGATAAAGATCACCATTTCGACGAACGCGAAAAGCCCCAGTTTTTTGAAGGCCACTGCCCAGGGATAGATAAAAGCGATCTCAATATCGAAAAGAACGAAGATCAGGGCATAAATATAATATTGAACGCGGTACCGGACCCAGGGGTCGCCCTCAGAGGCCAGGCCGCACTCGTAAGTCGCTTGTTTGTCCGCGGATGGCTTCTTGGGGGCCAAAAACCAGGCCAAAACGAGGGGGATCATGGCGAAAATGGCCGCAAAAACCACAAAAATTCCCACAAACAGGTATTGATAGAAATAGGAGGTAACCGACATAGGGTGCAATTATAGGAAGAAAGCCCCCAAAGTCAATGAAGATAAGGGGTTGCGGATCGGGACAAAAAGGTTCCGCTTTTGAGTTTTAAACTGTAAAATAACCCCGTCTTTGTCCTCGTCAGCGGAGAAATTTGCAAATGAAAACAAAATATGCGGTCCTTTTTCTGGTGGCGGCGGCAATCTATTGCCTTGGGCTTATCTCTACGACGGATCCAGATCTTTGGTGGCATCTCAAAACGGGTGAACGGATCCTTAGCGACGGGGTACCCGTGGTCGATTCCTTCTCTTTTTCGGTGACGGGAAAGCTTTGGACCGCGCACGAGTGGCTTTCTGAGGTTGTCCTTTTCTCCATTTTTAATGCCGGAGGTCTTCCGGCACTGATGATCTTTTTTGCGGTCCTGGGCGTAGTCACTTTCAGTTTTGTTTACGCCGGATGTCCCGGCCGGCCGTATCTGGCGGCTATTTTGACTCTTCTCTCTTTTATCGCTTCGCGGTTTCTTTGGGGCGCGCGCCCCCAGATCTTTAACATTCTGATGTTGGCGGTTTTTATGTGGCTCATCCAGACCGTCCGCGCGGGAAAGCGCGACTGGAAATGGCTTTGCGCACTTCCGCCTCTTACCTTGTTGTGGGTCAATCTGCATAGCGGGTATCTGGCGGGGATCGTGGCGATGGCGGTTTTCCTTGCCGGCGATGCTTTTCAGGTTTTTGCGCTCCGGTCCGACGAAGGAACTTTGCCCAGGAAAGCCCTCGTTCCTTTTTTAGTCATCACCCTCCTGAGTCTTGGCGCCGCGCTGGTGAACCCGGCCGGATACAGGATTTTTCTCTATCCGTTTGAAACGCTGATGAGCCGGGCGATGAACGCGAGTCTTCTTGAATGGCAGAGACCGGATTTTCACTACGTGCAGTACTGGCCGTT
This sequence comes from Candidatus Omnitrophota bacterium, assembly GCA_035352955.1. GTDB lineage: Bacteria > Omnitrophota > Omnitrophia > Omnitrophales > Aquincolibacteriaceae > DAOPYQ01. The sequence continues at coordinate 240,890 of DAOPYQ010000001.1, forward strand.
TCTTGCGATCATGATCCTGGGTGTTTTGGCTTTTATGATCTCGACCCCGCGAAGGAATTTCTCGAATTTTCTCCTTTATTCGGGAACCATGACCTTAGGTCTTTTGGCCCGCCGGCACATTCCGTTTTTTGCAGTTGTGGCGATCCCGATCATTGCGGGGGCCCTGGCGGAGGGCATGACAAGTTCCGGATGGCGTGGCCGTTTTGAGAGTTGGATCTCTCCTGATCGTTTTAGGGCCGTGCGGTTTGTGGTGAATCCTTTGCTGGTGGTCTTGTTTGCGGCCGGAGTGTTTTTCTGGACCGATCTTCGTTTGAAGAAGAATAACGAAGCCATCTCGAAACGATATCCTTTGGCGGCGGTCCGGTTTATCAAGGAAAAAGGTTTGGCGGGCCGACAGTTTTTTAATGAATACAATTGGGGCGGGTATCTGATATGGAACAATATCCCCGTTTTCATTGACGGCCGCGCGGACCTTTACGGGGATAGTTTTTTCCTGGAGTACGGCGCGATCTTTCGAAGATTCAAGACCGTCCAAGAGATTGCCGGAATCTTCTCCCGTTATAAGGTGGATGGCCTTTTGCTTCGTCCCCGCAGCGCCGTCGCGGGACTTTACCGGATGAACAAGGAATGGAAAGAGATCTACCGCGACCGGATGGCGAGTGTTTTTGTGAAAGTTCTGCCCGTGGCGTGAGGTCGGTATTTCCGAGAGAGGGTCTATGCTAGAGATCGAAGTCGGTTGCGCCATCATTTATGCTCAAGACAAGGTCCTGATTGCCCAGCGGCATCTTGAGGACAGTTTTGGCGGGTATTGGGAATTTCCCGGAGGAACGCGTGAGCCCGGTGAGACTTTGGAGAGATGTCTCGAACGAGAGGTGTTTGAGGAATTGGGGGTTCGGATCCGTCCCGAAAAGTTCTTGTGCCGAAGGGACCACGAGTATGTTGCTAAGAAAATAGCTCTTTTTTTCTGGCTTTGCGCCTGGGTCGAGGGCGAACCCGTCGCGCACGATTGCAAAGATTTCCGGTGGGTCTCCCGCGAAGAGATCCGGCAGGTGGAATTTATTCCCGGGGATCAGGATGTGCTTGCCGGGCTGCTGGAGCATTGGGAAGAATATTTCAAAACGCGGGAGAATAGCCGATAATGAAGGGAGGCCCTTCCCATCGGGCCGGAACCGTTCCGCTAAAGCTATAAGATAAGGGAAAAAATGTTCCCAGACCGAGCGAAAGAAAAAAAACAAAAAGAACCGAAACGTTTCGCGTCTTCCAGGGAATCTTTGCGCGCATCTTTCTGGCGATTGTCGATCCGCTACAAACTGGCCTTGCCGGTGCTTGTTCTTGTTTTTGCGCTCGTTAGCTTTGTCCTTTACACGACCTTTACCGTAGTTCGGGACATGATGGTCAAATACAAAGAGGCGCGGCTCCAGACCATCGCTGAGATCTTTTCGGAAACCCTCAGGATCCCGATCGCGGACGGTGATAAACGGGCGCTGCAGGCCTACATCATGCTTCTGGCCCAGCAGACCGACGTCGACGAGGTTCGCGTCGAGAACGCGAAAGGTGTGACGATCGGAACGAGCCGTCCCGGGGGAGAATCATTCACAGGACTTTTCTATAAGCAGGACTTTTTCGGTGTTGAGAAGATCAATGCCGATACCTACGCGGCCGTCGCACCGATCATGAGCGGGGACGAGACCCTCGGCCGCCTGATCATCATGTTCTCGAAGATCGATTTCGAGCAGGAGCTTAAAAAAGTTTTCCGCGAAAAATTCTTCATCGCTTTTATTCTGACCATTGTGGTGACCCTGGTGATCGCAGGGGTCACGTGGCTCGTCATGCGTCCGTTGATCGTCCTCCAAAAGACCGCCCGCAATATCCTTTCCGGAGACCTCGAAGCTCGCGCGAATATCCATTCTCTTGATGAGATCCAGGAAGTGGGCGACGCCTTTAACAAAGTGGTGAGCCGGCTTGTGCAGAGTTTTGAGCATCTCCGGATGCGCACGCACGCCCTTGAGGAGTCGGAGGAGAAATACCGCTCCATCGTCAACGAGGTGAGCGATATTATTTTTTCCATCACGCCGGAAGGAGAGATGCTTCTCCTCAATCGCGGTTTTTCCGGCTACACGCGCGAAGAGCTTTTGGCCGAAGGATTGCCGCTTTTTTTTCTGATGCACGCTCCGGGAGAGGCGCAGAAATTCCAGGACGCGCTCGAGGCCATCATGCGCAGCAAAAAGCCGGTTCTTCATTTGAATACAAAACAATTTCACCGGCTTCATCACGCGGAAATCTATTATCAGACGAATCTGACGCCGGTGGTTGATTATGAGGGCAGTCTCCGGCTTATCCAGGGAGTTATGCGCGACGTGACGGACCTCCGCCGCGTTGAAATGATGAAAGAGACCCTGGTGAGGGACGTGGCACACGAGCTCAAGACTCCGACGGCCAAGTTTATCATGTTGACCCAGTGGCTTACGAAGCAGATGGAGCACCATCCGGACCGTGAAAAATTTGCGCCTACGATCCGAATGCTCGGCGACAACGCGGACCGGTTGATGCGGACCATTTCGAGCATCATGGATCTTTCGAAGATCGAATCCGGGATGTCGGATGTGAGAAAACAGGAGCTCGACCTGAATGATGTGCTCCGTCTCGTGGCGGATGACACGCGGCCGCTTGCCGAACAACACCATTTGAAAGTAGAAGCCGTACTTTCGCCGAAACCGCTCCGGATGCTCGGAGATCCGGATATGCTTTATCGCGTATTCACTAATCTTGTGTCCAACGCGATTAAGTTCACGCCGGACGGGAAGATCACGCTCTCGGCCGAACTCCGGAGCAACGACATCTGCGCGGAAGTGCGGGACACCGGGATCGGAATCGAACCCGAGAACCTCGAGAAGATCTTCGAGGCGTTCTTTCAGAAGACGCCATCCACGCTCGGCATCGGCGTCGGACTGACGATCTCCAAAGAGATCGTGGCGCTTCACGAGGGCGAGATCTGGGCCGAAAGTAACGGGGCGGGGCAGGGCAGCGCGTTTAAAGTGGTTTTTCCAACGTACCAGGCAGTTGTCAGGAATCCATAACTTTTTTCGAGGAGAACGTCATGGGCAGGAAGATCTTGATCGTGGAGGATGATACTGATTTCCAGGATATTTATACGCTTTATCTTCAGGGGGAGTCTTTTGAGGTCCTGAAGGCCGGCAACGGACAGGAGGGACTCGCGATCCTCGAAAAAGAAATTCCGGACCTGATTATTCTGGATCTAATCATGCCTGTCATGGACGGCGAGGAGTTCTATGTCCGTCTCCGGGCACAGGAAAAATGGAAGCGTATCCCTGTGATCATTGCGAGCGTGAACGAGAAGATCCCGCACCGGGTCGCGGAGCTCGGGAACGTTTCGGATGTTCTCAAGAAACCCTTTGACGTGGAAGTCCTTCTCCAGAAGATCCGCAAACACCTTAAATAATCGCGCAACGCACGATGCTCAACGCGCAACGGATTCGCCCCAAGCTTTTACGTTGTGCGTTGTCCGTTGAGCGTTGAACGCGGGGAAGAAGACCTCGTTGCCATACGAAACCTTCGAACACACGGCCGATGTCGGTCTCCGGGTCCGAGCCAAGGATCTGAACGGGCTTTTTCGGGACGCGGCCGAGGGATTTTTCAGCCTCGTGACCGATCCTGACAAGGTCCGGAAGACCGCTCCGAAACTTCCTTCTGGGATCGAGATGAATTTCCAGGAAGAGAATGCGGCCGAGTTGTTCATGCACTGGCTCCAGGAACTCCTGTTTCTCTTTTCGACCCGCCGGGTCGTTCCCGTCGAATATCATTTCAGCACGCTTACTCCTCTGATGCTTAAATTTTGGGCGAAAGCGGTCCGGTTCGATCCCTCTTGTCATCCTTCGCGCCATGAAGTCAAAGCCGTGACGCATTGCGGTTTTCGCGTGGTCCAAACGAAACGCGGATGGGAAGCGGAAATCGTTTTTGATATCTAAAACCAGGGCCACGGGACACGTCTTCCGGGCCACGCAACACAAAAAACAGATCCGTGGCCCGTGGATCGGTGCACGTGGCTCGATCGAGAAAATATGTCTGAAAATATTCCCCTCGTAAAAATAGATGACTACCGTTGGGAAATACCGATCTCCTGGAAAGCCGGGATGCGTGTCCCGGGGCGCATCTTTTGCGATGAAAAAAATCTCCCTAAAATCCTGGCGGACAAGTCTCTCGAACAGGTCGCCAACGTTGCGTTCCTTCCGGGGATCGTGAAGTACTCGTTCGCCATGCCGGACATTCATTGGGGCTACGGATTTCCGATTGGCGGTGTTGCGGCCACGGATCCGGAGGAGGGTGGCGTCATTTCTCCCGGAGGCGTGGGGTATGACATCAATTGCGGGGTTCGTCTGCTTCGGACGAATCTCACGGAGGCCGAGGTCCGCCCGCATTTGCGGGATCTTGTCGGGAAGCTTTTCAGCCATATTCCGTGTGGGGTTGGGCAGTCCGGGGAGATCCGGCTTGACCGGAAAGAGCTACGACAGATGGTGCGCGAAGGGAGCGGCTGGGCGGTCCGTCACGGGCACGGTTGGGCGGCCGATCTTGAATGCACGGAAGCCGGCGGGAGACTTGAAAATGCGGACCCGGATGCCGTTTCGCAACGGGCATACGAACGCGGCGCGGATCAGCTCGGAACGCTCGGTTCAGGGAACCATTTTCTCGAGGTCCAGGTCATCGATCAGGTTCTGGATGCCGGGATCGCGCAGCGGTTTGGCTTGGAGCTGGGACAGATCACGATCATGATCCATTCAGGGTCGCGCGGATTCGGATACCAGATCTGTGAAGATTTCCTTGAAACTACGCGGCGAGCGCTCACGAGATATCATATTACTGTGCCGGACATCCAGCTTGCGTGCGCGCCGGTTCGTTCTCCGGAAGGAGAGCAATATCTCGCGGCGATGGGCTGCGCCGCTAATTTTGCGTGGGCCAACCGACAGTGCCTGACGGCGCTCGCGCGGTGCATTTTTGAGGGCGTTTTTCAGCGGAGTCCCGGGGATCTTGGGATGGACCTTGTCTATGACGTCGCGCACAATATCGCGAAATTCGAACGGCATCAAGTGGACGGCAGGATGAAGACGCTTTGTGTCCATCGCAAGGGCGCGACGCGCGCGTTTGCGCCGGGCCAGGAAGAGCTCCCGGAAAAATACCGTGAAACGGGGCAGCCAGTGATCCTTCCCGGCGACATGGGCCGGAATTCTTATCTTCTGACCGGGGCTCAGCAGGCGATGAATGAAACCTTCGGCACGTGCTGCCATGGCGCGGGGCGAGCGATGTCGCGCACCGCGGCGCTTAAAGTGGCGTGCGGGCATTCGGTCCGAAAAGAACTTGAAGCGCGTGGGATTATTGTCATGGCTCGCGGTGAAAAGGGGATTGCCGAAGAACAATCCGCAGCCTACAAAGACATTAACGAAGTTGTCAACGTTGTCGCCGGCGCCGGCCTCGCTCGTAAAGTTGTTCGGATGCGTCCGCTCGGCGTCATCAAGGGTTAGTCCTCCGCAAGCTTTCTTTCGGGTCTTTCCGACTTTTATCTATTTCTTTTCAATTCAGGATGATTGGTTATTGCTAGATTTATTCACAAAATTAGGTTAATATCGCTATATATTGCTATATTAAAGATATTTGTTGCGCTCAAAACAGCTAATTAAATCAAAATAATTATAAATAGAACATTGAAAGCAGCTATAGGGTGTGTTAAATTTTCTATTGGGTAAGATAACTGTTATGATACCAATAGAAAATGAACCAGCTCCTGAATTGGAATTTGAAGAGTCTTGGGCCGCGTTTTTAGGGACCCTCGGCACCCTTCCTCTGCTTATGCAATGGAACGGGTTCAAGCGTGTGATGGCGGCGTGGATGGTTGTGTTCTTCACCGTCTTCACCGCGATGCCGTCCTGGACGTTCGCGGAAACGATCCAGTTCGAAAACGGGTCGGTGGATGTGACGACGCAGGACAATGTCACGAACTGGAACGTCACGGGTAACCCCGTCTGGAATGTCCCCGAGTTTAATGTCGCGGAAGGCGCCACGCACAACATCGTTGGTCTCAGTTCCGGCGCGAGCCTTGCGCTGCTCGTCAACGGGGGAAGTGCCACGAACATCTTCGGCACGATGAACCTTTCGAACCTTGCTTTCATTCTTCAAAACGTGAACGGGATCAACATCGGTGCTTCCGGGCTCGTCAACGTCAACCATGCGTCCTTCATCGCGTCGACCCTGCCTCTGAATCTCGATGCGACGAACTTTCTTACCCAGCAGTACCGGTTCAAGGGTGATGCCTCGAGCCTCCTCAAAAATGAGGGCCGCATTGTGGGACATGACGCCAGCCTGGTGGCGCTGGTGGCGAACGCGATCGAGAACAAGGGGACGATCGAGGTGCCGGCCGGGACGGTCGCCCTGGCGGCGGGTAAAACCGTCACCATCGGCGTCTCGCCGGACGGGATGGTCTCGATCGGCGTGGACGAAGCCACGGCCCATGAGATGGGTCTCGACGACCAGATCAAGAACAGCGGGACGATCTCGGCCAGCGGCGGTCGCGTGGTGCTGGATGCCCAAGCCATCGACGACATTTTCGACCGGGCGATCAATATCGACCCGTCGGAGAACGCCACCGCCGTGATCGTTGCCGATGACGGCGTGATCGAGTTCGTCGCCCAGGGCGATGTCAAGGTCAGCGGAGACCTGAGAGCTGAGAACGGAACGATCACGGCGGCGGTGGATGGGGAGCTTGAATTGATAGGGGATATCACGGCTTCCAATTCCACTTTTAATGCTGACAAAGTGAAACTGACGGGTTTGGCGGCTCAGACGTTCAAGGGCGATATGACGATCACTAATTTGGAGATCACCACGTCCGGCAAGACGGTTTATTTCGAATCGGGGAAGACTTACACCCTTTTGGGTCATACGGAAATCCAGGGCGAAGGCGGTTATGCTGCGGGTTATATCCGCCTTTTTTCAAGCGTGAAGGGTTCTCCGTGGTATATCAACATCACCGGTGATTATCACATTGCGTATGCTGGCATTCGGGATTCTCATTATCTAGGGGAGGGGCTGGTCACAGCCTATCCGAAGGCGGATTACGGCGGCAATACAGGATGGGCGCATAATGACTCGGTGATCGATTGGACAACACTCGATCTTATTCGGAGCAATCTTAGTGCGAGTTATTTGTTGGGGGCTAACCTTTCAAAGTCAGACATTGATTACTCCGGGATTGGCGATGACTTTGATCCGATTGGAGGATGGAACGGGCAGGGGAATTTTTCAGGTTCCTTTGACGGGAAGGGTTACACGATCTCGGACCTTGTGATCAATAAGCCTTTCGATGACTATGTCGGACTTTTTGGAAAGACAAGCGGAGGAACGATCAGTAATGTGGGACTGCTGGGTGGGGCCGTCACCGGCAAGACGTATACGGGAGCGTTGATTGGATATAATTCTGGCACGGCGATCACGAATGTTTATAACACAGGTACTGTGACTGGCGTTGCAACAGCCCAATATCAAGGTTATGTCGGAGGCCTTGTGGGGTACCATTATTCAGGATCACTTACGAATTCCTACAACACAGGGGACGTGACCGGAAGCAGCGATTTTGTGGGGGGGCTTGCGGGGCGGAGCGGGGGGACTATTACGGGTTCTTATAATTCGGGGATTGTGACAAATCTATTTGGTAACAGAGGTTCCATTGGGGGGATTACGGGGGACAACAGCTCCACAATCAGTAATTCTTATAACACAGGAAATATTTTCGCGAATTACCATTCGGTAGGCGGGTTGGTCGGGGTGAACGGTACTTCTGGTCTTATAACGAATTCCTATAACACAGGAAACGTTACCGTTACCGGGACGGTCGCACAGGAGACGGGAGGTATTGTCGGGCGCAACTGGGCAGGTTCCGTCAGCCAGGTTTTTAACTCAGGGACAGTATCAGGTTATGTGAGCGTGGGAGGCATCGCCGGGCGTAATTATTCTACGGGCGCGAACAGTTCGATCAGCCAAGCTTATAACACGGGGAACGTGACCGCCTCAAACTATCAAGCGGGGGGTGTGGTGGGATCCAACGAGGGGAGCTACAGCACCATTGCAAATTCCTACAATACAGGGAACGTGACAACTTCAGGCGGATCTGCGGGGGGTGTGGTGGGTTATTTGTATGTAAACAACGCGAATGTCACTTCAATTTTGAATTCTTACAATACGGGAACTGTGGCTGGGGGTACCAGCTATGCTGGCGGTGTTGTTGGGTATCATTATTACGGAAAGATCACCAATTCTTATAATACGGGAGAAGTAAGCGGAGAAGCCGCGAAAACCGGCGGGTTTATGGGCTATTACTACAATGGCGTTCAAACGAACAATTGGTGGTTCAATACGAATTCCGGGGCCGCAGGAGTAGGTGCCCCGACGGGGATCACCAAAGCTGCAGCCGCAACCGATTTTAACGGTACGGGAAGCGGGACGGGTGGCGCTGTTTATATCGGGGCTACCACTTGGGATTTTTCCACCACTCCCGTATGGAAAGCAGTACAGAGCTCCACTCCTCTGCTTGATTGGGAATGCAATGTGTGGACGAACGGGAACAATACGGGTGCTTGGTCAGATCCCCTGAATTGGAGCAAAGGCTTGCCGACACTCGGAACCACCGCCCTGTTTAACAATACCAGCACGGCAGCTTCCGTTGTGGATGCTGGTTTTTCGGGGTCGATCGCAAAACTCTACATCGATTCGAACTATGATAATACCCTCACCCTTCAGCGGTCGTTAGCCGGTGGGAGCACCTATTTTCAAGCCAGCGGGATCCTGGCGGGGACTCCCAATGTTTTGACTGCGACTACTTACAATGTTCAAAAGGGCGTCATCAGTGCCATCCTTGGAGGGACGGGTTCCGTTTTCAACAAAACAACAGCGAATACCGTGACCCTGAGTGGCGCCAATACTTACACGGGATTGACGACGATTAGTGCCGGGACGCTACAACTTGGAGCCTCCGGAGTGATCGCGGATACGAGCGCCGTGACAGTTGCTTCAGGGGCGATCCTGGATCTCAACGGGTATAGTGAAGAGATCGGTTCTCTTGCGGGTGCTGGAACGGTGACGAGCAGTGCCGCCGGGGATCTCACCTTGACAGCCGGAGGCGATGATATCTCGACTACATTTTCAGGTAATATCGAAAATGGAAGTGCGACGTCTGTGGGTCTCACTAAAACGGGAGCTGGGGTGCTGACGCTATCAGGGACGAATACCTATGCGGGGATCACAACGATCAGCGAAGGTATTTTGACGGCCACCACGACCGGGGCACTCCCGGGATGGGACACAAACGGACGTTTTGCAGTAGGCGCAGGCGCGGGGTTGGCGCTCTACAATGCGTTCACCGACGGAAATATCGCTACCATGCTCGGTACGACCAATTTTGCCGCGGGTGCTTTGTTGGGTTTTGATACCACTACTGCAGATCGCTCGTACGGTGTTTTGGCGGATACGGCTCAAGGTTCCCTCAGTTTATTGAAACTCGGCTCGAACGCACTAACCTTATCGGGCGTTAATACCTTTACCGGCAAAACAGCGATCAACGGAGGGACGCTCAAGATTTCCGCGGAATCTGGACTTGGCGCCAATCCCGGAGGTTTCGTAGCCGATCATCTTACCTTGAACGGCGGAACGCTTCAGACGACGGCAACTTTTTCGTTCAATTCCAATCGCGGTATCACGCTAGGCGCTTCAGGGGGAACGTTTAGTACGGATGCCAGTACGATCCTGACCCTTCCGACCGTTATTGCGGGTGCAGGAGCATTGACTAAGTCGGGGACAGGAACGCTTATTGTCAGCGGACCTAACAGTTATGCCGGGCTTACCACCCTAAGCGCCGGGCTGTTGAAGCTTTCGACCGGTTCCGGCGCGAACACTCAATTGGGTACTGCGGATGCCGGAGTTGTGGTCGTCTCGGGAGCTGCGCTTGACCTGAATGGAGTTACGCTGGAGACGGAAGAGGCCTTAAACCTCAAGGGGACGGGAATATCAAGCGGTGGTGCATTGCTCAATAGCTCCGCAACGGGCGTGACCTATAGTGGTTTGATCACACTAGGCGCTGACAGTAGCATTGTTGCTACCAACGGAGGGATTACTCTTACAAATACCGGCACGATCACCGGCAACTATGGCTTGACGCTTAGTGGGGGTGCCGGGACGAATAGCAGTTTGGCTAGTGTGATCGCTACAAATAGCAATTCACTGACGAAAACCGGTGCAGGCACCTGGACGCTTTTGGGCGCGAATACCTACACGGGGGTTACCTACGTGAATACCGGGACGTTGAAGCTTGGAGCCTCGGGAGTGATCCCGGATTCAAGCTCCGTGTTTGCTGCGGGAACTTTCGATCTTAATGGTTATAACGAAACGATCGGGATGCTCGCAACTTCAGGCGTGGTGACAAGTAGCGTTGCCGGAGATCTTCTCCTAACGGTCGGCGGAAATAACGCCTCCTATACGTTTTCGGGAATGATTCAAAATGGGAGCGCGACCTCGATCTCTCTCGTAAAAACAGGGACGGGTACTTTGACTCTTTCAGGAATTAATACTTATACGGGTACGACGACGGTGAGCGCGGGAACTCTCCAGTTCGGAAAACAGCTTTCCCTTTACAATAATACTCCGGCGAGCTGGACGGCTGAGAATATCACGGTAGCTTCCGGAGCAACGCTGGCACTCAATGTGGGTGGGGCTGGAGAATTCAACTCTTCGGATGTTGATATCTTGAAGGGATTGGGTTCTGACACCGGGGGATTTACCAACGGTTCTTTTATAGCGTTTGATACGGCCAATGCCTCTGGAAATAATTTTACTTATGGTGGTGTTATTGCGGATACGAACAGTGGAGCTAACTCCTTGGGACTGAAAAAACTCGGTAATAACGTACTGACCTTGTCAGGAGACAATAGCTATAGCGGTGTTACGACGATCAGTGCCGGTACGCTTAAACTTGGCGCCGCAGGTTCGGGCGCAAATACGCCGCTTGGGACGGTTGTTGCGGGGACTGTTGTTTCCTACGGTGCCGCGCTGGATCTGAATGGGTTTAGTTTATCAACGGCTGAGGCTTTAAGCCTGAATGGAACGGGCGTTTCAAGCGGCGGTGCTTTAACGAATAGCTCAGCCACTTCAGCGACTTATAGTGGACTTATTTCGCTTGTGAGTAATGCTGTAAGTATCGTTGCCAGCAGCGGGGATATAATCCTTTCGAATCCGGGGACGATCACCGGGTCAGTGGGGCTGACCCTTGGAGGGACCAGTACGGGGAGCAGCATTGCCAGTATCATCGGGACGACAAGCGGGACTGTCACAAAAACCGGCACCGGAACCTGGATTCTTTCGGGCGCGAATACCTATACCGGGAAAACCAGTATTCAAGGCGGCACTCTGAGTGTTTCATCGCTCGGGAAAGTGACCGGCGGGACTGCAAGTAATTTGGGGATCCCAAGCTCGGTTTACAATGGCACCATCGATCTTGGTTCGGGCGCAACCAGCGGCACTTTGAAATATACCGGCACCGGTGAAACGACGGATCGTGTGATCAATCTATACGGCAGCACCGGAGGTGCCGTGTTGGACCAATCCGGGACGGGGATCTTAACTTTCTCCAATCCTTTTACGGCTACGGGGGGCGGAATTAAGGCGCTCACTTTACAAGGCTCGACTTCCGGAACGGGTGTGATTGCCGGTGCGATCGTGAATAATAGCGGGACCAATACTACTGGTATCACAAAAGCGGGGACCGGGACATGGACGCTTTCCGGGACCAACACCTACACCGGCGTAACGACCCTTACAGACGGTATCCTGAGCGTTGCGACGATCGGGAACGGCGGCTCTTCTGGTAATCTTGGTGCGGCAACAAACGCTGCGGCGAATCTTGTCTTTAACGGCGGCACACTTCAATACACCGGTAGCTCCAGCGGTACAGATCGTAACTTTACAATTAATGCTGGTACTACCGGGACGATCGATGTTACCACGAATAATCTTACGATTGCTGGCGCATCGACCAATACGACAGGAGCTCTGACGAAGATCGGCGCCGGGACGCTCACGTTGTCGGGATCAAATCTTCACACCGGCGCGACAACCGTGAATGCTGGTTTACTTACGGGCAACGGCAGCCTTGCCGGTCCTGTGACCAACAACGCTACGATCTCGGGTCTTACGGTTGCTGGTACGGTCACGAATAACAGTGCTATCTCTGGTGGCACTTATGACGGTATGGTTCATAACCTCACACTTGGCTCGATTTCCGGGGGGGCATTCAACGGCACACTTTCCATGGAGGGGGGAGTGACCAGCGTGACGCCGACTTATGGAGCTTCAGCGACACTTCAATATAAGGGAACGGGTGGGACACAAACCACGGGGTTGGAATTGCCGGCGACGATCCCGAACTTGACAGTCGACAATATCAGTGGAGTTATTTTAAGCGCTAGTCCTATAGTGACCGGTGCTGTCACGATGACAAGCGGCTTGTTCCTTGTATCTGTTTCGGCGGATTCCGGTCTGACAAAAGTTTATGGCAGCGCGGACCCGGTTTTCACCTATACGACAAGCGGCTATTTGGTGAATGGAGACGCCTACACGGGGGCACTTAGCCGCGTGGCGGGGAGTGACGTTGGTGCCTACGCGATTACGCAAGGGACGTTAATGGCGGGCGACCATTATTCGATTGCCTTTAATTCAGCCGATTTCGTAATCACGGCAAAGCCGGTCATCGTGATGGCGGATGCGGGACAGAACAAAGTTTATGGTGCCTCGGATCCTGTGTTGACGTACACAGCCACGGCGCTCGTTGGATCGGATTCGTTCAGTGGTGCTTTGAGCCGCGCTGCAGGGGAGACCGTGTTGGGCGGCCCTTATGCGATTAACCAGGGGACGCTTAATGCAGGTTCGAATTACGACATAACTTTTGTCGGGAATACTTTTGCGGTCACACCGAAGGCTTTGACGATCACGGCGGATAACGTTACGAAAACTTACGGAGATGTGGTGACGTTCGCGGGGACGGAGTTTACGCAGTCGGGTCTTGTGAATTCGGATTCAGTAACAAGCGTGTCTTTGGCGAGTGCCGGGGCTGGAGCAACAGCGACGGTGGGCAGCTCTCCTTACGACATTACCGCAAGCGGCGCTACGGGCACCGGTCTTTCGAATTACACGATCTCGTATGTGGATGGTCATTTGACGGTGGACCGGAAGGATCTGACGATCACGGCGAATGATCAAACCAAGACCTATGGCGATTCAGATCTCGGGACGACGGATTTTTCGTCCCTGGGGCTCGTGACCGGGGATGAGATCACCTCGGTGGCGCTCACGTCCGCGGATGCGGAGCTGAGCACTTCGGGGAACTATAAAGCCGGGAACTGGCACATCACCGCTGACGATGCCTCGGGGGATGCCTTTGATGCCAACAACTACGACATCACTTATAACACCGGAGCTTTGACGGTGGAGCAGAAAGATCTGTCGGCAACGGGGATCACCGCGAAGAACAAAACTTATAACGGGAACACCGACGCAACGCTTGATTATACGGATGCGGAGCTGAGCGGGAATGTGGCGGGCGATGATGTCGCATTGCTCGAGACGGGCGTTGGGACTTTCGAGGAAGCGGGGCCGGGATTGAATATTCTTGTGAACATTACGGATCTGAGCATTAGCGGTGACGACGCGGCGAATTATCATTTCGATACAACGGCCACGACTTCGGCGGACATTTTGCCGGCGCCTCCGGCGCCGTCATCGAGCGGGCCTTCTGCGAGTGAGGCGGCCGCGATCAACGGTGTGATCAACCGTACGGAGAACGATCTGACGCAGTCGGATCCGCTCACGACGGCGCCTGTGATCGGTCTTGCGAACGGTGCGCCGGTGGTGACGCTGAACGGCATCGAAATGGACGGTAATCGTTGGGAAGGGCACGATTCCTTGATCGAGCAGTTGCGCCTTTTCCTCACCGGCGGGATGGGATTTGATCCCAACAATCTGGTGCTTTCGGAAACCTCGCCTGATTTGCAGACCGATGAAGCGTGATGGAATGATTGAGTGAAATGAAGTTTTTGAAAATAGCGGAAGCAAGGGCCGCCTGGATCTTCCGGGGGACGGTTTGTCGCGCATTCGCGGGGATCCGTAAGGATCTTCGGGCGAAGGATGCGTTGGCCGGCCGGATCTGCTGGACTGGAGGAGATCCCGGTGAGGGGGGAGTACCTGTCGGGGGTCGTTTTTTGGAATTGAGAACCCCGACGGCCCTCGAGGACGGTGGCGGTTCGTTGGCCGTCTCCGGTCCCAATCCGTCTTGAACATTAAGCTCACTCCACCTTCAAAGGTGGATGGGTTGTATGGACAAACCCGGTCCCCTGCGCTATCATGCCTCCACGCGTCGATTTTGTTGGAGCCTTCCGGAGTTCTTGCGCAGAATATCCTATGGATGAAAAAGACCGTCTTCTTTTGACCTATCTTCACCAGGGGCTTTCGTTCGTGTCCCGGCCTTTCGAGGTCCTTGCGCAAAAGACCCAACTGGATAGTGCGGGCGTCATGGTGCGCATCCAGAAGCTCAAGCAAGAGGGTATTTTGACCGGGATCAAAGCGGTCTGGAATCCCCGGGCGTTTGGTTATCAGAGCGCCTGGGTGGCAATGAAATTCGACCCCGCGGAGCTGGCGGGGCACTCCGAGATCGTGCACCAGCATCCCGGCGTGATCTACAGTTGCGAACGGGAGCACGAGCTCAACTTCTGGTTCTTTATCGCGGTCCCAGGAGACCATGATCTTGAGACGCACCTCCGGTGCATCGAGAAATTCGCGGCCCCGAAACGGACGCTGTTTTTGCCCGTCCGGAGGGTTTTTAAGGGGACGGACCTTTTGAATGTGACGGATCCCGGGATGTTCCCGGGTATGGGCGAGCATTTTGAAAAAAGAAAGACCGTGAGGGCTCCGGAGCTGAGTGCTCCGGAGATCGAGTTGGTAAGGGCTCTTCAGGAAAAATTTCCGGTTGCAGACGATCCTTTCCGGGACATCGCCGTTCGGATGAATGTTTCTGAAGGACAGGTTCTTGAGCTCACGGCGTCGCTGGTTCGCAGAGGATGTCTCCGGAGGATCGGAAGTTTTTTCAATCCTGCGGCGGTGTTCGGCAAACCGAAGCATCTCGTGGTCTGGCATATCTCCGAGGAAAAACTGGACCGGGGCGGCGCGGGGATCGCGGAATTTCAGGAGATCGTGTACGCGGATCGGCGGCCGTCCTATCCGGGGTTTCCTTACTCCCTTTATACGATGATCGAGGCAACGGATGCGACGGAACTCGAGGTGATTGTTCGGCGCATCGAGGACCGGATCGGCAAGTGGCCTTCAGAGGCGCTTGTGACGGCGCGCGAATTCAAAAAGAACCGGATGAAATATTTCCCTAAAGAACTCGACGTGTGGTGGGAACAGAGCCGCCACGTCGCAGAAACGGCATTCCACTAAAACAGGATAAAGGATGAAGGATGGCGGATGGAGTAAGCCGAAGAACCAGTTTTAACGTCATCCTGCATCCGTCATCCAATAGTCGAGACTAAAATGGCACTACGAGACGAAGAAATTTCAAGGAAGAATACCGGGGAGAATTGTTCGCAAATGCATTCCGCCCGCAAGGGGATCGTTACGCCGCAGATGAAATTTGTGGCCAAGCGAGAAGGCCTGGCCCCTGAGTTTATTCGAGAGGAAGTGGCGGGGGGCCGCCTCGTGATCCCGGCGAACATTTATCACAAGAACCTTGAACCTGCGGGGATCGGGATTTCGGTCCGGTGCAAAATCAACGCGAATCTCGGAAATTCCGCATTGGGTTCGGATATTCCCGCGGAACTTGAAAAGGTCAGGACGGCGATCCGGTTTGGTGCCGATGCGATCATGGACCTTTCTACGGGGAAGCATCTGGATGAAACGCGCGAAGCGATCATCCATGCCTGTTCCGTGCCCATCGGAACGGTCCCGATCTATGAGGCGCTCGAACGGGTGAAAGGCAAGCCCGAGGTGCTCACGCCGGAGATCCTGTTCGACGTGATCGAACATCAGGCGCGGCAGGGTGTGGATTTCATGACGATCCACGCGGGGGTGCTGCTCGAACATCTGCCGCTTGTGGAAAAACGCGTGACGGGGATCGTGAGCCGCGGCGGCGCGATCCTGGCGCGGTGGTGCCGGGAACATCAGAAACAAAACTTTCTTTATACCCATTTCGACCGTCTGCTTGAGATCTGCAAGAAATACGATGTGACGATCAGCCTCGGCGACGGAATGCGGCCGGGATGCCTTGCCGACGCGAGTGACGCGGCCCAGTTCGCGGAGCTCGACGCGTTGGGGGTTTTGACGCTCCGGGCGTGGGAGCAGGACGTGCAGGTGATGGTGGAAGGTCCGGGACATGTCCCGATGGATCAGATCCCGATGAATATCGAGCGGCAGATCAAGGTGTGTCACGGCGCGCCTTTTTATGTGCTCGGGCCTCTTGTGACGGATATCGCTCCGGGTTATGATCACATTACGTCGGCGATCGGAGCGGCCATTGCCGCACAAGCCGGTGCGGCGATGCTTTGCTACGTGACGCCCTGCGAGCATTTGCGGCTCCCGAACCTTGAAGACGTAAAGCAGGGTGTGATCGCCTACAAGATCGCAGCGCACGCGGCGGATGTTGCGCGTCACCGGCCCGGCGTCAGGGATCGGGACGACGCGTTGGCCCGCGCGCGATTCGCATTCGATTGGGAAAAACAATACGCTCTTTCGCTCGACCCGGAGAATGCGAAGAAGATGCATGACGAGGGCTTGCCGGAGGGTGAGGCGCGGCACGCGGACTATTGCTCGATGTGCGGCGAAGGGTTCTGCGCGATGAATCTTTCGCAGTGTCTTACCGAAGCCGGAAAGAAAAAACAGGCGCTACGGAAAAAATAACCCCGGCAACGGCGGGGGCGTTCCGGATGAAAGAGACTTGAGATGATGAAAATCCTAAGAAAAAAAACACACGCGGTGAAGGTCGGGAAGCTCGTTTTAGGGGACGGCCAGCCTGTCCGTATCCAGTCCATGACGAAGGTTCATACGCGGGATGTCGAAGCGGTGGTCCGGCAGATCGGGCAGTTGACCGAGGCGGGTTGCGAGATCGTCCGGGTCGCGTGCGCGACGGAAGAAGACGTAAAGTCGCTCGGAAAGATCAAGGCGAAGATCACGATCCCGCTTGTCGCGGACATCCATTTTAATTACCGGTTTGCGCTGGCGGCGATCGATGAGGGCGTCGACAAGTTGAGGCTGAATCCCGGCAATATCGGGACGCGTGACCGGGTCGCGGAAGTCGTGGAAAAAGCCAAGCGGCACCGTATCCCGATCCGGATCGGCGTCAATTCAGGGTCGCTTGAAAAAGATCTGATGGAAAAGTACGGTCCCACCCCGGAGGCTTTGGTGGAAAGTGCGGCGCGACACGTGAAGATCCTTGAGGAGTTGGATTTTCACGACATCGTGATCTCGCTCAAGACCACGGATGTGCCGGCCATGATTGCCGCCTACCGTCTGGCGAGCCGTAAGTTTGATCATCCGCTTCATCTCGGCGTGACCGAGGCCGGAACGCTCCTTCGCGGAAGCGTTTATAACGCGATCGGTGTGGGAACGCTATTGCAGGAGGGGATCGGGGACACGATCCGCGTGTCGCTGACGGCCGATCCTGTCGAAGAAGTCAAAGTCGCTAAAATGATCCTCGAGTCGCTTGACCTCCGCCAAGGTGTGCGCGTGATCTCATGTCCCACCTGCGGTCGCGCGGAAGTGGACTGTGCGAAACTTGCCGCGGAAGTTGAGGCCCGAGCGATGAAATTTAAGGGGCCGTTGACGATCGCGGTCATGGGGTGTGCGGTGAACGGTCCCGGCGAGGCGCAGGGTTCCGATTTTGCCATCACGGGCGGTAAGGGACAGGGCATGATCTACGTGAACGGCAAGCAGGAACGCATCGTGCCGGAAGCACAACTTGTTGACGAGCTCTTTAAAGAGATTGATAAGCGCAACGCACAACCCGCAACGCGCAGCGTTTAGTTCCCCCGCATGGGCGAGCCTCAGAATTCCCTCAAAAACATCTTCTCTAAGGTCCAGCAGCAGGAGAGACTGACTTTCGAAGACGGCCTGGAGCTTTTTAACAGCACGGACATCCTCTCTGTCGGTCAGCTCGCGCAAGGGATTCGCGAAAGACGGCATGGCCGCCGCGTTTTTTATTCGGTCAATCTGCATCTCAATCATACGAACATTTGTTCCACGCGCTGCGGTTTCTGCGCGTTTTCTCGGGAAGCCGGAGCGGCGGATGCGTATGCGCTGACGCTCGACGAGATCGAAGCCCGTGTCCATGAGGCCGTTGAACGGTGGAATGTTAACGAAGTCCATATCGTGGGCGGGCACAATCCGGAGCTTGGGTTCGATTATTACATCAAGATGATGCAGAGGATCCGGCGGGTCAGCTCTCTGATCCACATCAAGGCATTCAGCGCGACCGAGATCGAAGATATGGCCCGTCGCGCCGGGCTTTCCGTTCGGGAAATCCTGACGCGGCTCAAGGAGGCGGGGTTGCAAAGTCTTCCGGGGGGCGGGGCGGAGATCTTTGATCCGGAAGTCCGCAAAAAGATCTGTCCCGAGAAGATCACGGGCCAAACGTGGCTTGAGGTTCACCGGACGGCGCATCAACTTGGTTTCAAGACCAACGCGACGATGCTTTACGGCCATGGGGAGCCGGCGGAGGCGCGCGTGGCGCATCTGTTGAAGCTTCGGGAGTTGCAGGATGAAACGCGGGGGTTTAACGCCTTTGTGCCGTTACCGTTCAATCCCGGGAAAGACAAGCCGGGGACGAGCGGTTACCTCGATCTAAAAGTGCTTTCCATTTCGCGGCTTCTTTTGGATAATATCCCGCATATCAAGGCGCATTGGGCCGCCACGGATCTGAAATTTGCACTGGCCGCGCTTTCTTTCGGGGTCGACGACCTTGGCGGTACGAACCTGGATGAACGGGTCATGCGTGAGGCGGGGGGGCGCTCGCAGGGAGCTTTAGGTTCCGGCGAACTTGTCCGATGCATCAGAGACGCGGGATATGAACCGAGTCTTGTGAACAGTTCTTATTAACCGAGTATTAGGGAGTCGAATCATGACCGAGAAGGTTATTTTAACGCAGCAAGGTTACGATAAATTATACGAAGAGCTTAATTTTTTGAAGACCAAGAAGCGTCGCGAAGTCGCGGATCAGCTTGAAAAAGCCCGTGCCCATGGGGATCTTAGCGAAAACGCCGACTGGGAGACTGCCAAGGAGGCCAAACATCAGCTCGAGATACGGATCGGGCAAATGGAAGCCAGGCTCGGGAACGCGCGTATCCTGGATAAAGGGGATATCGCCCAGGACAAGGTCTATCTGAGCGCGAAAGTTAAAGTGAAGAACCTGGAAAGCGGAGACGTTTTTGATTATACCCTCGTTTCCCAGGATGAGGCGAATTTTGACGAGGGGAAGATTTCGGTCACGTCTCCGATCGGTAAAGGGCTTTTGGGAAAAGCGCTGAACGAAGAAACGGTCATCAACGTACCGGCAGGAAAAATCCAACTCAAAATCATGGAGATCCAATATGAATAATCTGCTTACCTTTTGGCTCGCACCGGTCACCGCTCTTTTCTATCCTAAAGTCTACCGGGATGCCGCCAAGGCTTCGGTGGTCCGCGGAGTGCTTTATGTGCTCTATCTTTCGGCCCTGACGACTTTGTTGGCTTCGGTGATTTTGGGAGTTGCTATGGGGCCCAAGATCGGAGGGTTCGCCGAATGGGTCGAAAAGAATATGCCGGTGATCATTTGGACGCCCCAAGGTATCAGTCTCGAGAACGGACAGCCGACCTATACCATGACGCATCCGACGGCCGGGCCGCTTGTGGTTTTTAACATGGCCAAAGAGACGGTTACGGAAGCTGATTTCGGGACCGCCTATCTTGTGGTGACTTCGAAGAAGGTTTTTATGAAAAGGGGAGGGCCCGGTCAGTTCGAGGAACGGGATATTACGGCCCAGGGGTTCCGGAGCAAAAGGCAGCTGCCGTCCCGGGTTCGCCTCGATGGGAACGTCGCGAAAAAGATTTACCAGAACGCGAAGACGTCTCTTTTTTTAATGCTGCCGATCCTGTTGCTCATTTTCTCTTTTATTGGAACGTTGATTGCAGTAGCGGCCTGGTCTCTCGTGGGTCTTCTTTTGAATCTTACCCGAAAGAACAAGCTGAGTTATGAAGCCATCTTTAATCTGAGCTGTTTCGCCTCGTCAGTTCTTTTTGTTATCCTGTGGTCGAGAGTCCTGTTGCCGTGGTTTGCCGGGGCTATTCTGATCGCGGGGTACCTCTTTTTCGCGTTCAAAGTGACGGATCAATCGGAGACCTCCGCAAAATAAATCCGGTTTTCTGGCTGTTCTGAGCGGGGGCGGTTCCTTCGGGAGCTGCCCCCGTTTTTTTTAGAGGCAGGATTCGTTCGAGAGGGAAGCTGGGAGAGATTCTTTTTTTCTTGTTCCGAACCAGGAGATGAGCGATCCGCTCAAGATGATCAGCAGGATCCCCGCGGTGGTGGTCAGGGTCACTGGATTTTTCCAGAGGATCCAGCCGTATCCGAAGGACAGGACGGGGTGCAGGTACTGGAACGGGGTGACGAGATAGGACGGCGCCCGCCGGAGCGAGGTCGTCATCCAAAGTTGGCCGTAAAAGGAAAAGATCACTACGCCGCCGATCAGGCACCACTCTCGCGGGTCCGGCCATTTCCATCCTTCCACAAAGAAAAGGGATCCGACTGTTGAGATCATCGTGAAATAAAAGATCACCGTGAAAGGAGATTCCCGGTGGCGGATCGTCCGTATCGAGACGTAGGCGATCGCGGCAAAGACCGAGGAAAGCAATGCGAGCCACACTTCCGGTCTCCAGGTGATTCCGGTATTAGAGTTCAGTAAAACCACGCCGAAGAATGACAGGAGGATCAGCACCCACACAAAGATCCCCGGGCGTTCCCTCAGAAGAAAAACCCCGAGGACGACGGCGAAGATCGGCGCCGTGTAGTTCAGCATGACGGCCAGGCCAAGATCGAGTTTTGAGATCGTGTAAAAGTGGAGCAGCAGAGCGAGGCAGCCGCTTATCCCTCGCGCCGTCAACTTGAGACGCTCCTTTCCCCAAAGGGAGACTTTTTTTCGTGCGATGAACGGAAGCACCAGGAGCACTCCCAAAAAGCTTCTGAAGAAAACGACCTGGAAAGGGGGGAGCCGTTCGGTCACGATCTTGACGCAGAGCGCCATGAGGGAGAACGCTACCGCGCTTTGCGTCATGAGCTGGATGCCGGACAGATGGAGTTTCGAACGTTTCATGAGCGGCAGGTTGACGGAGACAGGAAAACGGATGAAGGAGAGTCTTCGATTTTTTGTTTTACTTCATCCTTCATCCAACATCCTTTTTAAGGTTTTAAAATAATCTTTCCGAAATTTTCGCGGGCGATCATCCGGTCGACAGCCTTCCTCGCTTCCCGCAAGGGGAAGATCGTATCGATCACGGGGCGTAATTTTCCGGCTTCCACCCGGCGGACGACACGTTTCAGTTCATCGATCCCGCCCATGTAAGAGCCGGAGATGGACAGCTGCCGCGTAAAAAGATGTCGCACATCAAACGTGACGCTCCGGCCGCTTGTGGCGCCGCAGGTTAGAAGGCGTCCTTTTTTCCGGAGGCACGAGAGGCTTTTTGTGAAAGTTTCGGAGCCGATGTGCTCGAAGACCACGTCCACGCCTTCGGCCCGGGTGAGGCGCAGGACCTCAGACTGGAAATCTTTGAATTTGTAGTGGATAACCTCATCGGCGCCGAGGGCCTTGGCGCGTTTAACTTTTTCGTCGCTGCCGACCGTGGCAAGAACGCGGGTCTTGAAAAGTTTCGCGATCTGAATAGCCGCGCTGCCGAGGCCGCTTCCGGCGGCATGGATCAGGACCGTCTCTTTCCTTTTGATCGCGCCGCGTGTCACCAGCATGTGCCAGGCGGTAAGAAATGAAAGTGGCACTCCGGCCCATTCTTCAAGGGAGTGATGTTTCGTGACCGGAATGATATTCCGTGCCGGCACCCGGACGTATTCTGCGAGTCCGCCGTTGATCTGAAAACCCAGGATCTTGTATTCCTTGCACAGGCTGTCCCAGCCGTCTTCGCAGTAGCGGCAGTGACCGCAGGAGATCCCGGGGGCGACGATGACAGGCTTGTGGAGCGGGATCTGTTTTGCTTTTTTGCCGGTGGCTACGACCTCGCCGGCGATGTCACAGCCGAGGACGTGCGGCATGCTTATTTTTACACCCGGCATGCCGGCGAGCGTCCAAAGGTCCAGGTGATTTAGAGCGCAGGCGGCGACCTTGACCAGGACATCGCGTTTGCCGAGTTCCGGGATAGGGACGTAGGCGGGTTCGAGTTTTTCCGTTCCGCCGTGTTCTTTAAAAATAATAGCGCGCATTTTTGCCATCGGGTAGTTTCTCCGTATTGGGGGTTAGTATAACATGGTCCGCAAGAATCCCAACGGAGGGGGGCCGGTCCCTGTTATAATAAAAACATGAAGGAAAATCTCTCCTTAAAAAAGAAACGGGTCGCCGGGATCCTCCGCGGCTTAAGGAAAGTCTATCCGGAGGTCCGGTGCGCTCTCGACTTTTCGGATCCCTGGCAGCTGTTGGTTGCGACCGTTCTTTCGGCCCAGTGCACGGACAAACGAGTCAATCTTGTGACGCCGGCCCTTTTCAGGAAATATCCCTCGGTTAAAGCTTTTGCAAAAGCCGGCCCCCAAGAGCTTCAGGGATTGATCCGGAGCACGGGGTTCTATAAGAACAAGGCGAAAAGCATTCTGGGCGCGGCGAAAACGGTTTTAACGAAGTTTGGCGGAAAAGTCCCGGCTCGCATGGAAGATCTTGTGACGATCCCCGGGGTGGGACGCAAGACGGCGAATGTCATTCTCGGGAACGCTTTCGGGATGCCGGGGCTTGCGGTGGACACCCATATGATCCGGATCAACCGGTTGTTGGGGTTGACCCGGAATACGGATCCCGTCAAGATCGAGAGGGATCTGATGGCGATCGTGCCTGAAGCCCATTGGACCGAGTATTCCCATCTGATCATCCGCCATGGAAGGACCCGATGCCTTGCGCGGCGCCCGGATTGTCGGCAGTGCGAGATCGCGCTCTTTTGCCCTTCGGCGGGGAAGGGCCGTTTTCGGGAGGGTACCCGGTAATAAGTTTAAAGTTTCTAGGGAAGAGTTCCGAAATTTAAAAGAAGAGAAAACTCTCAAACAGGGTAGTTTTTAGGGAAAGCGCCATAATTTTATGATGAAAAATCCTCCGGCAGGGCTCCTGCAGACGCCCGAAAGCTTTTTCAGGCGGAAACAAAGGGAGTTCTCTTTTTATTTCATCACGACCTTCCGCCTTCACCTGATCCATTTCGGGTTCTGCCTTTTCATCATCCTCTTTCACATGGCGATCATGGTGACGCCGCTCATGGAGCGGTTCGAGTACGTTTTTCTCGACCTTTTTTTCCGGCAGCGGGTCCATGTGGCGCAGAGCCCCGCGATCGTTTATATCGATATGGCAGAGGATAGCCTGGGAATGATCGGGCGTTGGCCCTGGCCGCGTTACAACCAGGCGGCTTTGGTCCATATCCTTCACAAGTGGAATGTGAATGCCATTGTCTTTGACGTCATTTTCAGCGAACCCAGCACGACATTCGATGATTCTTCCTTAGCAGAGGCTCTCAAAGAGGCCGGGAATGTTTATCTTCCGGTCATGCTTGAGGAAGTCAGCGGCAAGAAGGTGTGGATCCACTCTCTCCCCGAACTGACTCAGTACGCGAAAGGGGTCGGCCATGTGAATATTTTTCCGGACCGTGACGGAGCCATGCGTCGGATTTCGCCGTTTCTGCAGCAGGGCGCGGAAACATTTCCTTACCTTGCCGTTAAGGTGGCCTATGATTATCTCGGGAAGCCGCTGCCTTCTCCCGACAAGCTTCCGTTCCCGGTCGATTCCCAAAAAAGGATGTTTGTTGATTGGGCGGGAAAATGGCGTGACGCATTTGAACACTACTCTTTTGTGGAGGTAATTAAAAGTTACGCGGCGATGCAGAAAGGTCTTCCTCCTTCGATCTCACCTGAAAAACTCAAAGACAAGATCTGCCTGATCGGATTGACCGCGACCGGTTTGACGGATATTAAAGCCAATCCGCTCGAAGAGACTTACCCGGCGGTAGGGGTCCAGGCCAACACCATCAACAGCATCCTTACCAACCAGTTTATTTCTCCCGCGCCTCTTTTGCTGAACCAGATCGTTCTGGCGCTGATCGGTTTTTTCGCGTCGGTCTTTTTTTTCTTTTCAAAAAGGGCCTTTTCTTTTCTTGTGGGACTTTGTCTCGGGGTGATGTGGGTCGCCGCCGCTTACCTTGTATTTTCCAAACAGGGGCTCTGGCTCTATGTGATGAACCCGCTCCTGCTGATTTTTTCCCTATTTGTTTTTTCCGCTGTATTTTCTCTGACGGTCGGCAAAAAGGAACAGGAACGTCTTTTTACCCTCGCAACGCGCGATGGGCTTACGGGACTCTTTGTGATCCGTCATTTCCGGAGCCTGCTCAACGAGGCCGTTTCGCAGGCGCATAAAAAAGAAACCCCGCTTTCCCTGCTTTTGCTCGACCTGGATCATTTTAAAAATATCAATGACCGGTATGGTCACGTGGCGGGCGATCTTGTCCTGAAGCATGTGGCGCAGTGTCTCAAAAGCGTGGTCGAGACCGGAAACGAAAAAACCGTCCAGCGGGCGGTGGGCCGTTACGGCGGTGAAGAATTTATCGTGATGTTGCCCCAGTGTGCCCTGATCGACGCGGTTTTCAATTACGGAGAAAAGATCCGAAAGAAGATCGAACAGGATATTATCGAATATGAAGGGACCAAGATCCCGCTGACCGTCAGTATCGGTGCCGCGACGTTGCGTCCCGGGGAAACGGTTCCGGACTTGATGGTTCATCGAGCGGACGAAGCTCTTTACCGTGCCAAGACCGAAGGGCGCAACCGGACTTGCATCGAAAAAGACACTGCGGAAGGATGATCCATGGGTAAGAAAAAGCTTCTCTTCGTGGATGATGAGCCTGTTGTGGCCCGGTTGATGAAGACCCGCCTGGAATCCCGGGGTTTGGAAGTTGACACCGCCGGAAACGGTTACGAAGCCCTGCAAAAAGCGAAAGAGGGCCGGCCCGATGTGATCCTTTTGGATGTGATCATGCCCGGCATGGACGGTTTTGAAACTTGCCGCCAGCTCAAGGCGATGCAAGAAACCTTGCATATCCCCGTGATCCTTTTTACGGCATCGCAGGAGACGCACCTGGACGAGACGGCGCGGAAAGCCGGTGCCGACCGGGTGGTCCAGAAGCCTTTCGTGGACCAGGCGTACCAGGCTATTGTGGAGATCCTGGGGCCCCTTTGATTCCGGGTGTTTCCCGGCCCTTCTGGACAGAAATTTTTTACGGGTGTATAGTACGCTTCCTGTTTTCAGATCATTTGTCACACCCTGATTTTCGGATACCGGAGGAATGAATTTATGGGGCAAGGAAAAGTGTTCACGGACGCGAATTTTCAAGCCGAAGTTCTCGGATCTTCCCAGCCTGTCTTGGTCGATTTTTGGGCCGAGTGGTGCGGTCCTTGCCGTATGCTCGGGCCGGTGATCGAAAAGATCGCCGAGGTCAACGCGGGCAGGATCCTGACCGGTAAGATGAACGTAGACGAGAATCCGGCGACGCCGCAGAAGTATGGGATTCAGGGCATTCCTACGGTCATCTTTTTCCGTAACGGGGAAGTCGCCAAGCAGCTCGTGGGCTATCAGTCGCAGGACAAGGTCCAGAAAGTCATCGACGAGCTGTTCCCGAAATAGGCATTCCATTACCTCACCCTCTTTTTAAAGGCCGGTCTTCACATGAAAGAACGTTTGCTCGGAAGAACGGGGCTGCGTGTTTCTGAGATCGGTTTTGGCGCTTGGGCCATCGGCGGGAACGCTTATGGACCGGTTTGCGATGAAGATTCCCTGAAGGCACTCGATACCGCGTGGTCCTCCGGACTCAATTTTTTTGATACAGCCGATATCTACGGCGAAGGGCACAGCGAAGCGCTTCTGGGCCGTTTCCTTAAGGGGAAGCCCCGCGGCCAGATCGTTGTTGCGACCAAGGCGGGTTGGGATTTCTATCCGGCTTCGGCAAAGGCTTTTCCGGGAAAAAAAGGCGCCGGGGCGAACCACGCCGGGCACCGGAAGAATTTTGATCCTTTCTATATCCGGTTCGCTTGTGAGCAGAGTTTGAAGCGGTTAGGGGTTGAAACGATCGATCTTTTTCAGCTTCATAATCCTTCTCTGGAGCTGATCCGGAAAAAAGAGTTGACCGGTGTTCTGGAAGATCTGAAAAAGGAAGGGAAGATCCGGTTCGTCGGGATCTCGGTGCATACGGAAGCGGAGGCGCTCGCGGCTTTGGAGGATCCTCAAATAGATGCTTTGCAAGTGATCTTTAATTTGCTGGATCAACGCATGGCCACGAAGATTTTTCCGGAGGCGAAAAGAAAAAGCATCGCTTTGATCGCGCGGGAGCCGCTGGCGCACGGTCTTCTGACCGGGAAGTATCCGCCGGCACATGAATTTCCGAAAGATGATCACCGCCGTCGTTGGGTCCGCGAGAAACGGGAGCTGGATTGGGAGAAGATCCGCCGCCTCCGGAAAGTTTTGGACGGAAAAAGCATCCCGCTGGCACAGGCGGCGCTTGAATACGCGCTGACGTTTGATGCGGTTTCTGCGGTGATTCCCGGCGCAAAGACCCGGGAGCAGGTCGCGGCGAATCTTGAGGCGTCTTTCAATCCGGGGCTGACCCCGGAAGAGATCCGGGGGTTTAAGGAGCTTTATGAGAGAGAACCTGTTTTTCGGGAAGGATTGATCCCGCGATGAAAGCATTAAAAATTTTTGCAGTTCTCTTGTGTCTTGGCCTGGCCCTTTTTGTTTTCCACCCGCAAATTCTCGGGAGGATCGCC
Organism: Candidatus Omnitrophota bacterium; assembly: GCA_035352955.1. Taxonomy (GTDB): domain Bacteria; phylum Omnitrophota; class Omnitrophia; order Omnitrophales; family Aquincolibacteriaceae; genus DAOPYQ01. The sequence goes on from DAOPYQ010000001.1 coordinate 268,014, forward strand.
CAGCCGTTCCTGGCGCAGGTCATGACCGATGCTTTTGATATGCCCGTGACGGTCGACGGATTGCAGGTCCGTTTGTGGCCGGTCGCTCACGTCCATGCTGACAAGATCGAATGTCTGAACCCGCCGGGATTCAAGCGTCGCGAGCATTGGACGGGGAAAGGAATCGATCTGGACCTTGATCTGAGCCATCTCAGGAACAAATATATCCGGATCACTTACGCGCATTTTGACGTGGCGATCTTTGCGATCGAAAGCTATATGGCTTCTGACGGTTCGCGGACGAACGTCATGCATTGGTACCACCACATGGGGCTTGATGAAGAGGATCCTCCGCCTCCGCCCGTGCCGCATCCCGCGCCCGGACCGGATAACGCGGGAGAGGATCACTGGCGCACGAGGATCGAGCGGCTCGATCTGGACAATGGGTCGGTCATTTTTGACGACCGGCGGGAAGCGGAGGAGCATCGCTGGGTCTTCGAGCACCTGAAAGGCTATTGGACCGGGTTTGATTTTCTTTCGGATTATGTCAGCCCCGTTTTTACCGAATACATCAAGTTGGAAGGAACGTTCGGGACGAACCCGCCGGCGAAATTCCGCGGGGAAGGGAAGGTCCAGTTCGCGGACGGAGACAATTTTAATGTCGAAGCCGAGATCCTCGACGGTTCGGTATTGGAATACGACTTTTTGATGGCCGGGCTTCCGGGCGAGGTCCAGGGCGGGACCTTTGAGCTTCACTCCAAACTGCTTTGTGTCGAAAGCAATCTTGATTCGCAGCATCTTTTGACGCTGAAGGACTTGAAATTCGGTTCCCCGACGGCGGTTCAAAAGATCATGAAATATCCGCTCGGCACCGTGCTCTTCCTGTTGCAAAGTGAAAAGACCGTTCAACTTGACATGAAAGTGGACGGCTATATCGGGGACCCGAAATTCCGGTTCATCAGCGCTTTTACGAAGGCGTTGCAAAAATCGTTGTTTGAGAAAGCCAAAGCGACCCTGAAGGGGGTCGGGAAAGGAACGATGATCCTTGCAACGGAGGCGCCGAACCAGGTGAAGAACGGTCTCGGCAAACTCGGAGAAATTCTGACAAGTCCTTTTACGTCCGGCGCGAGCGGCGAGGCCGAATCCGTTGCCGACACCACGGGAGATAAAAATGTCTCAAACTAAAACGGGTCATATTGCGATCATCGGCCGTCCGAACGTCGGAAAATCGACGCTCCTGAACTATCTTGTGGGTGAAAAACTTGCGGGGACTTCCGCCAAGCCCCAGACTACGCGCGACGTGATCCGCGGGATCCTCACGGTCCAGGACGGCAACGTGTTCCAGAGTCCCCTGCGCGGGCAGATGATCTTTCTGGATACCCCCGGCGTTCATCAGCCTCAAGATTCGCTCGGCGAGGGGATGATCCGTGAGGTCCGGCACTCGCTCGAAGAGGCGGACCTGATTTTCTGGATGGCGTATCCGAAGCCGGTGGGTGATACGGAAAGGGCGATCCTGAAATGGGTGCAGGATCTTTCGACGCCGGTGTTTCTTTTGATCAACCAGATCGACCGGTTCAAGAAGGATCAGCTTCTGGTGGCGCTTGATTCTTTTTCGAAGGTTTTTCCGTTCAAGGAGTTTATTCCCATCAGCGCGAAGACCGGAGAGAACGTGAAGGTCCTGGTCCAAAAAACGCTAGAGTATCTCCCGGAGGGGGAATACCTTTATCCGGAAGATCAGCTTTCAGGCCAGAACGTGCGTTTTCATGTGCAGGAGATGATCCGGGAAAAGCTGTATCACTTCCTGGGGCAGGAATTGCCTTATGACGCGACGGTCCGGATCGACGAGTTCAAGGAAGAAGAAAAGATCACCCGGATCCACGCGACGATCGTCGTGGAACGGGAATCCCAGAAGGCGATCGTGATCGGCCAGGGCGGAGAAAAGATCAAACAGATCGGCACGGCTGCCCGGTTGGATATCGAGAAATTCCTCGGGAAAAAGGTTTTTCTGCAGCTCTGGGCGAAATCGATCTCGGACTGGAAAAACAACCGGCATTTTCTGGATGAGTCCCGTCAGAACACGGATCCTCGGTAATTAAAAGATCGACGGGAAATCAGTGCCGTCCGAGTCCCCTTTAATGAAATGAGATAAAGCCTTGGGTCGGCCGGCGGCGATCTATGATCGAGGGGCCGGACCCTTTTATGGTTGGAACGAAGCGAATCCGGGAAGGTTTTTGCCGAGGAGCGGAAGGGCGTATTTCGCGAAAGCCGGCGTGATCATGGCTTTCCCAGCGTCAAAGAATTCCGGGGGCAGATACCTCTCGCGGTTCGGGATCCTGTCGAGCGGCACGGCCCGGTAAGAGATCCCGTAGGTTTCTCCCGCTTTTCTCTCAAATCCCACCATGACGCGTGATTTTCCCTGAAGCGCCCACTTAACCGCGTGCACGCCGGCCTGATAAGCCTCTTTTTGATCGGATTCCGAAATGTACGCCATCGACATGCGCTGGATGGTGCCCGGTTTATCAAAACGCGCGCGGACCTTAAGATTTTTTTCAAGGATCGTCGCGAGCCGTGCGGCCGTGCCTTCGACATACTTGTGGCCGAACGGGTCTGCGATGACGCCCTCGGTTTTCGAGCCGATACGGTTGCCGGCGTGGTCGCGGATGGTCTCCGAGATCACGATGATGCAGTATCCGGCGGATTGCAAGACGGCTTCGGTCCGTTTTACAAAGGCGGACTCATTGAACGGGACTTCCGGGACGAGCAGGATGTGAGGCGCGTCTTTGGGGGATCTTTTTAAAAGAGCCGCCGCGGCGACGATCCAGCCGGAGTTCCGCCCCATGAGCTCGATGATCTTGACCGGATCGACGCGCTGCATGGCTTTCGTGTCCAGCGCTGCTTCCTGGGTGGTGACGGCCGCGAAACGCGCCACCGAGCCGTAGCCGGGGCAGTGGTCCGTTTCCATCAGGTCGTTGTCGATCGTTTTCGGGATATGAATAACGCGGAGTTCGTAGCGGTCTTTTTCCGCGGCGTTCGCGATCTGGAGGCTGGTGTTGGCGGTATCGTTCCCGCCGATCAAAAAAACATGCCGGATATTTTGCCGCCGCAGGCTCGCGACGATCTTTCGAGTGTCGTCGGGTTTCAGTTTATAGCGGGAGGAACCGAGCGCCGCGGAAGGGGTGTTCGCAATCCCGCGCATGAACTCCGGCGGTTGCGCCTTGAGATCCACGAAAGAACCGTTGAGAATCCCTTCAATACCGTGCCGGGATCCGAGGATCCCCGTAATCGCTTTCGACGTGCGTGCCGCAGCGACCACTCCGGCGAGGCTCTGATTGATGACGGCCGTGCAACCGCCCGATTGTGCAACGAGGGCCTTCCCCAGGCAGCCGTTTTTGGGGGACCGAAGGTTGTCAGGGCCGCTCCGGCGGCTCGTCGGATTTTTTGATGGAGAAGGGGATTTGCTTTTTAGGGTCGTCATAGATTTAAGAAGGGCCGATTCCTTTACCGTTCGCGATTATTTAACTTTGATATCTTTCTCCAGTTTTCCGCTGAGATTGCAATAGGCCTCGACGCTGAGCGAATCTCCGGCCTTTGCTTCCGGAACAACCGCCGTCACGGTCAGGGTCCTGTTGTTGTCCTGTTTCTTGAAAGATAGGGATTTGACTTCTTTGCCGTTCAGCCCGAGGTCTACCTTGTCAATGTAATGGGTCGCCGGATTGCTGACGCGGTGGGTGATGATGGCGGTGACCGTGTTCGTCTTTGCGTCGAACTGGATCTTGATCGCGGAGGGCGGATGGGCGAAAACCTGCGTGCTGATGAGAAGCAGAGCGCAGAGGATCAGGACGAGTTTTGTGCTTTTCATAAGAATCTCCTAGGCGGTTTTGGCGGCGGTTGAAAATTTAAAATTCGGGATCTTGTTGATCCAAGGCGTCAGGGCATTCAGGACAAGCAGGGCGAAAAGCTCGGGTTCGTACCGGAAACTCCACTCTGTGAGAAGGAATACGATCAACGCGACGCCGGCGCCGAAAATGATTTTGGCCGGGCGCGTGGCCGGAGTCGTTTTTGGCTCGATCAGCATGATGAAGATGAAAAACAAATTGAAATATCCAAAAACCCCAAGGACCGGGGCATTCTGCGCGATCGCCTGCGGAACAAAAAGCAGGAGCGACACGGCCAGGTAACTCAGAACGATTTCCAGTTTTCTGATCTTGTGGACAATATAGAGGCCGGCAGGGATGAGGATGTACCAGACGTAGGCGCCGTTCCATTCTGTCGCACCTTTCAGGAAAAGCGAGGCAAGGAAAATGCCGCAGGCCGCCGGGTTCAGAAGGTTCTTTCCGTGGAATTGAAGAAGACGTTTTAGCCCCACCGTCAGGAGCGCGACCGTGAGAAACATCCACCAGGGCGATTCGGCGGAAAAGACGAAGCCGAGGATAAGGCCGGACGTGATCGCGCTTGCAGTGATCTGGAATTTTTTAGTTTTTAGGAGGAGGATCAGGCCTTCGATTAGGACGCAAAAAAGAACGGCCCAGAAAAGGCCGGCCACAAAAACGAACCGCGGCTCCAGGATCGCCCAGAAGATCGTGTAGGCGGCCAGAAAAAGATTTAGCTGAACCTTAATGGATCTGAAGTTCATCGCGCCTCCTTCTTCCTGTCGAATTCGCGTTTGATTTGCGTTAGTATAGCCCGAAGCGAAATTGAAGACCAGCACCGTTCTCCGATTATTGGGAAGATTCACGGTGCCGGATTAAGCCCTTAAAGGACTTATGAAAGATATTTTGGTTAAAAAAGCCGGTGCGAAGATCTGGCGCGCGAAGCTTACGCGGCCCTTCAGTACCGCCCGAGGCCAGCACGACATTCTCGAGAACGTGCTTTTAACGGTTGAACTGTCGAGCGGCGTGAAGGGGTTTGGCGAGGCGGCGGTTGCGACACATATTACCTGCGAAACGGTCCCGGAAACCTTGCGGAACCTCAAATCGGCGGCGCGGGAGGTGACGGGTTTTTCTGTGGCGGACTTTCCGGCCATTGCGGATCAATTTAAACGACGGTTTTCCTCCAATAAATGCGCTTTGGCGGCGCTTGAGATGGCGCTTTTGGATGCTGCTTCGCAAGAAATGGGGATCCCGTTCTGGCGCGCTTTCGGAACACGGATCCGGACCCTCCGGACTGACATGACGGTGGTGCTTGGGAATGTGCCGGATGCGGAGGATGCCGCGCGCGAGATCCTCCGGCGAGGGATCGGTTCTTTTAAAGTGAAGATCGGCCGCGATTTCGTGCTTGATCTCAAACGTGTCGCCGCCGTCGCAAAACTCGCGGGGAAATGTCCCCTTTATCTGGACGCGAACCAGGGATTTACGGCTATGCAGACGCTGAAATTCCTGAAGGAGCTGGCGCATCTGAAGATCCGGCCCGCGTTGATCGAACAGCCGGTCCCGAAAGGGGACTGGGAAGGGCTCGCAAAAGTCACCCGGGATTCGAAAGTTCCCGTTTGCGCGGACGAAAGTGTTTCTTCTCTGGAAGATGCGCGGAGGCTGATCAAGGAAAAGGCTGCGGGGATTATCAATATCAAATTCATGAAAAACGGGATTCTGGACGCCTACGCGATCGCAAAGCTCGCGCGGAAGAACCGCGTGAAGCTCATGATCGGGACGATGATGGAAACGCCGCTTGCCGTGACGGCGGCCGCGCACCTGGCGGCGAGCCTCGGAGGATTTGATTTTATCGATCTCGACGCGCCGTTCTTTATGGCGGAAGATGTGACTCGGGGAAGTTTTGTGACGCCTTCGGGCCTTTACGACTTGAGCAAAGTCAAAGCCGGAATCGGCGTCGTACCCGTCTGACCTAATAAAGGATCCGGGAGGGAGATTATGAAGAAAACAATGCTCGTTCTTGGGATGGCGTTCGCGGGTTATGTGGGGTACGCACTTGTCGATATGACCGACCGGCTTCTTTCTTGTCAGGCGCTTCTTGATGTCGTGGTCTTTATCGCTGTGATCGTTTGTTTTTCGGGGCTCTGGAGGTCCAAGCGGTGGGCGCTTTGGCTGAGCGGCGTTCTTGCCGTTGCGGCTTTGGCGTGGGGGTGCTACCTGATCCATTTCGTGTGGACGTTCTGGCTTTTTGCGGCGCCAACCTTGAAAGAGAGGATCGCCGATGTGCTTGATCCCCGGGTTTCGGTTTTTGTCGTTTTCCCGGTGGTTTGGCTCTTTTATTTTAGCCGTCCTAAGGTCCGGGCGCTTTTTGCGTAAGACCGTATGATCCGCAATCCTCTAGGTATTCTCGGCATCCTCGTTCTGACTGAAGCGGTGGTCCTCTGTTTTACCGAACACGCGCGTTTCAAACGGTTCTTTCAGTTCCCTCCGTCGATGTTCTGGATCTATTTTCTGCCGATGGTGTTCTCGACTTTTAATATTATTCCGCAGCAGAGCGAAGTGTACCCGAAGATCGGCGCGTATGTCCTGCCGGCAAGTCTCATCCTGCTTTTGATCTCGGCGGACCTCAAAGCCATTTTCAAGCTCGGTGTTCCGGCGCTTGGAATGATGTTCGCCGGAACTTTCGGCGTGCTCCTCGGAGCGCCGGTCGTGTTGTGGATCTTTAAGCCGTGGCTTTCTGCGGACGCCTGGTCGGGATTCGCGGCTCTTTCGGCTTCCTGGACCGGCGGTAGCGCCAATATGATCGCGGTTAAGGAAGCGCTGGGTACGCCGGATGCGGTGTTCCTGCCGATGGTCGTGGTGGACACGCTTGTGGCTTATTCGTGGATGGGGATCCTCATCCTTCTGGAAGGGGTGCAGGTCGCTTACGATAAATGGAACCGCTCGGACCGGACGGTGGTTGAGGAACTCCACCGTAAGATCGCCGCGGCGTCGGTTTCCACTCCGGGCGTTCTCCGTCTCGAATTTATTTTACTGATCCTTTTTGCGGGAGCGTTTGGCGCCGGGATATCTGTGTGCGGTGCGCGGTGGCTCGTGGGCTTGACGGGCATTCCTCAGAATACGCTGCTGATCCTGATCGCTTCGACGCTTGGGATCGCGTTTTCGTTCACGCCGGTCAAAAAGCTGGAATCTTTCGGAGCGTCGAGGATCGGTTATATTCTTCTCTACTTTGTCCTGACCTCGATCGGTGCGAGAGCAAGTCTTGCAAGTATTGTTTCCGCGCCGCTTCTGATCGTGGCAGGGTTCGTGTGGGTTTTGATCCACGCGCTATTTCTTTTTGCCGTTTCTCGGTTAACCCGTACGCCTCTCTGCCTTGTTGCCACGGCAAGCCAGGCGAATATCGGCGGTCCGGCTTCCGCGCCTGTGGTGGCCGCGGTTTATGAACCCGCGCTCGCGCCCGTCGGATTGCTGCTCGGGGTGCTGGGGAACGTCATGGGCACGTATTGCGGCCTGCTTTGCGCGCAGCTGTGCCGGCTTTTTTAGCGTAACGCACGACGCGCAACGGAAACGTAAAATCTCACTCGTCAGTCCGTTACGCAAAAAGTGGACGAGATGATTTTCTTTGTTACAATACCTTCCCTATGAAAAAAACAGCCAATGCTAAAATCAAAGCCGTCATTTTCGATCTCGGCAACGTGCTCGTCAATTATGACGTCAAGAAAGCCGCGAAGCGTTTTTCTGAAGCCGGCGGCATCTCCAAGCTCCGTATTTGGGCACATTTTTTTCTTTCGAAGTTTGAACAGGCCTACACGCGGGGGGAGATCTCGACCCGGGAGTTTTACAGGGAGGCGTGCCGTGTTTTCAAAAAACCCGTTTCCTACAGCACCTTCAAACACTATTGGAACGACATCTTCTGGGAAAATCCTGGGATGGACCGGCTGCTTGCACGGATCAAAAAACATTACCCGCTTTATCTGATCTCCAACACCAACGCGCTTCACTTTGCCCACATCAAAAAAGAATTCAAGATCCTCCGCCATTTTGACCGCAAGTTCCCGTCGCATGAGGTCGGTGCCCGCAAGCCGGACCTCAAGATCTACCGCCGCGTCCTGAAGAAAATCGGTTTTCGTCCCGAAGAGACCGTTTTCATCGATGATATGAAAAGTTTTATCAAGGGCGCCCGCAAGGCAGGCATGTATGCCATCCGCTTCCGGGACCGCGAACGGCTTGTGAAGGATCTCCGCCGGCTCGGTATTCGCTTCTAAGCTTTGCTTTAAAATAATATAATATTGATAAATAACAATATTATGTTATCCTTCCCCAATGAATATCAAGCAATCGACCACGCACAAAATAACTGCACCCATCTTTCTGATCCGCGGGCAGAAGGTCATGCAAGAGAGTTTTTGCGAAGATCCGGCAAATGCCTCTCCGACATAAAGACCTTTCTCTGCATTTTGAAAAGCTTGAAACGACCGTTGAAAAGCACGGCAAGCGGATCGGGTTTCTTTTGTAGGTTCCATAATGTTTACGGTGAACTTTCTTAAAACAGTTTTCCTGTTGGTTTCAGGGGGGATGCTTAGCGTCTGGTTTGGGTATGTTTTGGGCGGGGTGAGGGGAGCCATGGCGGCAGTCATTCTCGCAGGTCTGATGATTTTCGGTGTTTACTGGTTTTGTGACAAACTCGTGCTTTTCATGCATCGCGCCCAGCCGCTTGCTGAGGAAGAGGCGCCCGAAGTTTACGGGATTCTGCGAGAATTATCCGAAAAAGCCGGGATTCCCATGCCCAAGCTTTATCTTCTGCCGGCGGCTTCGGCAAATGCGTTTGCAACGGGCCGGGATCCTCGACACGCGGCGATCGCGGTGACGCACGGGATCGTGACGCTGCTCAATAAAGAAGAACTGGAAGGTGTTTTCGGGCATGAGCTGTCCCACATTTTGAACCGTGACAGCCTGCTAGCTTCCTGGGTCGCGGCGTCTGCGGGAGCGCTTTGCGTGCTTGCGTCGATGTTCCGGTTGTCATTCCTTTGGGGCGGGGAGAGGGACGGGCGGCAGGACGGGAATCCACTGGTGCTTGTTGCGATTGCGGTGCTTATGCCGGCGGCAGCATTGCTGGTCCGGTGCGTGGTTGCGTGTTCTCACGAATACGCCGCGGATCGCCGCGGTGCCGAACTTTGCGGGGATCCTTTTTATCTCGCGAGTGCTCTCAGAAAACTGGACGTCCGGTCCCGGCAATTGCCGTTCCGGGGCGTTAATCCCGCGATGGCGCATCTTTTTATCGTAAACCCACTGCCGAGAAAGGGGTGGAGCGTCCTTTTTAATACTCATCCGCCTGTTGAAAACCGAATCTCACATCTTGAGGCTATTGTAAACTGAAAAAATCTTTGGCATGCGAAGGGGTGTTTGGGGGAATCGTTTCTGTTTAAATCGTGCAGGGGGTCGAATCCCCGTTAACTGCGGGAGTCGGTTTTTTGAAAAAGGTTCCGTCGCAAGTCCATTGGGTTACAGAGGCGGTAGCGTATTTGTAGATCCTGCCTTGCTGGTTTTGTACGGTGATCTGGTAATCGGAGCCAGAGCCGTTGTACTTATAAGACCAGTTTTTTGAACTCTCGGGACCGCTGATCCCGAGTTTTGACCAATCGCTCGAGGCAGCACCTCCGCAGAACGACCCGAGGCTCGCACCATTCGAACAAGTTTCATAGACTCCAAACCAAAATCCTCCGGTGAGCCCATATTGTCTTTCCGCGGTTCGTTGGATGACTCCCGTCAGCGTAAAAGCTTCTGCGGCTTTGGCTCTCGGACTCTGGGCGGTCATGCGGGGGAGGATCAGCGACGCCAGGACGGCGATAATGACGACGACGATCAGCACCTCGATCAGCGTAAACCCCTTATTTTTCACGGGTTTTTCCTCAAAGTGATTTTAGAGAATTACGCCAAGGTGCATCCGATGGCGTGACTTTCATCGTTCGGATATTTCGGATCAAAGATATAATTCATTCCGTGACAAATATAGCCAACTTTTGTTCCCGGATTATTTAGGTATTGCATGGAAACGTTGGAGTCTGTGACTGGGTTTCCATAAAAAGCGTAGAGGTCGTCGTAGACCGTTCCGGGGGCGTTTGCATAGACAAGAACATAGGTCCATTTGGAAGAATTTGGTTTTTTTAGGCCCACGTTTGCCCAATCCGCTTCTTTATCCGTAGGGCCGAAAGGTCCGGGGCCGGCTGCGATAAAACCTTCCCTGCCGAAAGAACGCATGTATTCCGCAGCGCGTCTCATCACGCCGATCATTTGCATGGCCTCAGCGGATTCCGCTCTTTTGATCTGTGCGGTCATGCGGGGAAGGATCAGCGACGCCAGGACGGCGATAATGACGACGACGATCAGCACTTCGATTAGCGTAAAGCCCTTGTTTTTCATGGCATTTCCTTTCGAATAGTTAAAATACAAGCCTTTTGGAGTATCGGCTGCAAGCCCGCTTTTTTGAAGGATTGACGCTAGGGGAAGCAGCGGTTAAAATACGGCCTCTTTCGAAACCAACACCAATTGAGGAGAATCATCAGATGGCTTATGTTATTACTGAAAAGTGTCTTGGGGAACGTTATGGTGAATGTGCCGCGGTATGCCCTACCGAGGCGATCTCTCCGGGGATCTATCAGGGCAAGGAGTTCATGGTGATCGATCCCGGGGTCTGTATCTCCTGCGGCGCGTGTGCGGCGGAGTGTCCGGTCGGTTCGATTGTGGAGTCCGAAGATATGGATCCGACCTACGCCAAGATCAATGCGGACCTCGCCCCCCAGTTCAAGGCGAACCCGAAGGTGACGCCCCGTCCGAAGGATGAGGCTCCCAAGAAGCCGACGAACCAGCTGAAATAACGGTTTCTGGATCTGACGGTTAAGAAAGGTTTGTCTTGCCTGCCTCGGTCGTCGGGGCAGGCAAGTTTTGTCATAAGAAGCGCATCTAAAGCGGGATTTTAACCATGCCATCACCGGTTGCGAGCAGCGGCGCGTTGGAAATCTCCCTCAAGAAATACGCCGAAGACTTTGCCCTTGAAAATCATGCCGCCCAAGTGGTTCTCCGGGGACTTTCTCTTGTCGGGGTCGGTTTTCGTCCTCTTTTGGATCATTTGATCTTCCGGACCGTTCATCTCAAGCAGCGGGCCCAGGAATTTCTTGACCTCGGCTATGAACGGGATCTTGACGCCAAAGTCTTTACGAAAAAAGGCCATGGCGTGGAAGTTCTCCGGAAAGATTGCGCGGGTGCGATTCTTTTGGAACATCCTCATGACAAGGCGGGCCTGGATTGGGTGGCCAAATTCGGTGACAAAGCCCCTTGTGCTCTTGCGATCCGCGTTGAAGAGATCGAAGAAGCGGTTTTCCGCCTTGAAAAACAGGCGGTCGGTTTTCTTCGTCCTGCGGCAGGCTCCCATGAAGACACGCTTCGCGAGATCGCTGCGGTCCCTGGGATGAAGGACGGAAAAGAATGCGGTCATCTTATCCTGGTCGAGCGTCACGCGGGCGATCAGCGTTTTTATGCACCCGATTTCTGGATCAACTGAAAGGGATTTCTCGATGATCATCGGACTTACAGGAAAGAACGGATCGGGTAAAGGGGAGGCGGCGAATTTTCTTAAAGAGCGCGGGTTCCATTATTTCTCGCTTTCCGATGCGCTTCGCGACGAAGCGAAGAAACAGGGTAAAGAGATCACCCGTGACGTGCTGGTGGCTCTCGGCAATCAGCTGCGTGAAAAGGAAGGCCCGGGTTGTTTGGCCGAGCGGATCTTTGCAAAGTTGGATCCCGAAAAAAATTACGTCATTGATTCGATCCGCCATCCTGCCGAAATTCAGGTGCTCCGTCGTCGCAGTGATTTCACGCTTCTCCGGATCCACGCGTCCGACAGGCTGCGTTTTGAACGGCTCCGCCAGAGGAACCGCGAGAACGATCCGACGACCTACGAGGAATTTCTCGCGCTTGAGGCGAAAGAGGCCCAGAGCGGTGTGAAGACCGATCAACAACTTGACCAGGCGATCGCGTTGGCGGACCTCCAGATCGATAACAACGGCCCGCTCAAGGAACTCCACGAGAAGATTAAACCGGTTTTTCTGAATCTCGCCCAAAAAGCTCATCGCCCGGGATGGGATGAATATTTCATGAATATCGCGAAAGTGGTCGCGATGCGTTCCAACTGCATGAAGCGGAAGATCGCCGCCGTGATCGTGAAAGACAAGCGCATTATCTCGACCGGTTACAACGGGACGCCGCGCGGGATCAAAAATTGCAACGAAGGCGGCTGCCCGCGTTGTGCTTCGGTGGACGCGTCGGGGAAAGATCTCGGAGAATGCCTTTGCTCGCACGGGGAGGAGAACGCGATCGTGCAGGCGGCTTATCATGGCGTGCGTGTTAAAGGCGCCACGCTCTACACGACGTTTTCGCCGTGCCTTATGTGCACCAAGATGATCATCAATTCTGGGATCGGAGAAGTTGTTTACCAGGCGGCGTACCCGATGATGGATCTTTCGCTCAGGCTCCTCGCCGAGGCAGGCGTCACGGTTCGCAAGATCGAACCTTCCGTCTGATCTCCATGAAGGAACCGGAAAAGATCGTCCGAGGCAGTTTCGGGCTGAAAGACCGTGTCCGCCCCCAGCTCGATAAAAGTTACCACAGTCCGCTCATCGAAAAGATCCGCGCGGAAGGTTTTCGTCTCGATCAGGGCCGCCTCGAAATCCGCCTCGCCAAAGAATTCGGGTTTTGTTACGGCGTCGAGCGGGCGGTCGAATACGCTTATGAAACGCGGGCGCGCTTTCCGGATCACAGGATCTTTCTGATCAACGAGATCATCCACAACCCGCGTGTTAATGCCGAGCTTCAGCAAATGGGGATCAAGATCCTCACGGGTGACGCGCTCCAGGCCGAAATCACCCGGAAGGACGTCGTGATCATGCCGGCGTTCGGCGTGCCGCTCGAAGATCTGAAAAGGTTCCAGAAGATCGGCTGTGTGATTGTGGACACGACTTGCGGCTCGGTGATGAGCGTCTGGCGGCGCGTCGAGTCTTATGGCCGCGACGGTTTTACGGCCGTCATCCACGGGAAGTATGATCACGAGGAAACGCGCGCGACTTGTTCTCGGACCGCGAAATATCTTGTCGTGAAGGACAAAAAGGAGGCCGAGCGGGTTTGCGGATACATCCGGGGGGCCGTTTCGCGCGGGTCTTTTCTGGAGGTTTTTAAAAACGCGTGTTCGCCGGGATTCGATCCGGACAAAGATCTGATGAAGATCGGGTTCGCGAACCAGACGACCATGCTTTCCAGCGAATCGGCGGAGATCTCGGATCTTCTGCGAGTCGCGCTCCGGGACCGGTATGGCGCGCCGGAGGCAAAGGAATGCTTCCGCCATTTTGATACGATCTGTTCGGCCACGCAGGACCGCCAGGATGCGGTCCGGGAGCTTGGTTACATGAAAATGGACCTGATCCTCGTGGTCGGCGGGTACAAGTCGAGCAATACGGGGCATCTGGCCGAGATCGCTTCGGAATTTTGTCCGGCGTATCAGGTGGAAGATGCGGCGTGTCTTATCTCTGCGGAAACGATTTGCCATAAAAAAGCAGGTTCCTCGGAAGTTCTTGAGACCCGGCGTTGGCTGCCGGAGGGGAAGATCAGGGTCGGGATTACGGCGGGCGCTTCAACCCCGAACCGTGTTGTCGGAGAGGTCATCGAACGGTTGATTGAGATCGCAGCGGGATAAATCACGGGAGGGTTTTATGAGACAGAGGTTTGGAATGATAGCGTTGGCGGTTTTCGGGGTTTTTGCCTTGGTGGGATCGACGGGAGCATTTGCGGAACCGGAAGCCCAGGTGGAGTATGACCAGCCGGGAGAGAACCTTTCAGATCCTTCGGCTTTCCAGGGCGACTCGGATGATATGGCGGGCGAAAGAGCTCCCGAAAATTTTCCGATGGATGATGAACCCGGGGAGGCCGGGATCGGTGTTGAATAGGGAGACCAGGCGGTTATGTTTAAAGTAGCGAAAACGATCTATTTTAATTACGGTCACAGGCTTATGGGCGGGCATGACAAGTGTTCGAGGCTTCACGGCCACAGCGCGCGCGTCGAGATCGAAATGTCGAGCCCGAAACTTGACCGGCAGGGGATGGTCGTCAATTTCTTCGACATCCGTAAGACGATCGGTGACTGGATTGAGAAGAATCTTGATCACCGGATGATCCTTTCGGAAACAGACCCGCTTGCCGGGCTTTTGCGAAAGGCCGGCGAGCTCGTCGTGACGGTGAAGGGGAATCCGACCGCGGAGGTGCTTGCGGAGAAGATCTTTTGCGCGGCGAAACGGATGAAGCTTCCCGTTTCGAAGGTTACGCTTTGGGAGAATCAGGACAGCTTCGCGGTCTATGAAAAATAAAATAAAAAGAGCGGAAAACGTAAAACCGGGTTTGCCGTTATCTGCCATCCTGCATCTGTTCGCCTGATCTAAGTATGACCAAAACATTATTAGTAGGTCCCGCCGGTTGCGGGAAAACCCATCTTCTTCTCGACTCCTTCGAGAAGGCCTTAAAAGAGGCTGCGGACCCGCTTGCCTCTGACACGTTCTTCATTCTGCCGTCTATGGAACACGCCGAACGCGTGATTTCGCTTCTGGTTCAGCGCGGCGTCAAAGGATTCTTCCATAAACGCATCACCACGCTTTCCCGGCTCACGGCGGACCTGTTCCGTGTGACGGACATTCCCGTGGCCTCCAGTCTTACGCGCGTCATGATCACCCGGGATCTTTTGAAGAACAATGCCTGGAAATATTTTTCCGGGGTCCAGGACCAGCCGGGTTTTCCCGGCCTTTTGACGCAGTTTGTCGGTGAGCTGAAGGAGTCCTGCATTTCACCTGAGGTATTCCGTGAACGGATGAACGCGCTCAAGGGGTTCGAGGCCGCGTATGCCACTAAATACGAAGCTCTCGCGGCGTTTTACGAACAGTATGAGGACGAACTTAAAAAACGGGCATTGCGTGATCCCCAGGACGCGCTCCGGATCTTCCGCGCGCGGAATCCCAAGGGTTATCGGTCGCCGGTAAAGTTCAAAACACTTTGGATCGACGGATTTTTCGATTTCTCGAACCTGCAGCTGGAATATCTCCGGGAACTTTCCAAGATCACGGAGGAAATGACCGTGACGCTTACACAGGAAGAAGGTTCCGATCGTGGCGAGGCGTTCGAGGCTGTGGCCCGAACGCGAGCGGATCTTGTGAAGATGGACTTTGAGGTCCGGAAGATGCCGTCGAAGTCCTATCGCACGGGGAAACCCGATCTTGCTTTTCTGCAGCAAAACATTTTTAGAGAAAAGGGACCAGGCATTTGTTCTTTTGAAAAAGGAGCCGGACCCCAAAACATCGTTTTGATGGACGCGGTAGGGATCGATGGGGAGGTTGAACTGATCGCCCGCGAGATCCACCGGCTTCACGCGACGGGGGACTACCGCTACAGCGATTTTGCGGTCCTGTTCCGGCAGATCAAGAACTATGGGCAGGTCCTCGGGTCCATTTTTAAACGTTATGGAATTCCGGCGGAGATCCATGAACGCGACCGGCTGAAATTTTCGCCGTGGATCGCGACGGTCGTGGCGCTTTTGTCGATTTTCCGTAACGGCTGGCAGGCTGGGGACCTTTTTGCTTTTTTAAAATCCGGTTATGTCCGCCAATGCGGAAAAGATCTCGCCAAGAACGACGAATGGGTTGCGGCTTTCGAGCAGCGGGCGTTCCAGACCGGCGTTTCGGAGTCGCGGGAGGCGTGGCTCGCGGAATGGAAAGGGCGCGCGAAGGAAGATCCCGCCGTCTTTAACCAGGAAAAAGCCGCGGTCCTGAAAGCCTTTGCGGAATTGGAAGACGGATTTTTTACCGCGAAAACCGTGGAGGGGCATATCCATTTCCTGAAGCAGGCGGTGTATGGGACTTTCGGGATCCTGGAAATAAGCGATTCCCCCGCAGGATTTGTCCTCCGTGACGCGGCTTGTGTCCAGAGGTTCGAGGCACTTCTCCAGGAAATGCGCGGCTATTTTCTCAAGAACAAACGCCCTGAGGTTTCGTTTGAAAGTTTTGCGGATTACTTTCTCGGGCTGGTGGAACTCGACCTTTATTCGGTCCATGAACGCGACAAGGACCGCGTGCAGGTCTATGACGTTTCGCTCGCGCGGCAGAAAGAATACCGGGTCGTGTTTGTAGCAGGGCTTCTGGAAAAGGTGTTTCCCCTGCAGGTTCGTGAGGATTCGCTCCTTTCGGATTGGGAGCGCAAGCTCATGAGCGCCGGGCTTACACACCCGCTTGCCGAGCGGCTTCCGAGGCAAAGTATTGAGCGGCTTTTTTTCTATCTTGCCGTCACACGGGCGAGGGAGCGTTTATATCTGAGTTATCCCCACCTTGACATTGAGGGGAAGGAATCGTTGCCGTCTTTTTATCTTGAGGAGGTCCGGAGCCTTTTCGGGGAGCGAATTACGGTGATGCGGCAGAATCTGGCCCGTCCGTATCCCGCGCCGGAGGAGGCGATCACAAGGCGCGAGCGGGAAGTGGCGGTGCTGGGCGCGTTGAGACATGCGGGCGCAGAAGACCCGGCGGCCGGCGGGCGTTTTGAGAAATTCGCTGCCGGCGTTTGCGGGGACGCGCAAAGCCGGGAACGGATCCTTGCGGCGTTGAAACCGATTGAAGCCGAACTTCTGGACACGCGGATCCGGGACGGTGGGTATTTCGAGGTCAAAGAAGCGAGTCCCACCCGGCTTGAATTGTACGGGAAATGTCCTTACCGTTATTTTGCGGAAAAGATCCTGAAGCTTCAGGACCCGTCCGGGGACATCAGCGCGATGCAGAAAGGGAGCGTTCTTCACGAGGTTCTCCAGCATTATTTCGACCCGAAACGGAAAAAAGATCCCCGGGAAACGACCGAGGCATTCATTCGTCGCGAGATCGAAGCCGGACTCGAAAAACATCCGCTTGCGCGGGGCGAAAAATATCGCGAGGACCTGGACCGGCGCGATCTTTTTGAAACGCTTGTTTATTTCCTGGAACAGGAGGACCGCCGGTTGAAGGCCGGTTCGTTCAGGCCTGCGGCGGTCGAATACAGTTTTGGATCGGAACCGGGGACGGCCGGTCCCGCGCTTGAGATCGGCGATAAAGAGCGGAGCCTCAAACTGCGCGGTCGCGCTGACCGAATCGATACAGACAAGGATAAGAAATTCGCGGTCGTAACGGACTATAAAACCTCGGCGAGATTCAAGGCAGGTGCCCTTGAACTCGGAACGGCCCTCCAACTTCCGCTTTATCTTCTGGCGGTCGAGAAGCATCTCGGACTGACGCCGCTCGGGGGGGAGATTTATTCGATCCGCGATTGCAAACGAAGCGGTTTTTACTGTGAGGACCATGCGGCATCGTTCGGCAAGGAGTTCACCGGCCGGTCCAAACTTCCGGAAGCCGAATTCCGGAAAATCCTGGACCGGGCGGCAGCTTTTGCCAGAACTTTCGCGAAAAAAATGGTTTCTTTGGAGATTCCGGTGAGGCCGAGGGACTGTGAAGCTTCGTGTCCGTATGACACGGTTTGCCGGATTGAAAAATGGAGGCTTCCGGTCATCCTTCGCGAAATCAGGGAAGATCTTAAGGAAGGCCTTTAAAATAAACGGAAAACCTGTTATCCTTCTAGGGCGCTTTCCTGAAGGATGCGTGGAAAAGGGAAAAACAACGTGGCGGACAATAAAAAACTTCTCATTGTGGATGACGATCCGGACCTTGCCAAGGTCCTGGACCAACGGTTGACGGCTCTCGGGTACGAGGTCGTCACGGCCGGGGACGGCGTCGCGGCATTCGAAAAGCTTAATACGTTTGATCCCGCCCTGATCATTCTCGATGTTCTTATGCCCAAGATCAGCGGTTATGAGGTCATGCGCAGGATCCGTGAGGAGAAAAAAACCCGTGATATTCCGGTGATTATCATTTCGGGCAAGGGAAGCATGAAAGAATTCTTTTCCGGATTTCCCGCGGTTGATTTTATCCAGAAACCGTTTGATTCCCAGGTCCTTCATGCCAAGATCGAGACCTTTCTCGGAGCGATCGGCAAGGGGCTCGGGGCGGCTTCCCGGCGTGCCGTGATCGTCGGCAACGACGATGCTATTCTGGAAAAGATTCGAACGTTTCTGGCCTCGCTCGGTTTTCAAGTGTGTACCGGCCTTCATGAGGAGGATGCGTTCAATCTCGCGAAGAATCTTCGGCCGGAGTTCATCCTCTGCCAGTTTTGGGAGGACGAGAATATTTTTGATGCCCGGAAGCTTGCCAAACAGGTCAGTCAGCATCACGCTATCGGGGAAACGCCCTTTTACGTTTTTTGCAAGGAAGGCCTTTCGCTGGATGCCATGAAGACTTTCAAAGATCCCTTTCTGATCACCTACAGAGAAAGTAAGGACATCCTGCTCAAACTTGGGAACCTTATCAAGGCGTCCAAGCCTGCTTGAACCCATTCCGGATGATCGGACCGGCCGGAAGACGCAGGAATCAAACAAGACATTATGCCCGCAAAAAAGATCCTCATTGTTGATGATGAGCCTGATATTCTCGAGATGCTGAGACAGCGTCTTAAAGCCGCCGGTTATGAAGTCTGCTCGGCGGTGGACGGTGAAGAGGCCGTTCTGAAGGCCAGGAACGAAAGACCGAACCTTATCATTATGGACGTCCTGATGCCGAAACTAACCGGTTACGAGGCCCTGCGCCGGATCCGGGACGACAACGAACTCCGCAGGATCCCGGCGATCATTATTTCCGCGAAAGGCAGCATGAGGGATTTTTTCGCGGATCTTCCGGTCGAGTTCATTTCAAAGCCGTATGACCCCAAACTTCTGCTTTCGAAGATCGAAGAGCTGACCGGAGGCTCGGTCGCCCGGCGTTCCGCCGGTCCTAGGCGGGCGGTCCTTCTCGGCAACGAGGATTTCCTGATCAAGAAAATGCAACAGGAGCTGGAATCTTCGGGTTTCCACGTTTCGGTGGCTCTCAATGAAGAAGACGCCTACAAAATCGCCAAAAGCTTTCATTGCGATCTTATCCTTTGTCAGCTTTGGGAGGATGAAAAGGTCCTTGACCCGAGAAAGCTTTATGCGAAGGTGGCGGGCGATGTCACTTTAGCACAGGTAGCGTTCTGCGTTTTTTGTAAAGAAGGGCTTTCGCTAGACGCCATGAAGTCGTTTCAGGGGAAACAGTTGCTGACTTATGCGGAAAGCGGCGATCTTGTTAAAAAACTGAACGCGCTTGTGAACGAAGTTTTTCCTTCCTAGACCCGCAGCTGTTTTTCCGCGTCCACGACATCCCGGTCGATAAGTTCCCGCGCTTTTCTCGCCTTGGTTTTGAAACTTTCCGAGGCATGGGGGGCGTGTGCGAGTTCTCGCAGAAGCTGGATCACCATCCGGAGGTACCGCACCAGGCTTCCTTCGTCTTCTGAAATCAGCTGGCGGACCTTGTCAAAGGGTTGGCCGCGCGTCCAAGCATCGACGGCCTTGGCGAGATGGAAATGCGGCGGTTTGGTGTACGGCCGCACGCGAAAATTTGATTCCCATTTATGGATCATGCGGTGGTAGTGTTGCGTCGTTTTGAGAAGGTCTTCGTGATGTTTCGCGAGGCGAGGGGGTTCGTCGCCTTTCCGCGGTTCAAAAATAAGGCCTGCGAGAAAAACGTTCAGCTGTGATTCGTCCAGTTTTTCCAGCGTTCCGTCTGTGTACATTTCGCTGAGGAGCAGTTCGTACCCGAAAACGGACGCCGCAAATTCCCCTTTGGCGGATAATTTCCCGTCAGAAACGTAGCCCATTTCTTTGAGGAGCGAGAGTTTACCCCGGATGAGATCGAATCCTTCGTCGCGCCCGCGGGCGGAGGATTGGAAATAATGGAAGGACCGGGGATAAATATCCAGGAGGCCTTCGCCGAGGTCGCGGTAAAGATTGAGGAGCGTCGCGTAGGCCGCGTTGAACTGGCTGCGGACTGGTTCCGGGGTTCCGTAAAGGACCCGCTGGACTTCGGGGAACGGGATGTCGTTGGGGTGGACGCGGCAGTAGACAAAACCTTCGGTGTCGATCCCGCGGCGCCCTGCGCGCCCGGCCATCTGGTAGAAATCGCGCGTCGTGAGCGCCTTAAAACCCGTGCCGTAAAATTTTTCAAGTTCGTCAAAGACGACCGTGCGCGCCGGCATGTTGATCCCGAGTGCGAAGGTCTCGGTCGTGAAGATGAGTTTGATGAGCTTGCTTGTGAAGAGCCGTTCGATGATTTCCTTGAGCGTCGGCAGCATGCCGGCGTGATGGAATGCGATCCCTTGCTCGATTAGCGGGCGCATTTCTTCCGCGGAGCGTTCGCCGACCATGTCGTAGCGCTGGAGCAATTCCTCGTAGAGAACTTGGACCTGCTCGCGTTCTTTCGGTCGGAGCAGATCGTAATGTGCGATCTCCCAGGCGAGGGCGGCGGTGCGTTTTCGGCTGAACGCGAAATAAAGCGCCGGTAGCTGGTCTTCGCGGATCAGATGGTCGAGTAAATTGAAAAGCCGGTTGGGTCTTGCACGGGGCGCCTGGAACCCGCGGCGTTTTTCCCGCTGTGAGAGCTGCCAGTTGTCCCGCTGAAGGTAACCTTCTTTGCGGAGCGATTTTGTGTTGGTGAAGAACTGGCCCTGGCATTGGAAGAGAAAATGCAGCGGAACGGGCCGGTGCGATTCCTCGATCACCTGGATCGGCCGCTGGTGGATCTGCTGGATCCATTGGGCGAGTTCGCGCACGTTCGGGATGGTGGCGCTCAGCGCGAGGAGCCGGATCTCCGGCGGTGTGAAAAGAAGCGCCTCTTCCCATACGGTGCCGCGTTCGGGATCGTCCATATAATGGACCTCATCGAAAATGACCCATCCGACGCGGCGGATCCGGCCGGTATTCTCAAAAAGAGAGTTCCGGTAGATCTCGGTCGTCATGATGACGATGGGCGCCGCGGAATTGATCGAGACGTCTCCGGTGAGGATACCGACTTTTTCGGGTCCAAAACGCGTCTGAAAATCCCGGAATTTTTGGTTGCTCAAAGCCTTGATCGGGGCGGTGTAGATGACCTCTTCACCGCGCGCCAGGGCCTTTTCGACAGCCGCTTCGGCGATCAGCGTTTTGCCGGATCCCGTGGGTGCGGAGATGAGGAGGGAGGTTTCCTTTTCGATCCACGCGATCGCTTCCTGCTGGAAAGGGTCTAATTGAAATGTCATGTCCCGGCCCCCGATTTTTTTGACCGAAGATTGTCAGGGTTGATCCTATGAACTTTTGAATTTTCCGATAGAAAAACGGACATGAAAACAGTATAGCGGAATTGATGCGTGAAGGAAGGTGTTATTTGGAAAGTAGTTTGATTTTCCTTTGGGGCGAGGGTAGACTACGAAAAGTCAGCGCGCTGTTTTTCCATACCGGTTTAAAACGTCTACCACGGAACAACTGGAAAAGGAAACGATGAAGTCTCCATGCCGTTTGAGGTTTTTCCGGAAATCCTCCGTTTTTATTGCCGCCGTTTTCCTTTTAAGCGCACTGAATGTCCCCGCATTTGCGGAAGATCTTACCCGCGAGACCGAGAACGTCGGGATGCAAACCCGCGCTACCAAACAAATTTCGCGCGTGGCCGCGAAGTCTGAGGCCAAGGAACAGACCGACAAATACAAGACGGGCGTGACCTACGAGGATATTCTCAAGGACCCGGACAATATCGAACTCAACTACCGGTACGCGCAGGACCAGATCGCGCGGGGCGAGCTCCTGAGCGCCGCGGCAACCCTCGAGCGCATCCTTCTCGTCAACCCGAACCTTTCGGACGTCCGGCTTCTTTATACGGTCGTGCTTTTTCGTCTCGATAATTTGACCGAGGCCAAAAAAGAGCTGAATATCCTCCAGACCGTAAAACTGCCGCCCAAGATCAAGCGTCAAGTCGATGATTTCGAGAAGCGGATCAAGGCGAAACAACGGCGGACGCACATCGGGGTGAGGGAGACGCTTGGTTGGGGCTACGACACGAACCGGAACGCTTCGCCGTCCTCGAAACAGCAATTGGTGAGCAATGTGATCCAGGATGTGACGGGGTCCAATACGCAAAAACGTGACACGAATTTTCTCAATGTCTCGAGCCTGGATATCACGCATGAGCTCGGTTACCAGGCCGGGCATACCGTTTTCGCGAACTTTACGTATTTTCTTCAGAATCAGACTACGGTGAATTCTCTGGATCTTGGTTCCTATCAGTATGAAGTCGGCGGGACCTACAAAAACAAATACGTTAACTTCACGCCGTCTTTTTATTCCAGCTACATGTATCTTTCGAGCGAAAGTTTTCTCAGGACCCAGGGCGGAAGTTTTGCCTTCGACCACGACTTCACTAAAAAACTCAACGCCTTCTATACTTTCCGGGTCGAGCGCCAGGATTATATGAACATCAGCGAAAGTCCGAATTCTCAGGATCGTAAAGGCCCTCAGTTCGATAATTTCTGGGGCGCGAACTATATGATTACCCCGACGATGCGGTGGTCGAGCAACGTCGGATTCTCAGAGAAACTGGCGAAGCAGGACTTCGATGCCTATTCCCGCGTTAGCCTTAACAACACGCATACCTGGGTCTGGCCCAAAGGCCAGTTTGTGATCAACGCGTTCAATGTGCTTTTCGACAATTATCAGGCGCCGGACTTTACTGTGGCAAACAAGATCCGCCACGACCGGATCTTCCGGTATCGCACGACCTACGGCGTGCCGCTTGAGACGATCCTGATCGGAAAGGTCCTGCCCAAGCCGTTCAAGGATATCGTGTTCACGTTCTCGTATGAATTCTATCGGGCGCTTTCGAGCGTTACGAATTACACGTATACCGACAATAAGATCCAGACCCTCTTCACGAAAAGAATGGAGTTCTAGCCATGAAAAAGATCCTTTTTCTCGCGCTGGTTCTTTTTTTTCTGGCCGCCTCTTCCGGGGTTTTTGCGCAGATGTCTGTGCCGATGGCGGGTTCCGTGATGGCTCCTGCCGGTCTTGAAAAGATCGGCGTGGTCGCCGCCGCGAAAGGGAAAGTCGAGCTCAAAACGCCCGGGCAGATCGGACGCGTGGTGCAGAGCGGGCAGTCTATTTATCTTGGCGATGAGATCCGGACCGATGCCGAGGGGCACCTCCAGATCCTTTTACTCGATGAAACCGTTTTTACGATCGGCCCGAACAGCGCGATCGTAATCGACGAATTTGTTTATGATCCGAAGACGCAGGAGGGAAAGATCAAGGCCAATGTTACCGAGGGGTTTTTCCGGTACGTTTCCGGGAAGATCGCGGCGAAGAGGCCGTCGAGCGTGACGATGAAACTTCCGAGCGCAACGATCGGGTTCCGCGGGACGATCGTGCTTGGCCAGACCGGCCAGACCGGCTCGCTTGTGATGCTTGGTGGTCCGGGAGGCAACAACAACGCGGGAGAGAATCCCGGCAGTTTCACGCTGACGGGGGAGGGCTCTAATTCGGGAGAAAGTCGCGAAGTGACGGGAGCGGGATTCGGCGTCCAGGTTGACGGGAGCGGTGGCCTTTCCGGGGTGTTTCAGGTCCCTGGCGATCAGGTGAATCAGTTGACCGGAAATCTGGACGGTTCCGGAGGGACTCAGGGAGGCGGTTCGGGTGGTAGCGGTGGTTCCGGAGGCGGTGATAGCGGGCTCACGGGTGGCGGTTCGGCTTCAGATCTTTCCGGAGAGAGTCTTGCGTTGACCGGGGATGCCGCATCTTTGACCGCGGGCCTTGATGGGTTGATGAATCAGAACGATAATTTCCTGGCCGAGACATCCCAGGACATGACGAGCCAATCAGGAAGCTCGGGCGTTCAGGACGGGACGACGACGGTTGCGGAGCTGGCGACCATTCCCGGAAGTTATCATTATTCTGTTAGCGGATCTCTCTACAACAGCTACGGCTCAGCCTTCGGCTCATTTTCGGCGAATTGGGATCTTGATGTCCAAACGGGTAAGATCCTCATGGGAAGTACGGGTTCCTATGTTGAGGTGACGATTGGTTCCGTTACGGAAAGCGCCACGATCAATGCGCAGAATCTTATCGGCGAAACCAATGCGGTCATGAGCGAGACGTACGCCACCGGAAATATCAAAAGCGTGGACATCACGTTGGAGAATCTTAACGGGGTCGTTGCGCAAACGGGAAATGCCACTGTCCATTATGACAATGGCAGTGTCGATGTCGGTTCGGGGACTGGTTCCGGGGAGCGGTCTCCCGGTCCGTTGTCCCCCGCGTAGCATTGAAAGTTTCAGGACGGCAAAGGAAGGTGACGTTATGAAAAAATATCTATTTTGGATTTTGGTTGTGGGGATGGCGGTTTCGGTCGGGACGCTGGGAGCGCTTTATGCCGAGACGGCGGGGCCGATCCAGGCCGGTGTGGCCGCGGCAGTTAAAGGGGAAGTGAAAAGTATCGCCCCGGGAACGCCCGCGAAACCGCTCAAAAGCGGTGACAAGATTTTCATGGGTGACAAGATCGAAACCGGCGCGGACGGACAGCTTCAGGTTCTTTTGCTGGACCAGACGATCTTTACGCTCGGGCCCCTTAGCGCTGTGGTTGTTGATGAGTTTATTTACAATCCCAAGAATGACGACGGCAAGGTGAAGGCGAGTATGGTGAAGGGGGTTTTCCGTGTCGTGTCGGGAAAGGTCGCCCATAAGAAGCCGGAGAACATGAATGTGGATCTTCCGGCGGGGACGATCGGGTTCCGCGGGACGAATGTGGCGGGAATCATCGACGGAGCCAAGACGACCGTGGTGCTTCTCGGGCCGGTCGGAGTGGGACGTATTTATGTGAGCAATGTCGTGAACGGGGAAGTGGTCGGAGTTGACATTGACGAGGCGGGGAACGCCACGATCATCGATGGTCCGAATTCAGTACCGGCCAAGGTTTTCCAGGTCTCGGAAGCGGACCTCCAGAAGATCGCGGGAGCCTTGGGGCAGGGAATGACGGGAGCCTCCGAGGAAACGGCCGGAGATCCCGGTCACTCGACTGAGGCGGGTTCGGCGTCGTCCGCGAGGGGCGTTGAGACACAGGATCTTTTGAACCTTCTCAATACCGTAGATAAGATGAATTGGCAGACTCAGGAAGCGGCGCAGGACGCGGCGGATTCTTCGGCGTCCCGTCCTGAAGAGCACCAGGAACAAAATAAATCGTCTTATCCTTCCTGATTTTTGTAAAAAAAAAGGGCAGGCTGCTTTATCCCAAAGTAGCCTGCCCTTTTTTATTTTGCAGAGGCCGTTGCGGCGCCGTCCCAATCTTGGCCCGGCGGATTGATCCGGGAGGCCTGGATGCGTGAAGCGTAGAGATCGCAGAGAGCTGTAAGATCAATGCCCCTGACGGGAATCTTCCGGCAAGGGTCAAGAAATCCGCGGGCTTCCTCCCACCGTTGACCGCGGTACGAGGCGAGCATCTTCCCGTGCTCGACGGCAAGTTTTGCGAAGTCCGGTGTTTGAGCGAGTGCCGTATCGCCAAGAAGCGCGAAGATCTGCGTCGGATGGGTTTTCCCTTTGACGCGGATCAGATCCAACTCGAGAGTTGCGAACCCGCCGGCGTTGGCCACGGTGTTTTGTCCGAGGACCGTCGTGACGCCGTAATTTTTCGAAAGGCTTTCCAAGCGCGACGCAAGGTTCACGGAATCGCCGAGCACCGTATAATCGAAACGCTGCTCTGACCCCATGTTGCCGACACAGGCGTTCCCCGTATTGATGCCGATCCCGATCTGGATGTGAGGATAAAGAGGGTCGCCTTTTTCGCTCTCCTGGTTCCATTGGCGGATGAGGTCCTGCATGTCGAGCGCCGCTTCGCAGGCATGCCGGGCGTGGTCCTTGTCTTCAAGCGGCGCATTCCAGAACGCCATGATGCAGTCGCCGATGTATTTATCGATCGTGCCGCCGTGTTTCAGGATGATGTCTGTCATGGGGGTGAGGAACCGGTTCATGAACTGCGTTAGTTCCTCCGGCTTGAACTGTTCCGCGATGGTCGTGAAATTACGGATGTCCATGAACAGGAAGCTCATGACGCGCATTTCGCCGCCGAGTTTCAGTTGCTTCGGGTTTTTGGCAAGTTTTTCGACGAGAACAGGGGAGAGGTACCGGCCGAAAGCGCCGCGGATCGCGCCGCGTTCTTTTTCGGTCCCGAGAAAATTCAGGAACGACGATGCCATGTAGATCATCAGGACCGCGAGAGACGGGAACACCGGATCGGTGAGGAAATGCCATTTATCGAACACATACCACGAAACCCCGACCGCGGCGGCCGTTCCGAGGAGCCCGATCACGGCGGACCGGATCGCGCCGGCATGCGGCAGAAGGAACGTCAGCAAAAGACCGAGGAGGGCGAGGTAGGTATATTCCGCGCCTTCGGCCCAGTCCGGACGTTCAAGGAATTCTCCGGTGAAGATCTGTTCGGCGATCTGCGCGTGGACGTCCACGCCCGCCGCGCGGGAATTCACCGGTGTGGGGCGGAGGTCTTTGAGGCCGAGTGCGCTCGAGCCGATAAAAAGGACCCGGCCTTCCAGGCTTTTGAGGTCGAAGTTATCGGAAAGGACTTTCCATGCGGGGATGTAGCGTTCGGGTTTGTATCCCGTGTCATAAAGCCAGATCTGGCCGTTCCCTTCGGTCGGAATGTCGATCAGGCCGGTCTTGATATTGACGAGGCCAGTTTTTTCACCGAAGGAGGCTTCGCCGGTGGATCCGGCGAGCGAGATTTTGTAAGTCGATGCTTCCTGAAAGACGCGAAGCGCTTCGAGGAGGAGCGAAGGATAAAGAATGTCATTTAGGCGGAAAAGGGCCGGGACGCGGCGGACCACGCTGTCGCGGTCGGCCCCCATATTGAAGCAACCGTTGCCGCGCGAGGCTTTTTCAAGGGCCGGGAGGTTCACGACCGCGCCTTTATAAATGGGCTCAATGTAATCGATGGCCTTGTCCTGGCGCATGCCGTGTTCGAGGAAACCGGTCTTCATGACCGGGAGCTTGGAATTTCTCTGGTTGATGAGGCCGAAGGCCAGGACGACAGGAGCTTTAGTGATGGCTTTTGCGAAAACCTCGTCGTGGTCGGGGATCTTGTCGATCTCGGAGCGGACGAGCGTGAGGATCGGATCATCGGGCCAGGTCGGAATGATGTTTCTCGGCGAGGTCCGGTCCGCTTCGGCAAAGACGCCGTCAAAGACGATGGATTTGGCGCCGCCCCGGGAGAGACGGGTGACGAGTTTTGCCAGAAGGTTCCGGGGCCACGGCCACTGGCCGAGTTTCGAGAGACTTTCATCGTCGATATCGATGATGCGGACCGGTGTTTCCTGATACTGCCGGGGACGGATCTGCTGGTAAAGATCGAAGATCTTGACCCGGAGTCCTTCCGTCTGGACGGGGAACTGCCGGAGAAACGCGAAGATGCAAAAAAGGATCAGGAGAGGGACGAGATAAGAAGCGATCTTTCTCATGGGGGGATTATAGGAAGATTTGTCTCGAACGACAAATCATTTCGCGGCTTTTGCGCAACGCGCAAGACCCGACTGTTTTTCAAGCGCGGAATTCGCTCAGCTTCCTGTTTCTTCGGGTTCGGGGGAGCCATTCCCCGGCGCCGTTCTTCGGATGTGCTTGCATGGATGTGCCTCGATGAGTAATATCTTGCCATGACTGCCTCCGAAAAACCTTATCAGGCCGCGCACGAGATTGGGAGGATCTACGACGCGATCACGGACCGTAAAGTTCTTGTTGATTTTTTTCTCACCACCGTTCTTCAGTTCATTCCTGCCCGGGCAGGTTACCTTTTTCTCGCCGGTAAAAATAAAGATCTTTGGCTGGAAGCTTCCACTCCCGTTGCTCAACAGGCCCCGGCGGGTATGGCGGCGGAGGCCGCGAGCGCTTTCAGAACCGGAAAACCGGTTGCTGGAGGCCGGAGGCTTTTCCTCCCGCTTGTCGTGCGGAATGCTTCGCTAGGGCTTGCCTGTTTTGAAAGAGGAGAAGATCTTCCGGCGTTTGGATCGAAAGATGTAGAGCTCGGGTTCGATCTTGCCGCGCAGTTTGCCGGGGCCCTCAAGAACAGTTTTCTTTTTGAAGAAAATCTCAAGATGGAACGGCTCGCCGCGGTGGGACAGGCCATGGCCATGGTGGTCCACGAGATCAAGAACATTATGCAGGTTGCCCGGCTTTCGGACGAGTTGACGCGGGACGGCTTCCGGGAAAAGAACGAACGGTTCATCGAAAAAGGGCTTTCGAAAATGACCAAGGCGCTGCGGGGGATCGACGGGTTTGTTTTCGAGATGCTCAGTCTGACGAAAGATTACGAGCTTGCCGCGCAGAAGATCAATCTTCCGGCGCTTTTGCTCGAGCTTCAGAACGACATGGATGACCGTGCGCAGCAGCTCCGGGTGCGACTGGATTTTCGGGCCCCGCTTGATTTTCCGGAAGTGGAGGGCGACCCCCGCGCGCTTTACCGGGCGCTTTTGAATCTCGTGAAGAATGCCATGGAAGCTTTCGCGAAGGACGCTCCCGGGGCTTGCGTGAAGATCCTGGCGCGGATCAAGGACGCAGAACAATACGAATTGATCGTGGAGGACAATGCGCAGGGGATGACCGAGGAGGTCCGGGCGCGGCTTTTTGAGGCGTTCTTTTCGACTAAGGGCAAGGAAGGCACCGGCCTGGGTCTGATGGTCGTGGCCCGTACCGTAAAAATGCACCGGGGAACCGTCGAAGTTAAAAGCAAACCTGGCGAAGGTTCCCGGTTCATCCTCACATTGCCGCGTGCTTTTCCGGCATAAGACGGCTTCCGGTTTTTTATAAAGCGGGAGCGGGTTCAGGAGTTAAGGCGCGTGAAAACTTTCCGACGGTATCTTTTTTATATCCTGCTGGTCATGCTCGGGGTCACGTTTTTTACGCAAAAGGATTTCCGGAGGGTCAAGGAGATCCGGCCTGAGGCTCTGAAACAGCCTCATCAGTATGAGCTCACTGACCGCACGGTCATGAGATTTACCCGCAACGACTATTCCTACGAAGTGACGCCGGTCTACGGTTACGACATCAGCGCCATGATCGTGAGCCGTCTCGATTACAAGGCGTTCACGATCTACAAGTTCGACAAAACATTCCACATGGACCTTTGCATGATCTGGGGGAGCAATCTCGCGAACGGGGTCTACAAGCTTTCCAATGTCCGGTTCTTCCAGGATTGCCGGTGGTGTTGGGTCCAATGGTGCGGGAACGTGGCGTTCAATATGAACGAACTTTCCAACAGCCATCTGCTTGTGAACGATCCGGCGATCGAGAAAAAGGTCAAGGGCCTCGGCGTTGGGGACCAGGTCCGGATCAAAGGGAAGCTTGTGAACGTGAAGGCGAAACTGAACGGGAAAGCCGGCCGTTATGATTCGCCGGACGTGGCATGGCAAACGAGCATAACCCGGACCGATACCGGCGCCGGAGCCTGCGAAGTGATCTATGTTGAGGAGCTTGAGGTTCTTCAACGAGCGAACATGCTGTCCCGCACGCTTTTCCGGATAAGCCTTTACGGGCTGATCCTTCTGTTCCTTTGGACTTTCGCCTGTTTTGTCCTGGAAATAGTCCGGCTTCTGAGATCCCCCGCTTTCGAAAACCTGTCCTGACCCGGGAGAACCGCGCAGGTGCAGTCCCGGGGCCGCGTGTTTTTCGGTGTTTCAATTTACACGCTTGGAGGGGAAACCGTGCCTGTGGTATAGTATGAAAAATCCCGAGAGGAAACGTTATGAGCGACCTTGCGAAAACCCTGATCTTTTTCGGAGTCATCTTGATCGGCATGGGGATCTTCGCGGCTTTTTTCGACAAGGTCCCGGGCCTCGGGAAACTTCCCGGCGACATTTTTCTGCGCAAAGGCAGTTTTGCGTTCTATCTTCCGGTTACGACCTGTATTCTTTTGAGCCTCATCCTCACACTGGCATTTACCCTTTTCGGAAAAAAATAATATGTTCCAACTCCTGATCTCTTTCTGGCGGCCGCTGGTCGAGATCTTTGTCATCTGGGCGCTGATCTATTCGGTGATCCGTTTTTTTCAGGGGACCCGTGCGATGCAGCTTTTGCTCGGTCTCCTCCTTCTCGTCGTGATCTTCGTGGTCGCAAAATTTTTCGAGCTCAACAGCATTATCTGGGTGCTCTCCAAACTTTTTGCGGTCGGTGTTGTGGCCATCCTGATCATCTTTCAGCCCGAAATGCGCCGGGCGCTCGCACGTATCGGGACGACGATGTCGGGAGGATTTCTTAAGAAGGGGGGCACGATCGACGAGATCGTCCGCGCCTGCGACCATATGTCGCGGCACCGGATGGGTGCGTTGATCGCCATCGAACGCGATGTCGGTCTGAAGAACTATATCGAAAGCGGGATGATGATCGACGGCAAGATGAGTGCTGAACTCCTCTGGAGCATTTTTGACCCGCATACGCCTACGCATGACGGGGCGGTAATCCTGGTCGGTGACCGGGTCGCGTCTTGCGGTTCTCTTTTCCCGCTGACCCAGACGACCGAACTTCCTCCCTCGGTGGGCACGCGGCATCGCGCGGCGATCGGACTTACGGAAGAGAATGATGCTGTTTGCATCGTGGTTTCCGAAGAAACGGGAAGTATCTCCGTTTCCGTCGCCGGGAAATTGACCAAGACACTCGATCTGGACGATCTTAAGCGGATCCTCGAAAGCCTTTTCAACCCGCCCGCGGATAGCAAGAATTTCTTCAAGGATTTTCTCGATAAGAACCGGCGGCTCTTTCAATTCCAGGGGAAGATCCCGTCATGATACCTCACTGGATGCGGCGAAACTGGGGCTTGAAGATCATCTCCTTTGTGCTCGCGGTCGGTCTGTGGTACTACGCGGTCGGCGAAGAAAGCATCGAAGTGACGCGTATCATCCCGCTCCGCATTGAAGTGGAGAATCCGCAGATGACGATCTCGGAAAGATCGGTTCGCGCGCTTCAGGTAACGCTCTCCGCGCCGCGCTCCCTGATCGTTAACCTCGCGAGCCAGGATATTCAGGCGATCCACAAGATCGGATCTGAAGTAAAAACCGCCGGGGAGTATTCGTTCCGGATCGAACCGGGCGAGATCCGCGTGCCGAGTTTCCAGATCCGCGTCTTGGACATCGAGCCCGAAGCTGTTACCGTGAAGTTGGATGAAATCATCGTTCAGAAACTTGAGATCCAACCGGATTTTGTGGGCGAACCCGCGGTCGGGTACAAGATTCTCGCCAACGATGTCCGGATGGATCCGAACGCGATCCTTGCGAAGGGCCCGAAAGGGGAACTGGAGAAAATGAAGTTCGCAAAGACGGAACCGATCGACCTGGTCGGCCGGATCCGTTCTTTTCACAGGACCGTCCAGGTCCGGTTGCCGGCGACCGTTAGGGCCATGAGTGAGTCGCTCGTGGATGTTTACATTCCGATCCGCGAGGAATTCGACGAGAAAGAATTTAAAGATATTTCCGTGCGCGTTCTGAAAGGTTCCGAGGCGAACGGGATCGTTGAGCTTGAACCTTCGAAGGTGTCGCTTGTCCTGAAAGGTTCGAAGCGGGCGCTTGAACAGCTTGCGCCGGAAACGCTGCTTGCCTATGTAGATCTTGCGAACCTTGAGAAAGGCGATCATGAGATTCCGCTTCAGGTCGTGTTGCCCGAGGCGCTGGCCCTTAAGGACAAACAGCCGATCACGATCAAGGTCGCAATCCGCGGCCTGAAGGATTGACCTTTTTATGACGTCCCGTTCCTCGTCCAAACAACTTGGTGTGAATATCGATCACATCGCGACGCTCCGCCAGGCGCGCGGCGGGGTTGAGCCGTCCGTGCTTGAAGCCGCGCTCGAAGCCGAGCAGGGCGGCGCGGACAGCATCACGGTCCATTTGCGTGAGGACCGGCGGCACATCCAGGATGCCGATGTTTTGGAACTTCTCAAGAAGATTTACGTGCCGCTGAACCTCGAAATGTCTGTGTCCCCCGAGATCCTCAAGATTGCGCTCAAGGCACGACCCGAAAAGGCGTGTCTTGTCCCGGAAAAACGGCAGGAGCTTACGACGGAGGGCGGGCTCGATCTTTTTTTGAGGACGGGGCCGCTGGAGCGTACGATCGACGCCCTTTCCGCGAAAAAAGTCCAGGTCAGCCTTTTTATCGATCCGATCGAAAAACAGGTTCAGGAAGCCGCACGTCTTGGGGCCAACGCCATTGAGATCCATACCGGCTCGTACGCTAACGCCAAAGGTTCGCAAAAAGAAAAAGAACTGATCCGTATCGAAAAGGCCGCGCTACTTGGCGCGAAGTTGGGGCTTCGTATCCACGCGGGTCACGGTCTGAATTATGAGAACATTTTTCCGCTCCTCAAGGTCTCACAGATCGTTGAATTCAACATCGGTCATTCCATCGTTAGCCGCGCGGTGTTCGTCGGCCTCTCCAAAGCTGTGAAGGAGATGAAGAAGATCATTACCAGTGGCAGGGGATGAGTCGTCAGGCGTAAAGAAGATCCGTTTTTGACCGGCCCCTTATTTCTCAGGATCGACCTCTCTTAAAATGATGAATATTCACGCCATCGCTAAAAAATTAAAACGACCCGCGATCTCTCACAAAGGTGATTTCGGGCGGGTGTTCGTTCTTGCCGGCTCTCGCGGCATGACCGGCGCGGCAAACCTCGCCGGGATGTCGGCACTCCGGGCCGGGGCCGGGCTTGTAACGGTCGGCGTGCCGGACGCGGTTTATCTCATCATTGCTAAACGGGATTCCGAACTTATGATCCGCCCGCTTCCTTCCACCTCCAAAGGAACGCTTTCGCTCCAAGGTTTTCCCGAGATCCGGCGGTTTTGTCACACCCAGAATGTTCTCGCGATTGGTCCCGGGCTTTCGCAGCATCTCACCACACAAAAACTGATCCGGAAGGTCCTTCAGGAAACCGAAACGCCGGTTGTCATTGATGCGGACGGACTTAACGCCCTGAAAGGGCACTTGAAGATACTTGAAGGGGAAAAGGTGCCAGGCCCCTTTGTTTTGACGCCGCATCCGGGAGAATTCATTCGCATGTTCGGCGGCAAGCTGGATGGGTCCGATGCGTTGCGAAAAGACCGCGCCGTGAAGGTTGCCCGGGACTACGGGGTTGTTGTTGTCCTCAAAGGGCACCGTACGGTCGTGGCGTCGCCGTCGGGGGAAGTTTATGTGAACACGACCGGAAATCCCGGAATGGCGACGGCCGGGTCCGGTGATGTTCTAACCGGCGTGATCGCCGCGTTGATCGGGCAGGGTCTTTCCTGTTATGAAGCCGCTTGTCTGGGGGTGCATGCCCACGGTCTTGCCGGAGATATCGCTTCCGGGAAGATCGGACAAGTGGGGCTTGTTGCCGGGGACCTCCTTCGTTTTCTTCCGGATGCGTTCAAAATACTTGTCGGATGACCCGTCCTTTCTGTTATGAATCTTGACGCTTACAAAAATTGCACGCTTTGTCCGAGGAACTGCAAGGTCGATCGCACGCAGGGGAAACTCGGGTTCTGCGGCGAAAGCGCGACCTGTTCGATCTCCTTTATCGGGCCGCATTTTGGCGAAGAGCCGTCCTTTACGGGCGCCTGCGGTTCCGGCACCCTCTTTTTCAGCGGCTGCTCCAGCCAGTGTTTCTTTTGCCAGAATTATCAGATCTCTCTCAAACACGACGGCCGGGCGATCACGCCCGCCGAGCTACTGGCCGAAGTTAAAACATTGATCCGCAAAGAGGTCCATAATCTGAATTTTGTCACGCCGGACCATTTCTGGCCGCATGTCAGGAACCTTTGTCTGGCGTTGCGCGAAGAAGGGATCCGGATCCCGACATTGTTTAACTGTTCCGGCTATCAAAAACCGGAAAAGATCCCGGAGTATGCGGAATTTATGGACATGTTCCTTCCCGACTTCAAGTTCGCGGAGCCGGAGCTTGCCCAAAAGTGTATGGGGGACGCGCGGTATCCGGAGATCGCGCTTGCCGCCATCCGGAGCATGGTGAAGGAAAAGGGATTTCTGGAGCCGTGGGACCCTTCGGGAGATAGGCCCGCCAAACGCGGCGTACTCGTCCGCCATCTGGTGCTTCCGGGCCATGTCGAAAACAGTTTGAAGGTGCTCAAGATCCTGCATCGGGAATTTGGTCCGGGGATCCCGGTCTCGGTGATGAGCCAGTTCCAGCCGATGCCGGAGTGCTGCAAACGGAACGAACTTCACCGGATGCTGCACGCCAAAGAATACGAGCAAGTCCTTGCGCTTGTCATCAAGCTCGGATTCGAACGGGTTTATACGCAGGAACTCGTGGAAAAGACGGCCTTTCTTCCGAACTTCAATGATCCGGACGATCCTTTTCCGGGAAATAAAGACCGGACAAGGGATGGCGGATAAAGGAGAATGCAAGACCGGTTTTCGAGATCCGTTCTCCTGCATCCAACATCCTCTGGTAAATCACTAGCGATTGTCCTGATCGCGGATATAATAAAGACGTTTTGTATTCGAGGAGGAGTATGACAAAGCAGGTTACGCTTTCCCCATCGGCATTGAGTCTTTTCAAGGATTGCCCGCGCTGTTTTTGGCTCGAAAAGGTTAAGAATATCAAGCGGCCGCGAGGCATTTTCCCTTCGCTTCCCGGCGGCATGGACCGGGTCATCAAGACCTATTTTGATACTTACCGCAGCAAGCGGGAGCTTCCGCCGGAGCTCCGGACGGAGACCTTCGAAGGTATTCTCCTCTATGAGAACCAGGCCCGGCTCGACGGCTGGCGTGAATGGCGTACCGGACTCCAATATCAGGAGGACGGGGTCGTTCTTTCCGGGATGCTGGACGATCTTTTGGTGAAGGGAGATCAGCACATTCCTTTTGACTACAAGACGAAGGGTTCGCCGACGAGCGAAGAGGACGCCACAAAATATTACCAGACCCAGTTGGATTGCTACGCGCTGATGCTGGAGGGGAATGGGTTGAAGACGGCGGGTTACGGGTTCCTTCTCTACTATTCGCCGAAGCAGGTCGGCGAGAACGGGAATGTGCAATTCGAGCTTCAGCCGATCCGCATCGCGACGGATATCCGGCGGCCGAAGGATCTTTGCCATAAAGCGATCGAGGCCCTGACGGGGCCGGCGCCGAAAGCTTCCGCGAAATGTGAATATTGCAGCTGGCTTGAAAAATTCAGAAAATAAGGAGTCTCCGATGACGCAGCAGACAGGTTTGAAGATCTCGGTGCAAAAACCTTCGCAGAAAATGCTGAGCGACCTGAAGGTCCTGTCCTGGCCCATCTGGACCAAGGAGGTCTCGACTTTCGACTGGTTCTACGATGACAAGGAAGCCTGCTATTTTCTGGATGGGGAAGTGACTGTAAAGACCGCCGATGGCGAGGTCTCCTTCGGCAAGGGAGACTTCGTGATGTTCCCGCAGGGTCTGAAGTGTATCTGGCAGGTCAAAAAACCCGTCAGAAAACATTATAAGTTCGGATAAATACAATCATCTAAATACAATCATCAGGGGACCGGTCTTCGCGGCTTGTCCTCCTCAGGGCTACAAGAAAGGATTTTTATGGTATCTCCGGTTCCAAAAACGAACGCCATGCTGATTTGCGACTACGTGATCACGGAGCGCGGCACCAACAAAAAGAGCCTGATCGGTGTTTTCGAGAATATCGGTGCCGCGACATTTCCCTGCACACATTTCGCAATGTCGGTTTACATTAAACTGACGGACGCCCAGGGAAGCTTCCGGTTCCGTCTCGAGCTGATCGACCTCCAGAGCGATACGCTCATCGGAAAAAGCGAAATGCCCGAGGAAGTTCGTGTCCCGAGCCCGCTTTTAGCGCACGAGCTAGTGTTCAACCTGCGCGGGGTGCGTTTCATGCACGCCGGTGAGTATGAGTTCCGGATTTTCGCCAACGACAAGATCTTCGGCCAGAAAAAGATCACCGTGGAAGCGATGAACCCGCAGCACCCTTCTCCGGAAGCGTCGGAATAAAGGAGCCTTTATGCCCAGGACAGCGATAGTCCTTCTCGCAGAAGGGTTTGAAGAGGTCGAAGCGATCGGTCCGATCGATGTCCTGAGGCGCGCCGGTGTGCGCGTGACGGTCGTCGGCGTGAGCGGCTTGACCGTCAAAAGTTCCAGGGGGATCGGCGTTCAGGCTGAGGTCATGCTCGCGGATATCCGGGAGCTGCCGGACGCGGTGATCGTTCCCGGAGGGATGCCGGGTTCCACCCATCTTGCGAACTCGGAAGTGGTCGGTGAGTTTCTGAAAAAAATGCACGCCCACGGGAAAATGATCGCCGCGATCTGCGCCGCGCCCGCCGTGGTGTTGGCGCCGCTCGGTATTCTGGACGGAAAAAAGGCGACGTGTTATCCGGGCTGTGAATCCGATTTTACGGAAAAAATCTCTTATGAAAAAAAACGGGTCGTACTCGACGGACGTATCATCACGAGTCAGGGGCCCGGGACGGCGCTTGAATTCGCGCTTCAGATCGTCGGCGAGCTGGTTGGATACGATATGGCGGCGAAGTTGCGCGAAAAAATGCTGGTCGGGGTGTGAACTTCCGTGAAATCTTTTGAGATCGAACAAAAATACCGGGTCGGGAACTCCGCGAAGGTCCGGCAGCTTCTGAAAAAACTGGGCGCCCGGAAGATCGCTGCGGGGGTTGAACGGAATGAATTTTTTGACCGGAACGGATTTTTATCCAAAAAAAAGACGGCCCTCCGTCTCCGCCGTTTCGGCAAACAGGCAACCCTGACCCTGAAAGGGCCGCGGCTCGTTTCGTTGTTCACGAAGCGGCGGGAGATCGAAGCGGCGGTCGATTATGAGCCGATTAAAACGATCCTTTTGCTTTCGGGTTTCCGGGTTCTCCAAAGCTACACGAAAAGGCGGGAAAGTTACAGCCTCGGTCCGGCGCTTGTAACGCTAGATCATCTTTCGAAATTCGGGGGGTTCCTGGAGATCGAAGGCCGGGCGGGGGTGATCCGGGTGATCGAAAAGAGGCTCGGTCTTTCCGCGAAGGACCGGGAAGAAAGATCTTATCTTCAGATGCTGTTCGGGTGGAAGCACTGAAATTTAATAAAATAGATCGGAGAAATTTAAATGTTTAAAAAGCTTCTTCTGTGTGGCTTGGCTATTTCAACCTGTTGGATGACGGCTTCCGTTTATGCCGGAAAGGCGGAGCTGACGACCTACTATCCCGCGCCGTACGGGGAGTATTCAACGCTCAACGCAACAAACAGTCTCATTGTGCCCAAAAAGACCACGACGGAACGAGATGCTATTACCACGAGCTCGACGCCTCCGCTTACCCGGGGCATGGTGATCTTTAATACCGATGCCGGTCACAATCGGCTGGAGGTCTATGACGGCGGGACCTGGCGTGGGGTTGGCGGGGCGTCGGAGAACTGGCATAACGTCGGCGATCCCGGTGAGCCGGCATTGGAAAACGGTTTTACTCAAATGTATCCTACCAACGTTTATGACAAAGTAGGTTTCTTTCGCGATAATGATGGAATCGTTCACTTGAAAGGTGTAATACGTACGCCGAATACCCACACATTAGTACTTCGCGCATTTCAGCTCCCGGTCGGGTACCGGCCTCCGGTACAGAAATCTTTTCTTGTCGCCACAACGAGGTGTACGACTTCGAGCTGTCCCGATGACTGGGGACGGATTACTGTTGCTTCTGGGAATGGGAGTGTGATCCCCGATGTCTTTCCATTAAGTGCCGGAACTACTTCTAACCCGACCGCGGAAGGTGTGATTTACCTGGATGGTATTTCATACCGGGTGGACGCGTAAAAAAATGGCGAAAATTGAGATCGTTCAGTTCTGGAAGTGTCGCATTCCGTATCAAATAAGATGATAGTTGTATTTTAGCAAAGGGAAGTTTTATGGTCATGGCATCGGATATACGGGTGGGGAACGTGATCCGCATTGACGGGAAACTTTGTAAGGTCCTGACGCAGGAGACCCGCGGGACCGGGAAGTTCGGCAAAAGCGCGATGCTAAAGCTCCGGAGCCTTGAAGAAGAGAATGTGATCGAAAAGAAGCTTGGCCTTTCCGCGAAGGACCGGGAAGAAAGATCTTATCTTCAGATGCTGTTCGGGTGGAAGCACTGAAATTTAATAAAATAGATCGGAGAAATTTAAATGTTTAAAAAGCTTCTTCTGTGTGGCTTGGCTATTTCAACCTGTTGGATGACGGCTTCCGTTTATGCCGGAAAGGCGGAGCTGACGACCTACTATCCCGCGCCGTACGGGGAGTATTCAACGCTCAACGCAACAAACAGTCTCATTGTGCCCAAAAAGACCACGGCGGAACGAGATGCTATTACCACGAGCTCGACGCCTCCGCTTACCCAGGGCATGGTGATCTTTAATACTTCGAAAAACCAGTTGGAAACCTATGTCGACAGTTCGGTGGGCTGGAGGGCCTCGGCAGCGCCGGAGGATTGGACAGCGGCAACACTTACGGGTAGCTGGCCTAACGCGCAGAAGCTTAGCACGTCATATGGCGTAAGTTATTTTCGCGATGGAAGCGGGATCGTTCACTTGAAAGGCACTTTGAATATTCCGTCTGATAGTGTGGGGTTTGGGTATCAGATATTTCAGTTGCCGGTCGGTTACCGGCCCATGAAAAATGCGGGGGGGATGTTCTATCTTCCCGTTGGCGGTATGAGGTGTTTGTCTCCTTGCACTTTTGAATATGCCGTAATATATATCAACGGTGGAACTGGATGGGTCTATACAGCGGACACGCCGACAATCCCTTTGAGTGGTTCCAAGATGGCCTTCATTATTCTAGACGGTGTTTCATTCAGGGGTGATCAATAGAGGATCAAGAGACAATTATGTTATGGGCGGATGGATGCTTTAAATATTCCCATTTGGGAAAATGCGGAAAACGGACTGAATCTTAAAAATAATGGGGAGGTTTTATGGTCATTGCATCGGATATTCGGGTAGGCAATGTGATCCGCATTGACGGGAAACTTTGCAAGGTCCTGACGCAGGAGATCCGGGGGACCGGGAAGTTCGGCAAGAGCGCGATGCTGAAGCTCAAGAGCCTCGAGGACGGTCATGTGATCGAGAAAAAAATGTCGGCGGACGCGAACGCGGAGGAAGTGGACGTCCATGTCGTGAAGATGCAGTATCTTTACCGTGAAGGCGATCAGTTCATTTTTATGAACATGGAAAATTATGAGCAGTTCCCCATTTCGGCGCAAGCGGTCGGCAAGCACGAGGTGTTTCTCAAGGAGAATGAGGTTATCGAGGTCCTCTTCGGGGAAGGGAAGGCCCTGAACATCGCTTTTCCCAAGATCGTCGAACTTAAGGTAGTTAGCACGTCCAAGGGGCAAAACTCCGCGAATTACAAGGAGGCCGAGTTGGAGAACGGGCTGATGGTCCTTGTGCCGCAATTCATCAGCGAAGGCGAAAAGATCCGCCTTAACACCGACGACTTGAGCTATCTGGATCGCGTGTCCGTCAAAAGCATGTCCTGAGGGAGCGAATTTTAAATTTCAAATCAGGCTTCAGGGAGTGACTATGAAAATAAATTTTCCGGTTGTCTTTACCGTCGCGTTGTTATTTCTTTTTTGCCCCGGAGCGGCACAAGGGGGGGGATCTATGCAAAAGATCACGGTCACAAGCGCTGCGTTCGGTGACGGGGAGATGATCCCTTTGGACCACACCCGCGATGGGGCGGAGATCTCCCCGCCGCTTGAATGGGCGGGAGTCCCGGGGAATGCGAAGAGTCTTGCGCTTATTTCAGAGGATCCTGACGCGCCCTCCGGAGATTGGGTCCATTGGGTGGTTTACGACATGCCGCCGGATTTAAGCAGTCTTCCTTCCGGGGTTCCGGCTTCGGAAAAAATTTCCGAGGGAGGGACGCAGGGGAGGACGGATTTCGGGACGATCGGTTACGGCGGGCCGTGTCCGCCAAGCGGGAAACACCGGTATTTTTTCAAACTCTACGCCCTGGATATTATGACCGGTCTTAAACCTGGCGCTACGAAACAGGAATTATTACAGGCGATGCGCGGGCATGTCCTTGCCGAAGGCAAACTGACCGGAACTTATCAAAGGGCCTGATACGGGTTTCGAGGAGAGGTTACTTTGACGGAAGATTCCAAGTTCGCGCGAAAAAAGAGGATCCTTGCCATCGATGACGATGGGCTTGTCCGGAAGTCCCTGGAGATCCTCCTTAAAGAAGCGGGATACGAACCTGTCATGGCCGGCGGCGGTGCCGAGGCGCTCGGATTTTTGCCGCAAAGGCACTTTGACCTGGTCATCACGGACATCCGGATGCCCGTGATCGACGGGTTACAGGTTCTTGGGGCGGTCCGCGATTATTGCGGGCAAATGAAAAGGCCTCAAATCCCGGTGATCGTATTGACGGCCTATAACGACGAGCGTGTGAAGGAATCCGCGGTCCGGATGGGGGCCCGGGATTTTATCCTGAAACCGTTCCGGATCGAGGAATTTCTCAAGACCCTCGAGCGGAACCTCGCTGCCTGCTCCGCGTAGCGGCCGATTGCATTGCTTTTTTGAATAAGGTATCATTATCCTATGAAATCAAACGATCTGGATTTTGAGATCTCTTTTCTGGAAGGGGTTCTCGAGAAGCGTCCCAATTATGTCCATGCCCTCGTGCCTTTGGCCGAGGCTTATACCCGTCGTGGTTTGTACGAAAAGGGGCTCGAGATCGACAAGCGGCTCGCCGGCCTTTGTCAGGATGATCCCATCGTGTTCTACAATCTGGCGTGCAGCTACGCGCTGTCCGGCTATACCGCCAAGTCCCTGACGGCCCTGAAACGCGCGGTTCGTCTCGGGTTCTGGGACATTGCGCATCTCGAGAAGGACTCCGACCTGAAATCTCTCCATGAATATGCGCCGTTCCGGAAGTGGCTTTCCACCTTTTCTGCACCGTCCCAAAAATAAAGGTTTTTTCCAGTCTCTATGAACTCTTCCGCGGCAGAATCCAGCAAAATCAAGATCCCGAACATTGCCGCCAGGAACGGCCGGAAACTTCTCCGGTTCCTCGAGAAGAAGAAGGATTCCATTTCACCGCTTCTTATCGTGACGCATGATTACCCCGATCCGGACGCTATCGCGACGGCGATGGCCTTGCAATACATTGCGGAGCGCGCTTACGGGATCAAGTCCCGCATCGTGTACAAGGGGATCATCGGTCGCGTCGAAAACCGCGCCATGGTGAATTTTTTGAGGATCCCGATCCATAAGATCCGCCCTTCGGATATCCGGAAATATGACCACGCGGCATTGATCGATACGCAGCCTGAGTTCGAGAACAACCCCTACCCGCGTAACCGGAAGGTCACGATGGTCATTGACCAGCATCCCTACGTGAAGAAGCCTTTCGCGGAACTTGCGATCATTGATACTGAATGCGGGGCGACCAGCGTGATCCTGACGCAGGCGCTCCTTTTAAGCGGCCTGGAGATCCCCCGGCGCATCGCGACCGCGCTTGCCTACGGCATTTTGTCCGATACGTTGAACCTTTATCGTGCGCACCGGGCCGACATCATCCAGACGTACCTGGACATTCTGCCGCTCTGCGACATGCGGGCTCTGATCCGGATCCAGAATCCTCCCAAATCCAAAAAGTTCTTTAGCACGCTCAACCGAGGCCTTCAGGGCGCGCGCGCGTTCCGGGGAGTGATCGTGTCCCATCTCGGAGAGGTCGAGCATCCGGACCTTGTTTCCGAGATCGCGGACTTTCTCCTCACTTACAAGGGGATGGAACGGTCGCTATGTACGGGCCGGTATAAGGATAAACTTCACGTTTCTTTGCGCAGCAACCGGCCGACGGACGAAACGCCGGAGATTTTGCGCGATATTTTTGATGACCGCAAGGAGGCCGGTGGACACGATATGGTCGCGGGAGGGAGTTTTCATGTGACCGGAAAAGATAATGGAGACAGCAGATGGCAGGAGGCGGAAAATACGCTTGTTACGCGGCTTTTGAAGCGCTTCCGTCTTCCCATGAAGGCGGATTTTTACGCGCCGTTCCTTCAAGGAAAGCCCCGGCCAAGTTTTTTATAGAAGAATCCCCGCAGATGGTTATAATGACCCCGCGTTGACAAGAAGCTTCAGAAAAGACAACATGTAACCGTTCCCTTATACGATGAACTTTATTAAAGCCCAAAGATCTTTCGTGCTGTTTTTTTTGGTCGGGATTGCGGTCCTGTCCCAGGACATTCCCGCGTTTGCGGGCCGGGAGGATGCTCTTCCCGAGGGCGCTTCCGCAGGCGTGGTGGACGCCAAGATCCGCAAAGATTCCGAGGACGCGCTTTTCGCGCCCAAGCCTGTCTCGGACGTTGGGATCGAAGAGGAAAAAGCCCCGGAACAAAAGCTCACGGGCCCTTCTTTTTATGTTCAACGGTTCATTCTTGAAGGGGACCTTCTGCTCAAGCGCGAGGAGTATGAACCGCTTCTGAAGAAGTTCGAAGGCCGGGAGATCAAATTCCAGGAACTTCAGACGCTCATCAACGCCCTCGAACAGCTGTTCCGCGCCAAGGGATACATTGCCGTCGTTCTTCTTCCGCCCCAGAAAATGGAAAAACCCGAGATCCGGCTGAAGGTCGTGGTGTCCCGGATGGGAAAACTTCACGTTGAGAACAACCGTTACTACAG
Organism: Candidatus Omnitrophota bacterium; assembly: GCA_035352955.1. Lineage (GTDB taxonomy): Bacteria > Omnitrophota > Omnitrophia > Omnitrophales > Aquincolibacteriaceae > DAOPYQ01. Next base: position 310,506 of record DAOPYQ010000001.1, read on the forward strand.
CGCCTGGCGGACGAGCGCCTACTGGAAGATCCGGACGGGGGAGATGCTTCACTACGATAAGATCCGGCAGAACGTTCTCGATATGAATGAGAATTCCGACCGGATGGTGAAACCCATTCTCAAGGCCGGCAAGGACAAGGGGACGACGGATGTCATTCTGAACGTCGAGGACCATCTGCCGCTGCACGCGGGTTTTTCCTATGATAATCAGGGCGTGAAGCTTACCGGGAAGGATCGTCCGGGGTTCACGGTCCGGAACAATAACATCCTTGGCCTGGACGACATTTTCCTGATCGGGACGACCTTCGGAACGGATTTCGGCGCCCTCTATCTTTATTACCTTGTCCCGATCTCGAATGTCGGAACGAAATTGATCTTGAGCTACAGCCACGCCCAAGTGAATCCCAAAAAAGAATACGCGATTTACGGGATCAACGGGCTCTCCGATACCTTCAGCATTGCGGTCCAGCAGCGCGTGATCCGGACCGACAAGTATTCCGGGAACGTGCAGATCGGATTTGATTTCAAGGAAAAGACCACCGAGACCCAGAACGTGACGACCGTTTGGGACAATGAACGCGTGCTCTCTCTCAAGGGCGATTTCCAGGCGCGCGACAAGTGGGGTGGTTGGAGCCTCAGCCCGGGCGTTTCGTTCGGGATGCCGACCCGCGGCGACGGATGGCCGCTTGCCGGCGGCGGAGGGGAACACGATTTCATCAAGTTTAACTACGATCTGACCCGTTTGCAGGTCATGCCGTTCAGGACGAAGCTTCTTTGGGATCTCCAGGGGCAGATGACCTACAACGAATTGCTTCCCCAGGAACAGATGTTTCTCGGCGGCGCGAAATCGGTCCGCGGTTATCCGGAAAGCGACTACGGCGCCGATCAAGCGATCCAGTCGCGCTTGGATTATTTGCTGCCGGTTTATGGGATGCCCGACCACTGGAAGCTTCCTTATGATACAATCCCCTTGAAGGATCAGGTGTCGGTGATCGGTTTTTGGGATATGGGGTACGGAAGGATCCACGACCCGTCCAATACGGAGGAGCGGAAGGATTTTTTGATGGGCGTTGGCGGCGGATTTGAAGTAAAATTCCGCACCAACATCACCGGACGTTTCGAGTGGGGGGTCCCGCTGGGCGACAAGCCGATTACGGAATCGGGGAAGTCCCAGATGCATTTCACTTTCTCGGTCAATTACTAGGGGTTCCCGAATTTTTCAGAGGAGGTACGGGTGGTTCCGGGATCTCATAAAAAAAGGAGAGCAACAATGAAGAAGGCATTACTAATCGTGATCGGAGTGATCGTTGTCCTCGGCGTGATCTGCGCCCTGACCTTTGGCGGAGTTTATAACAGTCTTGTTACAAAAGAAGAAGGTGTGAATAGTGCCTGGGCGCAGGTGGAGAGCGTTTACCAGCGCCGCGCAGACCTCGTGCCGAACCTTGTCGAGACCGTTAAGGGCTATGCGGCCCATGAGAAATCCACGCTCCAGGATGTGGTCAATGCTCGGGCGAAGCTCGGACAGATGAACACTTCCCCGGCGGTCATCAACGATCCCAACATGCTTGCGAAGTTCCAAGAGGCGCAGACTCAGTTGAGTTCGGCAATCGGCCGCCTCCTTGTGGTTGTGGAACAATATCCCGATCTTAAGGCGAGCCAGAATTTCCTCGCTCTCCAGACCCAACTCGAAGGGACCGAGAACCGGATCACAGTCGAGCGGATGCGCTTCAACGAAGCTGCTCAGCAGTTTAACGCTTTCCGCCGCCAGTTTCCGAATGTAGTGGTCGCCAATGTGACGGGTTTTAAGAACAAAGCCTATTTTCAGGCGGCCGAGGACGCAAAAACCACTCCGCTCGTCAAATTTTAGTCGATGGTCGGGGGAAAGAAACAGGTTTTGCCGCGAGAGCAACGGTCAACGCGCAACGCACAACGGAGTTGTTTTGGGTCTGTGGCGTTGCGCGTTGTGCTTTGTGCGCGTGGCATGAAAAAGACCGTTGGCTTTTTTTCGATTTTCCTCCTCTTATTTCTTCCTGTCGTTTCCGCGCTTCAGATTCCCCGAAGCCCTGACGGCTATGTGACCGACAAGGCCGGTCTTTTGTCTCCCGCCGCCCGGGCGCGTCTTGAGGAGACGCTGAAGACGTTCGAAGATCAGACGTCGAACCAGGTCGTCGTGGCGACGTTCCCGTCCCTGGAAGGCGCATCTCTCGAAGATTTTTCGATCCACCTTGCCGAAGCCTGGAAGGCCGGGCAAAAAGGCAGGGACAACGGGGTTATTTTTCTGATTTTCAAGAATGATCGCAAGATCCGGATTGAGGTCGGTTACGGGCTCGAAGGGGTTCTGACGGACGCGACTTCGGGGCAGATCATCCGCGGGGTCGTGGCGCCTTATTTTCGCAAGAACGATTACGAGGGAGGGATCCTGGCGGGAACGAATGCGATCATGCAGGCTACGCAGGGCGAATTCAAGGGAGTCCCTTCCAAAGAGTCCGGTGCGGGCGCGGCGAAAATACTGTTCCTTCTCTGTCTTTTGATCATTTTTCACGGCTGGGTGCGCGGTGGCGCTTACCGTGTGGGAAAGCGCGGCGGACGTTACGGAGGGTTTTGGGCCGGAGGCGGTTCCGGCGGTGGTTTTGGCGGCGGCGGTTTCAGCGGCGGAGGCGGCGGCTTCGGCGGCGGCGGAGCATCCGGAGGCTGGTGATGTCTATGGGAAGCGGAGCGGTCCTGATTTCTTTGACTTTGAAAATAAATAAAGATCAGGTCGGCGGAACGTCGGGAGGTTTTTAAATGAGACTTAATTATCCGGTATTCTTTTTCTCAAAAAAAGAAAAAGAGAAGATCCTTGTGGCGATCCGGGAGGCCGAAAAGAACACTTCCGGTGAGGTCCGGGTTCATTTGGAATACAAGACCCGCGGGCCTGTCTATGCCCAAGCCCAGAAGGTTTTTCAGAAGATCGGGATGACGAAAACGGCGCAACGGAACGGGGTTTTGATCTTTCTTGCAACCCATGACAGAAAGTTCGCGGTTCTCGGGGATACGGGTATTAACGAAAAGGTCCCTGAAGGTTTCTGGAACGACGTTGTTTTGATCATGGAGTCCCATTTCAGGGAGAACAAATTTGCCGAGGGGATCGCCGAGGCGGCGGTTCGGATCGGTGAAAAACTCAGGGAATATTTTCCTTACCGGGTCGGCGACAAGAACGAGCTTCCGGACGGCATCTCCTACTAAGCGGGTTCCCGTGAATATCCACGACTCTTGGGAAAAGGCGTTGAAGGCCACGGAGATTATCCGGCCCCGCGTTCAGCCGCTTGCTACGTTCGAAGCCACGCAGATCCCCTACATTTTTCTTGCGGAATCCGCCGTTAATCGGGGCGATACCGTCGTGCGTAAAGGGGCGGTGACGGTGGAGAAACCTTCGATCATTTTGCCGCCGAACCTGCCGCAATTCGAGGGGTTCGAGTTCGAGAAACATTTTTCAGGGATCGAGGATTATCTCACCACCTTCTTGCTTGTCCGCGGTATTCGCTTTCCTTCCATGAAATATGAGAATAAAATAGCGTCGCTTGATATTCGGGAGGAAAAATTGCCGCGGGCAGTCGAATTCTTTTCCCGGATGCTCGAGCGGGAGGAGAATGTTTCTTCGGGGCTTGTCATCGGTCCGGAGGATTGCTGGCAGTTCTCGGTTCTGATCTTTGTTTGCAGCCAGGTCGTCCGTTCCGCCGAAGGGGATATCCGGAAGCTTTTCGACAGGTTCCGGGACAACGGGTCTTGATAATGAGTAAAATAGATTATTCTTCATTTCTTGCTTCCGCATGCGGGGGCGTTTGGAAAAAAGTCGGCGCGAAACGTCGCGCCGGCGTGACCACGCCGCTTTTCTCTATTTATTCCGCAAAGAGTACCGGCATCGGCGAGATCCCCGATCTCAAGGGGCTCATCGACTGGTGCAAGACGGCCGGCCTTTCGATCATCCAGCTTCTTCCGCTCAACGATGTGGGGTTCGATTTCCGTCCCTACGACGCCCAAAGCAGCATGGCGCTCGATCCGATGTATCTTTCTTTGACGGAGCTCTCCGGGCGTGATCCGGGGCTTGATGAAAAAGAGATCCGTACGCTTCGCGGCCAGTTCCCGGCCGGGAAAGGCTGCGTCAATTACGGGATCAAAAAAGCCAAGCTGGAATTCCTGCGCGCTGTTTTTGACGCGATGCCGGATCTTAAGAAGAATAAAAAGTTCCAGACCTATCTTAAGATGCACCGGGAATGGCTGGAGGATTACGCGGTTTACAAAACCCTGAAGGACAGGTTCGGGAACGCGGGCTGGATGGATTGGCCGCGGGAGTTTAAGGACAAGGATCCGGAGGCTATTGAAGCGTTCAAGAAAGCGAACGCCGGGACCGTGCTTTTTTATCAGTGGCTTCAATGGCAGCTTTTCGAACAATTTTCCTCGGTTAAAAAGTATGCCGCCAGGAACGGCGTGTTTCTGATGGGCGATATGCCGTTTCTCGTTTCTCGCGATAGCGCGGATGTTTGGGCGCGTCAGGATTATTTCAAGCTCGATCTTTCCTCTGGAGCGCCGTCCGACCTTTATTTTTCGCAAGGACAGCGGTGGGGGATGCCGCCCTACCACTGGGAACGCATTGCCTCCGACGGTTATATGTATGTCCGGCGCAAGATGGGATACGCTGAAAATTTCTTCGACCTGTACCGGATCGATCATTTTGTCGGGATGTTCCGGCTGTGGACGATCCGGCTTGACGAACCTTCCGAGCATGCGGGTCTGTACGGCCGGTTTGATCCTCAGGATGAGCCTCTATGGAAAGAACACGGAAAAAAGATCCTCGACGTTATGCTTGAAAGCGCCGCGATGCTGCCGTGCGCCGAAGACCTCGGCGTGGTTCCGAAATGTTCGTATGAGATCCTCGAGGAATACAAGATCCCCGGGTCCGATGTTCAGCGGTGGGTACGCAACTGGGGCAAGGATTACCGGTTCAAATCCGGCGACGCTTATCGCGAGAATTCGATGGCCATGCTCTCCACACATGACACGAGCGCTTTTTGCGCCTGGTGGGAGAATGAGGCCGGGACGGTGGACGAATGGTTCTTTCGGAAGAAATGCGAAGAAAAAGGGGTGCCTTTTGATGCCGTGAAGGGGAGGCTTTTCGATCTGGCGCACTCCAAATATGGAAGGCTCCGCTGGCGGGATGAGATCGAAAGCGTCGGGATGCTTCTTGCGATCGTCGAGCGTAGCGGGGATGAGGTCTGGCATTTGGTGGACGCGTACCGGAGCACTTACGGCGAGCGGGAACTTTATTGGGAACACGTCGGGATGAAAGGCAGGCCCGAGAAGAAGGTTTCTCCGGTTTTTATGCGGAAGGCGCTTGAGAGCGTTAATCAGACTCGATCTATTTTTACGTTGCAGATCTTGCAGGACTGGCTTTCTCTTGCGGAGTTCAGGGGGCGGGATTCCTGGGAATATCGCATCAATGTTCCGGGGACCATGGAGGCACGGAACTGGTCGCTCGTCGCGCCGTTCTCTCTGGAGGCGATGCAAAAGCTCCCCGTGAATAAAATGATCCGCCAGATCGCGGTGGATTCCAAGCGGAGCGTTCCGTTAAAACCGGCAAAATAACAGAAAATCACAGGGATCCAAAACTATGAAGATCAATTTTCGTTCCATCCGGGTCGGAATTCTTTTGACGGCGCTTCTCGTGACATCGGTCCTGGTGCTGCGCCAACACCGGCAGGTCCCCGCAACGAAGGTTCCCGCGGCTCCGGTGGCGGCCGTTCCTTTTGCGCCTTTGGCGAAGGTCAAGGGGCCCGACAACGCTCCGGTGAAGATCGTCGAATACAGCGATTTTGAATGTCCATCCTGTCGTGTCGTTCAGGAGTACGTGACCGAACTTTTCAAGAATTATCCCGGCCAGATCCAGCTTACCTTCCGGCATTTTCCGCTTACTTCGCATAAATGGTCGGCTTACGCGCATCAGGCCGCGGAGTGCATGAACCTCCAGGGGAAATTCTGGCCGTATCACGACATCCTTTACGGAAAACAGAACCAGTGGTCGGTCGCATTGACGCCGCCTCTTGAGTTTTTGACGCAATCCGCGCAGGGACTTGGCGCCAACATGGACCTTTTTGCGGGATGTATGGCGGATGTGGCCGTGACGCGCGAAATCTACGCTGAAAAAGAGACGGGGACGGTGGTGCAGGTCAACGCGACGCCGACCTTTTTTATCGGGGAGGAGCGTTTCGTAGGCCCCAAAGAGGTGAAAGAGCGGATGGAAAATGCGATTCGCAAGATCGTCGGGCTTCCGGCGAAGCCTGTCGTCGTGGAGCCTTCTACGCCGGCGCCGGCAGCGCCGTTGGCGCAAGTGGCGGCTATTCCAAGTGCCGCGGGAGAGAAAAAACCGTGATGCAGGAAAAGTCCTACAAAATCCTTTTTCTCGGACGGATGTTCCTCGGCCTCGTCTTTGCTTACTCCGGATACACCAAGCTCATGGAACCGGTGGAAAATTTTCAGGGCGCCATGGCGGCTTATGAGATCATTCCTTATGGGGTGATCCCGTTGCTTGCCCGTATTATCCCTTGGATCGAATTTGTTTTCGGTGTTTTTCTTCTTGTTGGATATATGCCCCGGGTCAGTGCCGCGGTTCTTGCCATGATGTCGTGGAGTTTTGTCCTGCTGATCCTTGCGACGCGGTTTATGACAGGGGCTCTCCCCGCCGACTGCGGTTGTTTTGGCGAGGGGAGTCTGCTTCATTTTAGTCCGGTTCAGGTCGTTTGCATGGATCTTATCAATGTGTTCGTCGGTATCCGCTTGGCGCTCCTCAAAGACCATCCCTTCAGTTTCTCCGCTTTCTTCAAATAAAAAAAGATACCCTTTCTTCCCTTGTTGGATTTGCGCTCGGGCTTTGAGCCTGACGTTCAAATGCCGCCATAAGTGGCTGTAAATAAATATGTTATCCCCTCATATGCAGCTAGAGGATATAGCTAATTATAGCAGTAAGATAAAATAATCATCTCGCAGGACAAAAAAAGTTATTCGAAGACAGCGTCTGCTATTAATGATCAATGAAGTCATAAGAAGTTTCAACTAAATCTATTGCGCAAGCACATCAAAGATGTTAACTGTTTCGTAAGCTGATTATATAGCTTAGAGCCACAGGGGCGATGGAGATCAGTCAAATGAATCGAAAGCGTGAAGCAGTTTCGTCAAGTCAGTGGACATGCAGTGCTCCGCTTGCTCAAACCTGCCTGGAATCTTACTTCTGCGACATAAAGTCTGCATTCGGTCTCGCAAGCTGGAATCCCCAGGGTGAGGTAATGATCCTGATCCAGAATTTATTTTCCGCTCCCGGACGAATTCGCCAGAATCCCGGTAATGGCCGCAAGCGGGGGAAAAAATCATGAAAAAAAATTATAACAAAAAACGAGACGTTGCCCGGAGTGCGGTAGTCAATTTTGAGTTGGAGGTAAGCGGCCATCTTGTTTGTGTGCAACGCGCTGCGGATGAAAACGTTTGCGGGCGCGATCAGAAGCGACCGGTTTTTCAGAGGATCATTAACGAATTGACGTAGAGGGATTTTTCCTACCAACGCCCCGGGGGCAGTAAAGCCGGTCGCGAAAGCGGCAGGCATGCCAGCCTCCGGGGTCCTGCCTTGTTCTCGATCATATTAAAGGAAAAACGGGGTGAGCGAGATATCGCTATGCGAGGCGGCCGTCTTGGTGTGTCTTTGGTATCATTCCGGGAGCGAGGTGACGTTAAATTTCCTTTAATGACCTGCCCCCAAAAACTAGACCGCCTGAAGATGGAAAAAATCGGCTTTTTTAGGGGCCTGCTTTTGCTGTCTGGCAAATTCTTCGGGTGTCAGGTTCCCGGTGGCTCGATTAAATTTGACCCGTCCGCAGGAGCGTCGTGAACTGATCCCAAAAGCCTCGCAGAGCTTTATTATCAGCTCCCGTTTCCTTGCGGGCTTCAGAACTTTTTTGAAAGCACCTCCTGGAGCATATGCTTATCCATGCTCAGGTCTGCAACAAGTTTTTTAAGGCGTCAATTCTCGTCTTCAAGGTTTTTGAGTCGGCGCAGCTCGGAAATCCCCATCCCCGCATATTTTTTCTTCCACTTGTAAAACGGGGCGCTTGAAACACCCATTTCCCGGAAGATTTCATCGGCGCTGACACCGAATTCATGGCGCTTCAAAGCGTAGGCGATCTGCTCTTCTGTGAACCGTTTTTTCATGGCTTTCTCCCGTTTTGGAGGGCCCTGGTTTAGCAAATTTCTCTACCTCAAAACGGTCCACTTTTCGGAGAGCATGTCAAGATTTCCTTAAGAGAGAAGTTAATAAAAAAATTTTGGCAGCCATGACTTACATCAAAAAATATCGGGAGCCATGACAGTCCAATTCACCATGGAGAAAAAGAAAATAGAGAATTGGGCAGTCCCAATACCGATTAATCGAAGCGAAGCGGAGATTGGGGCAGCCCAAATTAACCTTACATTTTTAAATGAAGAATTTGGGCAGGGAGGGAATTGAACCCCCGACACAGGGATTTTCAGTCCCTTGCTCTACCGACTGAGCTACCTGCCCATAAAGGAAAGACGTCAGGAAGGGCGACATTATAGGGGCAACGCTTGCCCGAAGTCAAAAACTTTCCAGGTCTTTCACCCCAGGTAAGATCCGGTCTTAATTGGACGAGGTGGGGTCTTGATCTCTCAGGCTTTGATTGTCAACGCGTCCTCTTCTGGGTACAATCCTCCCATGAAATATGCCATCGGTGTTGATATCGGCGGGACCAAGATTTCCGTGACGCTCGGGACGTCTTCCGGGAAGATCCTGGCTTGCTGCGAGATCGCTACGCAAACCGGCAGGAGGACACCGGCCTGCATCAAAGAACTCACCAAAACCCTCGCCATTTTTATCAAGGAATCAGGTGTTTCTCGAAAAAAGATCCTCGGGATCGGTGTCGGTTGTCCCGGCGCCGTGAATTCCCGAAAGGGAACGCTGCCGCGTTCCCCGAATCTTCCCGGGTGGGCGGGTCTTCCGCTGAAAAAGATCCTGTTCGGGACGACGGGGCTTCCCGTTTTTCTCGGCAATGACGCAAATGCCGCGGCGCTCGGGGAGGGTTTGTTCGGCGCGGGGAAGGATTCGAAGAACTTTATTTATATGACGGTCAGCACCGGCGTCGGCGGCGGCCTTGTGATCAACGGACAGCTTTATGAAGGCTCCGGTTTTGTCGCGGGTGAGGTCGGACATATCAGTATTGTTCCCGACGGGAAAAAATGTCTTTGCGGGCAGCGGGGTTGTCTCGAAGCGTACGCTTCCGGCACGGCGATCGGGAATTATGTTCGTGAGAGGATGACCCGGCACAACACGTCGATCTCGAAATTTTTTCCGAAAAATAAAAAATTCAATGCCCGGGAAGTGGGTATGGCGGCGCGCGAAGGGGACAAGCTTTCCATCGAAAGTTACAAACAGGCCGGTTACTACCTTGGGATCGGCATCGCCAATCTTTTGAATATTATAAATCCCGAAAAGGTTTTGATCGGCGGCGGCGTTCTAAAATCGGCTCATCCGGTTTTTTGGACGACTATGATGCGAAGCGCGAGGCAGCACGCCTGGCCCGAAGCCTTCCGGACCGTCAGGATTCTCCGTTCTCGGCTCAAAGGCCATGTCGGGGATCTCGGCGCGCTGGCGCTAGTTTTTAAAAACTCGCTTCCAGTTTGAAAAAGGGCGATCTTCCGGGAGGGTTTTAAAAAAAAACGCGCCCGGCAGGGGTCGAACCTGCAACCCTCAGCTCCGAAGGCTGATGCTCTATCCAGTTGAGCTACGGGCGCAAACCACGTTAATTTTTCTTTTGATCAAAGCTTGTTTGCGCCAGCACCGTGGTGCGGGCGCTTCAGAAGGTCCATCGTATCCCGAACCTTTGTCTTAGCGCAAGAATGAATTTGGACAAGGAGTGAATGAAAAAGACATTTGTCCGTTTATTGACCGTTAGCTTGCTCTGCTCCGGTTGCGCTTCGACCACGGAACGGGGGCTTGATGCGCCGCCGCCCGCGGCGCATTTATCCGCAGAACAGAAAGTCGGTGAACAGATCCACCGTGAGATCCTCGCGTCTTTCCACCCTTACACCGATCTCAGGGTTGTTCGGTATGTGAATGATACCGGTCATAGCCTTGCGGTCCATGCGAAGCGCCAGGATATCGATTATAAGATCACGATCCTTTACAGTGAAAAAGTCTATGCGACTTCCGCACCGGGTGGGTACGTGTATATCACGACCGGGATGCTGAATTTTCTCCAGAACGAAGCCGAACTCGCGGCGGTACTTGCCCACGAGATCGCCCATCAGCAGTATGTGGACCCGAGGTTCGCCCGGCATGACGACGCGATCAATCTCGCGGCGCAGGCGGGCTCCGCGATTGGGCCGATGTTCGGACCGTTGGGTTCTTTGGGGGCTTTGGGGCTTGTTTTGCTGCAGGCCTATAATGAAAGTTCCCACAAGACCCCGGAAGAGAGGCTTTTAGAGAGCGACAAAGTTGCTCTGCAGTACCTTCTGAAAGCGGGGTACGACCCGCAGGCGCTTCTAGATGTCCAGGAACACTTTCTCAAGGCGGGGGAGAAGATGACGCCGTACTTCTATGATTATTACCAGTCGCGGCCGATCACTGAGGCGCGGATGGCCGCCATGAAAAAAGAGTTCCAAAAACTTCCCCTCATGGATAAAGACCTCACGATGGATCCCGTGGAATATCAGGATGTCACCAAAGGTGTTCGTGAGATCTACCGGACCGTTTCCTAGGAAGATGAAACCGCTTCTTGTAAAACCACCCTTTCTTCAGTACAATACCCGCTCTTAAATGTCTTGTTTCACGCGCCCTTAGCTCAGTTGGTAGAGCAAGTGACTCTTAATCACTGGGTCGAAGGTTCGACTCCTTCAGGGCGCACCAAATTGTAAAGGTTGGGTGCGGCGCCGTGGCGGCATTAGGTAGGCCGTTTGCGGTGACCGCAACGATCTTTTAGGGTTCCTATGCGGTCGTGGCGGAATTGGCAGACGCGCAGGACTTAGGATCCTGTACCGCAAGGTGTGGGGGTTCAAGTCCCTCCGGCCGCACTTTTTCTCAATGAAAAAGTACTGCATCGTGACGACTTATGGGAAGTCGTCACGATGATGAAGATGAGGGACTTGAAGGGAACCCTGCAAGCACTTATGACAAAGGTCATAAGTGCAGGGTGGGTGGCCGACCTGAAGCGAGCATGTGAGCGGAAGGCGCCACGTCCCTCCTGCCGCAGGAGTTATGTTTTTGGGTTTACGGCGTGGAAAGGAGATTTTCCCGCTGAGTTTGACAAAGGGAAGGCTTGCTTTTAGAATACCCCCCTTCTTCGGCATGTTGAAGTCTCACCCATAAGCGAGTGTAGCATAGTGGTAATGCTCTGCCTTGCCAAGGCAGCTACGAGGGTTCGATTCCCTCCACTCGCTCCACTTGTTCCTAATGAACAAGTGCTGCGCTGTGGCGGTTTATGGATAGCCGTCTGTGGCGCTGCATTTCACCTAATATAGAAAAGGCGGTCGTTGTGGCGTCTAAAAATAAAAGAGATGAAGAAACCTTCCCTGAAACCGGGTCCCAAGAAGTTCAAGGGTCCCCCCTCAAGATCAAAGTACAGGACGGCGATGTTTGCGAAAAGATCCTGACGATCGAGATCGCGAAAGACAAAATCCAGGAAGAATTCGAGGCGTTCTATAAGGCGGTCGCTCCGCGCGCCAAAGTTCCGGGATTCCGTCCCGGGAAGGTTCCGCAGGACGTCCTTGTCATGCACTACGAGAAGGAGGCGAACGATTCTGTGCTTGAGCACCTTCTTTCGGATTCGCTTCCCCGGGCGCTTCGCGAAAAGGTCCTTCAGCCTTTGACCACCCCTGAGATCAATGATATCCAGTTCACGAAAGAAAAACTCGTCTACAAGGCCAAGGTCGAGATCCGGCCCAAGGTCAAGCTCAACCGCGTGACGGGGCTGAGTGCCAAAAAAGAAAAGCCGGAAGTGAAGGCCGAGGAGATTGAGAAGGCGCTCAAGCAGGTCCAGGAAATGCACGCTCAGTACAAGGCGGTTGAGGGGCGCGCGGCGAAGATCGGGGACTTTTTGATCGCGGACTATGTTTGTACGATCGACGGCAAGGAAGTGGAGAAGCGCAACGACGATTGGATGGAGTTGAAAGGGGATGAATACCTGAAGGGTTTTTCCGCACAATTGGTCGGCGTGAACCCGGGCGATGAAAAAGAAGTTCAAATCACGTTTCCCCAGGACGTTGCGGATAAAAAAGCGGCCGGTAAAACCGCTACCTTCAAAGTTAAGGTCAAAGAGATCAAAGAAAAGAACCTTCCCGCGCTCGACGATGAGCTTGCGAAACAGGCGGGGGAGTATAAGGATTTCAGCGATCTTAAACAGAAGGTCACTCAGGATATTGAAAAGCGTCTCGTTGAGGAAAAGGAAGCGGCCTTTGAGCGGGAATTGTTGAATGACCTTGTCAAACAGAACAAGATCGATATTCCGGCAGGGCTTCTGAAACGCCGGGCCGAACATCTGATCGATCAGGCCCGCCAACGGTTCCTTTACCAAGGGGGTACCGAGGACCTTTTCGATAAGGAAAAAGAGAAAATGCTCAAGGATTTTGAAGCGGAAGCCCGCCGGCAGATCCATGTCGCATTCCTTCTGGACGAGATCGCCGAGGCCCACAAAGTGACGGCGGACGAAGCAGACTTGAAAAAGAAGTTTGAGGCGTTAAGCGCCCAGTACCGCCAGCCGCAGGAGACCGTAGAAAAGTATTATCAAGAGCATCAAGAAGCGCTAGAATCTCTCCTCGGTCAGGTCCGGAACGAGAAGGTTATCGAATTCCTTAAGCAGAACGCAAAAATTAAATAAGCGCGGAGCTTGCGTCAGCGCAGGCCGCGTTTTCATCAAGGAGGCAGCAATGAGCTATTTGGTTCCGATGGTGATTGAGACGACCGGGCGTGGCGAACGTGCTTATGATATCTACTCCCGGCTTTTAAAAGACCGCATTGTATTCATCGGAACGCCGATCGATGATTTGATCGCCAATATGATCATCGCTCAGATCCTTTTCCTGAACATGGAAGATCCCACCAAAGATATCAGCGTCTACATCAATTCGCCGGGCGGGTCCGTTACGGCGGGTCTTGCGATCTACGACACCATGCAGTTCGTTCGGTGTGATGTCGCGACTTATTGTCTCGGCCAGGCGGCCAGCATGGGCGCGGTTCTTCTCGCGGCGGGAACCAAGGGCAAACGCTATGCGCTGCCGAATGCCCGCGTGATGATCCATCAGCCCTGGGGCGGGACGCAGGGGACGGCCTCCGACATTCACATCCAGGCCAAAGAAATTTTAAAGATCAAAGAACAACTCAACAAGATTCTCGCGAACCATGCGGGGAAAACGGTCGAGCAGATCGAAAAAGATTCCGACCGCGATTTCTTCATGTCCGCGCAGGAAGCCAAAGATTACGGTCTCGTCGATAACGTTGTCACTTCACGCATGGAGGCTCCAAAGCAATGAGCAAACCCACGATCCTTTTGACCCCCGGTCCTACCCCTGTTCCCGAAATTACCCGCAAGGTGATGGCAGAACCGATTTTTCATCATCGCACGCCGAAATACCGCAAGATCTTCGGGGATGTTTCCGAGCGTCTTAAAAAGGTTTTCCTGACCAAGAACCCCGTTTATACCTTTGCGGGTTCCGGGAGTCTCGCGATGGAAGCGGCGTTGGTCAATTTTCACTCCGCCGGGGATAAAGTTCTTGTCGTGGAGAACGGGAAATTTGCCGAACGTTTTACCTTGATCGCGAAGGCTTTCGGGCTCAGTCCGATCAGCCTGAAAGTTCCGTACGGCGAAGCGGTTCGTCCCTCCCAGATCGAAGAGGCCTTCAAAAAAGATCCGGACATCAAAGCGGTTTGCGTGCAGCTTTGCGAGACTTCGACCGCGGTCCTGAGCGATATCAAGGCGATCGGCGCGATCGTCGCCAAGACGGGCGCGCTTTTGATCGTGGACGCCATCTCCGGCCTTGGCGCGGATCGTCTTGAGACCGACAACTGGAACGTCGATCTCGTGATCGCCGGTTCGCAGAAGGCGCTGATGCTTCCTCCGGGACTCGCGTTCCTGAGCGTGAGCGAAAAGGCAAAAGCACGTATGGCGACCGCCAAGCTGCCGCGTTTCTATTATGACCTGAAGTATTACGAAAAATCCCTCAAGGACAGCGATACCCCTTGGACCCCGGCGCTGACGCTTGTGATCGGGCTACAGAAATCACTCGACTTGATCGAACGAGAAGGGATTGAGAATATCTTCAAGCGGTGCGCCGCGAACGCGACGTTCACGCGTGAATCCCTCCAGAAACTGGGTCTCAAGCTTTTCTCGAAAGCTCCTTCCTCAACCGTGACGGCTGCGTGCCTTCCGGAAGGGATCAACGGAGAAAAACTTTGTGAGATTATGCGCGACCAGAAAGGCGTCGCCATCGCGGGCGGGCAGGGGGACCAGATGAAAGGCAAAGTGGTCCGGATCTGTCACATGGGCGCCATTACCAAGGCGGATATCGAAGTGGGCCTTCATGTTCTGGCTGAAACGCTTAAAGAAATGAAGTCGTCTTCCGATTCCTGTTGTTGCTGCAAATAGCGGGATTCGCGAGCGTTCACGGCATCATTTCAAAAGAGGAGAAGTTAATATGAAAGTTCTGGTATCGGATCCGTTGGGGCAAGGCGGGATGGACATTTTCCGTAAGGAAAAGAATATCCAGGTCGACGAGAAGGTCGGGCTTAAACCCGAAGAACTCATCAAGATCATCGGGGACTATGACGCTCTCGTGGTGCGCAGTGCGACCAAAGTCACCAAGGAAGTCATTGAGGCCGGTAAGAAACTTCGCGTGATCGGCCGCGCGGGCGTCGGGGTCGACAATGTCGATCTTGAGGCCGCGACGAAACAGGGCATCATTGTGATGAACACGCCGGAAGGGAACACCATTTCGACGGCGGAGCTCAGTTTTTCCATGTTGATGGCCGTGGCGCGCAATATCCCACAGGCCGACGCCCATGTCAAAAAAGGCGAATGGAAGCGCAATAAATTCCAGGGCTCGGAACTCAACGGAAAAACGCTCGGGATCGTCGGTTTCGGCCGCATCGGCCGCGAGGTCGCCAAGCGCGCGAACGCCTTCAACATGAAGGTCATGGTGTTCGATCCGTTCATTTCCAAAGAAGCCGTGAAGGAATGGCCCGTTGAGTTTGTGGACGTGCCGTCGCTTCTCAAGAGCTCGGATTTCATTACGTTCCACACGCCGCTCACTAACGAGACCCGGAACATTTTGAACCGGGAAACGTTCAAGCTTTGCAAAAAGGGCATGCGTATCGTCAATTGCGCCCGTGGGGGAATCGTGGATGAGGCCGCGTTGGCTGAAGCGATCCAGAGCGGACAGATCGCCGGGGCCGCGTTCGATGTGTTCGTGAACGAACCGCCGGCGGCGGACAATCCGCTTCTGAAATTGCCCCAGTTTATCTGCACGCCGCATGTCGGTGCCGTGACCGCGGAAGCGCAGGAGAATGTGGCCGTGGATGTCGCGAAACAGGTGATCGACGCTTTGAACGATCGCGCTATTCGCAATGCCGTGAACCTTCCGAACCTTGATCCGGATACGCTGAAAGGGCTCAAACCCTGGCTCGTGCTTGCGGAAAAGATCGGGATGCTTTACACCCAGCTTTTCGAGGGGAGTATCAAGAAGGTGGAGATTCGCTACGGCGGTGACCCGACCCGTTTTAAGACGGCGGCGCTTACGATCGCCACCCTCAAGGGACTGCTTAAGCCGATCTGCGGGGACACCGTGAATTTCGTGAACGCGCCTGCGATCGCGAAACAACGCGGGATCACGGTCACGGAAGGTTACAGCACCGAGACTGGAGATTTTGCCAGCTTTATTGATGTCGAAGTGACGCAGGGCAAGGAAGTTCATCGTATCATGGGCACGCTTTTCAGCAATCAGCTTCCGCGCATCGTTCGTATCAATGAGTTCATGATTGATGTGGAGCCGGAAGGGTGGGTCCTTTTCGTGAGAAATCAGGACCTCCCGGGCGTGGTCGGGACCATCGGGACCGTGCTTGGCAGGAACGGCGTTAATATCGCCGAGATGTCGCTCGGCCGTTTCGGTAAGGGCAAGAAAGCTTTCGCGATGACCGTGATCAACACGGACAGTGAAGTTCCGGCGAAGGTTCTGGCTCAGATCAAGAAGACCAAGTCCGTGCTCGACGTCAAAGTCGTGAAGTTCTAATTTTTAAAGGACAGTCCCTCCGGGGTAGAAAGGGGCTGTCCTTTTTATTGTTCCGTTCCAAAATCTGAATCGAGGAAACCTAACGTGAATCGTATATTGATCGGAGCCCAGTGGGGCGATGAGGGGAAGGGAAAAGTTATCGATATCCTTGCGGCGAAAAGCGACATCGTGGTTCGCTACCAGGGGGGGCCGAACGCCGGACACACCGTCAAGGTGAAGGGTAAGAAATTCGTGCTTCATCTTATTCCCTCGGGGATCCTTCATGCGGGCAAGGTTTGCATTATTGGGAACGGGGTCGTGGTCGATCCTGATGCCCTCTTGACCGAGATCAAGATACTCGAAAAAGAAGGAATCAACGTTCGCCGCGGCCTCCGGGTGTCCGACCAGGCGCATATCATTTTTCCGTATCACAAGATCATGGATCAGCTCCGCGAAGCGGGGCAGAAAAAAGGCAAGGCTATCGGAACGACGAAACGCGGGATCGGGCCCTGCTACGCGGATAAAATGGCGCGGATCGGGATTCGCATCTGTGACCTCAAGTCGCTCAGCTACCTTAAGAAAAGGCTCGCGGACGTGGTCAGGGAACGCAACGAATTTCTGACGAAGATCTATAAAGCCAAACCTATTTCCTTTCGCGAAACTTTTAATTACTGCAAGAAGTTCCGGAAATGGCTTCTGGAACTTGCGATCGATACGCCAAAATATCTTTACGAAGCTTCCAAGGCGGGGAAGAACATTCTTTTTGAAGGGGCGCAGGGGACCCTGCTTGACGTGGATCACGGGACTTATCCTTTTGTGACCTCTTCGAATGCTACGGTCGGCGGGGCGATCACGGGGACCGGGATCAGTCCTACTTTTATCGACCGCGTGGTCGGCGTTGTCAAGGCCTACACCACGCGCGTTGGCGAGGGACCCTTCCCGACGCAGTTCCCGCCCCAATTGCTGAAATATATCCAGACCAAAGGCGAAGAATTCGGTTCCACGACCGGGCGTGCCCGCCGCTGCGGTTGGTTCGATGCCGTCATTGCGCGTCATGCGGTCCGCATCAACGGCCTCGACGGAATGGCTGTCATGAAGCTCGACGTTCTTTCGGGGCTTCCGGAACTCAAGATAGCGACGGCTTACCGGATCAACGGGAAGCTTACCAAGGATTATCCGCACGCGATCAATGAATTCGAGGCGGCAAAGCCGGTTTATGAGACGATGAAGGGATGGCAGGAAGATATCACGGAGGTTTCTAAGTGGAGCGACCTTCCGGTGAACGCCCGCCGTTATCTGAAGCGTCTCGAGGAACTGACCGAAACTCCCATCAAGATCATTTCGGTCGGCAGCCAGCGGCATCAAACGATCTTCTTATAAGGGCATCCACCATGCCGAACGACATCCCGAAACACGTTGCGATCATTATGGATGGCAACGGCCGTTGGGCAAAACGGCAGGGTCTTATGCGGATCAAAGGGCATGAGGTCGGGGTGCAACGCGTGGAAGAGATCATCCGTGTCGCGGACGCCAAAGGGATCCGCTATCTTACCTTCTACGCCTTTTCCAAAGAGAACTGGCAGCGTCCCAAGCAAGAGGTTGAATTTCTCATGGGGCTCCTGTCTCTCTACATCGATTCCAAACTCGACGCCATTATTAAGAACAATATGGTGTTCAACGTTATTGGGGAGGTCCGCGACCTTCCCGATTCCCTCCAGAAAAAGTTGGCGCGGGCCATGGCGGCTTCAGGCAAAAATACGGGCCTCACGGTCACATTCGCCCTGAGCTATTCCGGCCGCAGGGAGATTACGTTGGCATGTCGCAAGATCGCCGAAGAGGTGCGGAAAGGAACGCTTTCCGCGGAAGCTATTACCGAAGAAACGGTCGCGGCGAACCTTTATACGGCCGGTATCCCGGACCCCGAACTTTTGATCCGCACCAGCGGAGAACTCCGGGTCAGCAATTTCCTCCTTTGGCAGATCTCTTACGCGGAACTTTATATCACTCAAAAATTCTGGCCCGAATTCACTGCGGAGGAATTCGATAAGGCGCTCGAGGATTATCAAAAACGGGAACGGCGTTTCGGCCGCACTTGCGCCACGGACGGGAAAACTTTATGAATCAACTTGGGAAAAGGCTGTTGGTCTCGGCGGGGTTCATTTCTTTGGCGGCGCTCACGATCTTTTATGTGCCGCACTGGTTCTTTTTTATTGTGACCGAGGTTTTTATTCTTCTCGGGTTGAACGAGTTCTTTTCCCTCGCCGAACAGAAAGGCCTGATCATTCACCGCGGGTTCGGGTTGTTCTTCGGGGCGGTCCTGCCTTTCACGGCCTATTATTCTCTCCAGCCGACCCTGCTGCTGATGGCGTGCGTCGCGCTTTTTGTTTTTCTTTTCAACCGGCGCTCTCCGGAAAAGACGATCACCAGTGTGGCCGTCAGCATGTTCGGGATCGTGTATGTCGCCTGGTTCTTTGCCTATCTTCTCAAGATTAAGCTGCTTCCGCAGGGATCGGCCTGGGTGTGTTATACGATCTCGATCGTTAAAGCGGGGGATGCCGCGGCTTACTTTGTCGGGAAAAAATTCGGAAAAACGAAATTGCTCGAACATGTAAGCCCGAAAAAATCGATCGAAGGCGCGATCGCGCAGATGGTCGCCACGATCGGACTTTCGCTTGTTTCGACTTTTTATCTCAAAGGCGTTCCTCTTTTCCATCTTTTTGTCCTGGGGACCCTGGTGGGGGCGCTTGCCCTCTTGGGAGATCTCGCGGAAAGTCTCATCAAGCGTGATGCCGGAGTCAAAGATTCCGGGAATATCCCCGGGCTTGGCGGGATGCTGGATGTGATGGACAGCCTTCTCTTTACGATACCGTTCGTGTATTTCTACCTGACCGTGTTCCTCGGCCTCGAAAAATTATGAAGCATCTGACACTTCTCGGCTCTACGGGCTCGGTCGGTGAGAATACTCTCCGCATTGTCCGTATCCATCCCGAACGTTTTACCATCCGGGCTCTCGCGGTCAGAAAGAATACCGACCGTCTTTACGAACAGGCCCAGGAATTCCGTCCCAAGGTGGTTTGTGTTTATGACGCGCAGCGTGCCAAGGCGGCTGCGCCCAGGTTCAAGCGGCTCGGAGTCCGCGTCGTGAGCGGGGACGAAGGGTTGTTGGAAGTGTCGACGCTTTCCGGGATCCAGGAAGTGATTTGCGCGATGGTCGGCGCCGTCGGACTGGCACCGATCTTTGCGGCGGTTCACGCCAAAAAGAACGTTGCGATCGCCAACAAAGAACCGCTTGTGATGGCCGGGAAGCTCCTTCTTGAGCATGCGGCAAAAGCCGGCGTGGCGGTCCTTCCGATCGATAGCGAACATTCGGCGCTCTGGCAATGTCTCGAAAAACAGGATCCCGCCTCGGTCAAAAAACTTATCATCACGTCTTCCGGCGGTCCTTTCCGCGGGTTCCGGGGATCCCTTGCGCGGGTCACTCCGGCGCAGGCGCTCCGCCACCCGAAATGGAAAATGGGGCCGAAGATCACGATCGATTCCGCGACGCTGATGAATAAAGGTCTTGAGGTGATCGAAGCGGCGAACCTTTTCGGTGTTGAAGCGAAGAAGGTCGAAGTGGTGATCCACCCTGAGGCGATCGTTCATGCGCTCGTTGAATTCGTGGATGGGGCGCACTTTGCGCATCTCGGCGTGACGGACATGCGGTTGCCGATCCAGTACGCCATGAGCTATCCCGAGCGGCTTGAGAACCATTTGCCGCATCTGGACCTAGTGCATCTCAAGGCGCTTCATTTTGAGAGACCGGACCTGAAAAGGTTCCCGTGCCTCAAACTCGGCTACGAGGCGAGCAAGATCGGCGGGACGATGCCGGCGGTCCTGAATGCGGCGAACGAGATCGCGGTTCAGGCATTCCTTGAAAAAAGGATCGGTTTTCTCGATATTGCCAGGATCATCGAAAAGACCATGATGAAGCACCCCCTGGTCCGGAAGCCTTCGCTTGCCGGAATTCTTGAAACTGACCAATGGGCCCGCCGGGAGGCGACGGAGATATCATGAATCATTTGCTCGGAG
Organism: Candidatus Omnitrophota bacterium; assembly: GCA_035352955.1. Lineage (GTDB taxonomy): Bacteria > Omnitrophota > Omnitrophia > Omnitrophales > Aquincolibacteriaceae > DAOPYQ01. The sequence continues at coordinate 330,867 of DAOPYQ010000001.1, forward strand.
TCATCTTGAATTTGCTGCCGGCGCTGGTGGTGTTCGGCGTTCTCATTATGGTTCACGAGCTCGGCCATTTTATCGCGTGCCGGCTCTCCAAGGTAAAGGTCGAAAAGTTCTCCATCGGTTTCGGTCCCGAACTTTTTCATTGGCAAGCCGGGGAAACCCGCTTTTCATTGTCCGTGCTTCCGCTCGGAGGGTTTGTGAACCCTGCAGGGCAAGAGGCTTCCAAGATCGGTCCGGAAGGTCCGAAGCCCGGCGATTTTTTGGCGGCGTCCGTGGGTTCCCGGATGTTCATTATCGTTTCCGGGGTGGTGATGAATTACGTGCTCGCGTTCGTTCTTTTTGCGGCGGTCTTTATGCTTGGCCGGCCGGTCCCGGGAGCGGTCGTGGGCAGTTTTGTGAAGGATTATCCCGCTGCGACCAGCGGCCTCCAGGTCGGTGACAAGATCCTCAAAGTGAACGATGTTCCCGTCGCGGACTGGAAGGGCATCCTTGAAGGATTCGACAAGACCGTGACGCCGCGCATCAAGCTTGCGATCGAACGCAAGAGCGCGGATGGCGCAGCAAAGAATCTGGTCATCTCGCTCACGCCCAAAGTCGAGCAGACGAAAGATATTTTCGGGAAGCCTTTTACGATGAAACGTGTCGGGATCATGCCCGATCCGAAAGCCTTTATTTCAGAGCAATATGCGTTTTTCCCCGCGTTGGCGAAAGCGTGGGAGCTGGAAGTATTTCACACCGTCCTGACGCACAAGGCGATCTATTATCTCGTGACGGGCCGGCTTTCTCCCAAGAACCTGACCGGGCCTCTCGGGATCATTCAGATCAGCGGGCAGGCCGCGCAGGCAGGGCTCGCGACCCTTTTGCAATTGATGGCTATCCTGAGCGTGTCGCTTGCCGTGATCAATCTTCTGCCGTTCCCGGCATTGGACGGCGGGCATCTGATCTTCCTGTTGGTTGAAGCCGTGACACGCAGGAAAGTCAGCCCCGTGATCCAAGAGAAGGTCGCCACGGCGGGATTCGTGCTTCTGATGGTTCTGATGGTCTTCGTGTTCTACAATGATTTTATGAACATGCCCGCTTTTGCGAAGCTCAGAAATTTCTTGCATCTTAAAGGCGGATAAACCAACTCGAGAATCCTCCGGTTTTTTTGGAGCGGTCTCATAAGAAAAAGGGCTCAACGCGTAACGCTTCACGAGTGCGTTGCCCGTCGCCCATAGGAAGACAACATGCGCTGGACTCAAACGCTTATTCCCAGTCTCAGGAACGTTCCCAAAGATGCCGAGGCCGTGAGCCATCAGCTCGCGCTCCGTGCCGGACTGATCCGTCAGCTTTCCTCCGGGGTTTACAGCTATTTGCCGCTCGGGTTCCGGGCGCTTCTCAAGATCATCGGGATTATTCGCGAGGAGATGAACCGCGCCGGCGCGTCCGAGATCCTGATGCCCGCGCTTCATCCGGCCGAGATCTGGAAAAAATCCGGTCGCTATGAAACGCTCGGGGACGACAAGCTTGCTTTCAAGAACCGCGCGGGCCACGAGTTCGTGCTCGGACCGACGCATGAAGAGGTCGTCACGGACCTGGTGGGAACGAACATTAAATCTTTCCGCGACCTGCCGCTGACGCTTTATCAGATCCAGAATAAATTTCGTGACGAGGCCCGGCCGCGCTTTGGCGTGATCCGTACTAAGGAATTCATCATGAAGGACGCCTACAGTTTCGATACCGGCGAAAAGGGCCTGGATGTCAATTACCGGAAAATGTACGAAGCCTATTACCGGATCTTTACGCGCTGCGGACTGAATTTCCAGGTCGTGAACGCGGATACCGGCATGATGGGCGGGAAGATGAGCCAGGAATTCATGGTGATCTGTCCGTACGGCGAAGACCGCGTCGCAAGTTCCGAAGGCGGTTATCTTGCGAGCCAGGACATTGCCGAACGGGCCAACCCGGGGTTAAAAACTCCCGCGCCGTCAGGTGCCGCCCCCGAAGTTTTTGATACGCCCAATTTGAGAACGATCGATGAGATCACGCGCAAATTCAAGATCAAGGCCTCCCAGATGATCAAAACGCTTATTTATATGGCGGACGGGAAGGCGATCGCGGCTCTTGTGACGGGCGACAGCGAAGCCAACGAAAGCAAACTCCGGAAACTGTTGGGCGCGAAGGAACTTCGCCAGGCGGACGGCGAGGAGATCCGCGAAGCGACGGGCGCTCCCGTCGGGTTTGCCGGACCGGTCGGTCTCAAGATCCCTGTTTATGCGGATTGGGACATCCTCGGGATCGCCGATGCGGTGACCGGGGCCAACGAAAAAGATAAACATCTCAAGCATGTGACGATCGGACGGGATTTTACACCCACGGCCACGGGAGACATTCGTTTCGTTAAGGACGGCGATCTTTCGCCGGACGGGAAAGGTGCGCTCAAACTTACGACGAGCATGGAGATCGGCCATATCTTTAAGCTCGGAACGCGTTATACCGAATCGATCGGGGCGTATTTTCTCGATGAAAAAGGCGAGCGCAAGTCTGCGATCATGGGCTGCTACGGGATCGGCGTGAACCGCATTCTTGCGGCCACGATCGAACAACATCACGATGCCAAGGGGATCCAGTGGCCGGCGGCCATCGCGCCGTTCGCGGTCGAGATCATCACCGTGAATCATGCCGAGCCCAAGGTCCGCGAGGCGGCCGAAAAGATCTACGCGGAACTCATCGCGGCCGGGATCGAAGTGCTGTTCGATGACCGTGACGAACGGGCCGGCGTGAAATTCAACGACGCGGATCTGGTGGGTATTCCCAAACAGATCGTGGTCGGCGAACGCAACCTCGCACAGGGGAACGTCGAGATCAAAGACCGCAAGACCGGCATCACTCAGGCGGTTTCTCTGGATGCGTTGTTAAAAGATCGCAGCGTTTTGAATTCCTGAATCGTAACTCCACAAAGGAGGTCGCTATGGGTATGTTTTTCTTGATCGCGGCAGGGCTGCTGGTCGTTCTCGTTCTTTCGAGCATCAAATTCGTCCGTCCGACGAATCGTTTATTGATCGAAAGGTTCGGAAAGTACAACCGGTTCGGGGCCCCGGGTCTGAATTTCGTCATACCCGTGATCGAGGGCGCCGTGTGGGTCAATATCACCGAGCAGATGGTGGAAGCGTCCAAGCAGGAGATCATCACCAATGATAATCTCAACGCGAGCGTGGATGCGCAGATCTATTTCAAGATCAAATCCGATGAGGAATCGGTGATCCAATCCCAGTACAACGTTCAGAACGTCCATTGGCAGATCGTGTCGCTCGCGAGGACCACGCTGCGCAGCATTATCGGTACCATGACCCTCAAGTCCGCCAACAGCGAACGCAACAAGATCAACACCGAATTGCAACGGGTGCTTAAAAGCGAGACCCTGAATTGGGGCATCGAGATCGTCCGGGCCGAGCTCAAGGAGATCGATCCTCCGGCGGACGTGCAGGAGACCATGAACAAGATCGTCAAGGCCGAGAACGAAAAACTTTCGGCCGTGGACTATGCGACGGCTCTTGAGACCAAGGCGGACGGGGAACGCCGCGCGGCGATCAAGGCGGCGGAAGGCGTGAAGCAGGCCAATATTTTGAGAGCTGAAGGAGAGGCCGAGGCGATCCGCCTTGTGAATGAGGCCGCCAACAAATATTTTACGGGGAATGCGCAGGTCCTTCGCAAGCTCGAAGCGATCGAAAAATCGCTACAGCAGAACGCGAAGATCGTTGTCCCCGCGGAAAGCAATCTTGTGAATGTGATCGGCAAACTTGCGGGGATCGAATAAAAAGGTCTCGACCGAAACAAGGCGAGCAAGCCCGTCTTCGATCGTTGCTTCCCTGAAGCCCATTGAATGGGATGGAGGATGGCGGATGACGGATGGAGTAAAAGCCGGTTTTGCGCCCTCCTGGAATAAGAAATTCATCCATATCGATATGGATGCGTTCTTTGCTGCGGTTGAGCAACGAGATAACCCCGCGCTCAAAGGCAAACCCGTGATCGTGGGCGGCGATCCCAAAAGCCGCAGCGTCGTCAGTACCTGCTCCTATGAAGCCCGCAAGTTCGGCGTCCATTCTGCGATGCCGACCGCACAGGCGAAGCGGCTTTGCCCCGACGGGATTTTCATTCATCCCCATTTCGAAAAATACACCGAGGCGTCCCGGCATGTGATGTCCATCCTCCGGGCTTACACGCCGCTAGTCGAGCAGGGTTCCCTTGATGAAGCTTATCTGGATGTGACGGAGAATCTGTTACGTCTCGAAGACCCTGTCGCGCTCGCAAAGCTCATCAAACAGCATATTTTTGCGGTGACGAAGCTTTCGGCTTCCGCGGGGGTTGCGCCCAATATGTTCCTCGCGAAGATCGCCTCCGATATGAAAAAACCCGACGGTCTTACCGTCGTATCCCCTGACAAAGTACGGGAATTCCTGAAGGACCTCTCGGTCAGGAAGATCCCCGGCGTCGGACCCAAGACCGAAGAGACGCTGCACCGGATGGGGATCAAGGTCTGCGGCGACCTTTGGGATGCTGATGTGAAAAAGCTTTGCGAGAAACTCGGGAAATGGGGGCTCGGGCTTTATCAGATGGCGCGGGGCGAAGACGGTCGGGAGGTGAATCCTTTTTGGGAGCGGACGCAGCTGAGCGCGGAAGAGACTTTCTCGAAAGATATGACCGATCTGCCGTGGCTCAAAAGGAAACTCGGGCGGATCGCGGAGAATATCTTTCACGATCTTCAGCAGGAAAACCTGACGGGACGCACGATCGTTCTTAAAGTGAAATACCACGATTTCGAGCAGATCACGCGCTCGAAGACGCTCGCGGCGCCTCCCAGGGATTGGCAGGAGATCCACGAAGTGGCCTGTGAGCTTCTCAAGCAAAAGACCCGCGCCGGAAAAAAACCGGTCCGGTTGCTCGGACTCGGCGTAAGCGGGTTGAAAGGCAAAGACGAGATCCCGTCGGCGGTGCAGAAAGAACTCTTTTAAATAACGGGAAGCCGTATTGCGGGAGATTACCGTGGTGCAGCAACCGAGGGGGCGTCCCTTGGCGGCGTATTTAACGCAGATTGCGCGGCGGCAAGATTTGTTTTTGCGGATTCATTTTCCGGGGCGAGTCCCGAGGCTTGTGCGAACGCCTTCACGGCATTTGGGATATCCCCCGAATTCATCAAAGCGGCGCCCAGACCGCTGTAACCGTTCGCGTTTCCAGGATTTAATGCGACCGCGCGCCGGAACGCCTGAACGGCCTTGGGCGCATCCTTTCCGAGAAGGTACGCTTCTCCCAGGTCCTGGTAGACCTGCGCTTCGTACGCCGGATTAAAATTTCCCGTTCTGAATTCAAAAGAAGTGTATTTCCGTTTCTGATAATCGGGGTGTGATTGGAGACGGCCCGCTTTTTCCAAAAAACGGATCGCTTCCGCCGGTTGATTTTTCCGGAGATAAACGTTCCCGATGCGATAGTAGCAAAGCGCCTGCGTGAAAACGGGGGCGTCCGTCGCGGCGTTTTCAAAAGCCCGCACGGCTTCTTCGTAGTCGTTTTTTTTCAGGTAAGCGCGGCCGAGATTTTGATAGGCCTCAGAATAGTCCGTTTTGATCGCGATAGCGGTTTCGAACAAGGCAATCGCTTTTTCCAGGGCGGCGGGATTTTTTGATTCGAGCAGCACTTCGCCGAGATTATTGCAGGCGAAAGGAGATTCCGGGTCCTGGAGCAGGAGTTGTCGCCAGAGGACGAAAGAATTTTTATAATTTCCGGTCAGATGAAAGCTGAGCGCAGCAAGGTAAACAATAGCTGCGGCGAAGATGCTCCTTTTGAAAAAAAGAGAGGGTTCCCAGCCCCGTTTTTCCAATTCCGTGGAAACTTTTTCGGACAAGAAGGAGCCCGTCGAACAAAGCAGGAGCAGGATCGTCGGGGCGGAGAAGTAGCTGAAATGGTCGGCGACATACGAAAAGCGCATCCAACAAACATCCAGAAATCCAAGGACCGGGAAAAGGGAGATTCCGTAAAAGCAAAGAAGGGCGAAGGCCCCGCGGCCCAGCGGACGGTGTTTCCACCCAAGTAAGGCGTACAGGCCTAGAACCCCCAGCGGGAAAAACCAGGCGCTGACAGCCGTGGGAGTGAGGATCCATTTCGGATAAAAAGTCATAAATTTGAACGGAAGAAGGATCTGCCGGAGGTAAAAGAAAAAGATCCTTCCCGCGAGAAGGATCCTTTCCAAGAAAGAAAAGGAAAGGCTGCCTTGAGCTCCGGCGGCGGTCGCTTCAAAGTGAACGGTGGCTGTCGCGCTTATTCCGGCAAGGATGAACAGGGGCATTGTCAGAAGGATGTCCCGTTTTGTGATGGAGCCGTGTCTCCACCAGGCGTAAAGCAGCGGGACCGTCGCGAAACAGAGGGCGGTCGCCTTGCTCAAAAAGGCCGCGGTGAAAAGAAGGAGCATGATCGTGTAATCTTTTTTTCGGCGGGTTGTCTCGAATTTGAGGAGAGCATGGCACGAAAGCATAAAAAAGAAAAAACTCAGCAGGGTCTTTTGTTCTACGATCCATGCGACCGTTTCAACTTGGATCGGGTGAATGGCGAAGAGTAATGCGGCCAGGCCCGCCAGACGTGGGGCCCATTTCCGGAAAAAGCCGAAAAGAAGCAAGGCGTTCAGAATATGCAGAAGTAAATTAACGGTGTGATAACCCCACGGGGCATTGCCCCATAGTTTATGCTCCATCCAGAAAGCGGACAGGGTTACCGGATAAAGGATTGTATTGGCCAGATAAAAAGGTGTTTTGGGAGAAAACCAGATGTCTTTAAGACCCGCCCAGGAAGTGACGACCGGATTTTGATATAAATAGTCTTTGTCATCCCAAACAAAACCGTTGGTCAGGGATCCTCCGTAAATGAGGATCGCGAGGCCGACGATGGCCAAGGGCCACAGGAGATCTTTCGAAGAAAGTTTTTCGCTCAAAGTTTGTCCCGGGGAGAAAGAATCTCTAGTTGCGAATTCCAAGTGAAATATTATACTAGCCACTCCTATGGGACAAACTTTATTTGAAAAAATATGGAATGCACATGTTGTGAAGACGTTCCCCGACGGAACGGCCCTTCTTTACATTGACCGCCAACTGGTCCACGAAGTGACGAGCCCACAGGCTTTTGAGGGGCTCCGTCTGGCCGGGCGTAAAGTCCGCTGCCCCGAGCGAACGTTTGCGACGATGGACCACAACGTTCCTACGACCGACCGGTTTAATATCAAAGATCCTATCGCGAAGGCCCAGATCGACGCCATCGGCAAGAACTGCAAAGATTTCGGCGTTACTCTTTTTGATCTTCATAGCGACAAGCAGGGGGTGATCCATATCATCGGGCCGGAGCTCGGGATCACTTTGCCGGGACAAACGATCGTTTGCGGGGATTCCCACACCGCGACGCACGGAGCGTTCGGGGCGATCGCGTTCGGGATCGGGACCTCCGAGGTCGAACATGTCCTCGCGACCCAGTGCCTTCACCAGAAAAAGCCGAAGACTTTCAAGGTCGAGTTTACGGGCCGCGTTCAGTCGCCGGTCAGCGCGAAAGATATGGTCCTCAAATTGATCGGGATGATCGGAACGGCCGGAGCGACCGGTTGCGCGATCGAATTCTGCGGTGAAGCGATCCGAGCTCTTTCCATGGAAGGCCGTTTGACGGTCTGCAACATGGCGATCGAGGCCGGAGCTCGTGCCGGCATGATCGCGCCGGATGAAACGACGTTCCAATATATCGTGGAAGGGTGCCGGCCGTACGCGCCGAAGGGCAAAGATCTCGAACGGCTTATCGCTTACTGGAAAACGCTCGCGACGGATCCTGGCGCGAAATTCGACAAAGAACTCACGATCGACGCGTCGAAGATCGCCCCGCAGGTGACGTGGGGAACAAGTCCCGGGATGGTGACGGATGTCGACGGGCGCGTGCCGGCGCCGGATCAGGTTTCCGGATATGGCAAAACGGATGTTGAAAAGGCGCTCGCTTACATGGGGTTGAAATCCGGAACGCCCATGACGGACATCCGGATCGATACGGTTTTCATCGGAAGCTGCACCAACGGCCGGATCGAAGATTTCCGTGCGGCCGCAAAATATCTGAAGGGGCAGAAGGTCGCCCAAGGTGTGCGCGCGCTTGCGGTGCCCGGTTCGCAACAGGTCAAGCGGCAGGCCGAAGCGGAAGGTCTGGACAAAATATTCAAGAACGCGGGTTTTGAATGGCGCGAGTCGGGGTGCAGCATGTGTCTTGCCATGAACCCGGACCAGCTGAAGCCCGGGGAGCGCTGCGCGTCCACGTCGAACCGTAATTTCGAGGGTCGCCAGGGGAAAGACGGCCGGACGCATCTTGTAAGCGCTGAAATGGCCGCTGCTGCGGCTATCGCAGGGCACTTTGTCGATGTCAGAAAAGTGAAGGTGAATCCGTGAAAGCATTCGAGAATTTCAGGGGAGGGGTTCTGCCGCTGGATCGCGCGAACGTGGATACTGATGCGATCATCCCGAAGCAGTTCCTGAAATCTATTCAACGGACCGGATTTGAAGGCGCGCTTTTTTCGGACTGGCGCTATTTGCCGGACGGAAAGCCGAACCCGGCGTTTGTCCTTAATCAGGAAGATTTCCAGAATGCCACGATCCTTGTGGCCCGGAATAACTTTGGCTGCGGGTCGAGTCGCGAGCACGCGGTCTGGGCGATTTGCCAATACGGATTCCGTGTTGTGATCGCTCCGTGGGCCGGAGAGGACAAGGGCCGTGTCCCGGGATTCGCGGACATTTTTAGGAACAACAGTGTGAAGAACGGGTTGCTGACGGTTGAGTTGGCACCCGCCGAAGTTGACTGGATCCTCCGGGCCGCCCAAGAAGAGCCGGGTCTCGAGGCCACGATCCACCTTGCGGATCAAACGGTAACATTGCATCATTCGGTCGAGGACAAAGTCTTCCGTTTCGAGATCGACGCCCACGTCAAGGAGCGGTTTCTCCAGGGCCTTGATGATATCGGGATCACGCTCAAAGACGAATCCGCGATCACCGCATTTGAGAAAAAACAGGGTTTTTGACCCCGGGGCGACTGGCCCCCGTCGGACCTTCCGCCGGACATCGTAAGTTCAATCCCACTTTTCAATTAAGAAAACCCCCGAACCGGTCGAAGATTAAACGTCTCTCGATGTGTCCAGGTTCTGCGTGCGTTTTGACGCGGGGGCCTGGCGATTCTCAAACCCGGGGCAAATGTGTCATGGAAACGCTCAAGGAAGAACAAGTCGAGTTCGGGAACAGCAACGGCCGGAATATTTCGTTTTCCAAGGGTTCTCCGAAAATTTTTGATCTTGTAAAGTTTTTTACCACGACCCGGTCCTCCTCGGATGCCGCCGGAGTCCTTCCCGAGGTCAGGAAATGGGTCGCACTTGAGGAACGGATCATCCACGATTATCGCGGCCGCTCCGTCGTCTCGGATGTCGCCGAAGTTCTTCCCGAGGTCAGGAAATGGGTTGCACTTGAGGAACGGATCGTCCACGACTATGGCGGCCGCTCCATCCCGGATGCCGCCGGAGTCCTTCCCGAGGTCAAGAAATGGGTCGCTCTCGAGGAACGGATCATTCACAACTATCACGAAAAGGAAGCCGCTCCCGAAGTGGTCCGTCCGGTTCCGTCCAGGAGATCGTTTTCCGGAATCGCCCCAAGGACGGTATTGCCGGAACGGGTCGTTCCGAAAATTCGCGTAAAGATCAGACCCCCGGTTAAGGAGGCTCCCAGGACTTCTCAGCAAAGCATCGCTTATTCGGCGGTTTTTAAAAAAGAAACTGCCCCCTCGGTTTCAAAGGCTTCAAGTCGGGGAAGGTCGCTTCTTTTGATCGCCGGATGGTTGGCGGCGGGTTTCGTGGTGTCTTTGCTCGCGGGCGAGATCTCATCCCATAGGGAAACGTCGCTCAAATTCGCGCAGGTTTGGGGGGAACACAAACAGCTTGAGAAATTCTATAACGAGCTTCAGGCGACCCTCAGCGACCGTGAAAGTGAAGTCCGGCGATTGAACGGTCAGGTCCGTGATCTGACGGGAGAACTCAGGGCCGTGCAGCAAAAGATGCTGCTTTCCGGTTCCAAAGAGAGCGCTTACCGGGAGGAATTGGTGAGAGTGACCGCGCACTACGAGGCACAGCTCGAAGCGACCCGGGGACTTCTCCGAAACCAGGAGAATCTGATCCGGACGCTCCAGTCCCAGGCAAGCTCGATGAAGAACCAAATCGGCAAGAAAGATCTTGCGGCGGCCATTGCTCCGGTGCTCGAAAGGCTTGAGATCCGTCCTGAAATGCGCGAACTTCCTTCTTCGGAGACAGCCGTCGGAACCCCGCTGTCCGGGACCTCCGTTCAGGGCCGGGTGATTATGGTCAATGCACAGTACCACTTTGTTATAGTGGATATCGGTTCGGACCAGGGGGTCCGGGAAGGGCGTACTGCAGAGATCTTTCGCAACGGAGTCAAGTGGACCTCCGGGAAGGTGGAACGGGTCTATCCGTCCATGTCGACGGTGACGGTGTTGGACAGTAGCGCCTCGAGCGATCTCCGGGAAGGGGATATCGTTTCCCTCTCTTAAAAACCGGTAACGAGAATCAGCGACCATGGCCAAAGGCATCGGTGTTTACGTAGGACAAAATGAGGTCATAGTGGTTTCTGTGACCCGTACGGTGGCCGGTCCTCAAATCAAAAGTTTTGCCGTAGAACCTCTCAATCCCGAAGCCCCGCAGGAACCGGCGGTCGGTAAGGAAGCCCACAAGTACAGGAAGCTCAGCCGGGAAGCCCAAGCGGTCTACCGGGCCATGGCGAAGATCCAGGAACCGGGAGCCTACGCGAACGTCGCAGTGAGTCCCTCGCTGGTCGTCACGCGTCATTTTCTCATGCCTTCCGTTTCCAAAAAAGAGGAGGCCGCCGCGGTCCGTTTTGAGGCCAGCCGTTACGTCCCTTTCAAATTGACTGAATCCGTTCTTGATTATCGGGCGGAACCGACCCATAAGAACGTTGTTTCGGTGACGGTTACGGCGATCCGCGAAGAGATCCTCGAAACATGCCTCAGTGACTTACGTTCCGCGGGTACGCACGTCCTGATGGTCGAGCCGGTTTATTGTTCGGTGGCCCGAGTTTTCGGATCGTTGAATATGGTCTCGCGCGTCAAAACCTGCGGGTTTGTGGTCGTCCAGTCGGACGGGAACGTCAATGTGACGTTTGCTTCCAAGGGGATCGTATACCTTTCCCGCGATTTTCTTCTGGCGGGAAATCACGAAGAAGACCGGCAGCGTTTTTATGAGGAACTCAAGGCTTCCATCGACTATTTCTATAAGTTGACCGGAGGGGATGTCGTCACGCAGATCTTCCTGACGGGCCGGGGCGATCTGAAACTTTGGGTGGAATATCTGGAGCATTCGTTCAACTACGCTATCCGGTTCGATCTCGCGGCTTTTCCGAATGAAAAAAACGTTACTCCCGATGTGTTGAGCTCGATCCTTGTGGCCTACGGCCTGGCTCTGAGAGACCTTGGTTATAAATCTCCGCTGGGGGATAGTAAGCTTCTGCCGAAAATGGAACGCCTTTCAAAACCGGAGAAACTTTATTCCTTAACTGCGGTTCTTTGCCTCGCGGTTCTTTTTGTTTTTTTTCTGATCCGTTTTGCCGTGTTCCAGCCCTACCTGGCCCATTTGGAGAATGAGTCCGAAAAATTGATCGGGCCCGTGGTTCAGAAAGATGCCGAGTTTTCCTCGAAGAGCGCCGAGGATCTCCGGATGCAGCGGGACCTTCTCAATAAGCGTACCCTGGAGCTTAAAAAATTCTTTAACCGGAGAATGCTGACGGACGGGTTCTTTGCCGATATCGCCCGGGGTCTTCCGCAGTCCGTCTGGTTGGATCAGATCGCACTTGATGATGTATCTTCCCAGAGCGGGCCAGGGAAAAAGCGTCTTAGTATCCAGGGCGTGTGTTTTCTGGGAAGCGCGGAGAGAGAGACCGCGGTTATCAATGCCTGGGTGAAGTCTTTTAGCCAAAAGGCGGCTTTTGCGGAACGCTTCCAAGAAGCCAAATTGGAAGATATTAAACGTGAAAAATTCGGAACGCGGGATGTGACCCATTTCCAGATCGTTTGTGAGTAAAAGGATGTTTTTATGATCGAGCTGAAGATCCGGGAGCGGCAAAAAGAGATCGCGATCAAGGTCGGCGCGGCGGTCCTTACGGCGGTTGTGGCCTATGTGCTCCTGATCCATCCTATTTTTCAGGAAGTTCGTGTTCTGAATGAAAATCTCCAAAGCGCCCAGGAACGCCTCGACCTTTTCAGCGAGATCGAGATTCTGAAGGGGGATCTGGCGAGCCTGGAGAAATCGCTCCTGACTCTCGCGGACCGCTCCGTGATCCTCGCGAAAATGTCGGATCTGGCCAGCAAAGCCGGATTGGACGTCCAGACGATCGGTCCCCGGACGGAACCGATCGGGGAATATGTGAGGCTCAAGATCGAGATCGATTCGCGGGCCAGATTTTTTTCGGTCGTGAAATTTTTGAAGAGCCTCCGGGAGGCGGACATTTTTTTTGCAATCAATAACTTATCGCTCAACCGTCAGAGTTCCGACTCCCCGCAAGGCCAAGAGAGCCTTCTCAATGCCCGGTTCGGGCTGGAAACCTTATTGAAGCAGCGGGCCAAGAAAAAAAATACAAAATGAAAAAGAAACTTTTTATATTTTTAGCAATCCTGGTTTTTGCCGTTTCCCGCGCCCATGCCGAGGATTCGTCCGAGGCCATGGGGCCTAGGAAGGGGCTCCCGGCGCTTCCCTCGGCGGAAGATCTTAACCAGCTTCCGCATCCCGGCGGAGTTGTTGAGAATCTTAACGAAACACCCGGGATGAACAGCGCTGTCGAAATGGCTCAAAACGAAATGCGTGACCCTTTCAAGGTGACGTTGGCGCCGGAAGCTCCTCCGCCTTCCGTGGACGGGGGTATTACCGGAGTGCAACCCGTCGACGTTAAGGTGTCTCTAGAAGGGATCGGACTGGGGGCCGAAGGCGCTTACGCGGTTCTGAACGGGGATATTTTCTATGAGGGGGAGGAAAAAAAAGGGATCAAACTCGTCGCGGTTCGTAAGACGCAGGTCGATCTTTTGATCAACGGGAACCTTTCGACGTTTTATCTGGCCCCCGAGGAACAGATCCGGAGAGCCCAGGAGCGGCAGGAGAGGAAAAAAGGGAGTAAGGTATCTCCTCCGCCGAGCCGTTAAGCTATACAGGATGTTTTGTTCATTCCGGCGTCACGCCGGTTTATTTTTAGGAATGCACAGAACGGCAGGGGGCGGAATTGCCAGCGGGCCATTCCGACCCTGAAGTCATTTCAGAGAGGGTCATGCGTCGTATGGAAAAAGGCACAAAACAGACCGCAGTCAGAATAATTCTTGGGGCCGCGCTCTGTTTTTGGATCGTTCCGGGGACTCTTTGGGGTCTCGAGGCGGGTCTCAAAAACGCGGAGCCTTCCCTCGCTCCGGCAGTCGCGCCGAACGTCAAAGCGGAAAAAACAGAGGATGGAAAATTCTATCTTGATTTCAAAGACGCGACATTGATCAATGTCCTGAACGTTATTTCTTCCCTGAGCGGTATTAATTTTGTCGCCGGTAAGGAGGTGGCGAGCCGTGAAGTGAATATGACGCTCGATAACGTGACCCTCGAAGATGCCCTTCAGGCGATTGTCCACGGCTGCAACGTCAGTTACGATTTTCTGCCCGGCAAGAGCATTTATCTTTTCAGGGCTTCGGCTGATGCTGCCGACCAGCCGCCGCTTCTCACGCGTGTCTTCAAACTTTATTACGTCAATGTGACCAAGGTCAAAGAGATCAACGCCGGTTCGACCTCGGGGTCGAGTTCCGGTTCCGGCTCGAGTTCAGGCTCAAGCTCCGGTTCGAGTTCCGGATCAAGTACGAGCACAATCGGCGGCGGGCTTACAGGTTCGCAGTCTTCGGATTCCGGGGGATCGGATAGCGAGGGCACGGCGGTCATGAAGGCGATCGAGAAGATCCTTTCCAACAGGGGGCAGGTTTCCGTGGACGACCGTTCCAACAGCCTGATCGTGACGGACTCCGAGGATCGCCTTGATATTATTGAGTCGATCATTGCCCAGCTCGACCGCCCGCTGGACCAGGTCCTTATCAATGTGCTTCTGATCGAAACCTACGACAACCTGGACCGGACGCTGGGGCTGACCTGGGGAGATTCGAACGGTACTTTTGGAACGATCACCGGCGGGAGCCAGGCGACGAGCTGGCCATTTTTCGGGTCGACAGCGGGGGGTTCAGGCTCTGTGGCCGACGGCGGTAACTCTTTCTGGAAAACCACCTATGATATGTTCAAAAATACCGGGAAGCAGTTCAATCCGGCCCATGATTCGGGAGGGGCGATCACCGGAGGATCGCGCAATTTTAATTCTTTTCAGGTTCAGCTGCAGGCCATGGAGAGTGCCTCCAAACTTAAGATCCTGGCCAAGCCTAAGATCCTTGTCCTCGACAATCACCCGGCGCTTGTCAAGATCTCGACGAATCAGGCCATCGGCCAGTTGCAGGCTGTCACGGGCGGGACCAGCGGCTCCGATGTTACGACGAACCAGGCGGAACGCGCCGAAGTCGGGACGATCCTCCGGGTGACGCCGCTGATCAATACCCGCGATCGCATTACGATGACCGTTGAGCCTACGTTCGCCACGGTAGATGAATCGGCGATCACGGTCAGCTCGGATTACAACACCGGCGATCCGACCTTCCGCACGGCCCGGACGACGCTGATGGTCAACGACGGCCAAACGATTGCGTTGGGGGGAATGCTCCTTAGCAACCAATCGAACGGTAACCGCAAGGTCCCGTTCTTCGGGAACATTCCTTTGATCGGGAAGGCCTTTTTCACGAGCAATAATAAGACCTTGCAGGACCGTGAATTGATCCTGTTCGTGACGCCTTATATCATTCGCGATCCCTCAGTCCTTGAAACGCCCGACGTTCCCGACAGCCGTCTCCGTTATGAAAACGAAGTGGCGCCCTTCTATAAAGTGAAACAAAAGGAATGGTACAAACGCCTTGAGAACGGGGAACAGCCCCCGATCAATTACGACAAGTATTTTGATGTCCGCAAAAAACTGATGGATGCCACGCTCGATACGCTGGACCGGAAAGCGGCTGCGGAAAACAAGGCAAAAGGCTGAAAACTGCAGCCCGGCAATCCCAAGTTTGAAGTTCTGGAATTCGTAAGAGTGTTGGCTGTGGCGGCCGCCGGAGAAGGATGATCCGGATCCGTTAGAATTTTTTCCTGAGGGTTGCTTTAGAACTAGGGGGCATCTGTGCGCATCAATACCCTTTTGGGCGAGTTGCTGGTCGAAAAGAAACTGATCACCCGCGATCAGCTTAGCCAAGCCCTTGCGGAACAGCGCAGCTCCCGCGATCCTCTCGGACAGATCCTGATCCGCCTCGGGTTCATTCGCGAGGCCGATCTCCGGGCGGTCCTGACCGAACAGCTCGGCGTTTCCTTTCTTTCCCCGGAGCAGCTCCGCCCCCGCACCGACCAGCGCCTCAAAGAATACGTCCCGAAGGAATTTGCGGTGACGCACCTGATCCTTCCGCTTGAGAGGGTCGGGCGTGTGCTTAAGATCGCGACCGCCAGGGTTCCGGATATTATTTTTCTTGATAACCTCCGCAAAATGACAGGCTTCGACATCCTGACCGTCCTTTCGACCGAGACAGACCTCCGGAAGGCTATCGACGCTTATTACGGCAGTACGGATCTTCAGGAGATCATGTCCTCGTCTGAAGTGGACGATGCGAGCCATGAGTATGTCCAGCCTGACAATGAGGCCAAGGTCGATCTTGAAGCGACGATCGCGGAGGCTGAAAAGGCGCCGGTCGTTAAACTCGTCGATCTGATGATCAAGAAAGCCCTCGATGACCGGGCGAGCGATATCCACATCGAACCGTTCCGGGAAAAGGTCAATGTCCGTTACCGCATTGACGGAGTGCTTTACGAATTGCCGCCTCCGCCCAAGGAACTTCACAATGCGGTCGTGTCGCGCGTCAAGATCCTCGCGAAAATGGACATTGCCGAAAAACGGGTCCCACAGGACGGTTCTTTTTCGCTCAATTACAAAGGCCGCAGGATCGACGTCCGCGTTTCGACCATCCCCATCCTCTTCGGAGAAAAGATCGTCATGCGTATTCTGGACAAACGGACGGACCTTTTGGATATGCAGCTCCTGGGGTTCGAGCCGGAGCAACAAAAACTTTTTGAAGATGCGCTGATGCGTCCCTACGGGCTTATTTTCCTGACCGGCCCGACCGGAAGCGGGAAAAGCACCACGCTCTACGCGGCCCTCAACAAACGGCTTTCTTCCACGATCAACATTTTGACAATCGAAGACCCGGTCGAATACCAGCTCACCGGCGTCAACCAGGTTCAGGTGAAACCCGACATCGGTTTGACGTTCGCCTCGGGTCTCCGCGCGTTCCTTCGCCAGGACCCTGACGTGATCTTGGTGGGAGAGGTCCGCGATCTGGAGACCGCCGAGATCTGCATCCGCGCGTCACTGACGGGCCATCTCGTGCTTTCTACCTTGCACACGAACGACGCCGTGACCGCGGTGACACGTCTGGTCGATATCGGGATCCAGCCGTATTTAGTAGCGGGAAGCCTTGCGCTTGTTGCGGCCCAACGCTTGATCCGTTTGTTGTGCCCGCATTGCAAGGAGCCGTACAAACTCGATCCGAAGGTCCGGGACGACTACGGGTTCAAGGTCGATACGATCTACAAGGCCAAGGGATGCAAGGAATGCCGCGACATCGGCTATTGGGGCCGGGCGGCTATTTATGAAGTGCTGCCGGTTGATGAGGACATCCGCCGCCTGATCAACAAGGACTCGAACCTCGACGCGCTCCGGCGCGTCCAAAAAGAAAAACAGTACACGACCCTCTACCAGAACGGCCTCCGGAAAGTTGAGCGCGGCCAGACGACCCTCGAAGAAGTCCTGAGCGTGGCCTATGAATGAGTCTTTCCGGGGCGCACCCGAACGGAGGGATCCTGAGGCGCGGTTGAGCCAGTTCCATTGCCGTGTCCGGCTACGGGATACCGCGTCGTCTCCGGAAAAGACCATTTTTGTGGACGGGGTCACCATGGACGAGGTGGTCCAGAAGCTGATCGCCCAGAATTATCTCGTGCTTTCGGTCACGAAGGCCGGCGGCAAGGCGGAGCGGTTCCGTAACATTTTTTCGTTTGAGGTCGGCGGAGGCTCGAAGGGAAAGTCGAAGGGGTCTTTTTTGCCTTTCCTTCAGCATGTGTCGACCCGCGAACTTATCTTTTTTGCGATCCAACTCGGCACGTTACTTAGGGCCGGCATCCCGCTTTTGCGCTCTCTCGAGATCATCCGCAACGGCGCTTCCAACGCTTTTTTTCAGACGATCCTGAAGGACCTCCAGAAAAAAGTCTCGGAAGGGGGGACGCTCAGCCACGCCCTTCGGGAATACTCGAATATCTTTCCCTGGATCTGGGTCAATCTTGTCGAAGTCGGCGAGGCGACGGGTAAGCTCCCCGACTGTCTCGAGGAAGTTGCCCATTACCAGGAATCCGCGAGCCGGATCAAGAGCAAGGTCATCACGGCTTTTTTTTATCCGGCCGTTTTGAGCTGCGCGGTGGTGGGCGCTCTCACGTTCCTTCTGGTCTATATCGTTCCGAAGTTCGCGGCGATCTTTACCGCGCAGAAGATGACGCTCCCGGCGATCACGCAGGTGGTCATGGCCGTGAGCGACCTGGTCCGCAACCAGTTCCCGCTCCTGATGGTTTTCGTTGTCGCGTTCGTCACGGGGCTCTTCTACATCCGGAAATCGCCGAAGCTGCGCATTTCCTACGACCTTTTCCGTCTCAGCTTTCCGGTCTTTGGCCCGCTCGTCCTCCAGGTGGCGACGGTCCGTTTCGCGAAATCCCTTTCGACGCTTCTCCGCTCGGGCGTCCAGATCCTCCAGGCGCTCGAGATCACGGGGCGGCTCGTGGAGAACCGGTTCCTCGAAGTTCGCATCACGGAGACCGCGCACGCGGTGAAAGGCGGGCAAGGTCTCGGGGCCCAGCTGGAGGCCAAAAAGGTGTTTCCCGTGTTCATGACCCAGCTTGTGACGATCGGGGAAGAGAGCGGCCAGATCGAGAAATTTCTCGACCTGATCGCTAATTTTTACGAGGAACAGGTCGATACATTTCTTCAACGGCTGACGACGCTGTTGGAGCCGGTCCTTCTGGTCTTTATGGGGGCCGTGATCGGGGTGGTGGTGGTCTCGATGTTCCTTCCGATCATCGAACTGACCACCAAGGGCGGCGCGATGTAACGGCGCCGCTTGCGGCCGGGAAGGCGGGGCGAAAGAAAAATCGCTTCGGATTTTTCAAAGAGCGTACTAGACTAACACAAGGATTTATTGCGGTCCTTGCCAACCAGAAGGAGGATGGACATGAGAAAGGGAACAAAAGGTTTCACTCTTATCGAAGTATTGATCGTGGTGGTCATCATCGCGGTTCTCGCTTCGCTGATCCTGCCGCGCATGACGTCGCAGACGGGACGTGCGGTGATCGCGGAAGGTACGCAGATGCTGGGGGTGATCCGTCGCGCCCAGATCACGTATGCCGACATAACGAATGCGGCCGCGGATACGTATGTCGCTGCCGGAGATACTCTTGGGGGTGCCGCATCGGGCAGTTGGGCGGCGCTGGGTCTCGCGGAATTGCCCGCCAGTTCCCGCTATGAGTATGCGTGCGCTTCAGGCGTGGACGCGACTGCCGCGAGTAAAAACCCGGGAGTTGCAGGTTCTGCCGGAACTTGCACGGCAACGTTGTATGCAAATGGTGCCAACAAGATTACGATCAGTATTTCGCGCGGGACTTTTACATGCGCCGGTTATGCGGCTGCGCAGACAGAGCCGAACACCAGCGGGTGCGTTGGCGCTTAACGGTTATTGCTACGGAACATAGAACGGTTTCAGGTTTTGGCATTGCGTAAGCGTGAGTTCCTCACGCTTACGCAATGTGCTTTTAGTAAAGATCCTGTTTTTCGCCTCGCCATCATAAAGAGGGTGACGCTTTGAAAAAGTTCGTATTTTTTCTCGCCTTATTGGCTCTTGCCGCACTTCTTGCCCTCGGCTGGTTTTGGGGCGCTCCCAAAGAAACGAAAGAAGCGTTCCGCTCCGACATGAACCAGGCGCAGAAGATACTCGCGACGCTCCGCCGGGCACAAACGGCTTACCGGGAATCCCAAAACGCGACTTCCTTTATAGACGTTTCCGCGCTCAAATTTGCCAAAAAAGTCGTTTATTCCGAGGGATGGAACAAGCTCCGCCTTCCGCCCGTCGATCCCCAGGGGAACTTCAATTACCTTTGTTCCGCGGCGCAGGATTTCTGCGAGGCGCGGGAGGTCCGCGACGGCATTCTGACCGGGAACCGTATCCGGATCGTGATGAGTGCGGGGACTTACGCGTGCTTCGGGGGGTATAAATCCGTGACAACGCGCGGTTTTAACGGTGAGCCGCTCGTTGTCGGGTGCAGGGAATAATTCAAGGCCGGATCTCGGGATCCGGGTTTCGGATTTTTTAACGGACGTTCATGTTTCGGAACCGGGGATGGTGAGGACGATGAAAATAACGAAGATGGGTTTTACGCTGGCAGAACTTTTGATGGTGGTCGTGATCATCGGGATCTTCGGCGCGATCGCGCTCCCGCGTTTCTTTCCGCAGCAGGAGAAGGCCAGGGTTTCGGAAGCCATCGGGATCCTGAGCGCGATCCGCCAGGGGGAGCTGGCCTACCGGCTTGAAAATACCGGGTATTTAGCGCAGACCACGGCGACCGATGCCACTGCGACCGCGAAATGGAACCAGATCGGAATGGATAATCCCAACACTACCGCGAACCGTAAGTTTACTTATCTTGTGCAATATACGATCGGCGTTGATAGTTTTAAAGCGCAGGCGACGCGGATGGACGGGGACTATAAGGACAAGTGCATCGTTCTGGACCAGAGCGGGACCTGGTCCGGAAATCATCCCTATGGATCCGGGTATACGGCCAATTTCACTTGTCTTACATAAAAAGTTCGATGACGCCCCTGGCGGAAAGGACGCTCTTATGAAAATACCGGGACGAACCGGAAAAGGTTTTACGCTGGTGGAGATCCTGATCGTGGTGGTGATGATCGGCATTCTGGCGTCGCTTGTGATCCCTCGGTTTACCGGTCATGCCGACCGTGCGAAGGCCGCCGAAGCGATCACCATCATGGGAGCTATTCGCCGCGCCGCGCTAGGCTATTATGACGAGAAAAGGGACTGGCCGACGATCGGGTCCGTGACGACTCCTGCCACCGCGGCAGAAATCCAGACGCAATTGGCGATTACTTTCGGAAGCCCGGCGTCCGGATGGAGTTTTGCTGTCGAGAAGAAAACTTATAACTCGGTGGATGATTGCCTTATCACGGCGAAGCTTAACGCCAGCGACATGATCACCCTGCGTGCCGCGGCGGGGGATTGGTGCGGGATCGGGAACTACAAGCCTAGCGGAAAATTCTGGCCGGCTCTCCACCCGAAAAGCACGGTCGCCCGTAACGGGGAATGCGATCTGACCTGAGCGGTTTGCCGGGAATTTTTTATGACGGGACCCGGGTCCTGTGGGGTCCTGATCTTGAATCGGGTAATGAAACCGGGGACGAGTCATGTCGGATAAAAATGTCCTGATCCTCGAATCCAAGGAAGGGGCGTGGGGGGATTTCCTGAAAGGTTATTTCGGGGACGTCCCCGCCGGGGTGATCGTGGCCGGGGAGGCCGTCCGCGCCTCCGCGGCGTTTGATGAATGGTCGCCGGCGGTTCTGTTCCTCGAGCCGGTTTTCCTCACGCAGGCTTTTCTCCAAAAGCTCCGTGTCCGAAAAAATACGGACCCGTCCTTTCGCGCGTACGGCATCGGCGGAAAATTCCCGGAACAAAAAGAAGCCCTGCTGGACGGGGTGTTTCCGTCCGTGCCGGATGCCGCGGAGTTCGGCAAATGTTTTGTCGAAACCCTGCCTTTGCCCGCGCGGGTGCGGGTCCTTGTAGTCGATGATGAACGGGAGATCGGCGAGATGGTGCGGGATTATTTTGCCGGCCGGAGCGCGCCGTCTTTTGAAGTGGAACACGCGGCGAACGGTGAAAAGGCGCTCGCGGCCATCGCCCGGAAGAGGCCGGACGTCATCATCCTTGATATCAAAATGCCGGTCATGGACGGGCGGGAGTTCTATGCTAGACTGACGTCCGGCAAGGACGCGATTCCGGTGATCATTTTCTTTGATTCCGTTTCCGGGGAGGAATTGACCGAGATCCGCCGTTACGGGGATCCCGCGGTTATCGAAAAGGGGTACCAGAGGAGTTCGCTTCCGGCGTTGATGACGCTCGTCAAAAAACTGGTTTGCTTTGGCCATTAGCGCAGGCTGAAAACCGGGGAGTTCATCGCCAAACAGGAGGTTGCAATGTCCAGGCATACATTTTTTTTCTTCCTCATGGTTTTGTCGGGTGCGATCGTTTCCCCCGATGCTTTTGCGGGGAAGGTGGAGCTGACCACGTATTATCCCGCGCCGTACGGGGAGTATAAGAATTTAAAATCCACCGAAGACGCGTCTTTTGCCACGACGTCGGGGACGGTCAAGGTAGGGTCATTCCTTGAAATGACCAGCCCCAGCACTGACACGAACTTTTATCTCCGCAACACGGATGGTACCGCTCAACAGCGTATTGCCTTGGGAGACGCTGCCGGCGGTGTGGGTCAGGGGCTTGCCATCCAGGGGAGTACCAACTCGGGGGGCAGTTGGCAAAGCTGCGCGTACTTTTCCACGATGACGGGAGATCTTTCCTCGACTTTTTACGGGCCGGTCAATGTCGGAACCGCCGGTGCGCCCGGGACGGTTAACGCTGGCAGCTTTCTTTATTTTTCCGATGCGCGGCTCAAAGAGAATGTCGTACCCGTTTCGGACGCTCTGGAGAAGATCGAGCGTTTGACCGGAGTGAATTTTGTTTTCAAGAACAACCCCGGGGTGAAGCGGCTCGGTCTTATCGCCCAGGACGTCGAGCCGGTAGTGCCTGAGATCGTTAGCACCCAGGCGGACGGGATGAAGAGCGTGGATTACGCGGCCTTGACGGGCCTTTTGATCGAAGGGATGAAGGCGCAGCAGCGGGAGATCGACGCCTTGAAAGAGCGGGTCGCGAAGCTCGAAGCTCCGGAACATCCTTCGGACGTCTGAAAAAAATAAGGGACCCAGGGTGAGAAAAAAATCAGTGCGAGCATTTTTGAGGGGAGTTTTTGCCGGCGTCATTTTCGGGTTATTTTCTGTTTTCCCCGCGGCGTGGGCGGCGGACCAGGTGATCGACGATACGGCTACCGGGCAGCGGCCGGACGGGGTGGAGGTAAATGAAAGCTCGCCTGCATCGATCACGGTCCATTCCCGCCCGTGCAAGAGGGTGGTCGTCACGGGGGCTTCCCGCGTTTTTGTTCCGCTTAAGACCCAGGCCGAGTGGGACGCTTTTCTCTTACATCATCCCGCCGGGGTGGTGACTCTTTCCGATTGCACGGGGGGATGCGTTTGCATGACCGCGGCGGATTGTACCGAAAAGCTGAATGGCACGGTGTGTGGAACGGTGATGCTTGGGGCGGATCTGACCGATGCGATCACGTTTACCAACAGCATGGCCAGCAAAACCTTTAACGGACAAAACCATACGATCGGGGCCCTGACGGGAACGGGGAATGCCATCGCGATACAAAATTTTCAGTGTTCCGCGGGAATTATGTTAACAGGAAATTCCGCCACGATCTCGGGCAATACGGTTCGCGGACATGCTTCCGGCAACGAGTATTCGATCGTATGCCTTATCGGAAATAATTCTACAATTTCAGGGAATTCGGTCTCGGGCGGGACCTACGGCATTTTTGCGCAGGGGGCCGAGAATAGCGTCACAAATAACGATCTCAATGGCGGTGGCATTGTAGCGTGGGGTGGCAGCAATATTCAGGTCGGGAACAACCACGTAATCGATGTTATCGGTCAAGGGGATGCAATTGCGGTCAGCGATAACGCCATCGGGGCAAAAATATTTTCAAATGTTATTGAGAGGGCGGACAGCATTGGAATCATAGTCGCTAATTCTTCCACTGCCGAGGTGACCGGTAATACCATTCTGGAAAGCGGGCTTGGCATCTGGATCAATAATTCCGGTCCCATGCCGAGTACGGCCACGCTCACGGGCAATACCGTCTGTTCTTCTCTGAATTATGATATTTATTATTTTGGTTGGAGCGATTCGGGCAATAACACCTGTACTAAGATCGTGACCCAATCCAGCGGGCCATACCTTCAATGCACTAACGCATGTTCTACTCCTTCCTGTACGGGGACTTTGCCTACGAATGTAAGTCCGGCCTGTCTGTACGATTATCGGGGTTTGACCAGTTCGTTAAATTGGCAACTGGTTCCCGCATGTACGGATGCACGCAAATGCGAAAAGTCTTGTAAGGCTCCTGGATTCAAGTACTACAACGGCGAGTGCTGGCCAAATTGTTCTGGAAACCCGCCCGCCAATTCTCATTTCTGTAATATGTATGGATATGATCCGGCGAAGCCCTATACGCTTCTTGCGCCGGAACATGGTTGTTTTTCCTCCGACGCGGCTTGTTCCGTGCGTTGCAATACCGGGTACAACGCCGTCGGGGGCGTATGCGTGAAGCAATAAGGTATTTTAGAAATGATAAAATTTCGCGGCCGCCTTATTTAAAATAATATTAACATCGTTTTATTTAAAGAAACTTTGATCCATGCGCTTCTTTCGCCGATTTTCGTTATCCAAGGCTTTGTGTTGTGGGATAAGTGCCTTGCTTTTGGGGATCTTCCCGTCCGCTTCTTTTGCTGGTCCCGAGACGATCGATCCGGCCCGTGACGAATTCCTGAACACCGTCCAGGAACGCGCGTTCCGGTTCTTCGAGCAGGAGGTCAACCTTCATAACGGACTTCTTCATGACAGTTCGCCGAACTGCGAAGGGGCGGCTGGCAACACGGCGGCCAGCATCGCGGGCGTCGGGTTCGCGCTTTCGGCGTATCCGGTGGCGGTCGAACGGGGATGGATGAGCCGCGCCAAGGCGATCGCCCTGACGGAGCGGACGCTCCGATTCTTTCTCAATGAGGCCCCGCAGGAAAAAGGTTTTTTTTATCACTTCCTCAATGTTGAGACCGGCGAGCGCGCGAACCATTCGGAGCTTTCCCCGATCGATACGGCGCTCTTTCTCGCGGGCGCGCTTTTTGCCGCGGAATATTTTGACGATCCGAAGCTCCGCGAGCTCGCGGGCGCGATCTACGGGCGCGTGGATTTTCCCTGGATGATGAATGGCGGAAAAACTCTCGCGCTTGCCTGGAGCCCTGAAACGGGTTTTAGCCGTCAGCGCTGGGAGCGTTTCGACGAATCGCTCTTGCTCTATGTCCTTGCCATCGGGTCTCCGGCGCATCCTATCCCCGCGGAAAGCTGGCGCGAGATCCAGCGTCCGGTTGGCAGTTACCGGGATATCCGTCTGATCCAGATGCCGCCGCTTTTCACGCACCAGTACCCGCATATCTGGCTTGATCTTCGCGGCAAAAATGACGGGCTCGCGGATTATTTTCAGAACTCGGTGAATGCCACGCTTGCGAACCGGGCGTTCTGCATCGACCAGGCTTCCCAGGTGGCGGGGTATGGGCCGGACGTTTGGGGGCTTTCTGCTTCGGAAGGTCCCGGCGGCTACCGGGCGTACGGAGCGCCGCCCGGATGGTCGGTGATCCATGATGGGACCGTTGCGCCGACGGCGTGCGGAAGTTCGATCGTTTTCACTCCGGAAGAATCGATCGCGTGCCTGGAACATATTTACGCGAAATATAAGGGCGAGATGTGGGGACCGTACGGTTTTTCCGACGCGATGAACCCGGGGAAGCGATGGTTCAGCCAGAACGTTCTGGCGATCGACCAGGGGCCGCTTCTCCTGATGATCGAGAATTACCGGAGCGGGCTCCTGTGGAAGGTCATGAACCGGTATGAACCGGTGCAAAAGGCGCTTGCGAAGATCGGTTTCAGGCCGGGGACGATCGCGCTTCCGTGGCCCGATCCGCCGGTCTATCATGCGCCGTTCGTCCCTCAGGGGATCCGGCCCGACGGCTTTCTGAAAGACTGGCCCAGGACCCAGGTGATCGTGTTGGACCCGAAGGACCACAAAGAGTTCGGGGATTTTAAAGGGCCGGAGGATCTCGGCGCCTCGGTCCGTTTTGCGTGGGACCGGGAGTATCTTTATTTCGTGGCCAAGGTTGCGGACAATGAGGTCGTGGCCAAACGGTCCGGCAAGAGTATCTGGCGGGACGATATGTTCGAACTTTTCGTGGACCCGGAGGGCGACGGGTTTTTCTGGAACGATCCGCGCGATTTTCAGCTCGGGTTCCGGCCGGGGAAGGATGATCAGGAGATCGCGAGTTGGTCATGGTTTCAGGGGGGCGAGGATCCTTCACAGAACAAGAAGACGGTTGCGAAAAGTTATTCGGACGAGAAAGGATATATCATCGAGGGCGCGATCCGGTGGGACCTGTTGGGGATCGTGCCCGCGGCCGGCGTGACGGTCCGGGCCAGTCCCGCAGTCCATGACATCGACAAAAGAGGGATCGACGGGAAACTCGTGTGGTTTTTCCGTAATGAGGAGAAGTTTCAGAGGTATGTTCTCGGAAGGATCATGCTCGACAAGGAAGGGAGCCAGACGAATGCACACACCGCAAAAAAGCAAAGTCGCTGAACCGAAAATTTCTCCAAGGATCAATGTCGGCGCAACTATCCGCCGGCTGCGGGATGAACGGGGCCTCAAAGGGGTCGAGCTTTGCCGTCGCGCAAAGGGGCTGGATCCGAAGACGCTGACGGCGCTTGAGAAAGGGCGCATCAGGAATCCTTCCATCGCCACTCTGCAGGCGGTCGCGGAAGGGTTCGGTATGACCGTGAGCGATCTTTTCCGCCAAGCGGAGCTTCAGACGCCGGAATTTTTCTCTATGGGAACGCAAAAAGGGCTCTACAAGATCGATTTTCCGGCCAAGGGGATGCAGCTTATTTCCTTTACGCCGCTCGCGGAGGATCTTTTTTGCGGGAAGATGATCGTAGACGGACAGAAGGGGTTTGACGAGAAACTGCTCGGACACGTGGGGGCGTTTTTTATCATGGTTCTCGTGGGCCAATTCGAGGGGAACATCGAAGGTCGGAAAGTTTCCCTCCGGGAGGGGGATAATCTCTTTTTCTGTGGCGGAATGAAATTCCGTCTGCTGAATACGCTCCAGCGAAATTCCGTGTTTCTTCTGGTCACCGCCCCGTCCTGCTTGAAGGCCCGTCGTTTTTCAGCCCCCGCGAGGGTTGTCTAGCGCGCGAGCTTTGGCGGGAGGGTGTCCGGGGTGGTTTTTTCTGCGTCAAGGGTTCATCGTCCACGGTCGATAAAATAAGGCCAGTGCAAATTGTGCCTGGCCATGTTAAAATGCGGTCGCTAAAACACTTATGAAAAGAAATCGCCGGATATTTTTCGTTGTATTTTTTTTCCTGATCCTGTCTCCCGTTCTTTCGGGAGCGGAGGGAGTTCCGTCCCCGCAACCGGGGATCATTTCCGTCTCTTCTGAAGGCGCTCCGCCTACGCCGGGATTAAGTCCCGCCTCCTCTACAGAAAAAACCACTACGATGGTTTCCGGTCCGGTGCTTGCCGGTGCGCCTGCCGCGGGGGTCGAAGATCCCAAGCCGACCCGGAAGGATCCGGAGGAAGTAAAAAAGGCCAAGGAAGGGAAAGCGGACAAGGAGGCGAAAAAAGAGAAGAGGAAAAAAGAAAAGAAAGCCAAAAAAGAAGAGAAGGGGCTGAGCGCTGCGGAACAGGCCCAGAAGGAAGCCCTCGAGAAAGTTGTCGAGGAGCAGGTTGAGGCGCTTCGGCAGGAACGTATCAGCGAAATGCCTTATCTCGACCGTGTTTATATCCGCGCAAGCATCACCCCCCTGAAGATCCAGAAGAAGGAGGAATTCCTCCAGAGCGGCCCGAAGGATCTGAGGGACCTTATTATCCGCGCGAAGTCGGTCCATACTCAGGCTAAGGCCATGCATGAAAACATCGCTTTGTACAACCGGCGGATGCTTTATGCCCTCCGCAAGCTTTTTCCGGAAATGACGGCTAATATGAACGGCCGCGAGGGGAACCTGAGCGGTAACACGTTCGTCGGAAAAGACTGGCATTTGTCGTTGCGCCAGCCGGTTTTTGACGGCGGGATCCTTTGGAACACGTTCCTCCAGGAAAAATCGGGACTTGAGGCCGCCAGGAAGCAATACGATAAAACGATCTCCGAGCTTGTCTTCGATCTTTCCAAAGCCTACTTCGAATATCAGCGCACGCTACAGACTGTCGAAGAGCACAAGCGAGCGGTCCAGGATATGAAGCGGTTTGCGGAAATGTCGGAGGAAAAATTCAAGCAAAAACTGATCTCCGAGATCGAACAGTTAAACGTCCAGTCCTCTTACAGCCAGATGCAGTTCGACCTTGAGGCTTCCGAGCAGGAACTGGAGATCGCGAAGCTGGACATGCAGAAACATTTGGATCTTTCGGTCAACGATAACGTGACGCTCCAGCGGGTTTATGACAAGGCCGATCTTGTGGCGGCCCAAGGCGGGACGGGAGCCTTACCTCCTGTGCCGGACGCTTCCTCCAAAGACCTTGTGCCGGTGTTCAAGGACGAGATCAAAGCTCCCGAACTTGTCCGTCTGATCGATCTCTCATACGCCAATCGTCCGGAGCTCCAGATCGAGGCTGCGCGGCTCCAGGCAACGCGTCTCGGGGAGAGGATCCGCTGGGGAGAATTCCTGCCGAAAGCATTTTTGACCGGAGAGTGGGGGGCGCTCGGAGAAGCTTACCGGTATCAAGGGTATACTTCAGCGAATAGCAATGTGGATAATTATGACGAACCCGCGCTGAAGAAGGAGTGGCGGTTGCTTCTCGAAATGAACTGGAACCTCGGCGGAAACAAGGTCAATTACACGTACGAAAATGATCACAAGGCTCCTTCGATCACGCAGTATCTGTACGGGCAGGGGACGCATATCACCAAGAACGGGGTGACGATCGGCGTGCTTGACGGGCTCGATGCCTTTATCAACGTGAAACAGGCCGAGGTTGAAAAATTGAACCAGGTGGTTGAACTCGAAAAGGCCGAAAAACAGGTTCTCCAGGACGTCAAACAGGCTTATTATGACTATCAAAAAGCGGTCATCCAGGTCCGGTCCACCGTCAAGCGAATGCAATATCGGGAACGTCTTCGTGATTTTTCGAAGCACCGGTTGAGCCGCAAAGAGATCGAGATCTCGGAATACATGCAGACCGAAGCGGACCTCGTGCGGGAACAGTCGGAACTTCACAGGGCGCTGAAAGATTATTTTACGGCCAAGGCGGCGATGAACCATGCCGTCGGTATCCAGGATTTTCTGGGGATCGAAAGTCCCCACCGGTTGCAAAAGTAAGGTTCGCGGCGAACAGGCGGTTCTTTATTTACCGGAGAATGCGGTTTTAGTTTAATCGTTTTTATCGTTTCTCAAGATCGAAAGCGGAGTTCACTATGAATGATATGAAAAACGGCGGGCAGCCCGGAAACGCGGGACAAAAACTCAACATCAAGCATCCCTCCGGAGGGCCGGTCCGGATGCCGTCGCTGCCAGGGGGCGATTGGTTTTCCAGGAACAAAAAAAGGGTCGTGATCATCGGGGTGGTGCTCGGATTGATCGCCGCTTTCTTTGTCGCGCAGACGGTCGCCAAGCATTTCAAAAAGGGGAAACCTTCCCTGGCGGATACCATGAAACAGCAGCAACAGGCGGCGAAGGACGCTCCGGTCGCGGTCAAAGGTTTCAAAGTCGGCCGGTTTAATTACGAGGATTCTCTGAACGTTCTCGGAACGATCAAAGGAGCGCTCGAGCTCAAGCTCAGTTTTGAGATCCCCGGCATGATCAGCTCGATCAATTATAAGGCCGGAGAAAAATACGAGGAAGGGGCCCTTCTTGTTTCGCTGAGGCAGGACGACATCCTGCTCCGGATCAAGCGCGCTCAGGCCGCGTTCAATAAAGCCGAGGCGCAGGCGAAGGTTGCGGAGAATGAAGTTGCGGAGAACGAGAAGCTCCTGAAGATGGGGGCGATCCCGGAGTCCACGCTGGAGAAAAAGAAACTGGAGATGGACGCGGCAAAATACGAGGCCGAAGCGCAGCGCCTTGAAATGAAGGCCAATGAGGCGATGCTTGAAAAATCGAACCTTTATGCCCCGTCGCTTGGGATGCTCGGGGAGGTTAATGTCGAAGAGGGGGAGACGATCAGCCAGAGCACCCTGATCGGGACGCACATCAATGTCGAGTTTGTTTATGCCGAATTCGGGATCGTGGAACGGGACGTGCAGAAGATCTCCTTGGGCCAGAAGGCCAAGGTGTTCGTCGATGCGTATCCGGACAAGACCTTCGACGGTGTGATCGAGAACATCGCGCCGCAGATCACCGGGACCAGCAGGACTTCGACGGCCAAAGTGCGCGTCGAAAATCCGGAAGGGCTTTTGATGCCGGGGATGTTCGCCCGGGTGCGGGTCCTTCTTTACAGCAAGAAAGACGCTCTGGTCGTCCCCACGGATGCGATCCAGGGCGGCGAGGGAGAAAAATTCGTCTATGTGATCAAGCCTATCGAGGCCGCTAAGGCGGAAGTAGCCCCGGTCCCCGGAGGCATCCAGGGAGGGTTGCCCATGCTGGCTTCCGCGGCCCTTGCTCCGAAGAAACCGGAGAAGGCTTCGAAACCTGGAAAAGTCGAGATGACCGGTAAAACGGGGAAGGATGGGAAGCCGGGGGATGAAAAACAACCGAAGAAGATCGAAGAAAGCACCGTCGAGAAAAGGCCCGTGACCATCGGGTACACCCGTACGGATTATTCCCAGATCGACGCCGGTCTTTCCGAAGGAGAGCTGGTCGTGATGACCGGGTTCGAGAGACTGGAGGATGGCAAGAAGATCCGTTTGATCGAGACCCAAGAAGCAGAACTCTAGCCCATGAGTTTACCGGAATTCTCCATCAAGAAAAAAGTCACCGTTTACATGGTGACGGCACTGTTGACCTTGATGGGAGTTCTTTCGTTCATCAAGCTCCCCCAGGAGCTTTTCCCGCCGATCACATTCCCTCAGATCACCGTTGTCACGGATTATTCCAATGCCGCGCCGGAAGAGATCGAAACGCTGATCACCCGCGTGGTCGAGGAAGCGATTGGTTCCGTGGCGGGTCTGAAGCGCATCGAGTCGGTTTCCCGCGAGGGACGGAGCACGATTACCGCGTCCTTTAACTGGGGGCAAGATATCGATTTTGCCGCGCTGGCCGTTCGCGAGAAGATCGATCTTATCAAGGAAAGGCTTCCCAAAGAAGCCTCTGACCCGGTGGTCTTGAAATTCGACCCGCTTTCGAAGCCCGTCTTGATGCTTTCCATTACAGGCGCCGAGCTGCCGCTGGTCCGTCTCAAACTTTTGACGGAAAAAATGCTCAAAGACCGCCTTGAAAAAGTCGAAGGGGTGGCGTCCGTCACTCTCTCGGGCGGCGTGAACCGCGAGATCCTCGTGAATATCGATCAGCCCCGGCTCCAGGCCAACCATCTGTCGCTTCTTGAAGTGGTGGACTCGCTGGACGAAGCGAACATTTCTTATCCCGCCGGGAGCATCAAGAAAGGTCTTTATGAATATCTGATCCGGACCGTAGGGGATTTCCGTTCCCCGACCGAGATCGGGTATGCCGTGGTCGGGGTCGATAATGTCGAGAAAATCCGCCGTGAAGAGACCAGTTTTGTGGAGCGTGATTCCGGTGAAGGTCCCCGGGCTACGATCGAGAAACTCCGCGACGAGGTCGGGAAGAAGATGCTCGAAAAAAGGCTCGTCCTTGTCAACGACATCGGGAAGGTCGTGGACGGGCTTGCGGAAAAAACGAGTATTTCGCGCTTTAACGGGGACTCGAATATCTCCCTTGCGATTCAGAAACAATCGAACGCCAATACCATCAAGCTGGTCGACAAGCTCAAAAAAGAGCTCGAGTTCATCGAGGAAGACCTGACAACGCGCGGGATCCATTACAAGATCATTTATGAC
Source organism: Candidatus Omnitrophota bacterium (assembly GCA_035352955.1). Lineage (GTDB taxonomy): Bacteria > Omnitrophota > Omnitrophia > Omnitrophales > Aquincolibacteriaceae > DAOPYQ01. The sequence continues at coordinate 362,054 of DAOPYQ010000001.1, forward strand.
CATTCCGTTTTCATTCGGAGCAGTCTGGAAGATCTCAGGAACCAGGCTGCGATGGGGAGCGTCTTCGCTCTGATTTCGCTGTACCTTTTTTTGAGAAGTTTTGCCATGGCGTTCCTTGTTGTTCTGTCAGTTCCCACATCTATCCTGGGGGTTTTCCTGATGATGGCCATGGGTGGGATCACGCTCAACATGATGTCCCTCGGCGGTCTCGCGCTCGCGATCGGTATGATCACCGACACCAGTATCGTGGTTCTCGAGAACGTGTTCCGGAAACGCCAGGAAGGTGCTAGCCCCGAGCAGGGCGCGATCGACGGTGCGAGCGAAGTGACCTGGCCGGTCATTTCGTCGAATCTGACTTCGATCGCGGTGTTTTTTCCGCTCATCGTGTTCGTCCCCGGTGTGGCGGGCCAGTTTTTCAAGGACCTGTCGTGGGCGATCATTTTTTCGCAGATCGTTTCAACGTTTATTCCGTTGACGCTTATTACGCTCGTTTCACTTTACGTGTTCGTTCCCCAGAAGGATTACGAGCCTCTTAGTTTGACCGGTCCTCTTGACCGGTACATTGAGGGGCTTCCGACTCCCCGGGCGCAGAACCTGGCGATGGTCGGGATCCTTTGCGTGGCTTTTATAGTATTGGCGTCCACTTTTCCGGTCGCTGCGACGATGGACTTTGAAGTATTGCCCAAGATCGACCAGGGCCAGTTCTACGCCAAGGTTGATATGCCGCTCGGGACCCGGCTCCAGGTGACGGATGAATTTTGCAAAAAGCTCGAAGGATTCATCAAGGCGGAGCCCGAGGTGAAGGATGTTGCGGTCGCGATCGGCAGCGAAAAAAGCTCGAAAGGTGAGATCAAGGTGGAGACGCTCCGTCCGTCCCAGGCGATGGTGATCGTAAGTTTGAACGAGAAGAGGAAACGCAATTCGTCGCAGGTGATCGCTTCGATCGCTGAAAGCATGAAAAGTCTCGACCTGGACAAGAAAAACATCCGCGTCGAGATCGCGCTTCAGGGAAGCGAATTTGCCGTCGCGGGGTCCTCCATTAAGCCGATCATTCTCGAGGCGAAGGGATATGATTTTAAGACGATGGAATCTTTCGTCAACCATCTCAAGGCCCTTCTGGCAGAGATTCCGGGAGTCATTAATATCGATTCCGATATCGGAGAAAAGACCCCGGAGACGAAGCTTGAGATCAATAAAAAGCGCGCGGCTCTTTACGGGGTTACGGCGATGGACATTTCCCTGACGGCGAAGGCGGCGATCGAAGGGGTCGTGGCCACGGAATATCGCGAAGCCGGCCGTGAAGTGGATGTGCGGGTCCGGTTAAATGAGGATGACCGCGGCGATATCAACAATCTCAACAACCTTTTGCTATATTCAAAAACGCTCGATATCCATGTCCCGCTCAAAGAAGTCGCCCTTGTCGAAAAAGGCGAAGGCCCCAGCGAGATCAAACGTTCTGACCAGGAAAGGACGGTCACGGTTTCCGCGGACATTTCAAAGGCCCGCCAGGATAAGGCTGTTTTGGCGGACGTTCAGAAAATGCTGGCCGGGCTGAAGGTCCCGGACGATATCCCGCAGGATTTCCAGGTCAAACTTTCCGGGAAAGCCAAGGAATTAAGCGAGAATTTCGGCAGCGTCGCGTTCGCGTTCATCCTGGCGATCATGCTTGTCTATATGATCATGGCAGCTCAGTTCGAGTCGTTCCTGCAACCCCTCATTATCATGGTCACTGTGCCGCTTTCTTTCGGCGGCGCGATCGTGGCCCTTAAAATAACGGGAAATTCCTTGAACGTCATTTCGTTGCTGGGGTTGGTGCTGTTGGGCGGTGTGGTGGTCAATAACGGGATCGTGCTCATGGAGTATATCAACCAGCTCCGCTCGGAGGGGATGGAGATGGTCAAGGCGGTATGGCTTGCGGTCCGGACGCGCACCCGTCCCGTGTTGATGTCTTCCACGACGACGATTCTCGGCATGTTGCCCGTGGCCGTGGGCCTCGGCAGCGGCGGCCCGGCGATCCTTTCGCCTCTTGCCGTTACCGCAATGGGCGGTCTTTTCTCTTCGACGATCCTGACGCTGATCGTACTGCCGTGTCTTTATATTCTGGTCATGCGTTTCGTCGAATCTTTCTACGGCACTGAGGAAGAAGCGGCCCCGGAGCCGGATACCGCTTCCTAAAAAATATGGGCATACCCAGTTTTGCGCTGAAACGGCCGGTTTTCGTGGTCATCGTTTTTGCTGCCGTCATGGTGATCGGCCTTATCTCCCTGATGCGGCTTAAGGTCGAACTTTACCAGGGCCAGAGCCAGAGCATTATCAGTATCGTCGTCCGCGCCCGCGGCGGTCTTCCGTCTGAGGACGTTGAGAAGATGATCACCAAGCCCATCGAAGAGGCCGTGGCCACCGTGAGCCACATGAAGAGCCTTTACTCGAGTTCCCGCGAGGCGGAATCGCGCGTGACGATGGAATTCGAGCCGGGGACGAACATGAATTTCGCCTCTCTCGAGATCCGCGAAAAATTCGCGCGCGTCCGGCCCATCCTTCCCAAGGAGATCGAAAAACCCGTGATCGCCAATTACGACGATGCCCAGGCGGCGATCATGGTGTTTGCGGTCACTTCCTCGAACCTGAACCCGGAGCAGATTCGCGAGATGGTGGACATCAAGCTCAAGCCGGTCATCAGCCGCGTCGATGGCGTGGCCAGCGTGGAAGTTTACGGGGGCCGTGAGCGCAAGATCCTGGTTGAACTGGATCGCGACAAGATGGTTGCCTACAACATTGCGATCGAGCGGGTCATGGACGTTCTTGGACAGAGTAATATCAACCTCCTTGCGGGGAACGTAGAATCCGGTAAATACGAGTTCGCGATCCGGACGATGGGGGCTTTTCTTACTGTTGCCGATGTCGGCGACATCGGCGTGAAGGCGACCCGCCAAGGCTCGATCATCCCCCTGAAAGAGATCGCGACGATCAAGGATTCCTATCTCGAGGCTACCGACCAGGCGCGGTTGAATCTGGAGCAGAACGTTACGGTCTACGTTAAAAAGGCGAGCCTTGCCAATACCCTCGACGTGGCCGCGACCTTGAGCACGGCGCTGGATGCTTTCGAAGAAGAACACAAGGAAAACATCAAAGTAGTCCTGGTCAACGATCGCGCCGATACGATCCGGCGCGCGATCGGGGACGTGAAGGAAGCCCTTTATCTGGGTCTTTTTTTTACGATGGCGGTTATCTATCTTTTTATCCGTAACTGGGTGCTTTCCGCCATCATTCTCGTGGTGATCCCATGCTCTCTTGTCGCGACTTTTATTTTTATGGCGGCCTGCAACATCAGCATCAATGTAATGACCTTGAGCGGGCTGTCCCTTGCCGTCGGGATCCTTATCGATACCGCGGTCGTGATCATGGAGAATATTTTTTCCAAGAAGGAGCAGGGGGTCCCCGACACCCAGGCGATCCGCGACGGCGCCGAAGAAGTCTGGCTTCCGCTGTTGACCTCGCTCCTTACGATGCTGGTGGTATTCCTGCCGATCATTTTTATCGACAAAACCATCCAGATCACCTACGGCGGGTTCGCTTTTACGATCTGCGTGTCCCTGATCGCGTCCTTCTTTTCGGCGCTCATGCTTATCCCGATGCTGATCCGGCAGTTCGGGGTCGCGGCACTTCATTCGCACGGGAAAGGCGGCAACACGGCATTTATGGAAAAAGCGAGAGCCAAGTATATCAGTGCCATCCACTGGTGCATCCGACGGCGATGGCTGGTGGTCCCGATCGTTATGACGATGTGTGCCTTTTCGCTTTACATCCTGTTCGTCAAGACGCCGATGGACTGGCCCTCCACGTTTGAGGAGAATGAGTTCGCGGTCGTGACATTCCCGTTGGCCGGCGCACGGCTCGAATCGAACGATGAGGCCATGGCGAAGATCGAGGAACTGCTTTCCAAAATCCCGGACGTGACGCTGTTCTCGACGACGGTGTCGAAAGACGACCTCCGGCTTTTTGTGCGCCTCAAACCCGCCCGTAAGCGTCAATTCTCCAAAGAAGAGATCATGAAACTGATCGATGAAAAGGGGAATGCTGCCATCAAGGAGATCCATTCGGATTACAGTCTCATCGTGGATGAAGGCGCAGGCTCCTCCGAATCCAAGAAGCTTGTGGTGAATATTTATGGACAGGACGGTGACGAGCTTGAAAAGCTGGCAAAGGAATTTGCGAACCGGATGTCCAAGGTGGAAGGGCTTTCGAACCTCGTGATGACGGATCTTCGCAAGCGTCCGGAATACTCCCTCGTCGTTGACAAGGGCAAGGCGGCGATGTACGGGTTGAGCGTCAAGTCGGTCGCCGACAGCATGCACGCGCAGGTCCGCGGGATGCGGCCGACCAAGTTCCATGAACTCTCGAAGGGCGAGGAGATCGAGACCATTACCCGGTTGCAAGCGATCTACCGGCAAAAACTCGACGATCTTGGGCAGATCTATATTGAGACCAAAGAGAACCGCCAAATCCCGATCAGTGAGATTGCGAATTTCCACCCTTCGACGGGCCCGCAGACCATCGACCGTAAGGAAAAGCACCGGTACGTGTTCGTCAAGGGGGACGTCAAGCGGCCGATCGAGATGATCGCGATCGACGTGAAAAAAGCTGTTTCCGACGTTAAATTGCCAGATGACTATTACTGGCGATTCGGCGGCGGGTATGAGGAACTGATGGAAAGCAAATCCCAGTTGGCTCTGGCGCTTGTGATCACGATCTTTCTCGTCTATATGGTCATGGCCTGTCTTTTTGAGAATTACCTTTATCCGCTCCTTATCATGATCAAGATCCTTCTTAATTTTATCGGGATCTGCATCGCCCTGCGATGGCCGGAACTCGTTCGTTGGCCTCTCTTGCAGGTGGGCATTCCGGAAGAGGCGCTCACATGGCTGCCGCTCCCGAAACCTAAAAGCACGCAGGTTTTTATCGGTATGATCATGCTTGCGGGATATTCCGTGAATGCGGCGATCCTTCTGGTGGATCACGCGCTGCATTTGCCCGAAACCCAGTCCAAGGAAGATCGCTTTGTCCAGGCAGGCGTGGACCGGCTTCGCCCTATCTTGATGACGGCCTTTGCGGCGATCCTCGGATTTCTGCCGATGTCGCTCAACCTTGGACAGGCGAGCGATCTGTGGTCGCCTTTGGCGATCACGATCATTGGCGGGCTTATCAGCTCAACCATTCTTATTCTTTTTGTTCTTCCCGCGCTTGTCATGATCACCGAGGATCTCCGGAAATCTCCGGGAGCGATTTTTGGGGGGATTTCCGGCTGGGCGCGGCGTCTGTTTTCGCTTTTTACAAAAAAAGGGTTTCAGAGTCCTTAATATTCCAACAGCACGATCAACGTCCGCCCTCGCGGGGCGGTGACAGGAGATAGATCATGGACAGCACAGGCGTTTCCAAGGCAGTAACGCAACCGAGACCTTACAAAAGGCAGATGAGAAACATCATCATTCACCGGCCGATGCAGCGGGAGTTCTCGTTTGTACTGATCGCGCTTTTTATGATCTCTTCCGCGGCCGTGGCGTGGGTGATCCATCAGACGATCAACTCCGCGGTTTTTGGCGGGGCCTTCTCATTCGGGAAAGTGAACCCGGTCGAAATTCTTTCTGATGTGAGCTACAAGATCATCATCCGGGTTACGCTTGTGTTGATCATGACGCTTTTGATCATCGGTGTCTATGGAGTCACGTTCCTTCACCGTGTCGCCGGTCCGGTGTATCGTTTTCGCCAGACATTGCTTAAAATTAATCGCGGCGAAATGCCCGCTGACATCAAGCTCCGCGAGGGAGATTTCTTTCATGAAATGGCCCAGGATATTAACATTATCCTGAAGCGTTTCCGGGCCGAAAAAGAAAAAGTCGGGGAGCTTAAGACTAAGATCGACGAACTTCAGCGGAGCACTCCTTCAGGTGAGACGCGTCAAAAGGCTGATGAGATGAAGGTCATTGTCGATTCATTTACGAAGATTTGAAGCCCGAGAGGGTTTGCTCTGGGGCTGGTTCTTTCTCGTAATGCTCTCTTCTTGATTCGTCTTTCTTGTGCTGTTGCGGTTTTTCAACTGGGCTACGGAATGAAAATTTCAAAAAAGGTTGTGAGAGTTGTTGAATATGAAAAAGTTTTAATAATGAGAATTTGTCAAAGGAGATAGTTTTTGCTAGTCGAACTTTTCTTGTAAATACTTTTATAACTGTGTATACTTCGTGCTGACCCTCGCCAAGAAGTACAAATCCATGAAAGGAGCAATTTGAAAATGAAGAAGCTGAATTTGGTTTTTGTGTTGGCGCTTGTTGCGCTGATGGCTCTCAGTTCCGGTGTCGCAATGGCTGCCGAAGCTGCCGCTACGGGCAATGAGTTGATGATCGCGGATTTTGACACCGGGGACAAGCCGAACAACATCGGCGGTGATTTCGGTGGATGGGACAAGGACCCCAATGATGAATCGCAGGGGACCCAGATGTCCTTTGATACGGATGATGCCAAGGGAACGGCCGGCGGTTATTCGATCCGGTTGGATTATGACGTAGATTCCCCGAATCCGGCGTACAACGGTTTCTGGATGAAACTGAATGGCGAGGATGCAACTCCTTACAATACCCTGAACCTCTATGTTAAGGGTGATGCGAAGGTCGGTTACACCAAGCGTTTCAAGATCGAGCTCAAGGATATGACGAACAAGCCTTCCGCTTACATCGTGAGCGGCGTTACGGATCAGTGGCAGAAGATCTCCATCCCGTTCGAGAAGTTTCGCAGGATCGAGAACTGGAACTCCCTGAACGAGATCGTGGTCGTGTTCGATGATATCAATTCGAGCCCGAAGACCGGCGCGATCCTGATCGACGATATTTCTCTGTCGAAGGAATAAGCGTTCCGTTCTGAAGCAGTTGATTTGAAATAGCCCCGCTGTAAAAAGCGGGGCTATTTTTTTGTCTTCATGCAGTCTTCAAGATTTCCGCCGTTTTTTCCTTCCCGGAAAGTCCTAAGTATTTGATCCCCCTCGACTTAAAAGAATCCGGTTCCGGCCGATAAACTTAAGACAGACGGAGACTGCTTACGGACTTCTCTAGGGCGGGTTTTCCCTGTCCGCAGGGGTGGCTCGTCTGTCGGGGGATGCTCGGCTACGGACATTTTGGGTGTGGGGCGGTTCCCTGCGGGCGACGCGGTTAAGAGAAGGGAAATTGATGAAAAAAATAGCGATCGTAAACGGTGTCCGGACGCCTTTTATCAAGGCGTGGGACGCGTTTGACGATATTCCGGCCCAGGGGCTCGGAGTTCTTTGCGTGAAGGAACTTCTGAAACAAACCGGCCTCGACGGCCGTTTGGTCGATGAGGTGGTTTTGGGTTGCGTGGGACAGCCAGTTGAGGCTGCGAACGTGGCTCGCGTTGTGAGCCTTCTTGCCGGGATCCCTCAGGAGAAGCGCGCCTGTACCGTGAGCCGGAACTGTGCTTCGGGTTTTGAATCCGTCATTATTGCGGCCGAAAAGATCCGGTGCGGGTCGGATGAGGTCGTGATCGCGGGCGGGGCGGAATCCATGTCGAATATGCCGATGCTTTTCCGAAAAGAGGCGGCAACGCTCTTCCGCAACCTTTCTAAGGCAAAAACCCTTTCCGAAAAATTCAAGATCCTGATCCGGATGCGCCCGCGACACTTCGCGCCGGTTTCCTCGCTCGTTCTGGGCCTGACCGACCCCGTCTGCGGCCTGGCCATGGGGCAGACCGCAGAGATGCTTGCCAAAGAGTTTGCGATTTCCCGGGAAGAACAGGACAGGTTCGCGCTCGAGAGCCATCGCCGCGCCGCCGCAGCAAAAAGAAAACTGCACGAAGAAACCATGGATGTTTTTATTTCTTCTGATCGTAGGGGATGCGTCCGGGAGGATAACGGTATCCGTGAAAATCAGACCCTTGCAGCTCTGACAAATCTGAAGCCGATCTTTGAAAAAAAGACGGGAACGGTGACGGCCGGCAACGCTTCCCAGATCAGCGACGGTGCCTGCGCGCTGTTACTGATGAGTGAGGAAAAAGCCAAGAGCCTCGGTTGCGAAGTGCTCGGGACTTTAAGAGATCACCTGTCGGTCGGCCTTGAGCCGTCCCGGATGGGGCTCGGGCCCGCGTTGGCGATTTCAAGGATCCTGGAACGGAATTCCCTGAAGCTCGATGATATCGACCTTTTTGAGATCAACGAAGCCTTTGCCGTTCAGGTTTTGGCGTGCCTGCGGGCGCTGGCCTGTCCGGAATTTGCCAAACGGAATTTTTCTTCGGGAGCTCCGGTGGGAATGATCCCCCGGGAGATATTGAACGTGAACGGTGGGGCCATCGCCCTCGGCCATCCGGTCGGGACCAGCGGTGCAAGGCTCATCCTGACTTGCCTGAAGGAAATGAAACGTCGCTCTCTGAAGCGCGGACTTGTATCGGCGTGTGTCGGAGGCGGGCAAGGAACAGCGCTTATTTTGGAAAGAGGATCGTGACGGAGAGGATTTCGCAGGGGAGAGTTTAGTGTAACCAGCACGGAGACTTCTGATGGTGCATCCGGAAGGGGAATTTGTCATATCGACGAGCCGCGTTCTGCCGGCCAAGCGCTGGCAGGTTCTGCGTCTTCTGACGCGCGTCGAGGATTACCCCGCGCATCTTCCGGAGATCAAGGAATGTCAGGTTCTCTCCCGTACCCGTACCGAATCCCTGACTTTCTGGAAAATCGAAATGGGAAGCCTCCCGGTCGTCTGGAAGGAGGAGGCTTTTTTTGATTACCGGCATTTTACGATCAATTTCAATGCCGTGGAAGGCGACCTTGAAAGATTTTCCGGGGTTTGGAAACTTCACGAGCATCCGCTTGGCGGGACCGAGATCTTCATAGAAGCGACGGTCAAGATCGGTATTCCGATCCTTGAGCAGGCGATGGGCGGGGTCCTGGCCGATAAGGTTCTTCAATATTTCGAGCGGCTGTTGCAGGTCTTCGAGGAGCTTTTGACTGCCCAAAGTTACCGGCGGCGCGGTAGCCGGCACGTGCGGCAGGTCGGTGGATTCGGCGTGATCGGGCATCCCTACAATTACGAACACCTCGTCCGCTACTTCCAGTCGTACAAGAAAGATAGTCACCTTCCGTCGCGCGAATTCCTGACCAAGATCTTCGAGTTGACACCTTCGTATGTTTCTTACGACATCCGGGAATTCCGTGCCGCAAGCGGCAAAACGACGGATGGGGCGTTCATCGCCTGCAATATCATTCCCGAAATGCTCGGTCTCGACATCGAGAAAGTCGTGGGCAAAGTCGTGGAGTCCTGCAAAGTCGCGGAAAAACTCGGTCTCGGGGTGGTGGCGCTCGGCGGGTTCACGTCGATCGCGGGAGAACGGTACGGTGAGGAATTCCTGAAGCGTATTCATATTCCGGTCACGACCGGCAACACGCTTACGGCCGCGCTCGCGGTGGAAGGCGTCTTGAAAGCGGCACGGCTCAGGGAATTGGATCTTTCAAAAGTCAAGGCAACGGTGATCGGCGGCTCCGGAGATATCGGAAGCGCTTGCGCGCGCGCCCTGGTCCAGCAGGTCAAAGAGGTCACGATCACCGGAAGGACGCCGAGGAATATCGATGCGATGGTGAAAAACCTTCAGAAGGGCGCGCGTGCGAAGGTCCGCGGCAGCCGCAATAATGACGACGCGGTCAAGGACGCGGACATCGTGATCGCTGCGGCCAGCGCGGCGCACTCGATCGTCGACATCGAGAAGTTCAAACCGGGCGCGATCATCTGCGATGTCGGGTATCCCAAGAACATCGCTTATGCCGACACCGACCGGACGGACATTTTGATCTTCGCCGGCGGGATATGCTCGCTTCCCTGTGAGTTTAATGCGGGCTTCGATGTCGGGCTTCCTTCCCCGAAAGTTCTTTACGGATGTTTTTCGGAAGCGATCGTTCTGGCGCTTGAAGAGCGATTTGAAAATTATTCCTGGGGCAAGGGGAATATTTCGCTTGAGAAAATGGCGGAAATCCTCGCTCTGGCCCGTAAAAACGGGTTCGAGATCGCGCCTTTTTTCTGGGGACATCGGCAGGTCAGCGACGAAGAGATCCGGGCAAGCAGGATCTCCGCATCTTGATCCGTCCGGCAGTTTAAGCGCGGACGGGTCCGGAGTTTTTTTCAAGTTCGGGAGAACATCACCGCAGGGGTTTCTTGAAAAATGAAAGTTCTGGTCACGGGAGGTACGGGTTTTATCGGTTCGACGCTGGTCCGGCATCTGATCGCTGCCGGCCATCAGGTGCGGGTCCTGGTACGGCAAAGGAAAGACAGTTTCCTTCTGGAAAACCTGAACATCGAGGTCGTGAACGGTGACGTAACCCACATCCAGTCTGTCGAAAAGGCGGTTCAGGGTTGCGATGTTGTGTTCAATCTCGCATCGCTCTACGCGTTCTATCCCTTCTGGGTGAAAGATCCCAAGACGATTTACAGGATCAATGTCCAGGGGACGGTCCATATGCTGGAGGCCTCCCTGAAGTATCATGTCAAAAAATTTATCCATACCAGCACCATCGCGACGCTGAGCGCACGGCCCGACGGCAAACCGGCCGACGAGTCTTCGGGATTTGAACCGCGCGGCGCGAGCCACTATGCCCGTTCAAAATACATCGCCGAAGAAAAGGTTTTCGAATTTGTTGCCAAGGGTCTTCCGGCGGTTATCCTGAATCCCGGGATCGTGATCGGAGAGCGGGACCATAAACCCACTCCTTCCGGAGATGTGATCGTCAAGTTCCTGAACGGAAGTTATCCCGGCTATTTTGATACGCGCTGGTCGGTGGCGGATGCCGATGATGTGGCCCTGGCGCATATTGCCGCCATGGAGCGCGGGCGGAACGGCGAGCGGTACATTCTTTGCGATAACGAGCACTATACCTTGCAGGATGTATTCCAGCTTTTGGAGAAGATTACCGGTATCAGGGCCCCGCGATTCAAAATCCCATATTGGTTTTTGCTGGGTTTTACTTATCTTGACGAGGCGCTTTCACACATCCTGTTCCGGAAGAGACCTCTGATGCCCACCGAGGGTGTCAAATTTTGCAAAATGACCGCAGTGTACGATAATTCCAAAGCGGTCCGCGATTTGGGTTACCGGCCCACGCCGTTTGAGGAAACGCTCCGGAAAGCGGTTTCCTGGTACCGCAAAAACGCTTACGTCGAACCCCGGGGGATTTTTCGTATCAAAGCTCACGGGTCGCCGGTCGTGCGCTTCATCATGCAAAGTCTCCGGATGAGTCATTTTACGGACAAATTGAACCTTGGGACGCTCGGGTTTTTTGGCGCCGTGAAATTCCTGGGACTGTTGCGTAAGGCCGGGGCGGGGCGAGGGACGGACGGCTGGCGCAAAGTGACGGAGTGTTATTTGCGGACAGAGCAGTCGAAATTCGTTTTGGCGGTATTCGGTCTTGATCTTTGGTCGGATTTGAAGGAATCCCATGAAACGACGTTGGCGGCGGCGAAGCAACATTGCCGGCAGCGGCTGGCGCAATTTCTGAAAACCTATCCGGTTTTCTACAATCAGCTTCAATGGGGTGCTTTTGATGCAAAGCCTCAGGCGAAAAGGTTCCTGGACCTCGTTGAGGCCGATTTCGACGGGGAAGGACGACTGCTGCGTCTTGTGCCTTATCTGGATGCGGATACCGATCCGGGACAGCTCGGAAAATTGCCGCCGTCGGTGCAAGACTTACTGATCCGGGGGATCCTCGAAATATATAATGCAACCAAAGACCTCGAGGATAAAGAGCGGCCGCTCATTTTTAAAAAAAAGTTGGATTTCTGGCTTTCAGAACATCCTGCTGCGGTTCCCGGAGAGTGCAAAGGTCAGGCCTGCGCCTACGTCGAGCGCATCATCAGCGCGGTCTTTTTTCGGTTCGAGGGGTTGCCGTCCAGTGCTTCTTCCCCGAGGTCCGGTCGCTTTCAGGCGCCTTCGTTCATCAAGACCAAGCATCCCGGTTTCGGTATTTTGAATGTCGCATGCCGGTTGTCGGAGGATCTTCTCGGGGCCGACTTGTGGATCCAGTTC
>DAOPYQ010000002.1:0-658 GCA_035352955.1 Candidatus Omnitrophota bacterium
TGGGGCTGTCCAGGTCAACCATTCGGGAAGTGAAATATAAGACCTGGACGGTCCCAATTTCTTTAAGAAAAAAAGGATTTAGGACTACATCTTCCCGAATCTATTTCTTATCAGAGGAAGGAAGATGTTGCCCAAATTTCTTTTTAAAAAAGTAAGGATTTTTGGACTACATCTTCCCGAATCTATTTCTTATCAGAGGAAGGAAGATGTTGCCACTCAAACTCGGGCTGAAGGACAGGCTTGTAGTCCGCGGGATAAGGCAGAGGGAAAGTCACGATCTCATAAACGCCGACGAGCATTCTCCCCGCCGCATAAGCGCTCCCCCGTCCCAAACCGGCGACCCAACTCGGAGGAACGGTGTCGTTTTTCTCTTCTTTGGAGAGCTCTGTAGAGATCTCGATCGGAGAAAGCGCAATGTTGAGAAATCCGCGCTGAAGCTTCCGGAGCGGGTTCCCCTCGGGTTCGATCTCGGTCACCGCTTCCGCCGCTTGGGCAGAAACCGTAGCCATCAAAAGCACCGCAACGCTCGCGAAGATCCTGGAGAGATATTTCGTCATAACGCGGAGTAATTTATCACCCCCCGTCACCCGAGGCAATACAAAAACGGGACAGTCCTTGGGGGATAAAAAGTGACTACCCCCGCTCTAAAATAAGGCCC
>DAOPYQ010000002.1:758-52154 GCA_035352955.1 Candidatus Omnitrophota bacterium
CGGCCCTGCCCCGATCCTGATCCATTCAAACGGTATTCGGGACTGGTCCGGGTTTTTGTTGAATGAATAAAAAAAAGACCCCGGCCCTGCCCCGATCCTGATCCATTCAAACGGTATTCGGGACTGGTCCGGGTTTCTGTTGTATGAATAAAAAAAAAGACCCCGGCCCTGAGAAGGGGTGCTTCTCATTATCACCAGGGGAGGCGATTGTGGGCCGGGGTACACTCTTTGTTTTGCGAATCTAGATTATTCAGGAGGCAGGCATTCGCCGCCTGCCTGCCCCTGCCATCGCAGTTTATCCAAACAAATAGATCAATTGACCTCCCAGTGTGTTTTGATTCCGCTGGTCGGTGTTGAACACGTTTGCATTCGCGTGATCGATCCGGTATTCGCCTCGTGCGATCACGTTCTCATACGGTTTGTACTCAAGCGTGAGCGTGTTCGCGAGATCCTTCGGCGTATCGCTCAAACCGGTCGCACTGTTCGTCCAGTTGCGGTACCGCTGCGCGTCATCAAACCACTCCGCACGGTAAGCTACTGCGAGCTTTTCCGTCAGCTTGTACCGGGCATAGGCCGCAACGTCATACCACGTGGCTCGGTGGTCCAGGATCCCGTCCGAATTAAGCTGAAAGCGGTTCTGATTGCCGTAGTCGAACTCCCCGGCAAACGACAGCTTTTGGGTCGCGTCCCAGCTGAACACGTTCGTGATCAGGAACCGTTTGCGTCCGTTCGGCCCGTCGACCTGGGCGGCATTCGTCGTCTCGGGACCGAAATAGGTCGCCGTGGTCCATTTCGTGTTCTTGAACGGGCTGAAACTGACGGCGTTCTCGAGCGTTTTGTACGTGTTCGCATCGATATCGTTGTCCCATCCGTTGTTGACACCGTTATAAACCGTCAGAAACCCGTCAAACAGCGCATAGCTCATACGGACCCCCGTATGCGTGAATGGGATCGCGTAGCCGAAACTGACGGAACGCGTGATATTCCAGTTCGCATAGCCTTCGATCACTTCGTTCCCGGCCAGCGTCGTCATGCGTCCCGCTTTGATCTCCGCCGTGTGCGGCAAAACCTTGCTTCCTTCAAAAAATTTAAGCGGGGCCACAAGCTGTACATAGGCCTGCTCGAACGCGAAGGAGGTCGATCCGCTGCTCCCGCCGTTCGGAGTTCCGGCATTATCAAGCTGAAAGTTGTTGAAGAAATAGCGCGTATCGCTTCCCATCATCATATCGATACGGAACCCGGCACCGCCTTCAGGATTCGCCAGTTTCTCGAACCAGAGCTTGGCCCCCGGAACCGAGAACGTATCTTTGGATTTATCCGAAAGCGACCGGCCGACGTTCGCCCCCTTGCCGGCGTCGAGGCTCTGCCCGTATTGGGTCTCCACATAACCGCCCATATGAATGTCGCTCATGGCGGTCTGAAGAACATTCCCCTTTTCGGGAGCCGGCGGAAGATAAACCGCGGGAGCCGGCGCCACCGGTTTCTCCAGGGTCATCATCTTGCTTTCCAGGGCGGCCATCTTGCGACCCATCGCGTCGATCTGCGCCTTGAGCGCTGCCACCTCACCGGTCTCCGCAAACCCGGCCGACGGAAACATGGACATTCCAAACCAACACATCCCGAGGAACCAATATTTGACCCTGTTCATAACTTTCTCCTTGTTGTTTTTTCAGGACCCCGCTACCCGATCGCCACGCTGCCGATCTCACCGGTCCGGATCCGGAAACATTCGTGAAGATCAAGGACGAAGATCTTGCCGTCCCCGACGTGCCCGGTCCGGGCACCTTCCTTGATCGCATCCACCGTCGATTTGACGAACTCCTCGTTGACCCCGATCTCGAGTTTCACTTTCTTGAGAAGCCGCCCATTTTCCTTGTGTCCGCGGTAAACTTCGGCGATACCCTTCTGCCGGCCTCGCCCGAGAACATTCGTTACCGTCACGAGATGGATCTCTTTCTCTTCAAGGATCCGTAACACTTCGTCCAACCGGTCCGGCTGGATCACTGCAATGATGTATTTCATGGTGTCTTCCTCCTTGTTATTCGAGAATAGTGTAGCCAGACTCCCGGTGCTGCGTGAGGTCCAGACCGATCTGCTCTTCATTCTCCGAAACGCGCAGCCCCATCAGGGCATCCACGACCTTCAGCAGGATAAAAGAGACGAGGAACGAATACGCGATCGTAATGACCGTCGCTTTCAGCTGGACCAGGAACAGCCCGGGATTTCCGTAAAACAGGCCGTTGTTCCCCGCCGGATTGATGGCCTTGTTGGCCCAAAGGCCCGTGGCAAGCGAACCCCAGATCCCGCCGACACCGTGTACGCCGAAAGCGTCCAGCGAATCGTCGTAGCCGAATTTGACCTTCACCACCGCGACAAAAAAGTAGCAAATCACCGACACTCCGACGCCGATCCAGATCGCGTCAATAGGGCCGACAAACCCCGCAGCCGGAGTGATCGCCACAAGCCCTCCGACGACGCCCGTGATCATGCCGAGCATGGTCGGTTTGGAATTAAATCTCCATTCCAGAAGAGCCCACGTCAGGCCCGCCGCCGCCGCGGCGACATGCGAAACCACGAACGCGCTGACCGCAAGCCCGTTGGCCGCGAGAGCGCTTCCGCCGTTGAACCCGAACCAACCGAACCACAAAAGGCCGGCGCCCAGCACCGCAAAAGGCAGATTGTGCGGAGGCGACATATGCGTCGGATAACCTTTCCGCTTCCCGAGCACCAGCGCGCAGGCCAAGGCCGCGACACCGGCATTAATATGGACCACCGTTCCCCCCGCGAAATCGAGAGCTCCCATGTTCCTCAGGAACCCGCCCACAGCCCAGACCCAATGGCACACGGGATCGTAAACGATCGTTGCCCAAAGAATCGAGAAAACGCAAAACGCAGAAAATTTCATGCGTTCGGCAAAAGCCCCCAAGATCAGACCCGGCGTAATGATCGCGAACATAGCCTGAAAAATCATGAAAAGCTGATGCGGGATCGTGGCCGAATAATCGGCGAAAGGTTCCGGCCCCACGCCGTGAAGTCCCGCCCAGCCGAGGGTGCCGATCATCCCTTTGATATCCGGTCCAAAGGACAAGCTGTAACCGAAAACCACCCACTGAAGCGTGATCATGGCCGCCAACATGAAACATTGCATCAAGATCGAAAGAATGTTCTTCTTACGGACCAAACCTCCGTAAAAGAACGCAAGTCCCGGCGTCATCAAAAACACCAGCGCAGCAGAAACCAGTATCCACGCGGTATCTCCGGCGTTGATCCCGGGGGTAGATCCCTCCGCTGCCAAGGCAACCTTCGACAGGGTCATCAGAAGGAGAAAGCCCGCAATACCGCAAAAAATCCGAACTATCCTTTTCATGTTTCGTCCCTCCTTAAAATACAGAATTGTCGTTCTGTTCGTTGTTCTCCCCCGGCGCATGCTAATGAACATCATTAGTAACTAGGATGTGAGGCAAGATGGATGCCAACTTGGCGGAATGGAAAAAAGAAATGAAAATATTTTTCGGGAGGGAAAATCCTAACACGTAACACGCATGAAAGCTGACTCTTGCGCATACTTCAAACGGAAAAGTCAAAAAAAAGGCGGGTCCTCTCAGAGGATGAGAGAAACCCGCCTGCCTTGCCCTAATCAAAAACTTTGAAGGTCGGCAAGACTGTCCTGGCCACCTTCCACCCTTTTTACCAGGCCAGGGCTGCCTTGCCCTATTTTGGTTGATTTGTTTCTAAGTTAGCCGGGACACGTCCCAAGTTTTTCAACAATAACTCGAGACCGCCCTTTTAAAAACCAACTATTTTAGAGTTTGAACAACATTTCGGCGTAGGTCGGCACCGGCCACAAAGTCGCCGGAAGCAAACCTTCGAGCGCATCGACATCCTTACGGAGATCGTTTATCGCGACGGCGACTTTGTCACGAAAAGCTTCGGCGCGCTCGGCAATATCGGGAACCGCATACGCTTTTCGGATCGCTGTTTCCAGCGTCTCAAGCTTCGCGCTGGCGGACTCGAGAAGCTCCGTGACCTTCGAAAGCAGCTCCTTCTGCACCCTTACTGACCCGGCCACGGCCTTGATCTTGCCAACCGTCTCCGCCAGCTGCTCCGTGAACTTGATGACCGCCGGAAGGTACTGGCGCTTCACCATTTGCACCGCGGCCTTGGCCTCGATATTGACATGTTTGACATAGATCTCGAGATAAATTTCATAGCGCGAGTGAAGCTCCTCTTTGGAAAGCACTTTGTACTTCTCAAAAAGCTTCACGGCTTCCGGCGTCGCCATCGAAGCCAGGGCCCCGACACCTGTTTTGACGTTCGGAAGGCCGCGTTTCTTGGCCTCGGCCACCCACTCGCCGGAATAGTTGTTCCCGTTGAAAATGACCCTTCCATGCTTTTTCATGGCATCCCGGACGATCGCGGCCGCTTCCTTGTGGATATTGCTCTTGCCGGCCTTTTCCAAACGCGTCGCGATTTCATCCAGAGCTTCCGCCGCGATCACGTTGATCACGATGTTCGGCCCGGAAATGGACGCAGAGGACCCGACCATGCGGAACTCGAACTTGTTGCCCGTGAAAGCAAAGGGTGAGGTACGGTTCCGGTCGGTGTTATCTTTCGGAAGCTGCGGCAGCGAATCCACGCCTATCTGGAGGAAGTGCTGTCCGCGGTTCTCGACTTTTTTGCCTTTGGCGATCCCCTCGAGGATCTCCGTGAACTCATCGCCCATAAAAATGGAGATGATGGCCGGCGGGGCCTCGTTCGCGCCTAACCGGAGATCGTTGCCGGGATTGCCGCAGCTTGCGCGCAATTTCTCGGCATGACGGTCCACCGCCATGATCATCGCGCTCACAAAAATAAGGAACTGTTCGTTTTCCGCAGGGGTCCTCCCCGGTTCGAGAAGGTTCTGCCCGTCATCGGTCGAAAGTGACCAATTGTTGTGCTTGCCGGAACCGTTCACGCCCGCGAACGGCTTCTCATGAAGCAGACACACGAGATTGTGGCGGAGCGCCACCTTCTGCATCGTCTCCATCACCAGTTGGTTATGGTCAGCTGCGATATTGGTCGTCGAAAAGATCGGTGCCATTTCGTATTGGGCGGGAGCGACTTCGTTGTGCTTGGTCTTGGACGAGATCCCCATCTTCCAAAGCTCGATATCAAGATCGCGCATGAAGTCCGCTATCCGGTCCTTGATCGCTCCAAAGTACTGGTCCTCAAGCTCCTGACCTTTCGGAGCCGGAGCGCCGAAAAGAGCCCTGCCGGAAACGATCAGATCAAGGCGCTTCTCATAGCAAGTCTTGTCGATCAAAAAATATTCCTGCTCGGGGCCGACCGTAGAGGTCACGCGTTTCACGTTCTTGTTGCCGAGCGCTTTGAGGACACGAACCGCCTGTTTGGACACCGCTTCCATGGAACGGAGAAGCGGGGTTTTCTTATCAAGCGCCTCGCTCGTATAGGAGCAAAATGCCGTCGGGATACAAAGCGTCACGTTGCTGGAGGCATCGGTCTTGAGAAACGCGGGAGAGGTACAATCCCACGCCGTATAACCACGCGCTTCGAACGTGGAGCGAAGACCGCCGCTCGGGAACGAAGAGGCGTCCGGTTCTCCCTGGGTAAGCTGCTTGCCGGAAAATTCCATGATCACGCTACCGTCTTCGGTGGGCGCGATAAAAGAATCGTGCTTTTCCGCGGTGCGACCGGTCAGGGGCTGGAACCAATGGGTGTAGTGCGTCGCGCCCTTTTCGATCGCCCAATCCTTCATGGCACTGGCAACGACATTCGCCACCTCAAGGGACAAAGGCAACCCTTCCTGGATGGTCTTCTTCAGGGCTTTATAGGTATCCTTCGGGAGCCTTTCCTTCATGACCCGGTCATTAAAAACGTTACTTCCAAAAATTTCCGTTACATCGATCATTTTACTCATTGCATCCCCCTTTACGGTTCTGTTTTAAATCGACCCCCTTCTCACGGGCGAGGAAAGAACTCATAGGCTAAAAGCAAATTCTATGCCAACTATAACTTTATATTACTGGATGGATTATACACCAAATCAATTGGAAAATACAAATTTGTAGGCCTCGATTCGCAGATTACGTTTTTGTAGACTTATTTAAGGCCGTAGGTCTTGACCTTATATCCGAGGATTCTCTCAGTAACGCCAAGGAGCTGGGACGCTTTTCGCTGATTCCCGCCTGTTTTCCGAAGAGCTTCGAGGATCATCTTTTTCTCGAGTTTTTCAACCGCCTCGGACAGACTACCCGAAAGATCACGTTCTCCCTCGGCAACCACGTCTGAGACCTTAAGAGGGATCGTCGCGGGATGATCTTTTTCCCCAGGAATAGGAAAAAGGCCGGCTTCCAGCGTATCGGATTTACAAAGGATCACCGCCCGCTCGATCGCGTTCTCGAGCTCGCGGATGTTCCCGGGCCAGGAGTATTTCATCAGATAATCCATCGCCGCATCCGAAACATACTGGACCTTTTTACCGTTCTCGAGACTCGCTTTCTTTAAAAAGTGCGAAACGAGGAGCGGAATGTCCTCAGGGCGTTCTCGAAGCGACGGAAGAAGCACGGGCACCACGTTCAATCGATAATAAAGATCCTCCCGAAATTCTTTTTCGCGGATAGCTTTTTCAAGGTCACGGTTCGTGGCCGCGATCACTCTCACGTCCACGCGAATTGTCCGAGTCCCTCCCACGCGCTCGAATTCACGCTCCTGAAGCGCCCGGAGCAATTTGACCTGCATGGCGGCAGAGATGTCACCGATCTCATCCAGAAAAAGCGTCCCGCCGTCGGCCAGTTCAAACCGTCCTGGTTTTGTCGCGGCCGCACCGGTAAAAGCCCCCTTCTCGTAACCGAAGAGTTCGCTCTCGAGAAGCGTCTCGGGAAGCGCCGCACAGGAGACTTTGACAAAAGGCCCTTTGGCGCGATGGCTTGCGTAGTGGATCGCATGGGCGACCAGCTCCTTGCCGGTACCCGTTTCGCCGCGGAGGAGAACGGTCGAACGGGTACGACTGATCATCTCGATCGCCGCGTAGACCTCTTTCATGCGCTTGCTCTCGCCGATAATGTTCGAGGGGTGGAATTTCCTGGCAAGCTCGCGCTTAAGTTCGAGGTTCTCGGATTGCAGCTGCTCTTTTTCCTGCTCGCGAATCCGGTAGTCCGCCACGGCCTGCGCGATAAGCGAACTGATGACGGCCAAAAGCTTGAGGTCTTCATCGAGCGAAACGTCCCCCTGAAAAAGCCGATCCGCACTCAACGCTCCGATCGTTTCCTGACCGATCTTGATGGGAACGCAAAGGAACGATATCCTGCTGCGGCTGAGGTCCTTGCGAACGCCGGTGCGATTCAGGAAGAGCGGTTCTTCTCCGATATTCGGTACGGCGATCGGTTCGCCCGCTTCGACCACCTTTCCGGTGATCCCTTCTCCAACCTTATAGCGGCCCTTCCGTTTCGCCTGGTCATCAAGGCCGTGCGCGATCTCGATCGTCAGATTTTCTCCCTCGGCGTCGAGAATGGTCAGCGTCCCACGCTCCATCCCCATCTTCGCGTGAAGGACCTCGAGAACCTTGTTCATGCGGTCCCCCAGCGGAAGCGTCGTGCTGATGCAACGGGTGATCTCGTAAAGGACGCTAAGTTCCAAAATGTCGCGTTGGAGCCCGCTCAAAGATTTTTCTTTTTCAGGACGGGAATTTTCTTTTTTCATGGCTTCAGCCCACGCCGTAGAGGGCGATCCCGGCGCGGTTGGCTTTCTCGACAAAAATATCCATTCCGATGAAAAGCGTCTTGTGAGCTTCGAACGCGAATGCCTCGGCCTTGGTTTCCATCAGCCCCTCGAGGGTTTTGAGACCGACCGCGGGGACATCGAACCGCATATCCTGGTTCGGTTTCGCGACCTTCACCACAATGATCTTCCCGCGCCCGAGCGCCCCGCCACGGCGGATCGCCTCGTCCGTTCCTTCGATGGCCTCGACGGCAAGAACGGTCTTCTTTTTTACGACCACGGTCTGGCCGATATCCGCACCTGAAATCTTTTGAGCCATCTCGAAACCAAAAGCAATGTTGTCCATGACCGCTTTGGAGGGCTTGCGCTTTCCGAGGACCCCGGGACCGGGCATGAATTGCTTGAGCAGGCAGGTGGAATCGAGTAGTTTTACGCCGTTCTCAAAAAGATAATCCGCAATACCGCCGAGAAGAGAATCGTCCTTGTGGTCACGGAGTTTCATGAGGACCTTCATCATATCGAGATCAAGGCGGACATTTTCCTTGAAGAACCGGACCTTTTCGACCTTGCCGGCCATGATGGCCTCGTGAACGCCTTCATTCCTGAGAAAACGGACCATCCTTTTAAGCTCGCCGATCTTGACCCAGCAAAAAGCATCCGAGAACTTTTCAAGCGCCGATTCTGCCTCCTGCTCGATACCGCAGACCACAACCCGGTACCCCATTCGCTTGGCTTCCTCGGCCACCAGAATGGGAAAACGACCGTTCCCGGCAATAATGCCCATGCTTTTCATGAAAACGTTCTCCGGTTGGGAAAGCAAACAACTAGCCGCAGATGCCCCGTTCCGACTTTTCCAGAAAAGCGATCAGAGCCTGGATGGCGGAAGTGGAAGGAATCTCCTTCTTGATCTGCGCGATAACGTTCTTCAATATAAGGCCGGACTTGAAGATGATCCTGTAGGCTTTTTTGAGGTTGGACTTTTCTTCTTTTGGGAAGTTCGCACGGTCGAGGCCGACCGAATTAAGCCCGAACGCCCTGGCCGGATGCCCGTCCGCCATCATGAACGGCGGAATATCCTGCACGACCTTGGAACAGCCGCCGATGATCGCAAGCGATCCTATCTTGACGAACTGGTGGACAGCGCTAAGGCCTCCGATAATCGCGCGATCTTCCACGATCACATGCCCGGCAAGCGTCGCATTATTGGCAAGCGTCGCGCCGTTGTGAATCGTGCAGTCATGCGCCACATGCGCGTAGGCCATAAGAAGATTGTCGTTCCCGATCACGGTCTCGGTGCCCGTCAGAGTCCCGGGATTGAGGGTTGCGTATTCACGGATCTTGTTCCGATCGCCGATCTTAAGGTAGCTCACACCGCCGTCGAATTTCCGGTCCTGCGTGCGGCTGCCGACCACCGCGCCCGTAAAGATTTCATTGTCTTCACCGAGGGTGGTATGGCCTTCAACCGTCACACGCGGACCAATCTTGGTCCGGGCTCCGATCTTGACCGTGCCCCCAATCATGGCCCAGGGTCCGATCTCAACGCCTTCCCCAAGGACGGCATCCGGATGAACGATCGCCGTCGGATGGATCTTCACGCATCCACCACTGCGAACTTCACATTCGCTTCGCATACCAGTTTATCTCCCACATAAGCTTTTCCGACGCACTGCCCGAATTTAGAACGTTTTTTAAGGACCTCGACCTCCATCCGGAGCGTATCCCCCGGAAGGACAGGACTGCGCCATTTTACTTCGTCCACGCTCATAAAATAAGCGATCTTTCCGCGGTTCTCCGGTTCCCCCAGCATGATGACGCCGCCCACCTGGGCCATCGCCTCGACGATCAGGACGCCCGGCATCACCGGATGCCCGGGAAAATGCCCCTGAAAGAAATAATCGTTCATCGTAACCTGCTTGATCCCCGTGGCACTCTTGCCAGGTTCAAAATTCTCGACCCGATCCACAAAAAGGAACGGATACCGGTGGGGGAGGATCTTCTGGATCTCTTCCACGGTCAGGGTTTTTGAAATCGGTTTTTGCTCGGTCGGGTTTGTCATCCTCAGTTTCCTCACAAGTTCGACGTTAAGGGAATGTCCGCTGCGGGAAGCGATCACATGACCCCGGATGAAACTTCCGCAGAGGAACAGGTCTCCCAAAATATCCACCATTTTATGGCGGCAGGCTTCGTTCTCAAAACGCAACTGGTTCGCGATCGGAAGGTTCTTTTCGAATACCAGCGTGTTCGAAGGGTTCGCACCCTTGCCAAATCCCTGGGCAAGAAGCAGCTCCGCTTCTTTCTTAAGGCAGAAAGTCCGCGCGGGGGCGAGTTCCCGTTCGAAGATCTCCGGAACGATCGGGAGGGAAAGATACTGGTCTCTCAGATTTTCATCGCGATAGCTCAACATGTACGAAACAGAGAATGAAGGCGCCGGCAGGATCACGATCGACTGGTCCCCGTGATCCACAAACACAGGCTCTTTGATCTCCAGAAACCTCCGCTCCGCAGATTGATCTTCAAAACCGGCCTCGATCAGCGCGCGGACAAATTCGGCCGAGCTTCCGTCCATCCCCGGAACCTCGTCCCCGTCGACCTCAACAAGCGCGTTATCGATCCCGAGCCCATGGAACGCGGCCATCAGATGCTCGATGGTCCGAACTCGGCCGGTCCCGACAATAATGGCCGTCTGACGAAGCTCGTCCGTATTCACATACTCGATCGAGGCCCTGACTTTAAGCGACGGATCAAGATCCGTGCGGCAAAAAAGGATCCCGGCATTTTCCGCGGCGGGGCGGACACAGACCGTAACCTTCCTGCCGGTGTGGAGACCTGCCCCCTCGAAAGAAACGTGTTTCTTGAGCGTTCTCTGTTTCATGGATCCCGTTTAAGCTTTTTTGTATTTCTTGGCTAGCTCCGCGGTAATAGGAGCGGTGATATCAAAATCTTTTTTCTGGAAAAGCAGCACGCGCTTATTGAGGACGATGTCGTAACCGCGCTTGGAGCAATAATCCTGGATCACGGTATCGATCTCCTGGAAAATCTCGCGAACTACCTTGTCGCGCTGTTCGGCGAGCTGCTGGCGGATCGTGCGATCAAAATCCTCGAGCTGGCGCTTTTTCTCGATCAATTGTTCCTGTTTCGTCGCGCGGGCATCCGCCGAAAGGAGCGCAAGCTCATCTTCCATCTTGCGGATCGCGTTCGTCATGTCCGTACGTTCTTTTTCTTTGGCTTCGCCGGCAGCCTTCAAAACGAGGTCCTGGTCCTTGGTCTTCTGATAGCCGTCAAAGACTTCCGCGACATCTACATACGCGATCTTCATTTCCGCGGCGAACGCGGGCAACGCCATAGCGGTAAGCATGCAGACCGTGATCAACAACGCACAAAGTGCTTTCTTCATTTTGGATCCTCCTGATGGTTAGTTCTTAATTTCAATAACTCGAGAGAAACCCTCTCGACTAAAACTCCCGTTAAAAGCTGCGGCTCAAACTGAACTCAAAACGGCCGTTGCGGTCCTTGGTGTCCCGGTTCACCATCGGGAAACCGTAATAAAAGGCCAGAGGCCCGATCGGCGTTTTCACTTTAACGCCGGGACCGGTGCTGACCGCAAATTTTCCGAAATCAACATTATAGGAATCCTCGCTGACCTGGCCGGCATCCACAAAAACAACACCGCGAAAAGCGTCCAGCATCGGGACCGGAAAACTATAGTCGAGGTTCGCGATAGCCATGGTCTGACCCCCGATCGCCTCGCCGTTCTCCATAGGACCGACCCGGCGATAATTGTAACCGCGGACCGTCCCGAGACCGCCGGCAAAGAACCGGTCAAATACGGGGACGGAAGGCGATTTCCCGAAGGCATCCGACGTCGCCAGGCGCGTCTGAAACTCAACCATGTGCTTCTTGTGAAAAGTGATATATTCCGTGTAGCCGGAACGGAAAATATAAAACTCCTGGTCCCCGCCGAGAAAACTCCCGACCAGTTCGGCGCTGAGATTGAGCACGCGGCCCTTGGTCGGGTTGTAAACGTTATCGCGGTTGTCGTAGGTCGTAAACGAACGGAGACGGGACAACCAGTTGGTCCCTTCAAATTCCGTGACTGTTTTGGAAGCGTTGGAATCCACGTCCGTCAGCTCGACACGCTCGATCGTGTACCCGCCGCCCACGCGAAGCACGTCCTTGAAAAGCTTGGAAAGAGTCGTCGCGGCACCAAGACGTTTTTCGCCGAACTCCGTATTCTTGTTATCGGTCGAGGTGTGATAAAGATTCGTCGCCCAAGAGATCGGTTTATTAAAAAGATACGGCTCGACGAAACTAATGTCGTATTCCTGATGGATCGTTCCAAGCTGCCCGCGGATCGAAAGGGATTGCCCGCCTCCCGTAAAACGCGGCCAGTTAAGAATGTCGAAATTACGCTGGGAGATTTCAGCAAACCCCATAAACGTGTCGATAGAACTGACGCCGCCGCCAAAGGAAAGTTCCCCGGTCCGCTTTTCCTTGACCCGGAAGATCAGGTCCTTACGATTCGGGGCCGTATCCGTCGGTTCGGTATCATAGGTCACTTCCTCAAAATAGTTAAGATTCTCAAGCCGCTGCTTGGACTTCTCGATCTTGCTCCCGTCAAAGCGCTCGCCAGGACGGATCCGGAGTTCGCGGCGGATCACTTTGTCGCGCGTCTTCGTATTGCCGCGGATCTGAACCTTCTCCACAAAATAAAGGTCCCCTTCCTGGATCTCGTAAACGATGTCGACCTTGTTGTTCTCACGGTTGAGTTTCACGTCCGGCACCACGCGCGCCTCGATATAACCCTCGGCATTATAGAACTGGCGGAGCTTCTCGATGTCCTGGGCCACATAAAACTGGGAGTAGGTCAGCCCCGGTAGCATTTCCAGCTGTTGCCAAAGTTCGGATTCGGGGAAAAGCGTGTTCCCCTTGAACTTGACCTCGCCGGTGACGTAGTGCGCGCCTTCCTCGACCTTGATCGTGATCCGGATCTTATTTTTGTTCTTGTCGTAAGCGAATTCCGGGACCACTTTGACGTCGAGATAGCCTTCCTTCTGATAATAGAAGCTGATCTTTTCGAGATCTTTCTCAAAAACGTCTTCCTTGAAAGTCCCGAAAAGCACCCACCGCTGCTCTTTGGTCTTCATCAGTTTCGAAAGTTCGCGCGTCTTGAAGGCCTTAACTCCCTCAAAAGAGATCTTGCTGATCTTAAACTTCTGCCCCTCGAAAATCTTGATCTTGATGACCGCTTCCTTGGTCTTGGGATCCACATTGACTTCGGTCTGGATATCCACAAAACGGAACCCCTTGCCGGTATAAAGCTTGCGGATCTCCTCCTCGCCCTTTTTGACGGCCTTGCGATCCAGGATCTGCCCTTCGATCACCCCAAGGGTTTTACGGAGCTTGTCTTCCTTGAACGCGGTAAACCCTTCCATTTGGATCTGGCGCACGATCGGTTTCTCGTCCACAACGGCGATTAACTTATAGCCCTCGGTTTGTTCCTCGACATCAAGACGAATATCGTCGAAGAACCCGGTCCCGTAAAGACGCTTGATATCTTCATTGATCGTCTGCTGTTTGAGCGCCATGCCTTGTTTCGACTGGATCTTGCTCAAAATGGTATTCGTACTAACGATCCGGTTGCCGCGAACTTCGACGGCAATGATCTTTTTTTCGGGCTGAACGGGCGCTTGAGGCGCCGCCGGGGCAGCCACAGCCGCAGGCTCTTGAGTTTTTGCGGCAGAAGTCGCGTCGGCCTTTTGTTCGGGAACAACCGTCCCCGGAGCAGAAGGTGCCGCTTTTGTCACGGCGGAAACCGGAGCGATCGGTTCCTTTTTTGTTTCCTCGGAAAACGCCGGAAACGCCAAGCAGGTCAGAAGTAACGCGGCTAAACACGCGACTGCGAAACGCTTCATGCCGCCCCCTCGTCTTCCGAACGATAAAATTCGGGATTGTCGAAACGGGTCCATTCCTTGATAAAAACAAGCGGGATCGATCCGGTCGGGCCGTTACGCTGTTTGGCGATGATCGCTTCGGCTTTGTTCTTGTTGTCTTCTGAAGGCGCATAATACTCTTCGCGGAAAAGGAATACGACAACGTCGGCATCTTGTTCGATGGCGCCAGATTCGCGAAGATCGGAAAGCTGCGGCTTGTTCCCGGTCCGGGACTCCACGGCGCGGGAAAGCTGACTCACGGCAATGACAGGAACCCGCAACTCGCGGGCAAGAGCCTTCAAAGACCTTGAGATCTCCGAGATCTCCTGTTGACGGCTTTCGGACTGTTTCACGCCCTGCATCAGCTGTAAGTAGTCGATGACGATCAGGGAAATATCGTGTTTCATCTTGAGGCGCCGCGCCTTGGCACGGATCTCGAGTACGGTCTGGCCCGGGGAATCATCAATAAAGATCGGCGCTTCGGAAAGTTTGCCTGCCGCGCTCGTAAGCTTCGGCCAATCCTGATGCGACAAATATCCGGTCCTCACCTTTTGCGCGTCGACCCGCGCGTGAGAACACAACATCCTCTGCACAAGCTGTTCTTTACTCATTTCAAGAGAGAAGATGACAACGGGTTTTTTTAAATTGATACCGGCGTGCTCCACGATCGCGGTCGCAAACGCGGATTTACCCATCGAAGGACGTCCGGCCACGATCACAAGGTCCGACGGTTGCAACCCGGCAGTCTTCATATCGAATTCGTGGAACCCGCTGGCCACGCCGGTGACATGCTCTTTGCGCTGGAACAGCTGGTCGATCGTCTCCATGCTCTCATGGATGATCTCTTTAAGCTGGTAGGCCTTGCCTTCGACCTGCGCCTGTCCAATATCGAAGATCATCTTTTCGGCCGAGTCGATCATTTCGCGGGCGTTCCCGTCGGACTCAAGACTGTTCTGAACGATCTGGGTGGCGGACTGGATCAGCTGGCGAAGGAGGGCTTTTTCTTTGACGATACGAGCGTAGTGTTCGATGTTCGCAGCGGTCGGAACGATTGTCGTCAGCTGCGTGAGATAAGTGATCCCGCCGACGTCGTCAAGCTGCTTGCGTTTTTTGAGTTCTTCCGAGATCGTAATAAGATCCACGGGATGATTGCGTTCAAAAAGCAGCGACATCGCGCTAAAAATGTGCTGGTGACGAAGATCGTAAAAATAATCAGGGGAGAGAACTTCGATAGCCTTGGCGAGGGCGCCCTCATCAAAAAACATGGCGCCCAGGACGCTCATCTCCGCTTCCCGGTTCTGGGGCGGAACCTTTTCGTAAAGATTCACCGTTGTCTGTGGGTCAGCCACAACAATCCCTCTTAAGAGGCCAGTTACGGTTGCCGGACGAGTTCTACTGTAAGACGCGTCTTAACCTGCGGGTAAAGTTCCAGATCGACCTGATGAACGCCAAGCGTTTTCAGAGCCTCTTTGATCCGGATCTGTTTCTTGTCGAATTCATGGCCCTTCTGGGCAAGCGCCGCGCGAATATCCTCGGGGGTCACGGAACCGAAAAGCTTGTCACCTTCTCCGGCACGGACTTCCATCGTGATCTTCAGATCGCGCAGTTCCTTGGAACGCTTTTCCGCGGCTTCTTTTTCCTTGGCCTTCCGAGCCGCACTACGGGCCCGGTGGTCTTCAAAGAATTTCTGATTCTCGCGGGTTGCGGGAGTCGCTTGACCGTTCGGGATCAATAAATTCCTGGCGAATCCGTCGCGCACACGCACCACGTCGCCCTTTTTGCCTAAATCCGCCACATCCTTCAAAAGCAATAATTCCATAACCTTCTATTCCCCTTTCGTGTCGCTTGTCTTAATTGGCCTGGAACGGCAACAGCCCCGCGTGCCGCGCCTTCTTGATAAGGCGGGTCAGGGTCCGCTGGTCCTTCGCGCTCAAACGCGTGATGCGCCGCGGAAGGATCTTCCCTTTCTCCGTCAGATATTTGCCGAGTGCGTCGGTTTCCTTGTAACCCATGGCCGGAAGAACGCGGCGCATGCGCTTGCGCGGCATCCGGGAACCACGTTCGGAAGATCCGAATTTGCGGTCACCGCGGTCACCGAACCGCGAGCTTTTCCTGAAAGGCTTTTTGTCGCCGTCGCGTGAATTTCTTGAACTTGAAGGTCTCGAAGATCTGGGTTCCATAGTTTTACACCTGCTTGATTAGAAGGGAATTTCTTCGTCTGGTTTGAGTTCGTCCTTTGAGAAGGAGACGGGATCCTTTTTGGAAGGCGCGCCGCCTTCGGGTGCTTCAAAAATGCTGTCGTCCACATCCATCGTGGGGACCTCACCGCTTTCCGCGCCGCGGGATCCGCTGCTACGGGAAAGAAACTGCACGTTCTGCGCAATGACCTCGAGGGTCGAACGTTTCGTTCCGTCCGGGGCATCCCAACTCCGGCTCTGGAGGCGTCCTTCCACGAAAACGCCGCTGCCTTTTTTAAGGTATTCGTTACAGACCTCGGCACGGCGAGCCCAGACCACCACACGGATAAAGCTGACTTCCTCTTTCTTTTCACCGGTTTGGGAACTGTAGGTCCGGTTCACGGCAACTGTGAACGTCGTCACCGCCTGGCCGGAAGGAATATAACGGAGCTCCGGATCGCGCGTGAGATTTCCGATCAACATTACTTTATTCAGACTTGCTGCCATGGGTCACCCGATACTTTCGTGTGTTAGGTGGTCGGTGCTTTAGGGACGGCAACCGGAACAACCGGCGGTAACACCGGTTTTTTTTCTGGAATGCTGATCATGTACTTCAGAAGACCTTCCTGAAGCTCAAGCTCCTTACGGAACTCCTGGGCACGCGAAGGATCCATCTCATATTCAAAAACGAACATGCGGCCTTCCCGATATTTCCCGACCATGTGCCCCAAGATCTTTTTTCCAAGATCATTCTTCTGAAGAATCTTGCCCTGGAACTTTTCGATCCATTTAGTCACTTCCGCGATGGGATCCCTGCGACCTTCGCCCGTTGCTTCCGTCGGAAAAACAAATAAACCTTCATATTTTCTCATCACACACTCCCTTGACGTGCTTTGAATTCAAAAAACAACTCGTTCCGTAAGTTTCGTAAGAAGAAGCCACAGAAGAAGTTACGAAGTTTTTAGCCCTTCAAAAAGGCTAAAAGGAAAGACAATGTAACATAAATGTCGGCTAAGGGCAACCCTGATTCTTATTTAAAAAGCTTTGAGGGAAAGCATCAAAACCGGCCCCGGGTAGCCCGGATTCGCATGAAAACGAGGTCGTGTAAATCCCCTTACAAATCCGCCCCATTAACATGGCTCATGGCCTTCGCAAGCGGTTCCAGGGCCCAGGAGCGGCAAGCCTCTTCCGCTTTTTCGAGAAGCTTCCCCATCTTTTTCTCTTCGGTTGAAGAGAACCGGGAAAGAACATACTCCCTGAGCGGACCCGCAGCCTCTGCGCCTCCCTCCGGAACCTTCTCGTCCCGAATCCCGATCCCCATCCGGAGTCTCGAATATTCACGACTTCCAAGATGCTCTTCGATCGAGCCAAGGCCGTTGTGGCCGCCGGAACTTCCCTCGCCCCGGAGACGGAGCCTTCCGAACGGAAGCGCCACATCATCGACGATGATCAGGATATCCCGGTAAGGAACTTTGAAGTAGGCCGACAATTTAGCGACAGCCTCCCCCGAGAGATTCATGTAGGTCAGGGGATACACGAGCTGAATGTTTTGGCCGTCCCATGAACACGAAGCAACGGATGCTTTGAGGGACTTTTTTGAAGAAAAAGACACGGACTCTTTCGCCGCAATGAATTCGACCAACCGGCGACCGATATTGTGTCGTGTCCCTGAGTATTCTTCCCCGGGATTCCCTAGTCCGACGATGAGTTTCATCAGAGCCCTCAGAACCTCCGCGGCATAGCCGCGGAGGTCTGAAAAAAATTCCCGTTCTTACTTCGCTTCTTTGGCGGGAGCGGCGGCAGGTTTCGCAGCAGCAGGTGCCGCGGCTTCTTCGCCTTCTTTCTCCTTCTTGCCCTTTTCGATCACTTCGGGCGCCGCAGCCTCGCCTTCCTCGGCCGCCTTCACTTCTTCCTCGCGCGGCGGATGGATCGCGACAACCACGTCATCCTGCGAAAGAAGGCATTTGAGACCTTCCGCAAGCGCCAGTTCCTTCACATGCACCGCATCATTGATCTTCATCTCTTTGATGTTGATCTCGATCTTTTCCGGGATCTGGGTCGGCAAACATTCGATCTCGATCTCGCGGTGAACGAGATCCAGCGAACCGCCTTCCTTGATGCCCGGGGCGTCTTCAACATGGAGCAGGACCACGGGCACTTTGACCGTGATGTTTTCGGTCAACGAAATGACCATGAAATCCACATGGTCGATCTTGTCCGTCACCGGATTGTGCTGGATGTCCTTGATCCGGCAGGTCGATTCCTTGAGTTGAACGCCTTCGACCCGAAGCGTGATCAGAACGTTTGAGCCGGCCTTCGTATGAAGGGCCTTGTAGAACGCGCGTTCGGGAACCTCCACCGTAAGCGCCTTCATCCCGTGACCGTAAACGATGCCGGGAATCATCTCATTGCGGCGGACCCCGCGGGCTTTACGGGTCCCGTCAGCAGTGCGCTGCTTGGCCTGCATTTCAAAAGTTTCCATTGAAAACCTCCTTAAGGTCTTTCTTTTATATTAAGACAGAACCGGTATTCCCGTTTCGTCTCTCTGTTGGGGTTATGCTTCTACGGCTGAACTCGAAAAAAGCGTGCTGATGGATTCGTTATAGTGGATCCGGTAGATCGCATCCGCCAAAAGCGGGGCGATCGAAAGCTGTTTGATCTTACTCGTCTTTTTTTCCTTTGAGAGCGGGATACTGTTCGTCACGATCAGTTCCTTAATGACCGAATCCTTGATCCGCTGAACCGCGGGTCCGGCAAGCACCGGGTGGACGATCAGCGCATAAATATCCAACGCTCCGGACCGTTTGAGCGCTTTCGCGGCCTCGACGATCGACCCGCCGGTCGAGATCAGGTCATCGACCAGGATCACGTTCTTGTTCACGACTGAACCGATGATATGCATCACGTGGGTGTTCGACGCGTCTTCGCGGCGCTTGTCCACGATCGCCAGATTGCACCCGAAAAGCTTCGCATAACCGCGCGCCATCTTGATCCCGCCGACATCCGGAGAGACCACAACCATATCCTTGATCTTCTTTTTCTTGCAATAACCGCCCAACACGTTGATGGAATAAAGATGATCCACCGGGATATCAAAAAATCCCTGGATCTGACCGGCATGGAGGTCCATGGTCAAAACCCGATTCGCCCCGGCGCTCACGACCAAATTCGCGACAAGCTTTGCGGTGATCGGAACGCGCGGCCGGTCCTTGCGGTCCTGCCTCGCGTACCCAAAGAACGGGAGCACCGCTGTGATACGCTTCGCGGAAGCGCGGCGCGCGGCATCGATCAGGATCAGAAGCTCCATCAGGTTCTCGTTCGGAGGCGTGCAGGTGGATTGTACGATAAAAACGTCCTTCCCACGGATATTATCGCGGATCTGAAGCTGGATCTCCCCTTCCGGAAAACGGCCGAGCATCACATCGCCCAACGGGATCGAAAGATGTTTCGCGATCTCCTTGGCAAGTTCCGGGTTGGAATTCCCCGCTAAAAGCACCATATCTCCGTTCTTTCTGTGAGGCATCTTTGGCATACGAACTCCTATTTTTTCTTTTGAATGGGTTTTGCCGGGACCCCGACAACGACATCGCATTTTTTCATCGACGTCTTGCGGGTCACCACGGATCCCGCACCGGTCCGGACACCGTCCGGAACGTTGACGGGGGCTACTAAGACCGTATTGGAACCGATAAAGACTTTTTTCCCGACCTTGGTTTGATGCTTGTTCTTTCCGTCATAATTCGCGGTAATGGCTCCGGCCCCGACATTGGAACCGTCTCCGATGACCGCGTCGCCTAAATAAGCCAAATGCTTCGCGCAAACGTTCTTGCCGACCTTGCTGCGGTTCACTTCGACGAAACTTCCGATCACGCTGCCGTCGCCGATCACGCTCCCCGCACGGAGCTTCGCCAGCGGCCCGATCTTGCACCCCGCGCCGATCTCAACGCCGGATTCGATAAAACACCACGGATAGATCACGGTCCCTTTACCGATGCTTGCGCCAGGCGCCACAAAGGTCTGCTCCGGTGCCCAGAACGTCACGCCCCGGTCCATGTGCTTTTCGATCTCGCGTTCGTTGATCTTTTTTGTCACGGCCGCCAGGTCTTTCTGGGAGTTGATCCCCTGTCCTTCTTCGGCTTTCGCCAAAGAGAACGCCTCGACGCAATAACCATCCCGGCGCAGGATCTCGATCGTATCCGTTAGATAATACTCGCCCTTGCGGTTATCCTGCCCCACGCGTTCCAATGCCCGAAACAACGCCTTTTTGTCGAAAAGATAAATGCCGGTGTTCACTTCCCGGATCGCGCGCTCTTCGGACGTCGCGTCGAGCTCCTCACGGATCGCGACGAACTTGCCGCCCTCGCGGACGATCCGCCCGTACCCGTGCGGATTTTCCTGAAAACAGGAAAGCACGCTCACATGGGCCCGGCTTTTTTCATGCGCTTTGAAAAACTCCTTGAGCGTCAAAGGCTTCGCCAACGGCATATCGCCCGGCCAGATCAGGATCGGACCTTCGGCGTTCTTCAAGGACGCCCGGGCCATCATCACCGCATGACCGGTCCCCTTCTGCTCTTTTTGCAGAACAGATACCGCCTCGGATGTTTTCAAAAATTGCCGCACCGTCTCGGCCTGATAACCGATCACGATATAGGGTTTCCGGATCCCGATTTCCGCCAGAGTCTCGATCACATAGCCGAGCACCGGCTTGCCGAAAACCTCGTGAAGCACCTTCGGGAGTTCGGAACGCATCCGCGTCCCCTTGCCCGCCGCCAGAACGATCGCTTCCATGGATATCCTTTTCTTAAATTTTATTTTTTGACGACTTCTAAAGAATCGCTCCGAGCTCCGCTGTACGGAAACGGCCAGGAACCGGGCTACCCTTTGATCCCTGTCAATTTGATACCTTCCACGAAAAACCTCTGGTTAAAAAGGAAGACCACCAGGATCGGAAGGATCATCATCATCGCCGCCGCCATCAAAAGCGTCCAGTCGGTATTGTGTACGCCCTGGAGATACGCCAGCCCTACCGGCAGCGTATATTTTGTGTGGGTGTTCAGGACGATCAGCGGCCACATCAGGCTCGTCCAAGACCCCATGAACGTAAAAGTCGTCAACGTCGCGAGCGCCGGTTTCGAAAGCGGCAGGATGATGTTCCAGAAGATCCTGCGGTAGGAACACCCGTCGATCTTGGCAGCATCCTCCAGCTCTTTAGGCAGCGTCAAAAAGAACTGCCGCAGCATGAACGTCCCATACGCCGAAAAAATACCGGGAAGGATCAGCGCCTTATAACTGTCGATCCATCCGAGCGCCCGCAGAAGAATGAACACCGGGATCATCGTCACCGTGCCCGGGATCATCATCGTCGCAAGATAGCCGAAGAACAGCTGATCGCGCCCAGGAAAAGTCAGCCTTGCAAACGCGTAAGCGGCCATCGCGCTCGTCGCGACTTGCCCGAACGTGATACAAACGCTCGCCAGAAGCGAGTTGAGATAGAACATTGCAAAAGGAACGCTTTTCATCTGCCAGATCTTAACGTAATTCTGCCAGACAAAACTGGTCGGCACCCATTCGCGCCACCACACCTTGTTGTCCATGAAAACCTGCCCGGCATCCCGAAGCGACGTGGACACCATCCAGAGAAACGGCGCGGCCATACTGATCGCGCCCAAGGTCAGTAACACCGTCAACAAAAAGAGCCGGATCTTCCCCTTCCACGCAAACCGGCGTTTCGTCCCCACCGCCATGGCCATGACCTGGGACAGCGGGACCAGCACCATTTTTTCTTTTTTCATTTTTTCACTTTGGATGAACGACTGGACCATGTCCGGGCCTAGGTGTAATGGATAGAGCTTCCGTAGAAGCGCCACTTGAGCAGCGTGATGACAAAAATGATCAGGAACAACACCCACGAAATTGCCGCGGCGTATCCCATGTGATACCAATTGAACGCGTTGTCAAAAATATAATAAATGATCGTCATGGTCGACCCGTTCGGCCCGCCGCCCGTCATGATATAAGCGAGATCGAACCCCGCCTGGAACCCGCCGATCAGGCTCATGATCGCGATAAAAAACGTCGTCGGAGAGATCTGCGGCCAGGTCACGGCCCAGAACTTCTGCCAGCTGGTCGCACCGTCCACTTCCGCCGCATCATAAAGGTCGCGCGGCACACCCTGCAACGCCGCCAGATAAAGGATCATATTGTAACCGCCGACACTCTGCCAGACGCTCATGATGATGAAAGCCGGCTTCGCCCACGCCTCATCCGTCAGCCAGTTCGGCCCGGTAAGCTTGAGCCCGATCAGATCCCCAAAGTTCGAGATCATCACGTTGAAGAACCCGAAGTTCGGGTTATACATCAGCCGCCACAGCATAAAGATCGCCACGCCCGAGCAAATGGTCGGGAGAAAATAAACCGTCCTGAAAAAAAGCTTCCCTTTCAGTTTTTGATTGAGTGCTAGCGCCAGGAGAAGCGATCCCGCCATGCTGATAGGAATGGCCGCCATCAGATAAACCGTGTTCCAGCAATATTTCCAGAAGAACGGATCTTTCGCGAGATCGATAAAATTCTTCAGGCCCACGAACTCGGCTTTTTCGGAAAGGAGGTCCCACTTCATAAAGCTGAGGCCGAGCGACACTAGGACGGGAATGGACGTGAACACCAGAAAGCCGAGCAGGTTCGGCGTAAGGAACGCATACGCCGCGATCATCTCCTTGGTTTTGTCCTTCATCATCCCGTTTTTCATTGGATCTTCTCGCGCTGTTCTTGGATCGTTTTTTGAAAAGCTAAACCGCCCTGCCCTCATAGGGCTCAGGACTAGTCATGCATCTTACGCGGCGCATGGCTGCCCCGTCTGGACTTGAACCAGAAACCTTGCCTCCAAAGGGCAGTGTGATATCCATTTTCACCACGGGGCAATACTCTTAATCAATCATTTCTTTCAAAAGTTTACGCCCTACTCCGGATTTAAGAAACCGTTCTCTTTTAACGGCTTCTGAGCGAGTCGGTTGGGGTTCCTTATAAACTAGCCTCCAAATAAACTAGCCTCCAAGGCCTATGCCCTTTGGTGTAGCGATAATCCCCCGCATTGTGCCGTCGCAATCTTTCTTCGGCATTCTCGCCGCTTCCAATGTATCGAAAACCGTCTTTCGTGCTTTCCAGAATGTAAACCCACATTCTAAAGCCTTGCCTCCTTCGCCTGAGGCGAATCCGTCCATCGGTGGATTCGCCTCACAGACGAATCCGCCTCAGGCGGAAAAGGGCAGTGTGATACCATTTCACCACCGGGCAATGTCTCTTTATTTCAAAAGATCAGCGCTCAAACGGATCGTCTTCGCTGAGCCCTTGTGCATCCGGAGCATGCTCCAGATGAAGCTCATAAGCCTTCAGGACTTCTTGCTCGATATAATCCCGGAACTCCGCCGTCACGGGATGCGCGATGTCCCGGTGTTCATCCTCTTTGACCTTGCGCGAGGGCATCACGACAAAAACCCCCTTGACCCCTTCGATCACTTTGAGCCCGCGCACGACAAAGCAATCGTCAAACGTGATATTGACGAACGCGCGTAATTTATTATCGCTGTTAACTTTAGGAAAAACGCGTACTTCCGTGATCTTCACCTGGAACCCCCGCGGCCCGCACTTGCTCGCTTAAAGAGAGTGACAAATCACTTTGCGGGAAAACCCGGGAACCCGTTTCAATTTCCGCGCAAACCTTGTGACTTCCTGACGGCTGGGAAACACGGCAAAAACCGTCGCACCGCTTCCCGTCATACGGACAAGGGGAGCCCCTAACTTTTCCATAATTGCAATGGCTTTTGGGATAGACGGTCTCAGAACAAAGGCCGAGGACTCCAAATCATTGCGAACCAGTTCTGCAGCTTCCCGGATCCTCTTCTTAAGGAGAAAATAGCGGAGAATTCTAGCAACCCGTTTCTCCTTTGTCAAGGAAAGGGGCTTCCCGCTCCAACGCAGGCCTTGATAGATCTTTCGGGTGTTAAGTCCTTGATCTGTAACGAGTAAGAGAAACCAGAGACGACCCCGAAAAGACTGCTTTTGCATTTTTTCTCCGATCCCCCAAGCAAGAGCCTCCCGCGCTTCGGAGAGAAAGAACGGAACATCCGCCCCCAGTTTTTTCCCCATCGCCATAAGTTCTTTCTCCGGAATTTTAAGCCGGTAGAGCTTTTTCATCCCGAGAAGGAAAAAAGCCGCGTTGCTCGAACCTCCGCCGAGCCCGCCGCCGAGCGGCGTCCTCTTGGTCAGCCGGACCGAGACCCCGCCGATCGAAGGGTATTTTTCCCGCAGGACCCGGTAGGCCTTGGTGATAAGGTTGCCTTCCCCCGTTTCAAGCGTGGAGAGATTCGTGGTCAGCCGGAACGCTCTCCCGCTTTTCCGGATCCGGATCGTGTCAGCAAGTGAAATCCGGTGGAAAAGCGTCAAGAGCTTATGATACCCGTCCGGACGTTTTCCGAGGATACGGAGGTGGAGGTTCAGTTTTGCGGGGCTTCGCACAGTTAAGGTCTGCATAAAACGCTTTCCGGGAATAGAGACAAAAAACCGCAGACAAAAGCCTGAAAGCCGGCTTTCCGTCTGCGGTTTTCAGTCTGCAATCTTCGGTCTTCTAGGACCAATCCTTTTTCTTGTGACGATGCTTGCGCAACTTCTTCTTGCGCTTGTGCTTATTCATCTTTTTCTTACGCTGCTTGCGCGCCCAAGGCATGGGGAAATCTCCTGTGTGAATGAAGTTACGGAATTACTTTATTGAGAGGATATTCGATGATCCCGCTCGCGCCGGCTTTTTTCAGCGCGGGGATCAGCTCACGGACCACAGACTCGTCAATGATCGTTTCGACATCGAGCCAGTTCTTGTCGGTCAGGTTCGCGATCGTCGGCTTCTTCATCGCGGGAAGAAGCTTCAGGATCTTCGCAAGGTTCTCCTTCTCGACATTCATCTTAAGCCCGACTTTTTCCTGGGCCCGCATCGCGCCTTCGAGAAGCAGGACGAGCGTATCCATCTTCTGCCTCTTCCAGGGGTCCGACGCGCTTTTTTTATTCGCGATGAACTTCGGGATGGACACGATCACGGTGTCGATGATCTTTAGCTTGTTCGCACGCAGGCTGGAACCGGTTTCGGTAGCTTCCACAATGGCATCGGCAAGCTTCGGAGGTTTGGCCTCCGTAGCGCCCCAGGAGAATTCGACCTCGGCATTCACCTTGTTCTTCTTCAAGTAACGTTTCGTCACGCCGACAAGTTCGGTCACGATCTTCTTCCCTTCAAGGTCTTTGATACTCTTGAAAGACGACGATTCGTGCACAGCGAGGACCCAACGGACGGGATTCGAGGTGCGTTTGGAATATTGCATTTCGGAAAGTTCAACGATCTTGGAATCGTTCTCGACGATCCAATCATGCCCGGTCAAACCGCAATCCACGACCCCGTCTTCAACATACCGGGACATTTCCTGGGGACGGAAGAGCACGACTTCGATCTCGGGATCATCGATCGACGGAATGTAGGAACGGGAGCTGACATTGATCTTGAAGCCGGCCCTTTTGAAAAGATTATAGGTCGCTTCTTCGAGGCTGCCTTTGGGTAACGCGATCTTGAGCTTATTCATGAGAGGCGGATTCTAGCTTTTTGCCCCTGGAGTGTCAATCCTGGAAAAATACACGCCCCTATTCTTCGTTTTTTTCATGCTTCTTCTTGGGGATCATCTTATGCTCAACTTTCTGGAAAAGAACCAGCACGACCAGGACAAGCGCGGTGGTAAATATCGCCGGCTTAAAAAGACCGGTCCCGCATGCGAGTCCGATCCCGCAGACCGCCCATATCCCGGCCGCTGTCGTAAGACCTCTCACCCCCTGCTGGTCCCGGATGATCGCACCCGCGCCAAGAAAACCGATCCCCGTCACGACCTGCGCCGCGATCCGCGACGGATCAACGATCGTCAGGCCTTTGTAGATCAGATAAATATCCGCCGAAACGATCATCATGAGCGCGGAACCGAGGCAAACAAGGGTGTATGTCTTGAACCCAGCCTCCTTGCCGTTGAACTCCCGCTCAAGCCCTACCAAAGCCCCGAGTCCGGTCGCCGCCAAAAGCCGGAAAAAAACGTCGATATCATGGGACGTTAAATCGAACATAAAACCTCCTGTCAGGAAAAAGCGTATCAAAGTATCACTGTGTCACTGTATCAACGTTTCGTCCCTCTACTTTGACACCTGATACGCTGACACTTATTCTTTTATTTGTAGCGCCGGTTCCCCGGTCATATTAAGTTTCGACCGTTTCCCGTTTTGATAAAGCTCGATCCCTCGGCGTGCGATCATCGCCCCGTTATCCGTCGATAGAATGAACGGAGGAAGCCAAACCTTGATCCCCTTGCCTGCCGCATCATTCGCAAGCTTGTCCCGCAAATAAGAATTCGCGCTCACCCCTCCGCCGACCACAATATCCGAGACCCCTTTAAATTCCGCCGCATCGAGCGCCTTCTCGACGATCCATCCGATCACGGCATGCTGAAAACTTGCGGCCAGATCTTTGGAGGACGGCGCATCCTTTTTCGGCTTTCCGGTCTTGAAATCCCGCAAAAGATAGAGCACGGCTGTTTTGATACCGCTAAAACTGAAGTCGAATCGCCCGTCCTGCTTCGGTTGGGTAAACCGGACCGCGCGCGGGTTCCCTTCCCGGGCGAGCTTGTCGATCACCGGCCCACCGGGATAGCTGAGGCCCATGATCTTTCCGACTTTGTCGTAGGCTTCGCCGACCGCGTCGTCCACCGTTTCACCGAGAATGTGGATCCTCCCTTTTTCGCAATAGGTAAGCATCGTATGACCGCCGGAAACAAGCAGGCCGATATACCGTTCCGGCACTTTCTTTCCGAAAAAATTCGCCGACAGGTGTGCTTCTATATGGTTGACGCCGACGAGCGGGATATCGAGCTGATACGCGAGCGCCTTGGCGAACGCGACACCGACAAAAAGCGAGCCGATGAGTCCCGGCCCCTGCGTTACGGCAACAAGATCGAGGTCTTGCGCCCGGACCTTCGCTTCCTCGAGCGCTTCATGGAACACGCACTCGATCTGTTCCATGGAATGCCGCGAAGCGATCTCCGGAACCACGCCGCCGAATTTCTTGTGGCGGAAAAGGCTGGAGGAAACAACGTTGGAGAGGATCGTGTCTCTGCCTTTCAGCACGGCGCACGATGTTTCATCGCAGGAAGTCTCGATGCCTAGCGTATAAAACGGATGGTGGATGGCGGATAGTGGATGGCGTTTTTTACAAGCAGGCTTTGAGTTTTTCGCCATCCGACATCCGCCTTCCGTCATCCGAGCTTGTTAAGGAGTATCTCATTAACAAGCTTCGGATTGGCTTTTCCGGCCATCTCTTTCATCACCGCACCGACGATGGCACCGATGGCTTTCTGTTTGCCGGCCTTGTATTCCGCAACGGCATTCGGGTTCGCGGCGATCGCCTTTTCGACGGCCTTTTCGATCAGACCGGTGTCAGAGACCTGAACGAGTCCTTTTTCTTTCACGATTCTGTCCGCGTCCTTGCCGGTCTCGAACATCATCGTGAGCACGTCTTTAGCGATCTTCCCGGAGATCGTTCCTCTCTCGATCAATTTCAGCAACGCCGCAAATGCCGCAGGCTGCACCGGACAACTTTCGGCCGCGAGACCTTTGGCGTTCAGCACGGCCAGAAGTTCGGTCAGGATCCAGTTGCTCGCGGACTTTGCCGCGGCGCCCGCCCGGACAGTGGCTTCAAAATACTCCGCGAGCTTTTTATCCTCGACGAGCGTGTAAGCGTCATATTCCGAAAGACCGAACTCCTTGATGAACCGTTTCGCACGTTCAAGCGGCAGTTCCGGCAGCGTTTTCCGGATCGCTTCCACGGTCTCGCGCGACAATGTGAACGGCACGAGGTCCGGATCCGGGAAATAGCGGTAATCGTGAGCTTCTTCTTTCGATCGCATCGAAAACGTCGATCCTTTCACGTCGTTCCAGAGCCGCGTTTCCTGGACGAT
Source organism: Candidatus Omnitrophota bacterium (assembly GCA_035352955.1). Taxonomy (GTDB): domain Bacteria; phylum Omnitrophota; class Omnitrophia; order Omnitrophales; family Aquincolibacteriaceae; genus DAOPYQ01. Next base: position 28,608 of record DAOPYQ010000002.1, read on the forward strand.
CATTTCGCCGTCCCGGATCGCGTCGATCTGCCGCTCGATCTCGTACTGAATCGCCTTCTGCACCATCTTGAACGAGTTCAGGTTCTTGATCTCGACCTTCGTCCCGAACTTCTCCTGGCCCACGGGCCGCACCGACACGTTCGCGTCGCAGCGGAGGCTTCCTTTTTCCATATCGCAGTCGCTCACTTCCGCATATTGCAGAATGGCCTTGAGCGTGGTCAGATAATCGTAGGCTTCCTGCGGCGAACGAATATCGGGTTCTGAAACGATCTCGAGGAGCGGTACGCCGCCGCGGTTGTAATCCACAAGACTCCCGTCCGCGATCCCTTCGTGAAGCAGCTTACCGGCATCTTCTTCAAGGTGCGCTCTCGTAATCCCAATCCTTTTTCGCACCACGGGCCACGAGCCACGGTCCACGGACTGGGCCTCTGCATTTTTTTGCGTGGTGCGTGGCCCGGAGGACGTGTCCCGGGTTTCGACATCGACATATCCGCGCCCGTTCACCGGCATATCATACTGCGAGATCTGATACGCCTTCGGGAGGTCGGGATAAAAATAATTCTTCCGGTCGAATTTGAGCCGCTCGGCTACCTTGCAATTCAGCGCGAGCCCGGCCCGGATGCCAAGCTTCAACGCTTCCTCGTTCACCACCGGCAGCGATCCCGGCCAGCCGAGACACACGGGGCACGTATGGCTGTTCCCCTCCGCCCCAAATTCCGTCGAGCACGAGCAGAAGAGCTTCGACTTCGTCTTCAGCTGAACGTGCACCTCAAGTCCAATCACCGCTTCGTAGTTCATAGCTATTCTTTCTTACCCTTCCCCACCGGACGCCGTCCGGTTATCACTTGCTATCGTTTTTCGCTCCACTCAAGCGGAAGAACCTTGATCTCTTTATCGTTATAAGCCGTGACGATGGCACGCACGAAATTCCCTTCCCGGTTGATACGCTGGTTCAACGAGGAAACGAAATATTTATACCCGGCACCCATTTTCCCGGCAGCGATCTGCCTGGTCTTTTGCGCGGCAGGGCTTTTCGTGAGAAAGACCGGGAGAATGCCCATCAGGATCACCGCGAAACAGGTGCTGACCCAAAGACCGTTCGCGGGCTTTCTCCAAAGCGAGGTGTAATTCACATGCGCTTCATCCATGGCCGCCCGGACGGGCTCGGAAGTGAGCTCCCCGTAGAGCCAGACCGCGAACAGCAAAAAGAGCGCGGACCCAAAAAACGACTTCGCAATTTCGACCGGATAAAGCTTGAGGGACGTGAGCCACAGATCCCAAGGTAGGACGAAAGGCGTCAAGATTGCCGTAGTAAGGCTGCTGCCGATATAAAGTGCCGTGATCTGGGAAATGACCCGGGTCGCGGTCAACCGGTTCTGCAGCACTAAGATACCCGCGATCAGCGCAAAAATATTCAGCGACGAAGCATAGCTGATGCGGCGCACGACGCAAAAGATCATGATAGCGATATCCAGAACGCCGACGATAATTAGTATCCATCCCGCGCGAACCAAAACATCTTTATAGTCTTTCATAAGCTTCTCCTCGATCAAAGCTTCGTATGCGTGCCGTCGCAAAAGGGTTTTTTGCCGGAGGCCTTGCAGCCGCACCAGGCGACCTTTTTCGAAGAGTCGATCACAACGCGCAGGGGCTGCATTCCCGTTTTTTTCGTTTCGTGCGAGCCGTCGCAGAAGGGCTGCTTCGCGGATTCCCCGCACGCGCACCACCAGTATTCGCCGGGCTGCATATCCATTACGATCGGCATCTTCGTCTTCGCCATGGTCTCCCTCCTCTGCTTATACCCCAATTTCCCGGCCCGCCGGGAAATCTTCATTCTCTGCCCAATTTTTCCGCGTGCGGAAAAATCGTCCGTTCCCCGAATTTATCGGCCTGCCAGCGAATTCATTTTCCGCTATACTTCGCGTCTTCTTCGCGAACCATATCAAACGCTTTGGCTGCGGCGTCAAAGCGATCGGAAAAATCAATCCGCTCTTCCCGCATTTTTGCCATCAGCAGCTCATGATATTTGGTCCGAAGCGCGTTGACCTGTTCCTTCGCCCGTGGCTCCATCTCAGGGATCTCCCGCTCTGTTTTCACAAGATCCGTGTAAACCCTTGCGATCTCCAAAACCGTCATAGTTCACCACACAGCCGAACGTTGGCCAGCGGGTAAATGCTTCCCACGATTCCAGTCCCGGTCTTTTAGTCTTCAGTTTGGTTCCGGTGCCTTCGCCATATATCATATATGGTCCATAGCTCCCCGAACCGCCTTACCACTCCAATTCTCCGGGCGCCCGGAAAATCTGCCGGACTCACCCAACCTTCCCATTGTCGGGCCCGCACGGCAATTCAGCCCCGCCCCGGACAACAGGTCGGCCGGCTTATCCAATTCATCGGCCCGCCGATGAATCTTGCGCGGGCGCAACTTTTACCGGACACCGTCTATAAAAACACCGGTTTTTTAAAAGATGTCTGCGCTACTCTCGCGGCAATTCGCGGAAAACCCGCGCTAATTTCTTTTTATCCATCTTCCCTTCCGCGACGGACAGCATGATCTCAATGAACATATCCCTTGGATTCTTGAAATCAATACCGTTCGCTTTAAGAAAGATCAATGCCGTATCAAGAGCCGTACGCTTATTCCCGTCAGAGAACGGATGGTTTTTACAGATATGGAACGCGTAGGCTGCGGCCATTTCAAAGATATCTTCATGCAACCAATGTCCGCCAAAGCCCGATTCCGGCTGGGCCAATGCGGATTGCAGCAACCCCATATCCCGAACCCCGTCCGTACCGCCAAAATCTTCGACCTGCCGTCGATGGAATCGCAGAACCTCGGCCACCGTCAAAAAAACAGGCTGGAGGGCCCCGTAAGAAGCGTCTTCCTCCCGAACAACAAAGCGCTTCTTCAGAGAAACTTTCGTTTTGCCTTTCAGGCTACGCGGCATAAACGTCGCTCGCTCAATCCGCCAACGCTTTAAAGGTCGATGCGTATTTTTTATGGATCTTTTCCATCACAGCATCGATCTTCTTTTCCCGTTCTTTATCTTCCACCGGAGAGATGACCAGACTGCGGCCGTCGGTGTTGATCTCGAGCGGGGTATCCTTCGTAATTCGAAGAAGATCAAGGATCGCCTTTTCGATAACCAGGGCCAAGCTGTTCCCGTGGGTTGTCAGGTGCTTTATCATGTTATCGTTCTCCCGTTAGCGCTTTCACTCGGATACATATAACAGCAACAGGACCCACTATCGTTTTCTTCCAGTCCCTCTTCGAACCTTTGAATCTCTAACGGGACATGCGCCGTTATACATCCGTATATACAATGTAGCACCTACCGTAAACCCTGTCAAACGCCTATAAGTTAGGCTTCTTCCCATAAATACCGGTTTCCTGCTCAAAGGCGTGGGCCGCGCGAAGCATGGTCGCTTCGTCGAAAGGCCGGGCCATAAGCTGCACGCCGATCGGAAGCCCGCCCGCGGTAAACCCGCACGGCAGGGACATAGCCGGAACGCCTGCGAGGTTCGCGGGAATGGTAAAAATATCGGAAAGGTACATGGCGATCGGGTCCGCTGCTTTTTCGCCGATCTTGAATGCCGGAGTCGGAGACGTCGGCGAAAGGATCACATCGACTTCTTTGAACGCCTTCTCAAAATCCTGGCGGATGAGCGTGCGAACCTTCTGGCCTTTCAAATAATAGGCGTCATAATACCCCGCCGAAAGCACGAACGTTCCGAGGAGAATTCGGCGCTTCGCCTCCTGCCCGAATCCCCGGTTGCGCGTCTCGAAATACATCTCCCGTAGGTCCTTGGACGGAACCCGCAGGCCGTATTCCACGCCGTCGAAACGGCCAAGGTTCGAGCTTGCCTCCGCGACCGCGACAATATAGTAGACCGCTACGGAGTATTCGGTGTGCGGAAGGCTGATCTCTTTGATCTCGGCGCCAAGCTTCTTATAAAGATCCGCCGCCGCACGCACGCTTTTCTCGACCTCGGGATCGATCCCCTTGATAAAATATTCTTTCGGAAGTCCGATGCGGAGACCTTTCACATCGCGTTTGAGCGCCTGCGTAAAGTCCGGCACCGGCTGCGGCGCGGACGTGGAATCTTTCGGATCGTGACCGCTGATCACATTCATTAAGATCGCCGCGTCCTCGACCGTCTTTGTGATGGGACCGATCTGATCGAAACTCGAGCCGAACGCGATGAGACCGTAGCGCGACACGCGGCCGTAAGTCGGTTTCACGCCCACCACGCCGCAAAGCGCCGCAGGCTGGCGGATCGATCCGCCGGTGTCCGATCCAAGCGCCGCAAACGTCATGTCCGCCGCAACCGAAGCCGCGGAACCACCGCTTGAGCCGCCCGGTACGCGCTCAAGGTCCCAGGGATTCCGGCACGGACCGAACGCCGAAGTCTCGCAGGAGGAGCCGAACGCGAATTCATCCATGTTGCACTGGCCGAAGATCGTGGCGCCGGCCTGTTTCAGTTTCGCGATCACGGTCGCGTCGTACGGCGGCACATGCTTCGCGAGGATCTTCGACGCGCAGGTTACTTCCGCGCCATTAATGCAGATATTGTCCTTGATCGAGACCGGAGCGCCGTAAAACGGAACGCCGTGCGTCACCGATCCTTTGTCGAACCGGAGGAATGCGTTCACTTTCGGGTTGAGTGCGGCGGCACGTTTCGCGACGGCGTCGACGAGCGGCTGAGCGCCGTCCCTTTTCGCGAATTCGATCGCTTCCTTGAGAGTGAAACTCGTCAAATCTCCCATACGAACTCCCTATCAAAAAAAAGGCGCCCGTCATGCTGAGCGAAGCGAAGCATCTTGCCTGAGATTCTTCGGACTTCGTCCTCAGAATGACGGACATATTTGGGGTCTGTCGTCTGCAGTCTGCGGTCAGTCATCGCTGCACGATCTTGGGAACTTTGAAGAAACGGCCGTCGGCGTGCGGGGCGTGTTCCAGGGCCTGCTCCGCGGCGTTCGAAACCTTGGCCTCGTCTTTACGGTACACGTTCTCGAGGTCCAGGACATGGCTCGTCGGCTCGACATACTTCGTGTCGAGCTTGTCGAGTTTCTTCACATAGTCGAGGATCGCTCCGAGTTCCCGGGCGAGCTTCTCTTTTTCTTCGGGCTTGAGGTTGAGGCGCGCGAGTTCGGCGACCTTGTCGATATTGAGTTCCATAATGGCGCCATTCTGCCCGAAGGCGAAGAGAGTGTCAATGAAGGGGACGGAATTTCAAAAATCTCCGGAGAATCCGCCCGCCCCGGCAGACAAACTATTTGGAGCAGCAAGAATCCCGATTTTTCAAGCACCCCGGGGGTGATCCGTGCAGCCCTGATTTCCGATAAATTTCTATCGAGAATCAGGGCAGCAGGACTTCACGCCGAACTTTTTAAGGATATCTTCCATGAGACACCAGCCGGTAAATGCCGACTGGATCAGGTTCACGCCCACGAAAGCGGTAAAGAGCAGCCACCACTTGCTGACCCAAACCGCGAGACCAAGGCTGACCAGGATGAAACTTCCGGCGATCACGCGAATACATTTTTCAATGGTCATTTTTCCCTCCGGGAAGAGGAAAGCGGATATCGGATGGCGGATGACGATCAGGTTTTCCGTTCTGCCCCATCCTCCCTCCGTCATCCACCATCCTGTTTTTTAGTCATCATATAATAGAACACCGGGACCGCAGTACGCGACAGGATCGTCGACGCGATCTCGCCCGCCATCAGCGCCACCGCAAGCCCTTGAAAGATCGGATCAAACAAAATGACCGACGCGCCGACCACGACCGCCGCCGCCGTAAGGAGCATCGGGCGGAACCGCTTCGCACCGGCATCGATCACGGCTTCCTCAAGCGGCATCCCCGCCGCGCGCTGAAGCTCGATAAAATCCACGAGGATAATGGCGTTGCGGACGACGATCCCGGCCCCCGCGATCATGCCAATCATCGAAGTCGCCGTAAAAAAAACCCCGCCCAGCCAATGCGCGGGAAGGATCCCGATCAGCGTCAGGGGGATCGGGAGCATAATGATCCACGGCGTCTTGAACGACTGGAACCATCCGACCACGAGCACATAAATGAGAAGCAATACGAACGCAAACGCGATCCCGAGATCGCGGAACACCTCATACGTAATCTGCCACTCCCCGTCCCACTTCAGCGTCCAGCGGTCCGAAGTCGCCGGCTGCCCGTTGAAAAGCTGGTCGATCTTCGTTTGCCCCTCGTGGTTCGGCGGCACCGGCATCTTCGCGATATCTTTTTTTAGCTTGAGGATCGCGTACGCCGGGCTTTCGAACTTCCCCGCCACATCGGCGATCACATAGGAAACGCGCATCAGGTTTTTGTGATAGATCGCGGGAGCCTTGGCATCATTCTCGACATCGACAAGGTCCCGAACCGGGATCGGGTTTCCGTAACGCGAAAGAAGCGTCATATTGAGAACGCTATCGAGTGTCGCGCGTTTTTCCTTCGGCAGCCGGAGCAGGATCTCGACTGGTTCGTATTCCTCGGAAAGATGCGCGAGATCGACGGTCTTCCCGCCGACCGCGGTCGTGATCGCCTCCGCCACCTGCGAGACAGGGATCCCGTTAAGCGACGCCTTCTGCGCGTTCACGCGAAGCCGTGCAAGCTTTTCCGGCGACTGCACATAGGTGTCGATATCCGTCACACCATCGCTTGACGCGAGCAATCCTTCGATCTGTTTTGCAAGCGAGGTCTGGCCCTCAAGCGTCGGCCCATAAATCTCGAGCACAAGCGTTGAAAGTACCGGCGGACCGGGCGGCACTTCCGCGACCTGAACGTGTCCGCCGTATCGCGTCACGATGTCATGGATCTTCGGCCGCACAGACTTCGCGATGTCGTGACTCTGGCGTTTGCGGTGATGCTTTCCGGCAAGGTTCACCTGAAGGTCCGCCTGATCGGGTTTTGAACGAAGAAAATAATGCCGCACGAGCCCGTTAAAATTATAGGGTGCGGCCGTGCCGACATACATTTCTATGTCCTTCACTTCCGGCACCGTCACGAGATAATCCGCGATCCTTGTGATCGCCTCGCGCGTCTTTTCCGCCGCCGTGCCGTCCGGCATATTGAGCACCACCTGGAATTCGTTCTTATTGTCGAACGGAAGCATTTTCATCCGAACAAGTTTGAGCGGCACGAGCAGCACGGAAAGCCCGAGCAGGGTCCCGAGCCCGATCAGGAACCACTTCCGGACCTTCGGGTTATAAATGAGCGGATTCATGTAAGCGCGGTAAAGGTGCGTGAGGAAATCTTCCTTCTCGCCTTCGTGATGGGCCTTGAGCTTCCCCTGTGCGAACGCCTTTCCGAGGATCTGGTATGCGGCCCACGGGGTCGCGACGAACGCGACGGCCATCGAAAACATCATGGCCGCGCTGGCTCCGATCGGGATCGGTCTCATGTAAGGGCCCATCAACCCCCGCACGAACGCCATCGGGAGAATGGCCGCGACGACCGTCAGCGTCGCGAGGATCAAAGGACTGCGGACCTCGTTCACGGCCTCGATCGTCACCTCCAGAATATTCCGCCCTTTGTTGGACGGCAGCCGCAGATGGCGGACGATATTTTCCACGTCCACGATCGGGTCATCGACTAGGATCCCTATCGAGAAGATCAGCGCGAAAAGCGTGATCCGGTTGAGCGTAAAGCCCATGAAGTAGAATGTCGCGAGCGTAAGCGCCAAGGTCATCGGGATCGCGATCCCCACGACCCCGGCCTCGCGCCGGCCGAACGACCACGCGATCAGCAGGCTCACGCCAAAGACGGCGATCGCCATATGGAAAAGCAATTCGTTGGATTTCTCTTTCGCCGTCTCGCCGTAGTCGCGCGTCACGGTCATCTCGACATCTTTCGGGAGCGTCGCCTCCGGAAGTTCCCGGATCGTATGCAGGATCACCTCCGAAAGATGCGCCGCGTTCGCGCCCTTGCGCTTCGAGATCGAAAGCGTCACGGCCTCAAACGGGCCCCGCGCCTTCCCCGGAGAGGCCGGGCCGAAAAAGATCTCCGTGGCCCGTTCCTCTTCATCTGGCCCGTCCGCGACCTTCGCGATGTCCCCGAGCTTCACGATACTGCCGGCACTCACGCCGACCACCAGATTCTCGAGATCGGTCTTGGTCCTGAAGAACGAATTCGCCTCCACCGATTCCAGTGCGGGCGCGCTTTCAAGATGCCCCGCGGCCTGTTTCACATTCGCGGAGCGGATGATCTGAGCGACCTCGAGCGGGTTCAAAAGCCGGGACTTCAGTTTCGCCTCGTCAAAGAACACCTGGAACTGGCGCTTGCGGCCGCCCGTGATATGCGTATCCGAAACGTCCGGAATGGCGTTCACGATATTCTGAACGTTCGCAACGGTCTTCCGAAGCGCGACCGGGCCCTTGTCCTTTGCATGGAACGTCAAGGTCAGGATGGGCACGTCGTCGATCGAACGGACCTTGATCAGAGGCTGCGTCGCCGCGGGTGGCAAGAAATCCAGATTGGAATAGACCTTGGTGTAAAGTTTGATCAAGCTTTTTTCGACATCTTCGCCCACTTTGAAGCGAACGATGATGAGCGCGCCTTCCGGCTCGATCGTGGAATAGATGTATTCGACACCGGGGATCTCCCACAGCTTGCGCTCGCCCAAGGTCACGATCCGCTGCTCGACCTCCTTGGAATCCGCGCCGGGATACGAAACGAAGATATCGAACATCGGCACCGAGATCTGGGGTTCTTCCTCGCGAGGCAAATTGACGACTGCGAAAACGCCGAGAATAAGCGATGTCGCGATGATAAGCGGCGTGATCTTCGACTTTGCGAAATAGCTGACGATCCCGCTAATGATGTCCGAATGATGTGTGGTCATAAAATTTTGGCGCAACGTGCTACGCAGAACGCACAACGAATTAGTTTTTACGTTGCGCGTTGATCGTTGAGCGTTGCGCTAACCTTTCAATCTCGTATTCACCTGATGAATGCCGTCTTCCGTCAACTGCCCGGACAGGAACAACAGCTTCGCGTACTCAAGCTCGAGCGCCAGAAGAAGGTCCTGATAGCCGGCGGCGGTCTCGAAATAACCGCGCCGCATCTCGAGCAGGTCCGCAATGGACTTCCGGCCTTCCTGATAAAGCTTCGCCGTCTGTTCCGTCGCTTGGGTGGCGTCCGCGTAAGCCGACTTCATGACCGGCGCATCAAGCGTCACGGTCTCATAGCGCGCCAGCTCACCGACCAGCTGTTTTGCGATCTCGTCGCGAAGCGCATCACGCTCAGCCGCGAGCTCCTTGTATTTCGCGCCGGCTTCTTTCACGCGCCCCGGATAGGTCGCGTCAAAAAAATCCATCGTCCCCTTGAAACCGACCGTAAAATTCCGGCCGCCGGAATGAAAGTCGTGGCTGTCGTCATCCAGGCTCCCAAACCCGTAGAACTTGGGAAGGAACGAGGTTTTCTGCCGCAGTTTTTCGATCCGCTGGGCATCCAGCATCTGGTCCAGCGCCGCAAGGTCCTGCCGTTTCTGATACGCCTCCGCGATCCACGTCCGCAGCGCGCCGGCATCCTGGGTGAATTCGGGGAGTTTCCCCGCCGCTTCCCAGACGAATTCCGGATCTTCCCCCATCAGGATGTTCATAAGCATCCGGGAACTTTTAAGCGTCGCCTTCGCATGATTCAGTTGGCGTTCGATCCCGGCCGCTGTCACCTTGGCAGCGTAATAATCCGCGCCGAGGATCATTCCTTTGTCGTTCAGGTCCTTGGCCTGCTGAAGGTCCTTATCCGAAGCGTTCTTCACTTCCGAGGCCACGCGATAAAGTTCCTTCGCGAGCAGGATCCCGAGATAGCTTTCGAGCGTCACGACCGCGGCTTCCATCTCCGTGAAATCCGCCTGAAGATCGGCCGATTTCACGAGCCGGAGCGCGGAACGGATCTTTGAGATCGTGTTGAACGAATCGAAAAGCAGCATGTCCCCTTCGATCCCAAAATGGTAGTTTGTGCGGTGACGCGGGCTATTGAGAGAATTCAGCTCAAAATTTTGTTCGGTGAACGCGTGCTGCCGGAGGAGATCGCTGAAAACGCCGACGGGGTCGTCCGTCGTCGTTGTGGAAAAAACGCCCTGGACATGCGGAAAGAGATCGGCGACCGCGAGATTGCGTCCCGCCCTGGCCTGCTCCAACTGCTCGTAGCGTTTCTTGAGCGCGGGATAATGCGTAAGAACTTTCTGATAGCAATCGAGGAACGTCATTCTTTCGGGACCGGCTTGGGGCGCCGCAGACGCCGCCTCGGACGCCCAGGAAACCGGCGTCACCGCCAACCCCACGACCAAAAAAAGACCGAGCATCTTTTTTGAGATCATGACAAATATCATAGGCAGTTCCCGGAACAAAGGGAACCTGTTTTCCCTGTTCATTGGGCAGCCTCCTGAAAATACCGTTTTTTGAAATAGAGCGAGACATTCACAAGAGCGATCAACACCGGCACCTCGACCAAAGGCCCGATCACAGCCGCAAAGGCCGCTCCGGAATGAATCCCGAACACGGCGACCGCCACCGCGATCGCGAGCTCGAAATTGTTGCTCGCGGCCGTAAAGGAAAGCGTGGCGGACTGGTTATAGCTCGCTCCGATCTTCTTGCTCATGAAAAACGAGATCAGGAACATCACGACAAAATAGATCAGAAGCGGAACCGCGATCCTTATGACATCAAACGGAATCCGGACGATTTTGTCGCCCTTCAGCGAAAACATCACCAGAATCGTAAAAAGCAACGCCATGAGCGTGACGGGGCTGATCTTGGGAATGAATTTTGTTTCATACCAGACCTTGTCCTTCAACCGCAACAGAATAGACCGGGTTAGAAAGCCGGCAATAAACGGGATCCCGAGATAAATGAAAACACTTTGGGCGATCTGTCCGATCGTGATATTCACCACCGCCCCCTGAAGCCCGAACCAGCGCGGCAGAACCGTGATAAAAACCCAGGCGTAAACGGAAAAGAAAAGCACCTGGAAGATCGTGTTGAACGCCACGAGTCCCGCGCAATATTCCGCATCCCCTTCCGCAAGCTCATTCCAGACAATAACCATCGCAATGCAGCGCGCAAGACCAATCAAGATAAGGCCTATCATATATTCCGGATAACCGTGAAGCAATGTGATGGCTAGAACAAACATCAGGATCGGCCCGACAATCCAGTTTTGAACAAGCGAAAGAAGCAGAACGTTGGCATTCTTGAAAACATCGCCCAACTCTTCGTATTTTACTTTCGCAAGAGGAGGATACATCATAAGGATCAGTCCGATCGCGATCGGGATATTCGTCGTTCCAACCTGAAACTTGTTCCAGAACCCGACGACCGGCGGATAGCTATATCCCGCCAGAACCCCGGCCGCCATGGCAAGAAAGATCCACAGCGTTAAAAAACGATCGAGAAACGAAAGCCGTCTTGGATTCCGGCAACACTCCGTCACATTTTCTCCTTTTCCACCTTGCAACAACCGCCGGTGATCTTGATGCCGTGATTGTGAAGCAGCGCGTTCGCGACCTTCCGGCGCGCAACGGTCAGGATCCGCGACACGGTCGATCGGTGGACCTTCATCCGCTTCGCTGCCTCGCCTTGTTCCAGATACTCCAAATCGCAAAGCCGTAGCGCTTCGAGCTCGTCCATCCCGAGCGTCGTCACCACGATATCCTTTCGCGGCACATGAAGCGGCCGGAAACACCGGTCCCCCGGCTTACACCCGATCCGCCTGATCTTTTTAGGACGCATATCCCGCCTTAATTATGCACATGTGTGCATAATATCACTAAAAAAATTCCTGTCAACAACGAGGGAAAACGCAAAGCTTGGATCAGCGGCGGCTTTTAAAATGAACAACCACGTCACAATCCGGAAAGTGCGACCTGAGGTCTTTTTCAAAGGCTCCGGCGAGTTCTTCGGCATGCCCGAGGGTCAGGGTTTCGCGTTCCAGAAAACACGTTTCGACAAATAGCTTCTGTCCGGCTTTTCGGGTCCTCACGCGATGCGTTCCGGAAACCCTGGGGCTGTAAAGATCCACCACAGCTTGAACCTTGTCGCGGACCTCCCGGGGCGGGGCTGCATCCAACAATTCCAAAACATCCTGAAAAAGTTCTTTAAGCGGCGCCGCGCTCAAACATCCCGCAAGGGTGATGGCCATCACCGGATCGATGTAGGGGGAAAACCAAGCGTACGCGGAACCGCGGATAAAAAATCCGAGGACAAAACCCGCGCACACCCCGAGTGACAGCACGGCATCGCTCAGCCAGTGCAGGACCGAGGCCCGGACCATCTGGGACGGGACGCGCTTCGAGACCCACTTCAAATACACCGTGACCCCGAGGCTGAGTAGCCCTGAAAAAAACATTGCCACCGCCGGCAGCGCGTAGTTCGTGACTTCTTCGGCGTGAAGAATATCCTGAACCGCGAATTTAATACTGATCACGCAGGTGACCATGATCAGCGCGCGCTGGATCACCGAAGTCAGCGTTTCGTATTTATGATAGCCGTAGTGAAAGGTATCGTCCGGAGGCGCGTGGATCTTTTTTGCTGAAAAATGCATCAAAAGCGCCGAGACAAAAATGGCAAGACTCGCCGACGCATCCAGGATCAGCGTCACGGAGTCGACCATGATACCGACGACCACCGCGATCAGAAACGAAATGCCCGATCCCCAGATCGACGCCCGCGCAGCCCTTCGGATCATTCCCGCAGTACCGTTCTCCCCTTTTTCCCGCTCTTTCAGCATAACGCCTCCTTTTTAAAACATTTTCGCCGCAAAAAATTTAATATCGCCGATCCTTTAGGTGAGAATCGCGACGCTAAAGATACCGGAAGTGGTCTGGGTCTTATTGCTTCCGAAAACATCCTGCTGAACGCCGATCTCAAACCGCAGATGATCGCCGAACGGCATCACAGCGCCTGCAACCACGCTGAAAAGATTCCCGGTCTGCCCATGCCCGCCGAAATCGTGAAGATAGATCAGTTCGGCCTCGGGCTGAAACCACGGCAGCACCTGATAGCCGGCCGCAAAATTGAAATGAGCCGTCCCGTAATAATAGTGGGTCCGCTGCCAGTGCGCGAGCGGTGTGTTGTAGCCCAGGTTCACGGTCCCATTCCAGCGACCGATGTCCTTCGTGAACGCGAAAGCGTTATCCAGACTCGTATAACCTTGGCTTGCACCGATATGTTCCAGATTGCTGCGGCGCCCCGTCGGCACATAAATCGTGGGGATATAGGCGATCTCGAGTTTCTTCTCCGCCGAATCGTAAAAACGCCAACGGCCGGAAATACCGAGATCGCTCCAGCCGAACCCGTGACTCGGTCCTTCGGTCGTATCTTCCGCGGCTCCGCCGGTATCCGGATCGAGCATGTCCCGGAACTCATCGTAATTGTTCTCTTTATCCAGCGTATGCTGAAACCACTGAATGATCCCGATATCCAGATCCCGGCAAAGGCCTACCGTCGTCTGTGTTTCCCAGGACTGCGCGAGATACGTCCCCCGTTTCTGCCTTTCCCCGTTCGATCTCCAACCGAATTTCCCGCCCTGAACAACATAGGACCCCCAAAACTCTACTTGCCCGGGATCATTCGTTGTTGCGTCCGCCGTCACGACCTTGGAATGCTCCTCGATCACGATCGGAGCATCGGCGTGCGTGGCGTAAACGGAAGCGCTCCCAAGACACAAAAAAACTCCGCAATAAACCAGCACCCGCGAACAAACTCTGTTAAAGGATATCATTTTTTCTCTGACGGCCGTTTCGATTTGAGACAGTTTCCGGAACAACCGCCGCCGTTTTTTTGTCTGAAAAAATAGCGGACAACAAGCAGTGCCGCCACTGCCACAATGCTTAATGCTAGGATCTCGCTAGTGTCCATCATTGCCCTCTGCTATACGGATGACGGATGCCGGAGGGCGTAAAACCAAAGCTCCATCCGTCATCCGAGTTTTATTGAAACCCCAACAGCCGCCCGCCCTGGTAAACGATGAAGGCGCCGCCCCAGGCAAGCGCCGTCATGTAGAAAATGGTGAAGAAAGTCCAGCCCCAGGACCCCGTTTCCCGCTTCAGGACTGCGTACGTAGAAAAACACTGGCATGCAAAAACATAAAACACCATAAGCGCGACCGCAACCAACGGCGTATAAACCGGTTTCCCGGTATCCTGCGATCGCGCAGACTGGAGGGCGCGGATCAACCCCTCGGTCATGCCTTCCCCCTCGGTTTTGACATGATGCACGATCGCAAGCGTGCTGATCAAAAGCTCCCGCGCCGCAAAAGACGCTACGATCCCGATCCCGATCTCCCAGTTAAATCCCAAAGGCCGGATCAAAGGCTCGATCGCCCGGCCGAGACGTCCCGCAAAACTCGCGCGGATCTTCGCGTCCCTCTCCGCATGATCGATCTCTTCGAGCCGCGCTTCCAGAGGGCCCCCAGCCAAAACCGTCCGGACCGCCGCACGTTCGGCTTGCATGCGCGCCTCAATGCCGGGCTGTTTGGGATAGCTCACCAGAAACCAGAGCACGATCGAAAGAAGAAAAATGATACTCCCGGCCCGAACAATAAATTCCTTCGAGCGGTCCCACATCGCTGACAGGACGGTCTTCGGCTGCGGCATCCGGTAAGGCGGCAATTCAAATACGAACGGCATCCGGTTCCCTTTCAGGAAAGTTTTCCGGAAGATCGCGGCCACCCCAAGACCCGTGCCAATGCTCAGCAGGTACATCGCCAAAAGCGTCAGCCCCTGCAACGAGATCACATGGAAAAGCATCGCCGGCGGCACAAAAGCGGCGGCCAATAACGTGTAGATCGGAAGCCGCGCGCTGCAACTCATCAGAGGTGCCACAAGGATCGTCGCAAGCCGGTCGTTCCGGTCCTCAATTGTCCGTGTCGCGAGAACCCCAGGCACCGTGCACGCAAAGGAACTGAGGAGCGGTAAAAAAGCCTTCCCGTTCAATCCGACCATTTTCATGATCCGGTCCAAGACAAATACGGCACGCGCCATATAACCCGTATCCTCAAAAAAAGAGATGAAAAAAAACAGGAGCATGATCTGCGGCAGGAACACGACCACGTTCCCCACGCCTCCGATCACACCGTCCACGATAAGGCTCTCCAAAGCGCCGTCCGGAAGGACCACCCGCGCGAACAACGCCAGGTGTTCCATCCCGTGCGAGATCCACTCCATCGGGATCCGGGCCCAGCTGAAGATCGACTGGAACACAAACGCCATCACCCCGACAAATACCAACAGTCCCCACACACGATGCGTCAAAACGCGATCGATCCTATCCGAAACGGTCCGTCGCTCTTCTTCGGGATGCCGGACCGCCGCGGCAACGATGTTCTCGATCATTTTGTAGCGGACCTCGGGAGCGACCGCCGGATCGAACGTCCTCCGCCTCGTGGCCGCCCTCCCCAGTTCCCGTTCGACCGCTTCAAGGAGCCCGGGGACCCGCTTCTTGTCCGTGCCAACCGTCGCCACGCACGGGATCCCCGTCATCATCTGCAGCCGGTCCAGATCGATCTCAAGCCCCTGCTCCCGGGCGGCGTCCCACATATTGATCGCAAAAACCGCCGGCAGTCCGAGCTCCGCGACCTGCGTGGCAAGATAAAGGTTCCGCTCAAGATTATTGGCGGCCAGCACGACCACGACAAGGTCCGGGAGCGGCGTCCCTTTCTGCGTCCCGAAAAGAACGTCGTGAACCACCTGCTCGTCCGGAGAGCGCGGCAGGAGACTGTAAACGCCGGGAAGATCGATCACCGAAACCGTTTCCCCGTTTTTCAGCTTCAGAGAACCGGCCCGCCGCTCCACCGTGACGCCCGGATAATTCGCGGTCGTGTGCCGCAGTCCCGTCAGAGCGTTAAAGATCGTCGTCTTCCCCGTGTTCGGGTTCCCGACCAGCGCGACTTCTCTCACACCCCCGGGCGTCATAAACCACCCCGGTAACGGTGCTTTTTCCCGCAGCCGCACTGCCGCGAAGCCGGGGCGTCCTCATCCCGCCGCACCCGGATACATTTCGCATCTTCTTTCCGGATCGAAAGATGATAACCCCGCACCGAAAGTTCCATCGGATCACCCCACGGAGCGCAACGCCTTACGCGAACGCGGGTCCCTTCCACAAGTCCGAGCTCCTTCAGCCGGTGATGAAGTTCTTTGGATTCGGAATATCCTTCGATGATCCCGCCTTCTCCCGGCAAGAGCACATCCAGGGTCACAGATCTTATTTCCTGCATTTTTTACAAACCCCAATGAGTTGATGACAGTGGTATTCCAGCTTGAACCCGCGCCGGTCCGCAACGAGGCGCTGGGCCTTTTCGATGGAGGGGTCTTCGAATTCCACGACCTTTTCGCATTTCCGGCACAGGATGTGGTCGTGGTGCTTTTTCTTTTTCGCGGATTCGTAGAACGTATCGCGACGGGTCTTGAAACTCTGCTCCAGGACCCCCGCCTCGAGGAGAATGGGAATGTTCCGGTAAACCGTGTCCCGGGAGACCTCCAGCCCGCCCTTGCGGAGCCGCCGCACCAGATCGTCGACGTTAAAATGACCGCGCTCATGTTTGATCCCGTCAAGAAGTCTGAGCCTCTCTTCCGTAACCCGGCAACCCTTGCCCCGGAGAAAATCGCCGAATTGTTCGCGTTCTTTAGCGTCCATACCTTGAAATCCTTATTAAGATTAATTCTTAATAATGATTGTAGACGGAAAACCCGGGAACGTCAAGGAACGCTTCGAAAGGAGCCGCGAAATCCGCGGGAAGATCAGAACTTCAAAAGAGTCACGACACCGAGCGCGACGCCGAGCAGGATCAGCCAGATCCCGAAGCGCTTGGTGTTCTTCAGCTCGCGAGCCTCGTCGATCGGGTGGACACGCCAATTAAAGGCTTCCATCATCCGCTGATAAAGACGGATCGAGCGGTCGGGCCAGCCGAGGGATAGAAGGCCAAGCGACAGGCTGATCACGGAGATCACCAGGAAGATCGCTTTGGACGTGACGGGGCAGCAGAACATTCTGGAGATAGGGCATTGCATGTTAGGTGTCCTCCCATGCGCTGTGGTATGCGTTGATGGATTCGACGTACTTCAAAAAATCCTCGTAAAAAGGAAAATTGGAAAGCGTCGCGCTGTCGCCGATCACGATGAGCTTGCGTTTCGCGCGCGTCATCGCCACATTCATGCGGCGCGTATCCGTCAAAAAGCCGAGCTGCCCTTTGATATTAGAGCGCACGAGCGAAACGATCACAACTTCTTTTTCCCGCCCCTGGAATGAATCGATGCTGTCGATCTCAAGCCCGGCAAGCGCCGCCGGCTCGGCTTTTTCCCCCAGGATCAGGCTGTTCAGCAATTTGACCTGCGCGCTGTACGGACTAATGAGACCCACCTCTTCCGGTTTCACGCCGTCGGCAAGCAACCGCTCGAGCTCCTTGACGACAAGCTTCGCTTCCTGCGGATTGCAGCGGCTTCCGGTCCCCTCTTCTTCCTCTTCTTCATAGCCTAATCCCGCCGTGTCCCGGAACACGATCGGCGCAAGGTTCAGATCGCCGGCCTTTACATGCGGAAGGTCTTTCAAGGTGTGATGAGCCACGGGATCTTCGGCAAAAAGTTTCCCTTCATAAAATTCCCGCGATGGGAAATTCATGATGTCCTCGTGCATCCGGTACTGCCGCTCGAGACGGACCCGGGAGGCCGCCGGAAGGATCAGATGCAAGCGCTCAAAGAGCGTAAAGCTCAGGCCTTTCTCGTTTTTCTGGAAATTCCGGACCGTCGGCGGAAGCTGGCAATGGTCTCCGGCAAGCACGACCTTTCCGGCATGAAGGATCGGGATCCAGGTCGCGGGTTCGATCCCCTGCGTCGCTTCATCCAGGATCACCCACTGGAACGACTTCGCCCGGATCAGCGGGTCGCCGCAAACCGTGTGCGTCGCGACCACGACATCCGCGGCGTTCCAGACCTGTTTGAAAAGTTGCGCCTTAAGATCGCGGATATCATCGCGCAATTTGTAGACTTCTTCGCGCAACTCCCGCTTTTCGTCCCACGACATCACGCGCCGGTCCTGTCGGCGCTCTTTCTGGCGGTCGATCTGATCGAGGCGCGCCTCATGTTCGTCGATCATCTTCGCATACGGATGTTTTGTAAGCTTGTAGCTCAACGTGTGTTCGCGGATCCGTTCGGTAATACGGGCCGGCTGGCCGAGGCGCGTCACGGGAACGTCATGGGCCACCAGGCACTCTACCAGATGATCGCACGCGGCATTGCTCGGCGCGGACAAAAGCACGGCTTCACCGCGGCTCACGGCCTGGCGAACGATTTCGACCAAAACACGCGTCTTTCCCGTTCCCGGCGGACCATGGATCAGAAAAATATCCTCGGCTTCGTGGGCAAGGCAAACCG
This sequence comes from Candidatus Omnitrophota bacterium, assembly GCA_035352955.1. Classification (GTDB taxonomy): domain Bacteria; phylum Omnitrophota; class Omnitrophia; order Omnitrophales; family Aquincolibacteriaceae; genus DAOPYQ01. The sequence goes on from DAOPYQ010000002.1 coordinate 46,992, forward strand.
CTTTTCTCTGTTCGTCACTCAGCGTCGTATCGAGGAACGGCATTTTCTCCGGGGGAACGGGATCGCCAAACCGCGGCTCTTTAAGCCTGAGGCTGATATCCCGGATCACGGCAACGCGGGAATGGTCCGCGGTCCGGACCATATGCATCGCCTCATACATCCGCTGATACGTCGTCCGGTTCGCCGCAAGACTCAGCTGGAAACTGTTCTCGCGCTCGACCCAGGGGTAGATCCTTCCGCTGAACGCCACCGTGATCCGCATCCGGTCTTTTTCGTACACCGCCCCCGTGGAACATTCGGCCAACGGCGTCTGGAACCCGGAAAGCGTCACGAGGTCTCCGGGATTCAGGGAATAACGCGGAAGAGGGCGCCCGTTCGCGAGCGCGAAGGTCAGAAGCTTTTGTCCGGAAGGATTATAGTGCGTCTCGAGGAGCTCGAGCCGGAAGATCGCCTTCCCGCTCCGCTCCCGTTCCTCGGGCTTGCGGTCAAGCACCTCGCTCCTGAAGCGGTCGGTTTCTTCACGCTCTTCGTCGCGAAGGAGCCGCGTCAGATGGAGAAAATGTTTTTCGACGAACGCCTCGTCGCCGACCCAGATCTTCCGTTCTTCTTTTTTCTCAACCCGCGGAGGAAGCGGAGCATGAACCTTCTTCCGGCGTTTCGACGGCTTGTCGCGGAACGTGTTGGACATCCGCTTATTCTCCGAGGATCTTCACCAGGATGCGTTTCTTGCGCTGGCCGTCGAATTCGCCGTAGAAGATCTGTTCCCACGGCCCGAGGTCCAGCCGGCCCTTCGTGATCGCAACGACGACCTCCCGGCCCATGATCGTGCGCTTGAGATGCGCGTCGCCGTTGTCCTCGCCGGTCAGGTTGTGCTTGTATTTATCAACGCCGTAGGGAGCGAGCTTTTCCACCCATTTCAGAAAATCCTCGTGAAGGCCGGATTCGTTATCATTAATGAACACGCTCGACGTGATGTGCATGGAATTGACCAGACACAACCCTTCCTTCACGCCGCTTTTCCGGACCGCTTCCTCGACCCGGGGCGTAAGATGCACGATCGCGTAGCGCTCTTCCGTATTCACCTCAAGATATTCGGTATGGGATTTCATGGAAGGATTCTACCAAAAAGAAAGACGGGGGCAGTCATTTTTTCGCACATTTTTTCGCTAAAAATGGCTGCCCTCGTCTTTTACCAACTTTTCCTTAAGAAACTCGGGCTCCAAACACAAAAACAGTGCGGTTATACAGCTGGATACCACTGACCGTTATAGAAGATCCATTGACCGTTCAAATCAACAAAGAGATTGTACTGCTTGTCTTGAACCCGAAAAATGAAGTCGTAGCCTTGGCGCAGTGTTCCATTCCGACTTTTTTGAGCTGTCACGCTGGAAAGATAAATGGGTGAAGGAAAACCCCTGGAATCCTCCAGAAATCTCACCGCGGTCAAGACAGGACTGATCACCTGGGAAAACAAAGCCGCATTATTGGTTACAGCCGCCGCGACATCACCGTTGTAATCATTATCGTCTATGTGCTCGGCTAGGAATTGGTCGATGGCGAACATTGTCGTATTTCCAAAAAGCAGGTCCCAATAACCCGTTTCTTCATACGCATTTCGTTCGGAAACACGCAAATCACGCAACGCGGGAGACGGCTTATTCCGGAAGTCCCTCAGATGAATTGCTTCATGAAAAATAACCCCGGCAAGGAACATGGCCTTGTAGTCCTCCTGCAGCGACGCATAATAGCTGCTATTGATCACCATAGCGCCGTCAAGAGGATAACCTTGCCCCGTACCATATCGTTGCGAGTCGTAAGGAAAAAACAGGATATGCTGAACCGATTGAATCGTTTCTAAAAATCTTTTCGGCCCTAACGCCCAGGCTTCATTCAGAGCCGCAGCAAGTCCTTCCGCCATTTTGGGATCTAAGGTTTGCGAACTAAAGATTTCGTAGCTGGAAGGAAGCGGGCTGCCACCCCGCAAAGTCTGATCCAGGGAAAGCATCCCTGTGTATTCAGCTGCTGAAATACCGTTCCGGTCCAGCAGTCTCGCCGCCATCCGCGCGGCATCGATCTGCCACTGGCCATTATAAAAGATCCATTCCCCGTTCATATCCACAAAGACGCTATGCTGCTGGCCGTTGACCTCGAACACAAAATCATACCCCGAAACGGTCGTTCCGGGAGCGGTCGCTAAAACACTGAAAAGATACTTCGCAGATTGACCCGTACGATTCTGGAAAAAATTTTGAGCGCTGAATTCGGGGCGTAATGCCTGGGCAAAAAGCGCCTCATTGGCGGGGTCCCTTACGACTCGTCCCACGACCCCCTCGTAATTATTGTCCGCAATGTGATCCGCAATAAACCGCGTCTGATTGGCCCCGTCCACAGGGTAACCCAAAAGCTCCATCCAATGCGCGTCCTCCCTGTAGGCACGCACTTCGGAATCCATGTAATCTCTCATGGCCGGGGAGGTGATTTTTTGCAGATCTTTAACGTGTACGGCTTCATGCGCTAAAAGCATTACAAGCTTGTTAATATCAGTTATTCTCAGATCCGAGAGAACCGTTCCACTCACAGGATCGCTCTTGCCCTGTCCTCCGAACGCACCCCATATGAAGTGTTTGATATGAGTTAACTTTTCATGAATGTTAACTCCGTCCAGTTGAAAGGATAGATTGAGAACCTGTTTCAAAAGCGCCGCTTGCGCCGGAGAGCTGCCCTCTGCCACAAACTGTTCATATGTCTTTGTTCCACCCCATATCGTAGTCCGCATGTTCTCGTATTCCTGGCGGGTGATCGAAGACCGGTCCAGCAGTCTCGCCGCCATCCGCGCGGCATCGATCTGCCACTCGCCGTCATAAATCCATTCCCCGCTCATATCCACAAAGACGTTGTACTGCTGGTCGTTCGATTCAAAAACAAAGTCATAACCCTGGACAGGAGCCCCATAAAGATCCCTCTGCCCCAAAGAACTGGAAATATACTTCAAATCGACAGCTCCGTTCGCGCTGGGCTGAAGAAACTGCTGAGCAGTCTCTAAGGGAGCAAACGCCTGTTCGGATACCGCTGTGTCGCTTGTCACCGCCCTTGCCACGATGCCATCGTAATTATTGTCCGGGATATGTTCCGCTATAAACCGGGATCGGTTATAAGAATTCCAGGGATAGACAAAGATCCGGTGGAATAACTCTTCCCAGTGAGCGTTTTCAGCATAAGCACGGGCTTCGGAATGCCTGAAATCCATGGGACCCGGATAAATGTTCCCGTTAAAATCACGCAGGTGCGTGGCTTCGTGGAAAATAAGCGGAAGCAGGTACGCCCAGACATAGGCGGGATCACCGGGTGGATAGGCGGCGTTATTGAGGATGATCGATCCGCTAGACGGATAGAAATGGCCGGCGCCGTGCTCCGTCGAGTAGGAACTAAATATAATATGCTGGATCGAATGATACTTCTCCGCAAAATCAACGGCATCAAGGCTGAACGCTTCATTTAAAACCTTGGCCAAATCCGTTAATTGCTGGGATGCGTATCCGGCATTAATAAAATCGGAATAGGTTGCCGGCAATCGGACAAAACCTGCCGTAACTCTCGCGTCCCAATCTATCATAGCCGCATATTGCTCCCTTGAAATACCGTTCCGGTCCAGCAGTCTCGCCGCCATCCGCGCGGCATCGATCTGCCACTCGCCGTTATAAAAGATCCATTCGCCGCTCATATCCACAAAGACGCTATGCTGCTGGCCGTTGGCTCTAAATACAAAATCATAGCCCTCGATGGTTTCCCCGTAACGGGGCTTTGAACTTGAGAGGCTTGATAAATATTCAAGACCGCTTGAAGAACCCGGAAATTTTGCCGCTAAAAATTGTTCCGCGCTGTTCAGCGGAGCCATGACCTCGGCTTCAGCTTCGGGATAAGTATAGGCAATGCCGGTTTTCGGGTTAATATCCTTGCTAAACTCACCCGTTGCCAGCCGCGCGGCCGGCCCCGCAAAATCCCGGTCGGGGATCCTGTCGGTAAGCCATTGCTGCCGGTTGATATCCCGTATTGGGAAGCCCATACGCCGCATCCAGTCGGTTTGGACCTGATAAGCCCGCCATTCCGTGTGCGGCCGGTCATACCCGGCGGAAAAATCCCCGATATGTTTCAGTTCATGCGCGAGAACCGGCACAGCCGACTTGGCCGAGGCATCACCCGCAGGGCTGTTCAACGCCGCAAGATCACAGTAGAAAATCACCACATTATCATTCGCATCCCCGAAGGCGATCCCGGCGCCGGAAAAGATCCAGGAATCTTTGACTGAATCCCAGAACGGGTGCTCTTGGAGCGGCCGCAGGATCAGATGTTTGGGAGAATTCAGCAGGGATATGAAACTTGCGCTGTCCGCGCGCATGGCCACCGAGATCAATCTCTTGAGAGCAGCAACCGCCTGAGCGCTCATCATTTCAGACACAAAAGCTTCATAGGAGGTCCCCGCAAAATAACCGCCCGGCTGTACCCTCCCCAATTCGTTTTGGATCACAGAATACAGTTCCCTTGAAAAAGCTTGCCTTGCCAAGAGAGCCTCCGCGTACAGCGCCCCCTGAGGATTGTAATAATCGACATTCCCATCGGGATAGTTTCTCGCCGAATAGAGGAGCGTTTCGTTATCCGTGCCGTAGTAGTACTGTTGTCTCCATTCCATACTCCCTTTAACATCAAACGAAACCACCGCGGAGAGATTTTTACCCTGATAGGAATACAGTCTTTTCGAACCGTCTTTTTTGATTTCAGCTACAAGTTGCCCAAGGGCGTTATACCACTCGTCTTGGCTCTCTGTCCGTACCGGTTGCAGCAGGCGGCCGACAAGGTTTCCGTTCTTATCATAAAACAGATATTCCGGCGTCTTAGAATTCGTTTTGCGACCGGTCAAAACATCTGGACCGAGGATCGCCTGTGCCCTGGCCAACATTTCCGGAGAAACTAAAGAAACGTCCAGCCGGACCACTTCGCTTTGATATTTCGCTTTTTGAGCGTAAATATAGACAACAACGGCACCGGTCTTCGGCAAAGCAACTTCTTTACTCCATGTCCCGTGACTCGTCGTGGAGTCCGCCAGTGTGAAGGTCTTGCCGTCAAACGAGTAATAGACCCAATAACCCGCCGTAACGGACCCCGATA
>DAOPYQ010000002.1:52254-319803 GCA_035352955.1 Candidatus Omnitrophota bacterium
CAGCATGAAAGTCTTGCCGTCAAACGAGTAATAGACCCAGTAACCCGCCGTAACGGACCCCGATAATTTCACCTCCCCGTCAGTCGTCGGCTCCGTCGCGGTCACCGTAGGCATTGGAACAGAAACCGCCGAGGCCGCCGCGTTATTCATCTGAAAACCTATCGTATCAGCAAGCGTCTTTGCTCCGGACAGTTTCTTCTGCTCGTCCACAGTATCATTTTCTTGATCATTTACAGATTTTGTCAAAACAGGATGGGAATCATTTCCGTCTGAAAAAGCATTCGTGTTGACCAATCCCTCTGCCGGAGTGGCCTGCAATAACAGCAGCATAATGCTGGTCGTAATCGCCACGACTCTTTTAAAGCCCAACGCGCTCATTTGTTTGGGAACTCCTGTCTAAAACGCTCTATAAAACATTGCTTTTGTTATTATTTAAATTAGTAACATCAAAAGAAACATTGGGCAAGAGGCTCCGGGCGAAAGAAATATATTAAAAACTAGCACTCTTATACTTGTTTCACCACGATGAGGGATATCATTAAGCGGTATCGCATCAGTGAGCGGCATTCCGTCATCATAGCCCGTCGTCAGGCCCTTGATCGTCACGGTCATTTCGACGAAAATCCTCGCCTATCCCGTGCTATTGAATGCCGCAAGGCTATGGTCCTGGATAGAGGGTTCAGGTTCCGCCGCAACCGTTCCTCGACCTAGGGCGTGATGTGCTCACTTGCGTAGCGTTCTTCCGGATTCATCCAGAGGTATTCGGGGTGGGATTTCATAGGATCCGCCTCCGCTTCTTCACCGTTGCTCCAGCCCTCTCAAGCAAAAAGGACAGCCCCCTTAAAATTTGAGAGGAGCTGTCCCCTTCCTGAAAATATCGGGCGATCCGGGAACATTAATTTGAAAGAAAATCCGAGAATTCTTCGAAAAGCGTCTCCGGCTGCATGAGAGGGGCATAATTGGTTTTACCCGGAAAAGGACAGGTGAAAAGGTCATAGATCCCCGCACCCGCCCGCAGGAGCATATAGCCCGTCCCGCGACCGATATCCACGAACAGCGCCGACAAATAATCCGGAGTCTGTTTGACAGAAGCGGGCATCTGGTGAACGTATTCGCCGGGACAGGTGATCAGGTTCGTCAGACCCCGACCGAATTTCGAGAGCGCCTTCGTACTGTTCATTTCATACGCATGGGCCGGAACGCTTGCGATCATCAAGAGAACCAGCAAAAGAGCGGTAAGCTTTTTCATTGTCTGCACTCCGTTTTGAGAAAATGGAACTGCGCCGAACGAACCTTGTAGAAACATCGGCGCTTCCGCACCTTTTTTTACTTCTTTATTGGACTAGGAGTAGCCTTCTTCCTCGAACCCTTCGGTCTGGAACACCTCGAGGCGGGCGTTCTCCGCCTCGGCTTCACTAAGGCCCGCCTTTTCCGTCGCGCAGCTCATAAAAAAGGTCCTCGGGTCCCACCCCGTTTCCGTTGCAACCTCGGGCAGATACACGCCTTTCTTCCGGCCAAGGCTCACAATGATCCCGTCCGTTCCCGGACGAATGTCCCGCCAGGACCCGGCCAGAGCGGGCGCCGTCAGGATCGAGATATGGATCTTCACAGACCCAAGCTCATAGGGCGCAAGCGGCGGGAACCGCGGGTCTTCGAACGCGGCGGCAAGGGTCATTTCACGGAGACTTTCAAAAAGGGGTTTAAGACCAAGGATCAAACCGATGCAGCCGCGCAGTTTTCCATTCTGTTTCAACGTAACAAAAACCCCGCGTTTTTCGGAAAGCCAGCCGGCTTTGAGAAAAAGTTTCGGTTCAGGCTTGTTCTCAAGGTAAGACTTGAGAACCCCGCGAGCGTACTCAAGCACGGCTTTTTTTTCCTCTTCACGGAACATGGCTACGCCTTCTCCGAAAACTTCATCGCCGCATAGCCGACCACCGAACTCCGGTCGCCGGTGACGTCGCCGGAATTCGCGTACCGGATCAATTCGGGCTTCGACCATCCTTTTTTCTCCGCGAGAAGAAGCGACGCGATGACGGTCCCGAGCCCGCACGCCTCAACCTCCCCGGCCTGGCTCGCCCGCCCAAGCTTCATCACATCGCCTCTTTCGATCATGCGGATCGTGTGCTTGTCCCGCTCAACCGCAGCCGCATAAGGATGAAAATGGGAAAGGTCCGTGCTTGCGACCACCAGCGCGTTCCGGGATTCCAGATGGATCGCCAAAGCCGCCGCGATCGCTTCCGAATTGTCCAGCGACTGCTCTCCCATATAAACAGGGACGATCCGCAGGTCCGGAAGGACCGCCTGAAGGAACGGCAGCTGAACCTCGAGCGAATGCTCGGCAAAACTTCCCTTGATCTCTTCGTCCAGATAAGCGTTCGATTCGCGCAGACGATCCACGATCAGTCGTTCCACGGGAACACGTCCCAGCGGCGTTTCATAAAAATGCGCGTCATCCACGAATACGCCCTGCAGGAAAAAACGGTGGAGGAAGGCGATGATAACGACAAAATCGAAATGGCGTCCTTGCAAGGTCTTATAGGCCTCCGCAGCGACGGCTCCGGAATAAGGATAACCCGCGTGCGGGACAATAAGGGCGCGGACATTGGGATCGGGTTGGGAAGCGGCCTTGGCAAGAAACCCGGAAACCTGCATCTTCAACACGGCGGGATCGTCGGGATAGAACTGTCCGCTCACTGCCGGTTTCCGGATCTTCTGTAGCGCGCGTTCCATGAACCGTCCCTCCCGATGAAGTGCTGATGTATTTTACACCGAACGCGACGGATGGCAACCGGAGGAATCGACCGATATGGACATGGATTTTAAAGCGGGGAAAGTAATATAATGCCCCGCAGCGGAGGAATCGCTTATGAAAACGGATGAAGTGAAGGTCGCTTTTTTCGATACCAAATCCTACGATCCGGGATTCTTTGACGAGGCCAATAAGGAACTTGGTTTCAAGATCACTTATTTTTATAATCATCTGAATCTTGAGACAGCTCCGCTTGCCTCAGGATATGACGCGGTCTGCGTATTCGTAAATGACACCGTCAGTGAGAAGATCCTCGAACGCTTTTGCCGGGACAAGGTCCGTCTCATCGCTTTGCGCGGCGCCGGCTACAACAATGTCGACCTTCATGCGGCTTTCGGAAAGATGCACGTCGTCCGCGTCCCCGCCTATTCTCCCCACGCCGTCGCGGAACATGCCGTAGCCCTCATGCTCACCCTCAACCGCAAGATCCACAGGGCCTATTACCGGACGCGCGACAACAATTTCACGCTCGACGGCCTTATGGGTTTTGACATGCACCAAAAAACGGCCGGCATTATCGGCACAGGCCAGATCGGCAAGGCCGCGATCGAGATCCTTAAAGGATTCGGCATGCGGGTCCTCGCTTACGATCTCTTTCGGGACACGAGCTATCAACAACGCATAGGATTCGACTATGTGGATCTCCCGACCCTTTACCGGGAATCGGACATCGTGTCGCTCCACTGCCCCCTCAGCAAAGAAACCCACCATCTCATCGGCGAAAAAGCGATCGCGCAAATGAAACCCGGCGTTATGCTTATCAATACGGGCCGCGGCATGCTGATCGATTCCAGGGCCTTGATCGACGGTCTCAAGACCGGGAAGATCGGCTATGCGGGGCTGGACGTCTACGAAGAAGAAAGCGAATATTTTTTCGAGGACTTCTCCAATGCCGTCATGCCGGACGACGTTCTCGCGCGGTTACTCTCTTTCAATAATGTGCTGATCACTTCCCATCAAGGGTTTTTCACTCGGGAAGCCCTCCGCAATATTGCGCAGACAACGCTGAACAACATTCGCGAATATTTTTCTAACGGAAACCTTCCCAACGAGATCTGTTACAAATGCAGCGTCACGCCTTGTCCGCGGCTCAAATCCGGGCAATGCTTCAAATAAAGGAGCGCCATGACTTCCTCTGCTAAAAAACCCGCGGCCATCGCCTCGGACCTTCTGGCCAGACCGATAAAACTCGGGACGCTGACCGGATACCAAAAAGGCTCGATCGTCAGCAAACAGCTTCTGAACAAAAAGGCCGGAACCCTCACGCTCTTTGCATTCGATAAGGGCGAGGGATTAAGCGAACATACGGCGCCTTACGACGCCACGGTCCTCATCCTCGACGGAAAAGCGGAGATACGGATCGGAGGGAAGCCTCACAAACTCTCAAAAGGCGAGCTCATCATCATGCCGGCCAACATCCCGCATTCGGTCAAGGCCACGGAACATTTCAAGATGCTCCTGATCATGATAAGATCATAATTCACGCGCAACGCTTCAACGGGCAAGGCTCAACGAAGATCTTTTTTGATTTAGCCTTGCGCTTAAAAAACTATGCTGAACAAGTTCTTCAAATTATCCGAGCGGAACACGGACATCCGGGCCGAGATCATTGCCGGCGTCACGACCTTCCTCGCGATGGCTTACATCATCTTCGTCAACCCGAACATCCTCGCGGCGGCCGGCATGGACAAGACCGCGCTTATCACGGTCACCTGTCTCGCGACAGCGCTTGCGACACTCGCGACCGGCCTTTTCGCAAACGCGCCGATCGCCATGGCCCCCGGCATGGGGCTCAACGCCTTCTTCGCCTATTCGCTGGTCCTGACAGACCGGATCCCCTGGCAAGATGCTTTGGGGATCGTATTCGTTTCCGGGCTTTTTTTCTTTCTCCTGACCGTGATCGGGCTCCGCCAGAAGATCGTGGAGGTCATCCCCCGCTCGCTGATCTCGGCAGTCTCCGTCGGGATCGGATTTTTCATCACGTTCATCGGCCTCGTCAACCTCGGGATCATCCACAAAAACGACGTGACGCTCGTCTCGGCTGCTCCGGTCACATCGACCGTCATGATCGGGCTTGCGGGATTTTTCGTTATGATCGTCCTCGAAATGAAAAAGGTCCGGGGTTCCATGATCTCGGGGATCGCCGTTGCGACGCTCCTGGCGATCCTCACCGGCAAGGTCCAGTGGCCGGCCGCGATCTTCTCGTTCGATCTCAAACTTGCACCGATCGCATTCCAGCTCGATATCCGACACGCGCTCAAGTGGGGTTTCTTCGGAGCCATCTTCAGCCTGATGTTCATGCACCTGTTCGACTCGATCGGATCACTGGTAGCCTGTTGCAATCAGGCGAAGCTGGTGGATGAAAAGGGCCGTATCCGCGGTCTGGACCGGCTCCTCTCGCTCGACGCGCTCGCCAGTATGATGGGCGCCGTGCTCGGCACCTCGACCATCACGGTCTACGTTGAATCCGCGACCGGGATCGCCCAGGGCGGCCGTACGGGGTTTTCGATGATCGTGACCGCGGCGATCTTCTTGCTCGCGCTCCTTTTTATCCCGCTGATCACGATCGTGCCCGTCTACGCGACAGCGCCGGCGCTGATCCTCGTGGGTTTTTTCATGATGAAAGAGATCCGCGAGATCGATTTCTCGGATCTGGAGGAAGGATTCCCGGCGTTCGTGATCATCGTCATGATCGCTCTGAGTTACTCCATCGCGACCGGGCTCGCGTTCGGGTTTCTGAGCTTTGTGATCTTCAAGGCGGTGCGCCTCAAGTTCGGTGAGATCAAACCCGCGATGTGGATGATTGCCGCGCTTTCACTCCTGCATTTTCTTCTCTAAAAAAAGGGGCAGCCGCCGAAGCCGCTGCCCCTTTTATAAACTTTCAAACCGCTCTTATCTTCCGAACCAGCCCTTCTTTTTTGCTTTGGCCTTTTCGGTAGCATCCACCGCACCGTCCTTATTCTTGTCGGCACGGGCCTGCCAGGCCTCTTTACGGTCGGTCCGCATTTCCTTGCGGGCCGCCTGCATTTCTTTTTTGTCCGTTTTCATCTCCGCAACATTCTGCTGATGCGTCGTTTTCAGCTGGGTGCGGAGTTCCTGGGCCTTGGCTTTATCCCCTGCCGCGCTAGCTTCCTGCATCTTCTTCCGCAGATCTTTTTCCTCGCTGCGAGCTGCCTGCGAATTCTGTTTCATTTCCTGCCGCTTGGCGGCCATGGCCTTCTTGTCCGCCTCCAACTTCGCCTTCCATCCTTCCGCATCCGCGGTCGATACCGGCGCGGATGTCACAGCCGTGTCTTCCGCAACGGCCGAGAACGCACCGCAGAGAAGCAAACACATCAAAATACCAACGAATCTCTTCATGGGAACCTCCTTGGTTTTAAAATTGAATCTTAACGTCCTGGGTTTCTTCCTTCGGGATCTCAAGCAATGAACGTTTCGAATACCCCAGCGGCCCGGCAAAGAAAACGTCGGGGAGCTGCTGAATGCGGATATTATACACGTTAACGCTCTCGTTGAAAAACTCTCTCCGGTCCGCGATCTCATTCTCAAGTCCCGAGATCCGGTTCTGAAGCTGAAGGAAATTCTGGTTCGCTTTAAGGTCCGGATAATTCTCGGAAACGGCAAAAAGCGTCTTCAGGCCCGCCGTAAGCTGATTTTCCGCTTTCGTCTTGTCCTCGATCGACGAGGCGCTCATAAAAGCCGTCCGCGCCTGCGTGATCTTCTCCAGAAGTCCTTGCTCGTACTTCATGTAGCCCTTGCAGGTCTCGACCAGTTTGGGCAGCTCGTCATGCCGCTGTTTCAAAAGCACGTCGATGTTCGCCCATGCTTTGTCTATATTGTTTCGCACAAGGATCAAACCGTTATAGATCCCCACCAGGTATCCGACGATCCCTATCACCACGAACAACACGACCGCAAGTATCACAAGCCCCATAGTCCCCCCTTCCTTCATTGATTTAAAAACGAAAACCTTCCGGACGGATCACCCGCAAAAAAAATTGTAGTCTTCTCCGCAGAGCCTCTTGGAGATCTCGGAGCCAGCCAAGACCCACCAGATCAGAACAAGATAAATGCTAACCCAAAAAAGCCCGATGCCAAAGCAGTAAAATAATTGCTTTTTTAGCTTCGTAAGAAGTTGCCTTTCGCTAAGGTCGGAGATGCAAAACACCGTTCCCTTCTGTTTCCGGATACAAATGTTTCCGGAGCCCACCCCCGGTCCGTTCCTCCGCGCATTTTCCGCCACCGTTCCCATGACATACAACTCATCGCCGGGAAGGATCCGTGTTTCAATCGCGTAAAAATTTTCTCCACGGCCGGAGGGTCCGGTCACGATCCCAAGGGCCTTCAACGCATTCAAAAATTCATCCCGCCCGGGCGAACCGGGCGTTGAGTCATAGGTGGTTTTCTGCTTCACGAGGTGGAGGTCCGCGCCCTCCGGATCCACCCCAACCTGGCCGCTCTCATCCTCAAGAATGAACCCGGCGAACGGAGAGCCGTCTTCCCGGACCAGTTGTTTCTCGATCTCTCCGAACACCCTTACGATCTCATATTCAAAGAAAAGGCATTCCTTCCCCGAGAGCGGCGACACGTACGTTTTCTGAAAAACCCGGACCTTCCCCTTGACCTCCACAAGTCCCATCGCTATCGAACCGATGGTGGAAGTCGGAATATTCCGGATCTTGTTTCTTTTGTCCGCAATCCTGAAACCCAGAAAAAAGAAGAGCAGTCCCGGCACGATCGCGAGACACCATGCCAAAAAACCGACATCCCAGGAAGTCATGATCGCGCGGACGTCCATCATCCCTCTTCCGGGTTTCTGCTCCGGGTCTTCGCTAAAACATGTGTTTGAAGAAATGTCCGATGAGGATAAAAAGACAAACGACCGTCAGCGCCGGCCCGCCGTACAAAGCAAGAAACATGCGCCCTCCGAACTCGCCGAGAACGTGTTTTTCGCTTTCATCGGAGATCAGAAAAACATTCCCGGCCTCCGCGCCGATACAGACATTATCCGAACCCGTAGCGGAACCGCTAACATACGGGTTTTCTCGTGCGGTTCCGAGCACATAAAGATCGTCCCCGGGAACAATGTAGGCTTCCTCGCAACGGAGCGATTTTTCGAAGCCTATGAAATTCTTTGCTTCGATCCCGAGAGCTTCAAGCGCTGTAAAAAAATCGGCTTTATCCTTGCCCCCAAGCCCTGAGCTATACCTGCGGTCCGGATGAACATGAAATTCCGCGCGGGCGGGATCCACCAGAACTTTCCCGGTCTCATCTTCGAGATAGAAGCATTGCGGACTGCTATATTCGGCAAGGGTGACCCAGTGTCCGCTTCTCCCGGAGTTCCGATACTCTTCCACCTTGTAATGATAGAAAACGCATGTCGCCCTGGCAAAATCACTCGTCAGGAGATCCTGAAACTGACGCGCCTTTCCCTTGACCTCCACGAGCCCCATCGCCAGACCGCGAACCGTCGACGTCGGGATGTTTTCGATCAGCTTTCTTTTCGTGCGAATCTGAAAGCCCCGGAAAAAAGCAACGATCCCAAAAACCACTCCGAGACACAGACAAGCGAAAACTTTAGCTTCGGAATTATTCGATGAACTCATATCCGTCCTTTGACCTAGCCATAGTTACGGACACCCTGCCCCCAGTCTTATTCTTCATCGCCCGGGCTTATTTTACCAGAGCCTCCCAGAGATCTCCGCACTTCTCTTAGTTTTACGAAATATTCTGATTTCTCTTAACTAAAAAAGAATGGAAAGCAAGGCGGTTCCTGCCGTTAATCATGAACGGACGAATGTAACTTTACCGAACCAGGAGCATCCCCGGCCATCGTGCATGCCCCTGAAGGACGAAACCCATGGCACAAGATTCAAAAGCAAAATACTGGCACAAGCTCACAGACGGCAAGATCCAGTGTGATCTCTGCCCCCGGCTTTGTAAACTCGCCGCAGGCCAATCGGGTTACTGCACATTCCGGCGAAGTGACGGCGACGAACTCTTCGCGCTGACCTTCGGCCTGTCGAGCGGCTTCTGCGTCGACCCGATCGAAAAGAAACCCTTGTTCCATTTTCTTCCGGGAAGCGCGGTCCTGTCGTTCGGGACCGTCGGATGCAACCTCGGCTGCCGGGGCTGCCAAAACTGGGACCTCAGCCGGTGCGCGATCAAGGATGCGGAACTTTCCAAAGCGCCGCCCGACAGGATCGCGCGATCGGCCCAGGAACTCGGCTGCGCGAGCGTCGCCTTTACCTACAATGAGCCGATCATCTTCCATGAATACGCCGTCGAGACGGCCAAGGAATGCCGGGCCCGCGGGATCAAAACGGTCGCCGTCACGGCCGGCTATGTAATGCCCAAACCCCGGGAAGAGTTCTACCAATACATGGACGCCGCAAACGTCGACCTGAAAGGTTTCACGGAAGAATTCTACAAAAAATATACAGACGCCGAGCTCGGGCCCGTGCTCGAAACGCTCGAATACATCAAGCACAAAACCTCGACGTGGCTCGAGATCACCACGCTGGTCATTCCGGGCATGAACGACTCCGACCGTGACATCACAAATATGACCTCCTGGATCGCAAAAAATCTCGGCCCGGAGGTCCCGCTCCATTTTTCCGCCTTTTATCCGGCCCACAAAATGCTCGACCGGCCCTACACGCCTCCGGAGACGCTCGAAAAAGCCCGCAAAATCGCCCTGCACCACGGACTGTCCCATGTCTACACCGGAAACATTCGCTCTCCCAAAAGCCAAAGTACCTACTGTAGGTTTTGCGGAAAAATGCTGATCGGACGGAACGGTTTTGCGGTCACGGGATGGCATTTGAAAGAAGGCGGACACTGCGAGTCCTGCAATGCCGTTTGCGCAGGCGTCTTCGAGGCGAAACCCGGAATGTGGGGGTCAAAACGGCAGCAAGTCCGCCTCCGGCCGGACAGGGATTTCCATCCGGAGAATCTCACCTGATTTCGGGTTGCGGGCCTCAAATTTTAAATTTGAGGTTTTTGCAGCTTACAACCGCAGCAGCTGATCGCTGTAAGAATCCGCGAGAAGGTCTTTCTTTTCGATCCCGAGAAGCTTCTGGAAAAACTCGCATTGTTTCCGGAGAACCGTTTCGTTTTTCTTTCCGGACCGGCCGAAAACCTCGATCTCCACAAAGTCCCCGAGGTTTTTCACTCGGTCGATGTGGAACTTCACGTTACGGATGAAATAAATCTCGCGGCGCTTGTCCACGACGGCAAGAACGCCGGCCGCCGCCTCCAGGATCTTTTTCAGCGAACGCAACGGAGACAGACCTTCACTTCCCCCCGGTCCTCTTGGGACGGGGGACTTCCATAGAACCGAGTCGCATTTTTTGGAATTTTTTTGGTCCGTGCGTTTGTAATAGATAAGCGCGTTCTCGATCCGGCCCTCACGGAGCTTCAGGCGGCCCGAGGGAACGCGAAAATAGGTGTCGCGCTGACGGTCGAGGCCTTTAAAATCGGCCTGGCGGGATTTGAGAATTTGACGGACGCGGAAGGGATCCGAACATCGCGCCTTGATCTCGATGCTGATCCCTCCGCACGTCCTCATGCAATGATCTTACTCGCTCTTGCCGAACGGGATTTTCAATTTATTCTTAAGACTGCTCGCGGCGCTTGTCACGCTACTGGTCACTTCCTTGACCGCGCCCCCCGCCTGAGTTCCGGCGGCGTTCTTGAGCGTATCGAGCCCTTTGGCGGCAGCTGCCTGAGCCATATCCGCGGCGGACCCAGCGATCCCGGAAACACTGCCCTGGATCGAGCTCAGGTTGAAACCGCTCAACAACGCAAGCGGCGTACGCATCATCACCTTCATGACAATCAGCGGAACAAGCTGCATGGGATCGGTAATGTTCTGATACCGTTCATCCAGTCCGACATTGAACTCCTGAACCGAAGGCTGTCCCTTGGAATAATCCACGTACGACGCCTTCCCGACCTTTAAATGGAAATTGTCGATCTGGAACGGCATGGCCTTGCCCTTCCCGGCAGGCGCCGGCTGCGAAGGCTTCTGGGCCGCAGGCTTCTGCGCTCCCTGGATTGATTTCAAGGAATCCAGATTCAGCATGCCTTTTTCATTTTTGACCACCGAAAGCTTTTCCATTTCAAAATCAAGGTTTTCGAGATGGATCTTCCCTTTCAGAATATCCGTCAGGTTATAATCCACCAGGATCTTCGGGATCTCGACAAAGCTGGTGCCTTGGAACGCGGACGGGTTCTTCATCACCAGGCCTTCGATATCGATCGAGGTGTTGGAGAAATTAATATCGAGCTTTTGGATCGTGAGCGGAAACCCGGTCACCGCGGTCGCCCCGACCTCGATCGCCGTCTTCACCACAATATTCCTGGCAAGCACCAGAACAACCAGCACTGCCAGCACCAGAAACACAATTCTTCCGATGAGTTTCATGAAGCACCCCTTTCTGATTTTGTTTTTTTATTAATGGGCTCCTTGGACATTCGACGAAAAATAGCTTCTTCCACCGTCATTTCTTTTCTGGCCCGAATGCGGCCGAGATGATGTTCGATCCTGCCGGGAGGCACACGCAGTTGCTCGAGTACGACCCGGTTAAGCTCGTGGCTCGCCTCCCACTCCTCCATCACCACAATGTCCGCCCCGAGTTCATAAAGCGCCGCGGTCTGCCCCTCGTAACGTGTCCGGACCGCTAATAGCACCTCCGGATTCAACTCCTGAACGACCCGAATGATCTGCGTGATCCCGAGAATATCCGGAAAGCTCACCACCACGGCACGCGCGCGCAAGATCCCGACCCGCCGCATCACTTCCCGGTTCGCCGCATCACCGTAGACCGCCTTCAAATGGAGCTTCTTGGCTTCCTGGACCTTCTGCGGGTTCATTTCAAGGATCACGAACGGGATCTCTTCCTCTTTGAAAGCGTTGGCAAGGTCCCTGCCGGTCGGCCCGAAACCGCAAAGAATCACATGACCGGTCAAAGCCGATAGTGTGCTACCGGGCTTGGCCCAGTTCCTCGGCGGCACTCCGAACACAATAAATTTTCCGAGAAATTTCAGCACGGAAGGGATCGAGGCAAAAAGGAGCGGCGTAAGCAGCATGGTCAGGAACGCCGTCGAGAGAAGGATCTGGTAAAGCTCGTGGCTGATGTGACCGGACCCCCGGGCCATCTGGATCAAAACAAACGAGAACTCCCCGATCTGAGAAAGCATGATCCCCGTGACCATCGCAACGCGCGGCGGAAACCCGAAAGCCATGATAAGCAAAGTCATAATGACAAAGTTCACAAAAAGCACCAGGCTCACCACCAGCAGGACCAGCGGCATATTCGCCACAAAAAACCTCAAGTCGAACAAAAGTCCCAACGAAACGAAAAAAATGCTCACAAAAAGATGCCGGAACGGGATGATGTCCCCGATCAACTGATGCGAAAAACCCGTGTTGGCGAACATGAACCCCGCCAGAAGCGCGCCGATGGCCACCGAAAGTCCCAGCGCACCACTGATCCAGGCCATCCCCAAACAAACCACCACTGAAAAAAGGAAAAAGACCTCGCGGTTCCGGATCACCGCCACGCGAAAAAGAAGTTGCGGCAATAAAAAACGAGAACAAACGAACGCCCCCGCCAGGAGAAGCACCGTTTTAAGGAACGCGGACCCCAGCGGCGCCCAAACAGCCCCCTCCGACTGTCCAAAGGCCGTCAAAAAGATCATAAGGGGAACAACGGCGAGGTCCTGAAAGATCAGGATCGAGATCGCAATGCGGCCGTGCGGCGTGTCGATCTCACCCCGGTCGATCAGATATTTTAAAACGATCGCCGTGGAACTGAGCGCGATCACGGACCCGAGGAAAAACCCTTCATAAAAACTCCACTTCCGCCACCAGGCGAACATCAGGGACAACCCGATCGATATCAGGATCTGGAGCGTCCCCCCCACGATCGCAAGATGCTGCATGCCCCGAAGGCGGTCGAAAGAAAACTCCAGACCGATCGTCAACATAAGGAGCACGACGCCGAGCTCCGCGAGAGAGCGGATATGTTCCCCGTTGGAAAGGATCCCAAGACCCTGCGGACCGATAATGACGCCGGCGAGCAAAAACCCGAGGATCGCCGGCAAGCGAAACTTCTCGAACGCGATGGCTACGGCCGTCGCGATCACTAGCAACATAAGGAGTTCCGTAAAAAACAGCGGATGCATCTCAGCCCCCTTGGCAAACGTTCCCGAGCATCACAAGACTCTATACCACTCCGTTTTTTCCAGCCTTCCGGAAATAGGATTAAATGAAGAGGAGCATAGTATACAAAATCTTCACGATAAGAATCCAGAATTAACGCCGGAACCTTACGATTTTTAATTTCAAAGGTGGGATTTTTTGCCGTTCCGGAGAAAACACCGGCAAAACAGCTCCCCCCTCACTTTCGATTTCAAGTCGCACCCTTGAAATTTTTGGATTCAAGCCGTTAATAAGAAATGTCCGGATTTTTTGATTTTTGTTTAAGCAGAAAAAAATGATGCTGATTGCTGTTTAAAAGACTTTTTAAATTAAAAATGCTTGTTTTTGCTATTTAAATAATCTTGCACGTCACCACTCACGCGATTACACTTTAATAGGAGAAATGCAAAAATCAAAAATAGAAGCTTGGCGCGGAGAGACACGATGGGAATAAAAAAATCCGGAGACGCTGGTTTTACGATGGTCGAAATGATGATCGCCCTTTTTGTCACGGCGCTCATCATCGCGGGCTATGTGGGCGCCAATATCATGATGCAGCGAAATTCCGAGGATATGCACCAACGGACCGTCGCTATCCAGAACGCGAACCAAGCGATCGAACAAATGAGAGATGTTTCAAGCGCCAAGCCGTTCCCCGCCTCCGTCGTCCTCGCCTATCCCGATGGGGGGCAACTGACAGGGTTCACCTCGTTAACCAATGAAGTGGTCACAGTCTCTTATTGCAGGAATGAAACATCGCCCTGCCCAGCCTCGGCCACAACGACGAATCCGCTGGACGTTACGGTCACGGTGGCATGGGAATCTTATACGGGACGGCAAAGAACAGAATCCGTCCGAACCTATATTACACAAAGGTGACGCGATGAAAATGCGCGAAAGTGGTTTTACGCTTGTGGAGGTCATGATCGCCGTCGCTATTTCATCGATCATCATCGCCGGCGTCTTTGGGATTTTGATCGTCAGTAATCGAAGCCTCGAAGCCGCCCACATCAAAATGAATCTGGAAGAAGGTCCGCGCGAAGCCTTATTTAAAATTGCTCAGGAGATCCGTCAGACCGCTTGGCACAAGATCGATACCTTGGCGGAGGCTGACGATAAAGGCGTTGAAAGAGCCGACACGATCAAATTTGTGGTGCCGGTCCCGGCGCCGGACGCCGCGTCCCTTGTCGACGCCAGTTTTACCCCAAAATGGGCCTGCAACATCCAATATCTCCGGGACACGGGAACGAATCAGATCATCCGGATCTCGGAGGACCTGACCACCCTGGAAAAAAAACGCGCCATTCTTTGCAATAATATCACCTCGCTGGGGTTTTCAAGAACCCTGGACTCTCCAGGCCTTATTACGATCACGGCGCAAGCGCAAAAAACGCTCGCGGATGGACGATTGATCCCCGAAACGCCTCTTACGATCACCGTACAGGCAGAAGCGAGAAACCCATGAATCCATTAGCCAATCAAAAAGGTTTTGTTCTGGTGGTCGTGTATATGGTCGCGATATTTGTCACCATCTTTGCAATCGCTTTCTTTGCAAGGCACCAAGTCGGCATGCAAGCCACCGAGCGTTATCAAAACCGCGTTCTCGCTTTCAATGCCGCGGAGGCCGGGATCGACGTTGCACTAAGAGCCCTGGCCACGAACAGCAGCCTCCGAAGCGGGACCACCTCCGAAAATTACGTATCAGAAATAACACCCTTGTCCGGCAACGCCTACCAATACACCATTTCACCGGTCGAGGAAAACTCTTCCCTCCGGAGGATCGACGCCAAGGGCTGCGCGCCGAATTGCACGGAGTCATCCCGAGCCTACCAGGATTCCGAGATCACCGTTTATTGTGAGATCACAAGCGAAGCCCCGCCGTTTTCGCTGTTCGACTACGGCGTTTATGCTAAAAACATGATCCTCATGGGGGGCAATTCCGCGTTCGACAGTTACAACTCGAACAACGGCGCTTACGGCGGATCCAACACCAGCTCCGAAGGCGCCATGGCGGTCAACGGGACATTGATCGGGATCATGGCACTTGCGGGAAATGCCAAGGTGGACGGCGATGTCTACGTCGGTCATGGCGGCATCCCCAGTATTGCCATCAGCATCATGCATGCCACGGTCACAGGAGAATGCTCGACGCTCTCGGCGGATTTCACACCGCCTCCCGAGGTCGAAACCCCGGATGACGCGACAGACATCAGTATCAACGTCACGGGAAATAACACGCTGACGCTGGCGGCAGGGACCTACCGCGCAAGTTCTCTCAAAACTTCCGGAAACGGCAAGATCGTAACGACCGGACCGGTCAAAATCTATGTCAGTGGAGAAGTCAGCATTTCCGGCAACGGGACCGTTGTTGCGGATAATCACCCGGCTAATCTCCTCATCTACTCCACGGAATCCGCATCCGTCAAAATTTCGGGAAATGGCGCCTTTTACGGAGGCATTTATGCTCCTAGTTCCATCGTCACGGTAAGCGGAAACGGCGACATCTTTGGCGCGGTCATTTCAAGATCTTACCTTCAATCGGGCAACAGCGCGGTCCATTTCGATCTGGCCCTGAAAGGCCTCGTCAGCTCGGATACCAGTCAAACCCAGATTGTACGCATCAAGGCGTGGCAGGAAATGAATAGCCTTGCCTGGGGTACCGGCTCTTAATGGGGGTTAGGGTATAGAGAATAGGGTATAGGAAAAGC
This sequence comes from Candidatus Omnitrophota bacterium, assembly GCA_035352955.1. GTDB lineage: Bacteria > Omnitrophota > Omnitrophia > Omnitrophales > Aquincolibacteriaceae > DAOPYQ01. Next base: position 67,979 of record DAOPYQ010000002.1, read on the forward strand.
CTTAGTAAAAGGGGACAGGTCTTCGTTGAGCGCCTGTCCCTTTTTTTCTAACCCCTATCCCCTAAACCCTACTTATTCTCTTCCCAGACGCAGGCTTTGGGGACCTGTAGGAATCCGCTGTATTGGAGGTAGGAAACGCCGAGGTATTGCTTCCCTGTCGCGTTCTCGCGGAAACGAAAAACCCCGGGGATCAACTGGCTTATTTTGGTATATCCTTCGCCTTGTTCGATCTTTCCGATCGGAATTTTCGGATTCCCTTGATCGTCAAGGCAGACCCGGTCCGACAGCATCCCCTGTTGCGCAGACAGGTAGAACCTGTTGGCGGGGTGATCCTTCGGAAGGCCGGGGATCGACGCCGGCGGAACGGAGCACCCGATGATAAAAAAAATCGACGCTAGGCAACCCGGCAATAGTCTTTTAATATTCGCCTCTGCTGATTCTAAGCGCTAGATCCGGGCATCGGAACACATCGCAAATACAAATCCCGGACGTTTCATTTTCCGGAACGGATCGGATCACGCCATTGGGTTTTCAAAATTAAGATTTATTTTGAATTTTATGCCTTCAATTTTAAAACGTTCTCGGCCCGCCCGCCATGGCAATCTGTTACCATTTCCCGCTCTTTTGGGCGCTGGGTTTCGGATGATGCAGGATCGTGGAAACCGATTCTTTCAGAATCTCGTCGGGCAACGCATACTCCCGCAGTTCGCCGTTCAGGAACTTGTCATACCCGAGCAGGTCCATCAATCCGTGGCCGCTGTAACAGAAAAGAATATTCTTTTCCTTTCCTTCCTCGCGAGCTTTCACGGCCTCTTCGATCACGCAAGCAATGGCATGGCTCGTTTCCGGAGCGCAGATCGCCCCCTCGGTCCTGGCCCAGAGAAGCGCGGCCTCGTAACACTTGATCTGGTCGATCGCCCGGGGCTCTAAAAGCCCTTCAATGACCCCCTGGCTCACGAGCGGCGCCATCCCGTGATAGCGAAGACCTCCCGCATGGATCGGCTCCGGAATAAATCCGTGCCCAAGGGTGTGCATGGGAAGAAGCGGCGTCATTTTGGCGACATCCCCGTGGTCATAACTGAAAGGACCCCGGGTCAGCGTCGGACATGCCGTCGGCTCAACGGGAATAATTTTGATCTTCGCACCGTGGATCTTTTCGTTTACGAACGGGAACGAAATCCCCGCAAAATTGCTCCCGCCGCCCGCACAACCGATGACGATATCGGGATTTTTCACGCCCGCGATCTTCAGCTGCTTCTGCGCTTCGAGGCCGATAATGGTCTGATGAAGCATGACGTGATTGAGGACGCTCCCGAGGCAATAACGCGTCTTGCCGCTCGGATCGCCGACAGCTTCCTCGATCGCTTCGCTGATGGCGATACCGAGGCTTCCCGGGCATCCGGGATCTTCTTTAAGAATATTCTTCCCGGCCTGTGTTTCCTGGCTCGGACTCGCGACGCAGTTGGCGCCCCAAACGCGCATCATGATCTTCCGGAAGGGTTTCTGATCAAAACTGATGCGGACCATAAACACTTTGCATTCAAGGCCCAGCAGTTGGCTCGCAAACGCGATCGCACAGCCCCACTGTCCGGCGCCGGTCTCGGTCGTGAGTTTTTTGATGCCGAACTGTTTGTTGTACCAGGCCTGCGCCACCGCGGTGTTGGGTTTGTGGCTCCCCGCCGGGCTCACGCTTTCGTCCTTATAGTAGATACGCGCCGGCGTTTTTAGGTATTTTTCGAGAAAAACGGCGCGCTTCAGCGGAGCGGGGCGCCACCGGTAAAGAAGTTCCAGAACCTCTTCCGGGATATCAATCCATCGCTCGGTAGTAACTTCCTGTTCGATCAGATTCATCGGAAAAACTTTTTCGAGCATCGCCGGCGAGATGGGCTTGCCGTCAGGCCCGAGAGGCGGCTGCATCGGCGTCGGGAGATCCGCGCCCAGGTTGTACCATTTTCTCGGAATATCTTTGTTGTCGAGCGTAATGTTAAGACTTTTCACTTCGTTTTCCTTTCTTCCGTGAAGATGTTAAAAGACCCCTTAAAGAAAATCGATGAAGAGCAGCGCCCCCAGCAAAACGCTTCTTTCCGAAACGTCGGACTCAAATGGAAAAACGATCCCGAAATGGTCGTTTTTGGGGCCATTCTCCGGCACGGGACTGATCCATTTCCTGCTGATCGTCCCGACGCTGACGCTGTTCCTGGAAATAGTAAAAGCATCCCCGCCCCCCGCGGTTTCTTCAATGCCGCAAAGAATCTTTCCCCCGGCATCGGAAACCAGGAAATGCGGACGGCTCGGCGTCCCGTGTTTTTGCACCGCCCCCAAGAGATTTTCGGCCCCGTCAAAGATCTCGACGCGGCTTGCAAAAAATCCGGATCTTTTCTCAAAATACAGGATCTCCTGACCCTGCCCGTCCAGGAGATAAAGCGTAAAAGAACGCGCCCCTTTCAACGCCACAGCCCCCCCCGCGAGGGGCTTCTCCGAAACCACATAATAAAGTTCCTGCTCGGAAATACCTGCCAAACAAAGCACGGGCTTGAACTTCCAATTCTCCGGGATGGTGTACGCGATCTTTTCGCGGAGAGTCAGTGAATCCAGGCCCTTCAGCATCTCCATCGGTCAAAACTCCTGCAACAATACTACCGGAGCGGTGGGATCTGCGGAAAATCGATCGCCGGATCCGCAACGTGGTTAAAATAATTTGTAAAAAGGTTGAGACCGACCAGCGCAATCACTTCGATGATCTCTTCATCCGTAGCGCCGGCCTTCCGGACCGCCTCGAATTCTTTATCCGTAACATTCCCCCGATTCTTGGACAGTCCGGCCGCGAATTTCAAAAGAGCGTTCATTTTCGGGTCCGGCGACACTCCCAGCCGCCCGGCCTGAAGTTCTTCCGTCGTAAGTCCGAGGCTTTTTCCGATCGCAGAATGCGCCGCAAGACAGTAATGGCATTGATTGTCTTCGGCGACCGCGACAGCGAGCAATTCCCGAACCTTGGGCGGAAGCACGCATCCCGCAAGCGCCCCGCTCATGCCGAGGTAAGCCTGGACCGCCGCCGGGGAATGGATCATGGTTTTCAAAATGTTGGGAACACGCCCGGACTTGGCTTTGATGGCGTCGAGGATCTCTTTGGATTTTCCCTGTATTTTTTCAGGATCGACCGGCTGGATTCTGGCCATAAATTTTCTCCCTTTTACGTTGGACTACCGGTACATTCTCAGATAACGTCGTGTCAGTGCGATCAAAAAAAGCGGCGTCAGCAGGATCCCGGACAAGGCTTCCATCGATGCAACGATCCGGGTCCATCCGAGGGGAAGATAGTCCCCGTATCCGACGGTCGTATAAGTGATCACGCTCGTATAAAGCGACTCTCCGAAACCGATCCCGCGGACCATGCCCTCGGCGAGAACCGATCCGGAAAAATAATAACAAAACGCGCTGATCAAAAGGATCCCGCCCGCGACCCCGAGGGTGCGGAACGGGCGTTCGCCGTAGCCCCATATTGCGCGGTTCAACGAACTGGAAAACCAGTGAAAAAAGGATGCCATACGTTCCTTCAGACCGACCTTCTCGAGACGGATCGCACCGGTCCCGGTAACTTGAAGCTGCGTAAAAGTCCTCCAAAGCCGAAGCAACCGCGCATCCTTGGCGCGGACATAGCAGTAAGAATACTTGGTAGAGTCGCCTTCCTTCTCGTAAAGAAGCGCCGCTTCGCTGAAAAGGGTTTCGGCGTAGGCGTAATCCTTTGCCTGAAACGCCTGGACGGCCGCGAACTCATTGCGGGTAGCCGCGTTCCGGAGAGGCTGCCATCCGGTATGAATATTCCAGCACGTTGCGGCGGAAGCAAAACAAACCGCGGACCGGAGATTTTCACCCGCCTCTTCATAGCAATGGGCGGCACGGTCAAAAGTCTGGAAGGCCTGATCGATCTTTCCTTCACCGCGAAGGCGGTGGGCTTCCCTCTCAAGGACGGTCGCCTGTTCGGTAGGAGTCGAGGGTTGGCCGGTCACGAGTTTCTGGGTCTCGGGTCTCATGAATGTTATTCTACCTTCTTACGCGCAAAATTGTCCCGCCTTTTTTCTCTCCGCCCGCTCCGCAAACCCGATCAAAGCGCCGGGAGAAAGCTCCGGGACTGCGCGAAAATGGCTTCCGCGGTTTTCCGCGCCTCGCGAATGCAATCCGTGATCCCGAATCCGTGGAACGCATTCCCGGTGAGATACAGGCCCGGATGATCCACAAGGCGCTCGGTGATCGCACGAATGCGGTTCCCATGACCCGGCGCGTACTGCGGGAGCGCTTCCGGATAGCGCTCGACCGTCATCGTCTGCGGTAATGCACGGATCCCGAAAAGCTCCGCAAGCGTCGTCAGGATCCTCTGCAAAAGCATCTCATTATTTTCACAAAAAAACTCGGGAAGCATCGCCTCAGAGAGAAAGATCTTCAAAATGATGTGCGTCCCGGTCGGGGTCTTCCCCAGCCACTTGAGACTTGAAAAAGGACGGTCCCCCATCACGGCAGGAACGATAAAGCCAAAATCCATGGGCGACGCCGGAACATCTTCCGCGCGAAAAACAAGACTGACCGCCGCAATCGAGTCGTACCGGACGCTTAAAAGTTCCTGCGAAAGCCCCGGCGCGCAGATCGGGAGCAATTTTGCCGCATCAAACGTTGTCATCGCAAGACAAACCGAGTCCGCCCGCAAAGACTCTCCGTTTTCGAGAAAGATCTTCCATTCCCCATCGTAATCACAATGATCCACCGGAGCGCCCGGCCGAAGCTCACAAACCTCCAGGGCGTGAACAAGCGCCCGTGTTAAAACCTCGAGACCCCCCTTAAGCGTAAAGAATCCGTCCGCATCCGGGCTTTTCCGCAAACCCTGCCCGGCCCGAAAAGCATTCCGGAGGCTCCCGCAGATCCGCTCACTTTCACGAAGCCCTGGAAAATTCGCCTCAAGACTTAGCTCTCCTGCCGCAGTCATGTAGATCCCCCGCGCAAGCGGGTCGATAAATTCCTTCAAAAAACCAGCTCCCAACCGCCGGGTGATAAAACTTCCGAGACTTTCGTTGGGATCCCCCGCCCCGGCCGGGACAAACGGTTCCAGAAGCATCCGGAATTTCGACGGCAGGCTCAAAAATGGCGCGCGAAGAAATGCCCCGGGAGAAACGGCGACCGGCAGGAGTTTTTCTTTCTTGAGAAGAAAAAATTTCCTGAAACACGGGTTCGCCGCAACAAGTTCCTTCGCGAGCCCAAGATCACGGCAAAGCTCCTTGACGTCCCGATCGGATTCGAACGCATCGGGACCGGCTTCGGTCAGGAAAGTATCGTGCGAAGAAGTGCGGATCACGCCTCCGAAACGATTGCTTCTTTCGAGGAGAGTGATATCGATCGGCAACGAATTCTTCTCCGCAAGATCCCGAAGATAATACGCCGTGCAGAGTCCGGAAATGCCGCCGCCAATGATCACAACACGATTTTTATCCATGAATTTCCTTTGCGAGGGGAAAGCTTTATTTTTCCAGAACCACAACGGTAAAAACTTTGCGAACGAGGGGGTCGTTCGGCTCCCACGGACGTCGATAAGCCAGATCGATCTTGACTTCACCGGTCTTCAGGGCCCGGAACCGGTACTCCTGGTCGCCCGGGGCACCCACCCTGCGGGTGTCGGAAGGAATATACTTTGATTCCACAAGGGCGATCGTTTTTTCCTCATCAGGAAAACGAAGCTGCCAACCATATCCGGTAGTGGCATTCCCCTGGAGCACGATCATAAATTCTTCACCGATCCTCGCCTGAATAGGAACGGCGGGGTCCTGATAAATGCGCGGCGATCCCGGGACAGCAGGGATTTCAGGCGCGGGAACGCTTGCGGGCGCCGGCTCTTTCGCTGACGGCTCAGAGACGGAAACCTCTTCGGAGGCCGCCGGCGCGACAGGCGCAGCCGCTTCTTCCGGAACCCTAACTCCCATCGTGATCGGATCGCTCCAAAGGGGTTCTGCTACATCCCCGTTCTCGGACATCCGCTTGAAACCGAGACGGAACGTCACATCCCCGCTTTTGTCCTTCGTCGGAATATAGAGAATAATGTTTTTTTCATAAACGCCGTCCGTCTCGAGCGTAATCTGTTCCAAATCGTTCTCGTCGCAGGTCCAGGATTGGATGAATACTTGCGGATTATCCGTCACCCAGTGCTTTTCGTACGAACAAGTATTCGACCAAAACCCAGTCGCTTCATCGGAGGAATTGATCACCTGAACCCTGACCAGAAACATCATTCCAGGTTTCACGGAATTCTGATCCGGGAATACCTGGATCTTCAAAAGTTCGTCGGACGAAAACCCGGAGGGAACGCCCGCGGCACAAACAAAGAGGAACAACGCGACGACGGCTGCTGCTTTTTTCATGGAAGGCCCTCAGCTGACCTTAACGTAGGCGAACTTATTCTTAACGTTCTTCTGGAAGTAAGTCCCGTGCGACGGGGCGCTCATCAGAGAATGATAAACGCTCTCGGGGACTTCGTGATAGCGGTAAACGCCGCCCATGCGGAAAACGATCTCAAGCGTCGCCGTAGACGGATCGTAGCCGACCAAAGCGATATCCCTCGATTTGACCGACTTGATGTCCATTTCCACAGCCATGTTCCGCCTTTCGGGAGTTAAGACTTCGTAGGGATCGCCTTTTCAAGCTCATCAAGCTTCTCGAGAAATACGTCGCGGGCGGCACTATAGCTACCGTCCGGAAACTTCAGATAAATGATGTTCTTCTGTACAAGCGTGCGGTAACAATTCCTTTTAATCCAGGTTGCGGGATCTTCGTCGTGATAATGCGTCAGAAGATACGCCAGCCCGATCGGGTAAGCGATCAGGGCCGGATATTCGATGCCGTCGTACTGGACAACAACCGGCGTGTTCCTGAAATAATTCAGGATACAAATGCCCTTAGCCAGATTACTGGGAGGCTGCTTGAGAAATTCCTTGTAGGCATCGGACTGGGTGATGGGAGGAAGACCCGGCCACGGGGCTTTGACCGCCCCCACGGAAAATAACGCCAAGGAAAGAACCGCACATGCAACCGCGGCTGTTTTCAATTTATGTTCCATAGACTAAAACATTCTGTTTGAACCGAAATAAACCAATAAATACGCCCCGGGGTCAGGGTGTTTCGTCAAAACCCCAGTTTGCGTGCAAATAATAACCCTGGATCTCGTGCTTCAGATCCTTCAAATGAAAAAAGAAATTCGCGATGCCACCTTGCGGCAAATGATCCGGATCCGTCGAAGTACTGATCCCCATCACCGGCACACGATCTTTATCGAAGATCACGAGCTGCGCGCGAATGTTCCGGATGGGATGACCGATATTATTGATGATGATCCCTTTCAACTTGGCCCCGTCGGCTTCGCTGAAATCGGTGCTCGCGCCCTTAATAATAACCTCACGCGGCAGCTTTTGAAAACTCTCAATCTCTGGAAAGGATTCTATACCCATAGTATTGTTTTGCAAGGTGTTTCATCCCGCCTTACGGGTATATGAACGGCCGAAACGCCGTTTTCCTTCATAACATTTTGTCGATCGCCTGCTCCTCGGGCGGGGTCAAGGTCTCGAAAAAATGTTCGAACTCGTCTTCAAGCGCGAGACATGGAACGGGCTTGAGTCCCGTGATCCGCTCCACGGCGTCGATCGTCTTCAAGTCAAAAGGATCGCACATCGCCAACCGGATCTGCCCCTCGGCAAGCTCGACCGGGACCACCCGGTGGTGATGGATGAATTCCGTATTAAAAATATGCAGGAGGGCGGGATCAGGACGCCAGCTTTTCAGGTTAACGTACGGGATTTTGAGTTTTTTCTCAAGCATCCGGCCTACGTCCTCGCTAGAGACAAGGTTCATATGGATCAGGGTCTGTCCCAAACGCCACCCCGTTTCAAAATGCTTCTTGAGCGCCTCAGTCAGTTGCTCTTCGGTGATCAACCCCGCATTAACAAGGATCTGGCCGAGCGGCTCGGTGCGTTTTTTGATCTTGGCCGATTTGATCTCCGGTTCGAGAATATGAACCGCGTCGTCCAGTTTCTTGATCGGCGACGAACGGCGATCCTGAAGATAATGGCTTCCCGGCTGACTCTTGAGGAAAGTTTTCACCTCCGCGGCGTCCTGAGCGATCTCGCGAAGATTCGCGTAGTTCCGGTAAACGTTCGTGCAACCCGCGACCGAACAGGACATTAACGGAAAATTCTCCATCTGACCGCGACGGTTCTCTACACGGATGAACCCGGTCTCGCGATCGGGCTTGCTGTAATAGGTCGGCATGATACTGTCAAAATCATCGATAAACTGCCTCGCGAAAACCTCCTCAAGCTCCGGCGCCAGCACCACGACAAAATCGTCGCCGCCAATGTGCCCGACAAAGCACGACCCTTCGGGCGCCACAGCGTAGGCCGTCGCAACCAAGAGACGCGCAGTCTGGATGATCACATCGTCGCCCTTCTGGAATCCGTAATGGTCGTTGAACGCTTTAAAGTGATTGATATCGATATAAAGGACTGAAAATTTCTCGCCGGCTTTGACCTTCTTCGTGATGATCTTCTCGATCGCGTGATTGCCCGGAAGATGCGTCAGCGCGTTCGCCTCGACGCGTTCCATGGTCTTGGCAATATTAAGGTTCACCCGCAACTGCAACACAAGCGGACTGAACGGTTTCACCAGAAAATCATCAAATCCTTTTTCGTGACCGAGCATGAGATCCGTCAAATCGTCCTCGCTCGTAAGCATGATGACCGGCACCGCCATCAGATGGGAACGCGACCGAAGAACCTGGATAAGCAGTTTGCCGTTCACGGGTTCCATTTCGCTGGAAAGAAGGATAAGGTCCACGACTTCGCGCTCGAGGATCCTGAGAACCTGCTTGCTCTGCGTGGCCTCGAAAACCTTGTGGTGACGCGCACCGAGCCGCATGACAACAAGCTCGCGTATCGCATCGTCCTTCTCGGCCACCAGGATCCTCTTCCCCTTCGTCATGAAAAGCTCTCCTTGGATGAAGGAAATTTTTTCTTCACGACGTCACGGCAATAATGCCGCACCGCTTTGCCGATCGTCTCTTCGAGCTTCGCGTACCGCCTCACAAAACGCGGACTCACCCCGGACTGGATCCCGAGCATGTCGTGAAGCACAAGGACCTGCCCGTCCGTCCCCGCTCCGGCGCCGATCCCGATCGTAGGACATTTCACGGCTTCTGTAATCTCGGTCGCCAGCTTTACGGGAACACATTCCAGAACGATGGCAAAAACACCCAGACGATCAAGCATCTTCGCGTCCCTCATGACCGCCGCGGCTTCCTCCGGCGTCCTTCCGAAAACACGGTAATGGCCGTCCCCCACCCCCTGCGGCAGCATCCCGACATGCCCCATCACCGGAATTCCGGCGGCGATAAGTTTCTGGACCTGCGGCTGGATATTTTCCCCGCCCTCAAGCTTGACCGCGTCGGCTCCGGCTTCCTTGATGAACCTTAAGGCATTGCGAAGCGCCGCGTCCGGATCGTCATAAGACCCGAAGGGCATGTCCGCGACCACTAATGCCCGGGTGACAGCCTTCGAAACCGCGGACGTATGCCGGAGCATCGTCTCCAGATCGATGCTAAGCGTGTTGGGATGTCCGAAAAGAACCATCGCGAGAGAATCTCCGGTCATTAAGAGATCCGCGCCCGCCGCATCCGCGATCCGCGCGGTGGGATGATCGTACAAGCTGAGCGAGGCAATCCTCTCGCCCTTGGCTTTCTTAGCGTAAATGTCTTTGGGAGTTAGTTTCATTTCAAAACCCGGCCCACGATCGGCGTGCCACGATCCACATGTCCCGTGGCCCGAAGCCCGTGGCCCCTTTTTTAATTCTGCTGCCATTCATACGCAAGGATCAGGTTTTCCATAAGCATCGTCACCGTAAGCGGCCCAACGCCTCCCGGAACCGGCGTGATAAAACCGGCCCTCTTGGCGGCTTCTTCATACTGCACGTCGCCCTGAAGCTTACCGTTCACTTCAGTCGTACCGACATCGATCACCACAGCGCCCGGCTTGATCCAAGCCCCCTGCACCACACCGGGCTTGCCTGCACAAGCCACAACCACTTCGCTGGCTCCGATGATCTTTTTCAGATCCTCATCCGACGTTCCGGTATTGCATACGAGAGTCGTCACACGCGCCTCGCCGAGGAGAAGCTGAAGCGGCCGCCCGACGATCGCGCTCTGGCCGATGATCGCGGCTTTTTTCCCCCGAAGCATCACGCCGGTGGATTTGATGAGCGTATATGCCGCGAACGCCGTCGGCGGGATCAACCTGCCGCGACGCAGCACGATCAGCCCGAGGCTCGTCGGATGAACGCCCTCGACATCCTTTTGGGGATCCATCGCAAGCAACACCTTATCCGCATCCATTCCTTCGGGAAGCGGCATGGAAATAAAAAGGCCGTGGATGTTCCGGTCGGCGCTGATCTCACGGACTTTCTGGATAAGCGCGGTTTCGTCCTTCACCTGGTCCGGCAGAATTCTCTGGAAATCGATCCCGAGTTTTCTGGCAAGTTTTTCCTGCTGATTGATGTACCACACGGACGACGGGTTGTCGCTCGTCTGGATGGCGACCAACCGAGGCCGAGGAGACCCCCCCGCGGTAAGTGCCCGGATTTTTGCGAGGATCTTTTGTTGGAGATCCGCCGCGAGGCCCTTCCCTTCTAACCTTTTCGCTTCCACTTTAATTCCCTTTCTCAAAACGGTTTCGGAGTTCGGCCAGTGCCTTTTCGGCGTGTTCTTTCCGCTCCCGGTTCTTCATATAGACAACATTGATGTGTGCTGTATGGAAGGCCCCTTCAAAAGCAGCCGAAAGAAGATTGTCGGCAACGATCAGATCGTTCGCGACGGAACCTTTCACGAGCGTCTTCATGTGCGAGTTCCATTCCCTCGCCATCACAATAATGAGAGCAAGATCGGCCTGGAGACGAAAAGCATTCAGAAGCGCGTCTTCGAGTTTTCCCGGCTGGGCACCAGGCCCGTAACAGGCCATGACTTCATCATAGACCTTCGGATCGAGATCGACGACTTGCAACGCGTCAGCCTTGGTTTTCTCGACCGAGGAGAGGATCTCCTGCATCCGCTTGCGGTTCGCCTCGTCCTGGAGTTTTTGTTCGGGGGTCAGGTCAGCCTTCGGTTTTCTCTTGAGAGCAATGCGGGCGACCATCTGGGTCAGCCCCATGCCGAGAGCGCCGGTATAAGCCGACACGCTTCCGCCGCCCGGGACAGGAGCGTCACTTGATAACTTCTCTAAATAAGTTTCCAAACTGAGCTCAGTGTATTTTTTCATATTGATCCCTGATCGAGAATAACGCAAAGCACAACGCACAACGTAAAGATCATTCCGCCGAACGCTGTGCGTTGACCCTTGCGCTAGGGTTTTAAAGTGACCAACGCCTTCTGGTTATTGTTCGTCGAAAGCACTAGCACGCAAGGCCCATAGGACGCCGACGCGCTGGCGTAAATATTGAGGAGATCGATCTTTTTGGCGGCAAGCTTTTTTGTGACCTGCATCAGGACGCCGGGTTTATCCTCAACTTCAAGAAGCAGGACCGAATTCTCCTGCGCCCGGAAACCCTTTTTCGCCAAAAGATCCCTCGTATGGAGGGCGTCATCCGTCACAAAATTCATGAGCGCGACACCGCCCGCCGCCTGCGCCGAGATCGCCAGAATGTTGATGCCCCGGTCCGCCAATAACGCCGTGACCCTGGCAAGCATCCCGACCTTGTTCTCCGAAACCACCACGAACTCTTTTCCTGCCTTTACACTGTGGATCATGGTCAAGCCCTCCTCTTATCAAAAGTTGAGAGAGACCGGGAAGACCGCGCCTGCGGTTTTATTATACTACAAGACCGGAAAAAGAGGACCGGCTGGTTTTGCGGGCTTGAGGACGGCCCACCCTGCCTAACCTTAACGCCAGGAGGCACGACGCGCAAGCGCGCGGCGGTAAACTTCCTCGTATTGCTTGGCGGCATCGAGCCAAGAGAAATGTTCCAGCATGGCACGCTTGCGCATCTGGGCCAGATGGGACTGGCGGTCGTAATAAGTACTCACCGCCCACCCGACGGTGCCGCAGATCGCATCGGGCGTCTGATCATGGTAGAGGAACCCGTTGCCGGAACCGGTCTGTTCATCGTATTGACGAACCGTGTCACGCAAACCGCCGGTCGCCCGGACGATCGGAAGCGTTCCGTACTTCAAACTATAGATCTGGTTCAGTCCGCAGGGCTCATAAAGCGACGGCATCAGAAAGAAATCCGCGCCCGCTTCGACCAGATGCGCCTTGCGGTTGCTATACCCGATCCAGGCACCGACCCGGCCGGGATAAAGCGCCGGCAACCCTCCGAAAAAATCTTCCAGGGATTTTTCGCCGCTCCCCACGATCGCAAACTGGACCTTCATGTCCCGGAGGATCCGGTGCATAACAACCGCCAAATGCTGAAAACCTTTTTGCTCGGCAAGCCGGGAGACGATCCCGATCACGGGAACGTTCTCCTGCTCATCCAGAAGGAATTCCTGCTGGAGCGCTTTTTTACAAAGCTTTTTCCCCGAAAGATCGCGCGCGGAATATTTCGCCGGAAGGTTCACGTCCGTCTCCGGATCCCAATGGTCGTAATCCGCGCCGTTCAGGATCCCGAAAAGATCGTCACGGCGGCGGTTCAGGTACGCGGAAAGACCGTTCGCGCCGGGCTCGGAAAGGATCTCCTGCGCATACGTGGGGCTCACGGTCGAAATGGCGTCGGCGTAAAAGATCCCGCCTTTCACAAAGTTAACACCGCCGAAATTCTCGAACTTTGATTCCACGAAATTTTCGCTCCCGAGACCGAGAAAAGGATACGCGGTCGCCTTAAAAGTTCCCTGGTAAGCGATATTATGGATGGAAAAAACGCTGGCCGTGTCTTTGAAGAACGGATCGTTACCGTACCAAACCTTGAGGTAAGCCGGGATCAGGGCCGTTTGCCAGTCGTGGCAATGAATGATGTCAGGTTTAAATTTGAGATCACGACAAAGCTGAAGGCAGGCACAGGAAAAAAATCCGTACCGCTCGGCATTATCGGGATGCTCCCAATTGCCGTCATCGTAGATCCCCGCGCGACCAAAGAACTGCTCATGTTCCACAAAATAGACCGGAAACCCGTCGACCTTGCCTTCAAAAACCTGGCACCAAACTACCCCGTTCCCCGTCGGAACACCCATCGTCCTCAGCACCGGCTCCAGACCATAATACTCGCGGCTGATCGCCCAATAACGCGGCAGGACAAGCCGGACATCGTAGCCGAGCTTCCGGAGGATCTTCGGCAGCGCACCGCACACATCCGCCAGCCCGCCGGTCTTGACGAACGGCACAGCCTCGGACGCCGCAAAAAGAACCTTCTTTTTTTTTGCAGCGGGAGCCTTCGCAGAATTTTTCGGTGCTGTCTTGATGGCCGACTTGGAAGTTACGCCGTTACTCTTCTTCATGGGGACGCTGTTCTCCGTGTTTCTGGAAACCGGTTATTAACATAACAGAAAACCGTCACGCGGGAAAGCACGACATGGCGGTACCCATTAGGAAACGGCATTATGCTATAATTTTTTACCATGATTCCTCTCGTAAGCGTCATCATCCCAACCTACAATCGCGCCACAATCCTTCCCCGCGCCGTTGACTCCGTCCTCGCGCAAAGAGGCGTCCCTTTCGAGCTGATCATCGTAGATGATGGATCGACAGAAAAGCAGGATGGAGGATGGAGGATGGAGGATGGCGAAAAACAAAGCGCCATCCGCCACCCATCCTCCGTCATCCGTTTTTTTCGGAACGAAAAAAACAGCGGGCCAGCCGCCGCGCGGAACCTCGGCATCCAAAACGCTCGGGGCGAATGGATCGCGTTCCTGGATTCGGATGACGAATGGAAGCCGGGAAAACTGAAAGCTCAGCTGAAATTCTTCGAAGAGCATCCCGACTACCTCATAGGCCAAACCGAAGAGATCTGGATCCGGAACGGCACGCGCGTCAACCCGATGAAAAAGCATAAAAAACACGGCGGCTTTATCTTTGAACAATGCCTGCCGCTGTGCATCATCAGCCCGTCCGCGGTCATGATGCACCGGAAACTTTTCGATGAGGTCGGCCTGTTCGACGAATCTCTTCCCGCCTGCGAAGATTATGACCTGTGGCTCCGGATCGCTTCGCGCTATCCGGTCGGCCTCATCGAAAAACCTTATATCCTTAAGTACGGCGGTCACGCAGACCAGCGCTCGCGCGAATTTCCGGCCATGGACCGGTTCCGCATTCGATCGCTTGCGAAGATCCTTTCACAAAACATCCTTAACCCCGGACAAACTGCCGCCGCACAAAAAATGCTGGGAGAAAAAGCGGCGATCTTTATTCAGGGAGCCCTCAAGAGAGGAAACAAGGAAGAGGCGGCCGAGATCGCCGCGCTCGCGAAACGGGCAACGCCCGACCCGAAAAAAAATCTTCACATCGTGTGATTAAAGATCCATCCGAGCAGGATGACCTGCGGCAAAGAAATAGCGACCATCCACCCTGCCGTTCGAGGCCCCAGATTTTTCCACACAAGCCCGATCTCGGTAACGTCGGTCACGACACCGCCCATCAGGAACGCAAAAGCATTGCCAAACGCTCCCGTCTGGCGGTAGATCTCAAACGCCAACGGAGATGTCCCCTCGGAACAAACCTCAAGGACCGTCGCGGCAGCCATCGTGATCAAAAGCCCCAGAAACGTCGGACCGAGATAATGGTGGAAAACATGGGCCGGGACGAAAGCTCCTGCAAGTCCGGCCATGACCATCCCGATCAGGATCCAGCCCAGGACCATATCCGCCAGCGCCACGCTTCCCCCGACCACGCCTCCAAGGTCCTCCCGGAAACCTTTCCAGGAAAACCGATGCTCCCGGAATCGCCGCGCAACATCTTTCCGAATCGAAAAACCTTCTTCCGTCGGAACTGAATTTGGATTTTGCTCGATCAAATTCCGCCGGCTCAACCATTGCAGGACCCAACCCGTCATGAGAGCGACAAAAAGCGCCCCCAAGACAATAAACAGGGCCTTCGCTCCGAAAAACCCGAACAACAGGATCGTCACGGGAAGATTGGCCCACGGACTCGCAAGCAGGAAACTCACTGTTGCGGGACCGGAAGCTCCTTTTTTATGGATCTCCATCGACAGCGCAAGGATCCCGTGACTGCAAGCGCTCATCAGGAATCCGAGACCGACGGAATAAAGGATGGTGCGTTTTCGCGAACCGGAAAGATGCTTGGAAATATATTCCCGGGGAATGTAATGATCAATGACGCCGCCCAAAAGAAGCCCGATCAGGACCGGCAGGAAGATGATCCTGGTATACCCTATGAACGAGTCATAAAACGGCCGGAAAAAAGAAAACGCCCGCGACGCAACCAGGAGAAACAGAACCAGTCCTAAGATACGAACGAGGCCTGTCTTGTACCAAGGTCTCGCCGCACCGTGCCCGCACCCACAGCGTTTTTCTTGCTCCATCAGACCCCCCGAGGAACGGCTACTTTCCGGTTCCTTGAGCAACCGCCTTTTCCTCGGCAGCAGTTGCCGCAGGCTTTTGCACCGACTCGTAGGCGATTTCCTTCTGCGTTAACCCGGCAACATATTTCTCGGGTTCCGCCAGAAAGATCTTCTTGCAGGCGGAGCAGCAAAGGCCGTAACGCTTTCCCTGGTAGGTTACAAAATATTTCCCGGAAACCGGCCCGCCCATCACGGGACAGACCTTGTTGCCGGCATCTTCAACAACAGGTGCCGTTTTTTCATCCGCCGGAGACACCGTCGCAAAATCCTCGGCCATAAGAAACGCTACGGGGACGACTCCCAGGATCAGGACCCCAAGGATAAAACATATCGTTTTTCTTGCACCCATGCCGGTTCCTCCGTTTCAAATTTCAAGATTGGAAAGGGGGAGGCGGAACCGGAAACCGACCCCG
Organism: Candidatus Omnitrophota bacterium; assembly: GCA_035352955.1. GTDB lineage: Bacteria > Omnitrophota > Omnitrophia > Omnitrophales > Aquincolibacteriaceae > DAOPYQ01. The sequence goes on from DAOPYQ010000002.1 coordinate 83,971, forward strand.
CCCCTCGCCTTTAAAAATTCCCCTTTATCTCTTGGGGCATTCGCGCTTCACGCATTGGCAGGGCTTCTTGCACTGACACTCATGCCCGGCAAACGCGCTGGTACCTGACATCATAACAAGGGCCAACATCGCTGTAATGAACTTTTTCATATCAATCACTCCTTTAGAGAGCATACCCCCATAGGGTATGTCAACCCGCAACATAAAATCCAAAAATCCATGGATTGGTTTCATTGACGCTCCAAGACGGCTCGACTAGAATGCTCCTTTATTGTTCCCTTTTTAATGTTACACGTTGAGATGAATCCATGAACTTACTTGCCATCGAAACATCCGGCCCGGTCCTGAGCGTTGCGGTCAAAAAAGGCCGCGCAAAGGTCCGCCAGGCCGTCCTGAAGGGTTTCTCCCGGCACGCAGAAACCCTTCTCCCCCTCATCGACCGGCTCCTCAAAAAGGAACGCTTCAAACTCCGGGATATCGACGCCTTCTTGATCGGACGGGGTCCGGGATCTTTTACCGGTCTCAGGGTCGGGTTCGCCACACTCAAGGGACTCATCACACTCCGGAAAAAACCCTGCTACGGGGCCTTCTCGCTCGACATGATCGCGGGCGGCATCCCGGCTTGCAAAAATGGGAAACTCCATGTATGTTTAGACGCAAAGCGTGATAAACTTTACACGCGTTTTTACCGTTATTCTAAGAAGGGCTGGACGCCGCAGGGCGCCGCGGCCGTCCGCTCGTTTGAAGATATGGCGCAGGCGCTGGGAGAGACGGACCGGATCGCCGGCGACGGTCTCACCGCAGGGAAAAACAAGCTCCTTGGCCTTTTAAAAAAAGACCCCTGCCGAGTTCCGGAGAGATACTGGCACCCGCGGGCCGCGACCCTGATCCGGTGGTTTGAAGAAAAAAACACGATGCTCAAACCCCTGACAAGGCCCAAGGAATTATTGCCGGTTTATCTCAGGCTTTCCGAACCCGAAGAAAAACATCGCGAGAAAAAAGAAAGATCATGACAGAACTCATCAAGGAAACATCCCGGATCCGGCACAGCACCTGGGTCGAGCTCCGCGCGGACGCCCTCCTTGAAAACCTGCGCATCCTCCGAAAAATTTCCGGACAAAACGATGCCCTCGCCGTCATCAAGGCGAATGCCTACGGGCACGGCCTCAAAGAGATCGCCCATGCCCTCGCGGGCCACGTCACCTATTTCGGCGTAGCGACCCTGCGAGAAGCGCTTGAGTTAAAGGAACATCACCCGCAAACCCCCGTATTCCTGTTCGGCCATTTATTTTCCCACGAGATCCCGGCCGCACTTCTCGGCGGGATCACGCTAAGTGTCTCAAACTTCGAGAAGGCCGCGGAGATCTCCAAGGTCTCGGAGGACCTCGACCGGAAAACTTCCGTGCATGTAAAGATCGACACAGGAATGGGCCGCATGGGGATCCCGGTCAACCACGCGGGACCGGTCATTGAAAAAATGATCGCGCTCAAAGGCATCTCCCTTGACGGGATCTACACCCATTTCGCCGCCTCGGAAAAAGACGACTCCTTCCGCGAAAGCCAGGTCCGCGAATTCGGACTGCTACTCCAATCCCTCGAGAAAAGGGGCATCCTGTTCCGCTTCCGCCATCTTTCCAATAGCGCCGCGAGCTTGACGCTCAAGACCCCGATGATCAACATGATCCGACCGGGCCTCGCGCTGTACGGGCTCTATCCGGACGAAAACCTCCGGAACGCCGCCCGTTTTGAATCCGTACTCTCGCTAAGATCGCGGGTCATCCTCATTAAAAAAATCCGGGCCGGAGAATCGGTCGGATACGGTCGAGAGTTCATCGCGAAAACCGATACGACGATTGCCGTGATCCCGATCGGCTACAGCCACGGCTACCCGTACACGGCATGGAAAAAAGCGTGCGTCCTTTACCGGGGCAAACGCTGCCCCTTCGCCGGCAAAGTTTCGATGGATTACATCACCGTCAACCTCGGCGATCAGGACGCCAAGGAAGGCGACACGATCACGTTGATCGGATCCGACGGAGATGAACGCATCACCGCGGAAGAGCTTGCGGATTGGGCCGGAACGATCCCGTACGAGATTGTGACGCGGCTGAGTTCGCATTTGCCGCGTTTGGTCATAAATAACGAGTAACGGATAACGAGGTGCCACTCGTCCCTCATTCCACGTTTCTCGTCAATGATCCGAGGCAGAAGTTATGATCCATTTCCAGATCCGCTACATCCCGGAAGTGACCTCGACCAACACGGTCGCGCTCGAAGAAGCCACGCAGGGCGCCGCTGAAGGCCTGGTCATTCTGACCGATCACCAGACTAGCGGCCGCGGGAAACCCGGCAATGATTGGTTTTCACCTCGCGGAAAAAATCTTCTTTTTTCGGTCCTCATCCGGCCGCCGCTTCGCACCGACCAGGCGCCGCTCTTGACCCAGATCGCCTGCCGCGCGGTCGCGAAAGTCCTGAAAGAAAAATACGCGATCGGTTCGGAATTTAAAAGACCCAATGATGTGATGGTCGGAAACAAGAAAATATGCGGAACACTGGTCGAGGCCTTATCAACCGGAACGGAACTTGAAGCCGCAGTCATCGGGATAGGCCTCAACGTAAATGCCGAGGCCCCGGAACTGATTCCGACCGCGATTTCCATGAAAATGATCACCGGAAAAACCTATCCTCTTGAGGAGATCCTCGAAGGGATCCTCGATGAGTTGAATGACAAACTCAGGGAATGGTATAAAACAGGAACTATCAAATAAATGATAAAGCGTGTCCTTGCTATAGACATCGGGAACACCGCTGCCACAGTCGGATTTTATGAGGCTGGGCGTCTTTTAGACTTTGGATCGGTATATTATAACGATATCCCAAAATACGTTAATAAATGCATTAAAAGTGGTAGAAATTGTCATTTTGACATAGTTATAAGCTCTGTTATCCCAAAAATTACAGATTTTTTGATATGTAATTTACAAAATATTAAGCGTATAACCGTATGGGTCGCAGGAGAGAATTTACCCATCAAAATAAAGCATAAATATATTAAATATAACGAGTTAGGTTGCGACAGGAAGGTCAATATTTACGGAGCAGCCAAAATTTACCGACTCCCGATCCTAATAATCGACTACGGAACTGCCATTACTTTCGATTATGTGAACGCAAAAGGCGTTTTCAAGGGCGGCATGATCATCCCGGGACCTGAGACAGCTTTCCGCGCTCTCGGCCAGCGCGCCGCCCTGCTCCCGAAGGAACTTCCCCTCCCTAAAAAAGTTAAAAGCTTTCTCGGACGGACCACAAAAGAATGCATGGAAACCGGGATTCTCGAAGGATACGGCGCCATGACCGACGAACTCATCCGGCGCTTCCGCCAGAGGTTCGGGAAAAAACTCCGCGTCCTTGCGACCGGCGGCTTTGCCGGAATTATTCGCCCTTATACCCGCAACATCGACACCGTCGACCCCAAACACTCCGTCAAATCCCTGCTGGCTCTCTGGCGGGAACGAGCCGGAAAATAACCCCCGGTTTCTTGACAATTCAAAACCGACCTGTTAGCTTTTCGGGACTATCATATTTATTTGTTTTTATCCAAAAGGAGAACAAAAAAATGAAGCGCATCATCATGATTTCCCTTGGAATTCTGTTTTTAGGAACGTCAACGGGGCTGGCGCTAGAACCGCAGCACTCGAGCAATAACGCAGACGCACCTCAGCAGCCAACGGTTTCCATCGACGAACTATCGCTACCGTCCTCCAACACTTCCGGCGGAAGCGTGACCATCGGCCAAACCGGAGGATTCAACGAAGGAACCGTCACAGGCGGCGGAACCATCATAACCGACCAAGGATCTACGCAAATCGGCGGCGTGATCGGCCCCGTGATCATCGCTTACAACCGGGACCTTTCGGCGGGAACTCTTCTGCGAGATACGGTCATGCAGAGCCTGAAAGGGATGATCTCTTCCTTCCTCAACAACGGATCCAAAAAGCAGAATCAGATGGCCGCAACGGTCCAGAAAATGGTGAATTTTTTGGATGCTTCGATCACGACCCTCGGACCGCTCAACAGCTCCGGCGTTGAGATCACGATCGAAAAAGAAAAGAACGGCCGCCAAACCAACACGCTGACCGTCCTGAACAGGGACGGCAACATCGCGACGCTCACGATCGTCTATCCCGCCGCGGGAAATACGCCGGCGAGTGTCAGCTACAGCGCGGAATCGATCTTCCGCAAACACGGCAATGTTTCGGCGCAATCGATCCGCAATTATGTTCGCCTCTACGGTAATCCGGAAGGGCAAGCCGCGCTTGAAGGATACCTCCGGAACCTCAAAAAGGGCGGTAAAATTTCCGGCTTCTTTTATTATTGGGCACCCGTTCCCGAAGCCAGCTATATGGAGTTTACTTCGATCGAGCACAAACGGGACGGCCGTGACATCCAGCGGACTTTACGGGTCTGGGGGGACGGAAACGTAAACTGTTCCGAAGTCATCATACATTCCGCCCCGTTGCCCCTCTCCGGCAATGCAAGCTTCGGTACCATCTCCGGAACTATCTCCCGCTAAGCGAGCCTCAGAAACCCACGACCAGACCGGGTCTTACCGTGGGTGAAAAATCCGCTTGATTTTTCCGCTCCTCCGAATACAATAACGCCTCGATTGGCACTCAGAAACTTGGAGTGCTAACCCCCGAAGCACCTCAAGGGATTTAATCAACGGGCTGTCGTTCCGCCCTATTCATAACAAGCAACCGGAGGTAACAACATGGCAAAGCAACTTCTTTTCAGCGAAGAAGCCCGGCGCGCGATCCTGCACGGCGTGGACCAACTCGCAAATGCAGTCAAAGTCACCCTCGGCCCCAAAGGCCGCAATGTAGTCCTCGAGAAAAAATTCGGCTCCCCCACGGTCACTAAAGACGGCGTTTCGGTCGCCAAAGAAGTTGAACTCGATGACCCTTATGAGAACATGGGCGCCCAAATGGTCAAAGAAGTCGCGTCGAAAACTTCCGATATCGCCGGAGACGGCACCACGACCGCCACGATCCTCGCTCAAGCGATCTATCGTGAAGGCCTGAAGAACGTCACTGCCGGCGCGAACCCGATGGCGCTCAAGCGCGGGATTGACAAAGCCGTGGAGGCAATTATCGCGGAACTCGACAAAGTCGCGAAACCCATCGGCAAAGATAAAAAAGAGATCGCGCAGATCGCCACGATCGCCGCGAACTCCGACACCACGATCGGCGACCATATCGCCGAGGCGATGGACAAAGTCGGTAAAGACGGCGTCATCACGGTCGAGGAAGCGAAGGCCACGGCCACAACGCTGGATGTGGTCGAAGGCATGCAGTTCGACCAGGGTTATCTTTCCCCGTATTTCGTCACCGATACCGAACGCATGGAAGTCGTGCTCGAAGAACCGTTCATCCTTATCAACGAGAAGAAGATCTCGGCGGTAAAGGATATGCTCCCGGTCCTCGAAGCGGCCGCCAAGGCCAGCAAACCGCTCCTCATCATCGCCGAGGAAGTGGACGGCGAAGCGCTTGCCACGCTGGTGGTGAACAAGATGCGCGGCACGCTGAACGTCTGTGCGGTCAAAGCGCCCGGATACGGCGACCGTCGCAAGGCCATGCTTGAGGATATCGCGAAACTCACCGGCGGCGACGCCATCACGGAAGACCTCGGGATCAAACTCGAGAACGTGACCCTAAAACAACTCGGCCGCGCGAAACGCGTAACCGTGGATAAAGAAAATACCACGATCATCGAAGGCGCGGGCAAAAGCGCGGACATCACGGCCCGCATCGGCCAGATCAAGAAGCAGATCGAAGATACGGACTCCGATTACGACCGTGAGAAACTCCAGGAACGTCTCGCGAAGCTCGCGGGCGGCGTGGCGGTCATCCATGTCGGAGCCGTCACCGAAACCGAAATGAAAGAGAAGAAAGCCCGCGTCGAAGACGCCCTCCACGCGACCCGCGCGGCCGTCGAAGAAGGCATCGTCCCGGGCGGCGGCGTTGCCCTGTTACGGGCCGGCGCCGTGCTCAACACGTTGAAACTCAAAGGCGACGAGCAGATCGGCGCGGACATCATCCGCCGCGCGCTCGAAGAACCCCTCCGCCAGCTCGCGCACAACGCGGGCGACGAAGGTTCGGTCGTCGTTCAGCGCGTTATGAGTGAAAAAGGCAATGTCGGGTACAACGCCGAGACCGGGACATTTGAAGATCTCGTCGCGGCCGGGATCATCGACCCGAAAAAAGTCACCCGCAGCGCCCTCCAAAACGCCTCGAGCGTCTCGGGCCTGCTCCTTACCACCGAAACCCTCATCACGGAGATCCCCGAGGAAGAAAAAGCCCCGATGATGCCTCCGGGCGGAGGAATGGGCGGGATGGGAGGCATGGGTGGCATGGACTATTAATCCCGCCGCATTACGGCGGGATCGAGTTGAACAGGTAAAACCAAAATCATAAAGGAGACACTAAAATGAAAGTCAGACCGTTAGCAGACAGAGTCCTCGTGGAAGTGCTCGAAGCGGAATCCAAAACCAAGGGCGGCATCATCCTCCCGGATACGGCGAAAGAAGAAAAGACCGAAGGGAAGGTCATTGCGATCGGTGCGGGCAAGACCCTCGAGTCCGGCAAAGTCCAGGCCATCGAGGTTAAAAAGGGTGAACGCGTGCTGTTCGGAAAATATTCCGGCGACGATATCATGATCGACGGCGTGAAACACAAGATCCTCAAAGAAAGCGAAATTCTGGCGGTTTACGAAACCGAAAAATAAAATCCGGAAACGGCTATCGAAATCCGAAACCGTCATTTTAAAGTTGTCTCGGATTTCTAACTCAAGGAGTTCATTATGGCAAAGCAAATTTCATATTCCGAAGAAGCGCGCCAGCGGATCAAACGCGGCGTCGACATCCTCGCAAGGGCTGTCAGCGTCACGCTCGGTCCCCGCGGCCGCAATGTGGTGATCGACCGGAAGTTCGGCGCACCGCTTGTCACCAAGGACGGCGTCACCGTCGCCAAGGAGATCGACCTGAAGGACCCGTATGAAAATATGGGCGCCCAGATGGTCCGCGAAGTCGCGGAAAAAACCTCCGACAACGCCGGCGACGGCACCACGACCGCCACGGTCCTGGCCCAGTCCATCGTTTCCGAAGGTCTGAAGAACGTGACCGCGGGCGCGAATCCCATGGCTCTCAAGCGCGGGATCGACAGGGCCGCCGAGACGATCGTCGCGGCGGTAAAGAAACTTTCCAAGGCCGTCAAAGGTAAAGAGGACATCAAGGCCATCGGCGCGATCAGCGCGAACAACGAAGAAACGATCGGTCAGCTCCTCGCGGATGCACTGGAGAAGGTCGGCAAAGAAGGCGTGATCACGGTCGAAGAGGCTAAAGGCCTCAAGACCGAACTCGATGTAGTCGAGGGCATGCAGTTCGATCGCGGCTATTCGTCGCCTTATTTTGTGACGGATACGGAACGGATGGAAGTGGTCCTCAAAGAACCCTACATCCTCCTTTTCGAGAAAAAGATCTCCGCCGTAAAGGACCTCGTGCCCGTGCTTGAAAAAGTCGCGCGGCTCGGGAAACCCCTTCTCATTATTTCCGAGGATATCGAAGGTGAAGCGCTCGCTACGCTCGTGGTCAACAAAATGCGCGGCGTCCTGCAGATCGCGGCCGTCAAGGCCCCGGGCTTCGGGGACCGCCGTAAGGCCATGATGGACGACATCGCCACCCTGACCAAGGGCAAGTTCATCTCCGAAGACCTCGGCGTAAAGCTTGAGAACGTGGACCTCGACATGCTTGGCACCGCCCAGCGCGTCGTGATCGACAAAGACAACACTACGATCGTTGGCGGCGCGGGAGCCCAGAAGGACCTCAAGGCCCGCTGCGAACAGATCAAGTCGCAGATCGAAAAATCGGATTCCGATTACGATAAGGAAAAGCTCCAGGAACGTCTCGCGAAGCTTTCCGGCGGCGTAGCTGTCGTGAAAGTCGGCGCGGCGACAGAACTGGAAATGAAGGAAGTAAAGGCCCGCATCGAAGACGCCCTGCACGCGACCCGTGCCGCGATCGAGGAAGGCATCGTCCCGGGCGGCGGTGTGGCGCTTCTGCGTTCCATTTCCGCGCTCGACAACCTTAAAGTCGATGGCGACGAAGCGACCGGCGTCCAGATCGTGCGCCGCGCGCTCCAGGAACCGGCCCGCAAGATCGCACACAACGCCGGCGTGGACGGCTCCGTGATCGTGAAGAAGATCCTCGAAGGCAAAGGCGCCTTCGGCTTCAACGCGCAGTCCGGGGAGTTCTCGGACCTCGTTGAAGACAAGGTCATCGACCCCGCCAAAGTCGTGCGTATCGCGGTGGAAAACGCCTGCAGCATCGCAGGACTCATCCTCACGACCGAATGCGTTGTCGCGGACAAGAAGAAAGAACCGAAGGACGAGGACAAGAAAAAACCCTCGAACTACTCGGGCAGCATTGAATAAAGCTTAAAAATCAAAAAGCAAAGCGCAAAATTTTGGATCGCCGCGAAGCGGCCTTTTAATTTTGATCTTTAGCTTTTGAAGTTTGCATTTAAATCAAAAAGGCCGGCTTCCTTTCCAGGAAGCCGGCCTTTTTGATTGCCGTCCCGTTAACTTTTGAACGCAATCCCCTGCACGGCTGATTCGTCCAGGGCCTTGGCCTTCTCGACCAGACCCATCAGCTCCTGCCGGTAACTGTCCTTGTCCTCGGACTTGAGCCCCTTCAGCGTGTCCAGCACCTGCTGGTACGAAGCCTTATCCTTGAACTGGGACTTCCGGAGCAATAAACCGAACTCCGCCACCGCGCTCGCCTGCAGAAAATTTTCCGTGGATTGCACGGCCACAAAGGTCTGGAGCACCTGCAGCGGTTTCGTGATCAACTTGCTCTGATCGCCGTCCGGCTCCTTATAACGGAGCTTCACGGTTAAAAGCTCGCCGCTTTTCTGGACCTCGGTCTGCTGATACTTAAGAGGATCGACCGAAGCCGTTTCTTCCTTGGATCCCGCCGGCACGATCTCGTAAAGTGCCGTCACGGTGTGGCCGGCGCCGAGCTCGCCCGCGTCTTTCTTGTCGTTGTTGAAATCCTCGTTCGCCAGCGCGCGTTTCTCATAACCGACCAACCGGTATGACTTCACCTGTGCCGGATTGAACTCGACCTGGATCTTCACGTCCTTGGCGATCACAAAAAGCGTCGAGCCGAGCTCCTTCACAAGCACCTTCTGCGCTTCCATCAGGGAATCGATGTAAAAGTAGTTGCCGTTCCCCTTGTCGGCGATCTGCTGCATCTTGGAATCCTTGATGTTCCCTTCGCCAAAGCCGAGGACCGTCAGGAAGATCCCCTGATCGCGCTTCGCTTCAATAAGCCGGACCATCTCGGCATCACTCGAAGCCCCGACGTTGAAATCCCCGTCCGTCGCCAGGATCACGCGGTTGTTCCCGCCTTTGATGAAATTTTCCATAGCGACCTGGTAGGCGAGCTGGATCCCCTGCCCGCCCGCCGTCGAACCCCCTGCCTGAAGATTCTCGATCGCCTGGAGGATCTTGCTCTTTTCGGACCCCGGCGTAGACGCTAGCACCAGCCCCGCGTTCCCGGCATAGGTCACGATCGCGACTTTCTCTTTTCCGCTCAGTTGATTCGTCAGCTTCGTGAACGCCTTTTGCAGGAGCGGCAGTTTGTTCGGGTCCTGCATGGATCCCGAGACATCGATCAGGAACACCAGATTGCTCGGCGGAAGGGTCGCGGTATCGAGTTCCTTCCCCTTGAGACCGATTAACACGGTCTGGTGTGCCGGGTTCCAGAGGCACGGACCGGTCTCGGTCGTAATGGAGAACGGTTCGTTGCCGTCCGGCTTCGGGTAATCGTAGTGAAAATAATTGATCATTTCCTCGAGGCGGAGCGCATCCTGGGGCGGCATTTGCCCCTCGTTCAGGAATCGCCGGAGATTGCTGTAGGAAGCGGTATCCACATCGATCGAGAACGTGGAAAGCGGGTCGCTTATGACATTCTTGAACGACGATTCCTCAACCTTATTGTAGCCTTCAGTATTCCCAGGCTGCGTCGGAATATATCGCTGGTCCCAGGTCATTCCGCCTGGCGCTAGCCTAGAAGCCGCGGGAGCCGCGGTGCGAAACATTTCCTTGGCCCGCAATTCCGATCTTTCGGCATATCCGGAAACGACGTTCTTTGACCCCACCGATAAACTGTCCGCACTCCTCTCGGCAAGCATCGCCGTATCCGCCACGATCGGCTGCGATCTTTCAGCGGCCTTTTGGGGTCCGGCCACCGCTTGGGCCGTTTGCTGTTTTTGAAGCAAGATTTCCTTTTCTCGCTGTTCCTTTTGCATGACCTCCGGGAAATGCACGACAACCACCACCGCAAGCGCCGCGGCCACCAGCCCTCCCGCAAGCCTGACGTTGAAATGACTGAACAGATTTTTCATCGAAAAACCCTCCCTTTCACTTAGATTTTGAAGCCGTTGGCGAAAGTCCGGTGAAAGGTCTTCCGCCTCCCAATGTTTCAATGAAGAAGTTAGTTTCCTGAGCTCTGCGGCATAACGCGCATAAACCGCGTTCTCCCGGACGCTCCGCTCCGCGAGCTCCGTTTCTTCCGGCGTCGCTTCTCCGTCCACCCATGCCGAGATCGCCTGTTTGATAAGTTCTTCCTGATGACTCATGACTGCACCTCCTTGAACAGAAAACCAAGGGATTTTCTTAACTGCTCCCTCGCCCGAAAAATCAGGACTTTGACATTGGATAAGGATTGCCCCGTGATACGGGCGATTTCGTCATAAGAAAGGTCGTGATATTCCCGTAGGATCAGAACTTCCTTTTGTGGGACGGGGAGGTTTTTGACCGCGTTCCGGATATGATGGCCGATCTCTTTTTGGTGAAGCTCGTTCCCGGCCGTTGCGGGGTCCGGGATGTCCCACTCCATTTCGTTCTCCCCGGCCCCTCTCGAAAACGACAGCGAAAAAATGTTCCTGACCGCGCGAAGTTTTGAAAGGCAGGCATTTCGGGCAACTGTATAAAGCCACGTGGAAAATTTCGCATCTCGAAACGAGTAGGCGCTTTTTTTCAGCAGGCTCAGAAAAACATCGGCGGTCGCGTCTTCAGCATCCGCACGCCCACCTAAAAACCGGAGCGCGAAATTGAAGATCTTCTTCTGATACCGTCTGAAGATCTCGCCCATGGCCTCCTCCTCTCCTTCCTGATACGCCCGCATCAGCTCTTCATCACTTTTTTCCATCGTATCCATGGCTCCTTTTCTTACATCTATTAAACGCGACCGGAGGTCAAAAGTTACAAAAAAATATGGTTTTTCTAACTCTATAAGTGACGGCAGGTTACGGAAATTCTGCAGGAAGCGGATCAGAAAAAGCGCCAGACACCCTTTCCCGGCAACTCATAAAAAAAGGGACCGGCAGTCACTTCATGCCTGTCCTTGTTTTTATTGCAGGATACCGGTCTGGCAGACCTTGGCGTATTGAAGAGCGCTTTCGCGTACGGTGCGCTTGCAGGTAGTGTAATCGATGTCGATCAGGCCAAACCTCGGGCCAAATCCCTTGTCCCATTCGAAGTTATCGAGAAGCGACCAGTACAGATATCCCGTAACCGGAACGCCCTGCCCGATAGCTTTGTGGACGCTCTCAAGATGGGACCGGATAAAATCCCAGCGGACGCTATCGACCGGCGTGCAGATCCCGTTCTCCGTAACCATCACCGGCAACCGGTATTTCTTGAGTTTCATAAGGAGCTGGAAAAGCCCTTCCGGATAAATGTCCCAGCCCAAAGCATTCTTTGGGACCGGATGGTGATTGTTTTCGCAAACGTCCGCGATAAGATTCCGCAGCCCCCACGTTTTGACGTCGACAAGCTGGCGCGAATAATAATTAACCCCGATAAAATCCAGCGTTCCCCGTCGCGCGAGAGCGTCGAGATACCTTTCATTGAAAAGCTTATGACGCAAATACACGCCGATCCTGTTTTTGAGCGACTGCGTGCACGGCACGATCGCCATCATGTGCTGCGAAATACTAACAGCGGGCTTCGGCAGCTGCGTTTCTTTATAGATCCTGTGAATGAGGCGGTAGGCCTTCACGTGGGCCGACAGCATGTGCCGCTCGACGCGCAGCATCCGTCGGAGCGACTTGGCCTGCGGCGGCCATACCCCGAAAAGATACGCGTGAGAAACATAGATCGTGGGTTCGTTGATCGTGATCCAGAAATGGATGTGTTTTGCGAGAGCGCGAACCGTGCGTTCGCAATAACGTTCAAAAAGGCGGACGGCTCCGGCGCTTTCCCATCCGCCGGCACGCGCGAACCATGCGGGATTCGTAAAATGGTGGAGCGTCACAACGGGTTCGATCCCACAATCTCGAAGCGCCCGTAAAACATCGGCATAATGCCTCAGCGCTTCTTCGGAGAACTGGCCTTCCTCGGGTTCCACGCGGGCCCACTCGATCGAAAGCCGGTGCGCATTATGATGGAGGTTTTTGGCGAGATCGAAATCCTGGCGGAACAGCTCGTAGTGGCGGCAGGCCTGGCCGGAATTTTCCTTGCCGGCGGCCTTTTCCCATTCCCACCAGTCGGAACAGACATTGTCCCCCTCCACCTGGTAGGCCGCCGTCGCGGCACCCCAAAGAAAACCCTCCGGAAATTTCATCATGCGAAAATTGTACCACAGAGAACGCGGAGACAACAAACCCCACCCGGACCTCTTGAGCTTCGACGCACTTGTCTTATAGAACAGGAACAGTTAGATTACCCGCATGCATTCCTTGTTCAAACAGATCCACAAGACTTACCGGATGGCGGGCCACCACGAACGCAGCATCGTATTACACAATTTTGCTTCGCTCTCGGTCCTGCAAGCGATCACCTACATCCTTCCGATCATCATCCTGCCGTACCTGTTCCGGACGCTCGGACCGGCGAAATTCGGACTGATCGCGTTCGCGCAGGCTTTCATCCAGTACTTTATGATCCTGACAGATTACGGATTCAGCATTTCGGCAACCAAGGAGATCTCCCTTTACCAGCACCACCAGGCGAAGGTCAGCGAGATCTTTTCGTCGGTCATGATCGCGAAGGTCTTTCTCGCCATGATCAGTTTTTTGATCATCGCGAGCATGGTCTACTTCCTTCCCCGATTCCGTCAGGACTGGGAGGTCTATGCGCTGAGCTTCGGCGCCGTCATCGGGAATAGCCTTTTCCCCGTCTGGCTTTTCCAGGGAACGGAAAAAATGAAGCACATCGCCGATATCAATATCCTCGGCGGGATCATTTTCGCGATCTCGATCTTCTTCTCGGTGAAAGGGCCCGGGGATTACCTGATGGTCCCGCTGATCAACTCCGTCGTGATCATGATTACGGGGCTGCTCGGCCAATTTATCGCGTTCCGGACGCTGGGCGTTTCCTTCCGGTTCCCCGGGCATAAAACCATGCGCCAGCAACTGCGGGCGGGATGGGACGTCTTCATCTCGAACGTAGCGATCAACGCCTACACCACGACCCGCATTTTCGCAATCGGCCTTCTGACGAACAATACCATCACGGGATTTTATTCGATCGCCGAAAAGATCGCGTCCGTCTGCCAAACGTTCCCGCTGGCCTCGTTCTCCCAGGCGCTCTTCCCGCGGCTGAGCAAGATCTATCACCGGAGTAAACGCCGCGCTTTCCAGTTCATGGAAAAGATCCAGCTGATCACGATCAATATCTCCCTGATCTGTCTCCCGCTCATTTTTTTCTTCGCAAGGGATATCATCCGCCTCGTTTGCGGTAAAGATTACCCGATCGCAGCAACTTCCCTGCGGCTTTTGCTGATCTCGGTCCTCTTCATCAGTTCGAACGCCTTCCGGGTCCAATTCCTGCTCGTCTCCGGAAAAACCCATATCTATTCGAGGATCCACGTTGTCATGGCCATGTTCGGCCTGCCCCTGATCTTCCTGATGATCTCCTCGCTGTCCTACATAGGCGCGGCGATCGCAACGATCCTCATTGAAGCCGGCATTTTTACCGTCACTTATTTCACCGTCAAACGTGTGAGGTTTTCCTGACATGAGAGCGCTTCCAATCCTTATTACCGTCCTCTGCATCTTTGTAATCGCCTACCGCTACTACAGCGCGTTCCTCGCCAGCAAAGTATTGGCCCTCAACGGTTCGACGCTCACGCCCGCCCACCGCCTTCGTGACGGACAGAATTATGTCCCAATGTCAAAGTGGGTGCTTTTCGGCCACCATTTCGCTGCGATCGCGGGCGCGGGCCCTCTGGTCGGTCCGGTACTTGCGGCGCAGTTCGGTTTCATGCCGGGCCTTCTCTGGATGGTGATCGGTGTTGTGCTCGGCGGTGCCGTCCACGATTTCGTGATCCTTGTCATGTCGGTCCGGCAGAATGGGGAATCCCTTGCCGAGGTCACGCAGGCCGAGCTCGGGAAAACGGCCGGCACAGCCTGCGCCATATCGATCCTTTTCATCATTCTTGTCGCGCTTGCCGGACTCGGTTTTGTCGTGGTGAACGCGCTCGCCGAAAGCTCCTGGGGAACGTTCACGATCGCGGCCTCGATCCCGATCGCGATCCTGATGGGACTTTATATCTTCGCGTGGAACAAAGGCTCGCATCAGGCGGTACAGATCGCAACCGTCGTAGGCGTCGTAACGCTCATGGCGGCGGTCATCTTCGGCAAATGGATCCCCGAGATCCCCGCCCTGAACCAGATCTTTCTGCTCGACCGGAAAAGTATCATTATCGCCATGGCGATCTACGGTTTCGCGGCCTCGGTGCTCCCGGTATGGCTACTCCTCGCCCCGCGTGATTACCTGAGTTCTTATATGAAGATCGGCACCATCCTGTTTCTGATCGGCGGCATCGCGGTCGTCAATCCGCGAATCGAGTTCCCCGCTTTCACAGCCTTCGTGAACGGCGGCGGCCCGATCGTCCCGGGAAGCGCGTGGCCTTTTTGTTGCATCACGATCATGTGCGGCGCGATCTCGGGATTCCACGCCCTCGTGTCATCCGGGACAACTCCCAAAATGATCGCCAACGAACTCCATACGCGGGCGATCGGCTACGGCGCCATGCTGACCGAAGCCGTTGTCAGCATCGTCTGCCTGATCGCGGCCTGCAACCTTCATCCTGCGGATTATTACGCGATCAACGTTTCCCCCGAAGTGTTCAAGACGCTCGGCATGACCCCCGTTTCGCTTGGAGATCTAACGCGCCTGATCGGAGAACAAAATCTCGCGGGACGAACGGGCGGCGCGGTGTCCCTCGCGGTGGGCATGGCACAGATCTTCGGCGCGATCCCGGGCCTCGCGGGGCTCATGAAATATCTCTATCACTTTATCATTATGTTCGAGGCGCTTTTTATTCTGACCACGGTTGATGCGGGGACAAGGATTGCGCGATTCATCCTGCAGGAACTTATGGGAGGCACCCACAAACGATTCAAACGCACCGATTGGCTTCCGGGAAACCTTCTGGCAAGCCTGCTCGTCGTGCTGGCTTGGGGATTTTTGATATGGAACGCGAGCATTAATACGATCTGGCCGATGTTCGGGATCGCGAACCAGCTGCTGGCGTCAATTGCGCTCGCCGTCGCCACGATCGCTCTCATCTCATCCGGAAAAGCCCGCTATGCGTGGACCACGGCCATCCCGATGGTTTTCGTAACGGTGACGACTCTGACCGCAGCCTATCAGATGATCACCCGACATTACTGGCCGAAGACCGCGACGCCTTTCATGGTGAATTTTAATATCACGCTGATCGTGATCATGACCCTTTGTGCATTCGTTGTCTTCGCCTCAGCGGTCCGGAAACTCCTGACCCGCACGCCCCTACCGCCGACGGACGGAACCACCCCCTATCCTCCACAAGCCCCCGACCTCAGCGATTAATAAACCCTTACATCCCCCAACCCGCGGCATGGGTTTTCAGGTATTGCAGGAAAAGCCATGCCACATAGGCGCTGGCCCGTTGGTCCGGATGTTTGTCCGCTGCGTTCCTCATTTGCGCCCATCCCGAAGGCGCCGTAGGAAGAGTATCCAAAACATCCACGGGCAAGTCTTTAAAAAGTTCGTCGGTCCGGTCTGTCGCATCCCATCTCCAGTCGATCACCATGAAATGCGCGCCCCCCGATTCACTCACCCGTTTCATCTCCTCGATGATCCGCTTCGTAAGTCCGACCGGTTCGGGCGGGAAAAAACGGAACATCCGCCCCACGCGCATCAAAAAGAGATCGATCAACCGGGAACTTCTGTATTCCGTGTAAGGAACAGCCGGTTTTTCCAGAACCAGATCCTTGCCGTTCCATTTCAATAACGGCTTTGTCCCCGGAAACCGGTTGCCGCCATGCACCAGCCGCCGGTCATGGTTGCCGTTCCTCACAAGATGGTCTTCGACAAAAGTATAGACCACAAGCTTCGCATTGAACTGCGGCAGATACCGTTTGAGGGCCAGCAAAGCCTGGTCAGAACCGTACCCCTGGACGCCAAGGTTCACGATCTGGTAGGGCATGTGCGGAATCGCGGCAATCTGCCCCACGAAATTCTCCTCATAAAACAAGGCGTGCCCCATCGTATAGGAGCACCCGATGAAAAGGATCGAGGGTTTCGCCGGATCGAGCCGGTACCCTTGAGACGGCACCCGAATCCCGTGATCGTCGATATAAATATCCACGAACCGCGGCGGGCCGAACTGCATTTGGACGGCGAGCCCCGGGATATACGACCATCCCAGTTCCTTGTCAAAACGGGTAACTGGAATCTCACCGGGACCTTCGATGGAAGGATACGGTACCTGCAAAACGCGACAAAGAAGCTCGAGTAGAATAAAAACAACCAACAGTCCGGTAACGATCGCAACCGGGACCGCCCCCACCTTCAGGACCCTTTGCATTTTTGGCGGGATCACGACTTTCGCTCGCTTTTTTCCCAACTTTCCACCGGACCTCGGACGATCCTGAAAAGCGGGTGGCTGCGGATCTTATCCTGTTTTTGTGAGACAATATTCCGATATCGCGCGGAAGAACGTTTCTTCAGCTTCGCGCAAAGCCACCCGAATTCATAACTCAGCTGTCCTTCCGTGACGAGAATTTTTTTCAAGGTCCTCCCACGTCCGATCTTTTTCCGGTCAAAACAGTAACCTCTCCGACAGGATTCTTCCCATACGGAAAAAAGATAGGCCGCAATGGCCTTTCGGGGATACGGATGGGCCTTGAAACGTTCCAGCTGGGGATGGTTTCGGTAACCGCGTGTCTTGCCACGCAATACCTTCTGAGCCAGCAACGCCTCCCGCCAGAGCGCCACGAGCCCCTGCGGATCAAGATATCCGGGATGGAGGCTCCAGAGGCGCATAACGCCTTATCTCCCGGACGTTTGCGCGTGAGAATGCGGACGCTTCCGGCGGTGCAACAGATCGCAAATGAAAAAGGCTACGACCGAAGCAACAATCAATGAAACCGTCTTGTCGAGGATCTCGACATACAGGGCCTCATTCCAAGACGCGATCCGCCGGTTGTGATCGATCCTCAAAAAAAACTCGTAGACCGGGAGCGTTTCCGGCGCGGGACCGAAACTAAAAACCGCCCTGACCAGCTTTGTCAGGACCCCGGTCACGATCCCCGAGATCAAAATACCCGTCAGGAGCATTTTTAGAACGATCTGACCGAACAGATCTTTTTCAAGAAGCGGCAGCAGAAGGTTCTTGTTCTTCGTGAACGGATCGAACATGGTCACGGCCTCCGATGGGAGATAGATGATCGTTTTGGAGAGACTAAACTTTTCTCTTCTCCGACGCAAACAAAAAAGCTCCGGTCCCCCAGAGCCTATAACGATCGGGACTCGTCAACTCAGATTTTCGGCGCTGTAACGCGCGATAAGCCCGGTGCGTAAAGCGTGCCGGTAGACTTTCACAAAATACCCGTAGGCCAAAAAAATATACCCCACGGCGAGACAGGCGCCCAGAACAAGCGCCCCCCCGGAAACCCCGCCGCCGGCTACGATCTTCCTGAGTCCTTCAAAGACATAAGAGGGCGGCAAAATATTCGCGATCCACTGCATCCATTGGGGTAGCATCGACACGGGGTACAGGACTCCGGCAAAAGGAGAGACCAGCGCCGGGATCGGCCAAATGAACCATTCTGAAGCCGGACCGAAGCGAAGCACCAACGCGCATCCCAGGATCCCCAGGGCGATACCAAAAAGAAACAGCACCAGCAAGAACGGGATCACCATGAGGCCGTAGACAAAAACCGACAGATGGAACCAGAAAGTCGCGATCAAAAGCATCGCAACCAGGCCCACCACACTCGTTGCCATACTCGAAAGCACCAGCCCGCTGACATATTCCGGGATCAGAAGCGGGGTGGCAAAAACATTGAGAAAATTGCGGGACCAGACGTCCTCGAAGAACGCCATCGTCACACCTTGCATGATCCGGATAAAAAAATCCCACAGAAGCACGGCCCCCAGAAGCGCCGGAACAAAATTAAAACCCGGCGAGGCAACGGTATTGAGATAGCGCGTCAAAAATCCCCACAGGACCATATCAACCGCAGCCCAAGCAAAAAGCGGGACCACCCGCGCGAGACTTCCTCGGATCAGATAATACTGGCGAAGCATCACCGCGAGAATGCGCCCGAACGACATGCTAACGGCCCTCCAGACTGAGCGGTTCACGCGCAACGGCAATAAACAGCTCTTCGAGCGTCCTCTTCCCGTGTTCCGCGGGCAAGGCCTTCGGGTCCCCTTCAAGAAGGATCCTACCGTGCGAAAGAAAAAGCACACGATCGCAGATTTCCTCGACCTCGTACATATTGTGCGACGTCCAGAGCACCCCTCCGGCTTCCCGCGCTGAAAATTCACGGACCCTGGCACGAATGTCCTGTGCCGTAGAGGGATCGAGCGATGCGGTCGGTTCGTCCAGCAAAAGAAGGGGCGGACGGTTCAGCATCGCCTTGGCAAGACTGGCCCGCGTCTGCTCGCCCGAAGAAAGGACCCCGTATTTTTTATCCCGGAATTTTTCAAGATCGAACATCTTCAAAAGCTCTTCCAGGCGCTCGGAAAGGTTTCCCACCCCGTATAAAAGACCGAAGATCTTCAGATTTTGAAATACGGTGAGATTGCCGGGAAGCGGCGCGTAAACGGCCGCAAAATTGGTCCTCTGGATCGCCCGGGAACGCTCGGAAGCGAGGTCGATCCCTTCAATGTGGATCGTTCCCTCGTCCGGATCCAGAATGCTGAGGATCATATTGATCGCGGTCGTTTTCCCGGCCCCATTCGGGCCGAGGAGCCCCACGATCTCATGGCGATTCACATCAAAAGAGATCCGGTCCACCGCGACAAGGTCTCCGTAGACCTTGCGCAATCCCCCGACCGAAAGAATTTTTGAGGCAGACATAGCCGGGATTATATACCCCTCCCTTTCAAATCTCAATTTCACGACCTAAACGGAGCCGTGCCAATAAAAAAGCCGGAGACCCGACCCCAAAGGGTCTAACTCGTTAAGGTCTTCGGCTTCCCCACGCAAACACTTCTTGTCCCGCAGCAAAAAAGGGATCTATATGTTTCTCATAAACCAAAAATGCCGTTTGTAAGCTTTACGGATGACAAAACCCGCTTCCTTCAAAAATGTAATGGAACCCTGCCGCTCCTCATCGTCATGCCATTCCAGAAATATGTTTTTGACCTTTTTTAGGCTCTCGACGGCACCGCGGAACATCGGCACACCGCTGCCTTCAATATCCACTTTAAGAAGATCGATCGCGGGAATCGAATGACCCCGTAAACAATCATCCAAAGTCACCAACCGCACGCTCCTCCGGTGGGCGCACTCCCCGCCTCCCGCAATACTGTTGCCGCCAAACAGAGGATCGTTGAATTTGACCTCCAACGCGCTTCCGCTCTCCGCCGCAAGCGCCGCGGTCACCGAAAAATAGTTCTTTTTGAGAGATTCCGGAAGGGACTTCACCGTAAAATCATGCGCCTCCTGCATCATATCCACGCCATAAACGGTACTCTTAGCGTTAAGATAAAGCCACCATCGCACCGTCACCCCCACATTAATGCCGCAATCCACGATCACGGGCGCTTCCGCCTCCCGAAGCTCCTTTTCGATCAACGGATCCCGGAGCGAACCTTGGAAAATGTTGTCCCGTATGTTAAGGATCTCTTCCTTATGGGTCACAAGCCCGAAGACCGGAAGCTTCAACGGTAGTCCATAACGCGGATGTTTTTTCACGCGTTGGAAATAGATCGTGTTTTTCAGACCAAATTTCCCGCAAAAATCAAATAGCGTCATGAATTTATTATGGTACATAGCCTCGAACCGTCCGGGTTTTCAACGGTGAAGAAAGGAACGTTAAATGATCGCGCTGGATTATATTATAAATTTGAAACGCCCGCCCTGATTTTCAGCAAAGGTCCGCAAAAACAAAAAAACGGGATCCGTTCAAGCAAGGATTGTTCTTCTTAATTACTGTTCCAGAATAGTAAACGGGTTTCTTCTTATACATCATGCGGCTGTTCTGTTTTTTGGGAGAGGGCTTTTGCTCCGGCCGGCCGGTTACGCTCCGTTCCCGCGAGACCGCCTGCCTCCGGAGCCACCCCGCCCCAACCGGTCCGTTAAAAGACCGGAGGGTTGGAGCAGCCCATAAGCTGCAGAAAAGGTTCCTGCTTAGCGGCCGGCACTCTTGCGTTTTGCAAAGCAATCTTTGCAATACACCGGACGGTCTTCACGGGGCTTGAAGGGGACTTCGCATTCTTTTTTGCATTCCGCGCAGTTCGCTTTGTGCATTTCACGCGGCTGCCTGTTGAAACCACCACCCTGATCAAATGCCATATTTGTTTCTCCTTTTGGTTGCCTTACGTTGAAAAACTTTGAACCGGAACTTCCCGAAAAATCTCCGCCCTTAATCCTCCACAGCCCTTTCGAGAGCGGCAAAAACCAACGGATCGGATTTGGACATTTTCATAAGGCTCTTCTCGACCTTGGAAACCGCTTCCCGAAGCGTGATCTTGAATGAACACGCCAACTCTCCTACAAGACCCCTGACCGAATGCTCAAGCAATTGCCGCTTCCTCTGATCTCTCGTCTTCAGCTTGTCCGCCGAGAAAGAAAGGATGTTCCGGGCAAGGACCCAGGCTTGGTCGGTTTCTTCCGTGTCGGTGCGACCCGACTTGAGGTAATCCAGGATCTTGTTCGCGGCCTTACGGGAAACGATCCGATGGAACCCTGAGACCTCGAGGTCAGACGCCGGAACGAGAAAACGCACTTTCATTCTGCTCATCGTGCGCGGGACAATCGAATAGCCGGGAGTCTTCCCCGCCCGATCCCGGCCGATCAACCGTTCCACCCGGCATAAACCATGCGCCGCGTGGAAAAGAAGATCCCCTTCAACAATCTTTGATGATTTCATGGATAACTCTTTCTAGGTCCCCTGGATCGGAGAAACCCCGACGGCCGTTTCAGAAGGTCCGACTTCGGTCATATCCTGCCCGGGAACCTGCATCTTCTTATTCAGGCGTTTATTCCTCTTATCTTCCTGCTTTTTCTTCCTTAATTCTTCCTTCCGCCTTTTATCACCACGGAAATTCTGTCTCATGGAAATCCTTCGTCTGAAAAACGCCTGACCCCGTTGCTACGGGCAAAAGTTGGGTAGAGAGTGAGAAGTGAAATCACGCAAAACGGGTCTATTTTAGCACGCTTCCCCCAATGCCCCTAACCTTATAATTTCAGCCCCAAAAACGTCCGGACAAAAAACGTTTGTGACTGATCTTCGAAAATGTGTTCAGAGGGCTTTTTTTATATTTCTTGGGAGTGTAAAAATGAACCGGCTGCCTCTCCCGCCATCGCTTTCCGCCCAGATCCTGCCCTTCTGCAGTTCGATAAGCTCTTTGGCGATTGAAAGGCCCAGCCCCGTGCCATCCTGCCTTTCGGAATTAATACGTACGAATTTATCAAAAACCTTCTCTAAAAATTCGGCCGGAATGCCGGGCCCCGTATCTTCGACCTCAACACGCAGTTCCGCCGGAGTCCCTTTCACCCTCACCGTAACAGATTCGCCGGGCGGCGTATATTTGATGGCATTGGTCAAAAGGTTAACGACCACCTCACCTAACTTGCCGGGATCTGCGCGAATCTCGCCGACCCCGGGCTCGATCTCCATTTTAAAGACCAGCTGTTGCTTTGAAATCTGGCTCAAATACGGGATCACGATCTCTTCTAAAAAAGATGCGACGGCGAACGTTTCTTCCTGAAGGGTAAGGTTCCCCGCTTCCGCCCGGGCAAGCTTCAAAAGATCCCCCAAAAGCCGGATGAGCCTATCCACAGTCCGCTTTCCCGCCGCAAGGCATTCTTTTTGCTCCGCATTTATTTTTCCGACCGTTTCGCTACCGACAATATCCAGCGATTCCCTGATGATCCCGAGAGGCCCTCTTATCTCGTGAGAAGCATTGGCCACAAAAGCTTCCATCTTCTGAATCAATTTCCTTTCTTTCTCGGTCGCCTCCCGCAAAGATTCCTCGGCCTTTTTCCGTTCCGTAATATCCCGAATGATCGCCTGATAACGCCCTTGCCCGTCAATCGTGAAAGCCCGGATGCTAATTTCAACGGGAAATTTCCTGCCCCCCTTCGTCTGATGCACCGTCTCAAAAAGCGTCTTTCCGGTATCCCCCAGAGCTCTGATCTGCTCGAGGAACAGGTCTCTGGCTTCCGGGGCGCGCAATTGAGGCGCGTACATGCCGAACAACTCTTCGCGCCGGTATCCGTACACATCCGCAACACGCTCGTTGGTCTCTATAAATTTAAAGTTTTCGTCGAGAAGAATGATGAAATCATTGGCATATTTCGTAAGATAAGAGAGGCGCGTAGCGACGGCTCGGGCCTCCGCTTCATTGATCTTACGTTTCGCGACCTCGGCCGATAGCTGCGCATTAGCCTCGGAAAGCTCGGCGGTTCTTTCTCTCACTTTTTTTTCAGCTTCCGCGCCCGCCCGTTCGAGGAGATTTTTGTGTTGTTTGTTTCGTTCGCTTAGCGCGCTTATCAAAAACGCGATCACCAGGAACATGACGGAGCGGATCCCGTCATTCACGATGTTGGGAAAGTTCAGATCTGTAAAAAAATGGACCCCCAAAAGCTGCACCACCAGCAGCAGCACCACCCAAAAAACTTTTCTCCCCCACCAGATGGCCGCCAGGGTGATCGGGATGTAGAACAAGTGGGTAAAAATAATCTCCGTTTTAACGACCAGGTGGAAATAGTAAATGCTTGCGGAAACGACCGCGACAAAGACAAGAATGGTGATTATTTTGATTATTTCTTTTCGAGTGCGCCGTTTTTCAGTCCGAAAACTTCCGGGGGGCGCAACGGTCACGGCGGGGGGAAGGGGCGTTAATTCTGGATTGCTCTTCGAAAAATTCATCGCAGCACCTCGAACGAGGGATTTTTACAGCGGCGCTGAGTTGTTAATATTCTACTCCTCCCCTTATAGATAGGATATCTTTTTGAAGGATTTTTTAGGCGCCCTCCTAATGCGTTGTAACTCTATTAATCATAATGACTTAGACCGGCTCCGGACGCAAAGGAAGACTTGTTATTTGGGGGAATCAAAAAGCGTAACGTGGGGATTGTGTTCCTGGAAATTATTCAGGGTCCACTCGCTCAGGAAAAGGAGGGCCCTTCTCCCTTGTTCGTCCCGCACCAGACCGACGCCGTAGGAAAGAGAATCGGCAAACTCCTGATCATTTAAACCGGATTTCGCCCACCGGAGGATCTTCCAGGGAAGCATCTCAAGCTGGGACTCAGCGCCGTATTCCTCCCTCAACCGGTACTGCAGGACTTCGTACTGAAGCGGCCCGACGGCCCCGAGAAGCGCCGTATTCGGGTTAAACGGTTTGATCCAGCTAAATACCTGAACGATGTCCTCGGCCAAAAGATGCTCCAATCCTTTCCGGAACGGTTTGTACTTCGCCGGCGAAGGATTATGAATTTGGGCAAAGCACTCGGGAGCGAACCGAGGGATCGCATTAAAAACGACCGACGGGTCTTCGCTGATCGTGTCCCCGATACGGAAATCCGATTTAACGGCGAATCCGATAATGTCCCCCGGATAAGCTTCATCCACCGTTTCGCGGCTTTGTCCCAAAAGCGTATGAGACCCTGTGATCCTGATCTTTTTCCCGGTCCTCGTGTGATACACATCCATATCCCGGAAGAATTTTCCGGAGCAGATCCTCAGGAAAGCGATCCGGTCGCGATGCATCGGGTTCATATTGGTCTGGATCTTGAAAATAAACCCTGAAAAATCCTTCGCAGCAACGGGGATCGCGCGATCCCCCGCTTTCCGTTCGGCCGGACCCGCGGAGTACTGGATGAACCCGTCCAACAAAAGCTGGACCCCAAAATTATTCGCGGCGCTTCCAAAGAACACGGGAGTGGTTTCGCCTTTGAGCACGGCCTCGGGAGAAAAACCCCCGTGCGCCCCGCCCAGGATCTCCAAAGCGTCCGCCGCTTGGCGGTATTCCTGTTCATCAACGACCTTCTGGACCTCGGGGTCCGCAAAGCCATGCGTTGAAACCGGAGCCATGTAAGCGCCTCCGGGAACCTTTTTGAAAAGATGGACCTGGTCCCGCAAGCGGTCATAAACCCCCCGGAAATCTTTCCCGCTTCCGAGCGGCCAATTGACGGGATACGCATGGATCCCGAGCACGCTTTCGAGTTCGTCAATCAAAGCCAGCGGGTCCAGGATCGGACGGTCCAGTTTATTCATGAACGTGAAGATCGGGATCTCACGGTGCCGGCAGATCTCAAAAAGCTTGCGGGTCTGGCTCTCGATCCCCTTTCCGGCATCGATCACCATCACCACCGCATCGACCGCCATTAACACGCGATAGGTGTCTTCCGAAAAATCTTTATGGCCGGGGGTGTCGAGCAGATTGACGCGCCAGGGACCGTAATCAAATTGGAGAAGGGTCGAACTGATCGAAATACCGCGCTTTTTCTCCATCTCCATCCAGTCAGAAGCCGTTTCGCGCTCCTGTTTGCGCGCGGTCACGGAACCGGCCAGCTGGATCGCGCCTCCGTAGAGAAGGAACTTTTCCGTCAAGGTGGTCTTGCCCGCGTCCGGATGCGAAATAATCGCGAACGTACGGCGTCTCAGGATCTCG
Source organism: Candidatus Omnitrophota bacterium (assembly GCA_035352955.1). GTDB lineage: Bacteria > Omnitrophota > Omnitrophia > Omnitrophales > Aquincolibacteriaceae > DAOPYQ01. The sequence continues at coordinate 109,156 of DAOPYQ010000002.1, forward strand.
TCTTTCAAAATACCGGTCTGCATCACAAAAACTCCTTAAGAAATACTCTGAACTTTCCAGCCCCACGCGGGCAACGGAGGAGGGATTATATCGAAGACCGGACATAAAGGCGAGCAAACGCTTAAGGCCGAAGCCCCGGCCGGAGGCGCAGAAACGATGAAGTTTCTGACAAGAACCGAGCAATCTTCGGTCTGTTTCAGAAGTCGTGTACGACCTTCAGCTTGGATCCCGTAAATTTTAGCTCGGTGACACTCCCCGGATCCGTTGCCGTCGCCTTTTTTTCCTGAAGTGTCCGCGAGCATCCCCAAGCAAGAATGCTCACCAGAAAAAAACAGATGAAACCAAGGGTGATCTTTTTCATAGAGATTTCCTTCCCAAAAAATTTTTTCTGACACAAAAAGGCCCGGCCGCAGGATCGCAACGTCGCACCGGATTTTTACACAGACTTATCAAAAGAAGACGACCGTCAGGAGAAGAAAAAGCGGGAAAAGGATCCCGACCGACCACAGCATGTACCCGAAGAAACTCGGCATTTTCCAGTCCATATGTTCCGCGATCGAGCGGATCATAAAGTTCGGCGCATTTCCGATGTAGGTGCACGCGCCGAAAAAAACGGCGCCCGCGCTGATTGCCAAAAGGAACGGCTCCGGCATCCCGAAAAACGGACCGCCGAGCCTCAGACTCTTGCCCAGCGTGGCAAACGTAAGATATGTTGGAGCATTATCAAGGAAGGACGAGAAACATCCGGTCGCCCAGAAGAATTGCCAGGGCCGGGTCAAGCCAAGCTCCGCACCCCGGGTCTGCAAAAGAAGCAGCGCCGGGACCATCGTGATGAAGATCCCGAGAAAAATGGTCGCCACTTCCAGGATCGGGCTGTAGTGAAAATCATTCGCCTCCCGGTAACGTTTGGGGGTGATCCAGAGCGAAACAAGCGTCGTAACAAGCAGAAGCTGGCTACGGTACGGCGACGGAATGAACACTGCCCCGACAATGACCGCGAAGCAGAGGAGGTTCCGCTTTCCGTTCAAGCGGAAAGTGTCCGGGATATGCGGGATCAGTGTCCTGGAATGTTTTTGGATGATATAGCTATCGAGGCAGTAAAAGATCCCGAGCAAAGTTCCGACCGTCATCAGCCAAAGCGGAAAAAGTTTCAAGGTCCAGAAGAACGGAACACCCCGGAGGAATCCGAGAAAGAGCGGCGGATCACCGAGGGGGGTCAGCGCGCCGCCGATATTGCCGACCAGAAAAATAAAAAAGATCGGAAGATACGCGTGATGCTTCCGGTGCGCGTTCGCCCGGAGAAGCGGACGGATCAGAATCATGCTGGCGCCTGTCGTTCCGACAAAGTTGCTAAGCACCGCGCCGGTCCCCAGAAGAAGCGTATTGGCGAGCGCCGTGCTTTTAAACCCCCCCTCGATCCAAAGTCCCCCGGAAACAATGAACAGGGACCCGAGCAGAATGACAAACGAAATATATTCTTCGAGGCTGCCCCATAACGCGTGAGGAGAGTTCTTCAGGCATAGAAGGATGATCGGGATCGAAAAAGCGAGGGAGACTAGGGCCTGATTTTTAAGCGAATGCCAGAATTTTTTTGCCGCAAGCGGCAGGACCGCAATCGAAAGAAGCAGGCCGGCAAAAGGCGCGGCCATCCAAAGTTCCGGGACCCAACTGTTTTCCGTCACCGCCTGAAACCCTCTTCTCTGCCCGCGTTGTTTATCATGGCCTAGATACTAAATAAGATGATATCCGATTGCAAGGGATGTCGATGGTTGGAGCGGCACAGCCGAAACGCGCGTCTCTAAAAGAGACGGCTCGCCGGCTCATGCCCTTAGAAAAAGGAACGATCCCGGACTCTCCGGAGGAACTTCGACCGGATCTTTAATCGTGCTACTTCTAGCTTTCTTAAAAAAAACGAAAAAATTGGAGGACCTTCTTAAGCAGATAGCATTTATCATCCATAAGATATTCGAACTGGCGCGTACAAATACATCCGCTGCAGCTCTTTCTCAGGCGCTGGAATATCGCATCCCTCCCGCTATGCTTATACAACTTACCGATATTTTTATAGGTATAACCGGGGATGGCGGGCGTCGCATTACAGATACAGATTTTCCCGTCCGGGAGAACCTCGAGATAGTACGTCCCCGCATTGCAAGCCCACTTCATAGAGGAATTTGCCTGACTGCAATGACGGATAGAATCATCCACCGTCTTTTCGGAATTCACAATGGGTGAACCGGACTTCGCCATCAATGACTTGACCTTCAGAAAAGCATCCTTCAGCTGTTGCCTTTGGTGTTCGTTCACGGCAAGTTCGGGGTCGTAAGCGCGAATATTGTTCTCATCTGTGCTTTGACCGATCTCCATAGGATAAAAACCGATGAGGACGCGATTCTCGACGGCAAAAGCGTAAAGATCCTCCACTTCGGTAACATTAGCGGGCTGCAAAATGGTGGTGAGCACCAGTCCGCATCCGAAAGGCCTGGTGAGACGGGACGCCGCTTTGATATTATTTAGAACTTTCTCAAAATACGATTTGTTTTGAAGCCCGTTAATGATCAAGAAGGATTCGTAGTGCAGCGCGTCAAAGGAAATAAAAATATCATCCACCCCGGCGACCAGCAGCTTTTTCAGAAGAGATTCTTCAAGTAAAAAACCGTTGGTTTGCAATCGCGTATTGAACCCGTGCCGCTTAAAAATACTCACGACCTCCGCTATATCTTTTCGCAGCAACGGCTCTCCCCCCGTCAGAGCGATGCTTTTAAGTCCTACCTTTTTCAGATTTCTCGCCAAAACGTCTAACTCACCGAGAGACAGCTCACCCTCAGGGCGACACGCATCCTTCCAAACCCTGCATGCACGGCATCTGAAATTACACCGCCGGGTCACTTGAATATGCGCGTGATAGGGACGCTTTAATATTTTCGCAAAAAATAGCAGGTAAAGAGCATACTGCGCTTTCAACCATAGGGACTGCAGTTTCATTTTGATCCTACTCCTCAAATCTTGTTCCGCTATACTCGTTAAGGCCTTTCATGATAACGATTAAATAAAAACACGCAACGTAAAATCCCAAAACAGGTTTAACTTAAAAATATCCGCGATCAAACAAAAAGAGGCCGTGCGCCGAGCCATCCTCGGGCCTCATTTGCCGCAATGGCCATGGGCAGAGGAATCCCACGAAATAAAATAATAAAATTATTTACAATCGCGCTTTCAACGCTTATGTTGAATCTTGGGAACCATAGAACTTTCCGTATGGGATTAATTTAAAATTTACATGCCGAAATACTAACAGCAAAGAAAAATGACCGGCCACCTAAAGAAAATTTCAAGACCTGCCTTTTATTGTTTTTATTTATCAGGCGTAATGTTCATTCTATTGAGCCGTCTTTTGTTCATTTTAAATCTCTTAAAACCTCGATTTTCCCCGATCACGATCATTGCGAGTATTTTCTTTTTTGATAAATATTTCATCGAGCTGATCGTCACTCTGTTGGCCGGCATCTGGCTAATCAACGGTCGTTGGTTTTGTCGAATCTTGGCTTATATTTTAGCCTGCGGGTTCATAATAATTTCCACGTTCCAATATGTCGTGATCCAACGTACCGGAAATTTCTTTCCTCATTTAGCGCTAGAAAACATTTTTCATATTAGCCTCGTTATCAACGGGCCCAACGTAATCGCCTTGGGCGGCATCGTTCTAACATGCGTTTTGTTTTTGTTGCTTACCGAAACGCTTTTTAAACAGCCCGCTTCCGGTAAATTCCTGGTTATGATTTCGGTCCTATTATCAATGGCTGGTTTAACGCTTGTCTCGGGAAACCGATGGCTACCTCATGAAGTTCTCGCACAGCGAGCTTTTTATCTTGAGGCTAACGACATGAAACAATTCGCTCCGGCGGCTGCTCTTTATGCGGAATTAGTGCGGAAAAAAGATGCGATCATCGATTTAACGTTTTCGAAAGAAGAACTCCAGGAGTTGAGAAAATTCGGATTTTCCTATAATCCAAATAGTCGCTACCCGCTCATGAAGTATAAAACGCCTTCGCAAAAAATACCTTTTGAATTGAAAACTTTAGGGCAAGGCCCTCCCAATGTTATTGTTTTTTTCTCGGAAGGTCTTTCGAATCGGGCGCTAAGTGTTGACAACTCTAACTTTCCAGAAATTACTCCCAATTTGGTGGATTTCGCCAAAAACTCCATGGTGGTTCAGAATTATTTTAACCATACAGCGTCCACCTATAGAGGCTTACTGGGTCAGCTATGTTCTTTTTATCCAGCAAGTGAATGGTCTGATGACAGCCCAAATATGAGAAAAACAAATTATTTTTCTATCACGCAAATTTTTAAGCATAATCACTACCAAACAATTTTCCTGACCCCTCATTTTGAGGATTATCATCTCGATAAAATGATGCAACATTTAGGATTTGATCAAGTCTTGTCGGGAAAAATTTTGTTAAGGGAATTCTTAGCTGACCTCAAACCATCGGGAAACGCCCTTTCCGATCATCAACTTTACAACGCAGTCATCGAATTATTAAAACGCCGTGCTAGAGAGCCGCAAACAGATAAACCGTTTTTTCTCGCCATGTATAGCCTAGGCACACATGCATGGTTGGATAGTAAGGTGGACGGAATAACCTATAAGAACGGTAGGAACAATGCGTTAAATACGATTCATAATTTGGACGACGCATTTGGCAAATTCTGGCAATATTATAAAAACTCGCCCTATGCAGATAACACGATGGTTATTTTTACAGCGGACCATGCTCATTTTTATGATGAATCTTATCTCCAGGCCATTCGGTCGTCCGCCCAGACTGACTATCAGCGAATATTTGCAGATCGCATTCCTTTAATCATTCATGATCCCTTTCGGAACCTACCCAAAAGTTATAACGCTTGGAATTCCACATCCGTCGATTTCGCTCCCAGCTTAGTTCATTATCTCGGATTCAAAAACGATCAGGATCCCTTCTTGGGAGGTTCCATCTTTTTAAAAGAACGAAAATTTTATAATAATGGCGGGATCGCCGCTTTTTCTGGGTGCTTCTTTCAGATAACGCAGGACGGGATTTACCCTTTTACTGATGCACAAAAAGGGCCGTTATTCCTGATCAAAAAATTCATTCGTGCATGTCAGAGCTTGGAGGCAGAAAATCGCATTTGGGACAATCCTCCGTCGATCTAGAAACCCATTTCCCCGCCTGTCCTAAAAGCTATAGGACTTTAAAAGAAATTAGGACTGGCGTTGGAAAAGCATAAATAAAAACGCCGAAGACCTAAAGGCCTCCGGCGTTTTTTTATAATAGCTCCGCCCTGTGAACGACTTTCGCAACTGGTTGATGACCTCGGGAGAGGCCGATACAGTAAAGCTATTGATAAAAACTGCCCTTCCTGCACATCCTCCGCTACAGATCAGTCCTTTTTAGAACTTTGAGGTCGTTTTATCAAAAAAGTATAAACATTTTTCAGGTATTGAGACCAACCTTTTTCTCTTAATTTTGCGCGAGCCTGGACCTCATTCATTTCTTTACCAAGAAGCACATCGACAGAGGCGGTTTTCTTGATCGAAAGAATTTGGGAATCATAGACGCTTCGATGCCCTGTAATCAAAAAACTGATGACACAAGCTACTGCGGCATAAGGTGCCAGTTGAGGTCCAAAAACTTCAATAGCCATGATACTTGCCGCAATGGGAGTATTGGCCGCGCCTGCGAGAACAGCCACAAAACCGATAGCCGATAGAGTTGCGTGATCAAGTCCGGTCCAAGTAGCGAAAAGAGAACCTGCGGTCGCGCCAACAAAGAAGATTGGCGTCACAATACCACCGCTTCCTCCAAAATTCAGGGTAAAAGTGGTAAAGATCATTTTCATAAAGGCGGCATACCATGGGACAGCCTGTCCTTGCAGACAGTTTTCAATCGTGTTGAGTCCAAGACCAAGGTATTGTCTTGAAACCAAAAGAGTTAAAACTATAACCACAGAACCCCCAATAATTCCTTTTAACGGCTTCCACATCTTTAATTGTGCAGACAAGATTTTCCCGATCCGAAGAACCTCGATTAAAAGAAAAGCGCAAATACCGAAAAAAACCCCTGCAAAGCAGACTTGAATAAAGAAAAACTCACTAAATTGCGGGACAAAATGCATCGGATGGTAGAAATAGGTGATTCCCAAAGCATTGGAAACATGATAACTCGTGACCCCGGCCACGAAAGACGGCAAAAGCACGTCGTACAAAATACTTCCCACAAAGAGAACTTCAACGCCAAATAAGGCCCCCGCGATGGGCGTGCCAAAGACCGATGCAAAACCTGCGCTGATCCCGCAAATGACAAGTTTCCTCCGGTCATGGTCATCGAATTTGAACAGATCCGCAAAAATGGACGCAAGCCCGGCCCCAATTTGGGCGCAAGGGCCTTCTTTCCCCGCGGAACCACCCAGAGCAAGCGTAATGATCGTGGCCACCAACTTAACTGGGACGACAGCGGCTTTGATCTTTCCTGAAGACTTATGGATGGCCTCGATCACTTTTTCCGTGCCATGTCCCTCAGCATCGGGAGCAAGATATTTAACAAGCAAGGCGCTGACAAAAAAAGCCGCGGGGATCAGAAGAAAGGAATAAGAGTGCTTACCCGTAAAGGCAATGCTCCAGCTCAACAATTTCAGAAAGACCGTCGTTGCTGCGCCGACAATGCATCCGATAATGGTTGCCAGAATGAACCATTTCAGAACACTAATAAAAAGGATTGTTTCTTCAGCGAGTCGTCTACGCATTAGAAATATTTACTCCTGGTGGATTGATTGTTTTATTTTATCCCAGCGCGTAGTAATAACCGTTTTTGCGCCTGATCCGGATCGGTATATCAAAAAGCCGACCGATATTTCGCGAGGTCAGAATTGTTTCCTTAGGGCCATCCATGATGATCTGACCGTTCTTCATGAGAACCGTCCGTGTAATCTCGGGAATAACATCTTGAAGGTTTTGGGTTACCAGAACGATACTCACCCCGGACCACGATATTTTTCGCATGATATTCTTGAAATGATAGGTTGATCTCAGGTCCAGACTGTTGGTCGGTTCGTCCAGGATAAGCGCCCGAGGATCGTGAACAAGAGCCCGGCCAATTAGAAAGCGGCGCGCCTCGCCAGAGGACATGACGGACATTTTCCGGTCCTTGAGATGTCCGATCTCGAGGAATTTCAGAATCTTCAAGGCCTTCTTCTTTTGATCCGTCGTGATCCGGTGACGGTGAAGTCCGATGCTCCCGAAAAAACCGGACAGCACGGTCTCCATCCCCGAGATCTCCCGCGCATAGGTTGATTGTAGCTCGTTGGAGACGATCCCGAGCCGGTAGCGCAGCTCAAAAATATTCCAGTGATCCTCGCCCCACACTCTGCATACGGCCCCTTTTTTTGCAAGCTGGTAATATTCCCGGGTGATCGTTTTGACTAAGGAAGTTTTACCGGCACCATTCGGCCCAAGAATGGCAACATTCTCACCCGGCAGGATCCTGAGCGAGATGTTATTCAGGATTTTCTTATTCTCGTCTCCTTTGACCACTGTGACATTCTTTAGCTCCAGAACCGGCGGCCATTGATCTTTTTTCACGATTTGATTCCCACAATGATCGCGACAGGGATAGAGACATAAAGCTCTTTGTCTTTCCACTGAGCCTGAACACCCAATGTATCTTTCCCGACATCATCTGAAACCATTTTTCGGATCTTGTCTGCATCCTCGGAACTTTCTGGGAAAGATGCTTTTAATTGTTGTTCCAAAGGAATCTCAAGCCTGTAGAACTTCTTTTCCAGCCGGATTAAGCCTGTTTTTGTAGCCATTCGCTGCAACTCTTCTAATCGCAACGCTCTTACATGCGATGAATCTCTGAGTTTTTCCATTTGATCATAGGCCATTGCCTGCTTCTTTGAAGACGTAAAAACATCAATCACCGCCACACGCCCTTCAGATTTCGCAACTCTTGTCATTTCTTTCCAGACAGCCAACGGATCCATGAGATGATGAAAAGAATATCGCGTGATTACGATTGAAAATGACCCGTCCGGAAAAGGAAGGGGAAGCGCATCCCCTGTTTTCCAGGTCAAATTGGACAGTTTTTTATCCTGTTGCAAAACTTTCGCCCGTTCAATCATGGCCGGTACCAGATCGATCCCGGTCACATGTTTCGCTGTGGCGGCAAAAGCACAGCTCACAAGCCCAGGACCGCAAGCAACATCCAGAACTGTGTCATTCGAAGTCACTTTGGTTAATTCCATGATCAGATCAAGATATTCTGAATGGCTGGGGCGGGTAGAAAAAGGGATGGCCTGTTTTGTAAATTGATCGACAATTAGATCATTATGTCGCTGGTATTGGTCTTTCCTCATAAAATCCTCCGAAAAATAAAAGGGCATTGCTCTGGGGATACAGTTTAGGCAGATCTTCGTCTTGACAGGCCAATGAAGTTATTTTTCTCTCCCAGAGGCTGTTTTCAATTTCTTTAGAAAAGCCAGATTCAACTTCAGGCCCAACGACTCGGCTTTATGCTCATCATCCCAGGCTTTGGCATATTCTTTTTGGGAATAGTAGGCTTCTGCCCGACTGTCATAGGCTTCAGCAAGGTTAGGATTTATTTCTATTGCTTTGGTGCAGTCAGAAATTGCCTGACCTAAGTTGCTTTTCAGGAAAAAAGCATAGCCTCGATTGTTATAGGCAACGGCATCCTTAGGATTTAACTCTATTGCTTTTGTGTAATCAGAAATAGCTTGCTCATAATTTCCTTTGGCATCGTAAGCGGCACCTCGTTGACGGTAAGCCTTAGAAAAATTGGGATTTATTTTTATAGCATTGGAACAATCAGAAATAGCCTTGTCAAAATCACCTTTAACGGTATAGGAAACGCCCCGATTGTTATAGGCATTAGCTTCATTAGGATCTAAATCGATCGCTTTTGTGAAATCAGAAATGGCACGGTCATTATCACCTTTATAACTATAGGCATTTCCTCTGTTGTTATAGGCTTGAGCAAAATTGGGATTCAATTCTATGGCCTTGGTAAAGTCAGAAATAGCTTGGTCAAAATTATGTTGGAAACCATAAGCAAGTCCACGATTGTAACAGGCATAGATATTATTAGGATTCAGTTTTATCGCTTCATTAAAATCAGATATAGCTCGGTCGTGATCACCTTTAGAACTGTAGGCAATGCCTCTGTTGCAGTAAGCATCTGCATCATTAGGATTTAATTCTATGGCTTTGTTGAGTTCGACTATCGCCGCATCATACTCACTTAAAAAAATATGTTTCTTGCCTTTATTAAAAGCATCCCTTTGAGGGTTTTGTGCTAAAACCCGAAAAGCCATAAAGAATGAGATCGCTAAAGCCAGAAAGCTGATTTTTATAAAAACATTCCGTTTGGACATTTCTTTCTCCTTTTGATCCAATAAAAAAGGCGTTACCGCTGTCTTAAAAGTTATCGACAACAGTAACGCCTGTATTTATGTATGAAAACTCCCCCGCCTGGGATCGAACCAGGGACACTGCGGTTAACAGCCGCATGCTCTACCAGCTGAGCTACAGGGGAATAAACTTAGAGATACGCGACCCAAATTTAATACGCTTACTACATCCCTAGAAGGGCTTAATTATAGGGATTACCGCCGAAGGGTCAATGGGTGTTTTTACCATTGTTTTTTTAATTCTCTCGCTATTTGAGGAGATTGCCCCTATACTGCCCGCATGCATACGCATCCTACTAGTGAATCCCCCGTCGCGGCCACGTTTTTCGGCCTCGGGATCGCTCCTCAGATCCTTGAGACCCTCGAAAAGATGAAGTTCCAAAACCCGACACCGATCCAGCAAAAAGCCATCCCCATCGCCATCGACGGACAGGATGTGATTGGGATCGCGCAAACCGGGACCGGCAAAACCATGGCGTTCGGCATCCCGATGATCCAGCGCCTCACTCAAACCAAGGGACGCGGGTTGATCCTGGTCCCAACGCGCGAATTGGCGACCCAGGTCCACCAAAGCCTTTATAAGATCGCTCCCTATACAAAATACGCGGTCCTGATCGGCGGCGCTTCGATGCACAACCAGATCCAGGAACTCCGCCAGCACCCGCGCATCATCATTGCCACACCGGGCCGCCTGATCGACCATATGGAACAGCGTTACGTTTTCATGAACGATATTAGCATCCTCGTTCTCGATGAAGCGGACCGCATGCTCGACATGGGTTTCGCGCCGCAGATCCACAAGATCCTCCGCGCGATCCCGAAAGAACGCCAGACCATGCTCTTCTCGGCCACGATGCCCGACCAGATCATGAAGATCGCCACCGCGCACATGAAACTCCCCACGCATATCGAGATCGCAAAGTCCGGGACCGTCGCGGAAAAGATCACGCAGGAAGTCTTCATCGTGAAAAAGGAATCAAAAAGGGACCTTCTGCGAAAGATCCTCGCACAATACCACGGAACCATCCTGATTTTCTCGCGGACCAAGATCGGGGCTTATAAGATCTCCCGCGCGATCCGTGAAATGAACCATAAGGCTGCCGAGATCCACGCCGACCGTTCCCTGGCTCAACGCCGTGAAGCTCTCGAGGGCTTCAAAAACGGAAAATACCGCATCCTCGTCGCGACCGATATCGCCGCCCGCGGGATCGACGTCAAAGGAATCGAGCTCGTACTGAATTACGATCTCCCGGACGAATCGGAGAACTACATCCACCGGATCGGCCGCACCGGCCGGATCGGTGACAAGGGCCACGCGATCTCGTTCGCCACGCCCGACCAAGGCAAAGAGGTCAAGAACATCGAAAGGCTCATGCGGATGGCGCTTCCGATCTCCGAGCACCCCGAGATGCCGCTCGAAAGTTTTATTGATCTAAAGCCCGTGAAAGTCGCCTCGTTCGGCGGCGGCCGTTTCGCACGAGGCCGGCGACGCGGCTATATCGCCCCGGCTTTCCGCAGACCCCACCGCTGATCCCCCTCCGTTCCTTTTGGTCTTTTTTTCCGGTCCTTGTAATGCTATATTGACCCTGCTTTTAATCCTGAAAAGGGGGCCTTATGAATAAAAGGATCGTGATCGCCGGCTTGATCGCTCTTAGCGCCATCGTCTCTTTTTCTCCTGCCGAGCTCGTCCTCGCTTACGAGGATACGACCATTGTCATGGAAAACCTTCAGACGGTGGAAGGATCCGTGACCGCGATCGACGCCGAGAAAAAAATCATCACCATTCGCTGGATGTATGACGTCGAAAATTTCAAATACGAAGATGTCACCCTGAGCGTCCCGGACGGTTGTGCCGTCATCAAGAACGGGGAGCCGGTCGAATTGGACGACATTGAGAACGGCGATCACATCACGGCCCGCTACAACCCGAACGCTGCCCCCCTTCCTCTGGCAGCTAGTCTTTCCATTGAGGAATAGAGAAATAACCGGAAATTTTTAAAAACACCTTCACTAAGGAGAATCGAATTATGTACAAGCTCGTTTTGATCCGTCACGGCGAAAGCACTTGGAACAAGGAGAACCGGTTCACGGGGTGGACCGATGTCGACCTATCCGAAAAAGGCCTTCAAGAGGCCAAAGACGGCGGCGCGCTCCTCAAAAAAGAGGGCTACGCTTTTGACGTTGCTTTCACGTCCGTACTGAAACGCGCGATCCGCACGCTCTGGAACGTTCTCGACCAGATGGACCTGATGTGGATCCCGGTCGTTCGCGACTGGCGGCTGAACGAACGCCACTACGGCGATCTCCAAGGTCTCAACAAATCCGAAACGGCCGCAAAATACGGCGAGGCCCAGGTCAAGATCTGGCGCCGGAGCTACGATGTGCCGCCGCCCGCGTTAAAACCGGAAGATCCCCGCAGTCCGGCCTTCGATCCGCGCTACAAAGGTCTCAAAAAAACCGAGCTGCCGCTGACGGAGTGTCTGAAAGACACTGTCGCACGCGTCATCCCCTTCTGGAACGAGGTTGTCGCTCCGGCCATCCGCTCGGGGAAAAAGGTCCTCATTGCGGCGCACGGCAACAGCCTGCGCGCGATGGTGCAGTTCCTCGACAACATTCCCGAAAGCGAAATCGTGGAGTTGAACATCCCGACCGGCATGCCGCTCGTCTACGAACTGGACCAGAACCTCAAACCGATCAAACACTATTACCTCGGTGATCCGGAAAAGGTCAAGGCCGCGATGGACGCCGTCGCGAGCCAGGGGAAAGCCAAGAAATAGCCAAAAGCTCTGAGGCGTGAGCCATGAGTGTTTTTTGAACCTCACGGCTCAAGCCTCAAGGCTCATGGCCTCGTGAGCCGTCATGGGATCTTCTTTCGATAGATTTTTGAGAATACGGGAATTCTTGAGCCGCTACGGCTTCCTGATCTTCTCCGTCCTTTACCTGATCCTCGCTTTCCGCCTTTTGCCCGATTATGGCCTCGGGTTCGACAGCCCGAAAAATTTTTCAGAGGGCGAGATCAATCTCAATTACCTTCTGACCCATTACACACTCCCCGACATCGACCAGTTCAATCTTTCCTTCCAGATCCACGGGGCCCTTTTCTTCATGATCGGCGAGGCCTGCCGGCAGGTCTTCAGCCAGTGGCTCGGGTGGATCGATCCCGTTTCAGCGCGCCACGCCTTTCTGCCGTTCCTCACCCTTCTTTTCCTGAACGTTTATTACAACTTCCTGAAGAAAAGGACCGGTCCCTTTTTCGCGGCGGCAACCTGCCTCACGGTCCTGACCTACCCTCATTTTTTCGGGCATTCCTTCAACAATATCAAGGACATCCCTCTCTTTGTATTCTTTTCCGTTTCGGTCCTGCTTTTTTATGAGTGGGCCGCCTCGGGTTTCCGGGGCCTCCGCTGGCTTTATGCGTGTTCGACCGCGCTTGGAATTTCTCTCGCCGGAAAGCTCTACACGCTAATCGCTCCGGGCATCATCGCCCTATGGCTGATCACCTCCCGGTGGATGGGGATCCCTCTTCCGGAGAAATCAGAAAATCCCGAAAAAGAACCTGCCCCGTTCCGGTGGTCACGGGAGCGGGTCTTCCACGTTTGCGCGGCGATCCTGATTGCCGCGGCCATTGCAGCCTTTTTCTTCATGCCCGGCTTTTACGGGATCGAGGAAAAAGCGCGTTTCTGGCGATCCAAATCAAAAGCCGTCAAAGACCTCCTCGGGATCAAAAACAAAGCCTGGAGCTTTTATCCGTTGATCCAGATCTTTTATGTCACCCCCGCCCTCACCCTTCTCGCCGCCACCTGGGGGATCCTTAAAACATGGCTCCGCCGGTCGCGCCATTCCCTGGACCTGCTCATGATGATCTGGCTCGGCACCGTGATCGGCATCGCCTGCTCTCCGCTCCTTCCGGTTTATAACGGCATCCGCCTGTTTATGACCTACCTGGTGCCGTTCTCTTATTTTGCAACCGGGGGGATCCTCGATGCGGGAGAAAGGATCGCAACCCGCTTCTCTTTGAAAAAATCCTGGCTTGGGTGGGAACTCGCCGCCATGGTGATCGGCGCGCAACTTTTCGGCATCCTCACGACGCATCCGTATGAAACGGCTTTCTTTAATTTTTTTGCGGGAGGGCTCAAAGGCGCCCAGGAAAAAAATATTCCCGACGCGGGAGATTTCTGGCTGACTTCCTACCGGGAAGGCATCGCGTGGGTGAACCGGCACGCTCCCCGGAATTCCTTTCTTCTCGTGCCAAACCCCAACAGCTTCCTCATGGTCGAATATTACAATCCACGCGAAGACATCCGGTATGATTTCGTCCGCCGCCGCATTTTGCCAAGAAATAGTTTTCTGCTCATGGTCCCGAACAAAGCCTCCTGGCAGAGCCTCAGCACAAGCGCGTGCAAAGATATCGAGGATGAGATGAAGTCCATGATCAAGGTCTACGAGATCAAGCGGCAAGGCGGGGAAATTTCGACGATCTACTACAAGCCCTGACGGTTTCAGGATTTTTTTAAAGGGACGCGGACTTTTCTTGCCGGCGGGACAGGTAAACGATCATTTCGGAAAGAAGCCCGAAGAAAACGCACTGAATCCCGATCACAAGAAGCGTGATCCCGAGGATCATGTAGGGATAACGGGGCGCGATCGTGCCCCCGGTAAGTTTGATAAGCAAAAGATGCCCGTTGATAAACGCCCCGGAGAACAGAAAAAGCAGGCCGGCCCCGCTGAAGAGATGGGACGGTTTCCCCTCGTAGCGCATGAGAAAAGCGACCGTCAGAAGATCGACCGTCATACCGAACATCCGTCCCGCACCGAATTTGGATCTTCCATACTTTCGCGACCGGTGCTCGACCGGCTCTTCGGCAACCCTGAATCCCTTCCACGCCGCCAAAGCGGGAGTAAAACGGTGCAGTTCGCCGTACAAAGGGATCTCCCGGACTACTTCGGCGCGGTAAAGTTTCAACCCACAATTAAAATCGTGAAGCCCGACGCCCGTAATACCGCGCACGAGCGCGTTGAAAAGCTTCGACGAAAGGATCTTATGCCACGGGTCATGCCGGACCTTCTTCCATCCGGAAACAAGATCGGTCCCCGTTCGCTCCATGACCTGCCAAAGTTTCACGATCTCTTTGGGCTGGTCCTGAAGGTCTCCATCCAGCGTCACCACATATTTCCCGAGAACATTCCGGAAGCCCAGGGCCAACGCCGCAGATTTTCCGCGACAGCCTCCGAATGCAAAAAGACGCACGCGCGGATCTCCGGAAAAGGATTTTAAAACACCGGCCGTCCCGTCGGTACTCCCGTCATCGACAAAAAGAACCTCGAAGCTCCATTTCTGGGAATCCATCGCAGCCACGATCTCTTCGTAAAGGGGCCGGAGACTTTGTTCTTCGTTGCGAACGGGTATGACGATCGAAAATTCAGGGGACGGATTCTGCAAAGGGATCTCCTTTAAAGAACAAGGGCAGCTCCTCCTTTTAAAGGAGAAGCTGCCCCTTCTTGTAGCTTGATTATTTTACCGCCATGAACTGTCTTTTGTTCGTATCGCAAATGGGACAATTCTTAAAACCCATTCTCTCCACGACATTCCCGCAAACGGGGCAAACATAGAAGTTCTTGTTGCCGCGCTTCCACGCCTTAAGGTCCGCGAGGGCTTCCTTATAGAGGGAAGCATGGACCGCTTCAGCGGCATTGGCGTCCTCGAAAGCATCTGTCGCATCTTTATTGTTATCCGCTTCCGCTTTCTTGAGAAACCCGGGATACATGATCGTACTTTCGTAGGTCTCGCCGTCCAACGCGTTCTTGAGATTCTCCGGCGTGGTCTTTACTTCCGGAGTTTCGATCTTCGCTGTGGGGGTTCCGCCCATTCCTTTGATCACTTTGGCGTGACGTTCAAAATGAACCTGCTCGGCACGTGCGGCGGCCCGGAAAAGACTGGCGGCCCTGCCGTATCCTTCTTCATCCGCTTTTTTGGCGAACGCGAGGTACTTTGCGTTAGCGTTGCTTTCACCGTTAAACGCGGCCTGAAGATTCTCGAGGGTCGTCTTCTCGACCGGAGTCGGAGCCACTTCAACGGGGGCCGGAGCCACCGCCGGGGCTGTCGCTTCCGCGGCCGGAGCCGGAGTCGCGGCCGGAGCGGCCTCGGGCATGACCACCGGAATTTGTTCCTGGACCTTCACGTCTTCGGCATAGGCGAAAATCGCCAACGGAAGAGAGAAGAAAAGCGTAACAATGAGGATCTTGCTAAGAACCTTCATGTGGAGCCTCCTTTGCGTTGGAACATTTCCCAAAAACTCCCTCAGGGGAGGAACAATATATCACAAAAAAGAGTCTTCGGACGAGATGTCTTTTTTCAGCAAAAACCCGAAAACGTCCTCGGAAAGAAATTTCCCGCGTCTTGTCAACCTTAGGTCTTCCCCCACAAACTCCATAAGTCCCTCGCCGCAAAGTGTCGCAACCCGTTCAGCTACCTTAGGATAGATCTTTTTAAAATCTCCGGGGCGCACGCCCTTGCGGAGCCTGAGGCCGGTCACAAAGGTTTCGACCTCTTTGTCCTCCTCCGAAAGTGCGTCCTCCTGATCGCGGGTCCAGTCCCGGGCTTCGCATTTCGCGAGGTAATGCCCGGTGTCGGTTGCGAATTGATAACGGATCCCTCCAAGATAAGAAAAAGCGCCCGGACCGAGGCCGAGATATTCCCGGTTATGCCAATAAAGAAGATTGTGACGCGACGCGGCACCAGGCATTGCAAAATTTGAGATCTCATAATGTTCGTAACCCGCCTGCGTTAGCGTCCGGATCGCGGCTTCATACATCCGGGCATGATCCTCTTCCCCGGGAAGATCCAGACTGCCGTCACGTTTGAGATCACCCAAAACCGTCCCTTCGTGAACTTCAAGATCGTAAAGCGACACCTGCGACGCCTCCAAAGCAACGCATTGGTCGAGAGAGTGCCGGAAATCGTCCGGCGTTTGCCCGGGGATCCTGAGCATCAGATCCAGACTGATATTAGAAATACCGGTGGCGCGGATCTTCCGAAGCGTTTCGAGGATATCCCGGACGGAATGCCTGCGACCAAGGCGATTGAGAAGAACGTCCCGAAACGATTGCGCACCTAAGCTGATCCGGTTGACGCCAAGATCCCGGAAAATACGAAGTCTTTCCTCGTCACCATCCCCGGGATTCCACTCGGCAGTGATCTCGGCATCCGCGGCAAAGCGGAACCGGTCCCGGACTGTTTTCATGAGAAATGTGATCTCTTCGCCGGTCAGGATCGAGGGCGTGCCGCCCCCGAGGTAGAAAGTGGCAAAAGAAAGTTTCCCGAACCGCCGGAAAGTTGCTTCGGCTTCAAGAACGAGCGCATCGAGGAAGCGCTTGCGGAACTCAGGGGAAGGCTCTCCCTCCGAAACGAAATTACAATAATGGCACCGCCCGCGGCAAAACGGGATGTGGACATACAAGCCTTTTTCCATACAGTTCTGGTCCTTGTGGTATCGGATAATCGCAGGGCTTCATATTAGCAGGCGCAAGGCTCGACGCGCAACGCACAACAATTTTAGTTTTTACGTTGTGCGGATCAAGGATTGGCACACATCTTGCTTCTTTTGTCTGGTAGAATACTCTTTATAAAAAAGGAAGCGGTGAGATCGATGATCCCGGAAAAAATTCTACAAATTCTCGAAAAACGCGAATTTGTCTCCATCGCCACGGCCTCCGCCGAAGGACAGCCGAACTCTGTCCCGAAATTCTTTTTTCGCGCCAAGGGGTCTTTTCTTTACCTAGTCGATCACGTGATCGGCAAGACCGTCACCAATCTCAAGAGCAACCCCCTTTGTTCGGTCTCGTTCATGGATCTCGATAACCTTGAGGCTTACCGTTTCAACGGCAAGGCCCGCCTTATTGAATCCGGAAAAGTCTTCGACAAGATCCTGAAAGAATGGAATGACCGGTTGATCCAACTTTCGACCGACCGCGTGGTCGAAGCAGTCCGGACCGGCAAAAGGCGCGGACATTACGAGCTAGAGATCTCCGAAGAATTCGTGGTGATCAAGATCCGTATCGAGAGCGTTGTCAAGATCGGCCGCAAGGGCGACATCTGGAAAGAAACCGACTAGACGCTCTCTCCCCTTCGCCCGATCACCGCCTTGGGCCCTCTGCAACGATCCTTAACGATCCTTCCCAAAAAAGACCGATTTTGCTATCATCCAGCCCTGTGATCATCCTAAAACCGACACGTGAGAACACAAGAATGCACGGCCTAAGCCTTCATCCTGTCGAGAGACCCACTTGAACATCCCAAACTGGCGTTCGTTCCTGCTCCGGTTGAAAGATCGTCCCGCGCTTGTTTCTTTTTTTGTGGCCCTTGTGCTCGTCGTCGCGCTCTGCATTCTCTTCACCCCCCGTTGGGAACAAAACGACGACGTGTGCATGTCCATGGTGGCTCATGGCTACGGGCTTGCCGCGCACAGCTCTCCGAACCTGGTCTATTCCAACGTCCTTTGGGGCCACCTGGTCCGCGCCATTCCTCCGATCAACGGGGTCCTGGGCTACTCGCTGGCCGCGATGGCAACTCTGGTGATCACCAGTTGGATGTTATTTTATTTTCTGGTTCGCCTGGGAGCAGGCTACCTCCCCAGCCTGCTTGCGATGATCCTGATCATGGCAAGACCCATCCTTTTCCCACAGTTCACATTTACCGCCGGACTTCTCACGGCCACCGCGATCATCGGCTGGCGTGTCCACACGAAATATGGAGACCTCGGAAGCCTCGTGGCGGCTTGTCTTCTTGCTTTGGGCGGTTTCCTGATACGGGGAGAGGAATTTTTCCTGGTCCTTGGGGTGGGTTTGCCCCTGCTCCCTTGGAAGGCCTTGTGGCACCAACGGTCGATGCGGATCGGCCTCATCATTCTGGCGCTTGTGATTACGTCAGCCGCCGCGTTAGACCTCCAGGCCTACAACGCCCCTGAATGGAAGTTCTTCAATGAGCTGAACTCTGCGCGCACTCCTTTTGCCGATTACGACGGCGGCAAATATCTGAAACAACGACCGGACATTCTGGCCCGTTACGGTTATTCCGATAATGATATCGATCTGCTTAGCTGCAAATTCTTCGTAGACACTTCGGTCGCGAACCCCAAAGCCATGAGCGCAATGATGGCCGAACTCGGCCCGCTCTATCTGCAGAAAGGGCGTCTTGCTTCGGGCTTTGAAGGTTTTAAGGGCTTGGTCGCTCCTCAGATGCTTCCCTTGTATTTTGGGGGCCTCTTGCTACTTTGCCTGATCCCCCATTGGTCTGCCGCGCTGACTTGGGTGTTCTGTCTGACGGCCCTGTTCATGACCGGATGGGTGTTTCGTCCGTGTCCCTTGCGCGTATGTCTCCCGCTAATGAGTCTGCTGTTTGTGGCGCCCCTTTTATGGGGACGGCCGGCTAGCGCTGTCTTGCGCAGGATCGCTTTGGGAATACTCATTGCGACCTTTATCTGGAAGGCTTATATCCTCATTCCTCAGGGCATCCTTTCCAAAAAAATATTGGCCCGCGCGCAGGACGATGCCCGCCATTTCCCCCGGGAGACCATCTTCAGCTGGGGAACCACTTTCCCGAGCGAGCTTGTTTTTCCCGTATTATCCAATGACACGCAACTTCGAAACATCCGGTGGTATTCAATGAATGTCTTCACGCACGCGCCTTTCTCCGTAGCAACGGCGGATACAAAAGCCGGGCGCGGATTGCTTGACCGCTGGCACGAGGAGAAGGGGGTCCCTATCATCCAGTCCGCATGGACCCCGATGTTGGAAACTTATTGTCGCGAACATTGGGACGGTGAGTTGCAAGGGACTCCGGTCCAGCAAAGGCTGATCATCACGGTCCAAAAAATGCGCTGCGCGTAACCCCGGGGCGGGATCAGAACGAATCACAGCCCTCTTCCAGAAACCGTCCCTCCAATGGTAGACTGTTCCGCATTCTCCGGAATATTTTTCCGGGTCAAGAAAGGACGCGCACCCCTGAAGGAGGTTGTCATGAAAAAACACTGTTTTATTCCGGGTCTTGTTTTTTTCCTTCTTTTTTCCGTCGCTATGAGTTCTGCCGAGGACACGCCGTCCGTCGGAGAAAAACTGGTGCGAGAATTATGGAAGAATATCGCCGCCGGGGATTGGACCGCCGTCCAAAAGGGCCTGGCCCCGGAATTCCAGTCCGTCCATGAAGACATCACGCGCAACGCTGCGGAAGAACTCGAACTCCTGAAAAACCTCCAGCTCGGGAACTTCGAGCTAAGCGATTTCAACACCACTCAAAAAGGTTCGACCTTGATCGTCACTTACCGCGCCATGACCGAAGAGGTGATCACCGGCATGGACCTTCCGGCAAGGGCCGCGATGCGCATGAGCATTTTCACAAAAACGCCGGACGGCTGGAAGTGGGTCGCTCACGCGAACCTTAATTCTCTTGTCCCCTTCATGTCACAGACCCCCGAGGAGCCCGAAGAACCCGCTCCCGCCGCACCCACAAAACCTTCCGAAAAGCCTTCCCCAAAAATTCACCCGAGAACTTGATTTCCTCGCAAAAAAGCGTATAGTTCCACGCTTATATGCCGAGTCTGAAGGCCTTTTTTCAAGGCCCTCGGAGCGGGGGACCCACTAACCATAAGGGGCGAATTACTGGTCTGGTATCAGGCCAGTGAGAGGTTTTCTCGACCTTAGCCCGTCAGCTAACCCCGTAGGCGCTGTTGAGAGGAGTTCCCCATGAAGAACGTTGTCTGTCTGCAGCACTCTGCCGTCCCTGGTTCTCTTCCCATGAATCGTTCGGAAGGAGGGCCGCGACATGCCTAATATCCCCCAGACAAAAAAGACCGCACGAAACGTCGTGCTCGTTACGACCGCCATGCTAAGCTTCATCAGTTTCTGGAAAGCCGCCGCGATCGTACTTTGTGATCTGGCCTCAACGGCTTATTACATCGGCGGCATCGCGGAACAAGCGATCGGGAAGGCCGCACCCTGGTTCATCCTCGGGGTGATGCTCTTCTCTTACGCAGTTCGGGCGGTCTACATCGAATCCTGCGGTATGTTCGTCCGCGGAGGCGTCTACCGCGTGGTCAAGGAAGCTATGGGCGGAACATTGGCAAAACTTTCGGTTTCCGCCTTGATTTTTGACTATGTCCTTACGGGACCGATCAGCGCTGTTTCCGCGGGGCAGTATCTTGCCGGACTTTTCAATACGATCTTTCCCCATCTGGAGATCCCTTTGCACATCCCCACAAACTTATTTGCGATAGGGTTCGCGATCGCAGTCACCCTTTATTTCTGGTGGCAGAACGTCAAAGGCATCCCGGAATCCAGCGAAAAAGCCCTCAAGATCATGGGAATCACCACAGTCATGGCTATCCTCCTTATTACCTGGAGCCTTCTAACGCTCAAAGTCCGCGGATTCCATTGGCCGTCTTTTGCGCCGGTTTTTACCAAGGAATCCCTCGGATGGCTCCTCCCTTTCAAAGACGGGATCGCACCGCTCGGCATGATCGGGATCACGATCGCATTCGGACATTCGCTCCTTGCCATGAGCGGCGAAGAATCCCTTGCGCAGGTCTACCGTGAAATGGAAGCGCCCAAACTAAAGAACCTGGAAAAAGCAGGCTTTATCATCTTCATCTACAGTATGTTACTGACATCCCTCGTCAGTTTCTTCGCCGTCATGATCATTCCGGATGCCGTGCGAACTGGCCAATATTCCGATAATCTCATCAGCGGTTTGACGATGCACCTCATCGGTCCGATGCCCGTCCGTATCCTCTTTCAAGCTTTCGTGGTATTCGTAGGAGCCTTGATCCTCTCCGGCGCGGTCAATACATCGATCGTAGGTTCCAACGGCGTCCTGAACCGGCTCGGTGAGGACGGGATCCTGCCGGAAGCATTGCGGCGCCCGCACCCCCGCTTCGGCACCTCCCACAGAATGATCCATCTGATCGTCGGGCTGCAAATCCTGACGATCCTGTTCTGCCGCGGCAATATCTATATCCTCGGCGAAGCTTACGCATTCGGCGTCATCTGGAGCTTCGTCTTCAAAAGCCTGGCGGTCCTGATGCTCCGCTACAAAAACCGAAGCGACCGCGAATGGAAAGTCCCTGGAAATTTCCGGATCTTCGGCATCGAGATCCCGATGGGGCTGGTCGCGATCTTTTTCGTTTTGTTCATGACCGCAATGGTCAATTTGCTGACCAAAAAGGTCGCGACGATCTCGGGATCGCTTTTCACGCTGGCGTTCTTCATCATCTTTTTGATCTCTGAAAAGCTTAACGAGAGACACCGCGCTCACCCGCTCGATTCGAAGGAAGAGCATCACCATATCGATCGCGTCAACCTGAACGAAATGGAGCTCCTGACGCCGGAAGCATGCCGTTGCACCAAACCCAAACGGATCATCGTTGCGGTCCATTCCCCCAAGCGCCTGATCCATCTGGAACGGGTTTTGGCCGAAGCCGATCCGGAGACCACGGATGTGATCGGATTGACTTCCAAAGTCGGGACCGGTCTGTTTCTTGAAGGAAAGCTCGACAAACCTTCTCCTCAGGAAGAAGAGCTCTTTACTCAGGTGATCGCTACCGCAGAAAAGGTCGGGCGATCCGTGATCCTTCTCTCGGTCCCGACGAACGATCCCTATTATGTAATGGCACGCGCGGCGTTCGATCTGAAGGCCCAACAACTCGTCGTCGGAAAATCGGAAAAATTCTCCCCCGAGGTCCAGATGGAAGAGATTGCCGTCGCCTGGGGATCGGTAACGCCCGCGGACGAGGTCCGTCCATTACATGTCCGCGTAATTTGGAAAGACCGGGAATATCACGAAGATATTTGATTTTTTCTGCAAAATATTCCGCCAACAAAATACCTCGGGAGGAAAGGACGCAACTCTTTTGTTTGAAATAAGTTACGATGACTTTTTTTCCAAGTTGCTGCTACAAAATCGGCCCATTTTCTGATATAATGCTTCCTGTTTCAACCTCCCCCTGATCCAGCTTCCAGGCATTGAAGTTCCGGGCATCCCCTGCCGATAAACAGGCGTCCGTTTTCCTACATTTTTTTACGAAAGGCTTTTCCCATGCTAAAACCGAAACTCTTCACCACGCTCAAAGATTATTCCTGGTCCAAGTTCCGCGGCGATCTTGTTGCCGGCATCATCGTCGGCATCGTATCGCTCCCGCTCGCGATCGCGTTCGCCATCGCCTCGGGTGTTTCGCCAGACAAAGGGTTGTTTACCGCGATCATCGCAGGCTTCATCATTTCCGTCCTGGGCGGCAGCCGCGTGCAGATCGGCGGACCGACCGGCGCCTTCGTGGTCATTGTTTACAGCATTCTCCAGAAGTTCGGCATGGACGGCCTCCTGATCGCGACGCTCATGGGCGGAATCATCCTGATCGCCATGGGCCTTTTCCACTTCGGCTCGATCATCAAATTCATCCCTTATCCGGTCGTCGTCGGATTCACGAGCGGCATCGCGGTCATTATTTTTTCTTCCCAGATCAAAGACTTCTTCGGCCTTACGATCCATTCTGTTCCGGCGAATTTTGTGGAGAAATGGTCGGTGTATGCAAAATATTCTTACACCCTGAACTGGCCGGCGCTCAGCATCGGAGCTCTTTCGCTCGCCATCATTGTTTTCTGGAAAAAGATCACGGCCCGGATCCCCGGAGCCCTCATCGCCCTTGTCTCGACCACGGTGCTGGTCCATTTTTTCAAGCTCCCGGTCGAAACGATCGAAAGCTGCTTCGGCGCGATCCCGAATTCTTTTCCCCATCCTTCCCTTCCGGCCATCCATCTGAAAGATATCAGCCTGCTTTTGCCGAGCGCGGTCACAATCGCCGTCCTGGGAGGGATTGAATCCCTTCTTTCCGCCGTCGTCTCTGACGGCATGATCGGCGGCAGGCACCGTCCCAATATGGAACTCGTCGCACAGGGCATCGCGAACCTGGTCGTCCCTTTCTTCGGCGGCATTCCGGCGACCGGCGCCATCGCGCGCACGGCGACGAACGTCCATAACGGGGGCCGCACGCCGGTCGCGGGAATCATCAACGTGATCGTTCTTTTCATCATCATGGTCTTCCTCGGAAAGTGGATCGCGTGGGTGCCGCTTCCCTGTCTTGCGGCTATCCTAATCATGGTCGCTTACCAGATGAGCGAATGGCGATCCTTTCTCATGATGCTACGGAGTCCCCGAAGCGACGTCGCGGTACTTCTGGCGACATTTTTACTGACTGTGTTCGTCGATCTGACAGTCGCCATCCAGGTCGGACTGTTTCTGGCCCTGCTTCTCTTCATGCGCCGCATGGCTCTTGTGACCAATGTCGGAATTGTCACGAATGAACTGGTGGACACGGAAGAACAGGACGACCCCAACGCCGTTGGTAAACGAAAGATCCCCTCCAAAGTGGAGGTCTTTGAGATCAACGGACCTTTCTTTTTCGGCGCTTCGTACAAGTTTATCGAAGCCATGAACACGGTCGGCACGAAACCAAAGATCCGGATCATCCGCATGCGAAACGTCATCGCGCTCGACGCCACCGGAATGCATACGCTGAAGGACGCGTACAACAAATTCAAGAAATCGGGGATCACGTTACTTTTGGCGGACCTTCACACCCAGCCGCTGATGGCCATGGAGCGTTCGGGATTGCTGGAAATGATCGGGGAAGATAATGTCTTCGGAAATATTGACGACGCCCTGAACCGGGCCCGTGAGATGCTGGGTCTGCCGCAGGTTCCACGGCCGGGACCGTTCGTCCCAACAGTCGCTCGCGAGAGTAATCTTTCTGCCGCCTAATCACGGAGACAGGCGGATGACTCTAATGATGCCTGTCTCCGATGACCGTTCAGGATCCGTGAAACAAGCATGCTGGCAACGGTATCCCCTGTGGAATTGACCATCGTCGCGGGAGGATCCACCAGCGTGCCGACCATGGAGATCAGCGGAAGCGCCTCCGCCGGAAATCCGTAAAGCGTTACGATCAAAAGCTCTCCCAAAAAACCGCCGCCGGGGATCCCGCTCATCACCATCCCGCTCAGGATCGCAACACCGACCGCCGTCACATAAGTCCCCACGCCGCCGAACGGAAGCCCGAAAAAAGTGAAAAGAAGCGATATCTTCACGATCGCTGACATACAGGTTCCGTCCATATGGATCGTCGCGCCGATCGGGATCACGATCCGGCTCACGTCCTTCGGGACGCCGATCCGGTCCGCCGCCTCAAAGTTTGCCGGCACCGCCGCAAGACTGCTCCCGGTTCCCCATGCCGTAAGTGCGGGAGTCAGAATATTCCCCCAAAAATCCGTGAAACCTTTTCTCCCGCCCGCGATCCATGTATAGACCGAGGATCCCGCGAAAAAATAAAGTATCGCGAGCGGATAGTAAAGCGCCACCACCCGAAGGTACGATCCCAGAAGTTCCGGCCCGAGGGTCCCCACCAGATATGCAAAATAAGCTCCGAGGCCGACGGGCGCATAAAACATGATCAGATGAATCACCTTCATCATAACTTTGTTGGCCGATACGAGAAAACCGACGAAGGGCTTCCCGTCTTCCCGCGCCAGTGATGCCGCGAGCCCGACAAGCATCGCGAACACGATCAAAGCGAGCATGTTCTGTCTCGAAAGAAGATGCGCAAAATCCGGCACGGTGAATGCTCGAACGATCTGCGCTGCCGCGCCGCCGCGCTGGAAATCTTTCGGGAGTTCCATCAACGGATGCCCGCTCACGGAGGGCGGGAAAAATTTCACGCCCAGGATCATCAGGAACGACGAAATAATCCCCGTCCCGACAAAGATCAGGATCATCCATCCCATGATCTTGCCGAGACGGCGCAGATCGGACATTTCCGCGATCGCAGAAGCAATAGAGAAAAACACGAGCGGGACCACGGCCGTGAAAAGCAGGTTGAGGAAGATGTCGCCAAACGGTTTCAGCGCCGCGGCGTTCCCTTTAAGAAGAACGCCGAGCCCCGCGCCAACCATGATTGCCGCGATAAGCAGTAGCGAGAAGGAATAATTTTTAAGAAATTTGTTTTTCATTTTTCCGGTCCACGCACCACGGGCCAAGGGCCACGAAGCTGGATCGTGGGCCGTGTCCCGTGGACCGTGGCCCGCGATGTTGTTCACCGCACATTGTATTTGATTCTCCTTATAAAATCAGTAAGCTTTCATTGCCCCTGACAAAACCTGGCCTTCAAGTTCAAAGACCGGTGTTGGGAAACGGTTGAAAACCATGGAACAAAACAAGAGAAAAGCTTTCCAGCTGATCCTGCTCTTCGGCCTCGTCAGCCTTCTTGGGGATACCATTTATGAGGGCGCGCGCAGCGTCAACGGCCCGTACCTTAAGCTGCTCGGCGCGAACGCGCTTCTGGTCGGTTTTATCGCCGGTGCCGGAGAATTCCTGGGTTACGGCATCCGCCTTCTTTCGGGTTATTTTTCAGACAAAACCAAGGCCTACTGGTTTTTTACGATCCTCGGATATGGCATGCTCCTGAGCGTTCCGCTTCTCGCGCTTACGGGAATCTGGCAGATCGCCGCCCTGCTGATCGTCACGGAACGGATCGGCAAGGCCATGCGCAGTCCGGCGAAAGACACGATCCTCTCGCAAGCCACCAAGCAGGTCGGTACGGGATTCGGATTCGGGCTGAACGAAGCCATGGACCAGATCGGTGCCATTGCGGGACCGCTTCTCTTCACGTTCCTTTTTGTCGCGGACCGTATCGCGGACAAGCGCCTTGCCGACTACCAGCACGGCTACGGCCTCCTTTGGATCCCTTTTGGGCTCTTGATGGCCTGCGTCTTTTTTGCCTATCTCCGGGTTCCCAATCCGGAAGTTCTTGAAACGCCCACAAAAATGAACGCCTCCGAAAAACTGCCGCGGATATTCTGGCTTTATGCCGGATTCAGCTTCTTCGCGACCATGGGTTTTGTAAACTTCGTTCTGATGGCTTATCACTTCAAGGCCAAGCACGTGCTTTCAGACGTACAGATCCCTCTTTTTTATGCTATGGCTATGGGAGTCGACGGCGCCGCGGCACTCGTGATCGGGAAGATCTATGACCGCATGAAAGAAAAACAAAAGCACGAGTGGGCAGGCATCGGAACACTGCTGATCATCCCGCTTCTGTCCGTCGTGATCCCGTTCCTTAGCTTCACCACAACGCCCTGGATCGTGATCTTGAGCATCCTGATCTGGGGTGTCGTCATGGCTGCACACGAGACCATCATTAAATCCGCGATCGCGGACATCACACCGCTCAAAAAACGCGGAACGGGCTACGGTATCCTGAACGTGGCGTACGGACTGGCCATGCTTGCGGGCGGCACGCTGATGGGGTTCCTCTACGACCGCTCGCTTCCGGCCCTCATGGCCGGCGTCGTGGTGATTGAACTGGTTTCTCTTCCTTTTTTCTTCGCCATGAAAAAGGAAGTTCTGAAAAACTAAAGGGGCAGGCATCATTATTTTCAAATGATAACCGCCCCCTTTTTATTCTCCCTTTCGCCCGAAATTAGCTCCTTGCGGGTTTTGAACTCAGAACCGGCGGCAGCTGCGCCTGGATCGTCACCGGCATATGCGGGTCTGAATAAGCTTCCGCCAGCGCGCCTTGCCCCTTCACCGCGATCATGGCCCATCCCCCGAGATTCTTCATCTTGCGGATCTTGACGCTGCCGAGCGATTCCATCGCCTTGGACAGTTCCCGATCGGCCGCCTGTTGAGCGGACATCGAAACCGTCACGATCGTTCCGTCCGGAAGGCCTTGGACGTAATCAGTCAAAGCCGCCGTCCCCAACTTGCTATCCGCCGAAGCGCTGAAGGTCTTCACGCTTGTCGTACGGATCCCGAGCAACGGGTCCACCGTGCCGACATAAATACCGCGGCCACTGAGCGGAGTTGCGGGACGCCGGAAAAGCGTCTTGCCATCCACCTCGATGCTTGAGGTTCCGGCATTTTGGGTAGTGACCGTCAAAACGGGCAGTTCCGCACCCACCGAAGCCTTTGCCGCTACCGGTTCCGCAGGAACCGCAGCCATTGCTATCGCCGGCGCAGCCGCAGGACGACGTCCGGCATCCGGATCCAAAGTCAGTGAAAGTTGCGCCTGAACGGATACGGTCGTCATCTTGGAGGTCGCAACCGCCTCAGCCAACGCCCCCTGCCCTTTGACCGTAATGAATGCCCAGCCGTAATTCAGCGGGATATTATTAACCTTCGTACTCCCCAGCGACGTGAAGAGTTGGCGGGCCTGGACAACAGGCGCGGCATTACTCCACAAACCTCCGTCATCAGCGATCGAGATCGCGAGAACGGTACCGTTCGGAAGGCTGTTGATGTAATCCATCATCGCGATCGTCGGAGCAAAATTTCCGGAAAAAGACGCCCCGCAGGTGTCAAACGTCCTCACATCGCTCAGCTGGATCCCCGTATTGCCATCAACGATCGCCACCGTAATGCCCGTATAACCGTACTCCTGACCGGCCCGGTAGCTTACGGTTTTTTCACCCAACTTGAAGCGAACGGAACCGCGCCAGGTATCCTCCTGCGAAGTGACCGTCAAAACAGGCGTCGCATTGGTTTGCACTGCGTTATGGAGAAACCGGTCCTGCAAAGCGGTGTAAAGCTGCTTCGGTTGCCGGTAGACGTCCACGATCCCGAACCATTCTTCATCGTTGTAACCGTCCGGCTGACCGTTGTTTGATTCATAACTGACAGAATGAACCCCATCCACGCTGTTCTTCCACCATTCATCGCTCCATTCAAAAGCGAGAGCGCCGATCACGGCCCCGTTCGTCCGCTCCGCAGAAAGATCGAAATAAACCTCATCCCAGAGTCCGCCGCTCATCCCGGCCTGCATCGTCTGGTTCTCGGCACCCGTCCTGTGGTCATAGGAATCCCCGCCGTATTCCCCGATGTAAAAAGGCTTGGAAGAAGCGGCTTCCCATTGGGAGATCGCTTCCCCGAAACTTTGACCCCGATAGATATTGATCCCCCAAACATCGACGCTCGGCACCGTTGAATTCGAGGCGTTTTTTGCCACCGTCGAATCCGCCACAGCCGTCGTCACGGGATGATTTGAATCGAGCGACTTGATGAGCTGCGCCGCTTGTTCCGTGAACGCCGCCGCGGCGTCTGTTGTGGCAAATTTCCCGTAATAGCGGTTAATGTCCCATTCGTTCCCCACCGACCACATCAGGATCGCCGGATGGTTCTTGTAGGCGTTCACGACCGCCGAAATATTGTTCAGGTCCCCGCACACCGTGCTGAGCGGAGAATCGACCGTCACAATGACCTTGATCCCGTACTGATAAAACATGTCCAGGATCTTGATCGCTTTGGCATCCGTTCCGAAATCATGGTAAACCCGGACCGTATTAATGCCCATTTGTGCCATAAGCGGAATATCGGTTTGATACCAATCCTGGAAGCCTTTCAGGAAAGCCTGCGGGTCCGCGGACGGATTGGTGTCATAGGAGGTAGGCGACCAATTCACGCCTTTCGAAACGTACGCCACCGTCGGAGCAAGAGACCCGTCCATGAGCCGGTTCTGGACCCAAAGACGCCTGTCTCCGGACTGAACCGTCACGACCGACGGAGCGGCAGGAACCCCAAGCTCATAAGTGATCGTATCCGTGTAAACCGCGGAGGTGTTGCCCGCTTTATCCTTCATCTGGAAACGGACTTCTTTATCTCCGGTCCCGGCAGACAGCGTCAACTCCTTGGTAGCGGCAAAGGCTTCCCAATCCGACCACGTGGCGCCGTCACTTGAAAAACGCATGGCGTTCACGCCCGAAGAAGAATCAGCGCCGGTCAGCTGAAGCGTGACATTCCTCGACGTCGTGGTAGCGTCCCCGTTATTGATCTTCACCGAACCGGTCGGCGCCACGGTATCCAGAACGATCGTATTCATGGTCTGGTACGTATTCCCCGCCCAATCCCGGAACTGCGCATAGAATTTTTTGGTCCCGTCTCCCGCCGGCACACTGTAGTTCGTCGACGAACGATATTCATACCAGACCGACCACGTCGTGCCGTCGCTTGAAAAACGCATGTTCGCCATTCCCGACAACGGATCCGTCATATTAATGCTCAGGCGGAGCAGCGTGTCGTTCATATACGCCGCGCCCTCGTTGACCGTCACGGTTCCCGTCGGGGCCGCACGATCAAGAATAATGGTGTCCGAAAAACGCGCGATATTCCCGGCCTTGTCACTGATCTCGTAGAGAACCGTTTTCTCTCCGTCCCCGTCCGGGATCGTCACCGTCGGATTCGCGGTCGCCGTGGCCGTCTGCCAGGCGCTCCAGGTCACACCCTGATCCGCAGAATAGCGTAGTTGATAGAGCCCGCTTCCGGCATCGGAGGCAAGAAGGTTCAGCGTTACCGTACGGGATTGTGTTCCGATCGAGCCGCCGTTGATCGCAATGTTCCCGGCAGGCAACACAGTATCGAGAAGGATCGAAGCCGAGAATGTCGCGATATTTCCGGCCTTATCGCTTACCTGATACCGGAGCTGCTTCGATCCATCCCCCGAAGGCAGCGTCAGGGACTTCGATGCCACGGAAGCCTCCCATACGGTCCAGTTCGCTCCGCCATCCGCAGAGAAACGGACCTTGTCGACCCCGGAGGATGCATCGCCGGACGTCAGGGCCAGTGTCACATTCGTTGAATTCGTTGCTGTCGCGCCGTTATTGATCTTCAGGGAACCGGTCGGGATCACGGTGTCACGCACCGTCGTCACCGTTACCGCCGCACTCATTTTCCCCGTACTCGTCTTGGTCGTGATCGAAAAGGTTTTGACCCCGTCCGTCGCAAGTGAAACGGTCGCGGACCAATCGGTCGCATTAAAATCCGCCCCATACTGCGTTCCGTTGATGTAAAGGTAGGTCTGCGCGTCTTTAGTTCCCGACAAAATAAGCTGGGCGGCATTGGTGAAAGCGGGGACTTCCGATGTCACGGCCGGCGTCCCGGGCATGAATTCATAAACGATCGTATCTTTGAATGTGGCGATGTTCCCGGCTTTGTCGCGGACCTGATACTGGACTTCTTTGGTCCCGTAACCCGACGTCAACGTGATCGCGCGCGTCGCGGAAAAAGCCTCCCACCCGGTCCAGTTCGCACCGGCGTCCACCGTAAACCGCACCTGATCCAAGCCGGCCGCCGCATCCGCCGCAGTCAGATTGAGTATGACATCGGTCGTGCCGGTAGAAGTATCGCCGTTGTTGATCTTGATGGTTCCCGTCGGAAGAGCCCGGTCCAGCAAAACCGTCAGCGAACGCGCCGCACTGGCGTCCCCGGCGCTTGTCTTACTCGTGATCGAAAAAGTTTTTGAGCCGTCGGTGGTACCCAGACTGACCGTAGCCGTCCACACAGTGGCATTAAAATCCGAGGCATACTTGGTCCCGTTGATATAAAGGTAGGTCTGAGCATCTTTAGTGCCGGAAAGAACAAGCGACGTCTGATTCACTGCCGCCGGAACCGTAGACGTCACAACGGGCGTTGCCGGCATAAATTTATAAACGATCGTATCTTTGAACGTAGCCACGTTCCCGGCCTTGTCGCGAACCTGATACTGAACTTCCTTGGTGCCATACCCGAACGTAAGCGTGATCGCCCGGGTCGCCGCGAAAGCTTCCCAGTCCGTCCAATTCGCACCGCCATCCACCGTGAAACGCATAACATCGACACCGGACGTTGCATCCGAAGCCGTTAAATTCAGAATGACGTCTAAAGATCCGGTAGAAGCGGCTCCGTTCTCGATCTTGATCGAGCCCGCCGGGGCGACCATATCACGCCGGAGAATAACGCTCCGGGTCGCGCTTGCCACGCCGAGAATACTTTTGGATACCAAAGAGACCGTATTATTGCCTTCCGCCGCGAGAGTAACGAGTGCCGACCATGTTGTGGAATTGTCAGCCGGCGCAACGAGCACCCCGTTCACGTAGACCGAGCTATAGGCGTCCTTGGCGCCCGAGATCGTCACGCTTTTCCCGTTGAAGACCGCCGGAGTCGCAGGATCCAGCGCCGGCATCGCCGGAGCCACCGTTCCCGCGAGGGCCCTCGTCGCCCCGATCCGATAAACTTCAACTTCGCTGTTTTGAAGGCGCGTGAGGCTTGGAATATCAGCCGTGCTCATCGAAACAGGCGATAGACTGATCCAAATATCGGGCGCTCCGCTCCAGGTAAAATAGACATGCGTTTTCACGGGAACGAACATGACCCCTTCCTGCACGAGAACTTTAGCCACTGTCGACCGACGCGCAAATTCGTTATACCGCGTTTCCATCGTCGCCATCGCCCAGCTTTGAGAAGCCCAGGTCGTATAGGGATTGGCCGTGGAGAAATGAGGCGTTGCCAAAAGACCGGCAAAAGCCATGACGCTCTGAGGGTCCATCCCCTCCAAGACCGCCAGATTATTTTTAAAATCCGCAGCATCAAATCCCGTCCCGACGCTCGGTTTGTTCGCCGCGTAGGATGTTAGCTGAGCATCCGAAATCGTCGGAGCGATGACCTGGCTTGTGGCAAAAAGCATCTTGGCAAGCGCTTGATCCCGAGCGCTCAGTCCGGAAAGCAAAATCGTCCGTTGCGCCGTGGTATAGGTGGAGAGAGCCCATTGAAACGCCGCGCGCGACTGAAATAACGCATCATAAAAATTAGCCGGCATCGCAGGTTTCGTCAAAAGATCCTCAAGCGTCCTGGAAAACTCCCGCGCGGCCGCGACGCCATCATTGTTGATGATGGTATCTTTATAAGTCGCCGTATTTCCCAATTGATCCCGGACTTGGTAAGAGACTTCATTCGTCCCGAGGCGCGAGGGCAGCGTCACCGCACGCGTGGCGGCAAAGGCTTCCCACTCGGTCCAGGTCGTCCCGCCGTCCATTGAAAAACGCATCGCGTCAACCCCGGATCCGGAATCCGCGGCTTTTAAATTCAAAGTGACGGAGACAGAACTCGTGGACGCGGCGCCGTTATTGATCGCGACGGAGCCGGTCGGAGCGGTGGTATCACGGGTGATCTTAACGTACTGGGTCGCGGAGGAAATCCCAAGCGCGCTTTTCGCGACCAGAGAGATCGAATTGACCCCTTCCGATGACAACTTAACACCCGAAGCCGTCCATGTGGTCGAAGCATCCGCCAAAGCGACCAGAATACCTTTCACATACACGGAACTATAGGCTTCCTTGGTTCCCGTAAGCGTCACAGTTGTCTGGTTCGTCAAAAGCGATGTCGCGGGGTCTGCCTGAGGCAATGCCGGCGCCGCAAGATCCAATCCGTTGAGTTTTACATAGAATGTTCCGCTCCGGTAAGTCGAGGTAGTATCGGTCTGATCCACAAAAAAATGGATCGCTTTGATGCGGGAACGGTCCAAGGCCGGATCGAGAAGCGATAAATCCATGCTCCAATAGCGCTGGGACGAAGAAGACACCTGGGTTAGCTCAAACGTGCCGAAGTTCCCGTTTGCGTCTTCGAAACGAACATTCACCGTCTGCGCGTAGCCTAAAAGCCCTACGGTAATTTTCGCGAGGGAAGAAAGATCCCCTGTTTCCTGACCCGCGGTGCCGTAATTATCAAAATCCACGGTCATCCCCGACACGGCACCCGCCGGCCTGACATCGTATTTTACCCCGATCGTTGTTGCCGAAAGGCTCAGGGAGCTGGTGCTGCTCGATCCCGCCATAACATACGGCAGCGGCGTCCCCGGAAGCGTCGTCACATTCGTACTGGTGAGACCCGGCGTGTAAGGAACTGTCACCGGCGCTGCGGCCGATTCGGCAACAAAAGCCTTCTCCGGGACAGGATCATAAAGAGGAGCGTTGGGGTTGATCGGATCCGCGTAAAGAACAGGCATAGAAAAAAAGGCCATCGTAACGGCAAGCATCAACGCAAATGCAGATCGCATAGGTTCTCCCCTTGAAGAGTTTCAGGATTCGTGAGGTTAAAAAAGATGCCAAAAGATAACAGACGAACCTTGATCAGGCAAGGGAAACAGCGGTGCCTTTGTAGAGAGAAACCCGCTTTAAAAAGGGGCTAACAGAAACGCTATGGGAAAGACAGGAATGCTAGAAAAAGCACAAAAAAAAAGGGACGGTTCTCTGTGAGAACCGTCCCTTCATGGTGCTATTAGAAATCGAAACGCGCGGTAGCGTAGTAGGTATTGCTCGCGTACTCGTCCTTGAGCTCCAGATCGTAGTTTGCCGTCAAGGTCATGTTCCCTTTGTTCAGGAACGCGAGTTCGCTGCCGAGCAACAAACCGCTCTTCGCCGGCTTGGCGCCCTGCGTGTTAAACGCAGGACCACCGCCCTGGAACGATGCCGTGCTCTCGAACTGATCGCCGATGTAATCGTACATCCAGGCGGCTTTCAGCGCCGGGATGAACGTTCCCATCTTCTTCGACACGATCGGGTACGCGAACCGGGTACCGAGAGCCTGCAAGAGCTCATTATAACCTTCCCCGTTCACGTTCAAATTCAACGCGTCCGCGCCCTTCTCCTTGTACTCGTTCATGCGGAGATAGCTGTATTGCAATGACGCAAACGGCGTCACCTCAAGGTTTTTCGTCTCCTTAAAGACGAAGGTGTAACCTGATTCCAACTTCGTCGTGTACTGCTGGCCGTGGTGATCCGCTTTGGCCAAGCGCCTCGTCGTAGGCGTCAGCCAGATCTCGCGACGGCTATCGTAGTTATTTTCCGTGAACGCGATCGTCCCATCTACGTACCAGTTATCCTCAACCTGGTTACGCACCGCTTCCCGGGAATTCTTATTGCTGTGCCGGGCTTTGCAAAGATCCGTGGAATCATAGCTTCCATAGATCGCGGCCTGCCAGCTGTCGATCGTGTTCGACGGACTCCCCGGAGTCTTGGAATTCACTTTCGCAAGACCATAACCGCCGGCAAGCCCCAGGCGAACGTGATTGTCCAACATCTTGTCCGTACCGAGAGTGGTCCCGAACAGATTGGCCTTGTAACCTTCAATGCCTTTCCGGGCATCCTGCTTCACGTGACTGCCAAGGCCCTGGATCCAGACCCCCATTCCCTCGATCATGTCCCCCGTCGAGACACCTCCCATACTATTCCTCGCGTTACCAAGACGGTTGCTCACGCTTCCCATGAAGAGATCGGTAGCCGCGAGACTGCCCTGTTCCGCGCCTCCGCTCGGATCGGGATTCATCGTATCGAGGGCGTTCCCGATTTGATCGGGAGGAAGGGTGTCCAAGGTGTTGAGGACGTTCAACATATCCCCTGTCGCTCCGTTCTGGCCGGCCTGTTCAAGCGCGGCTCCAGCTGCCTGACCGTTCGAGTTCGCGGTCGTATTCTGGTTGTAGGCTCCCGAACGCACCGCCGTCAGGATCAGGTCTCCGCCGGACGCGGAACCCGTGAAAGTAACGATGGAACTGCTTGAGTTGATCGTCAAATTCGCCGGAGTAATCGTGCCTCCCGCCGCGCCGTCCACAATCTTGAACGTCGTACCGCCGGCAATGTACTCACTGCCCACGGTAACATTAATGGTGCTCGCGGCAGTCATCGTCGCGTTCCCCGCCGTCGCCACAATGTTCCCGAACACCGACGCACTGTCGATGTTCAGATTCAGCGACGCACCGGCACCCTGCGTGTAAGCCCCCGTCAGAAGGGTCAGGGTGTTAGAGCCGAGCGTCAGACCCGCGTTGTTGGTCACCGCACCGCCCGTTGAAAGAGAATTGTTGTACGAAAGAGTCCCGGCGCTCACTAACGTCGTGCCATCATACGTGTTGGCATTCCCGAACGTCAAAGTTCCGGTACCGACCTTCGTAATCCCCCCAGTCCCGCTGATCACACCGGAGTAAGTCGTGCTTGTTGCATCGCCCACCGTCAGCGTTCCGCTTCCGAGCGTCACGTTACCGCCCGTGGTTCCGCCTCCGGAAAGAGATCCGACCGTCTGGTTAAAATCGTCCAGATCAAGGGCCGCCGAACCGACATTCGCAAGCGTTACCGCGGAACCGGAGCCAAAAGCCTTGCCCCCGGCCGCCGCGCCGGCCCTTAAGATACCGGCCGTGACCGTCGTAGTTCCGGTATAAAGATTGGTCCCCGAAAGCACAAGCGCCGATGTCGCGCTATTCTGGACAACGCCCGTGACGTTCGTCCCGATCACACCCGTGACCGCGCTTGTGCCGGTGCTGGTCCCCGAATTCGTGACCGTCCCGGTATTGTTGACCGCCCCCAACGTTACGCCCGAGGCAAGGTTGCTGTTGTTTTTCAGGGTCAGATTACCGGTCCCCGCGACGGCGCTGGAAACCGTCAATGCCGCACCACCGGCAGCGTTCGTAAGCGTCGTACCGGCCGTGTTCACGGTTAAGGCTGTCGTTTGGACCGTCAAGCCTGAGGTCGTGCTATTCTGAGTGATCCCCGTCACATTCGCGCCCACGCCGCCACTAATGATATTAGTGGCATTTCCAGCGCCTGAGTTTGTGATTGTGCCGGTGTTATTGACGCTCGTTCCGGACAGAGTGATCGCGTTACCCGCGGTAGCGTCCAGGGTGAGATTGCCTGCTCCGGTGATCCCACCCGTGAGCTCGAGTGTCGAACCGGCGGTGGACAAGGTAAGGGCGTGAGTGTTGAGCCCCACCGCGCCGCTAAAGATGCTGGCCGCGCTTGAGGTGATCGTTGCCGTGCCCGTGTTCCCGCCTGCGATCGAGATCGCGTTAGCAAACGTTCCGGCAAGACCCCCGTTCAACGTAGCGTTGTTCGCGCCGGCAGAGTCACCCACCGTGATCGTACCCGTGCCAAAAGCGGCCGCATTGGTGGTTCCCGAAAGCGTCCCCGCCTTGATCGTGGTGCCACCACCATAGGTGTTGTTCCCGGAAAGAACTGTAGTCCCGGCACCTTCTTTCGTAACGGCACTGCTGGCACCGGCAAGGACGGCGCTGACCGTCCCGGTATTCGTCAGGGAATAGGAACTCCCCGTAAGTTTTCCCGCGCCGCTGACCGTACCACCTGAAATCGTAACAGCGCCGACCGTTTCGTCTGTCGCAACATCAAGCGTGCCTCCGGTAACTACCACCGCCGAGGTGTCCTTAATGGCAGCTCCGTCCGAGAGAGTTAACGTTCCTTCTTCAACGGTGGTCGTTCCGCCATAGGTATTTGTCCCGGAAAGGACCCAAGTCCCGATTCCGTTCTTTCTCACGTGCAGCGAAGCCCCGCTAATGTCACCGCTGATCGTGTTGCTCCCGGTATCCGAGCCATTCAACGTAAGCTGGCCCATCCCCGAACCAGTGACCGAGCCCGTAACATTCATCACAAAAGCATCATTGGCGCTGTTATTCGTAAAGGTCGCACTTCCGGCTAACGTGACATCCGCCGCGATCGTTTGGGTGGTAACCACATTGTCATTCATGACGATCGATCCGCCGTCATCGATCGTAAGCGTGTCCGTTCCCGCGCGTCCTATCGTGTAGCTCGCAAGATCCGCCGCTGAATTGTCAAATTGGATGTCCCTTATCGTTTTCGCCCCAGGGGTACCCGGAGGATCAAACCGGTTATCAAGAGAAATCAAAGTATGTCCGCTTCCGTCTGAGCTAAATGTCGCCTTCTCGCCTGTGCCAGGAATGGTGTTGTTCAGCCAGTTTCCCGTACTTCCCCAAACGCCATCGCCTCCGCCACCGGTCCAAACACTACCGTCTCCCGCAAGCGCCGAAACCGCGGGAAAAAGAAAACAAAAAGATACCAACGCGATCAATAAGTTCTTTTTCATGAGGAGACTCCTAAGTTGTTGTTCAAAATCTCACTTAAGAAAAGGCTTGGGACCCGGCGTAAATTCAGCCTGCCCGAAACCCCTTAAAGACACCTAAAAAACCAAAAAAGGGCTCTGAGACCTATCGTAATTTACGGCCAATCTTCCAAAAACTCAAGGAGAAAGCCTCGCTTGAAGAAATTTCTGTTTGGAGGATGACCCCAGCGTTATAAGATATCCGCGAAGTTAGAATTCGGAGCTTTTCC
The DNA here is from genome assembly GCA_035352955.1 of Candidatus Omnitrophota bacterium. Taxonomy (GTDB): domain Bacteria; phylum Omnitrophota; class Omnitrophia; order Omnitrophales; family Aquincolibacteriaceae; genus DAOPYQ01. The sequence continues at coordinate 146,593 of DAOPYQ010000002.1, forward strand.
CTATGGACGAAAAACCGGTATTAAGCGTGATTCTCCCCTGCCTTAACGAAGAGGCCGGCTTGGAATTCTGCCTCCCCAGGATCAAATCCGTCCTCTCCCGGGTCAACGTCCCTTCGGAAATGATCGTGATCGACAACGGGTCTAGCGACCGAAGCGCCGAAATCGCCTTGAGAAGCGGTGCACGGGTCGTGCAGGAACCCGTGCCAGGATATGGCGCGGCGTGCATGAAAGGGCTTGAAAGCGCCCGGGGAGAATATTGCTTTATCGCCGACGCGGACGGTTCTTACGATTTTGAGGAAATTCCTAAATTTCTGGCGGCACTCGCCGGAGGGTGGGACTTTGTCATCGGGAACCGGTTTAAGGGCAGAATCGATCCGGGGGCCATGCCTTGGTCACACCGCCACATCGGCAACCCGGTGCTTTCCTCCGTTCTGAGACTTTTTTTCAATACCAAGATCCACGACACGCACTGCGGTATGCGCGCGATCACCCAAAAAGCGTACCAAAACCTCGGTTTGATGACGACCGGCATGGAATTCGCCTCAGAAATGATCGTGATGGCCTTGAAAAAAAATCTCCGGATCTTCGAGATTCCCGTCAATTACCATGTCAGGAAAGGCATTTCGAAGCTAAAGCGGATCTCCGACGGATGGCGGCACCTCCGGTTCATGCTCCTCTACAAACCCTTTTTTCTGTTCTTTGTCCCCGGGATATTGATGCTTTCCTTGGGATTGATCTCCCTGCCTCTTTTTTATTTCGATGCCGTCAGCCTTCCCGGGATCCGGTTCTATTATCACCCGATGTTCCTTTCTTCGCTTTTTATCATCACGGGATTCCAGCTGGTCCTCTTCGCGCTCTTTGCAAAAACCTACGCGATCACCCATCTAGACGACACTCCGGTCCTCGAAAGATTTTACCGGCATATGAACATCGAACGGGCCAGCCTTGTAGGGCTAGCCTGCATAGGGCTTGGAGGATTCGTCTACTTGGCGATTTTTGTGAAATGGGTGGGGACCAACCTGGGAGCCCTTAATGAAGTTAAGAACGCGATCCTGGCTCTCACGCTCATGGTGCTTGGGATCCAAACGGTTTTCTCCGCTTTCATGCTCAGCATCCTCGGGATCAAACGGAAATAACGATCCCGCGGGCCGGAAAAGGCTTATACGTTCCCTGGAAAAAACTTCCGCCACCGGCTGATCACCCTGGTAAAGGGAACGGTCCGGAAACAACGCTTTCGGAAATTCAGAAGCCCCTCCGCGGCAGCGATCAATTTCAAACCCAGCTCCGGCTTCCCCCGGTAATACCGCGCCAGGTCCTCCTTTATAAAATGAAGGATTTCGTCAAAGGGCTTTTCTGACAGCAACAAGACCTCGCCGAAACCGAAAAGATGCTCCGGAAGTTTTTCGGGAAAATGCTTGGCGAGAAACCTCAACCGGTTCTTCAAAATAAGCGCCGGTCTCAAAACGCTTTTCTTCCGGGATCCATGTAACCGGTGCCGCACAAGACTGCGCGGCGCGAAAATCACTTTGTATCCGAGTCCTCGTAACCGGTAATTCATGTCCAGATCTTCCGAATACATGCGAAAATCCTCATCAAACAACCCAGCTTCTTCCAATGCCTCTTTTTTATAAAGCACCGCAACATTGGAAACGCTGATCACTTCTTCGGTCTCGGAATATTGCCCCCGATCGCGTTCTCCAAGACCGCGGTCGCCCCAATGATAATTGGGAAGCTGTTCATGTCCGCAACTTTGGATCCTTCCGTCCATGAAAAGCACTTTGCTGCCCACCGCCCCGACATCTTCTAAAGATTGAGCCGCCCGGACAAGTTCGATCAGCCATCGCCGGTCGACCTTCGTATCGTTGTTCAGTAACGCGACATACTCCCCGCGCGTTTCCCGGATCCCGAGATTGTTCGCGCGGCAATAGTTGTTGCACTCATTCTGAAGGAGCCGAACCTCCGGATAATTCCGGCGAAGATACTTCAACGAACCGTCTGTGGAACCGTTATCGATCACAAACACTTCGCGCCGGTCGCCGGGATAATCCAGTTTCCGCAGTTCCTCCAGGCATTCTTTCAGCAAACGCTTCCCGTTGTAATGAACGATAAGGATCGTTACGAACGGAAGCGCTTTCTCCTGTTTCGGATCCTCAGCTCGCATGAACCGGATTCCTTTCACACCCCGGCGCGGGGCTCAAAGATATTTGTTCTTTGATCTTTTCAATAAACACTGCCGTGTCAAATTCCCGGGCGCGCACCCGGCAGGCCTCGCGGTATTTCGCGGGATCCGCATCCAATTCTTTTCCGAGCATTTGGATCGTCCCGCGAAGTTTGTCTTCATCAATATCCCGGATCAAAACACCCGTTTTAGCGTGAACCACCGTCTCACGGTAACCACCTTCCTCCGGGGCAATGACCGGCTTGCCCGAAGCCATCGCCTCCACGACATTCATGCCAAAGTCCTCGTCCTGCGCAGTCGTAATAAAACCCTTACAATGTGCGTACAATTCTACCAGTTCTTCGTGAGAGACCCAGCTTTTGATCTCGACATTCTCCGGTTTTATCCTCGTACAATAGGCCGCATAGTCAAGAAAATGGTTCGACTGCTCGTAGCTCCCGACAATGATCAGCCGCTCCCCGGGAAGTCCCGCAAAAGCATTCATCTGAAGGTCGATCCTCTTGTGCCGGATAAGCCGGTTCACCGAAAGCCAGTAACCCTCCGGCGGCGCATAGCGGAATTTTGAAGTCTCGACCGGCGGATGAATCACAACGGCTTCTTTGCCGAGAAATTTCGCCACTCTTTTTTTTGTATTTTCCGAATTGCAAACCACCCGCTCCACGGCTTTGACATATTTCCGGTTAAGATAACGGTTCACAATAACCCAAAGATCAAAAAATAACCGCCCCCAGAATGGAACCATTGTTTTTCTCACGTACGAATAAAGGTCCCATATCTCGCGGATCGGCGAATGGACATACCAGAGATTGGAACGGTTCTTCACCGCTCCCGACATGGCCCAGTCGCCGGCGATAACAAAAAAGTCGTATTTCTTTTTCAGGTCCAACCGCCGGAACTTCCCCAGGGCGATCTGCTGCCGCCAAGGCGGGTTGAGCGGGATCTTTCCGATCGAGAAAATCCTCGGGAGCACGTCGGCGAACCCCATGCTGCGGATCTTCTCGGGATCCGTGTTGGTCGTATAAATATCGGCGTTCAATTCCCGGGCAAGCGTCAGAGAAACGATCTCCGCCCCTCCGATGTTATCGATAAAATTGTGGAAGATCGCGATCCTCATGAAGAATGCCGCTCCCGTTTCTTTTTTTTTGCCAATCGCAAATTCCTCTGGGCTGCCCCATAGCAAGGGTTGATCCGGACAGCCGTCTGGAACGCATTCCCGGCTTTTTCGTATTGCCCCATCATGCCGTAGGTCACTCCAAGATTGTTCCACGCTTCACCAAACAGGGGGGCTCTTTTGATAGCTTTTGTACCATAACGAATGGCATTTTCCATATCTCCGACCATTGCGTAGGCGTATCCCAGATTGCTGTACGCTTGAGCCCTTGTCGGATCCAACTCGATCGCTTGATGGCAATACCGGATTTCCCGGACATAATCCCCCATTTGTCCGTAAACCGCTCCCAAATTCGTATAAAGCTGTGCCAACGGTTCCTTGTACCCAGGCTGATATTTTAACGCCGTTTCATAAGCCGTGATTGCCTGCCTGTAGGCCCCCCTCTTTCGATAAGCGACCCCAAGGTTCACGTAAGGCCTGGCCTTATGCGGCGATTTTTTAATACAGTCCTTCCAAAACCGGATCTCATGGCCCCAGACATCGTTCCGCAAGAACGTCAGCCATGAAAAAACAAGAATCCATCCCGTCATGATCAAAAAAAAGATCCTTCGGTTCCGCAAAATATCATAAAGACCCGCACAAAGAGCCATGAGAAAACCGATCGAAGGAAGATAAAGCCGGTGTTCCATCATCGGGTCCTTCAACGGGATAAAACTCGACGTCACGGAAAGTGTCAGAAAAAACCACAGAACCCCGAAAGCGACCAGCGGGAAACGACGCGCCGCCCATACCGCGCTGCAAAGAACCGAGAAAAGGACAATAGCATTAACAAGGACCGGGCCGTCGAACCATCCGGAAACCCATCGGATATCCGGATCGAAATTCTGCCTTAAAGGCACGAGCAACAGCCCGATATAGCGCGGGATCACTTCAAGCTGCGTCAGAAAATATTTCCCGCTCGTAATACCCATGCGCGCATGGGATTCGAATAGAGCATTAAATTTCACCGGCAAAAACCACAGAACTACCAAAAACAAAAAACAAACGCCCGCCATCGAGATCCAGAACGTTTTTCTGGACGCCCTTGGTTCGCTCAAAGCGTTCGCTGAAACCGGCTCTTTCAGAAAAACCCATTCCACCAGAAAAATCGCCCCCGGCAACGTGAAGACCGTTTCTTTGGTAAACGCCCCCAACAGCGCCGACACCGTCGCAAGAATAAAACAAAACGCTTTTGAAAAACCGCGCGACGCATCCAATCGTCCTTTCAAATACAGGCAAAGCGACAGCATATAAAAAAAGCCGGCAAGGCATTCGAACCGCTGACTGATATAAGTCACCGCCTGCGTCTGGATCGGATGGACCGCGAACAGCGCGCCCGTCAAAAAGGCAAACTTTCTCCCGTGCTCCGCGATCCCGCTTCCCCGCATGCGGGGCGTTTTAAAAATCAGCAAGAGCAACACTATCACCAATAGAGAGACCGCCGTATGGATCGCGACATTGACCAGGTGATAGCCGATCACCCTATACCGGCCCACACGATAGTTCATCGCGAACGAAGTAAATCCCACGATCCTCGCGCGATAGCTTTGAATCTTCCAGAGCTCCGGAGAGCCGATCTGGCGGATCGCGGGATTCTTGAGGATGTACTCTTCGTCATCGAATAAAAACGGCGCCCGCAGAGTATTGGAGTAAAGTAGGAACCCCCAAACACAAAGACTGATCAACGAGATCAGGACCATCCCATTCTTTTTTTTCAGCTCCAAAAGGCCCTTCGCTTTCCCGAAAAGGACACTCCCCGCTTCTAAGGTCCCCTTCGGCTCTAAATGATTCCGGAATTCCTTTTCCAATTGGTCACTTCACCCAAAGAGGATATCGCTTAAAAAATTTATTCGGCGCCGTACCGCTCCGCCACGCTTCAGATCTCTGCGCCGACGATCGTTTTTTTCTGAAAAAATGCCCGTCAGCAAGCAAGTCTTCTTCACCGATAATTTCTTTTTCTATTCATATCGCGTCGGATCTTGTTTCAGTCGCGCCAAAACTTTTGGGACATCTTGAGGTTCATCCACCGAAATCGAGTCGGTGGAAAGCTCGATCATCCTGACCCTGACTCCCATCTCAAGAAATCTCAAGATCTCTATATCCTCGATCCGTTCCAGGGGAGTTTTAGCGGAAGCTCCCCCGAACCGCAAAAGCACCTCTTTGGGGAAAGCATAAACGCACACCTGTCTCCAGGCATTGAGAAGCCCTACCTTTCCACTCGCGGGGATCGGTGCTCGCGACATATAAAGGAGCTGACCATCTTTTCCGAAAGCAACTTTGGGGATGTTCCGGCTGAGGAATAAGCCTTCCTCTTTTATCGGGCAATATCCGTTCAAAATTTCCCCGGGAAATTTGGGGAGAATTTCCAGGATCTTAGAGATATCCTTCGGATTGAACACCGGTTCATCCCCCTGGACATTGATATAGTAGTCAGCCTCAACCGCCCTACTGGCTTCAGCAACACGATCTGTTCCCGTCAAACAACTCGCGGACGTCATAATAACATTCATCCCATGCTCCCGGCAGTGAGACGCGATCCGCTCATCGTCCGTCGCAACAAAAATATCCCGCCGATCGAAAGCCTTGGCGCATTGCCCAAATGTTCGCTGGATCATTGTTTTCCCCATCAGATCGATCAGCGGTTTTCCGGGCAACCGGGAGGATTGGAATCTAACCGGGATCACCAAAACAATTTTCATCGGTCGGCCATGTCTCTTTTCGTTTGAAGTGGCTTTGCATCTTCCCGAACCGGCTTTGTCTTATCTAAAATGCCGGCACTTTTAAAAGTTCGCACTTTTTTCCGAATCTCTCATGAAACCACAGCGCAAGAATCTGGCGCCCCGCCTTGCCATGGCAACAATCTTCCTTCGCAAACAATCCCCGGGAATCACAAACCATCGGACCGCTCAGATTGGAAGACTCCGCTTTCCGTAAACGCATCTCAATCCACAAGCATCGCCCTTGGCCCAGCATCTTCGAACTGATGTTTTCCGAAAACTCTTGCGACGCAAATGCCATTGACAACGAAAATGGCCCTCGCAAAACTCTTAGCCAAGTCAACTACGCCCTCTTTGTTGATAGACTCTAGGGTGAACCCGTTCATTAACTTAAATCCAGAGAGTAAAACAAGGGTTCTCGGCTAAGATGTTACACAGGAAATCGCACCTAAGCTGGAAATCCTCTCCTGAACCTTTCGGAGAATATTTCCCAAAAGATTTGCGAGGGAAGAACCCGTGCCGCAGCAACTCTTCATAATTTTTGAGCCTGCCATTGCTTATAAAACAACCCTTTCCGATCGATCAGCTCTGTCAAGGTCCCTGACTCCGCAACCCGTCCTTTATCCAGATAAATGATCTTATTGGCTTTCCGAATGGTCGAAAGCCTGTGGGCGATTACGATCAGTGTTTTTTCACGGCTTGTTTCCAAGATAAATTCATTAATACGGGCCTCGGTCCCGGAGTCCAGAGCGCTGGTCGCCTCATCCATGATCAAGATCTCCGGATCTTTAATCAGCGCCCGCGCGATCGACAACCTCTGGCGCTCCCCGCCGGAAAGGCGGGTCCCCCGTTCTCCGACAAGCGTCTCATATTTTTGAGGCATTTTTCCCACAAAATCCTGGATCTGGACCTTTCCCCCAAGCTCATGAAGCCGTTCTTCCGAGATTTCTCCGGAAACCCCGTAAACGATGTTGTTCCGGATCGTATCATTGAAAAGAAGGACCTCCTGGCTTATGAGCGCCATGCGCCCTCGGAGTGACGCTATCTCGTAGTCGCGGATATCCCGCCCGTCCACAAAAATGGCCTCCGGCGGGCAATCGTAGAACCTCAACAGCAGGTTCACAAGCGTGCTCTTCCCGGAACCCGAGGGCCCCACGATCGCAACGACCGACTGCCGGGGGATCGAAAAATTGACCTTGTCCAGGACGTACGCCTCCTTTTCTCCGTACCGGAAAGAAAGCTCCCTGAACTCGATCGCCTTCTTGAGTCCCGTGAATTCCACGGAACCACTTTCGACACCGGCATGGCCCTTGTGATAAAGGACCTGCTCAATATCATGAATGGCCGAAGCGGCGTTCGCGGACCCAAGCTTGAATGTGTTGATCGCATTGAATCCCGGAATCACCCGCATCGCAAGATAGAAAAAGACGAATGCCTGCGACGGGTCCGGAGCATGATCAAACTTCATCACGATCGCCAACCCGAAGGCGAGACACAGAATCCCGGTCACGGAACCAAGATCCGACACAGGCCCCGCCAAGCTGGTCAACCGCTGCGTCTTAAAGGAATGATCGACCTCCTCTTCGCTGGCTTTGGAGAACCGGGCGATCTCTTCCCGCTCTTTCACAAAACTCCGGATCACCGGCATGCAGTAGAGCATATTGAAGATCCGTTCGTGAAGGTTCTTGGCATAGCGATCGTGCTCTCGCGAGGCCTCACGAATCCTCCGAATGATGTTCTGGGTCAAAAATTCGGTCAGCGGGAAGGCCACAGCCGCCACACAGGTCAATTTCCACGATAGATGGGCCATCATGCTGATATACGCCACAAGGAGAAGGGCCTGGACGATAAAATGCTGAAATAACTGGAACTGAGATTCGATCAGACTGGTGGCCTTGGTCAGGACGGTCTGCAGGAAAGCGGTTGTGTTCTTATCGTAAAAACTTTTGCTGTAGCTTAGGCATTTTTCAACCAACAACCGGCGGATATTCGCCGTAGCATACCGGGCCTGGGTTTGGCTGCAAAACGACGCGAAATACAAAAAAACATTCTTCGCGATCGTAACGAGATAGAACCAGACCACCAGCAACGCGAATAACCGCGTCGAGGTACGGAAAAGACCTGGAAACCGCATCACAAAAAAACGAAGGACCGGAAGGTGCCCTACGTGCTTAAAATCCCCGCGCAGGATCCCTCCCGTCAGCGGCAATAGCAACTGGGCGGCATAAAGCGCTAGCAAACTGAAACAGAAAGAAAAAATGACGGACAGGGCCAAAAACCACATGTTGACCCGCCCCATTTTCAGGAACGCGATAAGCTTTTTTGTGTTCTGAAAGACTTCACTCTGCGACATTCTTCTTGTCCTTGTTTTAGCAGAAAAGGGCCCGCCCCGTTCCACTCAGTAACCTACCCCTGCATTCCCAAAAAGTCCCTCACGCGGTACTTCTCGGCATGGATTTTATCACGGACCCTTTGCCAAAACGAGCGGTCCGGTCCTTCCTGGAACGGCTCAAAACAAACCGGACGGGCAACAAACCCGCTCTTTTCCACCACCCGAGATAAAAGTCTCTCGATCGCGTGAGCCAAAGTTCCGTTACGCCGAATCGATACCTCACACGGAAAATCTTCCATACCCAAACCCAATTCATATAAAGGAGCCAAGGCCCTCGGGCGGAACCAGAACATGGATCCTGCCGGGAAAACGACGGCTTTCGTCGCCGGAAGTTCGAGCCCCAAGCGCCCCGCAAGCACCGAACAGATCTTCCAGTTGTTGCTCCAGGATTCCTTCTCAAGGCCCCCCCCGAGGATCGGGATCACTTCAGGATAGACCATCCCCAACCGTTCGTTTTCCTCGAACATCCGCAAAATCGCCGCGACTGTTCCGGCAGACCCGGCGAGATTTTCAAGAAGATAACGTCCCCATTCTTTGAGCCACAAGCGGTGAGGACTCTTTTTGGTGTGGACCTTGAGAACAAGATCATAACCGGAATAAATTTCCCCGAATTCGCAGAGGAACGGCGCGATATCAAAACCGCGATTCAGGACGCCCTTCAAGAAGATCTTTTTCCCGGGGAACGCCTCCGACAAAACGCTTCGGACCTTCTTCACAGAAGCCGCGGGAGCTGACGCGTACAGATCGAATTCCCGGGGAATATTCTTCAAATAGCCGGCGATCATTCCAGCCTGCTCCTCGTAGAAAAAATGTCCTACGACGGCGATCCTGAAAGGGGTCATTGAAGATCCTTCGCGATATTCCGGCCCATCGCACGAACGAGGATGGCTACTCCCTCGTTCCCCACATGACAACAGTCGTCAACATAAAGGGGTTCCGGATGATCCGAAAAAACCCTGGTCAGATCATAGAATTTAACGCCGGCATCAGAAAGAGCCTTCCCCATCTCTGAAAGATAGGGGTAACCTTCTTCCGCGGACTTTTTATATACATGGCGTTCGTTTATTGCAATACGGCGCTCTTGATCTCTTATAGGTTTTGTCCCTAGAACGTATTGATTGGGCTGGAGAAAGTGGTAATACCGGATCCCGTTTGCATTACAGATCCTGTGCATTTGAAGCGAACACCGCTCCCAGAACGCTGCGAGGTCCTGATACATCGTGCGATCATCCGCATAAGACCGCTGCGGTCCCATCATAGCGTAAGAATCCCGGACCGGTCGTTCCCCGGCGCTCAGCTTCTGCATATCCTGAAAGATCTTGGCGGATAGCGACCCATCGATAAGCCGAAAGACCAACTGCATGGTAAAGCTGTAACGGAAAAGATTCATTGAAAAAACGTCCGCCACGGTTTTGCGGGTCTTCTTCAAACGAATGAGATCGGCCCTTCTCAGGATCTCCTCGGGACCGCCAACCTCCCGGAAAAGCCGCCATCTCCATCTGCGCGGAAAAAACAAACATGTTTTGTCGGGAAGATTTTCGGTTACGGGAAGAACGATATCGTTGAAGCCGTCTAGATTAATGATCATGTCGAAGGCCCCGTCCAACGCCAACATGTAATTCAAGATCATCAATTGCTGCGGCTGTTTATATCCCCCGAAAGCGAAATTCAGAAGAACGATCTTTTTATCCTTCAAGGCAGGGATTTTTTTCAACTCATCCCTCAAGGCCTCCATGCCCAAAAAACTAACGCTCATCGCAACCGATCCGCCGAAAACGGCAACAATATATTGTTCGTCCGACTCGCGCTGAAAAGGGATTCCTTCGCTCTGGTGACAACGGCCCACAAAACCGTATTCGGAAGTACATGGCGCGTGTTTCGAATCCCGGGGCCCGAGAACATACCCAATATAGGGATGAGCCACCTCGTTTTGCAGAGACAATGGAAAATTCGGTCGGCCTTTTGGAAAAGGACCGTCATGAACATCCACCCGGTCGAGGAACAATTTCCCGAACGCAAAAGAAAAAAGCTCCAGGACCAACGCGCTTAAAATGATCGTGGCACAGAAAAAAACGACTTTCTTGAATTTCATGTTCGCTGTCTTTCTTTTAAACGATCTGGATTCCCGCGTCGCCGGGAAATAATCTACGCATGAGAAGGTTCCGGCGGCTTAGCTCTTCCCTTGATCCATCTCAAAAATTCCGGTTGGATACACTCCGCGGCAAAACGGTTGCCGGCGATGTTCCAGTGAGTATCGTTCGGTTTGTAGAAACCCGCACGATCGCGAAACGCGTTCAACAGATCCACATAAGGGACCCCTTGTTCCGAAAGATACCGGCGGAGCAACTTGTTGGGAGCGTCCCATTCCATTTTCTCAGAAAGAACATCTTTAGGGAACTTCCTTGAGAGTTGCCGCTGCAGGTCCTGGTCGACCTGCATCTGATCGGGGATCAGGACGAAAGCGATCAAGATCCCTTTCTCACGGCACAAAGCGATCATCTCATCCAACTGAGCGCGAACAAACGGCCATCTTGGTTTCAGCTTCCAACTTTCTTTTCCAAAGTTAATGCTTCGTTTTTTTTCGATCTCAAGAAACGCTTCTTCCTTAAATGTGGCGGCGCCATCCCGGTACACCGGAGCAGGCAAAAGCGGCTGGCGAACAGATTCAAAAAAAACTTTCCCGTTGGTGAAAAGACGGACCGTTAATAAAGCGTCCGCCCAACTACGCGGTTGGGGTATCGTGTCCAAAAAATCGTTCCCGACAAAAAAAGATACCACCACGGCATCGGGATGAAAGAACAAAGCCTCATGCCGGAGCACAGACAAATACTCCACCGGCCCGGCTCCGGGAACTCCCATATTCAGGATCTCGATATCAAGCCCCTGGGCAACACCCCACTCCTCCAACAGTGTCCAATAGTTATCTTTATGGGGCACAATCCCGTACACAAAGGAATCCCCAAGGGCTACGACACGAATACGATGTTTTTTTTGAAGCGTAAAATCGTGGTCCTTGAATCCAAGATTTTTGCGGCCCGGCTTCTTCCTCAGATGGTTTTTGATTAAAAGCTGTCGTTTCCCAAGATCGTGCAGAAGTGGCATGGGAATAAAATATTGAGCCGCACGAAGCCCCAGCTCGAATACCAGAAAACTAAAAAAGATCCCGAAAAGGAGCGCAATCCCCCGTTTGCCCCATTTGGCAGAAAATATGGACACTTTATCAGTCTCCTTCCTCAGCTATGAAACGCTTCACTGCGGGACCGGACGGCGTCCTTCCGCCTCGCCAAACCGCTTGTAATGCTCATAAGGATCCATGCCGCTCGCCGCGACATCCGGATTTTGTTCTAAATACCACTTGGCATTGAATGTCCGGCGAGGCCAAAAACGCCGCCAAAAGTTCTCCCCCGTATCTTTTTTTAATTCCGCGATGAGCCGCGCTCTGATACTAGGGGCAAACTCGAACAACCTCTCTAACTGCCGGTCATTTTCCTTTTGAATATTGTTAATCGTTCCGAGGGTAAATTCTCCGTTCCGTCTTAGTTCCCGGTCCGGATTGACATAGATCAGATCCCTGAAATTATCAGGAACGACGCAAACCTTTGTCCCCTTCCGGACAGCCATTCCCCAAAACCACACATCATCGTTGCTGAAAGCGATCCTGTTGAACGATGCTTCGTCGAACACCCTTGCGTCGAGGCAATGCGGCGGGTACAAAACACCCCCGCTTCCCGTAAAAAAATTGAGAAAAGACGGCGACACATTCCGGACGCATTGCTGCCATCCGGCATAAGGCCGCAACTCGTCCCGCGGGATCCATGCCACCCGATGGGCCCTGTGACAATGAATAGCGGCCGGCTCTTTTAAGTAAGAGGCGTAAAGCCGTTCCAGCCAATCCCGCGGATAAAAAATGTCATCATCCGCCGTCACAACAACATCCTCCGGGAATTCACGCAGTGCCGGGATAAGTTTCTTATATTGCCTGAGATCCTTGCACCACCGGATCGTCAGCCCGCACCGCACCAGTCCCAGAACCTGAGCGGGAACATTTTTTTCCTTGTTCGGAAACTGTTCTTCCGCCAGCCACAAAATAACGGCGTCCGGCGAAACCGTCTGGTCCAGCAAGGAATAAAGGCAAAAGTGGATGTCATGCATTCTCTCGGGAAAGGAAGTGAGCGAAATGATCAATTTCGGTTTCCTTGGGACCGAAGTGAGGCTTTTTCCGGAAAATGCCGCGATCCGCGGAGCGACGACTTCCTTATCGATATACCGGATCGAATATCCCGGACGGATTTCCAAGTCCCGAATTGCGTCTCCACAAAGGTTTTTTTCTGCCGTCATCGAATGTTCTCCGCTTTCGTGGTCCGCTTTCCGGCTATCCGCCCGCTCACCTGGCCATAGATCGAATCAAGCGCTTTCGCAAGGTTCTCAAGCGAATAATTTCCGACGATCTCCCGGCCCGCCTTCCCGAATTGGGCGATCAGCTCCGGATTCTTGCAGAACTGTTCCACCCGGTCAGCCACCGCCCGAATGTTCCGGAACGGGACCAGATACCCCGACCCTTGATCCTGAACCAGTTCCGGAAGGGCGCCCCCACGATAAGCGATCACCGGACGGCGAGCAGCCATACCCTCGGCGACCGAACGGCCGAAAGATTCCGCGAAAAGCGACAGGTTCAGCACCACATTGACCTCCGAAACCGCCGCAACGGGCGTCTCCTTATAGCCGGCAAACCGGACATTCCCAAGCATTTTCGCTCCCTGGTATTCTTTTTTTAATCGTTGTATATCTTTTCCGTCTTCGGGACCGATCAACATAAAAACGGCCTGCGGGACCGAGCCCTCGCAAAGCTTGGCGATCTCCATCAGATCAAAAATGCCTTTTTTCCGGATATTGCTGCTGATCAGACCGAACACGATCGCTCGCGGGTCCACGGTATTGGAAATATCCAGAAGATCCGTTCGCACCACATTGGGTGCGACAAAAACCCGCTTCCCCGGGCCCAACATTTCGGCCGTTTTCCGGGAATTGGCGACCAGGAAATCGGCGTTCGCGTGGATCTGTTTTAAAACTTCTCGGGGCTTGAGACCAAATTGCAGAGCCAGCGGCTGGTCCTCCAGAATGATCTCACGAACGTGCATCAAACTGACTGTTCCCGCATTTCGCGCCGCGAGCAAAGGTTCCCGGAGCATCAACGTGTTCACATGGACCAACCCGATCGAATGAAAATCAATGATCGAACGGAAGCGGGCGACCACGGAATTTTCCGTCGCAACTCCCCGCGTCCACAGCCTGCAACGGAAAACATAGACCCCGCTCACAAATTTCCGCACTTCCTCCAGGTAAGAAGGGCCAGGAACGGAAGGAAAGGTCACAAAAACGTTAAGGTCCAAAGAGCTCAACGCTTCCAGGACATCCAGAAAACTGCGCTCCGCCCCGAACAGTTGCTTATTCGCCGCATGAGCGCATAACAACACGGACATCCTCCCGTCTTTCAGGGCCGTTATCCCGGGCACATAGCTGTCCTCACAGGGAACATCTCCTGCGGAAAGATCCCCGACCCAGAAACGAAAAGGATGGGCGCATTCCGGCCGTTTGTTTTCTACCGGGACATCCGCACCCACCAAGACGGGCGCGTGTATCGCGACCCCGTCCTTCAGATAATCGTTCGCATCCACCGTCCATCCGGCGACCTCAAAACCGTCTTGCCGATAATAGGCCGTGTCATCTGGTTCTATTTTTCCTTGCCATCTTCCAAAAAATTCACGCCGGTTATGCAAATTGTAAAGCCCTCTCCCCGGCGTTCTTCCTTCATCATGAAGAACTGTGGAAGTCGCCTCATACCAGCACACTCTCCCGGTTCCCCGCGTTAGGCGAAGACAAAGATCGATATCCTCATGTCCGTCGACAAAAGAGGGGTCGAAGCCTTTGACCGCGGCAAAATCCGTGGCTCTCACCGCCAAGCACGCCCCGACCACTGCCTGAAAAGCGCGGCTCCGGTCCAAAAACGGCTGCCCGTTCCTGCTCCCCTGATAGATCGGATAAGGGATCACGCTCCACTGGGAAAAAACCATCCCGACGTTCTGCACGCGCCCGTCCGAATAAATCAGTCGGGGTTGCACGGCCGCGACCTTGGGATCGGAAAAAGGCGCTATCAGACGATCTAACCATCCCGGGGTCACGATCGTATCGTTGTTCAGAAAAATAATTGTACCTCCGCGGCTGTGCCGGAAACCGATATTGGAACCCAGCGCGAAATGGTAATTCCTTTCGTTTTCCACGAGCCGAATCCGCGGATCACTCCCCGCAAGCGTCCTGAACACCGCCCTGTCTTTCGCGGAACTGCCGTTATCCACGAGAATGATCTCATACGGGACCGCAGCGCCCTCGCCCAGGATCGAACGGACACAACGCTCCGTCAATGCGCCCTCACCGAAGGCGGGGATCACGATCGAAACCAACCGTTCGTCTCTCGAAACTGCTCGGACCGTCTCCCAGGGAACAAGCTCACCGCCAAGGACCGCCAGGGGATAATGCGGTGCCTTTCTTTTCTCGTCTTCAAGCCGCCATCGAAAACGGACCCGATCGCGTGCGCCCCGCGTCAGATAGTCCACAAAAGGTTCAACGTCCCGTTTCACGACGTCTGGATTCAATTTTCGATATTCGTTAGGCGAGAAATAACGGTTTGGCCACAATCCCTCGTGAGTTCCATACAAAAGATAGTGAATGACCCGATTGGTGTCAGGGTGAAAGTAGCTTTCGCATTTCTGAACATAATAATTCTCATCAAAAAGACCGCTCTGACGGATTGTTGTCTCATCCTTCTCCAACCGCGCAAACTGCTGCAACACATTGGTGGTACTCGCTTTCCCAGCGGAAGATAAGATGTCGATCACCGACAAACATCCGTCGCTCGGCCGTGATGTCCTGAGATGAAGCAGCCCTACTTTTTCGTTACGATAAACAGGGATCAAGCCGAAGAACCTTTCCAAAGCGTGTTCTAGCCTTCCGTCCATCCGGTACTCTCCCACCTGTCCCTCCAGAAAAGAGTCCGCAAAACCGCTCAGCTTCTCCAATGCCTCGGGCCTGACCCAGAACATCGTCCCCGCAAAAAATCCCCACTCTGTTTTCGGAACTGTCTGACCGTAAAGTTCTTGAGCGAGTTTTTTCAGACCCTGGTAGTTCTCGTACATAAGTCGCGGCCCGGACTGGAACAATGGGGCAGGACCGACCATGCAAAGTGTTGGATTTTTTACAAACGCCTCAACCGCCTCTGCAAAATTCGCGTCCGAGCCCACCAGCATTTCCAGCATGATCTTACGCCACAGGTCCCCTCCGCCGGGCAATCGGCCGTCCCCCTTTTTGGTATGCAATTTGCACACGACCGCATATTTTTTTTGGATCAAGGTGGGGATCAACGACAAAAAGGGACCGATATCCATCCCGCGGTTGGCGCCAAAATAGAAATGAGCTTTGGGAAAAGATTTCGATACGGCAGCTCTTACGAGGGCTTCGCGCTCCGAAGGCGCCGTAATGAAAAGATCAAAGCGGTAACGCAACGCCTCCAATTTCGCTCCGATCTGGGGCCACAGCTCAGGATAATAACAATGAACCACAATGGCAATCCGCGGCGAGTGGGGCCCCTCTTCCAAAAAACAAGCAGCCTTGCCATTTTCCTCGAAGGCTGCCTCCTCAATCGAGCAAGGAGTCCGCCCTTCCGCGCGACCGCTGCAAGCATAATGATGAAAAGGGTCTCTACCACTCAACGCAATATCAGGGTTTCTCTCGAGATACCAATCTGCATCAAAACGAAGCCCGTGGATCCGGAGGTGGATCTTTGCCCAAAGCATAAGAATTTTGACATAAAGAAACCAAAGGGCGTCTTTCACTATGGCCGGTAATGAACCTGTTCCTTTTTTTTCTCCGATCCTCTTATGCCGGTTCTTCACGCCTCTTGTTTTCCCTTCACACTAACCGTTTCAAATCCTAAAGATCTGCATCCCTGAAAGGGCTCGGAAATAACATGTTCAACGGGAACATGTTTATAAGAAAAAACAGGGCACCGTTCCTCTCGCCCTCCTTTTTTCGTCAGAACAAGATCGATCGTTCCGCTGCCCCATCCGAAAGGGTCCCCGTCAAAAGCGAACCGGTCGGGACTTCTTAGATAAAGACTGGGCCATGCCACCGGTTTCAAAAATAGCCGAAGCGCGGCACGCCGCCCAAAGATTTTTTCTACAAAACCTCTTTCATCGACGACGCTCGCCGCTAAAACAGTGCTTCCCGCGATAGTTACGAGAAAATGCTTCGCCCCGCGAGGGATCTTTTTCAGGATCTCCGGATCCCTGACATCCAGCAAAAGATCGTAGCTCTCTTGACCAGCATATCGGACGGTCAGCACGACACCCTCCGAAAAAACGCTTTCTCCGAGAATTTTTGAGGGGGCGCGAACCGATCCTACGGGTATTCTTTTTTGTTGTCCGTTTTCTGTAAACGTTAAAAAAACTCTCCTGAAATCCTCGATCGGGAATGACAGCGGCAAAAACACGACGTTGAACGGATCCGCAGATGCCAAAAGAAAAAAACCTCTGACATTCCGTCGGCCAAGTCGCCCTTCTTTCAGAAAAGGCCTCGCTTGGTCTGCGAATAATTCCGCGACGATTCTTCCTCCCGCGTTGAAAGAAAGCTTTTCATAATCGGAAAGCGCCCCCGTAAAACAGCCCCGAGGGGCCTTATTGAGCAAAGGCGTCAATCTCAGGGAAGAAAACCCCCATTTCCCCCTTCCTGTCAGATAAGAAAACAGCTCCTCCGCAACGATCCGATTTCCCCATGCATTGGCATGATCAATATGCTCGTTGAAATACAAAAAGGAACCTAAAGAAGAGGGTCCCTGCGGAGCAAAAAAACTCACGTTCGGCAACGGAGTGAGCTTGCGTAATCCTTGTATCCAGTCTTCCTGAGCTAAAACAATCACATGCTTTGTCTTTGCGGCCGTTTCCTTAAAAATAGCCGCATAAATAGGCAAAAGTTCTTCCTGGGAGGAACTGGACCATTGATAGTAAAATGGGTTTCGTCTCGAATGAAGATTCGAGGGCAACACAGCCCGCAAAGCCATGGGCATTCCCTGGTCATACCTCAAATACTGCAGCGGGCACAGGACTTGATTGTAAATTCTGGAAGCCTGGTTACGATCGCTCCCAAAAACAGACAGAAGGGTAAGCTGGTCATTCTTAAGAATATAGCGCGCATGAAGCGGTCCGTACGAAAAAGGGTGCTGAAAAGAGAGGTCCCTATCATAAGGGATGTCATGAATGGTCAGGATCACGCAGTCCAGATCCCGGGAACGGCTGATCAGCTTCCACAACAGAAACTCCTGAAACAATCCGTAGCGGTTCCCGCCCAAATTAATGACCTTCACACGCGTCAACCCGGCCGCCTTGAACCTTTCTTGAAGAAGTCCCGGATAGGTATAAGCGTCCTGCCCCAGACGCCCCCCGCTCCGCGTCATTGATCCTCCGAAAATCCCTATCTTGACCGTTCCAGGACCCTCTTGTTCGAGAAGATCCTTAAGATAAGTTGGTTCCATGCTTCCGTCTTTGGAATCGCCTTGATAGTTGAACCAACCGAGATCGAGATACTCCTGCTGGCTGACGGCGAATTCTTTCCTGAAGGTCGTCGCCAAACTCTCCTGAAAGACCTTGGGACCCTTTAAACTGCGAAACGCCGCGCGGTATCCGGCGACATACCCCATCCCAAGTAAGGTCACGAGGAGCCCGGCCAGCAATACAGAAATAATCTTCTTCATAGAATTCCAAATCAGTTGATCTGATAGATGAAACCGCCCTCCTGAGGGCCGCTTGTGATGATCATAAGGAACAACGTCAGCAAAAAGAGCGCCATCAAAAGAATAGCGCCCCACAGCACATATTTCCCGAAAGAGATCTTTCCCATTATTTCGTTCCTTGAGAGGAGCCGTTAATGAATTCCCAAGAATGCTCGGCGATCAATCGGTGTCCTTCCTTATTGGGATGCGCATCATCACGGGCAACCCAAAGGTCCATGGGCTTTACAATGCCGGAAAAGCGGGGGGCCAGGTCCAAAACATCGATATGATGGGATCTTAAAAAATCCGCGATCATTTGGTGTTCTTTTTGAAAAGGATAACGGACCAGCTCATGAAGCTCGGGCAGCAATACCACCTGCAGTTCGATGTGATTCTTACGGCAGACATCCTGAAGCAAAAGAAAAGCATCCTGAGCACGGGAAAGCCCGGGGTTATTTTTCTGATACAAGCTGGCATAGTACGCCTGGTATCCTCCGCGAGAAGGAAACAATCTCTCCGCCAAAAGATGCCCGCGGGACCAATAAAGCGTCGCGAGCTGGGAATACCCCATGAACCACCATCGGGATTTCCGGGGAGTGATCTCCGCATCATTGATAAAATAAAAAACAACCACTTTGTCGGGCCTGTATTTCAATCCCCTTTCAAGGAAAAGGTGGACTTCCTGCTCCGTATTATAGTTCCCGGCCCCGAAATTGAGGATCTCGGTCGGTGTGATACGGTTCAATTTTTCTTCCAGAAGACTCTTGAAGCTGTCCCCCTCTTCGACGCCCCAGCCCAACGTCAGAGAATCTCCGAGCAAAGCGATCCTCCGTTCCGGCCCCCGCGCAACCGTATGCTCCCGGTCCCGAAGTCCTTCCGAATTGGTCCGGACCTGCACCCCCATCAACTGGAGACTCTTGTCCGGACGGTGGACGTGACCGATCCTGGGATCCGGAGAATCTTTCTTCAATTCCAGGGAATAACGGGCCATCTCCACGTCATAGACTGTCCGGGTTTTCAAAAAGACCCGTATGAAAACCTCTCCGGCAACAAGGCAGAGCAATACCAGAACACCTATCATGAAAAGATTTTTTAAAAATAGCTTCATCGATCGTCTTTCCCCGGTCTCAGGAATGGATCTTCCGGCGTTCTTTTTTCCCGAACCTTAAATAATGCGCTTCCGCTTTTTCTTTCGTGTTGATCCCCGCTCTTTGCAGATCCGGATAGTGACCGACATAGAACTGCCAATCAAAAGAATGAAGTCCATCCCCGGGATCGATCGTCAAAACCGCTGTAACCGGATCCCCACGGAGCGCCATCCGCAACGGAAAAAGCCCCATAGGCTCCCTCCGCTCGTTGACGATCCGCAACACATATTCCGACGAATATTCTTTTTTGATGACCGGAACTTCGTTCAAATCCCAATCCTGGGGATACTGGTATTTGTCCATATAAGGAACAAAAAGGGGCCGGAAGAATTCCACATCCGCCGGAGTAAACCAGTCCTTCCATCCTCCGTAAGTCTTGCTGCGGACCACCCTCCGCCAGGCAGCGCTCACCTGCGCGTCAGGATCCACCTTCAATTCCAGAAAATCCTCCAGAGGCCGCACCTTCTTATCCACAAAATCCTCATATTTCATGATAAACGCCGGCCGCAAGAACTCCTGGACTTCCTGAAACATCCGAATCCCTTCGGGGATCCGGTGAAGGCGGATGCGCTCTGCCCAAAGGCTTTTTACCGGAACGGAGTGCGGATCTTTTTCTTTCCTGACGAGCAAAGTCAGCAGCCGCTGCAAGGCTCCAAGGTTTTCACAGATCAGAAGCGAATCGAACAGCAGATTGCTCAGGATCCTGTCCCGGGGATCCCTCGTGATCAGCACTTTCTTGTCGAATCCCGCGAACGACGGAAGGTCGAGCCCGGGATTAAAAACGATCTTGGCAAGCACCCCGGAGTCCCGGTCCTTCTCCTCGGGAATGTATTGATGAGGCTCGAACAGCGCCCGGGCATCCGCCGGCATCCCGGATTTCACGGCAAAAAAGAGAGCCGTGGTCCCCGATTTGCTTTGACCGACCAGCAAGATCTTCGGAACGCGGGATCGGCTGGCCGCCAACGCGGGATCGATCACTTCGTGGAATAAATTTCCGTAGACCTTCCGCTCGATCGCCGCCCATCGCGGATTTTGATCGTACATTCTTTTGATGTCCTGGGGGCTGAAGCACCGCAAGACCACGCTTTCCGCACTCACGTATCCGGTGCCGAGAAAATCCTTGGCTGCATGCAACGCGATATCCGCTCCGCGGTTCAACCGTATTTCCCGTATCTTGATCTTGACAGAATCGGGGATTGAAATGAACTTCTGCAGGGTCTTGATAAAATCCTCAGCAAGATACTCCACCCGCAACCAATGATCAATCCCCGAATCCAGGAACGGTGCCAGCACCTGATCGGCAGACGCCTTCCCGGTCATTCCGACAAGACCTTCCGTGATCCGCTCCCGGTCGATCTTCTGAAGATGATCCCGCCGGTACAAATGGTTCCAACGGCTCACAAGCCACATCGGCAACCGCCGGATGTTCAGGATTCTTGGCTTGCCGGCGCAAAGATCCGGATGATCCGAAAAGAATTTGTGTTTATCGGGATCTTCCTTGCCGTGGGCCAACAGAATATCCTTGAGCCCTAGAAGATCGAACATGGCCTTCGTGCTGTCGCCGCCCGTTTTTCCCAGATGTCCCCAGCAAAATCTTTCCGTAATGAACATACCCGATCCTTGACCGTCGTTCAGGCGTTAGCCGGAACGGAACTCCCGCATTGTTTTTCAACCGTTCCGCGCGGCGGCCAAGCAAGCCGATAATCCGCGCTATCAAGCGTCAAATTGGGATTGTAGGCAGGATCCTTCAACAGCAGATCCCCCCAGGTTTTTTTCATGTAATCACACTCGGAAATAAACCGCGTTTGCGTCTCCGGAGAACGATCGTTCCCGCGCGTCGCGGCCTCCCTGTGCCAAAGCTCCGCATACGGCGTCCAGACGTTCCGATATCCCGCTTCACGAATGCGAATGCAAAGGTCTACATCGTTATAAGCAATGGGAAGATCGTATTCATTAAATCCTCCCATCCTCTCGAACAGAGATTTCCGGATCATAAGGCAGGCCGCCGTCACGGCCGAAAAAGACTGCAGCAGCTCCGCCCGGCCGAGATAACCGGGCGCCCCGCGCCGCAACCCGCGATGAGAATGTGAAGCGATCCCGCCAAGCCCGAGAATGACACCCCCGTGCTGGAGGGTACGATCGAGATACCACAACCTCGCCCCGACCGCGCCCACCCCGGGCTGAACTGCCAGGCTCACAAGCTCCGAGAGCCATCCGGAAGAGATCACTTCGATATCATTGTTGAGAAAACAGACCAATTCTCCGGCGGCAGCCCGGACGGCCGCGTTGTTGAGCGCCGAATAATTAAAAGGCCTCCCGTCACGGATCACCCGGATTTTTTTGTTGTGCGCAAGATG
Organism: Candidatus Omnitrophota bacterium; assembly: GCA_035352955.1. GTDB lineage: Bacteria > Omnitrophota > Omnitrophia > Omnitrophales > Aquincolibacteriaceae > DAOPYQ01. Next base: position 168,353 of record DAOPYQ010000002.1, read on the forward strand.
CTCAAGATACCGAAGCGTTCCGGGATCGTCCGAACCGTTATCAATGATAAGAATCTCATAATGGGAATAGAGTGTTTTCCGAAGAATACTTTTGACGCATTTTTGGATCAAGGGTAACCCGTTCCGTGTAAGAATCATCAAGCTCACAAACGGTAAGGGAGCCGGAAGATCGTAACGCACACGGTACCCGTGATCTTTCATCATCTTCGCGCGGGCCCCGATCTTCCGCCTCTGAAGAAATTCATTTAAGGCCTTTTCTCCGGCTAGGCGGGCATAGGGCTTGGACCCTCCGGATCTCGCGGCCTCGCTCGCCTTATGAATACGCCAATGATAGAGCACCTGCGGGATATGCCGGATCTTGTCGCCGCCGATCACCTCCAGACAACGCAAGGCCAGATCATAGTCTTGGGATCCTTCCATGCCGACCCGGAGCCCTCCGATCTCGCGGAGCAGTTGCGTTTGGTAAACCCCGAGATGAGAAATCATGTTATGCGACAGGAACAGATCATAATTCCAGTCGCTTTTAAAATAAGGCTCCACCCGCCGCGATTCTTCATCGATCTTGTCTTCGTCGGAATAGATCAGACAAGTTTCGGGGTGCTGTTGAAGAACCTCCGCGACCCGGAACAGGGCGCACTCGGACAGCAGATCATCATGATCAAGCAAAGCAACCCATTTCCCTTCAGCCAGTTGCAGAGCGCTGTTGGACGCGGCTGAAATGTGACCGTTCTTTTCGCGAAAGACGACCTTGATGCGCGGGTCTTTTTTGATATAGCGTTCCAAAAGCGTCCGGACCTCGGGATCCGTGGATGCGTCGTCGGCAATGCAGAGTTCCCAGTCGGGATAGATCTGGCTCCGCACAGATTCGATCGCTTCCTGGAGCCAGAGGATCTTCGGGTTATAGACAGGCATCAAAACAGAAAGCAGGGGGCGGAACTTGAACGCTTCGGCCGCACGACGCATCCGCCCGCGCGTTTCGTCGGTCAGCGTATCGTACAAAGCGATCCAGCGGCCGTAACCGTACACATCCCAGGTCATGTCCTCAAAGGTCCGTCCCTCTTTTTTCCCCTTCCGGAGATAGTGCAACAGCGGATTTTCCCCGGAAGCCACAACATCGGGATAATCTTTCAGATACTTGCCGCCGTCAAAACGAAGGCTTGGAGAACGCCCTTCGGTCCCTCCGATCGTCAGATAATGTTCGAGGGGATCCCTGCCGGCCCGGGCAACGTCTGAATAGGTTTTCAAATACCATTCGCGATCGAAAAACCCCGAATATTTCACGCAATGCATGTCGGAAAGATTTTGCAAGAAGGGGTCTCCCAAAGCCCCGTAGATCCGTAACGCGAGATTTCTGAGCTTGCCGGGCCGCAGCCGGTTGATCCCCATCAACAACGGACACAACTTCTTTCCCTGCGGAAACGGCCGGTACCCTTTCTTTTTCCCGTCACGCAGATAATGCTCCAACGGATTGACCCCGGCCCCGGCAACTTCCGGATATTCTTTCAGATACCACACGCCGTCAAAATATGGCCCCGGCAGACGGCCTTCGCGCCAACCGTGCGTAAGATAATGTTCCAAGGGATCTCTTTTGGCACGGGCCACATCGGGATATTTTGTGAGATACCATTCCCCGTCAAAAAAACCGGAGCGCTGAATGACCTCTGTGTGAGAAAGTCCCCATCCCATCGTTTTACCGAACCAGACGCCAAGCCTTTTCATCCACGCCGGAACCCAACGCCCCGCGACCGTGAAAAAATACCAATCCTCCGAAGCCCGGATCGCTTGTATTTCGTCCCGAAGACTCCGGACTTCCTGATCGCTTTTCGCCGCGGCCGATTCAAACTCTACCGCTCTTTGTTGTTGTTCGGCGGCGGCTTGCTGGTAGAAGCAAAGATGTTTCTTAAGATAGGCGCCATCGATCCCCCAGCTCAAAAGATCTTCCGCCATACGCGGGGACCGGGTACATAATCTTTCATACTCGCCTCTCTTGGACGCGCAACCCGAGGACAAAACCGAACGGATCCGTTCCCAATGATATCGGTAAGCGGCCGTCACTTCTTCGGAAAGACGGATAGGAACCGGCACCTTTTCGATCCCCGCCAGTTGTCCCCATGAATCCAGAAAATGTTTTTCCGGCGTCTCTTTCTGCCCGATCGTCCCGAGAAAACTCTGATATTTGTGAGCGGGATACGGCGGAATCATGATTGCCGGGATCCCGTAGGAAACGGCCGTGATGAATCCGTGCAGTGAATTACCAAAATAACCGGCGGCATGGGCGATCAACCCGGCCGCGCGCCGGACCGAACCGGGATGGGGGATCGTCACGCAATCCCTGAAATGCGCCGCAAGACGTTCATACAGCGCGTTTTCCATGATCCACGGCGTCAACGAAAGCAGGACAGGGCGGGCGCGGCGGAGAGAAAGAACCCGTTCAATGCCTTTCCGGATCGCATCCCCCTGAGACAAAGAGCACTGTCCATTGATCTCGAAAATAAAATAGGTCCCGTCGATCTCCCGGGGATGCTTGGGCCACATTTGCGAGATCCCAAGCGCCGAATCGGGCGTCACGCGGATCTCACGCCCGGCGGCAAAGTCAAAGAGATACCGGGTGCTCTCTTCATCGCGAACTGAAAGATACTCCGAAACCTTCAGGCAATGCCGGACAAATTCTACCGAAACTTCGTCGACTGCCCACGGGCATCCCGGCGCGTTCCAGGCTAAAGGAACGGAAAGACGGGACGCCATCACCCCGGCCCCCAGCCACAATCCCGGTAAAGCGGCCACGGACGCCATCTCATTTTGCGCCCAGGAACCGATCCTCCAGGGGACAGTCTGGAGAATATCCCCGCCGCCGATCAGGATCCCGTCCCAGACCTTATCCTTCGCTTTTTCGAAGGAAAGGATCCGGCAGGCATCCTTCCAGGGAGGCGCCGCATCCTCTGGAGCAATGTGGATCAGCGAAAAATCCTTCCCTAAAAAATGCTCCGCAATGTGCGGGAGCAACAGATCGCCGTAACTGTCGTGATTAAAAGCTCCCAGATGGGCGATGGTCTTCATGGTTGGATCTTCCATTTCATGGGCTTTATTGGCGTCGCAAAATTCCTGAACAATGTGAGGGGCATTCTAGCCCAAAAATCCGCCCCGGGCGAGATAACGTATGATCTGGTCGGCGGCAATATCCGCGGACAGAACCGCCGTATCCAAGAGTAAGGCGGGAGCTTCAGGGACTTCATAGGGAGCATTCACGCCGGTGAACTCCGTGATCAAGCCGGCGCGGGCCTTTTCATAGAGGCCCTTCGGGTCTCGCTTCTCGCAGACTTCCACCGGCGCATCAAGAAAAATCTCTATGAATCGGTCCCGTCCGATGATCTCCCCGGCTTTGGCCCGGTCCTCCCGGTACGGCGAGATAAACGCCGTGATCACGATCACGCCGGCTTCATTTAAAAGCCGTGCCACTTCGGCCACACGACGGATATTCTCGCTCCGGTCTTGCGGCGAGAACCCGAGGTCCCGATTAAGTCCATGCCTCACATTGTCGCCGTCCAGGACGTAACACAAATGCCCTGCCGCCATGAGCTTCTTCTCAACTTCATAAGCTACGGTAGATTTCCCGGAACCACTCAGCCCGGTCAGCCACAATGTCGCCGGTTTTTGTTTCAGGAGCCGTTCCCGCTCCTGATGGGGAACGTCCCCTTCCTGTCGGTGGATCAAAGCGCTTTGAGAAACAGCCGTATCGTCCGGACGAACCATGGAAGACAACCGTCCCCGTTCAATGATCATACCGGCCGCGACCGTTGCGTGCGTCATCGGATCGATCAGGATGAAACTTCCGGTCTGCCGGTTCCGGGTATATTCATCGCAAAACACGGACCGGAAACACTGCACGGTCACCCGACCGATCTCGTTCAGTTTCAGTTCCGCCGCCTTCTTGCGGCTCAAGGTCCCGGGATCGATCCGGAACGGAAGACGCGTGATCGAACACTTAAAAAGTTGCGTGGTGTGTTTGATCCAGTAGACTTTTCCGAGAGCAAGCGGCGACGGATCCATCCAGACCAGGATCGATTCGATTTCGCGGCGGATCTGCGGCAAGTTCCCCGAATGGACCAGCATGTCGCCGCGCGTGATATCGATCTCGTCTTCGAGCGTGACCGTGACCGACTGCGGCGCGAAAGCGTACGGCACCGCGCCGTCCGGACCGCGAATCGAACGGATGCGCGTCCGCCTCTGGGACGGAAGCGCGAGAACTTCATCCCCTTTCCGGATCACTCCCGACGCGATCCGCCCGGCATAACCGCGAAAATCCTGCCCCGGCCTTAACACATATTGCACGGGGAACCGGAGATCGATCAGGTTCCGGTCGCTTAAGACATGTACGTTCTCAAGATGGTTCAAAAGCGCCGGGCCGTCATACCATTTCATGTGCCGGCTTTTCCGGACGACATTATCGCCTTTCAACGCGCTAACCGGAATATAGACCGTGTCCGGAACATTGAGCTTTTCCGCGAATCCTTCGAAATCGCGTGCGATCTTCCGGAAAACTTTTTCCGAATAACCCACGAGGTCCATTTTATTGACCGCGATCACCATATGTTTGATGCCGAGGAGCGACGCGATGAACGCGTGCCGTTTGGATTGGAGAAGCACGCCCCGCCGCGCATCGATCAGAATAACGGCAAGGTCCGCCGTGGACGCGCCGGTCGCCATGTTCCGCGTGTACTGTTCGTGCCCCGGCGTGTCCGCAATAATAAAATGCCGTTGGGGGGTTGAAAAATAGCGGTAGGCAACGTCGATCGTGATCGCCTGCTCGCGTTCGGCTTTCAGACCGTCCATCACGAGCGAAAGATCGAGGGCTTCACGCTTCAGCCGCGCGGAATCTTTCCGAACCGCGGCCAGCTGGTCCTCATAAAGACCATGCGCCTCGTAAAGCAACCGGCCGATCAGCGTGGATTTTCCATCATCCACGCTCCCTGCCGTCGAAAACCGCAAGAGATCCGCTTCCCGGCCTTGCTTAAGAACCTTTTCTTTTCTGCGGGAGGCCTTTTTCATCAGAAATATCCTTCCCGTTTTTTCTGTTCCATGGACGCATCCTGGTCATGGTCGATCAGCCGCGTGATCCGCTCGGAATGATTCACAGCCATGATCTCTTCGATGATCGCGGGCACCGTCGCCGCCGTCGACCGGACCGCTCCCGTACAGGGATAGCACCCTAGCGTCCGGAACCGGCACATGACTTTTTGCGGCTTTTCACCCTTCCGCAGAGGGACGGGCCCATCCAGCGGGATCAGCTGTCCTTCCCGGACGATCATCTCGCGAAGCTTGGCAAAATACATGGGAACCACGGGGATCTTTTCCTGATGGATGTACTGCCAGACATCCAGTTCGATCCAGTTGGAAAGCGGGAACACGCGAATGCTTTCCCCCTGATTGACCTTCGTGTTGTAGAGGTTCCAAAGCTCCGGCCGCTGGTTCTTCGGGTCCCATTGCCCGAATTCATCGCGAAAGGAAAACACGCGTTCTTTCGCGCGGGATTTTTCTTCATCCCGCCGAGCGCCGCCGAACGCGGCGTCGAATCCGCCTTCCTTGATCGCGTTCAGAAGCGCCTGCGTCTTCAGGAGCGAGCAACATTTCACCGTCCCCAGGTCCCAGGGATTCGCCCCCTGATCGAGCGCTTCGCGAAAAATATAGACGCGGAGATCGGCGCCGATCTTCCGGGCGAACCGGTCGCGGAAAGCGATCATCTCCTTGAATTTCATCGTGGTGTCGACATGCAAAAGCGGGAATGGGATCGGCCCGGGAGCGAAGGCTTTCTGCGCGAGACGGACCATGACAGAAGAATCTTTCCCGACCGAATAGAGCATGACCGGGCGCTCAAAAGACGCGGCCACTTCCCGCAGGATGTGAATACTCTCCGCCTCAAGAAGCCGGAGTTTGCTGAGCCGATAGTTTTCCATGATCTCTTACGAGCCGGAGGAGAGTTCGGTTAGAAACTTTTCATTGTCTTGATCAACGTAAAAACCCCGAGAATAATGGTCAGCGTTGCGATAAGTCCCTTGAGGAGCTTCGGGCTCATGATCTTGACGTTCTTCGCGGCAAGCGGCGTCGCGCAAACCGCCCCGCTGATGATCATGGCCGCCACTCGCCAATCGATGCTGTTTTTTGCCGTCAGAAGATAGATCGTGACTCCCAAAGCGCAAGTGATGCCCTCCGCCATGGACGTGATCCCGACAGCGTTCTTTCCTTCCACGCCGGAAAGCATTTGTCCGCTCACCACCAAAGGCCCGTATCCTCCGCCCGTTAGCCCCTTGTTGAAAGACGCCAGCAATCCGAGCCCGACGATCTTTTTCCAGGAATACGCGAATTGTTTATTGAAACAGACCACGATCAGGATCCCCATCGCGATCACCATGACACTGATATAGAGGGAAGTCCATTTTTGCGGCAAAACCTTCGCCGTAAAGACCGCGCCGGACGATCCGAGAATCGTCGCGGACAAGAGCAGAAGAACGACTTTCAGATGAGAAGAGATCTGGATCCCGTACGTGTGGTGATCGGGATTCACCGGCCCCGGAAGCCGGAGACTGTCTTTCATACGCTGAAAATCCAGGACCTTGAAATGAAAATCCACGTTCCCTTCCCGATGGTGGAACGCGCCCGAAAGAACCCCCGTGATCAGCTCGGAAAGCAGGACTGCCGGGACGATCTGGATGGGCGTGAAACCGAAAAGCATCAGGACCGGCGTCATGGTCGTACCGTATCCCATCCCTAGCGTGGAGTCCATGTATTCGCAGCAAAATGCAATGAGAACTATAACGGCGATCATTTGCAATGTTATGTCCGGCATAATCCCTCCTTATGGGTTAAAGAGGGATTAGATTATCAAATTTAGAGGGGAGGGTCTAATTCAATCGCTGGAGAGACAGGTCTGGTTCTTGCCGGCAGCTTTGGCTTTGAGGAGGGCTTCCTGGGCGCGCTCGATGACTTTGTTGGGATTCCGTTCACCCGGCTTCAGGACGGAAACACCGGCGCTGACGCTCACGGAAAAACCCTTGGGGCCGCCCTCGAACGTCACTTTCTCGATCGCCTTCCGGATACGCTCGGCGATCCCGAATGTCGCCGTCGCAAGATTAAATCCCACGAGCAAAACGATGAATTCTTCATCTCCGTACCTTCCTGCCACATCCGGAAGGGCACGTCCCTTCGTGCGGATCGAGTTGTGAATCACTTCGGCAACTTTCTTGAGAACAATGTTTCCCGTCCGGTAACCGTAAGTATCATTGATCTGTTTAAAATCATCCAGATCGAACAGGATCACCGCGAAAGGCTTCCGGAACGTCTGGGCATAATGCATGGCCTGCGCAAGGAACGTGGACACATAGCGCATGACATAAAGCCCCGTCAGCTCATCCCGCAACGCAAGATTCAGAAAATAGAGCCGTTCCCGGTACTCAGCGACCCGGGTCAGGAGAAAGGACAAAAGGAAAAAAGCAAAAACCAGCGTCAGCGGCACCGCCACCCCGAGCCACAATCCGCTCACCGCAAAAACCAGGTACGAGAAAACGATCCAGACAAGTCCCAGAACGATCCCCCCGGTCACGGAAAAAACGAGCCGAAAAGGAATGAACAGCCATCCCGCTAGGATCCCGAGGACAAGCAACAGGAAGGCCTGGAACCAGGGCGACGGCACCCGGATGAATTGCCGGGTCAAGATCGTATTGATGATGTTGCCCACGACGCCGATCCCCGGGCTGCTTTGATCCAAGGGGGTCATTTTGCTGTCAGAAACCGTTAACCCGATCAAACAGATCTTGCCTTTAATATCTTCCGCACCGATCGAAGCGGGCTGCCCCTTCGTGCCCAGCGCGTAACTGTTGAGGATATCGCTGTAGGAATAATAGCCGACGACATCGTTCCATTTTTTCGCCCAATGGATCATCAGGTTGTTCCTGGCATCGCGTGGAAAATCACATTTTTCGGGCGTTGGAACCGGCTTGCCGAGATAATCGTAAGCGACCAGGATCCCGAGGTGCGGCACGAGTTTCTGGTTGAATTTTACAAAAGGATAGATCCGGCGAATGACATTGTCCGCGTCCTGGCTGTAATTGATGTGCCCGATCCCCTTGACCTTCCCGCTGAACACCGCGTCAGACTGGTTCACATAATAGTAATTCTTGAATCCTTCGGATTCGAAAGAGATCGGCAAGTAGACATTCGGCGTCTTTTGGAGCTCCTCGACAAGCGCCTGATCATCCTCAGCCGCGCCCCCTCCCTGTGTCAGGAAAAGATTAAAAACGATCGCCTTCGCTCCCCATTCCCTCAGGATCCGCGTCATGGCCGCGTAATACCTTTTCGGCCAGGGGAAAGCCTTAACGGTCTGGAGGCTTTTTTTGTCGATCCCGATGTAAACGATCCCGGGATCCGTGGCCGGCTGGGGCTGGCGTTTCAAATACTGATCATAAAAATAATTATCGACGGGCTGGAAAAAAGGGGCCTTGGAAAAGTTCAGGCAAAGGGCCAGGATCAGGACGAACCCGAGGAGTTGGATCAGCCGGAGCGGCGTGAAGAAAACGACAAGCCGGCGCAGAGGCTCCGTCGCGGAACCCCGACGCTTCTGGACAAGACCTTCCGGTGTTTTCGACATAGACACGCCCTTATGGTAAAACTCTAAGCAGAACAGGTCAATAGAAGTAACGACCATCTACGGCCAAACCTGACAAAAAATCTCTTCATCTTCTGAAAAAACCACGGCTCAGAGCCTCGTCTGAAAAATATCCGGTAACCTTTTAAGATTCTCACGGTATAATCCTTTTCCCTAAAGGAGGGATTAATCGTGATAAGAAAAGAATGGTTTCGTCCTAAAAAGTTGCGCGTCCTGCTGGCGTGGATCGGAGCTCCGCTGCTCATCTATTTTTCCAGAATGACCGACTTCAGTTACCGGTGGGGTGCCGTGCTCATGATCCTCGGCGAATTGATCCGCATCTGGTCCCTCGGCTTCATGGAAAAAAAAGAAGCGAAACTCGCCACAAGCGGCCCTTATGCCTTTGTCCGCAACCCTCTCTATATAGGAAATTTCTTCCTGGGACTCGGCGTCATTGTCATCACCGCCAACTGGATCATGACACTCGTCTTCCTCATCGGCTTTTTTGCGATCTACCTGGGAACGATCCGCCATGAGGAAGAGGCCCTCCGGAAATTGCTCGGGAAACCTTATGAAGAGTATTGCAAAAACGTCCCCGCATTATTCCCCCGGCTGACACCTTACGTAGCGCCGGAAAAAACGTCTTTTGACTGGAAGCGCGCTTTCAAACACCACGAGTACGTCACGCTCCTCGGGGTCGCCCTGGCCCTGTGCGGCATCCATCTTTACGACGAACTGCTGATCGAGAAAGACACCGTCGTCTCACAGTCGGGACTGATCGCCGTCATTTCGATCCTCGGCCTCATGCTCGCGTTCGAACGGTTGTTCATCAGCAACTTCAATAAAATGTTCGCGGAAGGGCTCCCCAATCTTTTTCACAAAAAAAGCAATAAGTGATTGACCAACGCTCCGGGGAAAAAATATAATCCCTTATCATGATCGATTTTAAAAATAAGGTTCTGATAATCGGCTTCGGCTCCGTCGGAAAATGCACGCTGCCGATCCTCCTGAAACACCTCCGCATTCCCTTCAAGAATATCACCGTTATCGATTTCGCCGACAAGCGCAAAGAACTTGCCCCCTGGATCAAAAAAGGCATCCGCTACTCGCAGGAACGGCTCAACCCCGTCAATGTCGCGCGCACGCTTTCTAAATATGTCTCCCCGGGAGGGATGGTGATCGACCTCGCCTGGAACATCGACTCGCTCGACATGCTCGCCTGGTGCCACGACAACAAGGTGCTCTACATAAACACCTCCGTCGAAGAATGGGACCCCTACGCGAACATCGAAAAAAAGACCCCCCTCGAAAAATCGCTTTATTTCAAGCAGATGGAGATCCGGAAAATGACCGCCAAATGGAACGGCGATTCCACGACGGCGGTGCTCGACCACGGCGCAAACCCCGGTCTCATCTCCCATTTCACGAAACAGGCCCTGCTCGACATCGCTGAAAAGATCGTCCACGAAAAATCGACGCGGAAAGCGGAACGCGGGATCCTGGAACGGCTGATCCGCGAAGAAAAATTCCATCATCTTTCCATGAAGCTCGGCGTCAAGACCATCCATGTAAGTGAGCGCGACACCCAGATCACGGACCGGCCGAAAGAAGTCGATGAATTCGTCGGGACCTGGTCGATCGAAGGCCTCCGCGAAGAAGGGACCTCCCCCGTCGAGATCGGCTGGGGAACGCATGAAAAAGAACTGCCGCCGCTTGCGACCATTCCCGACTACGGACCGCAGAACCAGATCTTCCTCTCCCAGATGGGCATGAACACCTGGGTCCGCTCGTGGGTGCCGAATTACGAGATCGTCGGCATGGTCATCCGCCACGGCGAGGCCTTCAGTATTTCCGAAAAGCTCACCGTCTGGAAAAAAGGACGTCCGGTCTACCGCCCGACCGTCCATTATGTCTACATGCCTTGCAACGAAACCCTTTCGTCCCTTCATGAACTTCGCTGCCGCAACTACGAACTCCAGCCGAAATGCCGCATTATGTCGGATGAGATCATCAAGGGTGCGGACATCCTCGGTTCGCTCGTGATGGGCCACCGCTACAATTCCTGGTGGACCGGAAGTATCCTGACGATCGAAGAATCCCGCGAACTCGTCCCGCACCAGAACGCCACCACGATCCAGGTCGCGATCGGCGTCGTATCGGCGATCTGCTGGATGGTCAAAAACACGAATAAAGGCGCCTGCGTTCCGGACGATCTTCCGCATAAGGAGATCCTCGAAACCGCAAAACCTTATCTCGGCACTTTCGTTTCCGAGGCCAACGACTGGACGCCCTTTGAAAATTACCAGGTCTTTTTCAGGGAAAATCCGGACGCATTCCTCGATAAGAAAAACCCCTGGTGTTGCAAGAACTTCAAGTTCAAGCAGTAACGCCAAATTTATGATCAAAAAAAGATCCCGACAGGAAATCGAGACGAGAAAGAACATGCGCGGCGGGACCGGCGAAGTCACGATCCGGAATTATTTCAAGCCGGAGGAGATCAAAGCCCGCACCCGACTTTGCGCGGAAATGACTCTTCCCCCCGGCGCCAGCATCGGCCTCCACGATCATGTCGAAGAAGACGAAATCTACCTCATCCAGAAAGGCACCGGCATCATGACGGATGGCGGCAAAGAAGTCACGGTCGAAGCCGGAGACGCGATCCTTACGGGCCAGGGAGCCTCTCACTCGATCCGGAACTCCGGAACCGAAGATCTCGTCGTCACCGCCATCATCATCAAATACTAAAAAACCCGTCACACCGTATCAGGGACCCTATGAACTCTCTTTTTCCGGCGAATGTCTTCACCCCGCCAAAAATTCTTTTCCGGAAAGGCTCCGTCGTTGAACTCTTAAAGGAGGCCGCCGAATTCGGCCCTCGGGGGATCCTCGTCCACGGCGCCTCGTTTGAAAGATCCGGTGTCCGGGAAAAGGTCCTCGAAACTTCCGCCGCGGCTCAGCTCCGGCTTGATTTTTTTTGCCGCTCCGCCGCAGAGCCCACGCTCGAGGAGATCAGTGCCATCATTCAAAAAGGCCGTTTCCTGAAAGCGGACTGGATCGCGGGCATCGGCGGCGGAAGCGTGCTCGACCTCGCCAAAGCGGCCGCGGGGCTTTTCCACGCGAAAGAAGCGCCGGGTTATTATCAGGAAGGCGGCGCACTGGCCGAAAAAGGGATCCCCTGGATCGCCGTCCCCACCACCGCCGGAAGCGGCTCGGAAGCGACACTGAATTCCGTCATCATCAACCCGGAAAAAAAAGTGAAGCTTTCGATCCGGCATACTAATTTCCTCGCCGCGAAAGTCATTCTGGACCCGGAGCTGCTCCGCGGAGCTCCGTTCCAGGTCCTCTGCCACTCCGGCATGGACGCACTGGTTCAGGCCTATGAATCCTTCATCTCGAAAAATTCCACCTGGTTCAGTGAAAATTACGCGTTGAAGGCCATCCAGTTGATCAACCGCCACATCGTTCCGGCCCTGACGAACGGCAAAGACGAAGACCTTGAGGCGATGATGCTGGGAAGCTTTCTTTCCGGTCTGGCCTTTTCTCACTCGCGCCTCGGAGTGATCCACGGCATCGCGCACCCGCTCGGCGTCCTCTACGGCCTTCCGCACGGGCTGATCTGCTCGGTCTGCTTTGCGCCTTCGATCAAACTGAATCTCCCGGTCATCCGCCAGAAATACGACATTATGAGCCGGGCCGTCGGCATGGATTTCCTGGTCAGGATCACGGAACTCGTCACAACGCTGAAGATCGTTTCCCCCTTCAAAGGCAAACCGGTCCTCGAAAAAGAAACGATCGTCTCCGAAACCCTCAGGTCCGGCTCCACCGCCGCAAACCCAAAGACCGTTACCCGCGAAGACGTGGAATTCCTTCTGCGGGAGATCTTTTAAAAGAAGGGCGACCTCCATTCTTGAGCGCAACGCTCAACGGACAACGCACAACGTCAAAACCTTTTAAAATCGTTGCGCGTTGTGCGCCATACGTTGCGCGCAAAAATATTCTTTTATTTTTGCATTTATGTTAGCATGAATTTATGAACCATTTTTTTCAGTACATGGCTGTTTTGCTCCTGACGCTGCTTGCCAAAGCCCTCCCGGTGGAAATCTCGACCTGGATCGCCCGCCGCGTCGGCGACCTTTCTTATCTGATCCTCGCAAAACGGCGGAAGATCGCCCTTGAGAACGTCACCCGCGCCTTTGGCGACTCGATGCCTCTTGCCCGGAAAAAACAGATCGTCCATTCAGCCTTCGAGAGCGCCTCGCTTTCCATGATGGAACTTTTCATCGTCGAAAAGATCAAGAAGGACGTCGAAAAACGGATCACGCTCCACGGCAATGAGTTCATGGAAAAAGCCTTTTCCGGAAACAAAGGCGTGGTTCTTGTGATCTCGCACCTGGGCTCGTGGGAATATCTTTCTTTCCTTCCTTATTTCACCAAGCGTCCTTGGGCCGTCGTGGTCAAGGATATCAAGAACCCCTATCTGGACAAAGCCATCGACGCCATGCGCCGCATCATGACCGTGGTCCCGATCCCCAAAAACAGTTCGATCCGGACCATTCTCAAAGAACTCAAAAGCGGCCACGGCGTGGCGATCCTGATCGACCAGTGGGCCGGCGACCAGGGGATCTGGAGCGACTTCTTCAATATCGGCACGTCGACCACGTCGATCCCCGCACGCTTGGCAGAAAAGACGGGATGCGCGCTGGTCCCCGCTTATTGCCTTCGGAAGAGCAGCGGACGCTACGAGATCCATATTGATCCGGCGCTTCCGGTCAACACCTGCGAGGCCGGTTGGGAAAGCCTGATCACAAAACAGCTGAATGAGGTCCTGGAAAACCAGATCCGGAAATATCCCGAGCAATGGCTTTGGGGGCACCGGCGGTGGAAGGACCGGAGCATTTCGAGAACGGCTGAATGAACCTTGAGATCAAGATCGAAAAACTCGTCTTTGGCGGCGACGGTCTCGGTTTCGTCGACGGCAAGGCCTGCTTCGTCGCGGGCGCGGTCCCCGGAGAAAAGGTCCTCGCCCGCGTCTCGAACGACAAACCGAACTACTGCAAAGCGTCGCTTTTGCGCGTCCTCGAACCCGCCCCCGAACGCATCATCCCCCCCTGTCCGTACGTCGAACGCTGCGGCGGCTGCCAATACCAGCACCTCCCCTACGCGGAAGAGCTTCGCTGGAAAGAAAACCAGGTCCGCGAAAGTTTTCAGCAGGCGTTCCGCGAGCATTGCCCGCCGATCGAACCGATCCAGCGCGGCGCGAACGATTACACCTACCGCACGAGCATCACGCTCCACCGGACTCAGCAAAAGGGCCACAAACCCCAGCGCCTCGGTTTCATCGGCCGCGACAACCGCTCGGTCATCCTGATCGACCGCTGCCTGCTCGCGGACGAAACGCTGAAGAACGTTTTTACAGCGGAACATATGCTGACGAAGAACGAGGAAAAACGCGTGTTCAAGGCCGGCGAAGGCGGGCGTGTCTACACGAGCGAGAACGAAAAGCTTTATCGCGTGATCGTCGGCGAAATCCCGTTCTGGACGGATTCGCTCGGATTTTTCCAAAACAATCTCGGCGTGACGGACCTGATCGGACGCAAGCTCGGCGAATGGGTGCGGGAGATCCAACCCGCTCGATTTCTGGACCTTTACTCGGGCGTGGGAACGTTCTCATTGCTTGCGGCACCGGAAGTGCAGGAGATCCACTGTTTCGAGGAGAACCCGTACAGCATGACGTGCGTAGAGAAGAACTTCAAGGCGCTCGGCGTGACGCTCGCGGGGATCCACCCGGGCAAAGTGGAAAAACGTTTCCCTCACTTCATGGTCCACAACCACAAGGAGCGGACATTGATTTTTCTCGACCCGCCGCGCCAGGGTATCGCCTCATCGCTCGCGGAATTCCTGGCAAAAGAAGAGGTTGCGGAGAATATCGCTTTTCTTGCCTGCGATCTCCCGATCCTGATCCGCGATCTCCGGCTCCTGCTCACGCAGGGCCGCTACGCCATCCGGACCGTCATTCCGTTCGACATGTTCCCCCGCACCAAACACATCGAGATCCTCTGCTGGCTGCAAAAGATCTAACCGCAAACAACAATCCACAGACTGCAGACCACAAAAACTCGGGTCCCAAGCTCCAATCGAGGCCCGGGGATTTGAGAACCTAGGACCGTTGTTTATCCAGCTTTAAGAAATGCATCCACGGCTTTAACGAACGCTTCACGCTCTTCGATGTGAATGTTATGAGCCGCGCCCGGGACGGGCTGAAAAATGCCTCCGGGGAGCTCCCGGGCAAGCGCTTCGGCTTCTTCGGGGAGGATCAGAACATCTTCCGCTCCTTCCAAAACAAGCGTTCTGGCCTTGACCCTGTTCAGGCGGTCACGCGTGTCAAAGGCGGAGATGGCATCGATCTGCCCCTTGAATCCGGGGAGCTGCTGTTTGTAGCGGTTCCGAAGTCCCTTTTTGATGAGAGCCGCGATAAAAGTTTCGCGGGCAAGCGAACTCTTGGCAAAAAGCCAGGGTGTCCATTCGCGGAGCCAGGCTTCCGGATCGGTCCCCTCCTGCAATTCCCTGTAGAATTTCAGAAAAAGCTCATTGTTCCGTGCGGAGGAAACGGCAGCCGTGCTCGCCAGCACAAGCCGGTCGAGACGTTCGGGATAGCGGATCGCGAATTCCTGCGCGACGTACCCGCCCAGCGAATGCCCCAGGATATGCGCCTTGGGGACCTTCAAATGATCGAGAAGCCGCAGGACATCCTCGGCCATGGCCGCCACCGTGTACGGCTTCTCGGGGATCTTGCTCCGGCCCGCGCCGCGGTTATCGATCGTGATCGTCTGATAATGTTTCGGAAGCCTCGCGATCACCCCGCTCCAGCTCGCGCCGTCGGCCCCGAGGCCTGCGATCAGAACCAGCGGCGTCCCCTCCCCGCACACCTCATAATAAAGAGGCACCTCGCCCGCAAGCATCGCCCCATGACTTTGTCGCCTATCGTGTATGATCATCGTCTCCGTCTCAATGAAAGCTCTGAATGTCCGTCACATGTTTCTTCTTGTAGAGGAACTCTTTCTCGATCAACGGCCGCGCGATTTCAGCCCGCCAAAGATCGACAACTCAAAGATCTTGAAAAAACAATCCACCTGGCGGAATCCGATCTTGCGGAGCCACCGGCATTGCGCTTCCACCGGCGCGAGGATATTCGTGTCCAGAAGCTGGTTGTGATAAAAATCCCGGCTGACCTTCTCCCGGGTGAAGGAGCGGTCCAGGCGCCGAAGCCGCGCGTAAAGAGCATCGATGAAGTATTCGCTGAAGATCTTCTGGATCTCCGGGGTCGCGGACTGCACGTGCTCCAGGTTCAGAAAAAGCCCTCCCGGCGCGAGCAGATCATAGATCTGCCGATAGATCTCCTTTTTCTTCCGGTCGGTCTGATGATGGATCGAAAGCCCGGAAACGATCAGATCGAACCGGCCGTGACCGGCCACCGACCGCGGCCAGGCGGATTTTCCGTAGTCCCCTTGAATGAAGGAAAGGTGCTTGTGGTTCCGGGGCGCCTTCTTCCGCGCGGCCTCGATCATCGTCTTGGAAAAATCGAGGAACACCCCCTTCGCCCGCGGGTATTCGTCCAGGACCGCCCAGCCCAAATGCCCGTCGCCGCAACCCAGGTCGAGAAAGCTCGTCACTTTCTTACGCATTTTACGGATTAAAGTAAGAAGCACTTCCGTCTGGACTTTCGCGAGGGGGATCGCCGCGCGAACGATCTTCAAATACCGCTTCCCCAGTTTCTCATCTTTCCACAGATCCACTTTTTTCATAGCGCCCTTCCTTCACTCGAATTTATGAATACTTACCAGGACGATCGATCCGCGGCAACCCGGCCCATTTTACCAATAACTTATTTTCGGCTTATTTGACCCGAAGGTGAAGACGAAGATCCAGAACATGGCTCAGCCGGAGAAGGAGGTCGAGTGAAAGATTCTGAAGCCCCCGCTCAATTCTGGAAATATTGGCCTGCCGCGTACCTAACTCCCGGGCCAAACCCTGCTGCGTCAGCCCCTGCCTGAGCCTCGCCTTCGCCACAGCCCTTCCGATCTCTCTCTGTAATGCTACAAGCGACGTCTTTGCCATAGCTAACAGCCTCCGGGACTTCCCCCTTTTGCCGGAACTCTTCGCCCCACACTAACTCTACGACCGACACTAACTTTACGGCCGACACGAACCCTTCAACCGAAGCGAACTCTTCGACCCACACTAACTCTCCGTCCTACACAACTCTCCGGCCTACGCAACTCTCCGACCAGCGCTAATTCTCCGCCTACACGAACTCTGCAGCCGGCACGAACCCTTCAACCGAAGCGAACTCTTCGACCAGAACTAACTTTCCGACCCACACTAACTCTCCGTCCCACACGACTCTCCGGCCTACGCAACTCTCCGACCAGCGCTAATTCTCCGCCTACACGAACTCTGCCGCCGGCACGAACACCTCAACCGAAGCGAACTCTCCGGCCAGAACTGACTTTCCGGCCCACACTAACTCGTCCGTCAACACCAGTTCTCCAGCCAACTCAAATTCTCCGTCTTACACAACTTTCTGTCCCACACGGTTCTCCGCACCACACCCCCACGGCTATTTTGCCGTATATCATATATGATATACGGCAAGAAACCCATGGAATTGAACTCGGTCGGCTTATGAGTGTCCGGGCTACAGACTTCGAACGGACTGAGACCTGGCGGTGTCGTAGAAAGAACGTTGGCCTCCCTGCCGGGGGCCAAACGGAGGTCCGCGGTCCTATTTTGCGGCGGATTTGAACATCCAGAGCGCGAGGAGGAACGCCACCGCCGCTCCCACAAAACTCAATTCCACGGGAATCGCGGTTTGCCCCACCGTTACCGGCGTTTTCAACAAATACCTCACGGCATGCGCCAGCGCCACCGCGAGAAAGATGACTCCCGAAACCATCAACGGCCTTTTCTGCATGTTTCCCCTCCCGCTGTTAACCTCTCGATGTCGTGTACGGCACACCTTGAGAAGTGACGGCATCACATTTGATTAACCGAATCAAATGCCTCCCGGACGACGTTCGATCCACAAGCTACTTTTTTTTACCACTAGGTGTCGCTCCGAGTCGGAAGTACAACCGCTCATAAGTGTCGAGCAACTTATCCATCATTTTGTCAGCAGCATCCACTCTTTCAGGGCTTCGCAATTTAGAAAGCAGGTCGATCAACGCCTTTGCTGGCAACTTGATCACTACGGTTCTTTCATGCTCGTGATATATTTCACGAACCCAATCCAATTCCTTACCTTTTTCCAAATTCACGCTCTCAGCTCGATTAACAATAAAACCAAGGCGTCCATACTCTCCCGTCAAGTAAGATAACATTTGCCTATATTCTTGAGGCCCCAGATCAGCTGAGAAATTTTTAATCTCAAATATTACTTGGCGAACGCCATAGTCATGGAGAATCCGCTGCCACGCATCTGTTTTCCCGTTATTTCGCGCAACAACATCCCTACGTTGCGTCGCGTTTTTATTAGGATGCAGCTCGGCGCTCACTAGCCCCCCAGCAAATACAATTTTTAATACTGTCAAACACCACTCCTCAAACTCTGTTGCGCCGGTGTCGCCATGAGGAATTTTTGCCAGCTCCGCCATTAGTTGGCCCAATTTCTTTTTTCTGATTTCGGGGGTTTCAGACGACACTTCGATATCGTACTCATCGTGGATTTCATCAACTTCCGCCGCTGGCAGTTTTTCCTCTTCGAGATTCAACGCGATCCAATAGCATGGATGCACAAGCAATTCCGTCTCTCTAACAACCAAAAAATCAGGATCTTTCCCATCGTGACAAAAAACAAAACTCGAGGCATCGTTCTTCCACACCCCTAAAAAACCAACGCTAAAAAGACACTTAACAATTTCTTCTGGCCTCTGAAATATTTTTAAGGTTTGAATTTCAACAGGCTTGAGGCTCTCATTGTTTATAATGTCATAAAGCAATTTTTCTATACTTCCAAAGGTGTTTTTTGCGCTGGCACCCGCAAACGCGTGTACGCAAAGACTCAAGCCTGGCACTATCCCTTCATATTCTTTCTTCAGGTCATCAAGACGCGAACAAGAAATTTCTCTAGCAGACACATCAATATCATCTTCGTAGATTTCATTTCGTTTGTTCGACAGAGCATGGTTAAAAGCTCTATTCATTAAAACGATCAGATCTCTCGGCCGATATAGCGTCTGACGTAAGCATCGTCTGAAGCCCGTCATGCCACTCAATTCGCGAAAAGCTATTGCATTCCACACTTTAATGCTTTTATCATTCTCGATATTAAAAACTTTTTGTATTCGGCTGCAAATCATATCGAGCAAATGTTGCTCATCCCAATGCAATCTCAAAACATCACCTTCGATATTTCGGGAATAATCAGGATCCTGCAACTGAATTGCTCTAAAAATATTGTCGCGTAGAAATGCGGTCGCTGTCGTCCTGGGCAAACTCGTACTAAGCTGGTCCAGGGCATAAAGCAGCCCTGTCAAAATAGCAACCCCCAACGAATCCGGCTCATACCCATCGTCTAATCTGTCAGCTAGAATTTTTACGGAGTAGTGTGCGCCATCAAGCACATTTGCTGCCATTTTTTGGAGAGAGGTAATACCCAACGACGTTGTTAACGCGGCTATTCTCCGTTCAACAGGAACGGAGGTATCTACTTTTTCTTCTAAGGCCGAATATAGCCGTGCCGTTAGACTTTCCCCGCGGCGAGACCAACCTTGCGCCAAGATACGGATATCTGCTTTCTGCTCAGAATTTAATTTGTAATTATTCATACAAGCTACAAGAATTTCATTCAGAACAGCATATTGCCACGCAATGTTACATGCCGCGCGCAAATAATTTTGTTTTTCTCCAAACAAAGAAACGAGACTGCGTAAACCTATAACGTCTGCTTCTCCAGGGGTTAGATCAATTACTGTAGTCTTGACCGCATCATGCAAATAGCTCTTTAGCTTATAGTGAAGAGCACTCTTCCCCGTTCCTCTCCGGCCAACGACAATACGCCTTTTACTTTCTTCAATCAGCGATCTGTATTCGGAGGTTTCATAGAAAGCATGGTCTAGCATGTATTGATCTAATTCTGCCCGTAAGTCACCCAATGGATTAGTTTTCATGTCAATCCTTCCTTTTTAAAATCACCGCACAATACAAGTAATAGCCCCTTCGAACGAATAATTACTCGCTAACGCGAACCACTGAATTCCGGGGGCACATTACTTAATGCTATTCCCTCACCCGAACTGCGAGACCTTTTCGCAAGAGTTCGTTATTGAGATAATCACCTCGCCAAGCTGAGATTCTTCGCTTTGCTCAGAATGACGAAAACAAAAAAGGCGGTTTCCCTTTTGAGGAAACCGCCTCAGACAATGCAAAAAGACGAGAATCCCACCGCCCCAAGCTGATAGCCTGGAGCGTACCCGGCTCTCGCGCTGTTCGCTCGTGTCCGGTTACGGGCACTCGATCAAAAAAAACACTGCGTGAATTCTCTGCTCCTACATCCCAAGTTTCAAGGAAAATTAGCGATTTTTTTCGGAAAATTCTTTTACTCGCTTCCCCGAACGGGAAAAGTTTCAAGGGATATTACGGCCGCAGTCCACGGACTGCAGACTGAAGACCGGAGACGGAAAATCTGTGTTCTCGGATCTGACAGACTCTTTCCTAAAATGTTCCTCGAACACGCCGATCAATTTCGTTCAATTTATAGCATTCATGGAATTCTTTTTAAATCATATTTTATTTGATTAATCGTGAATCTCATGATATCCTTTCCTTATGAGAAACAAATCGGAACTCATAAAGCTTGAGAAAGTCACCCGAAGAATCTTCCTTATCCGTGGCCAGCGCGTAATCATGGACTCCGACCTGGCCGGGGTCTACGGCGTTAAGACCAAATCTCTGAACTTGGCCGTCAAACGTAACGGCGCGAAATTCCCCGCCGATTTCATGTTCCAGTTGACCCGCAAGGAGGACGAAACTTTGAGGTTTCAAATTGAAACCTCAAAAAAGACACGGGGCGGCAGACGTTACCTGCCCTACGCCTTCACCGAACACGGGGCCATCATGGCAGCGAATGTCCTGAACAGCCCCCACGCGATACAAATGAGCGTTTTTGTGGTGAGAGCTTTTATCAAAATGCGGTCTTTGTTATCGGACAACAAAAAACTCGCCGAAGAACTGAGGGCGCTGGAAAAGAAGCTGAC
This sequence comes from Candidatus Omnitrophota bacterium, assembly GCA_035352955.1. Lineage (GTDB taxonomy): Bacteria > Omnitrophota > Omnitrophia > Omnitrophales > Aquincolibacteriaceae > DAOPYQ01. Next base: position 189,239 of record DAOPYQ010000002.1, read on the forward strand.
CGGACGGCTGAATGTTCATGAAATCGCGATCGTGGATGTTTTGCGAAAGCTCATGAAATTACTCGAGCCCCCACCCGAAGTCCCCATTCCCGAGAAGCCGCCCATTGGGTTCCAACCGTAGACCTACCCCGCAGGGACGATAAAAAGCATCGAGGTCAGCTCTGTACTTTGACGGCTAGTCCCTTTTGCAAAAGTTCGTTGTTGAGGTAGAGCTGTTTGCCGTCCTTTGAGGTTACCCAGACGTCGGCTAAGTACCTGTCATATTTGTCGGACTTGGTGGTTTTAATCAATATTGCGGGACACGGGCCACGGTCCACGGAACACGCCAGGACCTGCTCGACAAAGGCTTTGGCTTCCTTCCCTTCCTTGCTGATCAGTTCCGGGCAGTCAATAGCGCGAAGGCGCAGGGTCTGGACACTGCGGACGCCAAAGCCGAGGTCGACCACGGCTTCCAGCGTGTCTCCGTCGAGCACCCTTTTCACCCAGGCGCGGTAAGTGTAAAGGTCCCCTTCCGTGCGTTTGGAAAGACGGATCAAATCCGCGGGCGCGGAGCCTCCTCCCGCGAACGGAGGCGTGGATTCGATCAGAGCGCCTTCTTTGAAACGGAGATCCTTGGAGGTCTTGTAATAATTGGAAAACCCAAGATCAATCACCACCTTACCGGTCTCGGGACCCGACAGGGCTTTGACGACGCGGTACGTCCCGGGCTTCCCGGGTTCGGCTTTGAGCGAGGGAGAAGATTCCACCGGCTCTGCGGCGGCGCGGGCTTCGGCCTTCGCCTTCCCGACCTTGACCTTCTTCACTTCCTCGCGGGTTTGGTCGCGGTTCCATTTCTCTTTCACCGCTTTTGCGGCAAGGGTTTCCCTTTCTTTGGGATCGTTGACCGCAAGAAGGGCCTGGTACTGGCTCCAGCTCAATTCATCGGCCGGCCGATGAATTGGGTACGTCCGCGCGAATTGGAGCATGTAGCGTAGTTCGGTCTCACTCTGGCCAAGGTCCGCGGCAAGACGCTTCATAACCTGTTGGCCGTAGTCCGCGCGCTCTTTGTGCTGGAGGACATGCGTGTCAATGAGCTTGCCGATCTCCCACGCTTCGCGGACCTTCTCCTGGTCGACGGCCTTCTCGACACGGGCCACGCTCTGCGCCCGGGCGTCTCTCACGGCCGTCAGGAGTTCCTCATAAGTCGTCACGGACGCCGCGGCGGGCGCAGCGCCCGGGCCGGCGACTTCTTTGGGAGTTTCTTTTTTCCCGGGGGTTTCGGCAAAGACAAGCGCGGGTGAAACAAGAAGCAACGCGAGGGATAAAGCGGAGAGAGCTGTCCTTTTCATGGAGAACCTTTCCTTAATGAGAGACCGGCTTCCAAAGAATGAGAAACCGAGGTGAGAATATTCTTCCCCGCCCCGCCTTGCAACACTTTTTATGGGGCTTCCCCCCGGGGCAGAAAATGCGGCCAAAACTTGCAATATGTGTGCGCACATATTATACTTGTATTAGAAAATAAGGAGGACCCTATGCCGAACATGACACTCTCGATCCCTGCCGACCTGAAGGCAAAAATGGACCGTTTCAGGGAGATCAACTGGTCCGAGGTCGCGAGACAGGCGATCTTTCAAAAGACCCTTGTCATGGACCGAATGAATCAGCTGATGTCCTCCAGTAAGATCAGTGAGCCGGAAACCGTCTACGAAGCCCGCAAGATCAGCCGCAAGGTCGCGAAAAAACACAAAGCATCCTGATATGGAGCTGGTGGTCGACGCCAACATTCTTCTGGCGGGCTTCATGAAAACCGCCGTGACGCGGGAACTTCTTCTGGACTCCCGGCTAAAGCTGCACGCGCCGGAATATTTGGTCTATGAAACCCGAAAACACCTTCTCGGAAATTCCGACCTGAAACGCCGCATCGGTCTTTCCGCCAGTGAGATCGATAAGATATGGTTCCTTCTTACCCAGAATATCGAATCCCACGCACAGGGAGACTACCAAAAAGCCCACGCAACGGCACTCAAACTTGCGCCCCATGCCGAGGATGCTCCTTACCTCGCATTGGCGCTGAGCATGAACATACCCGTGTGGTCGAATGACAAGGCGATGGCCATGCAGCCCAGGATCCGAATCCTGACGACACGCGACATTCTTGTCATGCTCCGTTAGCCTCTGTGAATGGACGAATACCGGCAGGACATAGTTTCAAAAGAAGTGGATCGATCCTCTCCCGTCCCCTCTCCATGGAAATCCAGGATCGGTTTCTATTTCTGATTTTATCCTGAATCTGGAAACCTCAACGGGAAGACCGGGCTGAAGATCGGGGGAAAAGAGTCGTCTAGACCGCGGAACCAACAACAGCGCCGCTGGCCCAGGCCCAGGCGAGCTGGTAGCCGCCGCGGGCGCCCTGGAGATCGAGCATCTCTCCCGCAAAATAAAGGCCTTTCTGCAATTTCGATCCGAGCGTTACGGGGTCGATTTCATCCAGCGCGACGCCGCCGGCCGTGAATTCCGCTTCGTTCCAGCCGCGCGTGCCGTTCACTTTGAATTCCTTGTGTTTCAATAAGGGGGACAGTCCCCTTAAAGTCGTCAGGGGGACCGTCCCCTTTAAGCCAAGAGCCATCGAGAGCTTATGCGGCAGGATCCCTTCGAGAAGATGTTCGGCCGGCATTCCGCGCGCAAGCCGCCTTTCAAGTTCTTTCGCAAGTTCTTCCTCCGTCATGAACGGCACAAGGTCCGCGATCACCGACACTTTGTTGATCCTGTCGCGATTCATGGCGATCGAGATCTCTTCACTCACGTCAAGGACCGCCGTGCCCGAAAGCCCGTACTGCGTGAAAAGGAGTTCGCCCGAGGCCGTCCGGAAATTCTTGTTCTGAATGCGGCTCGTCACCGTCGCGCGGACTTTCTGCCCCTGCAGAAAATGACACCACGGGTCCTTCACAAGGAGCGGCACCGTGCTCGGCACCGGCTCCGTGATCGAATGGCCGAACTTTTTCGCGAGCGCGTAGGCCTCACCGTCGGAACCGAGCGCCGGATACGATTTCCCGCCGGCACAAAGGATCACTTTTTTCGCTCCAAAACGTTCCTCGCCCGCGGTCCTCAGCTCAAAACCTCCCGCCACCGCGCGGATATCCCGCACATGACAATCGAGTTTGACCGGAACCTCCAACCGCGAGATTTCAAGTTCCAGCACTTTCAGGACCGACGCCGCCTGGTTCGTCACCGGGAAAATGCGACCGTCCGGTTCCGTATAGACCTCAAGGCCGAGCTCCTTGAAAAAACCAAGAATGGCCTCTTTGCCGAATTTTTCAAACACGGAAGCGACGAGCTTTTGCGCGTCCGGGTTATAAAAAGAAGGGTCCGTCTTTTCATTCAGAAGATTGCAGCGGCCGGCGCCGGTCACGAGGAGTTTTTTCCCGAGCTTCGGCATTTTCTCGCAAAGGAGTACGGAATCGCCTTTCCGCTTCGCAAAAATGGCGGCGACCATGCCCGCCGCCCCGCCCCCCACAATGATCACATCGTAAGATTTCATCTTTACTCCATTCGCGTAACGAACCCGTTTTTAGTTTTTGCGTTGCGCGTTGCCCGTTCTCCGTTGTGCGAGCTTCGGTTGCACCATCAGGCGCTGCGCCTCGCGCTCTTTATAAGTTTTGGCCGAGGCCACCGCCTCGCCCGTAAAAGGATGCTTCCCCGTATAATACATGCAGGATGAAACAGTCATCGGCAACGGCATAAAATCCTGTACTTGTTCCGGGTGCAGGCGGTGCTCTTTCAAGTACGCCGCAAGCTCGCGCGCCTCCCGGACCCCGGACCCCGGATGCGAGCAGATCCAGTAATTCACGAGGTATTGTTCCTTGCCGGCGCGGGCGCTGAAAGTCCTGAAACGCTCCCTGAATTTTTCGTAAACTTTCATCGACGGCTTATTCATCAATTTAAGGAGCGGTTCGGACGCATGTTCCGGCGCAACCTTGAGCTGACCGCTCACATGGTTCCGGCACAGCGCTTCGAGATACCCGTCGGATGTTTTGTCGACCAAAAGATCGTAGCGCAACCCGCTCTGGACAAAAAGATGCTTCACGTTCGGGATCTTAAGGACCTCGTTCCATAATGCAACCGTCTTCTCATAGCCGAGTTTGAGACTCCCGCATTTCGAGGGCATCATGCACTGTTTGTTCCGGCAAGCCCCGGCGATGCCCCATTGATCGCACTCAGCGCCGTAAAGGTTCGCGGTCGGCCCGCCGATGTCGGTAATCGTTCCTTTGAATTCTTTCATCCCCGCAAGCAACCGCACTTCTTTCAGGATCGACTCCTTGCTCCGGCTCTGGATCATCCGGCCCTGGTGCGCGAAAAGCGAACAAAAACTGCACTCCCCCGCGCAACCGCGATGGGCCGTGATCGAAAACCGTACTGTCTCAAAACCGGGGACGCCGCCTTGCTTGTCATACAGAGGATGCCAGGCCCTGACAAAGGGTAATTGATAAATATGATCGAGTTCGGCCGTGGTGAGCGGGAACGGGGGCGGCTGCTGGATCAAAAACCGGTTCCCATATTTTTGTACGACCGGCCGGCCCCGGACCGGATCGCCCTCAAGATACGCCAGACGAAAGGCCTCATTGAATTTATCGGGATTCGCGCTCACCTCGTCAAAGGAAGGAAGCATGACGGCATCCTCGAACCCTTCGAGACCGTTCCGTAAAACGGCCGTGCCACGGATATTGTCCAGACCCTTTTCAAGGGCCGGCCTTGAAATTCCGGGACCGGATTTCAGAAGGGTGTCCATACGCCGGGCAACCTCGACGATCTGCTTTTCGGCCATCCCGTAGATCAGCATGTCGGCTTTTGAATCAACAAGAACGGAGCGCCGTACCGCTTCGTCCCAATAATCAAAATGCGCGAGACGGCGAAGGCTCGCCTCGATCCCACCGATCACGACCGGAACGCCGGGGAAAAGGCCTTTGATCTTGCTGGTATAAACGATCGTTGCGCGGTTCGGCCGGAGTCCGGGCTTCCCGCCGGGAGAATAGTCGTCTTTGCGGCGGGGTTTTTTGCTGGCGGTATAATTGCTGACCATCGAATCCATATTTCCGGCCGCGACGCTGAAAAAAAGCCGCGGCCGCCCGAGTTTTTGAAAATCCGAGGAAGTTTTCCAATCCGGCTGGGCCATGACCCCGACCCTGAACCCGGCGTCCTCCAACACCCGGCCGATAAGGGCCGTTCCGTAGGAAGGATGGTCCACGTAAGCGTCGCCGGTCACCAGGATGATGTCACATTCTTTCCAGCCCCGGCGGGCCATGTCTTCTTGGGAAACAGGCAAAAACTTCGAACGATCACTCATGCGGTGATTATACCTTTTAATCAGCGCAGCGCACAACGCGCAAAGAACAACGTCTTCGTTGAACGCAAGTCGTTCTCCAACCAACGCCCCGGAAATTTTGACCGTTGCGCGCCTGCCTGCCGGCAGGCAAGTTGCACTCTAGTGATTGATTTCTCCTAGAGGCGCGATTAAGATGGCACGTCTGGAAAAGGAGTCTGTGCAAAAATGATGGAAGCATTCTGGGAAGCCTGGAACGAAACCCTCGCCATGATCCCATGGCTGGTGGGGATCTACGTCCTTCTCGAGATCGTCGAACGGAAGTACGAGCACTTGATCACGGGACGGCTCAGCAAAGCTTCCCGAGGCGGACCGCTCCTCGGCGCTCTGTTCGGTTGTATCCCGCAATGCGGTTTTTCAGTGATCGCCGCCGCCCTTTACGGACAACGCACGATCTCGCTCGGGACACTGCTCGCCGTCTTTCTCTCAACCTCCGACGAAGCCGTCCCGATCCTTATGACTCAATCCGCTCAATGGGGCATCGTCGTCCGGCTTTTACTGACAAAGGTTCTGATCGCCACGATTGCCGGATACGCCATAGATTTCTTTCTCCGGAGTTCGTCCCGCGAAAAGAAAGCGGCCCTACATGATCCCGTGGTCTGCGAGTCCAGTCACAGCCACTGCTGCGGCCGCGATCATTCCTGCAAAGAAACCTGGTGGAAATCTTTTATTCTTTTCCCCCTGAAACATGCCTTTCAGGTCTTTCTTTTCATCCTCGTAGCCTCGTGGATCCTCAACGGGATCGTCCTTGTCGCCGGTCAGGAGCGACTGACCAACATTTTACTTGCTCATAATCCGTTTCAACCTATCATATCCGTACTTGTTGGCCTAATCCCCACCTGCGCGGCCTCGGTCACCATCACCGAGCTCTTTCTCAAAGGCGGGATCAGCTTTGGCTCGGCAGTCGCCGGCCTTTGCGCAGGGGCCGGCCTCGGCACTTTGGTCCTGATCCGGGAGAACAAAGATCACCGGGAGACCCTCAAGATCATCGGCCTCCTTGCGGGCATAAGTCTCCTGGCCGGTTTTATTCTCAATCTTTTCTAAAAAATCACGGAATCCGCATTATGGAACAGAAGCAAAAAGGCTCCGTTGTCGCTGCGGAGGGACATTCCCAACGGGAAAAACAATGGGCCGCCAATAGCTCCGTCCTCGCGGCCGTCGGCCTGACCAGTTTCAAGATCATCGTCGGCATTTCGACCGGCAGCCTCGGTATTCTTGCGGAAGCTGCCCACTCCGCCCTTGATTTCGTGGCGGCCGCCATGACCGCCGTAGCCGTCAAAATTTCCGGCAAACCGGCAGACCCGGAACATCCGTACGGCCACGGAAAAGTTGAGAACCTTTCGGCCCTCTTTGAAACCCTCCTCCTTTTGATCACGTGTTTCTGGATCATTTCGAGCGCCGTCCGGCGTGTTTTCTCGGGAAAGGTCGAGATCGTCGTGAACCTCTGGTCGTTCCTCGTGATCTTCATTTCGATCGTGGTAGATATCTCGCGCTCCCGGATGCTTTCCAAAGCGGCTAAAAAGTACAACAGCCAGGCCCTCGAGGCGGACGCCCTGCATTTCGGCACGGACATCTGGAGTTCTCTCGTGGTTCTCGTGGGGCTCCTTTGCGTCAAACTGGGCGAATGGCTAAAAGGCTATGACTGGCTGAACTACGCGGATTCGGTGGCCGCGATCGGCGTCGGGCTGATCGTGATCGTGCTATGCGCCAAGCTGGGCATGGAAACGATCCATGCACTTCTGGATTCCGCGCCGAAAGGGCTGGACCAAAAGATCATCACCGCGGTGGAGGCCCTGCCCGCGGTCGTCGATTGCCACCATGTCCGTATCCGCCACTCCGGCCCGCAGATCTTCATCGATTTTCATGTCCTTCTGAATGGCGATCAAACCCTGCGAGACGCCCACAAACTTACGGAAGAGATCGAAGCGGTCGTGCGCGGCCTCGTACCGAACGCCGACGTCACGGTCCATCCCGAACCTGACTAACGCCAAAACACGAGACTCTTCAAAGAGATATCATGAATTTCTGGGCAAATCTTTTCTATAAGTACCGGCGCTGGTGGAAGGCCTTCAAGATGTACCTCATCCTTGCAGGCCCCGGTCTGATCGTCATGATCGCCGACAATGACGCCGGTGGGATCACAACCTACGCCGCCACCGGTGCGAAGTACGGCTACCACCTTCTGTGGTTCCTCGTCATCCTTGGCCCCATCGCCTACTATGTCCAGGAAATGACGGTGCGGCTCGGCGCGGTCACAAAGCGTGGCCACGCGGAAGCTATCTTTTTCGCGTTCGGTTCTTTTTGGGGCTGGTTCTCGCTTCTCGATCTGATCCTGACCGACTGGCTCACGCTCATCACCGAATTCATCGGCATGACCGCGGCCATGAGCATCTTCCACGTCCCGGGTTGGCTCACTGTCACCGTAGTCTGCGGGATCATGGGATTCATGGTTTTGCAGGGACGCTATTGGACCTGGGAGAAGATCGCTATCCTTTTTTGCACCGTCAATCTGATCTACATCCCAGCCGCGTTCATGGTCCACCCCTCTGTGGGCAACGTCCTCAAGAACTGCGTGGTCCCCCACCTGCCTCCCGGAGGCTTTACGAACGAACTTTTCTTTTTACTGATGGCCAACGTCGGGACCACGATCGCTCCCTGGATGGTCTTTTTCCAGCAAAGTGCCGTCGTCGACAAAGGCATGCAGGAAAAAGATATCGGGATGGGGCGGCTAGACACGGCCCTGGGCTCTCTTTTTACGATTTTAATCGCCACATTTGTGATTATCGTGACCGGAACGGTTCTCCGCGGAATGAACATTGAAAGTGCGGGGCAAGCGGCCATTGAGCTCATGAAAACCAACAAGTATCTCGGTACGTTCCTGGCGATCGGTCTTTTTGACGCAGGATTCCTCGGCGCAATCTGCATTTCGCTGGCAAGTTCCTGGGCGTTCGGAGAGGTGTTCGGCTGGGCGCATTCCCTGAACAAGAACGTGAAGGAAGCCCCCTGGTTTTATGCGTTCTATTTCTTCGCCATTATTTCGGCGGGGGTCGTGGTCCTGATTCCCGGCGCACCGTTGGTCTTGATCACCCTCTTCGTCCAGGTGATCGCCGTCACCCTCCTTCCGGCCGCGCTTGTCTTTTTGATCATCCTCCTGAACGATGAAGCTTCCATGGGAAAATACAAAAATACGTTGTGGCAGAACATCATTAATATTACGATTGTGACCGCGATCATCGCGCTGTCGACCGCGTACGGCATCAGCGCCCTTTTCCCGAACCTTTTCAAGGGGTCTTAAGCCATGGGATCTTTCCTGTATGAATTTTTCATCAATGGGATCAAAAAATTCTTCGAAAACACTTTCGCCCAGATCGCAGAGATCAACCGGAAATACGCCGTCCCGCAGGTCAAAACCAACAAGTGGACAAACTTCGCGCTTTTGATGCTTCGCGGTTATCTGATCTTGCTGATCGCAATCCTGTTTTTAAAATTCTTCACGCTTTTAAAGTAAGAGGCCTCCATGAACAGTTCCATTCCGTTGAGGGACGAACCCGAGCATGTTCATTTCCTAAGCGAGATCGTCGGGACTAAGGTCTTTTGGGGCGACCGGAAGATCGGCAAGCTAGCGGACTTTGTGATCGTCGACAAGGACAAGGTCGCCGAGGTCACGCATTTCTATATTGCCCGCCCGTTCGGCGACCCCTCCCTTCTGATCCCGTGGGAAAAGATCGAATCCATCACCTACAAGGGGATCCAGGTCGACATCGAGGATATGAAGAACTATGAGACCAATCCTCCGGAAGGCGCGATCCTCCTCAAGGATTACATCCTCGACAAGAAGGTCCTGGATATCGAAGGACGCGAGGTCGAGGTCGTTTACGACGTCCGGATGGTCCTGCGGAACAAAAAATTCTATATCAGTGGCGTGGATCTGAGCCGCTACGGTTTCCTGCGGCGGATCGGTCTGAAAGGATTCGCCAATTTCGTCCATTCGCTCGCCTTCAGCATCGGCGCGCGGAGTCTTTATTCCGAACACATGAAAGGTTTCGCCAATTTCCTGTACGGTCTCGCCAATAAGGTGAAGGACCGCACGCTTCCCTGGACCTACATCCAGCCACTGCCGGAACAGATCAGCAGTTTCAAAGGAGACGTCAAGCTGAAGGTCCTGAAGGAAAAACTCGCCGACATGCCTCCGGTGGACCTTGCCGATATCCTCGAGGAACTCGACCACGATCAGCGTGTGACGCTTTTTGACCAATTGGATATGGAACACGCTTCGGACACACTCGAAGAGATCGATCCCAACGTCCAAAGAGCTCTCGTTTCTTCGATGAAAAAAGAGAAGGTCGCCCAGTTGATCAATGACATGACCCCGGGGCAGGCCGCCGATATTCTCTCCGCGCTTCCGCTTTCCGAAGCGCACGCGATCCTGAAACTGCTCGACAAGGAACAATTCGAAAAAGTCAGTTCCATCGTGGAAAAACAGGACGAGAAAGCGCTGAATTACGCTACGATGGATATTCTAAAATTCCGGCCGGAGACCACCACGGCAGCGGCCCTGGACGAATATCAGAAGATCGCTAAGGGCAAGAATGTGATCATGTACCTCTATGTTGTCGATAGCGACGACAGGATCCTGGGTATTATCGACCTCACGCAATTATTACTGGCTCAGGACAACACCCCGCTGAAAGACGTGATGATCGACCAGATCATCGCTTTGAAACCCGACAGCACGCTGAAGGAAGCTTCGGCAATGTTCATCCGCTACGGGTTCCGCGCTCTTCCCATCATTGATGAGGACCGGAAAATCCTCGGCGTAGTTCCCTATCGCGACGTGATGAACCTGAAACACCGTTTCGTCGACTGACGCGCCGCTTTCAAAGTTCCTCTTTCCCCCGATTTAAGATACAATCTCCTCGCCTATCCAACCTTGAGGAGATTTCTATGGATCTGAAAGTATTTTTAGCGACACTCTCTGCTATTTTTTTCGCGGAACTCGCGGATAAAACCCAACTCGTCGGGATCGCAATGTCCTCCAAGACGGGAAAACCGGTCTCGGTCTTCCTCGGCTCGATCGCCGGCTACGCGCTTGTCACATTGATCTCCGTCATTCTCGGTTCGGTGCTTGCGAAATACATCCGTCCGGAATGGATCCGCTATGCCGGCGCAACCGCATTTGTGGTCGTCGGCTTTTTAATGTTTTTCAACAAAATCTAACTCGAGAAAGGAGTACTCATGGCCAAGAAAGCAAAGAAAGCGCCCAAGAAGGCTAAAAAGGCGAAGAAATCCTCCAAAAAATCCAGTTGCGGTTGCTGCTGCCGCTAGATCCGAGAGTTTTATGAACGACCGCAACAAAAAAACAGAAACGAAAAAAGGTTTCTTTTCGAAGCTCATGGAAAAACTCGATAAGAGACTCGAAGAAAAATCGAAAAAGACCGGCTGTGGCTGCAAACCTAAGGGCCCTGAAGCAGGCGGGGATTCATGCTGCAACTAGCCGTCGACCGGTGGGTCTACGGGATCTTACGGCTTCCGCCCGGAACAAAATGGGCGGAAGCCGTCGATTTTTTCATTTACGACTCGATCAAAATCCTCGTCCTTCTTTTCGTCATGATCGCAGCGATCGGCATCCTCCGCTCTTACCTTCCGCAGGAAAAGATCAAGGGATGGATCGGCGAAAAAAAGAACTGGGGGAATTTTTTCGCGTCACTTTTCGGAGCCGTCACCCCGTTCTGTTCGTGCTCTTCGATCCCGCTCTTTCTGAGCTTCCTGAAAGCCGGCATTCCTCTCGGCATCACGTTCTCGTTCCTGATCACTTCCCCGCTCATTAATGAATATCTCGTGGTCCTGATGCTCGGGTTCTTCGGCTGGAAGATCACCCTCGCCTATATCTTGAGCGGGATGGCGATCGGCATCGTCTGCGGGATCATGCTTGGAAAAATGAACCTGGAAATCCACCTCGTGGAAGACCTGCTGCCGGGGAATTCCGAGGCCGCCCAAGGGCTCCCTCTCCGCGGGTTCAAAGACCGGGTTGTGTTCGGCGTTCGCGAGGCGTCTTCCATCCTGAAAAAACTCTGGCTCTGGGTCCTCGCGGGCGTTGGGATCGGAGCGCTGATCCACAATTACGTCCCGGCACAAACGATCCAGGGGATCATCGCTAAGACGGGATTTTTGTCGGTTCCCATCGCAACGATCATCGGCGTGCCGATGTATGGAAGTTGCGCCACGATTGTCCCTATCGCGGTCGTGCTTTTCCAAAAAGGCGTCCCCCTCGGAACCGCACTTTCTTTCATGATGGCAGTTTCGGCGCTAAGCCTTCCCGAAGCGATCATGTTGCGCCGCGCTATGAAGTTGCCTTTGATCGCGATCTTTTTCGGGATCACAACGCTCGGCATTATTTTCACAGGCTATCTGATCAACTTTCTTCAGCCGGTGCTCGTCCGATGACAAACCATCGCATGACCCGTTGTCCCGTCCTCTTCGAAGACGAACATCTGATCGTGATCAATAAACCCGAAGGGGTCCTCTCTCATCCGAACCCGGGGCACCCGGGCGCTACTTCCGCGTTTGAAGGAAATTACGATCTAGCCGAACGAAAGTTTGAAATCCCCGGAAGTCCGCTCTGGCTCATCCACCGCTTGGACCAGGATACTTCGGGGATCCTTCTTGCCGCGAAGAACGGTAAGAGCGCCAAGATCTGCCGCGAGGCTTTTGAAAAACGGGAAGTGGAAAAAGATTATGTCGCACTGGTTTCAAGAAAACCGATGCCTCCGCAGGGGCAGTGGCGGGATTCGCTCGTCGAACGCCGGATGGGAAGCAGCGTCCGGACGGCCATCGGTCGATCCGGCCCCCCCAACGCATTTCTGACTTACAAGATGAAAGAGTTTTTTCCGAAGTTCAATCTCTCGCTCACCGAATTCAGGCTCGTGACCGGGAAAACGCACCAGATCCGCGTGCAATCGGTTTATCACGGCCATCCGATCGCCGGCGACCGGATCTACGGGAATTTCGGTTTAAACAAAGAACTGCGGGACGCCCTCGGCCTGAAACGGCTCTTCCTCCACGCCTGGCGCCTTCTGATCAAACATCCCGCCAGCGGTCAACTCCTCGAGATCGAATCCCTGCTGCCCGACGATCTTGAAAATTGTTTTCTAAGGTTAAAATAAAAGACTCTGCCCCATTTTTCAAAAAATAAGCTCTAAGAGATCAGCCCAAGCAGCTATTCCACGTCTTCCCAGCCGGTCGGAGAAGTGTGAAGTGTTCCTCCCCCGATCCTTCCCGGAAGATCTTCGCGCCACCAGTAATATTTAATCGCCGGAGCTCCGTTTTCCATAATCATGTCGATCCCGATTTTATGATTCCAGTCATTGGCCGGACTGCTCGCGGGATTAAATCCGAGTCCGAACCCGACCCAGGCCGCCGTCCCCTGCACATACCATCCGTAATAACTTCCCCCGGGAAAAGCATTGGAATAATTCACTTTAATATCGAGTTTGCTCAAATCCGGCGTGAACTCCCCATAGAGGGAAGCATACCGCGCTTCCGACCTCGCGATCACTCCGCAAATTTGCATAGCTTCGGCAAGCTTGGCCTTTTTCGTTTGCGCGAACATCCTCGGAAGGGTCAATCCAGCGAGTACGGCGATGATGACCACGACGATCAGCACCTCAATAAGCGTAAATCCTCTCATCTTTCTCTTCCCTGTCATAGCCCGCGGTCCTCGCCTCCTCACACAACATCCTTAGAAAGTAGTTTGAAACACTAGTATCCGCCTTTATTATCGTACTTTTATGGGAAAATCTTCTCGGGAGAATTCAATGAAAATTCTGCTGCTCCAGCCGCCGGTCCGGGACTTTTATGATACGGACATCCGTCTCCAGCCGATCGGTTTGGCTTATCTGAAAGCTGCCGTCCAAAAGCATTTTCCGTCCATCGAGATCATAATCAAAGCCTACCACCACAGCCGCCACCGCAGAACGATCCCGCTCCCCAAAGAACTTTCTTATCTGAAAGACTTTTACGCAAAAGATGATAAAAGCCCGTTCTCTTCGTTCCATCATTTCTACCATTTCGGCACTGACTTTGAAACGATCGCAGAAGAGGTTGCGAAAGAAAAACCGGATCTCGTAGGGATCTCGGCTCTTTTTGCCCCGTATTACCGTGAAGCACTGGCATGCGCCGCTGCGATCAAGAAAAGATGGCCGGCCCCTGTCATCCTCGGCGGGTCTTTTGTCTCCACCCTGCCCGAGCTCATGCTATCGCATCCGGCGGTCGATTTCGTGATCCGAGGCGAAGGCGAACGGGCCTTTATTGAATTCCTCAAAGCTTTTAAGGCGCCTGGCACCCTTTCAAAGATTCCGAACTTGGGTTTCAAGAAGAACGGAAAAATGATTTTTAATCCTCTTGAAGAAACCTTCCCGCTCAAAGACCTCCCCTTCCCCGATCTGTCGGATCTTCCGAAAGAGGACTATCTTTTCGAACGCAAACCACTTTGTTTCATCATTACGTCACGCGGCTGCCCTTACCGCTGCTCTTTCTGCTCGGTCCGACAGACTTTCGGCCATCATTACCGCCGGCGTTCCACCGAAAACATCCTCGCGGAAATGACGCGGCGTTACGCGGAAGGATACCGTGTTTTTGACTTTGAAGACGATAATTTCGCCTTCGACAAAAAAGAAACCCTGCGGCTTTGTGAAAAGATCGCGAAGGCCTTTCCTCTCAAGGACGTCCAGCTCCTCGCGATGAATGGGATCTGTTACTGGACGCTCGACGATGAAATCCTGGAAGGGATGCGAAAGGCGGGGTTCACCCACTTGAATTTGTCGCTGGTTAGCACGAATGCGAAACTTTTGAAAACGGCGCGCCGGCCGCTCCACAAGAAAAAGTATCTGGCGGTCGTCCGGAAAGCCTCCGGACTCGGTTTCAAGATCGTTTCGTACCAGATCCTCGGCCTGCCGGGAGATACCGTACCCTCAATGATCAGAACGCTTGTCTTCAACGCCGGGCTGCCTATCCTTATAGGTGCATCCCCCTTTTATCTGATCCCCTGTTCCCCCGTTGCGGAATCGTTCGGAGCACCGGATGAAACGGATCTTGTAAAAGCACGCCTCACGGCCATGGCGATCGAAACCCAAGCATTCACCCGTGACGATATTTACACGCTCTTCATTACGACCCGGATCCTGAACTTTCTGAAGGGTCTCCCGCTGAAAGCAACGAAAGTCCCGCTCAAAAAAGCCCTGGCCGCGGCGGAAAAACAGGATCCGCGCTCCTTCAAAGGAGCCGAAATCCTCCGCAAGTTGTTCTTAGAAAAGAAGTTCTACGCCGCAACTTCAAAAGGGTTCGAGGTCCTCCCGAAATTTAAACCGAAACTCTTCTTTCAATTGTGGCGCCAACTGGATAGCATCCAAACCCAAGAGAACAAAACTATCCAAACCCGGGGAGGTGTTTTATGAAACTGACACATCTGATGAAATTCCTTTTCGCGCTCGTGCTCTGCCAGGGGGCCGGCATGGTAGGAGCGGTGTACACGATCCCTGCGATCCCCGGTTGGTACGCCCAGCTGCAAAAACCGTTCTTTTCTCCGCCGAATTGGATCTTCGGACCCGTGTGGACACTGCTTTTCACCCTGATGGCGATCGCCGCCTATCTTGTCTGGAGCAAAGGCCTGGGCGAACCGGCGGTCAGGAAAGCCCTCGTCAGCTTCCTTCTTCAGCTCGCTCTGAACAGTCTCTGGTGCTTCCTCTTTTTTGGCCTCCGTTCTCCCCTCTACGGACTGGCCGAGATTCTTCTTCTCTGGGCCATGATTTTGGTTACAATACTCCAATTCTTCAGAATCTCAAGGCCGGCCGGCTGGCTCCTCATTCCTTATCTTCTTTGGGTGAGCTTCGCGACCAGCCTGAATCTCGGGATTTTCATTTTAAATAGGTAACCCGTACGCACCGGAACCGGAGTATGGATCATGGAATGGTTACACGAATTTTTTTCGAGGCTTTATAACTTCCAGGAACTCATCCGCTGGGGCGGCTACACCGTCCTTGTCATTGTCATTTATGCGGAAACCGGACTTTTGGCGGGATTCTTTCTTCCCGGCGATTCCCTCCTTGTCACCGCAGGCGTTTTCGCAGCCGTGGAGGGAGCCCTCGACATCCGCATCTTGATCCCTCTTCTTGGATGCGCCGCGATCGCAGGCGACAATACCGGTTACTGGCTCGGCCGCCACTTCGGACCGAAACTTTTTTCAAAGGAGGATTCCTTCTTTTTCCATAAAAACCACCTGGCTCGGACCCAAAAGTTTTACGACCGGTACGGCGCAAAAACGATCATCCTGGCCCGTTTCGTTCCGATCGTCCGAACCTTCGCCCCAACTGTGGCGGGGGTCGGTCAAATGCCTTACAAAAAATTTCTCAGCTACTCGATCGGCGGAGGGCTGGCCTGGATCGCAAGCATGACGCTTCTGGGGTTCACCCTGGGGCGTTCCATCCCGAACATTGAAAAAAAGGTTCACTACGTCATCGCAATCGTAATCTTCCTCTCCTTCCTTCCTATTTTGAAGGAGTGGCTCCACAGCCGGAAGAAAGTCTAGCTCTATGCGTGCCATCGTTCTTCTTACCGTTTCAAACATTTTTATGACGGCTGCGTGGTACGGGCACCTGCGGTTCAAAAGCGCGACGCTCTGGAAGGTCATCCTTATCAGCTGGCTTATTGCCTTCGTTGAATACTGTTTCCAGGTCCCGGCGAACCGGATCGGGTCCTACCAGTTCTCGACCGCCCAGCTCAAAACGATCCAGGAAATGATCACGCTGGTGGTGTTTTGCGGTTTTTCTGTCATTTACCTCAAGGAAGAATTAAAATGGAATTACCTGGTCGGGTTCGGCTTCATGGTCGTTGCTGTTTTTTTTGTTTTTAAAAAGTGGTAGGGGAACCCCCTCCCTAGATCTCCGGATCCCTAAATGAAAGGTCGTTATGGCGCTTAAAGAGACTTATGAAAAACAAGGCACTTTTCTCTTCCGCTGGAGAAGTTATCTTCCCCTGCTCGTAACACCGCTGGTTATCGCCGCGCTCCTGGATCCCCAATACACCCACCGCACCTTCACCGGTTTCGCCGGAGGGCTTTGGGCCACGATCTGCATCCTGACCTCTTTCGCGGGGCTTCTGGTCCGCTGCCTCGTGGCCGGTTTCGTTCCCTTGGGCACCTCGGGTCGAAATACCGAACGGCAGGTCGCCACAAGTTTGAACACCAAGGGCATGTACTCCCTCGTCCGCAATCCGCTATACCTCGGGAATTTCCTCATCATCCTGGGACTTTTGCTTTTTATCCAGGTCTGGTGGTTCGCGCTGGTCGGGATCGCCATCTTCTGGATCTTCTATGAACGCATTATTTTCACGGAAGAGGAATTCCTACGCGGGAAATTCGGCGCGACGTTCGTAGACTGGTCCATGAAAACGCCGGTCTTCGTTCCGAAACTCTCGGGCTGGGAAAAGCCGGAGCTCCCCTACGCTTGGAAGATCGTCATCCGCCGCGAACACTCGACCCAGTTCGGGATGATCTCCGCGCTGACCTTGCTCGGGATCGCGGGAGACCTTTTTACGACGCCCGACCATAAGATCGGGACTTTCTGGTGGATCTTCTGGGGCATTTCTCTGGTGGTTTATCTTGTGTTTCGTTTTCTGAAAAAGAAAACCCGTCTGCTGGATATCGAAGGCCGGTAATCGTTCAAAAAGAGGTGCCACATGAAAAAGTCCCTTGGCGCGAGAACCATCCTTTTCCCAACCCCCGTCCTGATCATCTGTTCCTATGATGCCCAGGGCGTCCCCAACGCCATGAACGCGGCGTGGGGCGGCATTTGCTGCTCGGAACCGCCCTGCCTGACGGTTTCGGTGCGGAATCACCGGAAGACCCATGAGAACATCCTTCTCAAGAAAGCGTTCACGGTAAACATCCCTTCCGAAAAATATATCAAAGAAGCGGATTATGTCGGGATCGTTTCCGGAAAGGACGAGGACAAATTCAAGGCGACGGGACTGACTCCCGTCAAAAGCGACCTTGTTGAAGCCCCCTACATCAAGGAATTTCCGTTCGCGGTAGAATGCGTCCTCAAGGAATCCCACGTCCTGGGGATCCACACGCAGTTCATCGGTGAGATCAAGGATGTTAAAGTCGATGAATCGGTCCTAAATGCCAAAGGATTCCCGGACATCGAGAAGATGAAGCCCTTCATGTTCGATCCCGGCACAGGATCTTATTACAGCGCCGGCAAGTACCTCGCCCAGGCTTTTTCGATCGGAAAGAAAAAATAATTCATGACGAAATGGTTTTCCCTCATCCTCGGCGGCGCCCTGGGAACGATCGCGCGTTATCTCCTTGCCGGCGCTGTTTATCAGGCATGGGGAACCGGATTCCCCTACGGAACCCTGATCGTCAACCTCAGCGGATGCTGGTTGATCGGTCTTCTGGCTGTGCTCAGTGATGAGAAATTCCTCCTGGGACCCGACGCCCGCATTCTTCTGATGATCGGTTTTTGCGGTGCCTACACGACTTTTTCGACGTTCATGCTCGAAACGGCGAACCTCATGAAAGACGGACAGAACCTCCGGGCTTTTATGAACATCCTGCTGAGCGTCGTTCTCGGATTCCTGGCCTTGCGTGCCGGCATTTTAACCGGAAAACTCATTTAACCGTTGAGGTGAATTCATGAAACTTCCGTCCGAAGGGAAATTGCTGAGGATCTTTATCGGTGAGGCCGACAAGTGGCAAGGGCAGCCGCTTTACGAAGCGATCGTACTGCTCGCAAAAAAAGAAGGCATGGCCGGAGCGACCGTTTTGAAGGGCTGTATGGGGTTTGGATGCAAAAGCCATATGCACACAACCAAGATTCTCCGGCTTTCTGAAGACCTTCCGATCGTCGTCGAAATCGTCGACAGCGAAGAGAAAATAGGAAAGTTCCTCCCGCTGCTTGACCCGATGGTCAGGGAAGGGTTGATCACGCTCGAAAAAGCCAACGTGATCCTCTACCGCGCCGCTTAAGCCTGCGACTTTTTTCCAAGGCTGCGTTGGATCGATTCCCGGAGAGAATAAACACAACCGCAGTATTTTTGCCGGTAAAAAGCTTCTTCTTTTGAGATCTGCTCCATTTGTTCCTGTCCGCCTCGCAGGCGCCAATTCTGTTCCCAATAGACAAGTCCCGGGAAAAGCGACGCGACACGTCTTCCGGCCCGCGTGACCTGTTCGAAATCCTTCCAGCGTGAGATCCCGAGGCTTGTGGTAAAAACCCTGAAACCGTTCTCCGCCGCGTAGGCCGCCGTTTTCGCGAGACGCATTTCAAAACAAACCGAGCAGCGCTTTCCGCGCTCCGGTTCCGGTTCGTATCCGCGAACGGCTTCGTTCCAAAGGTCCCGGTCCCCGTCATGGTCGACGAACGGTACGTTCATTTTCGCCGCATAACGGACCGCTTCCGCTTTCCGTTTTTCATATTCCCCGGCGGAATCGATGTTGGGATTATAGAAGTAAAGCGTCGGCTCGAGCCCGCCATCAAGCATACGCTTGATAATAGAACAGGAGCATGGGGCGCAGCAGGAATGAAGCAGAACTTTTGTTTCCCCTAAAACGGGAAGGTTCAGTTTCGAGAGATTTTCCATAAAATCAGGCGAGGCTAGGGATCCTTTTTAAAGCGGACCGCCTGCATTTCGGGCGAGCCTCGCTCTTTCTAATGATCACAAACGAGCGGGATCGATTCATCGATCAACATGACCGGAATATCGTTCCGTACCGCATAAAGAAACTTTTTATCGGCGCGGACCAGCCCGCTATCGATCGTCTGCGTAACAGTCTTGCCACCGCGATCTTTCAGTTCCTTTTTCGCGATCCTCTCGTTGATCTTCGCGACCAGTGCGGCATCCGCCACCGAAAGACCCTGTTTGGTCTCGGGACAGCACAGAACATCCAAAAGCTCTTGTTTTACCATTGCGGTCTCCTCCCCTTGAACGTTGGCGGCGACATTATACCACCGGATAAAAAAAAGAGCGCCGGCATCCTGCAAATGCCAGCGCTCGCTCCCTTGCGGGACTTACGGGTCGATCGAAGATCGTATCAGGACGTTTCTTCCTCGGACTCCACGGGGGTCGCCTCAGAATAGTCCCCGTTCGGATTCGGTAAAAGGATCTCGCGTGGTTTGGCGCCCTGCTGGGGCCCGATCGCGCCCGAAGCCTCCAGTTGATCGATGATGCGGGCCGCACGCGTATAACCAAGGCCGAGACGCCGCTGCAAATAAGACGTCGAGGCCTGCCGGCTCGTTAGCACGATGTTTTTTGCTTCCTCAAAAAGCTCATCTCTTTCGTTGGAGCTCCCGGCTCCGTTCGCGGTACCGTTCTGGGCGGCCTGGATCTCACTGTGATATTCGGGACGGCCCTGTTTCGATACGAACGCGACTAAACGATTGATCTCCTCCGTGATAATGAACGATGCCTGACCGCGGACCATCTTGTCCGTTCCCGGCTGGATGAAAAGCATGTCCCCGCGGCCCACAAGCTTCTCGGCCCCTTTGCCGTCAAGGATGGTCCTGGAATCGATCGCGGAATTGACCTTGAAAGCAACGCGGGCCGGCATATTGGCCTTGATGATCCCTGTAATCACGTCCACCGAGGGCCGCTGGGTTGCAAGGATCAAATGGATTCCGACGGCGCGCGAAAGCTGGGCAAGCCGGATGATCGCGGTCTCGACCTTGTCCTGGGCGACCATCATCATATCCGCAAGCTCGTCCACGATCACCACGATCCGCGGAATAGCCGCCGGAATTACATTCTCGGAATCTTTCACCTGCGCAAGCTGGGCCTTATCCTCCTCGGACAACTCACGGCTATTGAACGCCTGGATGTCCCTCACCCCCACCGCGGCAAAAAGACGGTAACGCCGCTCCATCTCCATCACGACCCAGTTGAGCGTATTCGCGGCCTTCCGGACATCCGTCACGACCGGCGAAAGCATGTGCGGGATCTTGTTGTAGATCGCAAGCTCGACCATCTTGGGATCGATCATCACGAATTTGAGCTGGCTCGGCTTGCAATAATACAGAAGACCGGCAATGATCGAATTAATACAGACGGTCTTGCCGCTCCCGGTCGTTCCGGCGATCAGAATATGCGGCATCGCCGCCAATTCGGCGATCAACGATTTTCCGCTCGTGTCTTTGCCGAGCGCGAGCGGCAAGATGTACTTCTTCGACTGGAACTCAGGGCATTCGACCATTTCACGCATGTAGATCGCGCGCGATACGCTGTTCGGGACTTCGACGCCGACCGCGGATTTCCCGGGGATCGGAATAATAAAACGGATGCTTGTCGCCTTCAGCGCAAGCGCGAGATCATTCGAATACGATTCGATCAGGTTGACTTTGACGCCGGGTGCCGGCAAAAGCTCGTAACGCGTGATCACAGGGCCCTGTTCCACTTCAACGACCTTAACCTCGAGACCGAACTCGGCAAGAGTTTCCTCGATGATCTTGGAATTGGCCGCAAGATCATCGCCGCCGACTTTTTCGTTCACCGGTTTCCTCAAAAGATCGGGGGACGGAAATTCATACCCTTGATCGGCATCGACAGGAGCTCCGATGATCCCGGTGAAGGTAGTCTCGGAAGCCTGGGACTCGCTCCCCGCCTCCTTCGAAGAAGGCGTCTTAGGCGTTTCGACCTGCTTCGGATTCTTCGCCTTCATCTCCTCTTTTTTGAGAGCTTCCGCCTTTCGGTCGATCTCGGCCTTCGCCTGCGGCGGCTGCGGCTTATACTCATAGGTTTTGATCTTGGTCTCAAGTTTCGCGATCTCTTCGGGCATCCGGGAAGCGGCTTTTTCCTTTTCTTTTTCCAACCGCTGCCGTTCTTTCTCTCTTTGTCTTTCTTCTTTTTCCCGCTGCTTAGCCTCCCGCTCCGCCTGAACCTGGGCCTTCCGCGCGGCTGCCGCAAATTTCTCGGCACCTTTTTGCGCCTTCTCAAGGTTTTCCGTGATCCCTTCGACGCCTCCGCGGATCTTCTTCGTCATGGCGCGGAACATCGGATAAAGCAGAAAATCCGTGGCCAAAAGAAATGCGAAAAGGAATGCACCGCCGGCGATAAAATAGCTCCCCAACTGCCCAAAATATCGCAGGAGATAATTACCGGCCACATAACCGAACGCGCCGCCATAGATGAAGCGGAACTGCGGCTTGACGGAGATGGTTACGATCGTGGCAAGAGCAAGCAGCGTAATGGAAAGTCCGATGAATTTGAAAAGTTTCCTTTCGGGAACATTCTGGAGGAAAAAACACCAAGACCACAGCAGGAAAACCATCGGGATCACGAACGCGCTGACCCCGAACACCATAAAGAGTCCAAACGCAACATAGGCCCCGATAACACCCATGCAATTTTGAACAGGGAAAGAAGGTTGCGAGGTGTAGAAGGAAATATCTTCTGCGCGATAGAAAAAAAGGCTCGCGAAGGCAATAAGCCCAAGCACCAGAAAAAAAACGCCCCAGATTTCGTTAATTCTTTCTTTTTTCATAAGGTATGAAACCGGATTGAATTTCCGCGACCCGAAGAACAAAGCCCGGAGATCCGATCAAGGAACGTCCGCTCTGCTCAAAACAGCGCGATGATCTTAGTGGCCGGTATGGCCAAACCCGCCGGAACCCCGGCGCGTTTCATCCAGATTATCGACTATTTCGAGCTCGGCCTTAACCACGCTTGCAACGACCATTTGCGCGATACGCATACCGCGGGTTACGGTAAAAGCTTCCTTGCCGTGGTTAATAACGATCACCTGGATCTCGCCCCGGTAATCGGCATCGATCGTTCCGGGGGTATTGAGGAGCGTGATACCGTGTTTAATGGCGAGTCCGCTCCGCGGACGGATCTGCGCCTCGGTGTGGCGGGGAAGAGAAATCATGACGCCCGTCGGGATCAGAACGCGATCTCCGGGATGAAGAACGACCGGTTCCTGGCACGCGGCCATAAGATCAATACCGCTCGAACCTTCCGTCTGATATTGCGGAAGCGGCAGACCTTCGAAGTGAGGCAGAGTTTTAACCTGAACGTTTATAGGGTCCATAGAAATATAAAAGGGGCAGGCTGCCTGATACCTTAAGCAGCCTGCCCCTTCATTGAATCCTTAATCGCGGCGACGGCCACGGCCTCTTCCGCCACGATCATCACGATCGCGACGCGGAGGCGCGGCTTCGACCACCGTACGCTGGTCTTCGGGAAGGATCGGAAGGGGTTCCGTCATCGCCTGCTTGATGCTCAGGCTGATCTTGCCCCGTTCATCCACGCTCAGAACCTTCACCTTCACCTTGTCACCGACGCGGAGATAATCCCCGGCGCTTTTCACGAACCCTTCGGTGATCTCGGAAACATGGCAAAGCCCGTCCTTGCCCGGCAACACTTCGCAAAACGCGCCGAACGGCATCAGTTTCTGGACGGTGCTGTCATAGATCTTGCCGATCTCGGCATCCTCGGTCACGGCCTGAACGCGCGCGATAGCGGCTTCGGAAGACTCGCTGCTGATCGCGGCAATAAATACACGGCCGTCATCCTCGATATCGATCTTGGCGCCCGTCTCCTCGACGATCTTGCGGATGTTCTTCCCGCCCGGGCCGATCAACATGCCGATCTTCTCGGGATCGATCTTGAGGGTGGTGATGCGCGGCGCATATTCGGAAAGTTCTTTCGGGATCTTGATGCAATCCGCGATCAGATCAAGGATCTTGAAACGCGCCTGTTTGGCGTGATCAAAGGCTTCCTTGAGCTGAGCCTCGGTGATCCCGTCGATCTTCATGTCCATCTGAAGCGCCGTCAATCCCCCGCGGGTCCCGGCAGCCTTGAAATCCATATCTCCCAAATGGTCTTCGATCCCGGCGATATCGGTCAAAACCTTCCAACGGCTCTTGTCCGACACCATTCCGATTGCGATACCCGCCACTGGCGCTTTGATCGGCACCCCGGCCGCCATCAGCGCGAGCGTTCCGCCGCAAACCGTGGCCATCGAACTTGAACCGTTCGATTCCATGATCTCGGAGACAAGACGGACGGTATACGGAAAATCTTCCTGCGACGGGAGCACGGGTTCGAGAGCGCGTGACGCAAGCGCCCCATGACCGATCTCGCGGCGTCCCGTCCCACGGCTCGGCCCGACCTCGCCGACGCTGTAGTGCGGAAAATTATAATGGAGCATGAAACGCTTGGAATATTCTTTCTCCAAAGCGTCGATGGTCTGTTCATCATCGCCCGTGCCGAGCGTCGTGACGCTCAAACTCTGGGTTTGACCACGCGTAAAAAGCGAAGACCCGTGAGTCCTCGGAAGGATATCGATCTCGCAGGTGATCTGACGAATATCGCGGTCCCCGCGCCCATCCGGCCGTTTGCCTGTGGAAAGAATGACATCGCGGATCTTTTCGTGTTCAAGCTTCGCGAAGAGGATCTTCACGAGGGCTTCGTTGAAACCTTCCGCCTTCGTATCACACTGAGCGAGAGCCTTTTCGTAGAGGCCTTTCAGGAAAGCTTCCTGCGCTTCCTTGCCTTTCTGATCGAACATTTTCGCGAATTCACCGCCGATCGCGGCCGTGATCTTCGCTTCCGTTTCGGCGGGAAGCTTGACCGCCGCCACGGTTTTCTTCGTTTTCCCGGCCTTCTTCACAAGTTCCATTTGGAGCTGAACGGCCTGCTTCACGGCCTCGTGCCCGATCTTGAGAGCCTCGAACATCTGTTCTTCCGAGATCTCTTGCGCACCCGCTTCGATCATAACGATCTTCTCCATCGTTCCCGCCACCACAAGGTCCAGCGCGCTTTTTTCAAGCTCCTGATGGGTGGGATTCACGATGAATTGTCCGTCCACGAGCCCGACGCGCGCGGCGCCAAGAGCGGTCGTGTAAGGGATATCGGAAACCATCAACGCCGCGGAAGCCGCGTTCATGGCAAAAATTTCCGTCATGTTCTCGCCGTCGATCGAAAGGACCGTCACCGAGATCTGGACTTCATTAAGATAATCTTCCGGAAAAAGAGGCCGGATCGGACGGTCAATGAGGCGCGACGTCAGGATCTCTTTTTCGGAAGGGCGCCCTTCACGCTTGAAAAAACCGCCCGGGATCTTGCCCGCAGCGTAGGTGCGTTCGCGATAATCGACGGTAAGGGGGAAAAAATCGCGGACTTGCTTGCTGTCGCCGCCGGCGACCACTGCCGCAAGAACCACGGTTCCGCCGCACTGCGCAAGGACCGCGCCGTGGGCTTGTTTGGCCATATGGCCGGTTTCGAGGGAAACTTCACGTCCCCCGATCTGAGTCGTCACTTTTACTTTGTTTGTCATGGAAGGTTACACCTTTCGATTGTGTGTGTGGGACTTTTCAAAATAAGGACAGGCTGAAAAGAGGATTTTACTTCCTCAGATCTAGGCGAGCGATGATCTGCTGGTATTTTTCAGGAGCCTCACTCTGCAGATGCTTCAGAAGCTTTTTGCGGCGGCTGACCATCTTGATAAGTCCGTAACGCGAATGGTGGTCCTTCACATTTTTCGAAAAATGTCCCGAAAGACCGTTGATGCGCTCTGTGAGAAGAGCGATCTGTACTTCGTCGGACCCTGAATCGTTCTTACTGATCTTGTACTGGCTAATAACTTCTTTTTTCTTTGTCTTTTCTAACGCCATGTCTTTCCCTAACTCCTTGTGTTTGCTTGGGTTATGTCAGCTCTCTCGTTTGTGAGGTTGCGGAAGTATACCCCGCTCCCCCTCATTTGTCAAATAGACCTTCCATCTTCGAGGTTTCAGCCCCCTTTGAGGACCCGGGCACCCCAAAAACTACCTCTCCGCCGGTGTAAGGCGTCTCGTCTTCTGGTGGTATGCACGAGCCTTTGAAACGTCCCCGGCGATTTTCATGCACAAGGCCTCCTCTGAAACGAAACGCCTTTCAGGACGAAGGAACCTGTGCATGGCAACTTCCATCGCCTGTCCGTAGATCTTCCCCTTGAAATCCAAAAGATAGAGCTCCAGGACCGGTTGGGGGGTTTCCGAGGC
This sequence comes from Candidatus Omnitrophota bacterium, assembly GCA_035352955.1. GTDB lineage: Bacteria > Omnitrophota > Omnitrophia > Omnitrophales > Aquincolibacteriaceae > DAOPYQ01. Next base: position 214,622 of record DAOPYQ010000002.1, read on the forward strand.
CGGATACGTTGGCCTTTTTCCAAAATTCATGACACCGGGAAGCCACTGATTCGCGCAACGCGCAACACGCAACGCACAACGATTTCGTGCGCCGTTTTTGCGTCGCTCGCTTAACATCCTTCCCGAGGCCACATACACCCCCCGGGGGATCATGATATCGGAGTGTACTTCGAGATTGGCTGTGGGAAATCCCAAATGCATACCGTGTCCCTTCCCGTGAACGACTTTACCGAAGAGGCTGAACGAACGGCCCAAGCATTCCCGGACTTTTTCCATCTTTCCTTGGATGAGTAATTTCCGTATAAGCGAACTCGAAACAGGCTTTGTGCCGATCATCACCGGTCCCATTTTCCGGAATAAAAATCCGTACTCTTTGGCAAAGGCCGCCATGGTGGCCGTATCACCTTCCCGGCCGTGTCCGAAATGCGCGTCAAACCCCATCACGACCTCGCAAACGTTCAGTTTCCCGACCAGGATCTTTTCGACAAACTCGCGCGGAGACAGTTGGGAAAAGGCGGGCGTAAACGATTGGAGAAAGCAAAAGTCCATCCCCGCCTGCTCCAGATAAAAAAGTTTTTGCTCCGGCCCGTAAAGAAGCAACGGCTTTTCTCTCGGACGAAGAATGCTGTGGGGATGCTGGCGAAAAGTCAGAACCGCCGCAAAGGCGTTGTGCTTCCCAGCCTGCTTTCGGACATATTTGAGGAGCTTCTGGTGACCTCGGTGGAATCCGTCGAAATTTCCGATGGCCAAAACAAGCGGCCTCGAGAGCTTCTTATGAAAGCTGTGAGGATCCGTGATTATTTTCATGGGAGGAACAGGCACTCAAGGGAAGAACCCTTTCGCGGAGTTGCGGAAAGGTCATTTTTTTCATATCTTCAACCGTCACGCTCTGTTCAAGTTGAAACTTGCCGCTACGGGACCTGCGAAGATTCGCCAACGTCGCGTGACATCCCAGAGAGTCCCCCAAATCGCTCACGAGCGTCCGGACATACGTTCCTTTAGAAACATGCGCGGAAAAATGGACGAATGGCCCTTCTTTTTTATCAAGCTTAAACGTGTGAACGGTAACCGGCCGACCCTCGCGAGGAACCGTTTTCCCTTGCCGCGCCAGCTTGTAAAGGCGGGTGCCTTCATGCTTGAGCGCGGAAACCATCGGCGGGACCTGAATGATGTCCCCTGTAAATTCCTTCGCGGCTTTCGCCTGGATTTCTTCGAGCGTGATGTGCTCCCACGGAGCTTCCGCGATCACTTTACCGCGGCGGTCGTGAGAATCGGTCTGGACCCCAAGCTCCATGGCCCCGAAATATTCCTTATCCGAAGCGCTGAGTTCCATGGAATGCTTCGTCGCTTTACCAAGCAGTATCACGAGAAGGCCTGTTGCGAGAGGATCAAGTGTTCCGGCATGTCCGACTTTCTTGAAGCCAAAACGACTCCGAATGAACGCGCAAACGTCGTGGGAGGTCCAATCCTGAGGTTTATCGACCAGCAGCACACCGTCTACGAATTGAGGATCCATCGGAAACCTTATTAGGAACCTTGTTCTTGCTCTTCAATCTTGCGGATAACTTGTCCGATCTCGAAATCCTTGTCGAGTGAATCGTCCAGTTCGAACTGGAGCTTGGGAGTGTTGCGAAGCTTCAACGCGTGTCCTACTTCCCGCTGGAGAAATCCTTTGGCATGCTCGAGCGCGATCATGGTATTGGTCTTCGCTTTCGGGTCGCCCATCACGCTCAAAAACACCACAGCCGACTTCAGGTCCGCGGTCACTTTCACGTGCATGACCGTCACAAAACCGAGACGGGGATCCTTCACCCGCTCGATGATCAATTTGCTGAGCTCCATCTGGAGGAGCGATCCGACGCGATCGATTCGTTTACCTTGCATGGTCTTTCCTCTTAAAAGGGGTAAGGGGTTTTTGAAACGGATTCTCGGGAGCTGAGCGCGCGGAGGCCGAAACCCTTTTTACAAAGTCGCGGCCGTTTTATCGATACGGTACGACTCGACAATATCGCCCTCATGGAGATCATTAAAACCTTCGAGGGAAATCCCGCATTCATAGCCCTCGGCGACCTCTTTGACGTCGTCCTTGAACCTCTTGAGCGACGAAAACTTCCCGTCATAAATAACCACATTGTCACGGACAAGACGGACATGCTGCTGGCGCACGATGCGCCCCTTGATGACCATCGCACCGCCGATATTGCCGACCTTGGAAGACTTAAAGATCTGCCGGATCTTCGCCTTCCCCTCGGTCACTTCCTTAAGATCGGGCTCGAGGATCCCTTCCATGGCCTTGCGGATTTTTTCAACGGCGTCATAAATAATGCTGTAAAAATGAATATCGACACCCTCTTTTTCGGCCACGATCACGGCCTTCGGGTCCGCCTTCACATGGAAGCCGATAATGATAGCATCCGAAGCTGCGGCAAGCATCACGTCCGACTCGTTGACCCCCCCGACGATCCCGTGAATGACATGGAGACGGCATTTATCGGTGCTGAGCTTTTCGAGGGATTGCGTAAGCGCCTCGACCGAACCTTGCACGTCGGCTTTGATGATGAGCTTCAGTTCCTTGAAGCTCCCTTCCGAAAGCTTGGAATAAAGGCTCTCGAGCGACATATGTTTCGGAGTGCCGCGCATTTGACGCTCGCGGGCTTCCAAGATCTTTTGATCCGTGATCTTCTTGGCCGTTTTTTCGTCTTCAACCGCGTAAATTGTTTCACCGGCTTCAGGAACGCCGCTCAACCCGCTCAGCTCCACGGCATACGCAGGCCCCGCATCATGGACCGTTTTTCCTTTATCGTTCTTCATGGCACGGACACGCCCCATGTACTGTCCCGCCACAACGATATCACCCTGCTTCAAGGTACCCTTCTGAATGATAATGCTGGCCACGGGACCGCTGCCTTTTGAAATGTGACTTTCAATCACCACGCCGACCGCGAGACGATCCGGATTGGCCTTCAGTTCCAAGACCTCCGCCTGGAGCAGAAGCATTTCGAGCAATTCGTCGATTCCTTTGCCGGTCTTGGCGGAAACTTTTACGCAAATGGTTTTACCGCCCCATTCTTCCGGAACGAGCCCGATCTTCTGCAATTCTCCAAGAACTTTCGCCGTGTTCGCCGAGGGAAGATCCGTCTTGTTGATTGCCACAACGATCGGACATCCAGCCTCGCGGGCGTGATCGATCGCTTCAACGGTCTGCGGCATCACGCCGTCGTCGGCAGCGACGACAAGGATCACAACGTCCGTGACGTTCGCGCCACGCGCGCGCATGGCGGTGAACGCCTCATGGCCCGGCGTATCCAGAAAAGTCACATGGCCCTTGCCCGGGATATTCACACCGTAAGCCCCGATATGCTGAGTGATAAATCCTTTTTCCTTAGCCGCAACGTTCGTGCTGCGGATCGCGTCGAGAAGCGACGTCTTACCGTGGTCGACGTGCCCCATCATTGTCACGACCGGCGGACGGGGTTTTATCTTGGAAACATCTTCCGCGACATCCGAACGGATGATCTCCCGGATCTCGTCTTCCTGTTTCCGAATGTCAACGCCTACGGCATCGCCGAGCGCAAAAACAATCTCTTCGTTCAAAAGCTGGTTCACGTTCGCAAAAATACCGACCCCCATGAGAGTTTTAATGACCTCGGGGATCCTCCGGTTTATCCTCTGAGCGAGATCGCCAACCGTGATCGGAAAACGAACTTCAACGACCGGTTTTGCGGGCGGAGGAGGAGGTGCCACAGGTTTGGGAGGTTCGGGCTGGCTCACGACAACGGGTTTCACTTTAACCGGCTCAGCGGCAGCCGGCGTCGCAACCGGACGGGTAACATTTTCGGACGCCTTGTGAACGCTCGGAGCGGGCTTGGGAGTCTCAACAACCGCTGCTGCTTTTGGCTTTGGCGCTTCTGCCACAACAGCCGGCTGAGGCTTCGGGACTTCCGGTGCCTTATGTGAAACAGATTTTTTTTCGACTGCGTGAGGGCCCTTCGTCGCTTCTGTTTTAACAGACGCGACCGGAACGGAAGGGACAATCTTGGGAGTTTCGTGCTTGGGAAGCGCCTCGACTTTACCCGGCCCTTTTTCCGTGACCGGAACCGCAGCGGCCGTCTTTTTCGCTTTGACGGTCTTAACGGATTTTACGGCGGTTTTTTTTACCGCCGTTTTCTTCTCGGCAGGCGCCTTCGCAGCTTTGGGGGTTGTTTCTTTTTTAGCTTTCGCTTTCTCTTTTTTTTCAACCATGGGATGCCTCGTTTTCCTCGGAGGCAGCCGGTGCCGCATCTTCTATCATCTCCGAAGCCCCTGTGCCCGCTTCCGGCTCCCCTTCAGCCTCGATCTTGGGCCTCATGATCTTGCCAACGGCCGTAAGGATCTTATGGGCGGTCTTTTCCCCGATTCCCGGAATGTTTGCCAGATCTTCGATCTTCATCCTGGCAAGGTCTTTGATCGAACGGACCCCCGCCTCATTCAATACTTCCTCGATCTTTTCTCCGACCCCGTCCAGATCTCTTAGAGGGATCCTCTGACTGACACTCCTAACATCAAGATTCCAGCCGATCAGCTTTGAGGCAAGGCGCACGTTCTGCCCTTTTTTCCCGATCGCGAGCGACAGCTGGTCGTTCTCAACCCAGATCTCCGCAGTCTGTTTCTCGGGTTCCAACTTGATCTCTTTGATCTCAGCCGGCGCCATCGCATTGCGGATATAAGTTTCGACGTCCGCACTGTAACGGATGATATCGATCTTCTCGCCACCAAGCTCACGGACAATATTTTTAACCCTCTGCCCGCGAACCCCGACGCAGGAACCGACACAGTCGATCTTTTCGTCATTGGAAGACACGGCGATCTTGGTGCGGGACCCCGCCTCGCGCGAAACGCCCTTTACTTCGACCAGATGATCGTGGATCTCCGGCACTTCCATCTCAAAAAATTTCACGACGAGATCGGGATGCGTGCGCGACAAAATAACTTCTGGCCCTTTGGAGGTTTTTTTAACTTCCAACACATAGGCGCGGATCACATTCCCCTGACGAAAACTGTCTAGCGGCGACTGTTCGCGGGCCGGAAGGATCCCTTCGGTCTTTCCAAAATCCAGGATGATGGCCTTCTTCTCGACGCGATGGACGGCCCCGGAAACGATGTCGCCCTGCCGGTGGCTGTATTCCGTAAAAATGGAATCGCGTTCAGCTTCGCGGATCTTCTGAATGATAACTTGCTTCGCGGTTTGTGCGGCAATGCGCCCAAAACGCGGATCGTTGATCTCCTTACCCTCGCGGAACATGCTGATACGAAAGGTTTTGGGATCGATCTGAACATCGAAAGATTCCTCATCCCCCGAAAAGCTTTTGCGGCAAGCAGAGATCAACGCGTGGCGGAGAGCATCGAGCAGGACCTCTTTGGAGATCCCTTTTTCTTTCTCGATATACTCTAAAGAAGACAACAATTCTTGTGACATTTTGTCTCTCAACCTTCCTGCGTTATGGGAAAAAAAAGAAGTGGGTTGGCGCCCACTTCTTTCACACTTACCAGATTAGTTGTCCGTATTATAGGCGGGATTGCCCAAAAGTCAACGGAGGATTTTACCGGGACCTCCCATTTAGGGAGAACGAAAAACAGCTTAACCTATTGCGACTAAAAGAGATGTGAAAAAACTTCGGAAAAGTTACTTCGCGACCACATCCGCAGGGGGAACTCTCCACCGGCGGTGCGCCCAGAGCCAGTCCCCTGGTCTTTTGCGGATCTCCTCTTCGATTTTGCGGACATACTGCTGGGTATTGGCCAAAACATCCGCCCGAAGATCCCCGGTCTTTATCAGAGGGAACTCGGGACCGTATTTCACGAAAGACCGCCCGTTTTCGTTGCGGTAAAAAAAGGCCGGAAAAACAGGGACCCCATATTTAAGCGCCAGAACCGCCGGCAGCGTGCTCGTCGAAGCCTTACGTCCAAAAAAGTCCACCCACACCGCCCCCCGCCGCTCGTGCTGATCGATCAATACGGCGACGATCTCTCTCCGTCTCAAGGCGGCAATTGAATCGCGGACCGCACCGGATTTTTCAATATTCTTCAGGTTCGCGGCTTCGCGCAAACGCCGGATGTACTTATACGCGAAAGGATTTTTAAGCGGCCGGCCAACGGCGTTGGTAAAAAAACCGAAAGGCTTGATGGGAATTGACAGCCATTCCCAATTCGCAAAATGGGAAACGATCGCAATGGCCCCCTTCTCCTTTTTCATCCATCCGAGGAATTCTCCCATCTCGGGTATTTCGATAAAACGCTCGGGAGATTTCCCGGCGGGAACAGTCCTGACGAATTCGCAGGCGAGTTTAAAAAGGTTCGCCATCGACGCTTCGGCGATCCGTTCAAGCTCCGCCGTGGATTTTTCATTTCCGAAAGCGAGCCGCAGATTCTCAAGCATGACCCGCCGACGGATCCTGAAGACTCTTGCGACCAAAATCCCGAAGCCGTTGGCGATCTTGTAACTCATTTTGAGGGGGATCAATCGAAGAAGAAACGCCAGGATCCTGAAAATGCAATACTCGGAAAGAAAGCTGATCTTTTTGAGTGGACCCATAAGCAGATATTATTTATCAGAAAATAAGAACGGCCTCACGCATTGGGAGCGCTATGAACTCCATGTGGTTCATAGCGGGCAGCACTGATTTTGATTAAATCTTAAAAGGAAATCAGTACAGTCCGCTTTTCCAATCCATTTTTTAAAGAAAAAGCGGGCAGCGGGAATCGAACCCGCATGACTAGCTTGGAAGGCTAGGACATTACCATTATGCTATGCCCGCGTGTCTTGCTTAATAACGGCCGTTATTGTAATGAATGAGGCCGGAGGAGGCAACCTCCAAAAAGTGGCATGATCGCGCAACGCCGGATCCTCGTATGCCGTCAGGCGACAGAATGTTTTGTGTGCGGCTTCCGGGAAAAGGGCGTTGCGCCCGATTGATATATCCAGCGCGTTACAAAAATAATAAGTCGCCTGGGGCCGAGACGTTCCGCGTAGATCATAAGCTTGTTCCAGAATCCGAAGATCCCCGAGGGTTGGTTTGTCTTCAAAAATTTTTCGAGGGCAAAACGGGCCACCTCGTGCGCCGGAGCGCTAAATAACATTTTTTTCTTTTCGATCCCCGCGCTTTGATGGAACCGTGTCAGCGTGTTCCCCGGGCAAACGCAGAAAATACGCACACCGGTCTTCCGGCACTCTCCCCAAAGCGCTTCCGAAAAACTGAGCACGAAAGCCTTCGTCGCCGCATAAACCGCAAGATACGGAATGGGCTGGAACCCCGCAATGGAAGCCACATTCAAAACGCCTCCCGTGTTCCGCCCGAGCATCCCCGGTAAAAACAGCCGCGTCAGGTGGGTCAGCGCCCGCACATTCAGCTCCAGCATGGCCCGGATATCCTGAACGCTTTCTTCAACAAAAAGCCCGTTATGGCCGGATCCGGCGTTATTCACGAGAAGATCGACGGTGAGATTTTGTTGTTGTGTAAATTCCAAGATCTTCTCACAGGTCCCGGGGGCCCCAAGATCCCCCGGAACAACAAACACCCGGACCCCGTACCGCAACCGAAGATCCGTGGCTTCTTGCTCAAGCTTGTTGTGATCGCGCGCGGTGAGGATCAGATGCGCGCCGGCCTGAGCCAGCTGGCGGGCGATGGATTTCCCGATACCGGAAGAAGCACCGGTAACGAGCGCGGTAATATCCTTAAAAGACTTCATCATACCGAATGCCTCCCCGAAAGCGCCCGGGAAAGCGTGGCTTGATCGGTGTATTCGATGTGGCTCCCAACCGGGATACCGCGGGCAAGACGCGTAACCTTCACCTTGAGCGGCTGAAGGACCTTCCCAAGGTACAGCGCGGTGGTATCGCCCTCGGTATTCGGATTGGTCGCAAGAATAACTTCGCGGATTTTCTTCGTCTTGACGCGTTCAAGAAGATCCTGAATACAAATCTGGTCCGGACCGATCCCATCGAGCGGCGATAGCGCCCCAAGAAGTACATGATAAACGCCTGGGTAATCTCCCGTTTTCTCGAGCGCTACGACATCCTTCGGGTCTTCGACCACGCAGATAACCCCTTGGTCGCGGCCCGGATCATCGCAGATGTGGCACAGTTTCTTATCCGAAAAATTATGGCACACGCTACAAAAAACCACACTTTCGCGGAGCTGTTTGATCAGCGCACCGAGGTTCAGGGCCTCTTCCTGGCGGGTCTTGAGGAGATAAAAAACGATGCGTTCCGCGGAGCGTTTCCCGATGCCCGGAAGTTTCGAGAGAGCCTCGACCAACTTCGTCATCAGTTCGGAGTAAGCTTTCATCCCTGTCCCCGTTTATTCCCGCCGGATGACTTTGGCGCCGTCGAAGATCTCAAGCGCCTGCGCGACAATGTCCGGAGCTCCGTCCTCTTTTTCCCGGGGAGCCTGTTGCGTGCCGCCGTTGACGTCCTGGGTGGTCCCTTCGCGCTCGGTCACCACGAACTGCGTGCGCACTTTTTTACCAAGCGCTTGCATGAACGCCTCTTCGACCACCAGCTTGTTCGACTCTTTCTCCAGCGTTTCTTTATGGAACCGGAACTCGGAGGAAAGCCCCAGCACAATGGTCCATCCGTCGACTTCGACAGGTTCGGCCTCGGCAAGGAAAAGGCTTGTCGACATCCGCTTGGTCTTCACCGCCTCGATGACCTGAGGCCAAACGCGTTCAACGTCATTGATCGTCACTTCTCCCTTCGGAGCATTATCCGCGGAAGGATTTTCGGAAGGACGGTTTTTACTGCCCGCAGGCGGAACCGGCTTGCCGGAGGGAACGCGCGGTAACGGATCTATCGTAGCCGAGGCCCCGGTCGTACGGAATTTTGGCACGCCCGGGAGAGCGGCTTCAGGTTTTTCTGTTTTTTTTTCCATGACCGGCGCGGGAGCCGCGGCAGGACGGAAACTCTCCCTCGCCCCGGCCGGCGTTTTTTGGATAAGGTCTTCCACCGCATGCAACCCATCGATATAAACCAGCTTCAGGAGCGCCGCCTCGACGAGAAGTTTTGGAGACGCCACGGGACGGCGGAGCTGATGCTGGAGATTCTGGAGAATGGATAGCGCGAGCAGAAGCTCGCCTTCGGAAAATTCCGCGGCCTGTTTGCGGAGCTTTGCGACGGTTTCTTCGCTCGCTTCGATCAGCGCCTCGGCCTTAGGCGCCGTTTTGAGAACAAGCAAATGCCGGAAGATCTCAAAGAGACCTTTGGCGAACTGACCGAGATCACCGCCTTCTTCATAAAGTTTTTTCACGTGATGAAAAACCCCGGCTCCGTCCTTCGTGCGGATCGCGGAAAGAACATCCAGATACGCGTCGTCGGAAGCGAGCCCGAGAAGCGTTAGGACATCTTCTTCCTTGATCTTCCCGTCGGAAAAACTCGCAAGCTGATCCAGAAGGCTTTCCGCGTCACGAAGCGCCCCCTCGCTCGCCCGCGCGACATGGAACAGGGCGTTCTTATCGCATTTAAGTTTTTCTTTCTGGATGATCTTCTCGAGTTTTTCTACGACCTCCGGCACCGGGATCCGTTTGAACTGAAAACGCTGGCACCGCGAAAGGATCGTGAGCGGGACCTTGTGGGATTCGGTGGTCGCAAAAATAAATTTTACGTGCGGCGGCGGCTCTTCCAAGGTCTTCAGGAGCGCGTTAAACGCCTCGGTCGTGAGCATGTGGACTTCGTCGATAATGTAGATCTTGAAATGGCCGGCCGAAGGCTTGTATTTGACGGTTTCGCGAAGGTTACGGATCTCTTCGATGCCGCGGTTCGAGGCACCATCGATCTCAAGAACGTCCATCGAACTTCCCTGTTCGATCTCTTTGCAGGCCGGACATTTGCCGCAGGGCTTTTCGGTCGGGCCTTCCTTGCAGTTGAGCGCCTTGGCGAGAATACGGGCGGTCGAGGTTTTCCCCACGCCGCGGGGCCCCGAAAAAAGAAAGCTCTGCGGGACGCGCTCCTGCCGGATGGCGTTGCGGAGGGTGGTAGTGATGGTTTCCTGCCCGACGATCTCTTCAAAGATCTGGGGTCTGAATTTACGCGCGAAGATCAAATAATCCATGTGATTTTTCGTATTCCTGTCAGGGTTTTATCCGGAAAGTGTGTCTATGATGCGGGAAAAGAAGGGTGATTTCAAGCAGTACTTGCGGGCCCTCCCAAGATAAAAAGCTCACTTGGTAAAACGAAGCGACCTTAAGAAATTCTCGAAAAGAATCCTGTTTTTTCGGTATTGTTCCAGCGTCCCGACAAAGTGGATCTGATAAAGCAGATCTCCCCGGGAGATCAGGATCACCTCTTCTCTCATCGCGACCGACGGCGCCTCCGGAACGCTTACGGGCAAGCTGATAACAAAATCAAAAGCAACGCGCCGCGCAGCCTGCCCGGCAACCTGCGCCGGTCCCTTTGAAACGATTTTGAACTGAGCGAGTGATTTATTTCTTTCAAGGAGCCCTTCCGCCTCGTTTTCCAAAGCGATCGCTCCCGTTTTCTTCTTTCCGATAACGGCGAAGCTCACGCTGAATTGGAAATTTTGATCTCTCGGTCCGATCATCTGGGCCACCCCTTCTTCGGAAGCCCTGGACCGGGAAACGGAAATTTTCCAACCTTCGGGATAAGCGAAAGTGAGATTCAAAAACGGAGGCATCCCGCTAAAAAGAGAAGTCCGCTCTCTCATCATCGGCGCCTGCGGCGTCGGGGCCTCTTCCTTTCCCGAAAAAACAAAGAGAACCGCTGCCACCGCCAAAAGCACAAGAAGAAGAATTTTCCGCTTCATCGCATCTCTCCAATCCTGATAGTCAGATCAATATTCGGGCAGATCCGTATACATACCCCGGAGATAAATCTTGCCTTCCGCCTCACTGTCTAAAGGCTTGCCGGTCGTGATATCCAAGAACTTAGGCATGATCGAATCCCACCGGCTGACACTGGGCATACTATGCTGGTTTTTCAGATGATAGTAAACCTGTAGATCCGTTGAAAATGCCGCGTACTCTTGATCGATCGAATTATCGCTACGAACCCCGCCCGGAGGGTCCGGCGGTATTCCGTACTGCGGGAAGCCGGGGATTCCGTTCAAATACTTATTATAATCGTCGCGCCAGATCGCGTGCATCTCTTCGTGCGCCAAAACCACGGCGCTTTGCTGCGCATTATTCAAAAGATCGAGTCCCAATACCAGGGTATCGGTGTTCGGATCAAAGTAGGCCTCAGTGCAAAGCGTTCTTCCGCTCACGGTCGAGCAACTGGTTCTTCCGTACAGAATCGGATAATCTGTCGCATCGATCCAATCGGCGATCTGCTTCCCGCTGGTAATACCATCGACGCCGATGATCGCGGTTTCGGATGCTGCAAGACCGCTTTTAGCTCCCCCAATCGCCAAAGCCGCCGCTGACGTGGCGCTGGCTGCCCCACAAACCGGCGGAGCGGAAAGTTCTGACTGCTCGTTAGTAGTTTGGTTATAGCTAGCGACCTGATAGCAATAATCCATACCGTTCACCGTTTCATCCGACCATCCTTCGTTCGGCGTGCCGGTAAGTACCGCAAAGTCGCCGATCACACCATTAATTCTGGAGGCGCGATAAACGACTGCCGAGCTTCCGGTCGTTCCAGGATCCCATCCGATGTGAAGCCAGCCATCGTTGGCGGTCACCGTCACATTGGTCGGGAAAGGCATCAGGAGATTGGTCGCGGGAAGTGTCACAATAGGGATGGAGGTCCCGCCCACGCTTCCGTGGGTTGTCCCATAACCAACCACCTGCGAACTTCCTCCCCCGCTGCCGTTCGAACCTCCGCCGGAGGAGCCGCCCAAAGTTCCTCCGGAACCCCCGGAAGAACCGTCCGAAGAATTTGAGCCGTCTCCGGAACGATTACCGCTCCCGGAACTTGAGGCGACGAAATCGATCAACCCATCCTTGTCGATCTTGATCTCGTCCAGCCAGTTCGCGAGAGGACCGACCGGCGTCGCGATCCCGAGAAAATTCTCTTCAGAGGCTTCGATGATTTTGTAATCATAAAAATTTCCCGTCACAGAAAGACCCAGCACGGACTGGATGGAAAGAGCATCGGCCGCTGCCACAAATTTTCCGGAAAGGTTCTGAAGAAGGAGTTCGGCGGAACGGATCGCCCCGAGATTGTGAATCGCCTCGGCCTTCTGCGCTTTTTTAACCTGGCCAACCACTTTCGGCACGATTAAAACGGCGAGAACCGAGATGATAATAATGGCGAGGAAAACCTCGACCAGCGTAAAACCTTTTTCGCTAAGGTTTCTGTTTGCCCGCATCTGAATTTCCCTTCATGGCGTCTTCCAGCAGCTTTTTGTTCTGAGCGGCTTCTTTCAAGGAAGGATTCAGCTCGAGCGCCCGATTCCATTCCTTGAGAGCATTATCGGCATCATTCATCATGGCATAAGCCAACCCGAGATTCGCGTGGCCGTTGGCATAACGGTCGTCCTTACCGACCAATTTCCGGTAAATCTCAAGCGCTTTTTGAGGTTCGTTCATCTTCAAATAAAGAAGCCCCCAACGATCCATCAAAATCAAATTGCCGGGATCCCGAGCCGCCGCATTCCGGTAATAATCTTCCGCTTTATCAAAAGTCTTGCTCAGAATATAAACTTGCGTGAGACCGTATCCGGCAATCGCATTCCCCGGATCCGCCGAAAGAACCTGCCGGAACTGTCCTTCGGCTTTCCCGTAGTCGTTCATGTCAAGATAGAGGAACCCGAGCCCGGTCAAAGCCCCCTTGTCATTAGGCTGGATCTTCAGGAACCGCCGGTAGTCCGCTTCGGCCTCGGCAAACCTGTTTTTCCTTTTATAAATTTCCGCCCTGACCAGATAGGCCCGGGGCGGGAAGACGTCCTTTTTAAACACTTCGTCCGTGAGGGGCTCCGCTCTTTCGACCTCACCGAGAAAAAGATAGCAGATCGCCGCATTCAGGGAATTCACCACATCGTTACCCCTTCCCATTTCTTCGTAAAGTCCAGCGGCTTTTCTCATTGCACCGAGATTAAAATAACAATACGCCAAGCCTTTTTTGATCTTCCGGTCCTGCGGTCTTAAAAGGAGGGCCTTTTCGTAATAACCCTCGGCCTGCGCGAAACGTCGTGTAACTTCATAGAATCGCGCAACGTTTAAAAGGGCGTCCGGGTCCCCCGGCTTCGTTTCAAGCGCCTTCAGAAAATTGGCCTCGGCTTTTTGGGCTTCGCCCGCGGAGGCGTAAGCGCTCCCGAGATTGGCATAAATGACCGCGTTCATCGCCGAGGGACCGCGCGCCTGCTCGAACGAGTCCGCGGCTTCCCTGAATTTTCCCTCCTTGTACAACTCCACGCCCTTGGCGAAATAGACCTCTTTGCCGCGGACTTCGACGAGCTGCTCTTTCGTGCCGCGCCAGATGGTCTGGATGTCCTTTTTGGGGATCTTGACCTTCCCGCCCGGCGCCTCAACGACCACGAACTCCTCGGTCTCTTTGAGGATCTTCGTTTCGATGGCGTTCCCGTTCTTCAGCTGGACAATCTCGGCAGATAAAGCCCGGGGGAATAGACAAGAAGCAAGGGAGAGGAAAAACAAAACGATCAGCCAGGATCTTCGCATGCGCTTCGATTCCTTACTGTTTATGGCTTTAAAGGACTGAGAACTTAAAAGACCTTTGACTTCCCGATCCTAGGAAATGCAGTGCAGGCGGTTTTCTTCGACCCGGTAATACAACGGCGCGACCTTGATCTTGGGGCATCGCTTGCTCAACCGGTTCGCCTCGGTAGGCCACCCGCGCTTTCAAACATAACGTCTGTTATGTTTGAAACCAAGCGCTCCCTTCGAATCCTTCCTCGAAGCCTGCGGCGTCTGCCGACGAGGTCTACCTTGAACCTCGACAGCAACGTCGTTTTGCACAAGCAAAACGGAGAGGATAGGATTCGAACCTATGAACCCCTTGCGAGGTTAACGGTTTTCGAGACCGCCGCATTCGACCACTCTGCCACCTCTCCCAAAATCAAAAACATTCGCCAGAATCAAAGAGCGGTTTTTCCCGCCACAAAGAGGCGGGACCCCGCCGTTTCACAGGCGGTGGCGAGACCGCCGCATTCGACCACTCTGCCACCTCTCCATCAAAAATCTATTGGTAAGGTGTGCTGTCCTGGCCACCTTCGATCCTTCATCATGGCCAGGGCTGCCACCTCTTCATAAATCAGTCCGACGCACAACGGGCAACACCAGTTACTCCAGGAATCGCTGCGCGTTGAGCGGGATAAAGTGTATTGTTTTCTCAGTAATTGGTCAAGGCAAGAGGAAGCTAATCCCGCTCCGTACAAACCCGGTTTTTCCCCGTCTGTTTGGCCTTGTAAAGGGCTGCGTCGGCGCGGTGCACCATCGGATCCGGAACACTCTCTCCCCCGTGCAGCATCGCAACACCAAGGCTGATCCTGACCGGGATCGTCTTGCCGTCCCACTCAAACCGCGTCGTTTCAACTTTTTGCCGGATCCGTTCCGCGACGCCGTTGGCGGCCTCCCGCAAATTCGCTTTCCGGAGCATCACAATGAACTCTTCGCCGCCGTAGCGTGCCGCAAAATCGATCTCGCGAAAAGGCCGGCGCTTACGGATAAAAGACAAAATGATCGCCGCGACCTTTTTGAGGACCATGTCCCCCGCCGGATGGCCGTAGGTATCGTTGATCTTCTTGAAATCGTCGATGTCGAACAGGATGATCGAGAGAGATTCTCTGCGGACAAGCGCTTCCCGAACGATCTGGTTCATGATCAACCGGAAATGCCGGATCACATACAGCTCGGTCAATCCGTCCCGCGTGGCCAGATGGAACAGGTGGGATTTTTCGCGCGTCGCCGTAAATTGGACGTACACGGCCGAAAAAATGAAAAGGATGAGGATCAGAAAAAGCGGGTAAACCGAAAAGAACCACCAGTGCGCCTTCAAAAAAACGAGAAAGCAAAAACCGAACCAACTCAATCCGAGCAAAAGACCCGCAAGAAGCGAAAGAGAACTTCGTAGGGCCATGAACAGGGACGCCGCAACGATCCCGATCGCGATCAGGCAAAGAAGATTCGCCCAGAACGGCGCGGGCCGGATCCAGTTATGGGTCAACACGCTGTTCAAGACGTGCGCGTAGGTTCCCAGAAATGGGTACGCGATCTCAAGCGGGGTCGTATTGGACTCGGAACCTTCGCGCGTGGTCACGCCCACCAGGCAGATCTTCCCGGCGATCTCGTCGGGCGAGATCACGGGATTCAGTCCCTTCTGGACCGCGTAAAAGCTGTGCACCAGATCCGCGTAGTTATAATAAATGAACCCCTCATCCCAACGGCTCGTCCAGGGAATGATCACTTTCCCCTGATCATCCATAAAGCGTTTCCATTCCAACGATGAAGGAACGGACCTTTTTAAAAAATCGTACCCGACGGGAATCGACAGGAACGGATAGGTTTCTCCTTCCTGGCTCCAGAAGGGATCGAATCGCCGGAGGACCCCGTCCGGGTCCGGAGCCACGTGCCGGTGCCCGACGCCTTTCGCGCTCTTCACGAACTCCGGGAGAGGGCGGATCCAATGCATTTTGCCCTCGTCTTTGTCGAGAACAACCGGCATTCCGTGGATCCAGAATTTCCTTTCTTTTTGAGGCTTCAGGTCGACGGGCAAATAAACGGGCGTCGGGATCTTTCGCAACACCTGCGCAAGATCCTGATCGTCTTTGGGTTCGGCCCTTGTTGAAAGATCGATGTCAAAAAGAACAGCGGCCGCGCCCCATTCGCTCAGCAAACGGGCCATCACCGCATGATACCGCCGCGGCCACGGCCACGACCCGATCTCTCGCAGGGTCTGTTCTGAGATCTTGATCAGGACGATCGAGGGATCAATGCGGTGGGTGCTCTCGCTTCGCAAGAACCCGTCGAGCACCAGGTTCTCGAACCGGTCCAGGTGTTTGCCCCAGCAAAGAAGCGTGAAGATCCCGATGATGAGCAAGTACACCCCGACGCGCATCCAGTCCCGGTACTGGCGGGACCGCGTGCGCGTGAAAAGCTTCTCGGTAGTTTCTCCCGCGTCGATCAGTTTTTCTTGCTCATCCCGTTCATTCATAATTTTATTTTCCGATGCAGAACTCCGAAAAGATAACATCTAAAACATCTTCGGAATAGACCTCGCCGGTCAATTCTTTCAAAGCGTCCAGAACCGACCTCAGCTCAAGCGACAGGATCTCGAACGATCCTTGGGCGCGCAAAACGGCTTCCGCCCTTTTCAAGGCCTCGAGCGAAACCTCCAAAGCGACCCTATGCCTCAGCCGGGTGATCTGTTCCCCGTCCTCGGAAGTCTCCTGTTCAAGCAAGGCGGCGATCCTCTGCTCAAGCTCTTTGAATCCTTCACGGGTCCTGGCCGAAATCCGAATCCAGTCGTGGGAACGGGTCAGTTGACGAAGGTCTTCTTCCCCTATGTTCATCGGAAGGTCTGACTTATTCATGAGCACGATCACGTTCTTTTTTTGCGGGATCTTTTCGAACACATGCCGGTCCGAATCTTCCAACGGAGCGGAACCCTCCACCACATAAAGAACCACCTGGCTCTCCCGAAGCGCCTGAAGCGTGCGGTCCATCCCGAGCCGGTCAAGCGGATGCCCGGGCCCGGCCACAAGCCCCGCGGTATCCCGCAAACGGATGTAAAAGCCGCGGATCTCAAGCGGCTCTTCGAGATGATCGCGCGTAGTGTGCGGCAGATCGGAAACGAGGGCGCGGTCGCGTTCAAGCAATGCGTTAAAAAGTGAGGATTTCCCAACATTGGGTTTTCCGGCGATCGTCACAAGAACGCCTTCGCGGGCTCTCTGGTTCCGGTCAAATCCCGACACCAGGGCCCGGATCTTAGTTTGGATCACCGCCAGTTGTTCCTGCATGGCATCTGACGCGGCCGCATCAAGGCTCTCTTCCGGAAAATCAATACAGGCTTCTGTGTGGGCCAAGATTTTAAGCAGCGATTCTTTCAAGCCCTGGAATGTCCGCGAAAGAGATCCCGAGAGCTGCCGGGCCGCGATATCAAGCGCCCGTGTGCTTTTGGCATGGATCAGGTCAAGAACGGCCTCGGCCTGCGTAAGATCTAATTTACCGTTCAAAAAAGCCCGCCGCGTGAATTCTCCGGGCTCCGCGTGCCGGGCCCCTTTTTCGAGAAGAAGGTTCAGGATGCGTTTCGTCACCGCAAGCCCGCCGTGGCAGCTGATCTCGAGAACGTCCTGGCCGGTATAAGAATGAGGCGTGCGAAAAATGCTCACGAGCACCTGGTCCACGGGACAGCCCGCAAGATCCAGGAATTTTCCCCAGTGGATGGTGTTCGGTGGAAAGGCGTCGAGTTCTTTCGCTTCGGAAGATCTGAAAAATGGGCGGACCATCTCGAATGCGCCGGGACCGCTCACGCGGATCACGGAGATCCCGCCCTCTCCGATGGGAGTAGCAATGGCTGCGATCGTATCGTCTGATTCAAGTTTTGGCATATAAAAATCGCGGAACGGTCAACGTTCAACGGACAACGATGGATTTTAACGTTGCGCTTTGCGCATTGTGCGTTGTCCTGTTTTAAGAAGTTTCCTCATTTCACCCACCAGATAAAAAGAACCCGTGATCACGACGCGGGCTCCGGGTTGCGAAACCTTCCGCACCAGCGCAAACGCCTCGCGAACATTCTGGGACGTCAGCATGGATTTGAAAAGACCTTTTGCTTCCTGAACCAGCATCCCCGATGTTTTGGCCCTCGGGCTCCCGATCCCCGTCAAGATCACCCGGCTGAAGTAACGCGACAGGATTTCAAGCATCCTTCGGCTGTCTTTATCATTCATGGCGCCGAACACAAGCCATGAGAAACGGGGTTTGACCCCCGCGACTCGCAAAGACCTGACCAGCGCCGCCATCGAAATGGGATTATGCGCGCCATCAAGGAGGAATATTCGTCCGCTCTTGCAAAAAGTTTCCATCCGGCCCATCCAATTCCGCGCGAGCAGTCCTTCCCTCGAACGTTCTTTCGTTATGGAAAAGCCGAAATGTTCGCGCAAAACATCCGCCGCTTTCATCGCCATACCGGCATTCCATTTCTGGAATTCTCCGGCAAGCCCCAGCGGCATTCCCCTCAAGGGTTTCGCCCGCCAAAGATGTCCCCTGTTTTTTCGGACCGCCGTGCGGATAACGGAGAGCGCTTCCGAGGATTGTCTCCCGGTCACAACCTGTCCGTGGGACTTAATGATCGCGGCTTTTTCACCGGCGATCTTCCAGACGGTATGGCCGAGAAAGGCCATGTGATCGAGATGGATCGGCGTCAGAAGTACGAGCGGCGCCTTGAGCACATTCGTCGCATCAAGCCTCCCTCCGAGCCCAATCTCAAAAACACCCACGCGGATCCCCGCCTTCGCAAAAATCAGGATCGCGAGAAATGTGGTGATCTCAAAATAGGTCAGAACGCCGAGCCTTCGCGGAAGCGGGCTTCTCCGAAGAAGCTCCCGGATCCCGGAAAGGCCTTCGGCCCATAACGCTTTCGACGCCATGGCGCCCTGTAGACGGATCCGCTCGCGGGGATCCTCGACATGCGGAGAATGATAGTAACCGGTGCGGATCCCGTTCGCCTTCAAAATGGATTCCAGAAAAAATCCGGTGGAACCTTTACCGGTCGTTCCGGCGACAAGGACTGGGAAGAATTTCTTTTCGGGATGACCGCTCGCCTTCAGCAGGTGTTCCATCCGCCGGAGGTTGAAAAAGGCATTGTCCGGGAGCCGGCTCAGTTTCTCGAGGTTGACGAACGAATCAAGATAGCGGAGAGATTGGGTGTAATTCATCGGAAAGCAGGATGACGGGTGACGGATAACGGATGGCGGAAAAACCGGCTTGTCGTCATCCGCCATCCTCCATCCGGTATCCGATCAGTGACGGAAATGCCGTTCGCCGGTAAAAGCCATCGCGATGC
This sequence comes from Candidatus Omnitrophota bacterium, assembly GCA_035352955.1. Classification (GTDB taxonomy): domain Bacteria; phylum Omnitrophota; class Omnitrophia; order Omnitrophales; family Aquincolibacteriaceae; genus DAOPYQ01. Next base: position 233,574 of record DAOPYQ010000002.1, read on the forward strand.
CGGCCGCGTCACAGGCCGCAATGACATCGTTATCGCGGATGGAACCTCCGGGCTGGATGATGGCCTTGACCTTGTGTTTGGCCGCGATCTCGATCGAGTCCGGCATCGGAAAGAACGCGTCGGAACCGACATACGAACCTTCGGCGAGATAACCGGCCTTCTGAAGCGCGATCCCCATGGAATCCACGCGCGACATCTGTCCCGCACCGATCCCGACGGTGCGTTTGCCCTGCGTCAGCACGATCGCGTTCGACTTGACGACCTTCGAACACTGAAACGCAAAGACCAGGTCTTCGATCTCGGCTTCCGAAAGCTTTGTTTTGGTCACAAATTTGATGTTTTTCCTGAATTCAGCCATATGGGTTTTAATCGGACGGTCCTTTTCCTGGACCAGCACGCCGCTCCGGAGGACTCTCACGTCCAGAAGATTTTCCTCCCGGATCTTGTTGATCGTAATAATCCGGAGGTTCTTGCGCGCCTGAAGGGCCTTCAACGCGCCGGCCTTGAACGACGGCGCGACGATCACCTCAAAAAAGTTCAGTTTCTCGAGGATCTTCTCCGCGGTCTTGCGGTCACAATCGCGGTTGATCCCCACGATGCCGCCGAAGGCCGATAAAGAATCGCCGTCGATCGCCATCTCGACCGCAGTAACAATGTCCGGGTCCTGCGCGATCCCGCACGGGTTGTTGTGTTTGATCACACACGCCGCAGGCGCGCTGAATTCCGCAAGGATGTCGAGCGTGGCTTCGACATCGAGAAGATTATTAAAAGAAAGCTCCTTGCCGTGAAGCTGCGTCCAAGGTGCTTCCGACTGGGAAAGCGGCAGATAGAACGCCGCCTTTTGATGCGGGTTCTCGCCGTAACGGAGGTCCTGCCCCTTTTTAAAATGGAGCGCGAGCTGCTTCGGAAGGCCTTCCTCCTTATGTTTGCGGCGTTTGCCCATGTACTGGCTGATCACGGCATCATACGCGGCCGTTCGCTCAAAAACCTTGCAGGTTAGATCGAACCGCGTTTCGTCGGACACCGCGCCTTTGTATTCTTCCAGCTCCCGAGTCACACGCTCATAATCATTCACGTCCGTGATCACGGTGACAGACTGGAAATTCTTCGCCGCGGAACGGAGCATCGAAGGACCCCCGATATCGACGAACTCGATCGCCTCTTCGAGCTCCAGATCGCCCTTACTCGTCGCGGATTCGAACGGATAAAGATTCACGACCACGAGGTCGATCGGCAGGATCCCATGCTTCTTGACCTGTTCGCGGTGGCTTTTCTTCGCGCGCAAGTACAGAAGACCGCCGTGGATCCTGGGATGGAGGGTTTTGACCCGTCCGTCGAGCATTTCGGGGAATCCGGTAAATTCGTCCACCGCTTTCGCGGGGACATGCGCTTCTTTCAGAGCCTTGAGCGTGCCGCCGGTCGAAAGGATCTCAACCCCGAATTTATGCAATGTTTTCGCGAAAGGAATGAGGCCGGTTTTATCGGAGACGCTGATGAGGGCGCGACGAATGCGTTGGCGTGACATCTTCTTGGATCCTCCTAGTTAGCAAACGGTGAAGTTTCAGGGTTACCGGCCCGGGGACCTTGTTGCCGATCATCCGGCCGTCAAGCTCTCGTACGGGAAGGACCTCCCAGGAAGTATTGCAAAGGAAAGCTTCATCCGCGTTGAAAAAATCATGCCGGGTCAAAGGCGTTTCGCGGACCCGGACCCCGAGTTCGCGAGCGCATTTTATCACAAAGCGCCGGGTCACTCCATTCAAGATTAGGTGCTCCGGCGGCGTCAACAGCACTGCTTCCTCCCCCCTCGGAGCACGGGTTCCCGAAGCTTCGGAGCCCCAGTCTCCGAAGCGGTATTTCACGAGGAAAAAGTTGCCGGTCCGGGTCTCGGCAAGATAATTCCCCCGATCCAAAAAGAGCCATTCGAAGATCCCTTCCGGATGCGGCTCCGTGCTCGCCAGAATCGCCTGATGATAGACCGAGGCCTTGACCTGATAAGGAAAAGCGTTTGCACTTCCCCGCGGGAACGACGACGTCTTCAAAGTGACACCCTTTTCATAAAAGTCCGGAGAGATCTTACGCGAACCGATTATGACGAAAATTTTTCCGCCGCAAAACGTCAGCCTGACCGAAGTGTCTTCTTCGCCGGAAGTTCTGAGCGCTGACTCCGCTTCCCTGCGCAAACTCCGTCGTTCCGGAAAGGGCCGGCAGCCTACGGTCTTCGCCGACTCCTCAAGGCGGTCGAGATGATCTTCCAGCCGAAAGATCTTTCCTCCGTAGGCGCGCATACTTTCAAACACTCCCCCGTCCTCCTCCCGCAGCAACGAAAAGGCCTGCCGGTCTGAAACTTCCCGTCCGTTGGAATAGACCCGGTACTTCATGACATCCTGTGGATGATCTTTTTTCCGAGACGCTGGAACGGCTGCTCGATCCACCGGTAGGTCAGTGCGGAAATAGCAAGCGTTCCCACAAGCCCCACCAGAAAGATCATAAAAAAGTACAGGTTGGGGTGAAACGACGGATTGAACTTCTTCGCAAAACCGAACCAGAACCGGGTGAAACGGTCCAGGACAAAAAAATGACAGAGGTACGCACTAAAACTCACCTTCCCGACAAACCGGGTGAACCGGTTCACGAAGAAGGAAAACGGCCGCAAGGCAAGCGCCCAGGCCAGGAACAGGAACCCCGCACCGTGGATGATGTGCGGCGGGATGACATCCCATTTCAGCTTGAAAAAACTTTCCATCAATAAACAATAAGCGCACAAGACAAGCAACACCCCCGCCGAGACAAGATCCTTTTGTCGCGAACCCTCCGTCGCTGGCGCAGCCCCCTCAAAACGGTCCCGGAGCAAATGAAACAGAATGAAACCAAAGCCAAAAACAGGGAGCTGGTTGGGGAGCCAAAAATAGAGAAATTGACCCGCGATAAGGGGGTCTTTCGAAGGCGAAATCCATTGCTCGCCCAAAAAATTCGCCCCGAGCCGAAAAACCATCAAAAGGGCCAAGAGCAGCATGGATTTTTTGAGGCTCGAAACATACTTAAAGAAGAACGGGAGCAGGAGATAGAAATTCATCTCCACAGCAATGCTCCAGCCCCCCGGAACGACATTGTTGATGGTGTCGGGATTCCAGCCGTTCACGAACAGACAGGTCGATAAAACCCGCCAGAACGTGATCTCGTACGGAGGGGCGTACAGCTGCTTGAACCCGGTGATCGCGATGTAAAAAAAGGCGGCCGCCCAAAACATCGGCGCGATCCTGAAAAAACGCCGGATAAAAAAGGCCCGGACGTGACCGTCGCCTTTCTCTTTCCGGACATGGAAGGAATAAAAAAGCGTGAAGGCGGACACCACAAAAAAAAGCTGCACCCCGAACCGTACTGCCTGAGTCCACTCCGAAACGGCATTGGCGAACGGAATGCGTTGATCGGTGTGAACGAGAAGGACCAGCAGAAACGCCCAGCCGCGCAAGGCATCGATGAAGTCGAACTGCCGGAACTCTCTCAGCGCTTTTTCGTCATTACTCATAATGTTGCTCTTCCGAGGCCGCCTTCAGCGCTTTCATCAACGCTTTCGCTTTGTGCAGCGTCTCTTCGTATTCTTTTTCCGGATCGGAATCATGGACGATCCCGGCTCCGACCTGCAGATGCCCGCGATCTTTCCGGAGAATCATCGTCCGGATCACGATATTGAGATCCATGTCCCCGCACAGATCGATATAACCGAGCGACCCGGTATAGATCCCGCGCCGCACAGGCTCAAGCGCGTCGATGATCTCCATGCACCGGATCTTCGGGCACCCGGTGATGGTCCCGCCGGGGAAGATCGCCCGGACAAGATCAAAGGCGTCTTTCCCTTTTTTCAGCCGGCCGGTGATCTTCGAGACAATATGGACGACATGGGAATATTTCTCAAGCGTCATGAATTCCCGGACCTTCACCGAGCGGTAATCGCACACGCGGCCGAGATCGTTCCTCTCGAGATCCACGAGCATCAAATGCTCTGCCCGCTCTTTGGGATTCCTCAAAAGCTTTTGACGCCATACCGCGGGGCGGTTCCTCTCCCCGCCCGAAGGACAAGTCCCGGCGATCGGACGCGTTTCACAGATGCGTCCCGTTTTACGGATCAGCCTTTCCGGAGAACTGCTGATGATCTCGAGGTCCCCCACCCGGAAGAAACAGGAAAAAGGCGACGGATTGATCGCCCTGAGTTTTCCGTAAAGCGCGGCCGGAGATCCGGAAAATCCGAACCGGAACCGCTGCGAAAGGTTCGCCTGATAAATATCTCCCGCCGCGATGTAGTCCTTGGCTTTTTCCACCATCGCCTTGAACCGCCGCTTCGGCATCTCCGGCACGATCTCCTTCAAATGGAAAGGTTGCGATTTTACCGGCAGAGTCTCGAAGAATTTTTTTAATTTTTCGCAGCGTTCCCTGCACGTCTTGGCATTTTTAAAAACGTTCCGGCGGGAGGCACGCTGCGCGTCATACGCTACGAGGTAATAAACACGCCGGTGATGGTCATAAACGATCACCTCCCTGAAAAGGCCAAGGTGAAGCCGCGGAATCCCCAGTTCTTTTTTGGGACGGAAACCGATTTTGTCGCAAAGCTCCGCAAGCTCATAGCCGAAGTAACCGACAAACCCTCCGGTAAAGAACGGGTACTCCTTCCCGGACGAGCTGCGGTAACGCCGGAATATCTTTTTAAGCGCGGCGAACGACTCCGCTGCCGGATATGTTTCGCGGGATTCCCCCGCAACGCGAAGCGAGGTTCCCTCTAACCGGACCTCGAGAACAGGGTCCATCCCGATGTAGGAATAAATCTGATCCGGCGGAGCGTATTGAGGAGAGTCGAGAAAAAAACAGGTTTTCGACGTTGCGTAAACCGCGCGAAAAACTTCCCACGGGGTTTTGGAAGATCGGAACTGTTCAACGTGAAGCGGCATAGGATGCAGCCCAAAGTAAAAAGACACAGGGGACAGGCAGTCAATGAATGCCTGTCCCCTGTCTGTTTTTATTAGTCTTTATGCGAATAAAAGACGAGGCCGCTTGCGAGCTTGGGATAGAAATACGTCGACTTTTGCGGCATGCGCTCGTTCACCGCGCCCATTTTCTCGAGCATCCCCACTTCGGGGGCCTGGAGAAAGAACGCGGCTTGGGCATTCTGCTTTTTCATAACATCCATCGTCCCGTCAACCGTATGATCGAAACGGAGAACGGATTCCCATTTTGTCTCGGGAAGATCGAGAAGCTTCGCGAAGATCAAGTGCCCGAGCATGTTCACGTTCAGATCGAACCAGACCTCCGGCTTTTCCTGTGCGACCTTCTGCCGGGCCTGGGCTTTGTCGAGAAGCTTGAGGAGGAACGTCCCGCCGCTTTTCAGCGTCAGACCGAACGTCATCGGCTCCGTAGCTCTGGAAAGGACCATCGCTTCAATATCTCGAAGAGTGGCTTTTTCGACCTTAAAAAATCCTTCGAGCCGCTTGAGGATCTCCGCATCGCTCATTCCGACGTCCAGAAGAATGCGGTGCGTAGGAAGCACGATAAATCCCGGGTCCTGAAAACTTACAAGCGCCATGTACCCGTAATCGGAAGGATAGGCTCCCGGAGGAGCGGCCAGCAATTCCTGCCGCTTGAGACGCGAATACTCGAGGTTCGTTTCGTAGCGATGGTGCCCATCGGCAATATAGACCTTTTTGGATTTCAAGCCTTCGTGGATCTTCGCGATGACACCGGCATCGCGGATCACAAGCAGACTGTGCTTGATCCCGTCATCGTCCGTAGCTGCAAAAACCGGAACGGAGGTCTTGGGATCGACAAGCAGTTTGTGGATCGCTAAATTTTCGTCCTTGTAGAGCCCGAATACCGGAGAAAAGTTGGTCTGGGTCGTCTTCAGGACCTTCATCCGGTCCACTTTGGGACCGCTCAACGTCTTTTCGTGAGGGACGATGATGCCTTTTTCAAAAGGTTCGAGTTTAACGCGGCCTAAAAGCGCCATGCGCCGCTTGGCGATCCCGGTAAGGGGATCCTTGAAATCCTGCGTATAAACATAAAAAGCAGGCTCTTTTTCTTTCGTGAGAAATCCCTGTTTGCACCATTCATTGAAAAAATCTCGGGCGCGGGTATAGGTGTTCTGTTGTTCGTTATCCGAGGCTTCCTTCTTATTCAGGACGAGCCGGACGCAATTCTGCGGGGAACGTTCGTAAAGCTTCTGCTGCTTTTCGGGAGAAATAACATCGTACGGGGGTGCAAGAACCAGGGAAACATCGATCTTTCGGGGATCGTAATGCCAAGCTTTCAGGGGCTGAAAATCAAGTACGGTATCGGTCGCGCAATGTGTCATAGGGGTGGAATCCTAACATAAGGGTTAAGGTTTGACAATAACATCGGAAAAACAGGCTAACGGATGGTGGAATGGGGATGACGAAAAACCAGTTTTTACGCCATCCGCCCTCCGAAATTCTTCATCCCCCCGTTACTTTACCTTCGCTCCGTCGGCGATCGGGCGATCCGTCGTCACAACGGTCAGCATGGTTTCATTAGATGCGGCCAAAAGCATCCCCTGGGACTCGACGCCACGGATCACCGCCGGATCAAGGTTGTCGACGATTACGATCTTTTTTCCCTTCAGCTGATCTTCGGTATAATGCGCCCGAATGCCGGCGACGATCTGCTTACGAACCTCGCCTACCTTGATTCCAAGGACATACAACCGATCCGCATTCGGATGCGGCGCAACAGTCTCGATTTCGGCAATTTTAAGTTCTAATTTCTGAAAATCTTCATAAGAAGCCACGTTTTTCTCCTTTTTCGATTTTATCGGACGTTCAGTTTTAATTTAAAACTTTCCCAGAGAAGATTATTACCGATAGATTGACATTCTAAATCTCGCTAAGTGCCACGAGGGCGGTATTTTAGCATAAAATTTTCTCCGGAAAAGAACTTTAAAAATGGATTATCGGACGTATGAACCGTAAGCATTTACAGTTAAAACGCTTAGAAACGCCTTGTTTTGCTTGATTTCAAGAGGCTGAGTGCTTATCATAGGCGCCTACTTAGAAAATCCCATCGCATTCATTCAAATCCAACAGGGAGGAATCAATGGGCAAGATCAAGATCGCCATCGTCGGAACCGGCAATTGCGCAGCGTCGCTCGTGCAAGGGATCGAATATTACCGGGCTTTGGCTAACGAAAAACTACCCAAAAACAAGCCGGTCGATCTCATGGGACTGATGAACTACAACATGGGCGGCTATTTTCCCCATGATATCGAAGTTGTCGCGGCCTTCGACATCGACAAGCGGAAGGTTGGCGAGCGTCTCGATGTCGCTTTGAACGCAAAACCCAATTGCGTGTGGCCCATCGGCAATCCCCTCCCCAAGAGTAAGATCCGTGTCGAGATGGGGAATATCCTCGACGGCTACTCTGAACACATGGCGAATTACGCCGAGAACCGGACGTTCGTACCCGCGAACAAAAAACCCTGCAACGTAGAAAAGGTCCTGAAGGAAAGCGGTGCAGAGGTTCTTCTCAACTATCTCCCCGTCGGCTCGCAAAAAGCCACGGAATTCTATGCCGAGGCCTGTCTGAAAACAGGTGTCAGTCTCATCAACTGCATGCCGGTCTTCATCGTCTCCAATCCGGCATGGGCGAAGCGCTTTGAAGCGAAACGGATCCCCTGCGTCGGCGACGACATCAAGGCCCAGATCGGCGCAACGGTCACACACCGCACGCTCGCGAAGCTGTTCATGGACCGCGGCGTCAAGATCGACCGCACCTACCAGCTGAACACCGGCGGGAATACAGACTTCCTGAACATGCTTAACCGCACGCGCCTGGAATCAAAAAAGATCTCCAAAACCTCCGCGGTCCAGAGCCAACTCGATGTCCCGCTCGATCCGGACAACATCCACATCGGCCCTTCGGACTACGTTCCCTGGCAGAACGACAACAAAGTCTGCTACCTTCGTATCGAAGGCCGCGGGTTCGGCGGCTTCCCGGTGACGGCAGAAATGCGCCTCTCCGTCGAAGATTCTCCGAATAGCGCCGGCTGCTCCATCGACGCCATCCGGGCCTGCAGGATCGCACGCGACCGCAAGATCGGCGGCCCGCTCATTTCCATCTCGGCTTTTACGATGAAACATCCGCCCAAACAAATCGTGGACTACGATGCCAAGGAGCTGGTGCGCAAATTCATCCAGGGCACCTGCCCTCGGTAGGACGTCCCGATGTTGCGCAAGATCCTCTATCCGAAATTTGAATCGGCGATCAACCGTATCGTTGCCTGGCTGACGCAACAAGGGATCTCCCCGAATCAGCTAACGCTGACAGGGGCGGCACTCAATCTCCTCGCCGGCGTGATCTACGCCAAAGGATTTTTCTTCCTCGGCGGATGGATGCTCCTCGTCGCGGGCCTCGGCGACCTTCTGGACGGCCCCCTCGCGCGGGCAACAGGGAAAGCCTCTTCCTTCGGGGCCTTTCTTGATTCGACGGTGGACCGGTACTCCGATTTCTTCGTCTTCGCGGGAATCGCCGCCTGTTTCATCGGCCGTGGCGAGGTCTTCTGGTTCCTTGTATCGCTCGGGATCATCCTGGGAGCGTTCGCGGTGAGTTATTCCAAAGCGCGCGCCGAAAATTTCATCAAGGATTGCGGGGTCGGCGTTTTCGGCCGCGGCGAACGGGTGATCCTCTTGGGTCTCGCATCGATCTTCACGCCGCTCCTCAAACTTGCTTTGTTGGTCCTTCTCGTCGGCACCCATATCACCGCCGTCCAGCGGATCCTCCACACCAAGAAAACGCTCACCGGCAAATCTTCCGCGAAGGGCTAAGATGGACCGTTTGGCCCGATCCTTCTTTCTTTTCTTAACGGTTATTCTCTGTTCTTTTTCCGTTACTCCACAGATCCTTTCCGCCGGACCGGCCCCCCAGGCCGAGCTCGAGAGCGTTCTCCAAAAGATCGAGAACCGTCATTACCGGTGGGTCGCGATACGCGCGGAGGTGCTCCTCTTTTTCGCTGCTTCGGAAAATTCGAGAGCGATGTGCGGTGGCGAGCTGATCTACCAGCGGCTGGATGAACGGATGTCCCTTTCCTGCGTGGATTCCGAAAAAAACCTCGTATTCGTGTTCCGGACGCTCGACCGGCGATTCGACCTTTATTTCCCGTCCCAGAACACGATCTATCACGGTTCCATCTTTGACATGGAGGATTCTCCCGAGATCGAAAGCCATCTAAAACCCCGCGATCTTTACCGCGCCCTTAAACCGATGGCCGTAAACCCTAAAGAAGCCGGGGTCGAACGAACAAATTCCGTGATCACGAGCCTGGACGTCTACGGAAAAAAAAGAGACGGCAAATACCTGAAACGAAAACTTTATCTGACGCCCGAGGGCGATGTCCGCGGCGAACTTTTTTTCAATTCTGACGGAAAGCCCGTCACCGAGATCCAGCGTTACGATTTCCGGGAGATCCCGGCAGACGTCGGCACGTTCCATTCGGTCATTTTTCCGAAAAAGATCACCGTCATCTCGCCCGAAACAAAGAAAGGAAGCGCGATCTTTTTCGCGCGGGTGCAGCCGCTTGATTCTATCGACCCGCTGGAGTTCCTTTTACGAGTCCCGGAAGGGACAAAAGAAGTCTTTCTCGACGAAAAGGATCCGAAGCTCGCCTTCCGGCAAATGGAACTTGATCGGCGCTCGGCGCGGTCCTCGGAAGTAGGACCGGTAGAAAAGATCGCGCCGGAAGCCGTTCCCGTCCCGGAAAAACCCGCTCAAGAAATCGCCCCGGAACCTTCTCCGGAGCCTGCCGCAGAAAATCCGGAGACTTCTGCGGACGCTGACATTGCGATCAGCGAAGAACTTTCCGCCCCGGTCCCTCCGTCTGAACCGGAATTTACGGCAAAGACACCTCCGGAACAAGACTCCCCACCTGCCACTCCGTCCGACAGCGCTCCACTCCCTGCCAAAACATAACCGTCCGGCATTTGATCGCCGATCAAAAATTTGGGACAAATAAAGATCTTCTTTTTTTGGAATTCGGATCTGGAAGGCGGGCTCCGGCCCGGAAGAAAGTCCTGCCGGAAAAAATTATTTTGCTTTTTCCTTCGCGGATTTTCCGGGAAGCGTGCGGCGCTCGTGACGGGGGCTGTGGAGAGTCCGGTAGTAAGTGATCTCCGGTTCCCCGAGCTCCCAGGAAAAGTAAACCGTTTCCCCGTCATGCTCTCCGAGAAATTCCACCTGCCCCTTTTCGATATTACGGAGAATGGAGCCTGAGGCGAAAATGGCTTCTACGTCCTTGGCGAGTTCCTCGATCGCGTCTTCCAGAGCATGGATGCCCATCTCGAGATCATCCTGCTCCTCGACGAGACCCTTGGAACGTTCGGCAGCGCAGATGAGCTCATGCATAAAGAGCGAATCGTGGGTGCGGCTGTAGGCTTCTTTTTTATTCTGGAGATGACGCAAACGTTTTTCGAGATCGGGCAAAAGGCTGTTGGCTTGATGAAGGCTGAAGACTTTGTGTTTTTTCTTCGTCACAGATGATATCTCCCGCGGAAAAGAATACTCCGCACTTTTCTAAAAATCAAACCCAAATCATCTTATGGAACTTACGCGGTAAAACCTTCGGGGACAACATCCGACCAGATCGCCGGCATGAGACCGCCGCCGGTCGCGACGTTGATCACGCTTTCGTCGCTCAGCCGCACAAACCCGCCCGAATACTTTCCGCCGGAAACGAGCAAGTTAAAGTTATACTTTTTGTAGGCAAAATCCAGCTTCTGGTTCACAACGACCGGAACGGTCAAGATCGGCACGGGGACCTGCTCCTGGATGACCCAATCTTCCTCTTTGAGAGCCCGATCCACGACCGCGTTCCATTCACTGTCAGGGGTCTCGCGACCGACATACACGCGGCGCGCACCATGGCTGCTCCCGTTCGGCTTGAGGACTAACGTCTCTTTTTCGTCCTTCAGGAAATCGATAATAAAAACCTTCCGGTTTCCGTAAAAATCCTCGGCATCGGCCAGACAACGTGTCCAGGGCAAGTGTTGCTGCTTCATCGTATTCTCATTCTCCGTGAAGAACCGGTCGAACTCCGGAGTCGTAAGCAGTGAAAAGATCGACTTGCTCGACGCGAGCCGGGAGCAAAGCGGATTCACCATGCAAACCGCCTTGTCTTTATAGGCCCGCACAAGATCCTGAACTTCATCAAGGCGTTCCACGAGCTCATCAAACGCCGCGCGGCGGTAGATGAGATGGACCCGGAAACCTTTATGATAAAGTTTCCCGCCCTTGTACTGAAGTTCGCGAGGGTCCGCGATCGTCGTCTTATATCCTTTGGATTCAAAATGGCTTTTCATGGGCGTGAATTCGGCGGAGGTTCGCGCGTGGCGCCATTCCACGATCGCGATCTGCGGCGTTTCATACCCGCCGAATTCCTCATAGACCGAAAGAAGCGTCGTCAGAATGCTCTGGACGCGCTCCGTGGAGGCGAGATGATGCTCCTCGGCGAACGGCCAGACCAGTTCTTCCGAAAGGAACGCGGATTCAAGCTGGTCCGTGTACGCGGCGCCGGCCGGAACATCGCTATTGAATTCCAGAAGTTTGAGGCTTTCCCCTTCCAGGAGCGCATCGAAGCGGCTGAAAACGACGTGCTGAGAATACCCCGGATCGATCTTCACAAGTTCTTCGGCCTCGGGAGAAAGACGGAAATGGGAGCGGAGCTGGACCTCCTCGAAATAAAGCCGCGCCGTCGTGTTAAGGATCTGATGGAACGCCGACGAAACGCGTTTGAGGAGATGGTGTTGCTTGGGCGTGACAAAATATCCTTTGTAGAACGCGGGAACGGTGAAACGGCCGAACGCGAACTGGGGGCCCTTGAGTTTTTCGCGGAATTGGAGAATGGCGGGAACAGCCTGACCGGCCTTCCCGGTCAGATACTGGTCGTAGGCGTGATCAAGATTCGCGCTCATGATTGCCTATGATAAACAAAAGGGGACAGGCATTCAATCATTGCCTGTTCCCTTTTTTATTTCCGCTGTTCGGCGGGAATGTAATAGCCTTCCTGGGGACCGACGTATTCGGCAAGGGGCCGGATGAGCCGGTTGTCGAGCTGCTGCTCAATGATATGCCCGCTCCATCCTGCGACACGGCTGGCCGCGAAAACGGTCGTGAAAAAATCCGGCGGAAATCCGAGCACGTAAAGAACGGGGGCCGAGAAAAAGTCCACGTTGCAGGGGATCTTCTTCCGTTCCCACATGACCTTTTCGACGCCGTCGGCGATCTCAAGCCATGTCGTCTTGCCGGCTTTGACGCAAAGGTCGCGGGCGATCGCGCGGAATGCCTCGGCACGCGGGTCGCGGGTCTTGTAGATCCGGTGACCGAAACCCATCACCTTCTTTTTTTCATCCAGCAGCTTGTTCACATACGGGATCGCGTTTCCCGGGGCGCCGATCTCGAGGATCATTTCCATGGCGTACTGGTTCGCCGCGCCGTGCAACTCGCCGGAGAGTGTCCCGACCGCTGAAGTGACGGCCGAATAAAGATTAGAAAGCGTCCCGGTCGTCACGCGCGCCGCAAAAGTCGACGCGTTGAGACCGTGGTCCGCCAAAAGGATCAGGTACGCATCGAGCGCCTTTTCCATCTCGAGCGTGGGTTTCTTGCCTGTCAGCATATAAAGAAAGTTGGCCGCGTGCGAAAGCTCCATGTCGGGCGCCACGGGTTCTTTCCCTTCGCGTAGCCTGTAGAACGCCGCGATGATCGTCGGGAAAACTCCGGTCAGATGATAGGCTTTCCGTTGGGACTCCTCGGGATTTACGATGTGAGCACGCGGATCCAGGGAACCCATGAGCGAACACATCGTACGGAGCGCGCTCATCGGATGCGTCGTGGTCGGGATCAGCCGGAGGATCGCGAGCGCCTTTTCAGAAAGCGGACGCTGGGCCTTCAGGGTATTCTTGAAAACCTCAAGGTCCTGGGGATTGGGAAGTCTCGCGTACCAAAGAAGGAAAGCAACTTCTTCAAAATGGGATTTTTCGACAAGCTCGCCGATCGGAAAACCGCGGTAAAGAAGCCGCCCGTTCGCGCCGTCGACATCGCTCAGGGACGTCTGCGCCGCCACGACGCCTTCAAGGCCTTTGATCAGCTTGGATGCGCTGGAGGGTTCTTTAACTTTTGGTCCCTTTGAATTAGGCATTTCTGGAATTTCCTTCCCGGTCCACGTTGACCTTCCTCATCGCCTGCCACCCTTGGCAGGCCGGCGGCACTGACTCTCATTGATTCTTTAACCGAGGTCAGTACTGCACTGAACCTCCCTTTGACTTCAATGGAGCGTTCAGTGCGGTATTATACTCAAAGCTCCGGGAATGGGAACTAGGAAAGAGTGTAAAACTGAGGGCCACGCCCGCCTGCCGGCGAGGCAGGCACCACGGACATCGGGCCACGATCTGCCTTCTCCGTGGGCCGTGGCCCGTTGATCGTGGACCGGTCTTAGAAATCAAATCTCGCGGTGCCGTAATACGTGTTCGAGATGAACTCGTCCTTGAGCTCCATGTCATAATTCGCCGTCAAGGTCATGTTCCCCTTGTTCAGGAACGCGAGCTCGCCGCCTAACAACAGGCCGCTCTTCGCGGGCTTGGCGCCCTTCGACACGAACGAATTTCCGCCCCCGGCAAAAGACGCCGTCGTCTCCACCTGATCCCCAATATAATCGTACATCCACGCCGCTTTCACCGCCGGCAGGAATGTCCCGACCTTTTTCGACACGAACGGGTACGCGAACTTCGTACCAAGAGCCTGCAGAAGCTCATTGTAACCTTCCCCCTGCACCGTCAGATTGAGTGCCCCCGCGCCATCTTCCTTGTACTTGTTGATGTTCAGATAGCTGTACTGTAACGACGCAAAAGGCGTGACCTCGAGGTCCTTCGTCGCTTTCGTCAGGAACGTATACCCCGATTCAAGCTTCGTGCTGTACTGCTGGCCGTGGTGGTCCGATTTTGCCACGCGCTTCGTCGCGGGTGTCAGCCAGATCTCACGGCGAGAATCATAATTATTCTCCGTAAAACCGAACATGCTGTCCACGTACCACGCGTTATCCCGGCGCTCTCTCACGCCGCCTTTCCCGCCGCGCTGGTTCTCTTGTAACTTGCAAAGGTTCACGGAATCATAGCTCCCGTAAAGCGTCGCCTGCCAACTATTGATGTCATCGCTCGGACTCCCAGGCGTCTTCGCGTTCACGTTCGAGAATCCGTAACCGCCCGCCGCACCCAAACGAATGTGATCGTCCACCAGTTTATCCGCGCCGATCGAGGTGCCGAACACGTTCGCATTAAACCCCTCGATGCCCTTGCGCGTGCCTTGCTGGATGTTGCTCCCCAAGGCCTGATACCAAAATCCCGTACCCTGGAGCATGTCCCCCGTCGAAACACCGCCCTCACCGCCCGTCCGGCCATAACCCAAGCGATTGCTAACGCTCCCTAAAAACTGGTTCGCCGTCTGCTGGCTTGCCTGCATCGTCCCCGAGCTCATGTCCGGCGTCATCGTTTCCAATGCGCTCCCGACATTCCCGGACGATTCTCCGTCCAGCGTGTTCAACACCCCGAGCATATCCCCTGAAGCGCCCGTAATATTATCCAGTACATCGCCCACCGCCCCAGCGTTCCCGTTCCCCGCCGGTGCGTCGCTCGCAAATCCGTTCTCCGCGCGGCTCGCCGTCAGGATCAGGATGTTCCCCGATTTCGTGCCCGTAAACGTGTACTTCGTATCCCCGAGCACGTTGATCGTCGTCGCCGTGTCGTACGTCAGCGCTCCCGTACTCGTCAGCACCGACAGCGTGCCGCCGTTCGGGATATAACCGTTCACCGTAAGATCGATCACGCCGGCCAGATTCCCCGTACCGCCTGCCGTGATCGAACCGTAACTCGACGTCGAATCCGCCGTCAGTTTCAGCGTTCCCGTCTGCGCGTAGTTCCCGCCCACCGCAAGAGCCGTCGTCCCAATATCCAGCGTCGCGCCGTTCGTCACATGCGCCGCAGCTCCCGTCCCGAGCGCACCGGCGTTACTCACCTGCACCGTCCCCGCATTGATCGACGTCGTGCCGGTGTACGTGTTCGCGCCGCTCAAGGTTAGTGTCCCCTCGTCGTTTTTTATGAGTTTACCTGTGCCCGTACCAATCACGCTATTGATCGTGGTATTGCCTGCTCCGCCTACGGTAAGCCAGAAACCAGCGCCTGTTATCGTGCCTGCGTTGCTGAGCGTGAGCGTGCCGGAATCGGACTTTATCCCGGTATCTGCACTGAGCGTCACAAGACCGGTGTAGTTGTTGTCGCCCGATACGTTCTGTAATGCACCCGAATCGCTTATTCCATAGCTGGCAAGCGAGAGGGCGTTGGCATTGGTGGTGATGATACCTCCCTGTAGCTGCAACCCGGCGACGTTACCGCCTGTCACGCTCACGCTGCCGCTGCCCAAAGCACCATTGTTTTGGATATTCAAGACGCCCGCTGATACCGTCGTCCCCCCACTGTAAGTATTTGCGCCGGAAAGTGTCAGCTTACTCCCGCCCGCTTTCACAAAACTGCTCGCCGCCGTGCCGCTGATCACACCGGCGTACGTCGCGTCCGCGCCCTGCGTGACCGTCAGCGCGCCCGCGCCAAGCGCCACCGTGGCGTTGCTGTCGCCCGTCAAAGTACCGATCACCTCGGTCATCCCGTTCACATCCAGCGTGCTCCCCGCGTTCGCGATCGTTACCGCGCCGTCGTTCGCCAACACACCGCTCGCGCCCAACCTCAATGTACCTCCGTTAATGTTTGTGCCGCCGGCATAGGTATTATTCCCCGAGAGAGTAAGCATCCCCGATCCCGTCTTCGTCAAAGCGCCGTTACTGATGGCGCCGGAGATCGCTGTCGCGCCGGAACCGTCCACCGTCAGCGTGTGCGTACCGTTATTCACATTGCCCGCCACGGAAAGCGTGTTACTGCTGCCGTTCAGCCAGGTTTGTGATGCACCCAACACGACATTGCTATTGACCGTCAGAGCGCCCGCGGTCGCCTCAAGATTGATCGCATTGCCGGAACTGTTCAGCGTCAGCGTGTTGCCGCTGATGCTCACGGCATTCGTCCCGGCATTCATCGTCAGACTGTTGATCGTAAAATCCTGACCCAATGTGGTATCAAGATTCGTCGCGTCGGTGTAATAAAAATGAACGTCAGAGGTCGAACCCGGGATGGCATTCGCTTCAGTGCCCGATCCATTGACCCAGTTCGTAACACCGCCGGCCGTGTGATAATTCCACGCCGTACTCGTGCCGCCCTTCCAAGAGATCGGATTGGCGGGCGTGTTCACGGCCCCCGTGTAGACCACCTGAAGAAGATCCGGGCTTCCGCCGGAATTGTCCACGTCCACAAAGCTGATGCTAAAAGAACCGTTCGTGCAGCCGGCGCCGGTGCAAGCGATGCTGTTGGTCCCGGTGAAATTGCCGTCCGCCAGAGTGAATTTGTTAGTCGCAAAACCGCTGATACCGCCCGAAGCGCTGGCAATGGTCCAGGTATAATTCTGGTATTTGTTAAAATCCGCCAAGGCCCCGGTGGCGGTGATATCGATCTCGAAGGTGTTGGCCGGAAAAACACCCGGAGTCGAAGCGATCGTCAGAACGTTGCCGACGCCGCCGGTGATGTTCTGGAGATCCCAGTTGGTGCCCGCGACGCCAACGGCGTTCGCGATCTCCCAGGTATACGTCCCGCCGTCACTGTAAGTAACATTGCCGGCGGTCGTGAGCGTTCCCGGGCTGTTCCCCGGAGCAAGCGTGCCGCCGCTTGCGATCGTCAGGTCGCCGGTCGTGCCGGTCCCCGAAAGCGTCCCCGCCGTCTGCACCGTCGTAAGAGAACTTTCCGCAATGGAACCATCCACCACCAGCGTCCCCGCGTTCACGTTCGTCGCGCCCGTATACATATTCGCGCCGGAAAGCGTCACAGTCCCCGAAGTCGTCTTGGTCAATCCCGCATCTCCGGCCAAGATCGTTGACGAGGAACCGCTTTGAGCATCGATCGTGTTGACGCTCGTCAAAGTCCCCGACCCGCTCACCGCGCCGCCCGCAAGAATAAGCGTGCCGATGGTTTCATCCTTGCCGTTCTGGTCAAAAGTTCCGCCGTTAAGCGTCACGGTGGCGCCGTCCCAGATCTGAAGATTGTTCGTGCCGTTCAGCCGTAACGTCCCGTCGTTGACGACCACGCGCGACGTCGCATTAAAACCCGCGCCGGTCTTTGCCAATACCAGTGTGCCGGCATCGACCGTCGTCGCGAGACTCGTGTTGTCCGTACTTCCGCTCAGCGTCAGAGTGCCCTCGCCGGTTTTATCCAGGATCTGGAAGCCGGCTCCGGAGGAACCGATCACGGAACCGGAAAGAGTGAGCGCTGTGGTGACATCCACGGTGCTGGTTCCCGTCACCTGAATTTGTCCGGACATGCTGTTCGTTCCGGAACTTGACGAAAGAGTGCTGCCGCCGGCAAGCGTCAAGCCTTCATTCCCCACCCCGAAAGTCCCGTTAAGATCCAGTGTGCCCCCGTTCCCAACCGAAGTTGCGCCTACCGTGCTGCCCAATCCCGTCGCTGAAGTGATCCGCAACGTGCCATGGCTGATCGTGGTCGCGCCATCATAGGTATTCGCCCCGGAAAGTGTTACTGCGTCGTCCCCGTCCTTGGTCACACCTCCCGATCCTTTAATGTTCGATGAGACCGTACCGCTTTGGAACGTGATCCCACTGACGGTCCGAAAATCTCCGGTCACGGTACCGGCAGCACCCGCATTGATCGTTCCAGTCTGGTCCCCGGCAGTAGGATCCGTCAGATTGAATGTCACGCTCCCATTGATCGTACCGTTGCTTTGCGATGAACCATTGAACACCCACGAAAGATCGCCGTCTGTGTAATCCCAGCCGCTCGTGTCTTCGGTCCAAGTCTCGCCATCCTCGAGCGTGAACTGCACGTCATTTGTCGCTCCTACAAAGCTGCCCGTTCCCTGAAAGATATACGGAATCCCGCCCGCATTTCCGTAGTTCCCATAATCACCGGGGTCGACCGTCTCTGCAAAAAACGCCGTGCCGGTCACCGTTCCGTCACCACCGCCGACTCCGTGGTTGGCACTCGTGTCATTGAAAATGGCATTTCCAGTGACCGTGCCACCTTCGTTCTTGGACGAATTATTGAACGTCGCATTGCCCGTGACGGTGCCGTTGAAATTACTGCTATGGTCATAAAAATAGCCGGTGCCGACGCTGCCCCAGTTCATGGCTCTCCCGTAAAGAGTAGCCGTGCCTTGGACAGAACCCTGGTTGTAGGCATCGTCCTCACTGCCAGCCGTGCCGAACGTCGCATTGCCCGTGACGGTGCTGGAGTTGACGGACAAATCATTGAATACCCAGCTGTATACCCCATCATGGTCCGAGGTATACTGGCTCCAGCCCCCGGCGCTCGTATCGGTCGACCAGGTCTCGCCAGTCAGGGTGAATTGCACGTCATAGCCGCCATGGCCTGATGTGAACGCAGCTGTACCGGCGCTAAAATCAAGCTTTGTTCCCACACTACCAAAGTTAGTAGCGCTGGGGCCAAAGAAGCCATAGCCGGTGACGACGTTGCCGTTCCGGCTACTATCATTGAACGCACCAACGGTGACATTGCCTTCGGCGTTACTGCTTGAATCGTTAAACGTGCCGATGGTGACAGAACCTCCGTTGGTGCTCGTACCATTAAACGTACCGATAGTGGCGTTGTTGTTGTTATAGCTAGTATCAGCAAACGTTGCGATGGTGACGGTGCCAAAGTTGAGGCTGCTGCCATAGAAATAAGCACCGTTCGTAGCAGTGAGCGTAGCTCCTGAGAATCTAATGCTGGGTGCCGTATCGCTTGTAAGAGTGTTGATGGTCGTATTCCCTGCGATCGAGATATTGGTGAGGAATATCACGTCATCCGATGCGTTAACTTCCCTGCCGAGAAGGATTGTGTGGTCGTAATCCGAAAACCAGTTGCTCGCCGTTTCCCAGGCGTAATCCGAATCCGAATAAAAGTAGATGGGGTCCGCCGCCTGCGCCGCGGGCGTGACCGGAACGGATAAGACCATAGCGATAACCGTGGCGAACGAGATGAGTTTTTTTACCCCGTGAGAGACCGGGCTGATGGTTTTGGGAGTTTTAAAAGATAAATTGAAATATGAAGTTTTCACGATGTTTTCGCCTCTCCTTAGCGGACTTGCCCAACAGCAAGTCCTGTTTCTAACGGGGTGAATGATCTTAAAAGTTCCGCTAGAATTGACCCGGACGGCGGCCCGACCGTCCCTGAAGCCTCCGGAAGGGAAATCTCCTCCCGAACCCTTGGAAATAATGAAAGCTGAAAGTCAAATGCCGACTGTTTTCGTTATCGGCATCTTCCGCTCCGATATTGACCGCGTTATACCCCCCAGGGGGGGGGGAATCCGAAACGCAAAATCCTAAATCCAAAAAACTTTAATCCACCCTCTATAACGGAAGAGGTCCTATTTCTTTTAATAAACTCGAAATGGAAACAGCCTTTATTTTGGGGGCCATTCTGTAATTTTGAGTACCCGCGTGGATCACGGTCAGCTCTTTGAGTTTCAGGTCGCGAAGGGCGTGCCCCATGGACGGCGTCACGGAAGGGGAGCTGGTCCGTTTGATCTCGAATCCGAGGCGGGTCCGGCCGCGGACGACCAGAAGGTCCAATTCCGCTCCCGCGTGCGTCCCCCAATAAAAACATTCTTCGGGCAAAGCGCCCAGCCGCCGGATCAGCTCATGGATTACAAAACCTTCCCAGGAGGCCCCGATCTTGGGATGCCCTTCGAGGTCGCGAAGGGTTCTTAAATTCAAAAGGGTATGGAGCAATCCGCTGTCCAGGATATAAACCTTGGGCGCCTTGATCTGCCGTTTTCCGATGTTTTCGTGCCAGGGCAACAGCTGTCTCACGACAAGAGCGGCGGTAAGGATGTCCAGATAATGCCGCACCGTCGTATCCGCAACGCCAAACGCCCGGCCAAACTCCGAAGCATTCCACTGCTGTCCGTGATAGTTCGCCAACATCGACCAGAACCTTCTGAGTGTCACGGCCCGGATACTGATCCCGAGCTGGGGCAGATCCCTTTCCAGGAAATTCTTGATAAAAAACTGCCGCCAGGCAAAGCTTTTGGCTTCCGTCCCTGCCAGAAAGGACAGGGGGAACCCCCCCCGTATCCACAACCGCTCACCGTTCTTCGCGCCAACTTCGCTTAGCGAAAACCCTCCCAGTTCATGATAGGCGATTCTCCCCGCAAGCGTTTCCGAACTTTGCCGCAAGAGTTGGGGCGAAGCGCTGCCCAGGATCAGGAACCGGGCAGGCCGCGAGGGACGGTCGGCAAGCACTCTCAGGGCCCGGAATATTTCCGGTTTTTGCTGGATCTCATCGATGACGACCAGTCCGCGGAGCTGTTTGAGCGCAAACATCGGGTCGTCCAGCCGGGAAAGGTCTTCGGAGTTTTCGAGGTCAAAAAAAGACGCGGGACCTCCTTGCGCTTTCATTAGGGTATGGGCCAAAGTCGTTTTACCGACCTGCCTTGCTCCGACGATGCCGACGACCGGATGATCGTTCAAAAAGGCTTGTAAGGTTTTTAATTCTGAAAGGCGCTTCAGCATGCCAAAAGGTTACCTTGAATATTCGGTTATGTCAACCGAGAATTCAATGTTTGTTCCAACGTGAAAATCGGATGCGCCATGCTCATCCTTCAATGATACTCCTCTGATCGAAAGACTAACTCCTCGCTTCCGTTTATGATCGGAATGCCGGCCCGACCGTCCCTGAAACCCACGGAAGAGAATTCTCCTCCCGAACCCTTTGAAATAATGAAAGCTGAAAGTCAAATGCCGACTGTTTCCGTTATCGGCATCTTCCGCTCCGATATTGACCGCGTTATACCCCCCAGGGGGGGGGGAATCCGAAACGCAAAATCCTAAATCCAAAAAACTTTAAATCCGCCGCGCGAAATCCGAACTGCTTTCGGTCTGAAGGCCGGGATCCGGATGGGTTTATGCAGGATGGCGATTCACCCTGCTAACGTCGGGGTTAGGAACGGGTCATTCTTTGACGACACGCTGGTCCTGGCGGCCGAGGGATTCGATCTCGAGGGTCACGCGATCGCCGGGTTTCAGGAATTTGTCCTCCCCCCAGGATTTTGCGTTGCCCGGCCCGGAACCCATGGCAATGATGTCGCCGGGGCACAGGGTAAAAAACCGGCTGAGGTAGCTGACCGCTTCTTCCGCGTTCAAAACGTAGTCGCTCGTGTTGAAATCCTGCCGGAGTTCACCGTTCACCCAAAACTTCACGTCAAGGTCGGAGGGATTCGGGACTTCATCCGGCGTGACGATCTGGGGCCCGACGGGAGCGAACGAGTCGAAACCTTTCCCTTTGGTGTATTGCTTGTCGCCGGTCTCGAACTGCCAGTAGCGATCGGAGACATCGTTAAAACAGGTGTAGCCGAGGATGTGGGTTGCGGCGTCCGCCGGCTCGATGTACTTCCCTTTTTTCCCGATCACGACGCCAAGCTCCGCTTCCCAGTCAAGTTTTCCGGCATGGCGGGAGTAAAGGATCGGATCGTTCGGCCCGGAAACGGCGGTCGCGGGCTTGAGGAACACGGTGATCGGATCGTCCGCGACCGGCGCGTGCCCCATCTGCTGCGTGTGGAGCCGCGAATTGAATCCGATGCACATCACCTTGCCGGGACGGCTGACGCAGGGGCCGGTACGGACATTCTCCTCGATAACGGGGAGCGAACGGAGATCGGCGGAACGCAATATGGAAACGATATCGACGGCGGCAAGCGACTGCGGGTCCAGGTCAGAAATGAGACGCGAAATATCGCGGATCTTGCCCTCGGGATCAAGAACGGCCGGCTTCTCTTTTCCCGCCGGCCCGTACCGTAATAGTTTCATCTCACCCTCTTACAAAAGAGAAAAATTCAAAGCTTAAAGATTAAAATTCCGGTAACGGCTTTGCCGTTCTTATTTTAAAAAAGCGCGAAGCGCTTCTTTAATTCTGATCTTTGAACTTTACTTCAGCAATTGGCGAAGGACGTACTGGAGGATGCCGCCGTGGCGGTAATACTCGATCTCGATCGGCGTATCGATCCGGCAGACAAGTTCAAAACTCTGCTGGGTCACGGTGCGGCGACCGCCGGAGACCGTGCAGGTCAGGATCTTCCCCGGTTTGAGGTTTTCGGAAATGCCTTCGATCGCGTAGATCTCCTCACCGGTCAGGCCAAACGACGCGGCGGTCTGTCCCTGGAAGAACTGGAGCGGCAGGATGCCCATCCCGATCAGATTACTGCGATGAATGCGCTCGTAACTTTCGGCAATCACGGCTTTGACGCCGAGAAGCGCGGGGCCTTTGGCAGCCCAATCCCGCGATGATCCGGAACCGTATTCCTTCCCGGCCAGAATGATGAGGGGAACCTTGTCTTCCTGGTATTTCACCGAGGCGTCGTAGATGGTGGTTTCCGACGCCTTGCCTTCCTTCGGGAAATATTTCGTGAATCCGCCCTCGACCCCCGGCACAAGCTGGTTCTTCAACCGGATATTCGCGAACGTGCCGCGGACCATGACTTCGTGATTGCCGCGCCGTGAGCCGTAAGAATTGAAGTCCACGGGCGCGACGCCATTCTCGATCAGGTATTTCCCGGCGGGGCTGTCCGCCTTGATGGAGCCGGCCGGGGAAATGTGATCGGTCGTGATGGAGTCCCCGAGCACGGCCAACACGCAGGCGCCTTTGATATCCCTCAGCGCCCCGGGCTGCGCGGGCATGCCTTTGAAATAGGGCGGGTGTTTCACATAAAGCGATTTTTTGTCCCAGGCGAACGTGTTGCCCGCCGGCGCCTCGAGGGCGCGCCAGGCGTCGCCGCCTTCAAAAACATTGCGGTACCGGTTCCGGAACATCGCGGGATCAACGCTCTTCAGGGCCTGACCGATCTCTTTCGCGGACGGCCAAAGATCGCGAAAATAAACGGCCTTCCCTTTCTTGTCTTTTCCGAGCGGATCTTTTTCGAGATCAACGTTCACATTCCCCGCGATCGCATACGCCACCACAAGCGCCGGGGTCGCAAGATAATTCGCCCGGACCTGCACATGAACGCGGCCTTCGAAGTTGCGGTTCCCGGAAAGCACCGCCGAGACGACCAGGTCTTTTTCCTTGATCGCTTGGGACACCGGCGCGGAAAGCGGCCCGGAATTCCCGATGCAGGTCAGACAACCGTAACCGACGAGATCGAATTTCAATTGTTCCAGATAAAATAAAAGTCCGCTCGCCTTCAGATAATCGGTCACGACCTGTGAGCCCGGCGCAAGGCTTGTCTTGACCCACGGTTTCACGGTGAGACCTTTTTCAACCGCCTTCTTCGCGAGCAATCCCGCGGCAAGCATCACGGACGGGCTGGAGGTGTTCGTGCAGCTCGTGATCGACGCGATCACCACCGCGCCGTGCCCGAGCTGGCATTTTTCGCCCCCGATCGACACGACCGCCTTCCGGGAAAGATCCGCCTTGGTTTTGACCGCTTCACCAAGCGTTTTCCCGAACGACGCCTTTACTTCTTTCAGGCGCACGCGCTCCTGCGGCCGGCGTGGCCCGGCAAGACTCATCTCGACCGTCGCAAGGTCGAGTTCGACGACGTCCGAGTAAACGATCTTCTCTTCCCCGCCGTCGCGGAAAAGCCCCTGTGCCCTCAAATACGTCTCGGCAAGCGTGATCTGCTCCTCGCTCCGGCCGGTCAACCTCAGAAAATCGAGCGTCTCCTGATCCACCGGGAAAAATCCCGCCGTCGCGCCGTATTCCGGTGCCATATTGGCCACCACGGCCCGGTCCGCCAGCGGAAGTGTCGCGACGCCGGGTCCGAAAAATTCCACGAATTTTCCGACCACGCCTTTTTTGCGAAGCATCTGCGTGACCGTCAGCACAAGATCCGTCGCGGTGACGCCCTCCGGTAGCTCCCCGGCCAGTTTGAACCCGATGACCTCGGGGATCAGCATCGACACCGGCTGACCGAGCATCGCCGCCTCGGCTTCGATCCCGCCGACGCCCCAACCCAGCACTCCGAGACCGTTGATCATGGTCGTGTGCGAATCCGTACCGACCAGCGTATCCGGATAAAGGAAGGTTTTCCCGCCGTCCTTGCGGCTAAAGATCACGGGCGAGAGATATTCCAGGTTCACTTGGTGGATGATGCCCGTGGCCGGCGGCACCACGCGGAAATTATCGAAGGCCTTCTGGCCCCATTTGAGGAACTGGTAGCGCTCACGATTGCGCTCGAATTCTTTTTCGATGTTCAACCGGAAAGCGTCCGGTGTCCCGGAAAAATCGGTCTGGATCGAGTGATCGATCACAAGGTCGACCGGCTGGAGAGGGTTGATCTTCTTCGGGTCGCCTCCCATTTTTACCATTGCTTCGCGCATCGCGGCAAGATCGACCACCGCGGGAACGCCCGTAAAATCCTGCAAAAGCGCCCTCGCCGGCGTGAACGCGATCTCATGCTCGCTCTTGCGCGCAGGGTCCCAGGTCGCGAGCCGCTCGATATCCTTTCGCGTGACACTCTTCCCGTCCTCGTTGCGGAGCAGGTTCTCGAGCAATACGCGGATCGAATACGGCAAACGCAGGACCTTCGCGATCCCGCATTCCTGCAGCGCCCTCAAACGATAGATCGTGAAATCCTTCCCCGCGATCTTGAGCGTGACCTTACTTCCAAAACTGTTCAAAAGACTCATCGTTAGAAGATCCCTTGTTTATTTAGGAAAGGGCCGTACTTCTTGTCCACTTCCATGATGTGATGATCCAGCCGGTTCGTCAAGCCGGGGCGTTCCTTTCTCCGCGTCCTTCTGGAGCCCGGCCGCAGTGGCCCTGAACACATCGTGCTGTTGATCGATCCCCTCGACCCCGCCGCTGTACTTCTCATCCCACTTTATCTGCGACATGGAAGCCCCCCGCTCCGGATTTTCGTTCGCTATCTCATTTTCCGGATGATCGCCTGCGCCATTTCTCTTGTGCCGACGGCGGTCGGATCGTTCCGGTCCGCCTTCATGTCATACGTCACATCCTTGCCTTCCCGGATCACGTCCGCCACCGCTTTTTCCAACCGGTCCGCGGCACCCACTTCCCCGAGATGCCTCAGCATGAGAACGCCCGAGAGGATCAGCGCCACGGGGTTCATCTTGTTCTGGCCCTTGTACTTCGGCGCAGAACCGTGCGTCGCTTCAAAGAGCGCGCTGTTCGTCCCGATATTCGCGCCGGGCGCCACCCCGAGCCCGCCGATCAGTCCCGCGCAAAGGTCGGAAAGAATGTCGCCGTAAAGGTTCGGCAGGACCAGCACGTCATAAAGCTCCGGCTTTTGTACGAGCTGCATGCACATATTGTCCACGATACGGTCTTCGAATTCGATATTCGGATATTTTTTGGCGACTTCGCGCGCGACCTCGAGGAAAAGTCCGTCCGAAAATTTCATAATGTTCGCCTTATGGACCGCGGTAACCTTCTTACGCTTGTACTGCCGGGCATATTCAAAAGCGAACCTCACGATACGCTCGGTCCCCGTCACAGAGATCGGCTTGATGCTCACGCCCGAATCGGGACGGATCTTTCTTTGGGAAAGTTTTTCGATCTCCGTGATCAACGCCGTCGCTCCGGGCGTCCCTTTCTGGAACTCGATCCCGGCATAAAGATCCTCGGTGTTCTCGCGGACGATCACGAGGTCGATATTCTTGTAGCGGGAGCGCACGCCGTCGTAGGACTTGCACGGCCGGAGGCAGGCGTAAAGATCGAGTTCTTTGCGGAGCGCGACATTTACGGAGCGGAACCCGGTCCCCACCGGCGTCGTGATCGGCGCCTTGATGGCGATCTTGTTCTTGCGGATGGATGCGATCACGCGATCCGGAAGCGGCGTCCCTTCCTGGGCCATCACATCCACCCCGGCGGTCTGGACATCCCAATCGAATTTAACGCCCGTCGCTTCAAGACACGCCTTCGTTGCTTCCGCAAGTTCGGGGCCGACTCCGTCCCCCGGGATCAATGTTACTTTATAAGATTTCATCGATATTCTCCGACTTTACGAACGACGAGCAACGGATCACGAGTAACGAGCCGCGTCACTCGTCGCTCGTGACCCGTTACTGATGCGTCAATGAGTTGCAGAAGGGAGGGAACCTTAAGTCCCCCTTGCCTTAGATTTTATTCCAAAAAGGGTTGGCAAAGCTCGTCCCAATTTCAACTTCGTTGAAATTGATAGGCCTTGGGACTACAATGCAACCCGACCCGCAATATATCTCACTGAAAGGATTCGTATTCTATATGAAGACCGCTGAAATTAAAAGAACGCTCTTGGAAGCCATCGCTCGGGCCGGAAAGATCGTCAAAGCGAATTTCGGAAAGCAGCAAAAGATCACGAAAAAGGGTGAATTCAACCTCGTCACCGAGATCGACAAAGCTTCCGAAAAAGCCGCGCTCGCGGTCATCCTCAAACGTTTCCCGGACCATTCTGTCCTTGCCGAAGAATCCCCCGAAGTGGCGGGCTCCGGCTGCCGTTGGATCATCGACCCGATCGACGGCACCACGAACTTCGCTCATGGATTCCCCATCGTTTCGATCTCCATCGGATTTGAGCATCACGGCCGTCTCTTGATGGGCGGGGTGCTTGACCCGACGCGCGATGAACTTTTTTTCGCAGAACGCGGCCGGGGCGCTTTTCTAAACGGGAAGCGGATCCGGGTCTCGACCGCCAAAACGCTCTCGGATTCCCTTGTCGTCACGGGATTCCCCTACGACCGGAAAGAGAACCCGGAAGTCTACCTCGCCTTGCTCCGGACATTCCTCACCCGCGTCCAGTGTATCCGCCGCACAGGCTCCGCCGCGATAGACCTCTGTTACGTGGCCTGCGGGCGCTTCGACGCTTATTATGAAATGAAGCTGAGGCCCTGGGATAAGGCCGCCGGAATGATCGTCGCGGAAGAAGCGGGCGCAAAACTCACGGATTTTTCGGGAAAACCGCTCACGCTCACAAGTGTTCAGAACCTTGCGACGAACGGCCGGGTCCATCAGGAAATGCTTCGCCTGTTGAAACCGTTCAAGAACTTAAAATAGCGCAACGCACAACGCGCAACAGAAAGACCTTTGTTCTTTGCGTTGGGCGTAGTTCTCAATGTCACTGGATCGAAATGGTTGTAGCATGAAGAAAAAATCACTCCGAGCTCCGAAACCGCGTCACGCCTGGAAGATCAACCCGAAAACCCGCGTCAAAGACTCCGCGAAAAAATACTCCCGCCCAAAAACCAAAAGATCCGAAAAAACCTGGGCCGACGAATTCTTTGATTAGAAAGACCCCTCTGCTAAAAAACGAGGGGAGATATTGCGGAAGATAACGCCACAAATAAAAAGCGCCGGGCTCTAGAGCCCGGCGCTTTTCGAAACAGCTGAAGTTTTTACTTATTTCCCGGAAAGATTGACATCGTCCGGAATCGGAATATCCGCGGCGATCGGGAAAGTGACCAACTGCGCAGCGCCAAGAACCGTCGTGACGGCTGCGGTGATCATACCCTGACCAACGCCCGACCACACATTCTTGCCGGCGGTGGAATATTCGTTAGGAACGGAGAAGATCTTGGTCCAACCGAGAACCGTGTTGGTCAAGCCGTACCCTAACTTGCCCGCGGCTTTTTCACCGTAGGTTTTTTCCTCAACCCACGGGCTGGCGGCGAATGCCATCGGCGCGAGGATCATGGAAAGGACTATCGCTAAGCTGATGATTTTCTTCATTGCTGTTTCCTCCTTGGTTTTTAAAGCCTCGGATTTACGCGATTGCTTGAGAGTGATTCTGCCACAACTCAACGCCATCGACAACTATTAATATGCCTGATGGTTATCGTCCTCTCCCTGCTTTCCTTAAGCAATATTTATCAGAAATCTTGCCGCCGCACGGCTCCCCCTATATGATACCCGGATGAAATCCCCCTTCCGGCCCCAAACACGCTTACAAGATCATCTCTTGGCATGGTACCACCGCCACAAAAGAGACCTGCCTTGGAGAAAAATCCGGGATCCTTACAGCATCTGGGTTTCCGAGATCATGCTGCAGCAAACCCAGGTCGTTACCGTAATCCCCTACTACCGGAAATGGCTTAAAAAATTCCCGACCCTCGCATCGCTTGCGCGAGCCCCCCTCTCGGAAGTCCTGAAAAGTTGGGCCGGTATGGGATATTACCGCCGCGCCAGAACGCTCCACGCAGCCGCACGGCATATCCGGAAAAACCTCGATGGAAAAATTCCGCGCACGGCCCTTGAGTTAAGGCGGCTGCCCGGGATCGGCCGGTATACCGCCGGCGCCATCGCAAGCATTGCATTCGGTGAAAAAACCCCGGTCCTGGACGGCAACGTGATACGCATTCTCACAAGAATCTTCGGGATTTCCGCAAGTATCGACCGCCCCGCAACGATCGAAAAACTCTGGGACCTCGCGGAAACCCTTCTCCCGGAAAAAGATCCCGGGGATATGAACCAGGCTCTCATGGAACTGGGGGCCACCGTCTGTTTTCCGTTAACGCCCCAGTGCCCCCGCTGTCCCGTCCGCTCTTCCTGCAAGGCGCGCAGAAAAGGAAAAGCGCTATCGTATCCCGTCCGTTCCAAGAAAGACGTTTATGAAAACATCCGGATGGCCGCGTTGGTTTTACGGAATGGAAAAAACGAGGTCTGGCTCGAGAAGCAACCCGCGCATGGCCGCTGGGGCGGCCTCTGGATCTTCCCTTCGCACAAAAACAAAATAGAACTCGCGAAAAAAAACAGCCTCGCCCCCGCTTCGCTAAGACCCCTTTTAACCGTGCGGCATGCTTTCACGAAATACCGGATTCGACTGGATGTGTACGATTCTTCCGTCAAAACAAAACCGGGAAAGAACCCGCTCAGCGGACGCTGGCTCGCCATCAAAAAACTTGGGGAGACCGCGTTGCCGTCTCCCCACAGGAAAATCGCAGAACACCTTCGTGCGGAAAAAAACTCCTGACATTCTCTTTTCCCCAAAAGAGAACGCCCCGGCCGGTGGAAACCGGCCCTTCCCATAAGACCTTACGGTCCCGGCTCACCTGAACACGTTATCGTAAAGATAACCTTTGAGCCCGAAAAGTCTTATTGGTTCATTCGATCCATCAGCCACTTA
Source organism: Candidatus Omnitrophota bacterium (assembly GCA_035352955.1). GTDB lineage: Bacteria > Omnitrophota > Omnitrophia > Omnitrophales > Aquincolibacteriaceae > DAOPYQ01. The sequence goes on from DAOPYQ010000002.1 coordinate 262,771, forward strand.
TCCAGAACGTCCTTCTTGAAGCGCCACTGTCCGCCGATCTTCGTCGCCGGAACCTCGTTTTTCTTCAGAAGACGATAAATCGTCACAAGGTGAAACCCGAGATACTTCGCCGCTTCCTTGGGCGTCATGATCTGCGTTCTCTCGCGCCTCGGATACTGGAATTCCTGGCCCTGATTCTGATCTTTTGCCTGCTCCATCTTTGTTCTCCTTGTTTAGTATTGCTATTTTTAAGATCGATTAAGCTATATGCTACAACACAAACTACACTACATACTATAAATTGTCAATAGTTGCTAGTTTTTACAACTCGGCGCTGTTTTTGCAACTCCATACTGTAATTGAAGTTACAATGAAATCACCACTTGTAAAAAAAATAATATTGCTTGTTATTTTTATTAAATGTAGTATCCTAACTCGTCAGATTTTTAGAAGTACCAATCCAGCCAATCGGTCATATTCAAAATCTTTCAAAAGAGGGAGGTTGTTCATGAAAAAGGCAAAAGTATTGCTGGCTCTAGCGGCCTGCGCTTTTCTGTTGGTCCCGCAGGGTCTCGCAAAAGATGTTTGGGAAATGGCGCAATCGGACGTCTATAAAGAAAAATCCGGCGGAATGCTCGGTCGTGGCTTTGTGAACGCCCTGACAAGCCCTGTAGACATTTTCGTCCAAACTGTTGATAAGAGCAAAAAAGGCCCGGCGCTTGTGGGTACGCTGACCGGTATGGCCGGGGGTCTTGGTTGCACCGCACTGCGCGCCTCTTCCGGCATCGTTGACGTTGCCTTTTTCTGGGTCCCGGGTTTTAACGGGTTCCCTGTCGCAAAGTCTTACGAAAACTGCCTCGAAGATGATACGGAAGTTGTTGAGCCCATCCAGGCTCCCGTTGTGCAACAGCCGATCGTGCCTGTCGTGACCCCGGCAGAACCTCAGAAGCCCCTGGTAACGGTTGTGGAAGATCAGCCGGCGCCGACGCCGAAAAAGGTTGTCCGGGATCCGTACCGCTACGTGAAAAAGTAATTTCAGAAATTTCCTAAAATAAAAAAACCGCTCCGTGATGTACGGAGCGGTTTTTTTATGTCTGAATGCAAAAAAAAGGGAACAGACAATGATGGCATGCCTGTCCCCTTTTTAACTTAAGATTAAAGACCGAGTTCGCGCAGCGTGAAGATCGGCGAATAATTGTAATTGGCCAACGTTTCCGAAGCGCCCTCATTCCGGTCAACAAGGCACGCAACCTTCACGACCTTCGCTCCTAGTTTTTCCACTTCCGCGATCGCCTTCAGGACCGAACCTCCCGTCGTGATCACATCTTCGACCATTATAACCTTATCGCCGGGTTCAAGTGCGGGCCCTTCAATCATTTTCTGCATCCCGTGATCTTTGGCCTCTTTGCGGACAATGAACGCCTTGATCGGATGACCGCTTTGAGAGCTCAGAAGCGATACCGCAGCAGCGATCGGATCCGCACCAAGCGTAGGGCCTCCTACGGCATCCGCGCCGACCGCCTGGGCCATATGAAGGATCGCCTTCCCCACGAGCCAAAGCCCCTGGGCGCTGAGCGTCACCTGCTTGCCGTCGATATAGTACTGGGAGATCTTCCCAGAGGCGAGTTTGCGCTCCCCGCGCACGACCGCCTTTTCCTGGATCAACTTTAAAAGTTCTTCTCTGACCTGTTGTTCGTCCATGATTACGTCCCTCATTTTCCGTTATTCTATCCTGTCCTCCGGACAACTCAAACGCTTTTTCGTCAAAACCTTGTCCGAGATCCTCCTTGAGAGCCCTTTGATCATCTGCGCTTCGGCCGGGAGAAGACCGCTCCTCTTGATAAGCCCGCGCAATGTCTGAAGGATCCTCGGCAAAAGGTCCGACCCGCCTTCACGGTAGCCAAGCACCCTAAGCGCCTGCTCAAAATGTCCTAATGCGGCTTCGATCGCGATCCGGTTTAAAAAAGATCCAGCCTGCGGGCTTTCCTCCCCGCCCTCTTTTCCCGCCGTGGCGATCGAAAACAGAACGACCATAACCGCCTGCGCGAGGTTCAGTGAGGGATAGACCTTCCCGGTCGGGATGGTCATCAGCAGATCGCACTGATCAATATCCTCGTTGGCGAGACCTTTGGACTCGCAACCAAAAACAAGCCCGGTTTTCTTCACCTTAGAATTCCGGCGGATCTTTTCAACCGTTTTTGAGAAAGCGCAGAAATTTCCGCGGTGCGATCCTCTCCGGCGCGAGGTCCCGACGACGAGATTCAGATCCCGCACGGTTTCTTCCAGCGAACCAAAAACTCTGGCCTTCTGGAGGATATCGCCGGCCGACATCGCCATCTTTTTCCCTTGGGTCCGCCAGTTCGTCGGAGGCCGCACCAAACGGAGATCGGAAAATCCCATATTCTTAACCGCGCGGGCAACGGCGCCGATATTATCAATGTTTTCGGGACGGACGAGGATGACGGAGATATGCTCAGGTTTCATGAAGAGCCCTTCGAACTGGAAGACGCGGACCGCGGCTATTCTTTATCCCAGCAATAGTCCGGAAGATCAAAATGCCTTGTGATCGGCCGGGAATCGTCCGCTTGGATCATGTAAACCGGAAGGACAAGGACATCGCTGATCCCGGAGGAAAGCCGGACCGCGGTGTTCATAAAGGCCCTGGGAATATAGGTCACCGGCCAAGCCTTCGGGTACGTCTTGGGCTCGAGCTTTGCGACGCGGATAAACTCACCGCCGCTGGTAAAGATATTCTTGATCCCGCGCTCCTGGACATCCAGGATCTGTTTGAAAGCACTTGGCTTTTTAACCGTCTCGACCGCATCGAGAGCGGTTGCTCCGAGAAGCATGAGGCTGAAGAGAACCCACACCGTTATTTTTTTCATTTTTAAGTTCCTTATCGTTTAAGACTTAGGGGATCTTTTCAAAAGCCGCAAGAAAAAAACCGTCAGTCGCGCTCTGCGGAGGCCATAATTTCAGATAGTCCGCCCCATCCTCCCCACAAGGCGCCAATCTCAATTCGGGATGCGCCTCAAGGAATTTCCGGACCACGTCCTCGTTCTCGGCGGTCTCCACCGAACACGTCGCGTAATATAGTTTGCCGTTTTTCCCGAGATATGGCAAAGCTTTTTCAAGGATCCCGAGCTGCTGCGCCTGAAGTTCACTGAACCATTCCTCGGTCAGTTTCCATTTTGCGTCCGGATTGCGACCCAGGGTCCCGGTCCCTGAACAGGGCGCATCCACAAGGATCCTGTCAAACCCCGCCTTGGCGATCTTGATCTCGGACATCCGTTCGAGTTCGGCAGGAAACACGTTAAAGACCCCCGCGCGCTTCGCTCGTTTTTTTAACTCTTCCAGTTTGTACGAGCGGAGATCCGTTGCCACGATCCGGCCTTTGTTCTCCATGATCGCCGCCAGAAGTAACGTCTTTCCGCCGGCGCCCGCACAAACGTCCCAAATATTTTCTCCGGGTTTTGGCCCTACCGCCTGACAGACCAGCTGGCTTCCCTCGTCCTGAACCTCGAACCATCCGTCGCGAAAGGCCGGGGTATCGAACACGTTACGCCGCTCCTGAAGGACGAGACCATAATAGGAGCGTGCCGTCTGGTTGGCCTCCGCGCCGAACCGGCGGAACATATCCACCAGTTTCTTCCGGCTGATCTTCAGCGTGTTGGCCCGCAGGACAAGAAGCGGTCGCTGCTGGAAGAACCCGAGCAACCTTTCCGTTTCGGCCACCCCGAACATCTCCACCCAGTGCTGCACAAGCCAGAGCGGAAAAGAATAAAGCAACGCCATCATTTCTTCTTTGGATTTCGTTCCGGACGTTTCCGGAAGGAGGTGTTCCCGGAGCGCCGCGTAGACTTTCTCGTTCTCTTTGAAGATCTCGCGGAACTCTTCTTTCGTGACAAGGTCCTCTTTGACCGCCGCAAAAAGGCAGAACCGCTCGGCCTTCTCCGCATCGGTCAATAGAGGCCGGCCCTTCGCTTTTTCGATCCAGGCTTGGAGAAAACTTTTGTGGCGGAACGCGCTATAAATAGTTTCGGAGAGAAATTTGCGGTCGCGGGACCCGACCTTCTTGCGGTTCTGGAAGAAGTATTTCGAAAGACAGCGGTCCGCCGGCACGGGATCGTTCTCGATCCTCTGCCAAAGCTCTCCGGCCAGCCGAAGCTGCGAAAAAAGAAGCCGCCGTTCGTTGTCTTTGATCATCCCGCATCTCTCATCATGTTCCCCATGATACACACCCGGCGCACGTCACGGTGATTTAAAATAAAAAGGCCTGATCTTGAGGACCAGGCCTTTTGACGATCTCAGATTAAACGCGAACGCCTAATTCTCTTCGCCCGCCTTCAAGAGCCTCTGGCGGATATCCGATTCCCGGTCGAAGCGGTTCTGCCGCGACACATCCAACGTGCGCTGCGCGGAGGTCAGTTGCTGCTGAATGTAAGGGTCGTTATTGCCGCTGCGCGCGGTTTTGAAAGCATCTGCGGCGCTCCAGGCATGGTTGGCGAGCAAGGGACCAAGGCCCGCCCAGATAATACCGCCGCCCACGAGCGTCGCAAGCAAAATGGTCGTCGTAACCGCGGCGACTTCAATGCCCGCCATGATCTTCGTCTTCGTGGCGCCGATCTGGCCGTTCATGGCCTGACCGGTGGTCGGAAGAAGTAACGATGCCCCGAATTCTTTCGCGCCCTGCGCAAAAACGGGAGTGGTCAACGAGGCAAAGATCAATAAAAAGGCGGCCAAACAAGCAAAGGTTTTCTTCATGGAAATTCTCCTTCTGTTGATGATTTTCCTTCCCCTAGAGTAACGGTTTTTTCAAGAAAATCTTTACCCCGTTAGAGTCTTAAATCACTCGGTCCGCAATACCCATGATAAAGAAACGGAGGAATCTATAAAAGGCTCTCTTAAAGACCCGCGAGGTGAAGGCTCTAACGGGGTGAACCCTTACTCGGCTTTGGAAAAACTCTCCGGCCCCCAGTTCGAAAGGATCTCCGCAAAAAGACGGACGCCGTACCCGGTCGCGCCCTTCGGACAATCGAACCTGTTCTGAGTAATGTTCGCGACGCCCGCGATATCGAGATGGACCCACGGCGTCTTCGCCGGCACGAATTCTTTGAGGAACATCGTCGCCGTAATGGTTCCGGCGTAACCGTCCCCGACATTCTTGAGATCGGAATGGTGGGATTTTATGCACTCGCCGTATTCTTCCCAAAGCGGGAGCTGCCAGCAACGTTCCCCGGTCTTCTCCCCCGCTTTCACGATCCCGTCGATCAGTTTCTGATCGTTGCCGAGGATGCCGCTCGTCTTGTCTCCGAACGTGTGGTGGCACATCCCCGTCAGCGTCGCAGCGTCAAGGATCGCCTGCGGTTCGTATTTTGCCGCGTACGACAGCGCATCCGCCAGGATCAAACGGCCCTCCGCATCGGTGTTCATCACCTCCACGGTCTTCCCGTTGAACATCTTGATGATATCGCCCGGACGTTGCGGATCGTTCGCGACGTTGTTCTCGACGCACGGCGCGAGTCCGACGATATGGAGCGGCAGCTTCAACTCCGCCGCGAGCGCCATCGTCGCGATCACCGCGATCGCGCCGGACTTATCGTATTTCATTTCTTCCATGCTCTTGGAGGGCTTGATCGAGATCCCGCCGGTGTCGAAGGTGACGCCTTTGCCGATCAAACAGACCGTTCCCTTGTCTTTGTGTTCGATGCCGTACTCAAGCGCGATCAGGACCGGCGGCGTCGGGCTCCCCTGGTTCACCGCAAGGATCCCGTTCATCCCCATTTTTTTGAGTTCCGCAAGACCGAACACCTGGCAGGACAACTTCTTCTCCGCGGCGATCTTCTTCGCTTCCTGCGCAAGACGCGGCGGGTTCATGATGTTCCCCGGCTCGTTGTTAAGATCACGGGCAAGAAGCACTGCCGCGGAGATCTTCCCGGACCGCACCATCACGGAGCGCATTTCCTTCACCGCTTCCTTTTGTTCCGTTACAAGCTCGATGGACGCCGGAGTTTTGGCGGGTTCGTTCTTCTTTTGGGTCTTGTATTTGTCAAAACGATACGAAGCTAAAAAGGAGATCTCGGTAAAAATCCCCGCGGCTTGCTCCGCGCTGACCGTGTCGGTCAGAAAAGAATCGAGAAACACGCGAACCTTTGCGGCCTTCTTGCCGGAAGCGAGCGCCACCACGGACCCGACCGCCTTCCTCAGGGAAGCAACCTTGAGATCCTTTTTCCCGCCGAGACCGAGCAGCGCCGTTTCCGAAGCCTGCCGGTAACCGGTCTGAAAAGAGCTGAACACCTCTCCCGCTTTACCGGAAAAGATCTTTTTCGCGATGGCAGCCTCGGCCGCCTTGGCAAAAACAGGATCGATCTTCCGGAGCGCCGTTAGATCCTTTTCTCCTTTGAAATAGCCGATCACAAAAAGGTCCGCCTTGGGAGCTGATTTCGTCAGATTCGTCAAAGAAACTTTCATCGTGTATCTCCTTATTGTGTGAATGATTCGTCATTCTGAGACCGTCCCGTTTTGGGACTTACGAAGAATCTCCCAAATAAGATCCTTCGACTTCGCGCCTGCGGCGCTTCGCTCAGGATGACACCGTCGGTGTCATTTCGAAAAGATCATCTTGAGAGCGACCAACAGCAGAAAACCCCCGAACAACCGCTTCATCAGGGTCTCCGGAAGATTCTGCACAAAATGCGCGCCGAGCCAGCCTCCGACCACGAACCCCGCGCAGATCAGCGCGGCCATCCCCAGCTTCACGTTCCCGCTCTGGTAATAGCGCCACGCCGCAAGTAATCCGATGGGCGGCACCATAATGGCCAGCGTCGTGCCCTGCGCCTGGTGTTGGGTCAGTCCGAAAAAGTAAACCATCGCCGGGATCATGACCGCACCGCCGCCGATCCCGAACATCCCGCCGAACACGCCCGCGACAAGACCTAGAAGGATATATGCAAGCGTCATATCTCGCCTCCCGTTACATCATGAGAGCTGTTGTCAGCTTAATCGCGCAACGCTCGTTGATCGTTGTGCGTTGACCGTTGCCCGTTGCGCTGCTTTTAGTATCCCGCCCGATTCAACGCGATATTCACGAGCCTGTCCACGTGCTTAATCTTCGGATGTTCGCGCGGCACGTGAAAATAACTGACTCGCTGAAATTTTTTCTCAAGCGCTTTGACTTCCATAAAGAACGGCCGAAGATGTTCGGCCTTGAGCTTATAGATGCCGGAAAGTTGCCGGGCCACGAGTTCGCTATCGAGGAAATAATCCGCTTCTTCGATCCCGAGTTCGGCGGCAAGTGTCAGTCCGCGGATCACGGCCGTATATTCCGCGATATTGTTGGTCGCGTCTCCGATGGTTTCGCCGTGATCGGTGAGTTTTTGGTCCTGGGCATCGCAAACGAGAACGCCGATCGCCGCGGGGCCGGGGTTGCCGCGCGCGCCGCCGTCGGAATAAATCTTTCCCTTCTTAGCGGATAACGGATGGTGGATGGTGGATGGTGTTTGGGCTTTTTCGCCCTCCGCCTTCCGCCCTCCTTCATCCCGTTTCAGAGGTACCATCCTTTATTCATTCCCTGACTTCTTTTGCTGCTGCCCCTTATGCTGCGCTTCGATCTGTTCGACTTCTTTTTGGAGTTCCAGAACGCGGTTCTTGAGTTCCTTGACGGGGTCCGGGAGATCTCCGTGTTCGAGATCGATCTCTTCGGGCCGCTTGCCGTCGATCCGCACGATCTCGGCAGGCACGCCGACCACGGTGCAATTATCCGGCACCGGATGGATCACAACCGATCCGCCGCCGATCTTCACATGATCGCCGATCCGGATGTTGCCAAGCACTTTGGCGCCCACGCCGACCACCACGCTGTTCCCGAGGGTCGGGTGACGTTTGCCGCGTTCTTTCCCGGTGCCGCCGAGCGTCACACCCTGATAGATCGTCGCGTTCTCACCGATCTCCGTCGTTTCCCCGATCACGACCCCCATGCCGTGATCGATAAAAATACCGGGGCCGATCTTCGCGCCGGGATGGATCTCCACGCCGGTCAGGAAACGCGCGATCTGGGAAATAAGACGCGGAATAAAAGGGATCCGGAGCAGCTGCAGAACATGCGCAAAACGGTAGAGAAGGATCGCGTGAAACCCCGGATATAAGAAAAGGACCTCAAGAACCCCAAGCGGCGTCCGGGCGGCCGGATCGCGCTCAAAGCAGGCCTTGAAGTCGCGGTAGACTCTATAGAAAGGATAATGTTTCATAGCCAGGATTATACTCATTCATTACGGGATGGGCAATTGATTCAAAAACTGGATGAAGGATAACGGAAGAAGGATGGAGCCTAGTTTGTCGCCATCCACCATCCGCTGCCCTCCATCCGTCTTTTCCGGTTTTCTCTTATACAGAAAACCGGAAAAGCATGACATCGCCATCCTGCGTCTCATATTCCTTACCTTCGATGCGAAGCAGGCCTTTTTCCTTCACCGCCGGTTGGGAACCGTACTTGATAAGATCCTCGTAACGCATGACCTCGGCGCGGATGAACCCGCGTTCGAAATCCGAATGGATCACGCCCGCCGCCTGCGGCGCCTTGGAACCTTTTCGAACGGTCCACGCGCGGACTTCTTTTTCGCCGGCCGTGAAATACGTGATGAGCTGAAGCGTGGTATAACCCGCGCGGATCAGCGAATTCAGCCCCGGTTCTTCAAGGCCGAGCTCCTTGAGAAAGATCTTCTGGTCGTCTTCGGAAAGATCGATAAGCTCCGACTCCACCTTCCCCGAGATCACCACCGTTTCCGCGCCTTCCTTGGCCGCGTGCTGCCGCACAAGATCGACATACTTCCCGCCCGCCGGAAGTTCGTTCTCCGCAACGTTCGCGCAATAAAGCACCGGCTTGAGCGTGAGGAACGCCAGATCTTTCACGATCTTTTTTTCTTCTTCCGTGAGCCCGATCCCCCGGAGCGGCGTGCCGTCCTCAAGCGCCTTTTTGACCTTCTCGTAGACGGGCATTCTTTCCTTGGATTCCTTGTCACCGGTCTTGGCGAGCTTCTCGGTCTTGTCGTAGCGCGCGTTGATGGTGTCGAGGTCTTTGAGGCATAGCTCGGTATCGATGACGCCGATATCGCGCTCGGGATCGATCGAGCCGGAAACGTGGACGATGTTCGGGTCTTCGAAACAGCGAACGACGTGGAGAATGGCTTCGACTTCCTTGATGTGTCCGAGGAACTGGTTCCCGAGACCTTCCCCTTTAGACGCTCCGGCGACAAGTCCCGCGATATCATAAAATTCAACCGTGGTGGGCGTTGTTTTCTGGGGATTGTACAGCTTACTCAGCGCCAGAAGGCGTTCATCCGGAACCGGTACCATGCCGACGTTCGGCTCGATGGTACAAAAAGGATAGTTCGACGCCGCGGCGTGTGCCTTGGCGATCGCGTTAAAGATGGTGGACTTGCCGACGTTCGGAAGCCCTACGATACCGCATTTGAATCCCATGATGACTCCTTGTGATTTGAGGGGAGACTATAACAGAAAAGCAGAATAGGAACAATCAGGATGGAGGATGACGGATGGCGGAGGGCGTAAAAGCCAAAGCTCCATCCGCCCCAACTTTTAATTTTATTTCTGAAAAGGTAGTTGGGACGGCCCCAATTTCCGCTTCGCAAAAATTGATAGGTATTGGGACCGCCCTCCGTCATCCGACATCCGTACTGTTATGCCGCCCACGCGACGACCTGCTGGTTCAGATAATCCTGAAGGACCGCGCGAAGCTCCGCGTGAACGATCAGATCGCCATCCGGCGATTCCGTCACGCCCCGTTCTTTCCCTTCGGAAAGCACGTACAGAAGCGCGAGCGAGATCAGGCCCTGCTCCTCATCCAGCCTGAGCGCTTTAACGAGAGGATGCCGTTTACGCCGCGCATTCTTTCCGTAAAGATCGACGGCGGCACGATTCGGGAGACCAAATTTCGCGAACGCCTGTTCCATCCCGAGTTCCGTGACCGCGATCTTCCCGCCCTCGATCTGCCGGAGGATCGTTTCGCGTGCCAAAAGCGGCTCTTGCTCTTGCCGCGCAACCTTCGTCATCCTGAGCGCAGGCTTCGTCATCCTGAGCGCAGCGAAGGATCCCGTCTGAGATTCTTCCCCCGCCGATGGCGGGGTCAGAATGACGGCCTTATTAGTTGGTGCTTCCCCGTAAAGAACGATCCGGGCGTCTTTGCGGCCTTCGGCAACCGCCGTCGCAACAATAAAGAATTCTTCCCACTGTTTTGCCGTGAGCGCGGCAAGTTCCGCACGGCTCATCAGGATCGTCCCAGCGCCGTTCAATGTTTCGATCCGGCTGCGGACCGCGAGCGCGTGACGCACAGCGCTTCGCGCTGAGGATGACGGATGACGGAGGGCGGTCCCAATACCTATCAATTTTTGCGAAGCGGAAGTTGGGGCGGATGGAGCTTTGGCTTTTACGTCCTCCGTCCTCCGTTTCCCTTCCTCCTGCTTTTCGGGTGTTGCACGGAGGGCGGGTGAAGCAGAAGCTGAGGGGTCAGAAAACTGCTTCGTGCCCGCCTCTCCGCGCGGTTGAATGGTTGTATTAATTATAATTTTTTCTCGCTTGGGTTCTTCGCCAGAGGCGAATCCGTCCACTTGCTGGTGGATTCGACTCGGGACGAATCCGCCGCGCTGCGTGGCGGAGAGTCTCGACGGGGCCGATACACGCCTCGGGTTTACGGCCGTAAACCCGAGGGCTGCTTCATTGACACCCCTAAAAGGCTGTGATAGGCTTTGGGTGGTTTCGCGGGAAAGAAGCTGTAAAGAAGATAAGCTACGGGTTGTTAAACCGCTCGGTTGAGAGATCAGCCGGGCGGTTTTTTTGTTGTCCTGCCTGCCCACCAAAACTTCAGCGCGGATTTCAGAGCGGGGCCCCGAAAAAACCGACGCCCACGCGTAAAACCCTCGGACGACGGCCCGCTCATAATCCAGGGAGTCTTTTTGGAGACGGGTCAATAGCGACTTGCCGACCTCGCCTCCCGTCGACATAAATTCACCTTTATCGTCATCCGCCCGGCGGCTTTCCTGTGCTTCGTTTTCAAGAAGCTTGAGCCATCTCCGAAGCGGTTCAGTTTCTTGACCGGAAAATGGGGTCACCGGCTCACCGTGAACGGCTGCCCGGAAACGAACTCCCGCTTGCGCGATAAAAGACAGAACTTCCTCGGCAGCTTCCGAAGCCTGCGCCTGTTCTTTCTCGGGATAAATTCCCAGAAACTTGCGCCGCTGCGACAGCGCCTCTTCAAGGGCTTGCCGCATCGTGAAATATCGTGCCGCCATCTCCGCCTGCCTTTCGCCAAGCGTTCCCTGCCACGGGTTAAGAGCCTGAAGCGCTTTCCCGACAAGGCTCTGCGGCACGGCATCCCAGGCCCCTTTCTTCCGGATCTCAAGCGCAAGATTCTCCACATCGGCCCGAATACTCATGAATTCTTTCAATAATGTCCCCTCCGAAGACACATTGCCGGTAAGTGCTTCCTGAGAATAGATCTTTGTCAGCAGCCGGTCGGAAACGGTTTCACCTGCGGGATCCACAAGGAAGGGACGCAGGGTCGGAGTCGGCTCAAAGTGCGCGAAACCATACCCCAGCTCCCAATCAGAAAATTCTATCCCTTGGGCAGCTATATCCCATTGGGCGCTCCTGAACTTCCATGTTGCCACACCCATCCAGGTATTCTGCAAAGCAACAAGAGCTGCCAGCGCCTTGAGCGCCGCAGCTTGATGAGGGCTCACTTCTTCGAGCGTTTCCACAAACACATCTTTTAACGAGTGGACGATATCGTCGACATCGGCGTAGACCTTGCGCAGCCTCTCGATCAGGGATTTATTATGAAGTCCTTTATCCGCAAAATCACGCCGCAACGCCGTCTGGAAGCTCTGAAAGGATTTAAGAGCCACCGCAAGTTCTCCGTGAGCCTTTATCTTGTTCTGGGTTTTCAAAAATTCTCCGGCGCGGATCAGATGGTTCACTCCATCGCCCAATGAAATCCTTTCGGCAGAGATTGTTTCCGCCATGCCCGCAAACGCCGGCTGGTTCATTTCCGTGAGCGTGTTCCTTACGCGCGCAACGATCGCCGCGATCTCAGGAATCGCCGCCCGCATCTCGGCGCGGCCGCCCACCTTTGCGGCCGGCCGAGAAATGCTTGAATACGGATTCAAGCGCGCTTCGGAGCGTTTGGCGGATTGGGAAGAAAGCTTCGCCTGGACGGCTTTGGCCACGGCCGCGACTGTTTTCCAGTCGCTTCGCGAAAGCTGTGCGGCGCGCAGACCCACGCCCATCATCCCGAAACTCGCTAAAGCACGTGACGCCGCGACCCAATTTTCATGCTCCAAAGCCTCAAGCACGCGGCGGAAATACGGCCGCAGCTTCATCGGAACTTGGATACTCCGGAAGAGTTCCGTGATCCGGCGGTGGTTCCGAACTGCTACGGAACTTTTTCCGGAGGCTCTCCTCAGGACCAATCCATCGTCCGTTAGCCGATAGATCCTCTGACTGAGGCTCCTCGCGGGCGTCCGGCGAGATCCCGTCAATCTTGTGATCTCGACCACGTCTTGATAAAGATTGATCCGGACATTCACTCCGTATTGCTCAAACAAAAACCTTTCAAAATTATTCAAAGAATCCGTGAGGGCGCGCCCGTGCTCCTGATCGTAATCGATCAACATATCCGGTATTTTCGGAGCAAACTCCGCCAGAAGAAAATGAGAAGCAAAATCCATACCGAAGATCTCGTATTTCACGAATTGTTGGAGCGCAAGCTTAAGTGTAGATATGTCGACCAGCAACCGGCCCCCCGGCTTGAGGGCCTTGACCCATTTGGAAAAAAATCTTGGAGCTTCTTTTTCGTCATTAAAGGCATAACTCAGGGACTTCGTTCCTATCATCAGGTCAAGCTGTCCTTCCCCATAATCAAGCGTGCTGAAGTCCGCCAGCAACGGATAGGCCGCCACATTCCCCGGAAGGACCGCGCGATATTTAACCCCACCTGAAGATCCTTGGAACGAACTGTCTTTCTGAAAGAATTGTTCAAAGATCAGCTTGAGCGGCTGGGAAACATGATATTCGCCCCAGTTTCTATCGGTCATATAATTACGCGCTTGGGAAGGATTCGCGCTGATCCCCCTCAGGACCTCTATCTCCGGCCGCTGATTCGAGACCACTGAGAGCTCGATCGGGCGCTTACCATATCTCCCGGCAAGCACGCCGGCAACTTCCAGAAATTGGGGCGACTCTAGGGAGCCTGCTTCATCATGTAATCCAGGTCCCATTAAAGCCACTTTTAGAGGGCCGCGTTTAGCAGTATCAAGAGGGCGCAGCAAAAGATCGTATAACCCCGGAAATCGCTGTGCCTCAGTAAAGTCACCGTATCCGGACCGTCCGTAGAATTTCGCCAGCTGCGGATTGATCGTCCGCAGATAATCCGCGTAGGGGCCCGCCGCTTGAGCTGCCTTATCCGCAGGCTCCCGAATCTCGGCTCGGACTTCCTTGGTCCGGGCACGAGTGCGTGCAGGACTAGGGGTGTCCTGCCGCATCTCAGCACGGCCGCCCACCTTTGCGGCCGGCCGAGGAGTGCTTGAATGCAGATTCAAGCGCACCTCGGCTGGGACTTCCTTGGTCCCAGCACGAGTGCGTGCGGGACTAGGGATGTCCTGCCGAATCTCGGATCGAAGGGCGGCGATCGTTCTGACGGCTGAATCCAGTTTGTCATAGAACTCAAGGGAGTCGGCTTCGCGGGTGATCACGAGCGGCTTGCTCAAACCGGGATGGCCGAGGATCAGCTCTCCTCTGTCCGCTGTCACGGAAGCCCCGTACATCTTGTTCAAAACCTCGTTCAGGATCTCCCGGATCCCGGCGGCGGTCCTGTCGGAAGGATTGCCGTGAAGCTGGATCGGCGCTATCCAGAGGATCATTTTCAAAAGCTCCCGGTCGTATTGACCCGGTGTGGCATGTTCTTTTTGCCGGACCAATACATCGAATTCTTTCAAGGATTCCCGGAGCGCGGGATAAAAATACCGGTTCAGCGCCTCTCTCGCATTTTGAGATCTTCCGAACCGAACTCCGCTCAAATGCATCGCGATCCGCTCGGTCCCTCTTTCCAAAAAGATCTTCGGCTTTACATCGACCTCGTGGTCCCCATAACCGGATGCGAAAAGGATCGCGTGCTCCGTTGATTTGCGGAGACACTGGGCCGCTTTTTTCGCAAAATTGACGGCATCCTCCCCGTATTCCCCGTAGCTTTGAACGTCCAGCTCGGCTCTTAAAAGTTCGGTCCGGGCTTGATCGGCTTCTTTTTCCGCCTGATCGAGCGCGCGCCGGAAAACAACCTCCTTACGGGCGGCTTCCAGAACGGCGTCCCGATGGCTTTCAAAATACCCTTTCAAGTCCAGCATCAGATCGAGGACCAGATCTCCGTACGTGGATAAAACCTGTTCTTTAAGAGCAGCCTCTTTCGCTTTATAGATCGTTCTTTGTCCGGAACCCTGAAAAACCATCATGAAATCCGCCGCCAGCGCTGCGGCGGCGATCCTTTCCCGGATCTCTCCGGAAAAATACTTTTCAAGCGCCGGCCAGGCGACCGCAAGGTCCGGGTCTGTCTGCAGAAGTTTCGCGGTTTCATCGACCATCTCTTCATCCACCCACTTCAGCAGAACCGGCGCATCCAGACCGGCCACTTCCATTTCACGTCCTCTTGCCGCGAAACTTTTGGGGAACATTTTTTTAGCCCGGGCGATCCGTCTTCGATCTCTTTTCCATTCTTCGTTCGCGTCCCGGATCTTTTCAGGAAGGGATTGAACCGCTTTTTTGAGCTGTTTGATCAGGTCTTGGGGCACGTATTCCTTCGAGGACTTCAAGCCCCCTCTCGCTACCGAAAAAGACGCCAAAATGAACTGGTACGCGACCTTGAGCATGGGAACGGTTTCTCTCAACGCGTCCGGACCCGTCACATCCAGATCGTATTTCTGCTCTTTCATGGCCTGATAAAAAATATCGAGCTCAGCTTCGTCCCACGGCATGCCGCGTAAAAAGAAATCCATGAGCAGTTCTTTATCCGTCCCCATCTCCGTCCCCGCAGGCTCTGTTTTAGCAAGGGACAGGAATGTATCGCCGCCGGATGAGCGCAAAGTCGCGCGAGCAGGCGAGTTCACGTCCGCCTCGCTGATCGCGAGAGCCAGGGCCTCCGCGATCCATCGGCGGGTCCTGTCAGTGGAGCGGGCTTCCCGCCTGTCCGCCGGCAAGGGGCTGTTACCCGAGATAGAGTCGGGCTTCATCTCGGGTCCGGCATCCTCCTTTTGGAAGGTGAAACTCAGGGAGGCGGGATCGAACCTCATGTGCTTGAGGAAAGCGAAAACAACGGCCGGGTCGTAAAAAACGCCCGCGAGATTCGCGATCTCCGTCAGGGCTTCCGACGGTTTGAAGATATGATTGTAGGGCCGCTGAAAGGTCATCGCGTCGAACGAGTCAGCGACCGCCGTGATCTTCGCGATAAGCGGGATCTGATGGCCCGCGAGCCCTTTGGGGTAGCCCTGCCCGTTGTATTTTTCATGATGCGCGACGACATTCGCCGCGACCTCACGGAGATATTCGAACTTCTCCATCAGCGGTCTCAGCACGTTAAACCCCTCTGCCGCGTGGCTCATCATCACGGGCCACTCCGCGGGATCGAGCCGCCCCGGCTTCTTCAGGATCGCGTCGGGCACCGTGAGTTTGCCGATATCGTGGAACGCGAAGCTGTCGACCAGCGTCCGGGTGACATCAAGTCCCATAACCCCGGCCGTGGCAACGCCAAGCTCCGTCACGCGCGCCATGTGATCGAGCGTGACTTCGTCTTTTTCCGCCATCTGTTCGAGCAGTGCGAGAAGCTCGCTCCCGACCGGCCCGTATTTCAGGACCCTCCCGATCGCCTCCTCCCCCGCCCGAAGTTCGCTCCGGTCCGCGGGAGTTCCCCAGGAGGAGCGGGAAACCTTCAGGGATATCTCGAGGGAAACTGCATAACTGCCTTGTTTTAAGATTGAAGCAGAGCTCTGAAGTCCGGCAATTTCATTCGTTCTTTTAATTCGATAGACACTTTCCGGGAATTGGTCTTTCAAAACCACTGCCCACTCGTTCCGTCCTCCAAACTCCGCTGTAAAATCATCCGTATCATCAGGAGCAATAACCAACCGCCCCTTTGGCTTCAATAAACGGAAAATGCTGGCCGCCTTCCTCTTCCCAGAATCAAAAAGATACGTTTCATCCGGATAAGGCGCCAAACAATAGACCCCCGCCACGAAAGCCGCTCCCTTTTGCGCGGCAAAAGCTTCGGAGTCCTTACCGAGGATGATCCGGACATTCCTCAAACCTTCCTGCCGGATCAATAAAACCATTTTGTTGAACAACGCCGGATCGGGTTCGATAAAAATGAACCGGGCCCCGGGATTCTCACGCACAAGCGAAAGCGAAATCCAGGATTCGCCGGGACCGATATCTACGAACAGGGGCGCCGCGGCATTACCAAAAACTTCCCGCCAGTCCGCCGTCACAGAAATGATCGGAGAAAAATCGTTTTTCGCGGTTGCTTGGCGGTCGTTTGTTTTTTCATTTTCCGGCGACGCTTTTTGCGTTTGCCGCGACTCGGAGCGGGCCTCCTGCCTGTCTGCCAACGTGTCCACGGCAGAGCTATCTCTTGTTTGTTTGCGGGCCAGTTCCTCTTCAGCGGCCCGCCGGACTTCCGTCAAAAGCGCTTCGGTCGAAATGTCTTCGGGCGTGCTTAAGAGGATCGCGGGAGCAACGCGGGCCAGGAACCGGAGGATGGCGACACTGCCGTAAGAATAGGTCCATTTCTTCTTGAGGTGCGTGATGTCACTAAAGCCTTCCTTGACGAAAACGCTGGTCGAGGCCTGGAAGGTGCTTGGCGTATTTCCGTCCTCGCGCGCGGTCCGCACCAAGAGATCGGAAAAAGGAAGCATTCTCTCCAGGGTCAGCTGCGGGTACGGATCAAAGACCTCCTGCATCCCGGTAGCGTCCGTATCGAGATTGTAGAATAACGCCTGCTTCCTTGGCCTCGTGACGGAGGGATTCCCGAAAAATTTCCCGATCCATCCCCAACTGGTTTGCCCGTCAATGCCCGGCACGGACGCCGTCCGCCACAGATCAAGGCTTCCCTTGACCCAGAAGTGCCCGGCCAGGAACCCCGTCGCGCGAAAAGCCTGATTAAAATTTTTCATGGTGATCCAGAAAAGGGAATCTCCAAGCACCCCGGATATTTTTTCCCAGTCTTTTAACCGCGCCGGATCTCCGACGGGAGGAAATTCACCGGGCATTTTAAAGAATGGCTTTGCCGGATCCGGGATCGCGCCATCCGGACCCGCCGAAGGGCTTTCGTCATGGTGCTCGTCCATAAAAAGCTGGATATTGCCGGAAGTCGGCATCTCCCCCCGGGCCGCCGCTTCCATGGCATATTTAGCGGAACTTCCGTGATCCCCCGCAAAATAAAAACTGACCGTCCCGCCGCCGGGTCTTTTGAAACGGATCACCACGTCCCGCGCGGGGACCACGGGATTTTCCCCCGCCTGGACGATGTCCTGCCAGGTCCCCAGGATCAGGGCCGGAAAATCGTTGGATTGCCAAACGCCCTTTCCGTCGGCCTGCCGCACAAAATGATAATGTGCCCGGTCGAATTCATCGAGGAAGGGGGGTTGTCCTTCTACCGAAGGTGCGTGAAGTTTCTCCGCCGGATAATACATCATGCCTTCCGCCAACCGATCGATCCGCATCTCAGCACGGCGGCTTTCATTAGAAGCCGGCTGAGAAGTGCTTGAATATTGATTCAAGCGCATCTCGGCTGGGGCTTCCTTGGTCCCAGCACGAGTGCGTGCAGGACTATGGATGTCCTGCCGCACCTCGGCGCGGGGAAGGTTTTGGTCCATGACGGCGATCACGTCTGTCACTATCCGCCGGAATTGCTCGTACGTAGGCGCGGCATTGGCAATACGCTGCCCATCCACCAGCTGTTGACCACGGGCAGAGCTGTAAAACGACGCCGCGGTCGCGTCGGACACCGCATGACCCGTGACCCGGTTTGAAACAAGAGTGAGTACATCCTGTAAAACATGGCATAACTCATGCCCCGAAGATTTCAGGAATAATCCGGTTAACCAGATACTTCCTCCCACAACGATCGTCGCGCCCGCCGAATACAGGAACAAGCCGGCATCGATATGAGATCCTCTGTTCGCCAAGTCGTGAAGAACCATGCTCGCAAAGAGCGCCGGATAAACATGAATCCGGTCAAAGTAGCGGATCACTTTCACAGAGCCCGCCTCATCGAAATGGGTGGCGGTCTCTCCTCCGTTATATTGGAATATAAGCTTCCCCAACGAAAACACCAGGCTCCCAAGCCCCCATAGCGTGTGGAGATAACGTTTGTGTTTGAGATCTTTAAAAATTTCCAACGGAGTGCGATAAAAGAACCGGTAAAGTTCATTGAATATGACTGCCGTCCAACTCCCCGGGGCTCGGACCACGGGAACGCCGTACCGGGCTGCCAGGATTTTGACAAAACGCTCGTAATCGGCCGCGTCCCTGAGCTGGCCGGGAACGGAGAACATCGTTGATTCCATCCAGGCCGAAGCCAAAACATCGTTCAATAACCGCTTTAAGGGCGGCCGTAATCGCTCATCCGCCGCAACGGCCGCGGTGGAACTGTCATCGATTTTCCGTGCCGTCCCGGTCCGTAATTCGTTTCGTCCGAATTTTTCGAGCCGCTCCCCGGTGAATTTCTCGAGATCCGCAAAACCTTCCCCCATCCTCCGGACAGCCTCCGAAAAAACCTCCCGGTTCCACGCCCGGTCCTGACTTTCAATGAAGACCTCGTAAGGGAAATAGAACATCTGCTCCATCTTTGTCATCGGATGTTCTTCGGAATTATTTTCCACCAGACGCCCGGCATCCCGGTATTTTGCGTAGCGCGGGCCCGCAAAGTCCTCCCGGATCGCCTTGACCAATTCCTGATACTGGGCCAGCACCGCCCCGACCCGGTCAAGATCGCCGCGGATATCTTTCGAAAGGTCCCGGGCCAAAAGACCTTTCTTTAAAAGAACATACATTTCGAGTTTGAGGGCGGCCAGCGAGTTCCTGATGTTATGGTCAAACCATTCTCCCCAGGTCACCCGGTCGCCGTCATAACCCTCCCCGAAGACCGAAAAACCGTTCTCAAGTTCTGTCACGATCCCGATCAGGTCCTCTAGATACTGGACCTTCTGGCGGAGTCTATAGATGTCCGTTCCCTTTTCCTCGCCCGCCGCGGCCTTGCCTCCGAAAGAATCCGCCCTTATCGGAGCCTCCGGATCGGGCCATGCGATCTCCCGGGGAACCTGGATCACGGAAGGAATCGTTCCATAAGACGCCACCGTCTTCGCGCCGAACAAAAGATCCTCATATCCGGGAACGATCCGGTCGTCGAACGCTTTTTCCGCCGAAGTATAAAAAAGCGACGCGCGGTCAAGGCGAACCTTCTGCGGCTCATGCGCCTCGCGGTTCGTGCGGCTTACGGCATCCGCGAGAATGGCCGCTTCTTCGGGGGAAAGCGGCGCCACCACATGCATCGCCGTAACGTGATAACGGGTCCGCGGCCTGAAATTCGAAAGACCTTTGTGCCTTTCGAGAAGTCCTTCCACCATCGCGTCCATCGCGGCAAGATCCGAGTCCCGCGCCGGGTCGAACTCAAAAACAAGAAGCCGGCCTCCCTTGAAAAAAGCAAGCTTTCCGAGGTAACCTTCGGCCGACTTCATGGTCTCAGCCGCTTCGCGAAAAACCGACGGGTCCTTTTCCAGTTCCGGGTTCCGGTCTGCGGGTCCCGCAACCAACGTGATGTGCCGGACCTCCGAAGGAACCAGCCTTACCTTGGCCGCGAGCTTGGGATCCGCGCGGTCGAGCTTGCGAAAAAGTTTCAAAAGCATTCCGTCCATATACGCGTTCGCTTCGGGATCGTTCCCGAGCCTGTGGGCAAACACAACATGACGCGCCGGCTCGATCGGCTCTCCCTTGACACCCTCCGCCTTCATCGCGGCAATATCGTCCTCTTCGAGCCTCGCGAACTGTTTGCGGTATTCCTGAACTCGCTGAACGGTACCGGGCACCTTGTGGACACTAAAGTGCTGCTTCGCCGCAGGTTGATCCGCCCGCATCTCAGCACGGCGGCCCCCCTCTGCCGCCGGCTGAGAAGTCCTCGGATATCGATCCGAAGGATCCTCGGCCCTCGGGATTCCCACAACGATGCGGTACAACTGCTCATTGTGCCGGTACAGTCCCGCGACCCGGCCAAGCGATTCCAGCGACCATCCTCGCTTTCGGGCCAGGGCCGTCAAGGAAGCAATCTCGTAATCGGTATACTTGGGAGATTCATCGCCGAGCATCAACAGGGTCCCGGGATGCGAGCGCTTCAGAACATTCCCGACTAGCTCATCGATCTCTGGCTTGGAGGACAGGTAACGCGCCTGTTCCGGATGCTGCATGATCGAGGGCAATACATTGAGCATGATGACCAGATCAAAATTCTCACCAGCGGGGATCCCCCCGAAATCGGTCTTCCTCCCGCGGTCCATCGCGTCAAGCCGGTCCTTCAGGACCGAAGCCCAGGCCGACACTTTCGGCACTTTGAACTGCCGGTCAAGAGCCTCCCGGAGCGCCGCCACCCGCTCAACGTATTTCTCGTCGTGCACATCGCTGGGCTGCAGCAGGGTCACATCCACCCCGGCAGTTTCTAAGGCAAAACTGATATCAAAGAAATCGGACGGTCCCACCTCGAGGACTTTCTGCCCTGCCTTGATCCTGCCGCTCGCGAAAAGTTCCTGCGCAAACCGGACGGCACCTTCCTGAACCCGCCGCGCTTCCTCTTGCTCGAAGGAATACCAGCGCACCACCCAGCTCAGAACATCCAGCACACCGGTCCGGTCAAACGCTGTCAGAAGGTCCCGGACAGGAATGCTCTTTCCCTGAGCCTTCGCGGGCGCCGTTGCTTTCACGGATGTTTTCCCCGCCCGTGATTCGGCGCGGACGTCCGGCGCAAGCCGGACCTTGAAGATCTTCACCGTCTGCGTGCCGGCGGGACGGCCGAACGCGCTGACCGAAATGACCTCCTGGCGGATCTTTCTGACCGAAAGACCCTTTTCCTGTTTGAAGAGAGGCTCCAGGGTATTTCCAATTCCCATGACGTAGTAGGCGCCGCCGGGTTTGAGACGAACGGACAATTCGGACAGGGTTTTGGAAAACGTCCTGCCTCCGGGGTCTTCCGTCCTGAGATCCGCTTCGTTTCGGTCTTCGGAAGGAGCCGGGGCGTTATCAATAATGGCATCGTAGGTATCGCGGACATTCTCAAACCCGTCGCTTTCCCAGACCCGCACACGGTCCTGAAGGTTGTGCGCGTACACATTGGCCAGGCTGTTTTGAACTTCCAGCTTACCAATGTCCACGCCGTCGAGCTCGATACCCGGTACCGTTTTCCCGAGAACCACAAGCTCCGGACCTGCCCCCGACCCCTTAACCAGGATCTTTTGACCCGGACGGATCTCCGGAAGGACCGCGGCGAGCAGGACGGCAACATAGGGATTTTCGGGAGAATACACATTGGCAAAAACGAGGAACCGGTAGTCGTTTAATGTCTGCTCCCGGAATTGAATGCGGTGGGCACTCGAAACATTGATCCGCTCGCCGGTCTTCTTTCCCGGAAAAACCACGGGCGAAAGCAGGTCCCGGCGGTCCCGCCAGAAGGAGAGCCACTCTTCTCCCGGATCAAATATGGATTTTCGCCCCTCAAAAACCGTAGGGTCCAATTCCATCAAGCTGAGGTTCCCGCGTCTTGTTTTCTCAACCGCCAGGCCAAGAGGGTCGCCCTTATACGCAAGGAGCCAGGAACGGAAAACTTCGCCGTCTGAAAACCAATCGGCAAACCGGATCACCCGGTCAAGCGATGCGGACGGCTCGATCGGAAAAACGCTATAGCCCTCGCCAAGCGAAAGACCGGCGGGTCCCTCGGGAGATATCCCGAGCGCCTTCAGGTAAAAATAAAGCGGCGAATTTTCCGAGACTTTCAAACCCTCCGCCCGCTTCCCTTCCCTCGGCGCCGCCCGCATCTCCGCGCGAAGATCGTCCTTTTTGCTCCCGGAATCAGCGTCTGCGGCTGAGCCCCTTCCCGAGATAAGATTTTCCCTCATGTACCAAGCCCCGTAGAGCTTCATATTTTCGGAAGGCGCCGGCACGGAAAACGCAACGGGCTTTTCCAGTGACCGGAGTGCGGCGGCAATAGCCTCGCGGGTTTCCCGATTGAAGTCCCCCGTTTTCGCGCGCAGATCCGCAAGAGCAGCCCGGATCCTTTCCGAACAACTCCGGTAAACGGAAGAGTTTCCGAGCGCGCGTCCCGCCTCAACCGCGATCCTCGATGCGCTGATGAAAACCGAGATCTTCACATAAATGTTCTCGCTCTCCTCTCCGAATCCGGTCAGCCCTTGCAGAAGATCTTCCAAAGCTGAGGGAGAAAGGACGGGCGCTACGCGCTCCATCCCCGCAAGGGCTTTCTTTCTCAGATCGCTTTCGCCGATCCCCTTGAAATTGGAAATAACCATCCACTGGGCCGTAAAAAACATGGCCCCAAAAACCGCTAACCCGGCCAAAACCATGCCGTTTTCGGCAAACCATGCGTTCATCGGAGATTTTGCGGCAAATTCGGGACGAAGCGCGAAAAGAACTCCGACCATCATCGCCGCTTGAGCTACCGCAATGCTTTGAACGAGCCCGACGAGCGCGATCCTTTTCAGGATCTTTATCAGCCGGCGGTCTCGCCATGTCTCGGCGGTTCCTTTACTGCCATCCTTGAGCACTTTCAACCAGTAGACCGCCTCGACCGAAGCGATCCATTCCGTTCTCACCTGCTGCATCAGCTGTGAAGATCCGGCCGGTGCGGCGTCCTCAATCAACGCATCGAGGACCCTTCCGAGATTTTCTTCATAAATAATGGTGAGCCCTTTAGGAAAGAGACGGGCGAGACGCGAATCGCTCGGCAATCGGGAGAGATCAGCTCCCGCGGCCAACATCTCCCGGAGCGCAAAAAGCCGGGCGATCACTTCAAGCTCCAGAGAAGTCGCCGGACGTTTAATGTCTTTTCGTAGGATCGCAAGCTGTTCGCGTGTCCGGGACGCCCATTCTTCATCTACATTCGTGCCCCGTTCCACGATCCGGACCGCCCCAGAACCTTGGGACAGCTTCGCGCCTGCACCCACGGGAGCGGCGTCAGAAACGGTAACAGAAGGCTCGTGAAGAGCCTTTTGCGGAACGGTTTTCTCCAAACCCTCGACCGCCAGAGAAATTTCCTTCCCCAACGCGAAGCCAACGATCCCGAGTCGGGACCGGGTCTCGAGAAGCCCTCTCCGGAGCATCCGGACTTTCTCTTCGCTCACATGGATGACCGGAAGCTCCCCGGGATCTTTGGAGACCGAAACGGCGAGCCGGGAAGCACTTAAAAATGCCTGCATTTTCAGGGAGAGATCTTTCTGGTCCTCCGCGAACCGGATCAGACGGTCCGTCATATCCGCGCGAACTTCGGACGCCAGATCCGGCGCGATCTTCGCAAGCTCCACAAGTGCGTTTTTTCTCAAAACGGCTTCCGCGATCCCGCCGGTGCAAGCGAGGATCAGGAAATTTAAACCGGAGAAAAGCCCCACGAATCCGGACACCGCGGTAAAAAGAACCCGGCTCTCCGCGAACCCTCCCTGCGCCGCGGAATTCGCGCCGCCGAAGTAAAAAGACCCCAAAGCCCCGGCCAAAACCGCCGCAGCCTGAACGATCCCGGCGATCGAAAGTCTCCGCAAAAGTTTTTCGGTGCGCCGCTGTTTTTCCGTCCGGGCAAAGCCTTTTCTGCCGTCCACCAGGACCTTGAACCAGTAGCCGGCTTTCACCGTAGCGCTCAAGGCCGCTTTTTGATCCGGCGAAAGCCCGGCATCCCCGGCCCTTTCGACTTCCCCGATCAACGCTTCCAGGATCCTTTCCAGATTCCCGGAATAAATAAGCAGGAGCCCTTTCGGGAAAAGGCGGCCAAGCCGAGAATCAGCCGGAAGTCCGGAAAGATCCGCGCCCTCGGCCATCATGTCGCGAAGCGCGAAAAGCCGGGAGAGAACTTCAAACTCTCGCGGGAGCGCGGAACGCCTGATGTCTTTTTGAAGCGTCACATACTGTTCGCGTGTCCGGGCCTCCCATTCTTCATCCGCGGTCCAGACACGAGTGCGTGCAGGGCTAAGGATGTCCTGCCGCAATTCAGCCCGGACAGATCTGGGTTCCTTTTCATATCCCCTTGCGGCCTCGCGGGCGGTCGAAAGAACGGCAATGCTGCCAAGATCGAGAGCTTCGTTCATGGGCCGGATCTTTGACCGGTCTTCCCCAGAGAAGGTGCTGCTCACCCCTCCCACGTACGTCGCGAACTTCGGGGAAGAACCCGTTGCTCCGGTGGAAGGATACATTTTTTCCAAAGTCCTGAGCATCAGCCGCGCGGCCAGGATAAGACGATCGCGAAGTTCCTCCTTGGAGGAACCTTTTTCGAAAGAAGCCGCGAGGGTGTGTTCCCCCGAGAGATCGCCCTGGGGTTCGAAATCAAAGATCATATGAACCGCCTGCTTGGGATCATGCCCTCTAAAGCCGAGGTCTTGATGCCGGTAGGTCCGTTTGAGACCGTGGTGAGGCGTTACGACGATCGTGATCTCATGCTCAAGAAAATAGAGGCTTGCGAAAACGTTCACGTCCTTCTGCCCGCTGTGTTGAAAGGCCCGCATGGCTGCGACCTCGCCGGAAAGACGCTGCGCAAAAGTTTCCAGAGACGCTTCATTCCACTCGCCGGAGCGGAGCGTCAAGGCTTTCCGGTCCCCTTGCTCATCGAGAAATTCTTCCGCGATCTTTCCCTGCGATATTTCCGTAGCGGTTTCCGTCTGCGGGGCAAGCGCCTTGGGGGCGACAGCCGGGGTCTTTTTTTCCGGAAAATATTTCTCGAGGAAAAGGGCTATCCGACGGAACAGCCCCGGAGCTTTGGCTAAAAAAACTTCTTTGGGGCCGGGGAGAGCCTGCTCCGCGTTTCTCGATAGGATCGCGCTAATTGAACTAATATCCGCTTCGACCCTGTTCGTCCGGGAGCGCGTCATGAGCCACGGACCTTCCTGGATCTCACGGAGTATGTTGTCAACTTTCGCCTGAAGGACTACGGCGTCGGCTTCGAGCGACGCGTCAGGCTCGCAGAACGTCCCCTGCGGGGTTTCCGTCGCAAGTTCGAGCGCACGAAGATAAAGGTTGGTCGCGCGGAAAAGCGCGGGGTCTTCCGACTTGAGGAGTTGTCTCTGCGCCAATAAATTCCGCGCCATTGATTCCGCAAAACGTTCCCGGTTCGCCCCCAGGATCACCGTATTGACGATAAGATCCGCGGTCAATGTTCCGACCGCATACTGCTGGTTCGCATTAAGCCGTCCGTCCGGATCCAGATCGTAAATGGGCCCGTGAATGCCAAGCTCCCTCAACAGCCGTTCCCCGGCCTGCCGAACGAGCGCGTGGTCGAACGAATAAGAAAGGCCGAGCTGGAGCGCGTTCCGCGGGATAAGGATTATTTCCCCCATCATCGAGACCGCGACGTCATTCGCCAAAGCAAAAGAGAGGTTTTCCAGGGGAGAAATCGCTTTTGCTTCCTGGCGTTCGTAATGGGCCCAATAATCATTCCGGAACTTCGCGAAATCTTCTCCGGTCTCGAGGATCCGGACCCGGGGCGTCACGTCCAGATGCGGGAAGATCTTTTGCGCCTCCTCCATCGTTCGCGCCACCCAGGCTTCCGAAAGAACGTCCCCCTCCGCCCCATGTTGGCGCATCTCGGCTGGGACTTCCTTGGTCCCAGCACGAGTGAGTGCAGGACTATGGAGGTCCTGCCGCAGCTCGGCACGTACGGGAAGCAAAGAACGGGTTTCCGCGCCGGCCTGGCCGACAGGCTGGCCGTCCCCTTTCTTTTTGAGTGTGACGACTTTTTTCCGGAGCTCGAGGGGGGAGGTGTAAAGCGGAACGGTCCCGTCCAGTTTTCCGGAGGCTTCCCCGGCGGCTTTTTGAACGATCTCCGAAGGATCTTTTTGCCCCCCGGCAAGAGTTGTCAGAATATTTTTCCAGGCCTCTTCTTGCCCGGTGCCAAGACGCCCGGCGATCTCCCCGATCGCAAAAAAGGCCGCCCTCCGGATAGCGTAATGATCATGCCTTGCGGCTTTCATTAATACAGGGAGCGATTTTGTGTCGCCGGCCCGGCCCAAGGCCTCGGCGGCTTCCTTACGGGCCGGAAGGAAATCATCTTTCCGGACCGTTTCGCGGAGCGCGGCAAGTACAACCTCCCGCATTTCCGCTCCCAGATGCCCGGTGCGCAGGAACGCGCCCAACGCGATCGCCGCCGCCGGCCTCAAAGCCATATCTTCCACATCATTCTTTTTCAGTAGATCGATCAGAAACGGGATCAGCTCGACTTGCTCTTTTGTGCCGGCGCCAAGGATGGCGAGGATCTTGCCGGTATTCATGATCGGAATAACCTTGAGCCTGGCCCTTGCCTCAAGCCATCGGGTCACGAGACGATAGGCGGCATAGGCAGCCAGCGCAGCGCCGGCGACGTAGTAGAGGTCGCTCCCCGTCCATTCGCCGCGGATCAATCGGTCGCCCAGGAACGCGACGCCCGGGACCGCATCCGCCCGCAGCTCGGCTGGGACTTCCTTGGTCCCAGCACGAGTGAGTGCAGGACTATGGATGTCCCGCCGCAGCTCGGCGCGCATCGGCTTCCGGTCAAATTTCCGGCGCAGCACGGTAACATTGTCGGGCGCGGTCTTGCCTCCCGCGTACTCGACATATTGTTCCGCTGAAGTTCCGTACGAAACAAACCCCCGGATCCGCTCATCGCGAAACTCCCGGGACTTCCCCGCGTGGAATCCATAGATCCCGTCCGAAGCCAGAAGGACCTCGACCGCGCTTGCGTCGCTCAGGTCGATCGTCTGGATATCGACTACCGGGATCAGGATCTTCCGGAAAGCCCGGTCCCCGAAAGAACGGCCCGTGATATGGGATTTCCCGGTCACGGGATCCGTCAAATACCACCCGCCGTTTTTTTGTTCCGCAAACGTATAATCGCGTCCTTCCAGGAGCCCGGCTTTTGCGGCCACCCCCCGGTAAGCATCCCGCTGTTTCGGGTCCGAAAAATGCTGTTCCTCGACCGGAACTTCCTTTCCGTCCTTGAGAAGATATGCCGGAGAATCTCCGATCAGCATAAGGTGCAGCGTCTTCCGGTCCGACGGCACGAATACGCAGGTGAGGGTCGAGCCCGACTTGAATCCTTTCATCATGGAATAAAGGATTTTGAACGTCCTCTCAAACGCCGCGCGGATATCGCCTCGATTCAGGAGAAGCGCCCACTTGAAGACGGGCGTCAAAAGAACGCTCAGAAATCTCGAAACGGCCTTTCCGCCGTGCCCGTCCATGACCGCCATCATCTGCCCTTCAACCTTCATCCATCCCGGGACCCATACTCTGAGTTTTCGATCCACAAAACTGTCTTCCTGGGGCAGCGCAAGTTCCGGGTGTCCGATCTCGCTGCCGCGGGCCTGCGCGATCTCCGTTCTTTCCGGATCCTTGAAAGAGATCCGCTCCCAGGCGCGAGAAGAAACACTGGCAAGGCTGCGAAGGACGGCCCCGAGGACCTTAAGGGCGGTGCCGCCGGCGATGCTGATCATCAACCCGAGGGACCATTCCCTGACTTCCCGGGCGTTAAGGAACATCGCCCACTTGAATTCCTGCGGAGAAAGAACGCCTTTCCCGAAACCGCGATCCAACATGAACAGGGAACAGCCTCCCGGTTTTCGCATATCAAAGACGGCGGCGTAATCGGGGTAGAGCTTCAGTTCGTCGGCGGGGAGCGGCCTCGGCCCGACAAGAGACATTTCTCCCTTAAGGATGTTGAGGATCTGCGGGAGTTCGTCGAGAGCGGTCCGGCGAAGGAACGCGCCGATCGGGGTCGGGATCCGGTCGCCTCCTTCCGGCATGGTCCGGAACTTGTACATCCAGAAAAGTTTCTGCCGGTAACCCGGCCGTTCCTGCCTGAAAAAGACCGGCGCCCCGATCCACGGCGCAAAGAGCAGTGTCGCCGCCGCCAGGAGCGGCAGCAAGGCCACCGCCGCCGCGACATCGATCACCCGGATCCACGGCGCCCATTTCGCGTACGGCGTCTTCCGGAATTCTTTCGGCGTAATAATATTCCGGTCGCGCCCCCCGAAAGAAACCGCTTTACCACCCCCCTCGGAGACCCGGTCTCCGAGCTGCGGCGACTGATCGCGAAGCTCGGCGCGGCCGCGAGCTTTCGATGGAGCGGACGAATTAAGATCCAGAGCGGCCAATTCTTCCAGCGAGGAAGCTTTTAGTTCCGG
This sequence comes from Candidatus Omnitrophota bacterium, assembly GCA_035352955.1. Lineage (GTDB taxonomy): Bacteria > Omnitrophota > Omnitrophia > Omnitrophales > Aquincolibacteriaceae > DAOPYQ01. Next base: position 291,213 of record DAOPYQ010000002.1, read on the forward strand.
AAAAAGCTTCGCTTCCGTAAAAGCGAGGATCCTGCCGGAGCGCCCCCGGACCTGCTGATCGATCGCTTTTGAGATCAGCTGCGCCGCGCGGATCACTCCCTGCCGCTGCCTTTTCAAGATAGCTTTGGCGCCCGCGCGCAGAAGACCTTCCTCGCTCTCCCCGAAGAAATCTTGCATGGCTTCCGTATAACCGGACAAATTCTGCTGAGGCCAGAGATGAACGCCCGATAAAATCCCTTTCTGATCGTAAATAAGCGTGACTCTGATCCAGTCGGAAGCGTAGAGACTGCGCGACACGTCGTACTTTGTTCCCCGGATCGCCTGGAGATGGGAAGTGGCCTTTTCTTCGAATCCCAGAAGCACCTGCTGCCTCTTTTCGGAGATCGCCAAGGCGCCCAACCGTTGCCCCGGTCCGGCTTTCGCGGGGATCATTTGAGAAAGGATCCGGACAGTGATGTCGTCGTTTAATCCGTAGGGGCCCAGTTCCGCCTCTCGCTGGCGGACCAAGCTTTCCTCCGGCTCGTCTCCCGCAAGATCCGTCCGCAGCTCGGCTGGGACTTCCTTGGTCCCAGCACGAATGCGTGCAGGACTATGGATGTCCTGCCGCCGCTCAGCGCGAGGCTGGCCTTCGGAGGATCTCTTCTGCTGCAAGTCGGCACGGGATAACCACCCCCACCGGATCAGGAGATCGACGGCTTCTTTTTGAAAATTTCCCGCCGCGGATCCTTTCGCCTTCAACTCGGATGCGATCCTCTCGATCACCTGCCATTCATCCCTGTGTTCCAGAGCGGCTCTTTCAAAGACGGCTTCGAGCATTCTTCCGCGAATTGAAAGATCTTCTTCCTGAGAAGCGGTGAACGCCAGGATCTCCTCAAGGAGCGAACGGGCCACAAGCTTTTTTTCTTCGGCTTCCGTCAGCGGGACCTTGTGCAAATACCGCTCCTGAAGCTGGCCAAAATAACCCGTCAAACCCGAGCCTGTTCCCGGAAGGCCGGAGGCCATCAAGGGGCCTCCCCTCATGCCGTCTTGCAGGAGCTTTGCGTTCATCGCGTGCGCTGCTCCGACGTTGTAGACGACATTCGCCCGGGGATAGCGGCGCAAGAGTTCGAGTTTTTGCTCGCGAATGAGTTCATCTCGCCGGAGAGTTAATTCCGCCATCAGTTGCCCGATCTCGCGATAGGTTTTGAACAATTCACCGGTTTCATTTTGATAAAAGAACTGCCCGAGGGAGCCCCCGAGCGCCCTGGCCCGGAAATAAAGGTCCCGCCAGACCTCATAGCTCACTTGCATCGGGAATCTTACACGCACGCCGGCGCCGGCCATCCAAAAATCCCGTCGCTTGACGAAACCGTCTGCCGGTACTTTCGCCCACCGATCACGGGTCTTTTCAAGCCGCCTCGAAACCGTAAGGTCATCCTGTTCGATATATCTCACGGCCCTTTCGCGGGTGACCTTTTCATAAACCGCTCGGAGCTCCCGGTCATGTTCCGCGAGGATCGCCGGCCACGGAAGTTCACGGATCCCCGCCGGCAGGCGCGCCAGCATATGCTGCGGAGACATGATCTCTTCAGGGATCACGATCAGTTCCGGATACCCATGGCGGGCAGGATTTTTGTAGGACCTTGCGACAAGCCTCTCCAGCTCCGGACGGATCTGCTCAAAATCTGCCGTGGTCAGATGCGACGAATACAGGTCGAAGGCGTGCCCTTCGATCACCGCGTCCCGGGAACTTTGCACCCGGAAGACCCGGAAGACGCTCAGACCCATGCCGGCCGCCACCGCGAGAGTTCCGCCCATGAAAAAATTCCGCCTTGAAAAACCCCTGCCCTTCGCCGGTAAGGAAGGTTTTTCCGGTTGCCGCAGAAGCTGAACGCCTTCCGCTGCCCGCTTCCCTTCAACCACGATTGCCTTCGCCCGTATCTCCGAGCGCTTTTCACCCATCCCAGAACCAGGTTCCCAATCTCCGTCTTCAGGGGCCTCACCTACAGCATCTTGAGCGGGCCGCTGCATCCATTTCCAAAGAACTGACGGACGGATCCCCAACCCCAACCGGAGCATGGCCCCGACAACCGCTCCGAATTCGAAACCCAGAACCCATGTGGATGCAAAAACCGTAGCGATCGAACCCGCGAGGATCATCCATATTTCCCAATCAAGAATAATGCGGAGAGCCGCATAAGCGTTCCAGCTCCGCGGGGAATGGAAGAACCTCAAGATACCTTTTTTCCCTTCCAGGAGATCCTTGAGGGTAAACAGAACGGGAACATCAAAGAAAAAGCTTGGCGTTGTAAACTCAGCGAACCCGCGCACCTGTTCATAGGGCTTTTCGACGACACTCCAGCCGAATTTTTCGACGGGGATGTAAGCAAAGTTCCGCGCAATATCCGGACCGCAGGTATACGTCACGAAAATTTCTTTTTTGCGCTTGGCGTCTTTCATCCAGCTTGCGATATCGTCTTCGGTAACATCTCCGTCCGAAGCCGTCCAGGTATTCCACTTCCCGTGCCCTGCCACGCCAAGGTACCCCACAGACGGATCCAGAAGATTTCTTTTCAGATCTTCCCGGCCGGAATTCTTCAGAACGCGGAACGAAAACCCCTTGAGCCGCCAGTAGATCCGCGCGAACCAAAGCCATGGCTGGATCGCTTGATAGATCTCCTGTGTACTGACCAGAAGAACAAATTCCTTTTTCGCTTCCGCGGAAACCGGCAGCGTCTTCACCTGATCGGGTTCTTGAGCGGAAATGCTTCGCGAAAACACCTCCGGTTCTTCGGCCTCCGGGATCTTCATGACGGCGAGAACGTCCTCGAGATCTCCGATGAAATCATCCAGGGACTCATACCGGAACTGCCGTTCAAGCCCGCAGCGCTTGAGCATGGCAAGCAATTCCGCCGGCATATAGCCGATCTCCGACAACGCTGCCGACGTCAACCCCTCGTCATTGCGCAGGGCGATCCCGTTGAGCATTTTCCCAAGGCGCATCAAGTCCTTCGTGGAATACAAATTAAAGTCGATGACCGTGAATCGCTTTTCGGGACCGGAAAGAAAAACGTGCCAGTATTGCAGGTCCCCGTGGTTTTCGCCCGTCCAACGCTGGAATTCCCTGAGAGCTTTCGCAAAAGCCAAAAGCTGCGGCGCCAGCACCGGAAAATTTTCCCGGAAATAATCCTCACCCCGAAGATCCTTTGTGCCCCAGAGAAAGTCACCCAGTTTGACGCCTTCAACGGGCTCTGTAACATTGACCGGATTCCCCAGAGGGTCCTTCAGCGTGATCCCTCCCGCGAAATACCGGGTCCAGGGCTCCATCTCATGTTCTTTCAGGACTTGAAAGATCCGGGCCTCCCGCAGCAGGAACCGAGGCTCCCGCCGGTCGTTCAACCGGAGCCAAAAATCTTTTCCGAGGAAGCCGTCGGGACGGATCTCCACCGCTTTTTTGACCCGCTTGCGCTCGTCCTGATCCGACGCGTCATGGAAACCTTCCCCCTCGATCAAAAACCGCCTGCCTTCCAGCGCCACGATGTCCCCGGCCAGGATCTTCTCGTAATGTCTCGTATCCTTCACCACCCGAAGCCCCGAAAGATCGGGCCGGACCTTCCCTTTCCGGCTCACCCCTTCGGAGACCCGGTTTCCGAGGCGGGTCGGTTGGTCGCGCAATTCCGAACGCCGCCGAAATTCGTCCGAGGCCCAGCCGCGAAGCGTCGAGAGAATATGTTTTTTAAGAAACCTGCTTTCAAGCGAGTCTTCGGCAACGGCGCGCGCTTCGAAAGAACGCGGCATCGCAAGAGGCCCCGGGCAGGCATCATGAAAGAAAGGCTGGATAAGCGCGTCTTGGGCGACCCGTGCAGGAGGAGAGCGGCCTTCATCGTCGCCCTGCGGGTCCACCGCGATCCAGGTCTTCAGATGTTTTTCTTCCAGGGTCCTAAAATATTCGGAGAAAAATGTTTTGATCACCGTGCCCGGATCCGGGAAGAACTCCTTCCGGCCTCCGATATCGAGCGAACGGAAAACAGCGCCGAAGATCGCGGCCTTCACGACCACCTGATCCGCACCCCAACGTTCCCCGAAGGACCGGAGGCTTGTCAGGTCCGTTTCCTCTCCCGCGAGCGTTTCGTCTTGAATGTGAAGCGTGTTTTTCCTCAGGCCGGCGTTCTGCTTGAACGCCTCCTGCCTGCCCATTTTCTCCGCGTTCATCAGGATAAGTTCGGAAGCCGAAAGAACTTTCCCTTTGGGAAGCATCCCAAGGCCGGCCAGGGCTTCCGAAAGACGCGTCCGGAACCGGGCGAGGTGCGGATCGCTTTGCAAAAGCTGCGGGAACTTGACCCAGCGGTGCGGCGTCAGCGTCCGGTAGAAAAGAAGGCGGGCAGTCAATGTTTTCCCCTGTCCCTTCGTTCCTTCGCGAAGTTCGGAAACCGTCTGAAGGGCCCCGGCTCCATCGGGGAGAGCGTCGAGGCCGCGGATCCCGAGGAGCTCGATGAATTCGCGGTTTTTATTCGTCATTTTTTGAAAATGTCTTTTCCCGAATCCGATAGAATCCTCCGTCAGCACGCCTTCATAACGGCCAGCAAGATCATTCCAGAAGTGGACCGGAGCATGCTTCGTTTCCTCGTTGGAATAAAGCTCCCCCACGCCTTTGACCGCAAGCCATGTCCCGTCCCGCAACGGGAAATAAACGGTCCGGAGATTCGCCACCAGAACCGGCATCAGACTTTTTTCGGACGAACGGTCCGTCACGCCCACAAGGATCTTTTGCCCGCGGCGGAGCATCTCCGCGACGACGGCCGGATCGCGCGAAGCGAGAAAAACGGCATGCTTGTCAAAAAACTCCTCACCTCCCATCGCTTTCACCGCGCCGGGATCGATCGCCTCGAACGACCCGGTAAAATGTCCGGCCGGCATCACCGCCATGAACACCGGTTTAAGCGCATGATCCTCCAAAAGAACCCGTTGGATCTCGTCCGTGAACAAACCTCTCAGCGCCGGATATCCCGCCAGCCCTTCTTCGTGGAAATAAGCCTCGAAGCGGCCGCTCACCCCCTCGGAGACCGGGTCTCCGAAGTGGGTGGGTTGTTCACGCAATTCCGCGCGAACGGAATCTGCTTCGGCGATGCGAATCGCCGAAGGGAGATCTTCCCATCCCGGAAACGGCTTCATGTCTTTCAGGAAATCTTCCAGGGAGGCTCCTTTTTTAAGAAACATCCGGCGACTGAACACCGGCACGAAGGTGTTCAGCGCGGCGTCCCGAACCAGATAATACTCCGGCTTTCTCCGGCTGTTCTGATGGTAAGCCTCCCCATCATGCGCCGCGATCAGAACGCGTCCCTTTTTCTGGAAAACAGGGACGAGCGTCACGGTCTTCCCCGCCAGATCGGAAAGCCGGTGGATGTCAGCGCTCCGCCCGTTTTCTTTTAAATACAGGATGCCGTTGGAAGCCACCGCAACGTCATGTCCGTAAATCCCAAGCGGGACCTCTTTGCCGTGCGCGTAATCGATCAGCGCAAGCCGCCCAAACCGCACCGGCGCCGCCTTTTCGCCACCCGGGACTTGCTTAAAACTTTCTTTCCCGGAAGGAAAACGCGGGACGGCCGCTTGTCCCAAAGAATGCCTGTAATAAGTCGAAACGATCTTTCCGGAAACTTTGTCGCGTACGGCCATGTAGATCCCGTAAACGGGGTGTTCCTCCAGAGAGATCTCGGCAGGCTGAAAACCGCTACGCCCTTCATAAATAGCTTTGGCCTCCGGGAGCGTCACAAGCTGGTTTCCCAAAAAATTCACAAAATGCGGGGAGCCGTGGTAGCGATCGATCAACCCGCGGCTCTGGTGCCGCGATTCACGGACAGAAACCGTCACGGGATAAACCTGACGGGCCCGGGTTCGCGCGAGCTCAAAAGAGCTCCCGCTGTAATAATCCGAAATATCCCTCTCGGAAAAAACGAAAGCCTCCTTGCCGGCATACGAAAAAAGCGGATAAAGAACATCCGCCCGGCCTTGCTGGTAGTTCCAGAATTCGGATTCCAGATAAAAATTCGCGACCTGCCCGCGCTTCGGGTCCCGCTCGACCTGCGCGATCACCGTTTGTCCCGCAAGCCCTCGTTCCCCGAGAACCGCTTCGTACTTTTTCTCATACATCGCGAAGATCGGGGCCGGAACCCTGTAACGGATCTCGCGATTGCGGTACTTTAGAACGATCTCCCCGCCCTTCAAAAGAGTCAGCCGTGCGATCCGGTCGCTTGGGGGAAGCAGCGGATCTTTCGGAGCCGCATCGTAAGCGCGGATCAACCGTTCGACGCCAAGGTCCGCGATCGGAGGCGCGACATTTCCGCCCGGAAGCTCATAGGTCGCGGCCAGCCGGTATTTCTTTCCGTTTTCAAGAACCGATAACGGATAAATATTGAGAACGATCCGGGCGCCGGGCTCTTCTTCAACGATCAAAAGATGATCCGGGCTTTCCGGTTTTTCGCCCTTGGGACACAAACGGAGGTGCGCTCTCCCCGTCTTGGAGAAGAAATAAACCTCGGCCTGAAGATGCCCTTTCAGAATGAAATAATCTCCCGGCCGGAGTCCTACGCCTCCTGCCAGCAAACTTTCCGTCAGTTCGGATTTTGTTTTCTTGTGCAAGAGAACCGCCCGGTCGCTGAGGCCGAAGGCTCCTCCGCGCTCCATCAACGGAAAAAATCTTGCAAGGGCGGCCCGGATTTCTTCTTCGGGAAGCTTGCCTTCGGCGGCCGCTATCAACGCGGGGACATTCAACGAATTCGCTTCTGCGCTTTTTGCGGCCCATCCGCGAAACCAAAGGGTCCATTGATCCTCATCCACCGGCGTGGGCCGCTCCATCCCGACCTCGGTGTAGCGTATCTTATGCCAGGAGACCGCGCTCTCGATCTGGCGTTGGCTCCGGTAAAAGCCTCCCGGAACTTTGGCCACGTTTGCGGGCGTCTTGGGTGTTCCGGCGGGAACGCGATCAGCCTGCCGGCGCAGCAACAACGCGACTTCCTCACGCGTTTTCATGCTTTTGGTCATGCCGACGTCTTCGTAACTGATCCGGTGCTTTGACATCGCTTTTTGGATCTGATCCGAAGCGATGCTCCCGCAAACAAACTTACTGAGATTCGGCCCTGTCGGAGGAACCCCTTTCGGGAACGCCGCCACAAGCGCCTTCACAAGTCCTTTAAGGAGTTCGATCCACTGGTCTCGCGTCCGTCCTTTCTGATCCAAAAGTTTTTCGATCTCCGGCAAGAGGTCCGGCATGGTTTTACCGGCTTCCGACTCAAAACGTTCTTGATCCTGAAATTCTAACTCCGGAACCTGGACCTGATCTTGGGACACCGCGGCAGGCCCAACCTCAACGGGAACCGCTCCGGACGATTGTGCCCAAAAGTTTCTCAAGTGTTCCTGGCCTTTTTTTGAAAATTTCTGGTAGACCCCGGCACTTTTGATCGGACCGTAGGAGCTCTCGATAGAGTGCTCTCCCAAATAGCGGAGCATCCCGGCCGTGGAATCAATCCGTTGCAGCCCGATCCCGTACCGCGCCCGAAGGATCTCAGCTTCGGGAGAGGAAAGCCGGGCCAGGTTTTGTTTCAGGAAGGCCACGGGAACCCCCGTGTCCTCCGAGAGCCAAACCCATCCGTCTTCATACTTTCCGAAAATCTCAAGCGCCTTCCGCAAAGATACGGCCAGGTTGCTCGGATAATTACGGCCCTTTCCGGCCTGAGGGGACGCCTCTTTCTCAAGATTCAGCTGCTCTGCGATCTCCTCAAGGCTCCGTGGATCCTCGCCGGTCAAACCGTACCTGAGTTCAAGGATCTTCCGCTGCCAGGCCGTCAGGACCAGCCATCGGTCCGGCGTGATCTGATCGATCGTAATACCGGCATCCGTTGCGAACGCGGCCTTTCGGGCCGCAAGATCCTGTCCGGAAAATAATTTCGTCAAAGACCGGTGGGGATTTAAAACATCCGGTTTTTCGGCGGTCCCGGCCGCTATTTGCGCTATCTTGTCGGGACCGAATTCTGCCGCTTTTTTGCGGATCATTCTCACGGAAAATCGGGCGGCCTCTTCGCTCACGCCGGCGGAAGCGGCGATGGTCGCCTGGAGAAGCGATGCGCTCCCCGCCTTCCGGATAATATCGAAAACGATCGCTACCTTGGGGGACAACCAATTGCGGAACTCTGCGGGAAGCGCCTTGATATCCGCATAGTTCGCCTGAGCGATACCTTTGGGCCTTCCCCTGAAAGACGGGATTTTTTTCGGCGGCACGGGCTTTGAAACCCTCGGCGTCTTCCCGGCCAACTTTGAAAAAGGGACGGCTTTCTTCGTCTTCGGTCCTTGCGCGGTAACGTTCACTTCGGGTTTGGGCCAATTTTCGATAAGCGCCGCGATCCTGGCTGCGAGCCCGCGCGTCCGTTCCGCCTCTTGCAGAGGGGCCGAATATCTCTCGAAACGGCCCCTGAAACTGACCGCCCACTCCGGAGAAAAAATGCCCGAATGCTTCCGGATAAAATCGCCGTTCCCTTCCAGCCAGGCAACCGCTGCTTCCGCCGCATCAAAAAATTCCTTCCGCGCGCCGTCTCCGCCCTTAGCCCCCAACCCCTTCCACATCATTTTTGCGTTGAGGGGAATGATCTCGGCCATCTTTGCTCCGGAAGACCCGACGGCCGCTTTTTTGGGCTTCGACAAAAGCTTCCATTCGGCCAGATCCCGCCGGACCACCTCATTTTCGTCCTCGACAAGACGCTCCTGATCCGGCTCTTCCGCGCCGTCCTGCTCAGGTTCGACCTCCTCCGATTCTTCGTCCGCGGCTATTTCTTCGGGAGCGATGTGTTGCGGGATAGGAAGCGTTTCCGACGAATAGGGTTCGATCGTGATCCGGGTGTTGGGCCGGATACGTTGCCGCGTATAATCCGCGAGTTTTTTCCGTTCCAGGAGACCGTCGATAAAGATCTGGAAGCCGCCGAGCGGGAGCCCTTGGGACATGAGAAAGCTCAGGATGTCCCCCATCGTCGGATCCTGGGACTTCGTCCATTCGATCTTGAAAAACGGCAACGTCTTTTCAGTTTTCGTTTTTTGATCCAGGACTTTTATGAAAAAAACCTTGGCCGGCGCGTCTTGACCCGGTCCGGGAGCCGGGGTCTTTCCCGCGGCTTTTTCCGCGGCCTCGGCAAGCTCAGCCAGACGGGCCTTCGGCTTCGGAAATCCCTTAAGGTCGACCGTGAACGTCTTCCCCGTCTCACGACGCTCGGCCCGATCGGCTGCCGGTTTCTCCTGCCGGGAAAAACGGGCCGCCCGGATCTGTTCCAGCCGCCTTTCCTCAAAAAGGTAGATCAGGACCGGTAACGACGGCCAGGCAAGGATATAGGTTTGCCAATATTTCAGGTTTTCTTTCACCGCCGCGGAAAATTCCATCCCGCCCGCGAGCAGCATCGCCGGTGTCATGAACGTGCAAATCGCAACCGTCACGAACATGGCTTTGCTTTCGTTCCTCCGGTTGAGGAACCTTGCGCCTTTTTTCATGATCTTCCGGAGCGAAAGGACGAGCTTTTTCATAAAGAGCTCCCGCCGTTCCCGCTTCTCCAGAGCCTCTCCGGTAAACGCCGAGTCCGGAGGCGGCACAGCGACCCCGACGGATTTCAGATAGGCCTGGACCGACTCTTCGACCCTGGGCCAGACCTCGAACATCTTCCGGACGCCTTCGTTAAACTTTTCATAATTGTTCCCCGGGGCCGCCTGGTCTGAATTAAAAACCGCGTTCAAAAAATAAGGGGTCCTGACGGTATAAGGGACAGGGTCCGCTTCGGTCCCCTGATGTTTCTTCAAGACCTCCTTGTAGACCCTAAAATCATCCCGGAGCGCCATCTCGAGGGATTCCTTGTTCCTCAGGAAGGCATCCCGGATCATTGCGACATTTTCGGCGATCGTCTGGTTCCACTTCGTGCCGATGTCGGTCCCCGCATAAGAGAAAAGCTCCAAGGCGGTCAACACGATCTGGAATTGGTTGGAAGACAAATGGCTCGCCACAACGCCCAGCAGAGTTGCGCGTTCGACGGTCTTCTGGGGGCCGAACCCGAGACGCTGCAGCCAGCGGCCCAGGCGGGTGCGCTTGGCCTCTTTGCTAAAGAACCAGATATCTTTTTTGGCCATGGCAAAAGAACTGACGCTTCTTTCCAATTCGTTGAAATAAGCGAAGGCATCACAGGCCCGCTTCAGAAGGTCGGGCTCATTCCAATCCGGTTCCACGGGCCAGACCTGTTGTTCTCTGATTTCAGAGCGGCTCGAAACGCGCCGATCGATCTCAAGCGCGGCGGAAACAGCGTCCGTAAAAACACGCGCGGGAAGTCCGGCCGAACGCGCGCGGTTCACATTATCTCTGCGATCATCAAAAAAGATCATTTCGCTAAGTTGGATGCCGTACTTCCGTTCGATCTCAAGGCCCATCGCCTTGAAGATCTTGTTGCCGTCTCCTTTTCGAAGGCCCATCTCGTAAGATTTAAAGATAAAATCGGCCTGCCGGAACACGTTCGGGTAACGCTTGACCAAATAATCGATGTGAAGGGGGTTCGCGTCGGTCAGGAAAAAGACCTTCCGGCCGGCCGCTTTTTCCCGACGGATCAGAGCGGCTGTCGCCCGGTTCAGTTTGAAAACACCGTTCCACATTTTCTCAAGGCGTTCAAAGGTGAGCGAACCGAGCCCAAGCGCGCCGCAAAGCAGGAGATGAAATTCACGCGAGGTGATGTGCCCCGCCTCGTAAGCGTTATAAAAATCCGAATCGAGAGAAATATCGATAATTTCCTGGATCGTCTTCCCGGCGACTCCTTCGGCGATCAGTTCCCGGGCCATCTTGGGGAAATTATGTCTTACGATCACGCCGCCGATGTCAAGCACCACCGCCTCAAGCTTTTTCCGGGTCTTTGAGGATGGGGATCCGGCTTCATTTTTTCTTTTGGCCAAAGGCGCATGCCCCTGCCGTAATTCGGAGCGGACCGCATGATCGAGTTTCAGGATAAAGTTCTCGCGCGACTCGGCGCGGAACGGCGCAGCGGCTTGGGCGAGATTGCCGATGATCACGTTGCGGTTTGTGTCGAGAAAGATGCTAGCGGGACGGGCGCTTTGCGCCGGGGATGATGGATCGCGAAGATTGGATGGAGCAAAAATCGGCTTGGCGCCATCCGTTCTCCGCCATCCGCCATCCTGTTTTTCAAAATCATACTTTCCCCCTTCCATCAGGCTCCGGTACCGGTCCTCGTGTTTTTTGCTTGAGCTGCCGATCGCGGGAGCGAGGATCACGTAACTGATCCCTTTTTCTTTCAGGATCCGCTTGATGGCTTCTTTATGAAAACCGCCAAACACAAGCACCTCCGGTGCTGTGTTTCGGGCCACGTTCTCCGGGCCACGATCCACGCCCGGCTCCCCGCTTTTCGTGTCCCGTGTCCCGTGGCCCGTCCCAACTTTTGAATTCTTTTCTGAAAAGGTAGTTGGGACAGCCCCAATCTCCGCTTCGCGAAGATTGATCGGTATTGGGACCGTGGCCCCAGTAAGAAATTCTTTCAATGCTTCATCGCGCAGCTTCGCGAGCTCGTAGAACCCCATCGAATCCGAGATCAGGTTTTCCCACGAGCGGAATAGCACGACAGGATGCCGTGTTTCTTTTGCGAGGAACCGTGCGACGTCCTCGGTGCTGAGGTCGCTAAGCAAATCCTTGAGCGCGTCGTATTCTTCATGGCTGAGTTGGACAGCATTAAGTCTTTCGAGGAGCAGAACGCTTTGAAAATAACCATAGGTCTTCTTGTCGCGTTCGAGCGGCAGCCCCTGTTCCACGATCGAGTTTTCCAGATCGCGGATCTCTTTCATCAGCTCGAGAGGCTGGATTTTTTTAATCTCTTTTTCATTGCCGGATAGCAACATCTCAATGCTGGATGGCGGATGACGGATGACGGATGGCGAAAGACCTGGTTTGTCGGCATCCGACCTCCGATATCCGACATCCGTTGTTCGTTTCAAATAATCGACTAACGGCAATTTCCCTTCCTCAAACCGCGCTTTGAGCGCGAGCCACTGGCGGAATTCTTTCGGAAAGTTTCGGTCGGCAAGATTCTGGAGTTCTTTGCGGATCTTGCGAATGTCTTTCGTGACATCGCCACGGTTTCTGGCCGCCATCTCGTAGGCCCGAATGTTCTCAAGGTGGAGATTGATATTATCAGCGCCCACTAACTCAAAACTGGATGGAAGATGACGGAGGGCGGATGAAGTAAAAACCGGCTTATCGCCATCCGTCGGAACTTTTGATTTCTTTTCTGGTGCGGTAGTTTGGGCGGCCGCAATCTCCGCTTCGCTTCGATTGGTTGGTATTGGAACCGTCATCCGCCATCCGGCATCCTGTCTGTTGATGTGCGCATACTCCGCTCCACCAAGGCGGAGCTTGTCCATGAGGTAGTAAGAGATCTTTTCCTTGAGAACGGGATCCTGGATCTTACCGAAAAGTTCATCGGAAGGGACCGGCCCTTCGTAACCTTCCTCGTAAACGGTTTTGACGCCGGCTTCTTTGACGAGAAAGCGGATCATGTCGGCAATATGTTCCTGCCCTTCGAGCGAGTCGTGCGCGTCTTGGATGTAAACCACAAAGCGGGATGACGGATAACGGATGGCGGATGACGAAAGACCTGGTTTGTCGACATCCTGCTTTAAGGCATTGTAAGTTTCGACTATCGAACCGAATTCGGGAGGGATCCGAATGTTCGTTGCGACATCCGTCATCCTGTATCCGACATCCAGATTTTGGGCAGGCATAGCGATGGCGTTCGTCGTGAGAAAACACACGAAGACACCCGTGGCTACAATCCTGTTAAAAAAAGAAAATCCCCTCACGCTTTTTTAAATAAAAAAGTGCGACCTCGGCGTGGTTTAAGGACAACCACGTCCGCGGATCGTGCTTTTTTATATCCCCCTCTTGCTTTTACTCGATGCAAAAGCACTATCACGCCGCGGCCCAAGGAAGGCCTCGTGCGTGGCTTGTGCTTTTTCTTTTACAAAAGCAAAGACGCGCCACGGCATCATGACAGCCATGCGCGCAAACTTCTCTTTGCTTTTTTTCCTTTTTCTTGCGGATTCAAGTTCTTACAAGTGAAGAAGTTACGTTGCTTTCTTAGCACTTAATAAGAGTATTTAAAAGATACCCGTAAAAATGATGTTTTCCAAGGGTGTGGCGCCAAATTTTTGAATAAAATTATCGAAAAACTTGACTTTTTTCTATATTTAGCATATATATTATGCATAATTTACATAATTAGGGGGTAAAGTGGATCCTCGAAAAAGCGCGATCATGGTAAAAATGATGGCGAAAACCGGGATGATGAGGCGCCTAGGCGGCGCTTTCCTGATTCTCTTCGCCATTTTTCTGCTCCCAAGCGGTCTTGCCGAGTGGCAAAAACCCGTTCAGCCTTCTTTTTCCGGAGGAGATCTCACCTGCCTGATCCCCCATCCGCTAGATGCCTCCAAGGTCCTCGTCGCGTCCGAGCGGCAGATCTTTGAAAGCGACCGCGCCAACGCCTGGCATGAGCTTTGGTCCCAGTCGGACATCCGCTTCCCGATCTCGCGCCTATTTACGTTCCCGGTTCTACCCGGTCATGTTTTTGCCATGACCCCCGGGAAGATCATTATGGGAGACTTGAAGAACCGCTCCTGGAGGACCATCTACCAGGATTCCGGGAAACCGCCGCTTTCGTTTGCCGTTCATCCCGAAGACCCGAATCGCTGGTTCCTCGGCACCGAAAAAGGGCTTTATGAAACGCCGGATGCCGGAAGGACTTGGGCGCCGTCCAAACTTTTGCCTTCCTCCGGCCCCATCCTGCTGCTTTATTTTGAGGGTCAACGTCTGTTCATTGCGGATCCGCACGCGCTGCATCTTGCGGCATCCGGGGCTCCGGCGCGGTCTGTTTTTGAGGCCCCGCAACCGCCGGAGGTCGCGTGGGATGAGAATTCCGAGCCTTCCGTTGAGGATGAAAAAAATTTCTTTGCCCCGGCGATCCACGACCTGATCAGCACTCAAAGCGGCGGACAAAGACTTTTTCTTGCGACCCGTAACGGCGCGTTCCAAAGCACCGACGGCGGATTCAGCTGGACCCCGCTGTCGCAAAGCGGTCTCGAATCTCGAGAGATCCTTCAGCTGGCATATTCGGAAAAAGAAGCGCGTCTCTACGCCGCAACGCCCCGAGGCGTCTACGGTTATGACGCGCGCGCAGAGCGGTGGACCGAGCTTTTTCAGGGACTCGCCAAAGACCGCGCACAAAGTATTGCGATCCTGGATAATAAGAAATTGACCGCGATCACCGCTGACGGATTCGTTCAATACCCGCTCACCGGTTTCCGGCCCGAGGGAAGCGCCCCGGTCACGATCGGCCTGCCGCCGCAGGAAACGCTTTCGCTTTTCCGGAAACTCGTCAGCTCGGAGCCTTCGGCGCGCGAGGTCCAGAAAAAAGTCATCCGGTATGCCGACGTGGGGAACGGGAAGATCAAGCGGTGGCACGCCGGATCAAGGATCGCCGCCGCGCTTCCGGCGTTCTCCGTCGGCAAAAACTTCGACCGGAGCGCTTCCGTCACGACCTACAGCGGCAAATACATCACCGGGCCCGACGATGTCAGCCGCGGATGGGACGCGGATGTCGGTTGGGACCTCGGCGACATGATCTACTCGTCGGACCAGACCTCGATCGACTCGCGGGAAAAGATGATGGTGGAACTCCGCAACGACTTTCTTTCCGAAGTGACGCGAATTTACTACGAAAGGCGCCGGCTCCAGATCGACATCGTCTTCACCCCTTCAGCGTCCGAACAGGAACACCTCGAACGCCTGCTCCGGATGGATGAGCTGACCTCGCTTCTGGACGGAATGACGGATGGATTTTTTTCTAAACAACTGGACGTAATTTATACGGAAAATCCAAGACTGAGCAGGCTTTGGGAATTCAAACCAACGGATGGCGGATGTAGGATGAAGGATGATGAAAAAACAACAACCAACCAGGAGACGGTTTATGGACAACCCACGGTATAGACAAACATGGCGCAAAACAGACGGCGATAAAAGCTCCTTCAACAGCAAGCAGGAATCCAAGGCTCTAGAAAAGGCACCTTCTCAAGAACCGGAAAATAAAGCGATACAGAATTTTCGGGATTTGAAGATCTGGCAACTGGGGAAAGAAATCGTCGTCGAAACTTATAAGATCACGCGATGTCTTCCCGGCGAAGAACTCTATGGTCTAACTTCCCAGATGCGCCGCGCGGCCATTTCTATCCCCTGCAACATCAGCGAAGGCCACAGCCAGAGATCCACGAGAGACTATCAGCGGTTTCTTAAGATCGCTGCTGGATCTTGTGCTGAATTGGAAACTCAGACGGAGATCGCCGTAGAGCTGAATTATCTCAAAAGCCCCGGTTGCGATAGTTTGATGGAGAAAATCAACCATGAAACACGGATGCTTCGCAAACTTATCAGCAGGCTTTCAGAAAACTCCATCCGCCATCCATCATCCTCCATCCAGAAAGAGGAAAGCGCTTCGGAGCCCATTCAATATTAGTCAGCCGCCCCGGCGCTGCGCATACGATCAAGTCTGAGTTGCCCGCACGCCGCTTCTACGTCCTGCCCCGCGGTCTTGCGAAACGTGGAACGCACGCCGGACTTTTCAAGCGTTTCACGGAAATGGTTCATCCGCTCCTCGGAAGGGGTCGTCCACGTCACTTCGCGGATCGGGTTGTAGGGGATCAGGTTGATCTTGGCCTGAAGAGGTTTGGCGATCTTCGCGACCGCCCGCGCGTCGCCTTCCGAATCATTCACACCGTCGATCAGGGTATATTCGAACGTGATGTCCCGCTTCAGGTCGCTATGGATCTTCCCGAGCATCGCGAGAAGTTCCTTGAGCGGGTATTTGCGGTTGTACGGGATAAGCTTGCTGCGGGTCTCATCATCGGGAGAGTGAAGCGAAACGGAGAGACGGATGCGGCCCTCGGTGCGCTTTACGAATTCATAGATCTTTTGCGGCACGCCGGAGGTCGAAACCGTGATCTTCCGACCGCCCATCTCGAACCCCCACGACGCCGTCAGGATCTCGAGCGCCTTCATCACTTCTTCAAAATTATCAAGCGGCTCCCCCATCCCCATAAAAACGACGTTCGTGATCGGCTGCCCTTTCTTCCGGGCGATAAAAACGATCTGCTCGATGATCTCTCCGGCGGTCAGGCTCCGGAGAAGGCCCGTCTTCCCGCTCGCGCAAAAAGGACACCGCACCGCGCATCCGAGCTGCGTCGAAACACAAACGGTTTCCCGCTTCCCGTAGGAAATAAGCACGCTCTCGAGAAAATGGCCGTCCTGAGTGGAAAAAATGAACTTGGACGTCCCTTCGCCGGGGAGCATGCCTGTTTCGGCCTGCTGAAGTCCGGTGAGGCTGTACTCCGAAGCCAGGCGTTCAAGAAGATCCTTGGGGAGGTTCTTCATCTCGTCCCAGGACAGGACATACTTTTTATAAAGCCAGCCGAGGACCTGCGCCGCGCGGAATTTCGGGAAACCCAGAGAGACGATCAGGGTTTCGATTTCCTTTTGGGTTAACCCGTAGAGGGATTTCATCTGACATCCCGGGACAACGCGCAACGCGCAACGCGCAACAAAAAAATAAAAAACTTGGTCCCGCGACATGTGTTGCGCCTACGCGTCCGCCAGGCGGACGTTGTGCGTTGTGCGTTGTGCGAGCTCAGACCCATTTCTTGATCTTCATCCACAGGAACATCGCCAGGGAGGAAAAGACGCAGAGGGCGATGGCGAAAGGATACCCCAACGCCCACTCAAGCTCCGGAAAATGTTTAAAATTCATCCCGTAAACGCTCGCGATGACCACAGGCGGCGTGATGATGGTCGCCAGGACCGTCAGATGCTTCAGGACCTCGTTCAAACGAAACGACGAATAGGAAAAATAGACTTGCAGGATGTTGTTCAGATTTTCATGATAGGTTTCCGCCATGCCGTAGATGCGGAAAAGGTGATCGTAAATATCCCGGAAATACATCAAATGCTCCGGTTTGATAAAAGGCGTCGGGTTTCGCGTCAGGGAATAGAGCGTGTCTCTTTGAGGGCCGATGATCCTCCTCAAGCTGAAGACATCCTGTTTGATCTGCAGCAACGTCTGGAGAAACCCGCGCGAAACATGACGGAACATCTCCTTTTCAAGATGGTCGATCTTCTCGTCGTACTCGTTCAAGATCGGAAGGTAGTTGTCCACCAGATGATCGAGAATGGAATGCGTCAGGACATCGGAACCGTGGCCCATCAACATCGCGCATTTCTTTCGGGCGAGATCACGCGTTTGCGCGACGCTGCTCAGCGGATCCTTATGGACGGTGACGACATAATTTTCGCCGACAAAAACATCGAGCTCCGACGTCATAAGCTCTTTGTGCTTGTTGACCGTTCTCAGCGCCAGGGCGTGCAGCACAATGAACAGGTACTCGCCATAGTCATCGACCTTCGGCTGGGATTGGTCGGTCATGCAGTCTTCGACGGCCAGAGGATGAAAATTAAAGAGTTCGACAAGCGCGTCGCTCTCGAACTCGTTCGGGGTCTCGAGGTCGACCCAGAGGAGCCCTTTTTTCTCTCCCAAGAGTGCCAGCGTCCGGGCCCTCGTAAGATCCGTTTCCAGCTCTTTTCCTTTTTCAAAATAAAAACTCGTCAGCACAAGATCCCCCTCTTCACGCCGTTATGATAACGATTTTACGGGATTTGGCGATACAAAAAATCGGGATCCCGCAAATTCTTGTTCAGTTTGATGAAAAGATCAGAGTATAATGAACCTCGTCAATCGGAGAGGCCCGATGCCAAAAAAGATCCTGATCATCGACGACGAGCCGGAGATCTGCAAGTTCGTGGTGGATTTTCTCAACGACGCCGGGTATTCCGCTTCTTCGGCCTTTAATGGCCCCGCCGGCCTCGACAAGATCGAAAAAGAACAGCCTTCGCTCGTCCTGCTGGATATCGGAATGCCGGGCATGGACGGCATCGAAGTGATGCGCGAGATCCATCAGAAGTGGCCGGCCCTCCCCGTCGTGATCCTTACCGCCCAAAAAGACCCCGATACCGTCAAAAAAATGATCCAGTATGGCGCCTGCGAATACCTGACAAAACCCATCCACCTGGAAACGCTCCTCGATCAATTCGTAAAAGACATGATCGGCCTGCCCCGTTAGAGTCTCAAAGAATCTATGCGGCAAGCTTTCTCTTCGGCAGAAGACCTGTTTATCGAAGAGCTTTTTCTATAGGGTAAAGACTCTAACGGGGTGAACCCCTTTCGCAAAACTTTCGTGCTAGGAGGTTATTTTTCTTCTTTTTTCCGGGCCGCGACAAACTCACGAATAAGCTTGCGGTCTTTTTCTTTTATCTTTGTAAATTCAATACCGGAACGGTAAAGATCGTTCTCGAGGTGCCCCGTGTGCCGGACAAGACCTTCGACGGGGATCAGCGCGGGAGTCTTGTCGGGAAGCAGAAAACTCATCGTGACCTTGGTATCAAGGGGGATCCCCTGGTGAAATGTCACTAAAAAAGCGCCGCCTTCTGAAACGTCGCAGATGCGCGTCTGGATCCCTGATTCGTGGGTACAGGTAGGGCAAAAAAACCGCGTCACCGTGTTAATGTAAACGCGGGTAAATTTTCTGCGGTCAAACAAAGGATCGGTCGGATCAAATATTTTCTTGGGGTTCACCGTTCGCGTCTCCCTGTCACTTTCTTTCTTTTTCGGCTTTCCGGAAAAAGTCTTGATGAAGAATCTCTGCCGCTTCGCGCGAGGCCTTCCTCGATACTTTCCTATCGCCCCTGCGGGCTGGGCCTTGACGGCAACGTCGTTTGACACAAGTAAAACGGGTGGTCGTGGACGGAAGTCGAACCCTACAACCCATTGAAATAGAACTACTTATAAAAATTCATTGAAAACGTAGTATGGGTTGGCAAATATCTCTGGACAACCCCCTCACAGTTCCCTAACTATTCTAGAACAAATTCAATGTTCTTACGCTCGGCAATGATTTCAATTAATATTTCAAACAACGTCTGCCCTATTCCTTTTTCTGCTAATGAAAGATCCTTTTGCGCTCCATCATGATTTGACGGATGGCATTTTTTTATTTTCTCTCTCAAATAATTAATGGTTTCGGCATATCCCAAGTCAACTCGTGATTTAGCTGATTCCTTCCATCTCAAGATTATTGGTTCATCATATTCAAACTTTCCAAAACCACCCCTGAGAATATCATTGAAAGCGTCGAAATTTCGTCCAAATTCTTTAAAATCAGCTGTCAGCACCATTACAGCTTCATCATAAAATCCCTGTAAGGTAGAAAAATTTGATCCATCAATATAAAAAGTTTTCTTATCCATGGTCTTTTATCTCTACAGGGTTCGCGTCCACAATTAGTGTGAGCAAAGTTTGCCTGCCATCCTCGTCGTAGGATTCACATCAAAATAAAACGGAGAGGGAGTAGGATTTCCCGCCTTTGGCGGGACCCCGCTGCTTCGCAAGCGGTGGCAAGACCGTTCCTGAATTTTCGCCGGAGGGAGAGGGATTTCCCGCCTTTGGCGGGACCCCGCTGATCCTCAAGCGGTGGCGAACCCCCGAAGCCCTTGCGGGCTTAACAGTTTTTCCCGCCTGCATTGCGGCGGGACCCCGCTGCTTCGCAAGCGGTGGCAAGACCGTTCCTGAATTTTCGCCGGAGGGAGAGGGATTTCCCGCCTTTGGCGGGACCCCGCTGATCCTCAAGCGGTGGCGAACCCCCGAAGCCCTTGCGGGCTTAACAGTTTTTCCCGCCTGCATTGCGGCGGGACCCCGCTGCTTCGCAAGCGGTGGCAAGACCGTTCCTGAATTTTCGCCGGAGGGAGAGGGATTCGAACCCCCGAAGCCCTTGCGGGCTTAACAGTTTTCAAGACTGCCGCATTCAACCGCTCTGCCATCCCTCCGGTGAAAATTCAGCTTTTTATCAACCTCCGGAATGCCTCTCCGCCTTTGTAGCTTTTTATCTGTCTCTCTCTGCGATAAGCTTCTTGCTTGCTCGACAACTCTTCGCTGTAAATAATTTTAAGGGGTAGATGCGCCTTTAGCGACCTTGTTTTCCCGGCGTTGTGCTGATTGAGCCGCGCATGAAGATCCTCGGTGTGGCCAACATAATACCGTCCGGTTCTCTCGCTTCTCAAAATATAAACATACCACATGTTTATCGTCCAGTTTTTCCCGCCTGCATTGCGGCGGGACCCCGCTGGTCCTCAAGCGGTGGCTGCCATCCCCCCGTAACCCCGTGCCACGATCTACGCGCTACGCCCCACGCCATGATTCTCCGTGGCCCGTGTCCCTTTTATCTTTTTTCCTTTCTCAACGTTTTGAAAAATTCCGCTAACAGGAATTTCGCGTCATCTGCCATCACGCCGCCGGTCACCTTCACTTGATGGTTCAGCCGGTCATCTTCCGTAATATGATAAAGACTGTGGCACGCGCCCGCCCTCGGATCGCGCGCACCGAAGATAAGATTCGTGCATTTGGTCATCACAAGCGCCCCGGCACACATCGGGCACGGCTCGAGCGTCACATAAAGCGTCGCCCCTTCGAGCGACCCCCGGTGATCTCGGACGATCGTCCGCCCCTGCGGGGTTACCTTATCTGAAGGCTTCGCCTCGGGCATCTGACATAGCGTTTCGGAAGCCTGCGTCAGCGCGATCATTTCCGCGTGCGCCGTCGGATCATGAAGCGTTTCCATCTGATTATGGGCGCGCGCAACGATCTTGTTTTTCCAAACCACCACGGCTCCCACAGGGACCTCCCCCTTTTCAAGGGCAAGCACAGCCTGCTTGATCGCTTCTTTCATGTAGTGCTGGTGATCGGGCTTTTCCATGGAAGGGTTATTCTATCGACAAAGGGGACAAACCGTCAATGAATGCCTGCCTTTTCGGCGGCGGCAACCGCTTCGCGAAAACTGACCTTATGCGGATCCCCCTCAAGCGAATGCGATTCGGCGGTATGAACATAATTTTCCTCGCCGGGTTTGACGCGCGTGTTCACATAGACCGTTCCCGCGGTTCCAAGCGCCACCGCCGTCCCTCCCGCGGCATAAAGTCCGGCACTGCTGCCGGTGCCGGCCGTAGCAGCCGCGCCCGCGGGGAGCGCCGCCGTCACCGCGATCCCCGCAGCGCCCAGCGTAACCATCGTTGCGGCGAACACATAGACCTTGGTCCGATCATTCGACGGTCCGTCATAAGGAACGGCCCCCGACCGGTTCTTCGGATCCAACAGCCGGTAGTCCGGCCGGATCTCCCTCCGGGTAAACCCCTTGAAAATATCCGTTGCCTCGGTCGTCTCGGCACGGATGCTGACAAACGATTTCCCGGTCTGAGGGTGTTCGCGGATAAAAACCTTGGCCCCGCTTTCTTTGAAGACCTCCGTTTCCGCCATGCCCGGGCGGCAAGCAAACAGGCCTATGATCAGAAAAACCGCGACGGCACGTTTCATGGTTGCTTCCCCCACCGTCCGGTCCTGAGGGCATCTTGAACATGAAGGATCAGACTTTTGATGTTCATCTCAAGCGCCGCATTAAAGTTCACTTCCGGCCCGCCTTTTTTTGCGAACACTTTTTTTGAATCGCTGATGCCGGTCGTTTGAAAACGATCGAGCAACCCAAGCCGCTGATCAAAAACAAACGTCTCGGTCTCAAATCCGAGGGTCTGACCTTTAAGCGTCACGTCGTTCGTAAACGCTTTAGGCCGCACGTAAATAACATAGGGAATGGCATATTGACGGAGCACGTCCTGTGAGGGCTCGGTTTCGAGAAGGATGAATTCTGAAAATCCCTGCTGAAACCCTTCGATCAACATGGGGCTATAGGCTTCGCCGATGTGGTAGGTCTGAGGGTCCGCAAACCGCCCGCCTTTGTTCTTTGAAACCAGCCGGGCAATGGACGGATCGATATAAAGGGCGATCCTTTGAGGCTCTGTGCGGACCTCCGAAGAAAAACCGGCGGAAAGAACCGCCGGGGCGTGGATGTTCCATCCAAAAAGCGCCGCACAACCGGAAAATGCCCACGCCCACGCGCAAAAGAAAAAGGAACAAGCCATCAACGACCGCTTGTCCCTTTTTTCCACAGCACGTCTCCTTTGAAATATCCTGTTTCGCGTCAGGCCCTTTTGGGTCCCGGCCCCTTTACTGCTTACCGTTCGTTATTCGAACAAAAAGCCGCGCTCCGTTACTCGCGGCAAAACACGGGCAGATTGAGCTGCTCTTTCCAGCTTTCGGTCCAGCCTTGCGCGTGCGTCGCGTCAGGAAGCGTCTTCGTCTGGAAACAACGTTCGTCTCCCATCTTTTTCAGATAAGCGCTGACGGCCTCGAAAGGAATGATACTGTCCTCGCCGCCGACAAAATGAAGTTGGGGGATCGAGGCGATTTGACCCGCCACGGCTGCCGGATCGAGAGACCCCTCAAGCGGGCTGACGCCGTGATATTCATTCACCACCTCAGGGTCGAGATTCCCGGCCACCGTTCGCAAGCTTAAAACATCCTGTCGCCGCGCCGTGACAAGGATCGCGACCGCCGCGCCTCCGGAATATCCGACAAGATCGATCCCGGAAGCCCCGGTCTGTTTCACGAAATAGGAAACCGCCGCGTCCATCGAGCGGATGACCTCGTCGGAGAACCGGCCGTCCGTCCAATAAAATTCCTCGCACTTCGGGTTCTGTTCCATCGGCGTGAACTGGCAGGGCCTCGCCAAATAAACCACGTTGACGGAAGGATCCTCGGCCGCCAATTCGAGCGCCAGAGGTTCGCGCGGCGTCGGATCGCCGGAAACCCTCGACCGCGTGACAAACGCGTAACCGTCCCCTTCGATATAAATACGGAGCGGTTTTCCGGGAGCGGTTATTCTGGAGTAAGCCGTCAGAACAAACGGATCGGCGCGGACCGTCGTTTTTTGCAGGCCTCCTCCTCGGGCAATATCCTCCGCTTTAGAGCGCCGGAAATCGGGGGAAAGGGTCGCGCAGGAGAAAAACAAAAAGGAAAGAAGGAGGGAAAGGAGTAAAGGATGCTTCATGCCGCGCATTATAAAACAAAAAGGGACGGGCAATCAATGACTGCCCGTCCCCTTTACGACTCTTTCCGAAACCCGGTCACCGCTTCGGACACCGGGTCTCAGAGGTGATTCTAGAAATCAAAACGCGCGGTGCCGTAGTAGGTGTTGCCGATGAACTCGTCTTTCAGCTCCATGTCGTAATTGCCCGTGAGCGTCATGTTCCCCTTGTTGAGGAACGCGAGTTCCCCGCCGAGCAGAAGACCGCTCTTCGCGGGTTTTGCGCCTTTGGTGTTGAATGAAGACCCGCCGCCGGCAAACGACGCCGTCGTCTCGAACCGGTCCCCGATGTAATCATAGACCCACGCTGCCTTCACCGCGGGAATAAATGTCCCGGCCTTCTCGGAAATGAACGGATAGGCAAATTTCGTTCCGAGGGTTTGAAGCAGCTGATTATACCCTTCCCCGTTCACCGTCAAATTCAGCGCATCCGCGCCCGCTTCCTTGTACTTGTTCATACGAAAGTAGCTGTATGCCAAAGACGCGAACGGTGTGGTCTCAAGGTTCTTGGTTTCTTCGAAAACAAACGTGTAACCCGACTCCACCTGCGAGGTGTACGTCTGGCCGTGGTGATCCGCCTTCGCGACGCGCGCGTTCGTCGGCGTCAACCAGATCTCGCGACGGCTGTCATACTCGTTTTCCGTAAAATTGACCATCCCGTCCACATACCAGTTGTCTTCGAGCTGGTTACGAACCGCCGTGCGCGAATTCTTGTTGCTATGCCGCGATTTGCAAAGATCGGTCGAGTCGTAGCTGCCGTAGATCGTGCCTCCCCAGCTATTGATATCGTCCGACGGACTCCCGGGGGTCTTGGAATGAACCTTCCCAAACCCGTAATTGCCGGCAACGCCGACGCGGACATGATTATCAACCAGCTTGTCCGCACCAAGGGAAGTCCCAAAAACATTTGCATTAAACCCCTGGATCCCTTTGCGGGCATCCTGATGAAGATTGCTCCCCATCCCCTGGACCCAGAACCCCATGCCCTGAAGCATGTCGCCGGTCGCGACGCCGAGCAGACCGCTGCGGGCATACCCGAGACGATTCGACACCGTCCCGATGAACTGACTCGCTATCTGCTGGCTTGCCTGCATGATCCCCGAGCTCACATCCGGCGTCATCGTCGCGATCGCATTGCCAGCGGCCGTGGCTGATTCGTTATCGAGAGTGTTCAATACTGTTTGCATATCTCCCGACGGACTCTGAATAGCATCTAGCACGGCGCCGGCGGCTTGAGCGTTTGAACCGCCTACAGTGGAACCGTTACTTGCGAAGCCGTTCGAAGAACGGCTCGCGGTCAGAATCAGGCTTGAGCCGACCGTCGTTGCGGAAAATGTCGCATGGGTGTCTCCGGTTACCTGAATGATAGGCGCCGCCACGCCTGCGCCACCCGTACCGTTCACGATCGTATAAGTAGCGCCGTTCGGAACGAAATTTGCGACGCTTAGTTGAACTGTGTCGCCTGCGTTAACCGTAGCGGCCCCGGTCCCCACGATAGAACCATGCGTCGTCCCGTCGATTGAAACCATGAGCGTCGAAGTCCCGTCCATGGTGTACGCGCCTACGTTTACCGTGTTCAGTCCGATGCTGAATGTAGAGGCCGCGGCGTGCGTCACATTTCCGCCGCCGAGATCGCCGCCCGTTCCGATCGTCAGTGTGCCTGCGTTAAGGGTGGTAATGCCTGTGAATGCATTAACGGCATTTAAAGTTGTCGTTCCCGTACCATTCAGGTTTAGTGCGCCTGTATTGCTGATAATCCCGGTTATGGTAGTGGTACCATCGCTGTCAATGGTCAGATCAAACGTATTATTGTCAACTGCACCGAGAGTCACATTGCCTGTTCCGCTGGTCAACGTCGTGTCTGCGCCCATCGTAACCGCGGAACCGCTGAGATCAATATTTCCGCCGGGAGCTCCGCTGCCGCCGCCGTTGGTGGTATCAATATCAGTAAATGCCGCACCCAAAATGATCGTCCCGGCAGCACCGCTCAAATCTACGTTGCCGGTGCCAATGCTGTTATCGGTTGTAATGTTGCCGTTTAAGGTCGTTACGCCTGATGCGGTAATAGTTAAAGAACCAAGTGCTGTGGTTGTACCAATTTCCGCAAGCGTCACGCCGCCGGCCGCAGAAGTAATGGCCAGATTTTCTGTCCCCGCGGTGGTTCCGTCGATCACGCCGCTAAAAATCAGCTGGTTGGTTAATGAATTATTGGTAACCGTCGTATCTTCAGCCAAAACAACATCCGCGTCTATCGTTTGGTCTTGATCGACAGTGGCGTCCACAATAATTGAGGCCCCCGCACCGGAGTCATCAAGAGTAAGCGTATCAACCCCGGTTCCTCCGCCGATCACGTAGGCCTGAATACCGCCACCTTGATTGTCAAAAAGGATATCCCCGACCGTGGCCGCTCCTTCAAGATCGACAAAGCCTCCTGCCGGAATCGCGCCCGTTTCATCAAAGGTCGCTGTATTGCCAACTATCGGGAAGGCGGCAGACCAGTTACCATTATCGGCCCAGGTGTCATCAGTGAGTCCGGTCCACGTAGCATCTGCTGCAAAAGCAGGGGTCACGGGTGAAAATACAAGAGAGAGGATCGCGATGATCGAGAGGAGCTTCTTCATGTGTTTCTCCTTTTTGTGGAGTGGGGCTTGTTTTATTTCGACTCGTTTATTGCTGCGCCTTTATGTTTCGCTTAAATTCTCTTAATCCGGCGAACCGGCTTTTTAAAGTATGAATCTAATTGGGGATACGCAACCCTTGCGAGCCTCCGCCTATTGAGGCGGATTATAGCGAGCCCCGCATCCTGTGTAAACCGTTTATTTATCGGCGCTGCTTTGGGAACGCTTAATCAACTATTATCAAAAACTAGCAAGATAAGCTTGCTACAATATCTTGGGGCTGATCGAATTACAGACCCAATATCTTGAAGGAAATTAATGAGGCAGCCCTATCATCCGCGCAGATATAAAACAAAAAAGGTCCGCTTCGCTTAACAAGCAAACGAATTATTCCGGGTTTTAGCACAGTTTTAGCACGGAGGGTTTTTAGCGTAAGGACAAAAAAATAGCCCCAACCGTAACTGGCTGAGGCTATTCGTGTTAAGTGAGCGCGCCCGGCCATCGTACGAGGCTGTCCCTGCGCCTCGACGATGCCGTGCTTGCACACGATGTTTTTTATCGTCCCGTGGGATAAGGTGCAAGCGCGGCAGGTCCCTGCCCTCACCAGGAGTCGGCGCCCTTCGGGTCGGCCACCCGTCGCTTAAGCATGACATTAGGTCATGCTTAAAATCGCTCCTCCGTTCGACTCCTCCCAATACAAATAAAAAAGGCGTAGCCCTTTTTGGCTACGCCTTTTTTAATCGCGCCCGGCAGGAGTCGAACCTGCAACCTTCTGATCCGTAGTGAGCCTACGGAATCAAACTACTCCAAACCGAGCAATTTATTTAAGTGATCTTACCAATTCAAGTTGTGAAATTAAAGCAAAGGTTTTAATTTCTCAAAAAGTAACTACGGTGTCAAAAACGGTGACAATTAAGTTCGTAATCCGATTTTGATTTTGCTTGTTAGCCCAGCCACTGGAATAAAGTAGTATTCTTTCTGCTGCGCTTTCATTTCTAGAAAACCAGCTTCAACAAGATCTTGAAGGTCTTTTCTTGCAGTTTCATAGACTACATCCGTCATTCTCATATGGCCTTTGACAGTGAACACCGTATCTGGGTCTTTTATCGCTCGGAATAAAATTTCTCTTTGTCTTTCATTTAGCTTCTGTAACGTTTCATTGTTTTTAAGGATCGTGGTCATTTCTTTTTCTTCTGATTGTTTCTTGAGAATATATTCTTTCAAGTCCACGATTGCTTTATTTATGGCCATTAACTGATTTAAAATAAAATAGTTCAAATCGCATTCATCATATTCAGTATAGAGAAATGCTTTTACATATTGAATGCGCGCATTAAGAATGATTCGAGAAATAGAAATATACTCAAATAACCAATATTTTCTGGAAAGCATATACCAATAAAAAAGAGCTCTTGCGGTTCGCCCATTTCCGTCAGGAAAAGGGTGAATATAAGCTAACCAGAAATGAAGAATAACAGCTTTAATAACGGGATGAATAAACCTATCATCTTCATGTTCTGAATTAGCAAAAGCGCATAAATGATTAATGAGTTTTTCAATTTCTGTATACGGCGGCGGAGCATAGAGAACTTCTCCGTTTTCATCTCGCACAGCTAATCCTTCGCGATCATCTTCCGCTGTTCGATATGCTCCTTCTTGGGCTGTTTCGTGCATTGTCCCTGTTGTCATACTCTTATGAATTTTCTTAATAACATCAGGGGAAAGTTTTTCCTTTTTCCAATCTTCGCGAATTTTAACAATAGTATTGTAATTATTCATTATCATCAGTTGATCTTGATTTACCGGCTTTCTCCCGGCTCTCAACATTTCTTTAGCCTTCCGCCGCGTGGTAACAGCCCCTTCCAGCTGACTAGAAGCTATTGCTTCTTCCATTAGCGAACTCATAATAAAAACCTGTCCTCGGGCAGATGATAAGGCGTTTTCTTCCATAAAAGTAAGCGTTCCAGCTGCATACTGATCTATTTTGCTTAATAGGCTTTGCATCACGGGAGTAATAAAATACGTAAAAGGTCGCTTTCGATCATCTATAAACGGCAACTTTTGCTTGAACGGATTTCTATACATCTTGAGTGCCCACCACGCTTCTTCTGGTTTAAAGTGGTTGGGCATTGGCAAATGTTTAAATTGATCCCAGTACAAATATTTAGCATTTACCTTTAAATACAGCTGCTTTAATTCTTCGCTAGGAACCACAAGCGCTTTGAGTTTTTCCGGTGAGGATTTGACCATCTCTTCAAAGGGCGGCCACGCTGGAGGTTTTTCTGGTGTTTTCATAGCATCTCCTACTTTCTTTAAAAATAGTATATCATGTTTTTTTACATAGTACTAATTTTATTTTTTTAGTAGGACAACTACTATTTTAGTAGATATTAGATAGATATTAGTTGATGTTCATAACCTATTGATAATACGCTTGTTAGAATTTGCTATCGATAAGTTGTGTATATTAATTTGTTGTTACCCTACAGTTGGTATAAAATTAGCTACTACTAATTTAGTACTTTTTTAGTACATTTTAGTACTACGCTTTTTTCACCCAACTATTGCTGAAACCAAGCTACCACCTTAGTTGTTAATTTCTCTTAATGCCACAAACAGGTTCTTCGCAAAAAAGGATACGGTCGATGCTTTATGGCTCAGAAATCGATGATTTGCTAAATCGGACCCACCCCGTAGCGTTAAGCGATCATAGAAAGCAGAAATCTCCTGATAGGGTGTCTGACGAAGGAAATAAAAAAGGCGTAAGCTCTATTGGTTTAGAGTCTTACGCCTAATCAGAAGAGCGCGCCCGGCAGGAGTCGAACCTGCAACCTTCTGATCCGTAGTCAGATGCT
>DAOPYQ010000003.1:0-204942 GCA_035352955.1 Candidatus Omnitrophota bacterium
AAGGATCTCTTTTTCAGATTCTTCTCCCGCCTTCGGCGGGATCAGAATGACGAAAGAAAAGTTCGCCTTCAGAACAACGACAAAGAAACCCCGCTCTCAGCCTAACGTTTCCCCGAACAACCGCGTCCGTCATCCTGAGCGCAGCGAAGGATCTCATAACACCTCCGAAAGATCCCTCCAGTCAGCATTCATGGAATTGATAAGCGCTATTTTCTTTCGCCTCAACCAACCCTTGATTTGTTTTTCCCGTTGGATCGCTGAAACAATGGTTGGATGCTGTTCCGCAAATACAAGTTTAACTAAATGATATTTCTTGGAAAAGCCATCGACTACTTTTTGCTTATGTTCCCAAACACGCCTCTTAAGATTCGCCGTAACCCCGGTATACAAAACGGTATTATTCTTATTCGTTAAAATATAAACATACCCGCCGGATTCGGACATAGATTCTTCGGGCTCCGCCCTCAGAATGACGAAATAAAAATTACATTTTCAAAACGACGAAAGAAAAGTTCACTTTCAAAACAACGGCAGAAAAGCTCGCCTTCAGAATAACGACGAAGAAACCCTGGCTCTCAGCCTAACGCTCCCCCGGACAACCGCGTCCGTCATCCTGAGCGGAGTGAAGGATCTCTTTTTCAGATTCTTCTCCCGCCTTCGGCGGGATCAGAATGACGAAATAAAAATTACGTTTTCAAAATAGCGAAAGAAAAATTCCGCCGGGCGTCTTTACTTCCCCGCCAAAACTTTATCGTAGACGGCGGCGGTGCGCTTTGCGGTCTCCTTCCAGCTAAAGAGCTGGGAATGCGCAAGCCCCTTCACGCGGTACGATTCCCGCAAGGCCGCATCCTTCTCGAGCCGGCCGATCGCTTTCATCATGTCCGCATCCGCGTTCACCTCCACGCGGTAAGCCGCATCGCCCACCACCTCGGGGATCGAGGACGTATTGGCGGCCAGGACAGGCGTGCCACACCGCATCGCTTCGAGCAACGTCAGGCCGAACCCCTCATAAAGCGACGGATGGATGAGCGCGAGCGCCTGATTGTAGAAAACGATAAGTTCATCCTGGTCGATCTGCGGCAAATGGATAATGTCCGGCGTGGACGCGAGCTTCTGGAGCTCCTCATACCCGGAAGGATATTTCTTGTCCTTTCGGCCCACCAGCACAAGCGGCGTGTGGACCTTTCCCATCATTTTCATTTTCCGGAAAGTCCGGATGAGCCACAACACGTTCTTGTGCGGTTTCAAAAGCCCGACGTACAGAAAAAAATCCGCCGGCAACCCGTACTTCGCGCGGAGTCTCTCGTAAACCGTTTTCAGGTCCTCCGGCCTGATCTCGTGATACCGTTTGTCGACGCCTTCCGGCACGACCGTGATCTTCCGGTCTTCCGCGTGGAAATACTTGATCAGGTCCTTTTTCGTATGGTTCGAGACCGCGATGATCTGGTCCGCCAGCAACACAGCCTTCCGGAGCATGGTCCCGGAATAAAACCCCTGAATCGGCGAAAAGAATTTATCGCGGAAAATCCAGTGAATGATATCGTGGATCGTCACGACCAGCTTGGTCTTCCCTTTAGCGATGGGAACGTTGTAATGCGGGGCATGCCAGAGGCGGCATTGTTTGAGCATGCCCGGGTAGCACGCCTGCTCGTGGATCGAATAGATCGGCGCGGAGAATTTTTGATGCGGCCAGCTCCAGGCGGACGGAAGTCCGAAAAGCGTAAGGTCCAGGTTCTGCGGCCCCGCTTCACGGAACCCGTCCAGGAGCCCCCGGAGATACGTCCCGATCCCCGTATTCTGCAACATGCGTGTGTCTAAACCGATGGTATGTAGCATCAGCGATCGAATGAAACTTTCCTAAATTTTATGTCCTTGCGCCGCTTCGTCATATGGGGCGAAGCGAAGCCTCCCTAGAAAGATCCTTCGCCCTCTTTGGGGCTCGGGATGACGAACGATAAAAACATGGCTCAGGGCTTCTGCAGATGGTCCAGCACGGAGCGGAACGCGTCAAAGACCTGTTCGACCGTAATGTTCTCGAGACACAGATGCCCCGCGACCGGACAGACCTTGAGCTCGCACGGCGAACACGGCACGTCGTAGTGAAGAAGCCGGAGCCGCTCGGTCCAGGGATGCCAGAACCGGATATCGTTGGTGCCGCTCGCGATCAGAACGACCTCGAGCCCCTGGGCCGCCGCGATATGCGCGGGACCGGAATCATTGCCGATAAAAACATCGCAGGCGTCCATCAACACCGGCAAATCCTGCAGCCGCGCCTTCCCACGGAGGTCGATAATATTCTGGACGTGGAGCTTCAGGTCGGGCAATGCGTCACGCTCCTCCTGCGAACCAATCAGGAGGATCTGCGCAAGATTGGCCTCGCTGATCTTTTGCAAAAGCGCCCGGAAGTTATCATTCCCCCATTGTTTCGCCACCGACCCCGCCCCCATGTGGACCATCACGCGAGGGAGGACCGTCGTCGGAAGCTCGGTCGCGAGCACCTGCCAGAACGCCTGGGCCTGCTCCTGCGAGTATTCGAACGGCAAAAGCTTATTGTCCTGCGCCACGTGGAAGAACCGGAGCAGGTTCAGCCCGATCAGGATCTGGTGCGCCGTCGCATCGAAAGGAATATCTTCGGTCAGCAAGAACCCGCCGCCGGTCAAGCCATACCCGAGCCGGTAACGGATCCCGGCAAGGAACATGAGCAGGATATTGCGGAAGTCCCCCCTAAAATCAAGCCCGAGATCGTAGCGTTCTTTCTTGAGGAGAGCCCAAAGCCGGAAGAACTCCCGGATCTTGTTCCCAAGCGGCGCCTTGCGGGAAAACCAGCCGTTCGGCACCGGGATCACGCGCGCGATCTCCTTGGCGCTGGCAAAAAGCGGCGCAAGATCTTCGGAGACCAGCAGGTCGATCGCGGCATGCGGGAATTTTTTATGAAGCGCCCGGATCGCCGGACGCGTCATCACGACGTCACCGATGTGGTCCAACCGGATAGCCAGGATCCGCTTGATCGTCCCAAGGTCCATCGGTTTCCGTGAGGAACGGACGGGATAGAACAACAGATCGCCCACCGCGTCCAGACATGCCGCGGAGGCCCTTTTCCAC
This sequence comes from Candidatus Omnitrophota bacterium, assembly GCA_035352955.1. Lineage (GTDB taxonomy): Bacteria > Omnitrophota > Omnitrophia > Omnitrophales > Aquincolibacteriaceae > DAOPYQ01. Next base: position 3,103 of record DAOPYQ010000003.1, read on the forward strand.
GCGCTTTTAAAGAGATATTTTTTCATGATCGCTCCAGAGCCCCCAGAGGACGCCCGGCACCTGACTTCGCACCCACGAGACCCGACACCGGGTGTTAAATTGAGTCTAAAACAGCGTGTAAACGAACGGCGAAAGCGCCGAACCTTGCGAAAATACGATCAAAGCGCCGAGAAGCACCATAACGAGCACGATCGGGGTCAGCCACCATTTCTTCCTGACCTTCAAAAAATCCCAGAACTCTTTCAAAATACTTAACTTCCCCATTAGATTTCCTCTTGTTCTTCCTTACCGTCATCCCGAACGAAGTGAAGGATCTCTTTCCTACCGTCATCCTGAACGAAGCGAAGGATCTCTTTCTTACCGTCATCCTGAGCGCAGCGAAGGATCTCTTTTTCAGATTCTTCTCCCGCCTTCGGCGGGATCAGAATGATGGCACAGTATAAAACGTAACGATGGGAGGTATACTAGCAAATGAAAAATGAAAGGAATAGACCTTTTCGTACCACGGGCCACGATCTCCGGGCCACGTGGACCGAGGCCCGCCGCACGTGCCCCCTGATTTTCTTTCGTGGCCCTTGGCCCGATGTGCGTGGACCGGCTTTTAAAATTGCTTCTCGTAATCGGCGGGAGAACACCGGGTCAAGCTCCGAACCGGATGCGCGGAGCAAACGTTCGGGTAAGGCATCAACCGTACCGGCGAATGATCCCGGCGGTACGCTTCATCTCCTCGACAAGAAAAACCGCAAAAGGACCTTCGGCTTTTTTCTGCGCATACTCCAGGACCTCATAATATTCGGCTTTCCGGGCATTTTCGATGATAACAGGCGGATAACCCCTCTCAAGACACTGCAAGGCCATGAGCAAACGTCCGAGCCTCCCGTTCCCGTCGCCGAAAGGATGGATCAACTCAAACTCTGCATGGAATAAGGCGATCTCCCGCGCCGTCTTCCTGGCCGGACGGTTCCAGGCCGAAAGCAACCGCCTCAGTTCCTCCGGAATATCTTTGGGATGGGTCAACTCGATATCAAGCCCGCGGATCACCCGCGGGTATTTTGAATACGAACCGGCATCATCACGGATCCCCTGAAGAAGGTTCCCGTGCATGGTTCGAATGAGAGATTCGGTAAGGGGTTCACGATGGCCTTGGCGGAAAACATTCCGTAAGACCGCCGCGTGATTCACAACCTCCAGATGTTCCAGGAGCGGCTTATCCGGAATGATCCCTTTCTCCAGGATCACGAGCCCTGTCTCTTTTTGGGTCAGCGTCGTTCCCTCAATGGAAGTCGAATTGTAGGTATGCTCTACCAGGAGTTCATTTTGAAGATCTTCGTTCCCGGAGATCAACCTCCAAAGGTCCTTTCGGCACAAAGCCTTCGCTTGCCGGTCGACCCCTGCCATCTCTTTTTCTGAAAGGGCCGGAAACCCGATCACCTGCCGGTGGAGCTTTGCGATCGTTTCAAGCCTCCTCCGGTGGGGCCGGGCACGGGCGTTCAACCAACGACTCAGCGCCGCATAGGTCACTCCGAGCCGGTCCGCGAGCGCGGACTGCGTGTAAGCTTTGGAGCCCAGGATCTCACGGATCTGAGATATATAGTTTTCAGTCATATATCAAAAACTATACCATAAACTACATAAATGTCAAATAGATAGTTTTAGCGGTTTAGGAAGAAACTATACATGAAACTATACACCCACTTCTCTCCTCATTCTGTGATGCCGCGATAAGCACACATGAGTGAAGAAAGGGTGGAAGGAATAGGCCTTTTCGTACCACGGGCCACGATCTCCGGGCCACGTGGACCGAGGCCCGCCGCACGTGCCCCCTGACCTTCTTTCGTGGCCCTTGGCCCGATGCGCGTGAACCGGCTTTTAAAATTGCTTTTCGTAATCCGCGGGAGAATGCGGGATTTTCTTGCGGAGGTTCCAATAGCTTGGTTTGCGGGGCTCAAGCCGCATATCGAGGATGTCCTTCCCCGTCAGGCGCATGATCAAACCGATAGGAGTGATCGCGATATAAAAAAGCAAGGTCATCAGAACGCGGGTCATCACCCACCCCATCAGCACCGCGAGCGTCATCCAGGCCTTTTGAAGCGGCTTCAGGACTCCGGGACACACTGCCCCGGCCGCGGCAAGACAAGCTCCGGGAAACACAAAGTAAAGATAATGGGCCCGCCCGCGCCACCACAGCAGTCCGCCGATCGCAAGGAACACCCCGCCGACCAGAAGCCCGAACTCCCGGAGCTTTTTAGGCGTGCTTTCTATTTTTTTGATCTCTTCAATGACCATGTTATCTTTCTCGCGCAACGCTCAACGGGCAACGCACAACGTAAAACCTGGGACTAATTCGTTGCGCGTTGTGCGTAGAACGTTGTGCGCGATTGACGTGCAATTCTTGCACGTCAATCGAGTTCGAATTCCTTCATCCAGTCGCTGTCTTTATCCAAAGCCTTCTGCTGGTCTTTGGCCAAAAGAAAGTTCCCGAGGATCAGATAATCCATCTTCGTCCGCATAAAACAGCGGAACGCATCCTCGGGTGTACAAACGATCGGCTCCCCCCGAACGTTGAACGAAGTGTTGATCATGACGGGACAGCCGTATTTCTCGCCGAACTTTTTGAGGAGCCGGTAGAACCCGGGGTTCTGTTTCTCCGTGATCGTCTGCACCCGGGCGGAATAGTCCACGTGAGTGACCGCCGGGATCTCCGAGCGTTTGACGTTCAGGAGCTCGATCCCTTCGAGCTTCTTTTCTTTCTCCGTCATCTCGCGGCGCCATTTTTTCTGGACCGGCGCCACCAAAAGCATGTACGGGCTTTCGGACGTCATTTCGAAATAATCCGACACGCGCTCCGCGATAACGGAAGGCGCGAAAGGCCGGAAACTTTCCCGGAATTTGATCTTGAGGTTCATCTGTTCCTGCATCTTGGGAGAACGGGCATCGCCGAGGATCGAGCGGCCGCCGAGAGCCCGGGGTCCGAACTCCATGGCGCCCTGGAACCACCCGACCACTTTTTCCTGCGCGATAATATCCGCGATCGCTTCAGGAACAGCCTCGTCTTTCAGCAACACATGCGGGATCTTGTTCTTCTCCAAAAATTCCCCGATCTCCGCCTGGGAACACTCCGACCCGAGATAAGAACCACGCATGCTGTCCGTGTGCCCGTCCGTCGCCCGGGGATTCCCGAGGTACTGATACCACCCGAAAAGCGCGGCACCGAGCGCTCCCCCGGCATCCCCTGACGCCGGCTGGATCCAGAGATTCTCGAACGGACCCTCGTGGAGGATGCGGCCGTTGCCGACACAATTGAGCGCCACGCCCCCGGCAAGGCAAAGATTCTTCTGGCCCGTCGCTTGATGGACATGGCGGGTGATCCGGAGCATGACCTCTTCGGTGACCTCCTGGATCGAACGCGCAAGGTCCATCTCGCGCTGCGTAACGCGGGATTCGGGCTTACGCGGCGGCGCCCCGAAAAGCTTGTGGAATTTCGCGTTCGTCATCCGGAGACCGGCTCCGTAGTCGAAGTATTTCATGTTCAGTTTGAACGAACCGTCTTCTTTCAGATCGATCAGCTCCTTCAGGATCAGGTCTTTGAAAACGGGCTTCCCGTACGGCGCGAGCCCCATCACCTTGTACTCGCCGGAATTGACCTTGAACCCGATGTAATAGGTGAATGCCGAATAAAGGAGCCCGAGCGAATGCGGGAAACGGATGTCGGCCAGGATCTCGAGACGGTTCCCGGTTCCGACCCCGTAGCTCGTCGTGGCCCATTCCCCGACGCCGTCCATGGTAATGAACGCCGCCTCCTGAAAAGGCGACGGAAAGAACGCGGACGCGGCGTGGGATTGGTGGTGCTCCGGAAAAATGATCTTGCCTTTGAAGCCCTTGAGCGCTTCCTGGATATGATCCTTCATCCAGAGCTTCTGCTTGATCCAAAGCGGCAGGGCCTGAAGGAACGAGAGAAGACCGTGCGGCGCGTAAGCCAGGTACGTTTCGAGGATCCGCTCGAATTTGAGGAACGGCTTGTCGTAGAACGCGACCACATCGAGCTCGGCCGCCGTGATGCCGCCTTTTTTCAGGCAGCATTCGATCGCGTGATCCGGAAAGCGGAAGTCGTGTTTCTTGCGCGTGAAGCGCTCTTCCTGCGCCGCGGCCACGATCTCCCCGTCTCGCACGAGACACGCGGCGCTATCGTGATAAAAAGCTGAAATCCCTAAAATATTCAAAACTTTCCTCCTGATCGAATATGCTTTCTATAAGCCGCGCTACCCTGGCTTTTATAAAAACGCAACAGGTAGCCAGGGCTGCCCAAACTGTCCTTTAAAAAAAAAGAAATCAAAAGTTTGGGCCGTCGTGATAAAAAGCTGAAATTCCGAGAATGCTCATCGTATCGTTTTAGCTTTCAACACCTGCTGTTAAGGTTCGGGAACGCGAAATAATAACAGACTTAGAAAGTTAAAATCGCGTCAACGTTACGGTTCCCCTCTTTTACAAACAGGGGTCGGGGGAGATTTTCTTTGAAGCCTCCCGCCTAACGGGGAAGCAAAACGACCTCCGCTCCAAAAAGTCCCCGGAGCGAACGAAATACCCGGAACAAAAACCGGTCCGAAACATAGATCCTTGAGATCGGCTTTTTACGCCGCGCGGAACGGATACATTTCAGGAGCAATGAGAAAAATCCAAAAATGAGCGGCGTTTCTTTCGGACGGATCCCCACATGAAGATCGTCCAGGTATCCGGCAAGGCCCGCATCAAGATAAACATAGAAATAAGCTTTTTCATCCCGGATGAGCCGGAGGATCTGGCCCAGTATATTTTTTCTTGATCCCGGGTCCGAGAAAGAACGCTGATCCGCCACATAAGCAAACCACTGATCCCCTCGCCAGCGCTTCACAAAGACCCTCTCGTTGATGTCCCAGAGCCGCTGTTTGTCTTCGGGTAAAAAGGTCCGCGATCCGTAGTGAAACACATAGGCGCCCAAAGCGATGACACAACTGAATCCGGCGACCCGTCCCCGCTCGGAGTAATCCATCTCTTCGAAATACCCGGGGCTGAAGATCTCATCAAATCCGCCGATGCGCCGAATCACCTCCCGTTTCACCATCATGAAAAAACCCGCGGCGTGGAACGATTCGATCCGCCGCCCCTTGAGCTCCTTGGTCCGCGCAAAATCCTCCTTCGGGATATCGAATTCGTTGGAGTTGGGATTGACAAGGCCGATCCGCGGATCCAGATTCGCCACGGCGATCATTTCTTCCACCGCTCCGGGAAAAACCTCCACGTCATTATTCGAAAAAATAACGTGGGGCGCGTCCGAATGGCTCAGCCCCTCATTGATGCTTTTCAGATACCCCTGATTGACATCGTGCCGGATGACGGTGATCGCAACATTCGCAGGACAGGATCTTTTCAGCCCGTCAAAATATTCCGGCGTCCCGTCCGCGCTCGCGTCATCGATCAGAATAAGACGGATCTTCCGGGAAACATTCCGGAAGATGCTTTCGATGCACCGGCGGGTGTAATCCAGTTGATCTTTGACGGAAATGATAAAGTCGATCTCACTCATGGGAGCTGTGGTTTCTGCCTCGCCATCAATACCCCGGCCATGAACCAGAAACTCATGAGCGACTGCGGACTTTGAAGGTTGGTATCTGCCATTGCGTAAAGCAGGAACGCGAGAAGCCCTGTCAGGATCCCCAGCTGCTCCAATTCCTCCGGGGAACCCCGTGCCGCCTTCGCCTCGCGAAGCCCCCGCTTGAAGAAAAGGATAAGGAACAGAATAAAAAAGAAGATCCCCGGGATCCCGATCTCCGCCGCGAGCTGAAGATAACCGTTGTGGGCATAATACCCGCGGACCCGCCAATTTTGGGTCGTATCGTACTTCTCATGAGCAACGTTATACGTATTGATCCCTGTACCAAGCCACGGGCGCGCCTTGATCACATCAAACGCGCGTTTTGCGAGCTCAAGTCGCTCAATAATGGACTGCTCTTTAGATTCCGCGTCCAAATGGATGATCATCCCCCGAGGCGTTATAGCAAGGATAGCAAGGAAAAGCAAAAAGCCGATCCCGATAGCCTTGAACCACCGTTTATACAGAGCCAGCGCAAAAAAACTGACAACGAGCGCCAGAACGGGACCTCGGCACCTCGTCAAATAGAGCAACACGAAACCAGCCGCAGCGAGGAGTAACGCGTAAAGTGAATCTCGACGCATCCCCTTAGTTACGGGCTTGGACCAGCCTTGCAGCAAAAAAACAGGGATAATGAGAATGAGATAAGCGCCCATCTTCCCGAAATCGCCGAAAGGACCGACAAGACGAAGCCCCGCGCTCGAAGCTTGGGCGGGAAACCCGCGAAGGACATCCCGACCGAAAGCATATTGGACTGAGGAATCGAGCGTTACGATGAGGAAGGTGATCAAAAAAGCAACGTCAAAACGGCTCTGCGCCTTTCCGGTTCGAAACAAGCTCGCCGCCATAATAAAAACAAGGATCGGCTTGGCAATCTTGAAGATCCCCCGAAAGCTTTGCTTGGGATATTCCGAAAAGAAGAACGACAGCAGCACGATCAAACAGAATACCGCCAGCGATCCCCACATCAACCGGTCTTTGCCACCCACGCTACACCCGGCGTTTACCTTCGCACCCCCGAGATCCAACACCGGGTGTTGTTTCCGGGTGGCAGACCATTTGCCGAGCCCCCATAACACCAACGCACCCACCAAAGCGATCTCCATCAAAGCGATCGCGAACGTTGTGCTGACCCAAAGAACACATAGCGAGATGACCGCGGAAGACTCAAAATCAGGATTTCGAATGTTTCTCATAATTTATTTTCTGCTTCAGAGCAAAACACGCCTGCTTCCGCAGGAATACCGGGTGTTGTCGGGGAGACACTATTCATGTCTCCAGTACCGCCAGTGTTTTACAAAAGTGTAATAGGCAGAAAGAATAGCATATTGAAAACCCGCAACACCATCTAAAACACCCAACTTCCAGAAATAAAGCTGAACGAATTTGGCGGGAGGCACAAAAAGGACTTTGGCCAGTGACGGCCGCCGGCCTTTCTTCCGCATGGCTTCTAGCTCCAGAGGGATGTAAGCTGCGACCTTCTCCCGATAATGGTCAAGATCGCGCGTACTGTAATGGAAAAGAAGATTTTTCAAAGAACGGCATGGGAGATCTGTTCTAATTTTCTCATGGACCGGCTGCGTCCAAGAAACATACCAACGCGGAAGCAACCTTATCGGCGCATCCCCCCTAGCATCACAAAAAAAGAGAGGCCTCCCAAAAAAATAGGTCCGGCGGGGGATGGCATAAACGCATAATATCGCAGCGGGATCAGCCGGGCAGCTTTGTTCACTCTCTGCGGTCAAGTTCCGCGCCTCCGGAATCACGCCTCGAAGGTTGTCCGAGACAGAGGAACGCTCTCTTAATGCATTTTTTATCTCATCCGCCAATTCCGGCGTCACGCGTTCGTCGGCATCGACAAACAGCACCCAATCCCCTTTCGCCTGCTCCATCGCAAAATTCCGCTGATCTGCAAAATCTTTCATCGGATGTTCGATCACCGAAGCTCCGCAACTGCGCGCGATCTCACGCGTTTTATCGGTGCTTCCGGAATCCACCACGAGAAGCTCGTCCGAGAAAGAGAGCGCCGCCAGGCAATCTCCGATATTCCGCTCCTCGTTTTTTGTTAATACAATGGCCGTCAAGCTCATAATGCCTTCTTTGTCATTCTGAGCGAAGCGAAGAATCTTGAGAAGATATCCCTGCCTGTCCGGCAGCCAGGCTTCGCCCGTCTCCGCGAGCCTCAGGATGACGAATCATAAATGCACGCTGGATCGCCTCCCAGAGCCCCAAAACAAACCCCATTCGTCCGCACAGGAGCGCCCAGACCACCCGGAAAGGCAACCAGAAAATATGCGCAAGCCGGAATTTTGGACTGTGAAAATTCTTCCACATAAAAATAAAAGTGTTGCGGTAGGCAAGGGTTTCCCGCCGGAGATCTGAAAATGCTTTTTTAAAACTCGCCTGCCCCATATGGAATACCAGGCTCTGGGGTTCATAACACAGATGATATCCCGCCCCCGCCGCCCTGTAACAAAGATCAAGATCCTCCAAGATGCCAGGAAGATAACACCGATCATAACCGCCCAATGCGAGGAACTTCTCGCGCGCAAACGCCCCAAATCCGGAAACCGAAGTCCTCGACGGGACCATGGAGTGAGCTTCATACCCCGGATAACGCGCGGAACACCACACCATGCCGAAACGGATCGCAAAGCGGGAGTCAACCCCTTCGATGGACCGTCCGTCAAAACTATGGACGCGCGGCGCAACGAGAAACATCTGGGGATCTTCGCTGAACTTTTTAACAAGCGGGTCAATAAACCCCGGATCGACCCGGATATCATTATTAAGGAGGATCGCAATAGGCTCGGAGATCGTCTTGAGATAATCGTTATAAGAACAGAGCACTAGATTCTCGGACGCCCGCACGAAATCCATCTCAGGGAAATTCTTCCGGACATACGCTTCGCTTTGGTCCGTACTCAAATTGTCTAAAATCGTGACCGTAGTCGGAGTTTTTGCCGCGCGAACCGCCTCCGCGATGCTCGGCAAACACTTCGCCAGCATCTCTTCCCCGTTATAATTGAGTATCACGATCCGTGCTTTCATGATCAATCAGTCCTTATAAAAATCATCAAGACCCGGTTTCACAAACCGGTGCTCCTTCACCCTCATACGGCACCGCAAGCCCTTCCTTCAGCAACGCCTGGTTCAAAAAAGCCCCTTCGCGAAGGACCTTTTCACGATCGCTGCATCCCCTCAGATAGAACACATCCGCCAAATACCGGCCGTACTTTTCCTGTTTGTAAGTCTTGATCACAAGACAGACCGAGAGGCGGAGCCTTTCCCGCACATTGACCTTCGCCTTGTGTCCCAGCGCGGAGGTCACTTCCGGCGCGTCGATCCCTCGCAAGCGAAAGGTCTCGGTGATCCAGGTCCTGAAGCCCAGGTCAACGCGCGCGACCAGCGTGTCTCCGTCGATCACGCGAACAAGCGTGGCAGCATAGGTATAGAGCCGGTCCTTGTCAAACGGGGATATCTTGCCGGTGTACGTTTCGTCTTTCCTTACGGAGCGCATGATCATCCCCGAATGAAGACAAGCAATGCGGCCGCACCGGACCTCCCGCTCGATCCCGAACCCGAGATTGAGAAGGGCCCAGTTCTTCGCAAGCGCTCGTGTGACGCGGTAATAATACAAGCGGCCGCGCGTGACGGCAAGAACAGCCTTTTGTCCCAGGAGCGGTGCCGGGACCTGCCTCGGGCCGAGACGGGTAAGCGCCCGGAAGTCTTTGGTATTAATGCTCTGGGAGAGGGCTTTTTGCTCGAGGAGAAGCCGTTTTCTCGGGTCCTGGAGACGGATCAGCTGAGCGTAGTGGGACCAGCTGAGCGCGAGAGGCGGTTTTTGGGGATAGACCCGGTGAAATTTCGCCGCGTCATAGAAAAAGGAATCCGGCCGCTCGAAATCCCGCGAAAGCCTTGCAACGAGCGCGGCATTGCGGGTGTCCGGTTTATCCAGAAGCCCGAGAGGCCCGCGAAGGATCTTTCCGATGTTCCATACCGTGCGAACGACTTCTTCGCGGTAGGAGTGCCGCAATCGCTCGGCACCGGCCGCAAACTCGGCCGCAACGGCCTTTCGCACATGGCGATATTGATCTGTCGTTGTGGGTTGTTTCGTCATACTCCCCGATCTCCCCTTCACGCATCGTAAGCGCGGCTCATCACACTGACGATGCGTGGCAGGTGAAGCGGTTGTCGCCTTGAGAAACGCCTCTCGTTAAAGTTCCTGCCTGCCCGCCTTACGCTGGCCTGCCGACAGGTGTAGTCCCGCCTTTGTTGCAGGCTAGGCTCACCGCGGCGCGAGCAGCTTTAGCCCAGAACCTTTCTTCGAAAGATCCTGGATCTAAAAAATGTTTGTATCATAGAAGCTCGAACGCTTCGCGAAGGGACAAGATAAGGGTCTGTTTGTGCTTTTTGAGCCCAAGGAGTTTTTTGTCACCCGTAACAAAATAATGAACGCCGCCGGCCTCTAGCAAACGGAGGATGGGAATATCCTTAGGGTCCTCAAAATCAATGGGGCCTGCCTTTTCCGAAGGGTCAATCACGGTCATGCGAGCTCGGATATAACGAGCAAAAACTTCGACTTCCCGTTCCGGGATTTTTAACTTTCCGGACAATTTTTCCACGGCTTCCCGGAGGATGTACTCCGAAACAAGGGTTTCATGATCCGCCAAAACCCTGACAAAAAGCTGTTGGGCAATACCGTCCCGCGTCAAAAAAGCTGAGAGAAGGACATTGGCATCAAAAACGACTCTCATGAACCCAAAACCTGGTCCACATCGTTTCCGGTGTAAATGCCTTTGGTCTGGGCGTAGGGAATGAGTTTTTCCCGGACACCTTGAAATTCCCGCTCAAGAAGAAACCGGCGAAGAGCTTCGTTGATGATCTCGGTCCTTGTCATCCCTTCCCGACTCATGAGAGTCGCGACCATTTTTGCGATCTTGGGTCTCAACTGAACGGAAGTTAGGTTTTTTCGTTTCATAGAAAACTCCTTTTTATGTAATACATCGTCCATATAAAGTATTACATGATCCATAAACCCTGTCAAGCGATGGCGGCCACAGTCTGCGGGCTATTATAAGCCATAAGCTATGAGCTATAAGCTATGGGCTTCCGTCCGTTACCACGGTATCCGTATTCCCGCCTCGGCTCGGACGGGATTGTCAAAAATCCCGCTTTGCCGTAGGAGAAATCAATTCTTTCCGCGGCGTGGCACCTGCGCACAGGCGCAGGTACGAAGCCGTCCCAAACCGTTGGGGTTTGGGGCAAGACCTACCACGGGATCTTAATCCCGAATTCCCCGCGCGCTTCATCTACGGTCCGGACGAACCTCAGAAAAAGCTGCGCGTCACCGCCAAAAAGCTCCTTCGTTAGGACGAGCTCCAGGCCTAGCGGCTTTCCCGTGCGGCTGATAAGGTTGACCGAGATTTCATCAGGGAGAAGAGCCCGCACATCATTCCGAGGCTGGGTTTCAAAAGAAAGAGCCCCGGTCTCCTTGGGGTCGTCATCGGTGGCCTTTGTGATAAGCTTTTTCAGGTCAAGGTCCGCGCCAACCCTGATCTCGGACCTTCTGCCGTCCGCGTATTCGATCTCAAATGAAAGCGCAAGATCGTCCGAAAGCTTCCCTTCCCGAACAGAACGATCGTCTGCGTCAAACGCTTCTTCGCGCCGCGTGAAGTCTTATATTCCAGCCCCACTTGATAGCGGATCTCCCCCTCTTTCGCAAGAATATGCGAACTCTCGAATGTCCCACGGAACCGGAACGCGGAATCGCTGTCGATCCCGATGAGATATGTCAGCTTGTTCTCGTCGGAGACATCCCATTCACCTTTAAAAACAAGCCCCTGAGTGACTCTTGTAACACGGTGCCTTTTTTTTCCGGCGCCCTCAACAACTGACTTTGTGGTAAAAGAATAGACGACTTCGTGGTGCTCGTTAACTTCCCACGCCCCCTCGAACGTTAGAACAGAAGGACCGCGCTCTTTGCCTGGCCCCTGGATCGTAGCCCGTGTCCCGACCGTAAACGTGATCCGGTTCTTGTCATCCAGTTCCCACTTACCCGCAAGCTTTACAAGTCCAGTCGTTTTTCTTTTTTGGTCCTCGTCAACCGTAACCGACACCACCAACGCATCCGGTTCCACCGCCACGATCTGCGCCTTGAACTCCGCTTCTTTCGATACCGTACGCGGCAATCTTTGAAAAGCGACGGCATCGCACTTGCGCATTGGTGCAAGTGTCGTGGCCCTTGTCCCGCCGCCCGTGTCCCGCTCTTTGTACGTCAACTCATGCTCCGGCGACAGCTTCCACTCCCCCGCGAGCGTTTCAATATCCCTTTGCAGATCAGCCAGCTTCTTGCAGCGCATCTAGCGATCCTAGGACATTGCATACGTTTGCCCCATCCTTACTGCAACCCGGTTTCTCGTACTTTTAGGCCATCAGCTAAGAGCTCTATTGCCTACTGTTTGCGGCTCTCTTCAGAATATAAAATCCGTCCTGCTCAAAGGAAACCGCGTAACCGGATGCCCGAAGTTCGTCAAGAGCCGCCTCCGGAGATCCTTTTAAAAGCCCTCGATCAATCGCCACGAGATCGGTATGGCGAGCCTTCCAGGAGCCACCTTCCTTCGGATGATCATTTTCAAATATATGAAGCTCCTTGCGGTTCGCCGCATGAGGAGCATAGAACTCATGAGTCCGGAGCGACGCCTCCGCAGGAAGGCTCCGCAGCTTTTCCCGGACCATAACAGTATGAGGCGTAATCGCAATCCAGTTACGGCGGATCGGATACGCTTCAGAAACTCCGCTTAGAAAAACAGAGGTCAAAAGGATCAAATAAGCCCAATAGCGACGAAACTTTCGGATCTTAGCCATCGCGGCGACGGACGCGATGAACACGAAAGGCGTCAGGGTCGCCGTATACTGAAAATAAAGAGAACGCGTCGTGATGCTGCGCGACAAGATATTCTGTGCCAAAGTCGGCAACGTCAACATCAACTGCAACGGCGCAAAAAAACTGGTAAACGCAAGCGGTCCGTACACCTTCGCAACATACGACAAGGTCGTTACGTTAATAACATGCCTGCTCAAAGGCTTCCACCCCAGGCAAAGCCATTCGGTAAAATTTCCGGAAAGATAAAAATAAGGGGCCCCGGACAACACGGGAATGATCCAATGGACAACGGCGTAGAAATAGACCGCAGAAAACACGATCCAGAAGGCCCCAAAACCGAGGGATCTGTCCTTTTTCAGACACGCATAAACCCCGAAAGCAAAAGCAACGGTCGCAATATTCTCTTTGGCTGCCAGTGCAAGAGCCAAGAAAACGGACGAAAGGAGAGTTCTTTTCTCTTCCAGAAAGCAAAACGCCCAGAACAGAAGCGGCATGGCAAGAACTTCCGGATGAAAGTCAAAACGGACAGAGTTCCTTACGGGAGAGTAAAGCGCAAAGCAAATACAGCACAGGATCGCCCAAGCGGGCGATTGTCCGGTCTTCCGGACGAATCTCGCCAGCGGAAACACACAGGATGCCGCCGCCAAAGCCTGCATCCCAAGCAAAAACTCGGGATGCGGCCAGACCCTGTATGGGATCGCAAATACCGCAAGGATCGGCGCAAAATGATCTCCCAAAAGGCTGATACCTCCCTTGATGCTCGAATAGAACCAGTCCCCCTGAGTTGTATTCCAGATGGCCTGTGTGAAAATCGCCATGTCGAAACCGGCATCCATGGCCTCAAGGCGGAGGCAACTGGAGACCGCCCACCACAACCCGAAACCGGAGAACAAACCTAAACTCCAGGCAACAGAACGGGAGCGCATGCTTTCGACCATACGGCCCCAAACACACCGCGCATTGATGAAAGCGTCCCGCCTGGCCCATTCAAACAGCAAAAGTCCTAAGACCGCAGCTCCGGACGCCGTAAAATTTAAAGATCGCTTATAAATTTTAGGAATTGCATCAAACACTGCCGACCATATCCCCGGACAAAAAGTAGCGACCCCGAAATAAAACCCGAGCAAAAAAAGCAACAGTGCCTCCCCCATCCGAAAAGCTGTTATCTTAAGCAATCCGTTGCGCATAGATTTCCCCTATCTAACCGGAACCCTGAAAATAAAAAAAGTTTTTCCCACGCGAAATTCCGGAGGCCTGTTCTTAAACCAGGACTCCGAAGAACGCTGCTGCTCCACATAACATCGTATGCCCAGCGCATAATAACCGGGCCGTGGAGAAACAAAATCGTTCTTCTCCATCCTCATCCAAGGCATCCCGTAATAGTTATAGACGTCCCCGTTTTCAGCCTCGGACGCGATTTTGATCATTGGAATTTTTTTCGCGATCACGAACTCGGCAAGACGTCCGTTGTCTTGTCCCCAGTTGATATTGGAATCCGCGACAAACTTGGCTCCTTGCTCCGCGCCGCCAACAAATTCATTAAAAAATGCTAAATAATCCGGTGCCGCCGCAACCGTACGCGCCGCCGTCTCAACGATAAAGATAGCCAGTAAAACAAAAACACACCTTCGAAGAACAGTATGTTGTATTTGTTTTATCAGCGATCCAGCGTAGCCTGCAAGAAGGAACAGAAACGGATAAACAGGAAGGATATGGCGCAGTCCGATATGAATCTTGTTCGGGATAGCGGCACCCAAAAAGAATATGGCCGGCAGAAGAACCAGAGATTTGACCAGAATTGATCGTTTGGAGTAGAGCAGAGCAATGGCTCCAATCACCGAAAGAATCAACGTCAAAAACGGGGTCTTTATCGCCATGAGAGCAGGAAAATAGCGCCAGTCGCATGTCACGAACGAGCCCTCCACGCAGGCTCCATGACCGCCCGCAGAGTGCGAGAGCACAATTCCGAGCGGCTTCATATAATTACCAAACCCGATTAAGCGATAAAACTTATAAACGATATCCGTATAATCCAACACGATAAAAAGCGCCGCCAGCACAAATACCGTCAAAAAGCATTTCACCAAACGGACGCGGCTATCCTCTGACGGGAACCTTGCAAAAAACGCTGCTATTGTCAAAGCAATAAAGCTTCCAAACATCAGAAAAGCCGCCAGCGAAACGCTGTATTTCTTCTTCAGCTTCCATGAAAAAACAATACAAAGCAAGGCGCCGCCAAGCATAGTCGCCCGAAAAAAAATGCGCGCAACACTAGAACTGCGGATAAACGCAAGATCCCTCGCAAAAAGATAAACAGCGAACACACAAAACGGACCGAATAGAACCATCGCTTGTTTCTCTCCGATCGCGTTAGCAACAAGAAAAAGGGAAATGCCCAGGATCCATTTCTCAAACTGCAGAGGTAATGGCGGGAGCGAAGAATTTTTCACAGTGTCAAAATAATAGATTACAAATAGACAGGCAATGACCGGAATCAGAACCAGACTGCTTATCTTGGACACAAAAGCAGCACCGCATGCCACACCAACCCAAACAGCGCGCCTACCGGACGGTTCGTCAAAAAATCGCTTGCTCGCGTAAATAGCAAAAAAATAGAAAACCGCAAGCCCCATATCAGTCGTGTACAAGCTTCCATGGGCGATCATGTTGGGGTCAAAGGAAAACAAAGCGAGCGAAAGAAAAGCGCCCCAGGCACCAAAAAGCTCCCCGCAAAGGCAAAAAATACCAACGGCAAGTAGCAACGTTAATAAAATGATAGGGACCCGCTCCCAAAAAAGGATCTGCCGAGGCGTGTTCCCCACTTTGTAAAGGAACATGGCCCCGGTCCGCGAAATATCGACACTGTTGGTCCCCAAAAGGCGCACATAGTTTTGGATGGGAAAAGCGGGTTGCAATAAGAGGAGCGGTAAGGCTCCTAATTGAATTAGAAAGGGCGGATGTTCTCCAAGAAATTCGTAATTGTTGTAACGGACCATTGGATATGCGCTTCCATTGTAGTATGTCTCATCCACGGTCTGGCTGGTTTCATAGGCGGCATAAATTGCTTGGATCCCGATGAAAATCAAAAGCGCGATAACGCAAAGCCAATACTTGAATCCTGCCTGCATGCTACACGCTCTTGATGGTTGTGCGACGGGAAGGAAAAGCTTTCATCCACCATGATGTCAACAAACTTGGCCATTTCAAATGATAAAAAAAATACGCCGTAGTGATTAGCATCAAAGGTTCCAGCGGAAAACGATATTTTCTGTCTGGATAGATCACCATATGCTCCGCGAACCAAAAAAGAAAACACAGCCCGAGAACACAAAGACAATTCCTTGTGATTGGCGATAAGGCTTTATGTTGTCTCACGAGAAGCATCATGGCAATTAAAGAAGAGAAAAAAACGATATAGTAAAAAGCAAAGGCGTACTCTTCCAAAGATTTTCTAAGCTTGTCAGGCAGGGGGCGCCGCGAATCAAAAGAACCGGGATAATACTCATACCAAAGGGCCCAGATCCCGCTCTTCCGGTTGAAGCACATGAAATCGAGTAATCGAGCCGTCCCAAGTTGAAGGAACGATAAAGGATGTTCCCGTATCCATTTTTTCATTTCACGTCCGGCGATCTGATGCATCTTCCCTTCGTTCCCCGATCGAAATGCAGCGTCCAATTCCGCGGAATAACCCGGTTCCCCCTTTAGCGGAATGTGGCCGCCGCCCTCGGGGCCTGCGGTCGAATTCATTTGCGGATAAATATAATACGCGGTCGCCGTATAAAGTACCGGCGTCTTCCAAACCTTGTAATTGCGGACGAGCCAAGGAAGATTGATGAGTTGCATGACGAGCGCCACGAGCAACAGTTTTCCAAGAACTTCCCGAAGAGGGCGTTTTAAAAGCCAGAAAGTGAAGCCCACGACAAATGGCATGAAGATGGTGTGTGTCCGTATCATGGTCGCATATCCAAAGATGAGACCAAGCCACAGCCAATCCAAACAGATCTTTCTCCCCTTCAAGATGCTGCATAGCATCCAGAGCCCCCCGTAAAAAAAAGGAAGGAATAAATGTTCATCCGTGATCAATTTAATGCTGTAAACGGACATGGGATAAATGGCGAACAAGAAACCGGAGATCAAAGCAATATTTTCATTGAAGATCATGCAGGCGATCTGAAAAAGAAAATAAAACGTAATTCCATACAGAATGAGGTTCAAAGTCCAGACCACTCCCAAATGCACGCCAAACAGTTTATAAAATAAGGCGAGAAACATCGGGTAACCGATGGGCCTCCGTCCGGAGGGCAGGCCATCGGGCCCATGAAACCATGTGCCATTCTGGGCTAATTCGATCGCTTGAACATTGATCCAATCATTTTCGAGCATGTGCCCGGCGTTCCAATGGCTCATGGGAGTGTGTGCGGAATAATGGAGCCATCCGATCCGCAGGGACAGCCCCAGGATAAAGATGAGCAGGAAAGCGGCCCATTTTGAGATGGTGAAGCGGCTCTTGGGCAATAATCGGAACAGCAGGATCCCGCCCATGACGATTAGAAAAAATGTCGTGAATTTACCGAACTTCACATACTGATAGAGGTAGTGGAGGATCATGCGGCCCCTTTGGGTGTGGCGGTGATCAAAAGATATTTTGCCAGTCCGTTACGCGAATAAAAAAAGCGGGTCTTTGTAATCTTTAGAGCGGTTTCGCAAAGCACCAGATAGGCCTCTTGGGTGCGGACGAACGGCCCTTGATCCATTTTGCATAATAGATTGTTGATCCAGTGATATCGCGAATAAACCGGCTCGGAAAAAACGATCTTGTTTTTCACAATGCGACTAAGTTCCGCCACCGCGGTTTTTGCGTCGTTGTCCGTGAGATGGTGAAGCAAACCATAACCTAAGGCGGTGTCGAACGATTTTGACGCGAATGGCGTTCGAGTGATGCCGCTTGTCAAGAAGCGCCGATGAGGAGTCTCCCCGATCTTGCTTTTTGCCCACTGGATCCGCGTATCATCGATATCGATCCCCGTGTAATCACAGTGACTGGCGTGCCTTACAAAAACTCCGAACCCACAACCGGCGTCCAGGAGCTTTTCATCGGCTTTGAGCTCAAGTGCCTCCGAGATGGGACGGACCCGCAAACCCCAAAGGAACGCTTTACGGAGACCTTCATAAATCGCATGCGAATCCATGAAGGCCGCGATCATTTTTGAACCTGCAGGACCGTGTTCCAGCAAAGGTAATTGGAAAAAGGAACATATTTAAGACAAAGATCATCCATACGCTGCAGCTTTTGGAAAAGACCGCGATATTCTTCGCCTGCCTCGATGACCTTTTTCCAGTACCGCACCTTGGAGGGATGCCACCGGCGAATAAAAAAGAAGTGGAGAAAGATCCCTAAGCTAAAAAGCCAGAATTCCCGGTGGCGGGACGAGAAAAAAAAGGAGGCGAAATCGCTGAGTTGTTTGAAGCTCAAGGGGCACTCATCGGCAGAGCGGACTTTGGACGCCATGGCGCGATAGATGTGAATGACGGGGTTGTAGGGCAAGGGTTCAATGAAAAAAGCTTTCCCGCCCGGCTTTAAAACACGCCGGACTTCCCGGGCGGTCGCCGGTAGATCCACATGATGGAGTACGCCGTTTCCAAAAACAAAATCAAAGTGACCATCGGGATACGGGAGTGCGCTCGAAGACGCTACGGAAAATTGGGGGGCGACGCCGTAGTTAAGGGCTAATTGTTTGGCCAGAACCAATAACTCTTCGGCAACGTCACAACCTTCCACCTGTGCCCCCTGAAGAGCAAAATAGACCGCGGCCTCGCCTGCCCCGCAGCCGAGATCCAGGATCTTTTTTCCCTGGATCGGTCCCATGCTTTCGAGCGCAAAGCGGTTTTCCACGGCGGTAGGCGATTCGAAGGATTCCCGCACTAAGAGCGAAGCGATATCCATCCCTTGGGCCAACTGATTATGGAATTCCTTTTCACGCTGGACCACGGAGTCGTTCGAGGGGGGCATCGGGGTCAAAAACCTTCTTTTTTCTGTATCAGATAGAGAGGCCGGTTCCGCGATTCGTCATAATTTCTGGCGAGATAGCTTCCCAAGATGCCGAGTGTGATGAGTTGCACGCTGCCCAAGAAAAGAATGGCGACCATGAGCGATGCCCAGCCGGGAACCGCAATCTTGAGAACGAGCGAGACGTAAAGCGTGTGGATAAGTTCGATGGTGCAATAGACGAACGTTAAAAGGCCGATCCAAGTGGCGACATGCATCGGGAAAAAGGAAAAATGCGTGATGCCGCTCCATGCGAACTGGAGCATTTTTAAAAGAGAAAACTTGGTTTTTCCGGCGAAGCGGGCTTCGCGCGTGATCAAAATTCCCGTTTGGCGGAAGCCCAGCCAGCTGATGAGCCCCCGAAGAAAAGGCCGTTTTTCGGTCATTTGTTTCAATACATCGGCCACGGGCCTTGAGATCAGACGAAAATCGCCCGTATCAAGGGGCATATCGATATGAGTCAGACGTTTCATCAGCCGGTAATACAGCGATGCTGTAGTTTTCTTAAAAAAGCTTTCCCCTTTTCTTTCGGCGCGAACGGCATACACGACATCGAATCCTTCTTTCCATTTGGCGATCATGTCGGGGATCGCTTCTGGAGGATCTTGAAGGTCGGCATCGATCGTGATCACAGCATCGCCGGTGGCATGGTCGATCCCCGCTTTAATGGCCGGCTGATGACCGAAATTTCTCGAAAACACAAGGACTTTGACGCGGGAGTCTTCACGATGAAGCCCGTTAAGGATCTCAGGGGAGCGGTCATGAGACCCATCGTCGACAAAGATCCACTCAACCTCTTCTTCGAGTGTCTTGGCGACCGCGAGTGTTTTACGGAAAAATTCCTCGAGGCATTCCTCTTCATTGTAAACCGGAGCGACAATGCTGATCTTCATAGAGTCGTATTTTGCAACAGGAGACGATAGGATTCGAGGTTTTTTTTTGCGACCTGATGCCATAAAAAGTTTTCGCGAATATGCGTTCGTAAGGAGGTAGAGCGTGGCCGGCTGAAAGCCGCTTCCACCTTGCGGCGGATATCATGGGGATCCGCTGGGTTCACATAGTCTGCGTAATCCGAAAAATATTCCTGAGTGGCGCCTTCACGAGTGATCACGACTTTTGCGCCGGCAAGTCCCGCTTCGAGCGCGGCTAGCCCTGGTGTCTCGAGCCAACTGGCGAGAAGAAACACGTTGCAAGCCGCATAAGCGGAACGAAGAAGCTCTGAATCGTGAGGAAGTCCACCCACGAAATGGATATTCGGTCCGGCCGCATCACGGCATGCCTTGTAATAATCCGGATAGGCCTTAACCGGATCTCCGATCAACACGAGATCGAGCGCGGAGCCATTGAGGGCCCGAACCATGCCCAACTGATTCTTTCGCGGTTCAATGCGCCCCACGCAGAGGATAAAATCCTTAAAGCCGAACTTGTTAATGAATAGATCAGGCTTCGCGCTTTCAAAGATCGGATCTACGGCATTGGGGATCACCGTGATCTTGTCTTTGGGGATCCCAAAATAACGTTGAAGCTGGGCCGCTTCACTCCTCGAGTTCGGTAATAACAGATCCGCGAGTTCCATCATGTGTTTTCGGGATGACGGGATCATTGGGAAAAGCGACTTTGCGGCGTGGCGAAGGATGGCGCCGCTGCGTTTGGCGATGGACCCATGAATGTGGATCGCTGATTGCAAATTGTACCAACAGATCGTTGAAAGCACATTCTTGATCCCGGCGCGCTTTGCCGCCTGCATCATGGGAAGCGCATCCTTGACGGAACCGAAAGTGTGAAGAATATCGAAGTTTTCAAGCTGATCATGCCACGGATCGAATAATTTGATGCGGGCCCCTTCTTTTTCGAGGAATTCTTTTGTTTTAAGCAGGAGGATCTCCCCGCCCCCCGGAGATTGGAAGGCTGTCGGGTAAACATAAAACGCGACTGAGATATCCTCGGCCTTAGTCATTGTTTTGGAATTCGATCTTTCGTTTGGCCTTCAAGGATAAGGACTTGCCATCAAGGTATTTCGAAATGATGCGCAGAATCCTCTCGCAGGCTTTCCCATCGCCGTAAGGATTTGTGAGCGTCTTGGACCTCATTTGGGCGTAGGTTTGCGGCTTTACTAATAGTTGGGTCGTTTCTCTCACGATCGTAACCGTATCTGTCCCCACCAATCGAGCCACCCCGCTATGGATCCCCTCAGTCCGTTCCGTCACATTTCGAAGCACGAGAACGGGTTTTTGAAAAGACGGGGCTTCTTCCTGGATCCCGCCGGAATCCGTTAGAACAAGGTAGCAATGCCGCAGCATCCAAAACGTTTCCTCATAAGTCAGCGGACGGGTCAAATGCACGCGTTGTATTCCACCCAGGATCTGGTGTGCGGGTTTGAAGACATTGGGATTCAGATGTACCGGATAGACGATCTCGACATCCGGGAATCGCTGCGCGATCTTTTTGATGGCATGAAAGATTCCGTTCAGGCCTTGCCCGAAGCTTTCACGCCGATGCGCCGTCACAAAAAGAATGCGTTTTTGGGGATCAAGTTCACGGAATATCGGATACTGCGGATGAATATATTTTGAGGCCAATGAGACCGTATCCACGACCGTGTTCCCCACCTGATAGATGTCTTGCGCAGGAATCCGTTCTTTTAAAAGATTGCGGGTCGGCGTCCGCGTAGGCGTGAAATGAATGTCGGCGATATGGGATAACAAAGAGCGGTTCATTTCTTCCGGAAAGGGTTGAAATTTATTAAAAGTTCGAAGGCCTGCTTCCAGGTGGGCCAAAGGTTTGCGGGCGTAAAAACAGGCAATTCCGACCATGAGAGCGGTCGCGGTGTCTCCTTGCACGAAGACAAGGTCTGGATCCCGGCGGCGAATGATCTCGCCAAAACGGGTAATGACCCTTCCGCTCACATAGGCAAGGGTCTGGTTGGTGCGCATAAGGTGCAGATCCTCATCAACTTTGATCTTAAAAAACCGGATCACTTGATCGACCATCTGGCGATGTTGCCCCGTGAGGCAGACATGGGTCTCAAATTCGCGGGAGTTATTTAAGGCGTGGATCAGGGGGACGAATTTTATGGCTTCAGGTCGTGTCCCAAACGCGATAAGGATCTTTTTTCTCATGGGCACCTTTGATCAGATAAAAAAAGACATGTCGTAAGGCGCTTGCGAGTTCCGGAGTTCATCTTGGATGCACATGGCTTGGGCTGCGAACATCGTGACCCAGGCATTTACATGCTCATGGACCGCTCCATTCTCCTCAGTTCCGTAGAGGAACCCTCCGGTCTGTGGCCCTTCTGTCATTTGGTAGGAATTCATCTTTGTTCGTAAACGGTCGAGGGCATTCTCAAATCCGGTTAAAAGGCCACGGGACAGGCACACGGTCCCGATGCGAATTGCCTGCGCGAGAGTGTCGACGCGGATCGAAGGTTGAAAACGTCCGTTCCGAAAAAAGCAATAAAGAGAGCCGTCCGGATTTTGACGTTCAAGGATCCATTTCATGCCGCGCTCAACGGCGGGCCAAACCACGGCACGGTTGTCTGAAAGCCCATAGGATACAAGCCCTTCTAAGGTGTAGATAAAAGGATGCAGATGAGTGTTCTGCTCGTTATCTTGTGTGATAAAGCGACCGTCCGAAGTTTGGATCGAAAGGGTCTTTGTAAGGAGCTGGTCGGCGGCTTTGCGATAGACGGCCGCCCCCGTCAGCTTAAATAAAAGCGCTAACGACATCAGGGCTTTAGCATGAAAGGACCCGGATTGCCGGGACCACTTATCGTTGAAAGCCTTGCTTTTTTTTTCTTTACAGTCATACAAAGGTTCGAAAAAACCGTCCGGTTTTTTCGTATGGCGTAATAGAAAATCGGCAATGGAGACCGCAGCATTCAGAAAACGTTTTTCACCCGAGACGGCAGAAAGATTTGCGAGACCATAGACGATGACCCATTGGTCAAAAACAAAAAAACAATCATCGTAGTAGGCCTCGGACGTATTGCTCAGCCATTGTCGCGTTAAGACCAGCTCCGTCGTTGCGTCGCGGTTCTCAATGAGCCATTGGCCCGCACGAATGGCGGCTGATAAATGTTTCTCGTTTTGGGTCCGGCGATAATAAAAAAGAAAAGCATTCACGGCATAGCCGGTGATCTCAGCGTAAATAAAAGGATACGACTTCGTCTTTAAGTCATACCAGGAGCAAACGCCTCCCTCCGTTTTCGGATCTTGGGATCGGACTTGAATGCCGGATTCAAGCAGCCACTGAAATGCTTTATGAACTGTCGGCGCCGTCACCGTTGAAAAACTATGCGAGGACATCATGTTAGCCTTTCTTTTTACAAAAGCCCCGAAGTGAAGGCCAGAGCGTTTTGCATTGCGGACACCGTTTTTTGGGGGTCTTCGTCAGTGATCTGTAGCCGCAGGTGCAGGTATAACCTTTAAATCTTGCGGGATTTCCATAAACCAAAGTGTGGGGCGGCACATTCTTGGTAACAACTGCGCCGGCGCCGATCGTGGCGTACTTGCCGATCGATACATCCGGAAGTACGGTAACGTTTGCCCCAATGACGGCTCCTTTTCCTACGATCCAAGAAACGCCTTTTAGATCACGCGTCGATCCGCTGCGCGGCCAAGGATCATTCGTAAAAACCGTTGCCGGACCGATGAAGACGTCATTTTCAATAACAACGCCGTGATAGAGCAACGCTTTGTTATGGATGCGAACGTGATCGCCTATCTTAACGTGGCGATCGATGTAAACACCGTTACCGAGTATGCAATCCGTGCCGATGGAGGCATGCTCGGCAACTTGGCAAAAGGCCCAGATCTTGGTGCGTGACCCGACCTTGGCCGTCGGATGGATCAGCGCGGATGGCGCTATTAGGCTTTGACGCGATTTTGAAGATGCCATTCGATATTTCTCTTGAGACCTTCCCGTATGCCGATCTCCGCTTTCCAGCCGAAAAGCTTGGAAGCAAGACGCGGGTCGCAGAGGAGTTTTTGAACTTCAGACATGCGCTTTTTAATGTGCGCGATCTTTGAGCTGCTGCCGCTTAGGGAAGTGATCAGTTCCGCGATCCGATTGATATTGATATGGGTTCCGGTACCGAAGTTAACAGCGCGTCCGATCGCCGCTTTGTGTTCTCCCATGACAAGGAACGCGCGGATCATATCATCCACATAAGTGAAATCCCGGCTCTGCTCCCCACTGCCATAGATCGTGATCGGCTGACCTTTGACTGCAAGATCGATGAATTTAGGAATCACGTCATAAGTGTGTCTCGGTCCGTAAGTATTGAAAGGACGTATGATCGCCACGGGAAGACCATAGGTTAAATGATAGGAAAATGCGACGCGATCGGCCGCGACCTTTGACGCCGCATAAGGGGATGTCGGATTAAGAGGATGTTCCTCATTGATGGAGGGCTTTTGAGCCGTGCCATAGATCTCGCTGGAAGAAGTGCAGACGACGCGTTCTAAACGGCTGCATCGCATGGCGGCGTGCAGAATATTCATTGTACCGTGCAGATTCGTGGCCATCACTTCAAAGGGATGATCGAACGAGTAAGGGACGTAAGCATCCGCGGCCAGATGAAAAATGACCTCCGGATTAAGTTTTTTGACCAAGGACACCGTATCATTACTTGAAATGTTCACCGCGATGATCCGGGAGAGTTGCGGCTTAAGATGGGCGATATTCTTTAATTCGTATTTATACGTTCCACTGACGGAGGAACCGCGCACCAACACCGCAACGCGCGCGCCTAACTGAAGCAACTTTTCAGTCAGATGGGACCCCATGAATCCATCCGCACCTGTAACAAGAACATTTTTGTTTTTCCAATGAGAGCTTTTAGAGGCCATTTTTAACCCTTCGTGTAATATGCTGCTTTATGCTAATTCTTGCGCGAACAAACAGGGAATTCTAACAACTTCATGATGCTGGGGCAAGGTCAGAATACTGCCAATGGTTGGACCGTTCTCCTTTCCCCTTTTGCGTTGTTCTATCAGGTTCTTTTGTAGCAAACGAATTGGATCTGAGCCGCGGTTGCCCATGGCATGTATTTTTCGCACCAGCGCCCGATCGCCAATCCTACCCGATTCGCCTCATCGAAAGTTGTTTTATCTCGAAAGATATTTGAAAAAGAGATGACCGCGGCCGCATGATCCAAGGGATTGATCTCTTGAACATCAAATCCCTCTTTTTCGAGGACCGCGCGAAGTTCATTCCGATGAAAATATTGTTCCCAATAATGAGAGTCCGCCGGCCGGCCGAATAACTTGCGCAGAACTTGATTACGCTTTAACCAGCGAAGCGGTGCCATGAGCTTCATGAAGAGATGATTTTGAGGTACCGCGACCACGAAAACGGCGCCGGGTTTCAAAACCCGATGTGCTTCCCGGATCGCTTGTTGGGGGCCCGCCGTAAAGTGTTCAATGACGCCCAGAGAAATATATCCGCCGAAATAGGCGTCCGGATAAGGGATGGCCGTGACATCCCCGACCTTAACCGGAAGTGACGGGTCATAGGCCAGTACTTTGGCGATGGGATCCTCATTGTAATCAATGCCTTCCACATCGAACCCGAGTTGCCTCAAGCGGATCAAATAAGGCGCAAGCCCGCAGCCGCCTTCCAGGATCTTTTCCCCTTTAGGAAGAACACGCAGAAAGATCTCCATTTGTTTTTGAACGCGCTCATAGAAAAAGATCTCGAGAATCTTCTCCATGGGAATGTCCTGCCAGTTCTTTTTCCAGGCATCCTTCGTGACTTGATCCGTCGCTTCGTTCTTTTGGGTTTTCATCGGGCCTAGTGCTTCAGGGTTTTTCCGTAATAAAGCGACAAGTTCAGCAGGCGTCTTAGACTCTTTAATACCGTGACGAACATGCGCCAGCAAAACAAGGGATGCTTAAGGAGATACATGAGCTGTCTTAAGAGAAATGCCGGATTTTGATAGAACTTCTTATAGCTATAACAGTAAAAATCATGGATCTGCTGCGCGGTGACCGTGGGCAATTTCATGATAACGTTATAAAAATCATATTGAGCCCAGTCCTTGGTCGTGAGGTACCCGTGAGTGTCTGCCCACTTAAACATTTCGGTTCCCGGGTAAGGCGTGGTGATATTGAACTGTACAAGATCGGGTTTGGCGCTCATTGCAAATTCCAATGTCTGTTTCATTGTCTCCGGAGTTTCACCCGGATTCCCGTACATAAAGGAAAGTCGCGTTCGGATGCCGGCTTTTTGCGTCATTTCTACGACAGGCCGCACCTGGTTCAGATTGATGCCTTTACGGATATTCCGTAAGACGTCGAGATTTGCGCTTTCCACGCCGTAGCAGATCATATGGCAACCCACTTTTGCCATTACCTTGAGCGTTTCCGGATCCGCATAATTGATCCGCGACATGCAGGTCCAAGTCACGTTGATCCTATTTTTTTCTAAAAGAGAACAGAACGTGCGCACGCGGGCCGGATCCGAAGCAAAGGTGTCATCATAAAAACCGATCTCCTTGATCCCGAAACGCTGTTGCAACAGGGCGATCTCGTCGACAATATTTTGTGGACTGCGGTAGCGCATGTGTTTGCTAAGAGAGCTGTGGCAATAGGTGCAGCGGCCCGGACAGCCGCGGCTTGAAAAGATCGAAATGCTCGGTTCTCTCAAAGCGCCTCCGAGCGGCGGATGGTAACGATGCATGGGAAGCAAATGATAGCTTGGGAAAGGCAGAGAATCGAGGTCTTTGATTTCATCGACCTCCGGATGTTCCCAATATTGGTCGTTTTCAAGCATCGAAAGGCCTTTGACGTTGATCTTATCCAAGCCCGCGAGAAGTTTTACGACGCTATGCTCCCCTTCTCCCCGGATCACAAAATCAGCAGCGCTTTCCCGCAGCACCTCTTCAGGAGCCAGGGTCGGATGGACGCCGCCAAAAACGATCCGAGTGTCCGGCCAAAGAGAACGTATGCGCTTTGAGATCGCATAAGCGCTTTTTGCCATCACAGTCGTGGTCGTGATCCCGACAAAGTCCGGCGCTTTTTCCGATGAGATATTTTCGTAAACGGATGGATCAGCTTGAAGGTCCATGATGCGGACTTCGGCCCCATATTTTTCAAGCGATGCGGCGATCAAAGCCAGCCCGATCGAAGGATAACAGCTCGCGACTTTGGCCCAGATGCTTTTAACCTGAATATTCCAAGCCGGATTGATCAGCAGAACGGACCTGCCTTTCAGATCCCACGTCTCCTGAACGGAAGAGTTCATGAGCGGTCCTTTTCGCCGGTCAGTGGTTGTCCGATCTTCGTTTGTTGGCAGGTCTTTGTAAGCACGCTGGTCATTTCAAGAATACGAAAATTCAATGTGTGGATGATCGTTCCAGCGGAAATGAGAATGAGACAGGCTAAAATGCTCGCGGCAGACGTGATCATGTTAAAAAGACCGATGTTCTGCGATCCGCTTAAAACGCCCAAGACCACATGACTATGAGCAAAAACGCCGGCAAACAAAGCCAGGATCGCGAGAGTGCCGAAAAATGTCAGCGGTTTGTAAGCTTTGAATATCCCGAGGATCTTTACGAGAACCCGGATGCCATCGCGGAACGTGCTTAACTTTGAACTGCTGCCCTCCGGTCTCTCTTTATAGGGGATCGGCACTTCTTGAATAATGCAATGCCGATAGAGCAATTGAAGCGTCATTTCAGTCTCGAGATCGAAACCCGTTGCCACGACGGGTAAAGCGAGCGCGACTTCGCGCGTAAATGCGCGGTATCCTGACATGACATCCGATAATTTGGAGCCAAAAATCAAATTGATCAAATTGACGACGAGACGGTTACCAAAAACATGTAAGGGGCGGAAGGCCGTCATCGTGTAAGTAGACAGGCGCTGACCGACGGTCATATCGGCGCGGTTCAAAAAAAGAGGCTCGAGAAGTTTGCGGGCATTGTCTGCCGGATAAGTGTCATCCCCGTCGACCATGACATAATAGTCGGCCGCGATGGTGTTCAGCATCGTGGCGACGACAAACCCCTTCCCCTGTTTCTTCTCATGGAATACCGTCGCTCCGGCCTTGGCCGCGAGGGTCGCCGAATCATCGGTGCTGTTGTTATCAAAAACATAAATAGTAGCTTCCGGCAGCTCTTTTTGAAAATCTTTAACCACTTTTCCGATCGTGAGGGCCTCGTTATAACAAGGTATCAGCACTGCAACGGATGGGGTCTTCATAAAACCTCCATTTGTCATCCAAGGATTAAGTCTTGGTTAAAAGGAATTCCGCGGTATCGCCACGATGTAACGTATTAACGAACCAGGCATAGGGAAAAAATAGCATTTTCAAGATCTCGCTGTTCCAAATGCGTTCGCACTGCATGAAATCGATCTTGCGGCGAAAGAAAGCGCCGAGAACAAAAATGATGCTAGCAAAAAAAGTGAATGAACCTTCCGCTGTCCGCGAGCAGACTACATCAAAACCGGTCTTTTTGAAAAGTGTTTTAAGGTTCTGCACGGAAAACGCATAAACATGGCGAGGTACTTCCAGGGGCATCCAATATTTTCTGAAGATCATGAACGTAAAAGAAGCGGCGTTCGGAACTTGGATCCGCAGAACGCCTCCTTTTTTGAGGACTCGATGCGCTTCCGCGAGCAACCGGTTGACATCAGGCACATGTTCAATGACATGTGACATATTGATGACATCAAAAAAATCGTCGGGATAGTTCACATCCCATAGGTCCCCGCACCGCGTTTCGATCGCCGGTTGCCTGCTGTGTAGCCGATCTAAAGCGGCGCGACTGATATCGTTCCCAAAACAAAAGCAACCGGACTCGAATTTTTCGAGCAGGAACCTTCCGTCCCCGCACCCCACATCTAAAAGCCGGCAATCGCGGGGCGTGTCGAGCGGGCGGTTAAGATCAAGGAACTTTGAATACAAAAGGCAGTTACATGCTTCGATAGGATGCTTTAAAAAATGGAAGATCTTTTGCCGGCGGCTTTTGACAGGTTCCGCGCGGCGGGAGTTATCATAGGAGTAGTAGTCCTTGGGATAATATTGTTCCAGCGCTTTCCCTGTTAACGGCGGATAGAGAAAGATCAAACGGCATTTACGGCATTGATAAAGCTTGAACGATCCCGGGAGGTAATGCATCCGGTCTTTTCCATCGAAAAGGAAATCGAAATCTTCGTTGCCGCAGATCTTACATGGGGCGATGTTCACGCAACCTCCGGCACCATTGATACAAATCAGGGAAGAAACATTCCGCAAGGCCCAGGCATTTATCAAAAAGTGTATCTTTGCGAAGCCATAAATAGACGCGCAATAAAGATAAACGCTTTAAGAACGATTTTTTCTCGATGGAAGTGAAGAATTGTTCCACTCTTGGAAAATCCGCACCGAGACATGGCTTCAATAGCGCGAGCTCATTTTTCAGCTGACTCGCCGCCCTCTCAAAATCGGCAAAGGAAGGATAAAAGGCCCCAATATTATTGGCGGCATGTTGGCGGTATCGAACGAGGCGTTGGTTTGAAAAATCGATCTTTCCGCGAGTAGCGGCAAGGACGAAGGCCATGTGATCATGTATGAACGTGCTATGGGGCAACAATTTTATAAGAAGATCGCGGATCTCCTTGCGGAACATCATACAGCAGCCGGGGATAATATTTCTCAATAGGGCGAATTCTCCCCAAGGGCCTCCCCTGCGAGGGCGGATCCCTGCCATGCGCCAGAAAGACGCATGAAGGGTCCGAAGGTTTGAATCGCAGACCTCAAGGTCGGAATAAGCGAGCATCACGTTAGGGGCACGCATCAATGCAGCCAGAACCGAAAGCTTTTTGGACATCCAAACATCGTCCTGGTCCGCATAACAAATGAGCTCCCCTTGGCATAGAGATAATGCTTGGAGGAAATTTCCAACGATGCCTTTTTTGATTTCATTGCGGCGGACCTTGATCCTTGGGTCCGTTGCAGCGAATTTTTGAAGCAATTCAAAACTGCCATCGGTCGAAGCATCGTCGACCGCCACCAGTTCCCAGGAAACATGATCCTGCCCTAGGATGCTTTGAAGTTGTTCTTCAAGAAAGCGAGAACCGTTATAGACAGCCATCGCGATCGAGATGAGAGGCGCCTTTATGATTTCGGATCGCGCATTCCCATTCATAACGCCGCTTCTTTCTCATTTTTGAATAATAGCTTCAATCGCCGGAAGATAAAACGAACCGCTCGAAAAGCAAAATAGACCATGACTGCGATCTTGCGGCTGAGCAAAAGCACCAGGGTGAGTATATGCGGATGGTCTTTAAAAAAACGGACCTTTGCGATCTGTAAAATGCGTTCGGTTGAGATGAAATCGATCTCGAAGAGATAATAAAGATTATCCCAGTACAAACTCTGCTTCGAGCGCTTTAAATCAAGTTTGGGCGTCCAACGCTCGTAAGACTTCTGTTGCCGATCTTCGACTTCTTCCTCTCCAATCAGTTTCTTGCTTAAAAGCATTTTGGTGAGATCCGTTTCAGGAAAATGCGTTAGCGTGTGCGTATGTAAGTGGAAGGGCCGCGGAAGTTTTGATACCAGGTCGAAAGTCGCTTGTTGGTCTGCCTCGGATTCAAGTTTACTATCAAGGATGATGTCATAGGAACATTGGATGCCAAAACGATTCAGGATCCGAGCGGCATTGATAATGTCCTCGTTAGACTCGCGGCGGCCATAACATTCCCGGCGGATGAAAGAGGATCCGGATTGAATGCCCATGGTCATGCTAGTTGCGCCGGCATCTTTAAGCAGTTCAATGAGCGGGGCGGATACGACGCTGGGATAGCAATAACAGAAAAATGGTAGGCCGATCTGCTTCTTGTATTCAGGGGTAAAGGCTTTTAACCATTCCAAGTTCATGGCGAAGACATCGTCTTCGAACGCCAAAAATGACAGTCCCGGAAAGAGCGATTTTGCCAAAGTCAGTTCTGCAAGAACATTGTCAACGCTGCGGCGGCGGACATACGGTCCCTTGTCCTTATAGACTTTACGCAGAACGTTATTACAGCAATAAGAGCAGCTGTAGGGACAGCCCCGCGAAGTCATGATCCAATAGGTCTTTTTTTCGCTTGGATACGCTTTGATCTTTCCGTCTTCAAAGAGGTATTTGTCAGCGGAGGTAAAATCCGGGAACGGAAGGCGGTCCAGATCTTGGATCAAGGGACGCAGGTCATTTTTAATGATCGTGCCATTTTTATTTATCCAAAGATTCTTGATGTCATCGATAGGCGCGTGTTGATGCAACCTTGCCGCCAATTCCACGATCGCATCTTCCCCTTCTCCTACGCAGACAATATCCGCATGTTGAATGCTTTGATCCGGCCGGATGGTGGCATGAACCCCGCCCCAGAGGACAACGGCTCCGGTCTCTTGCCGGATCCTTCGAGATAATTCCGAAGCAAGCTCGAAATGAGTGGAACGGACGCTCATACCTACGAACAGGGGTTGAGCGGCTTTAATGGCGCTGACGAAACAATCCATTTCGGATTCGCTGGGGAAAGTCATAGTGTTGTTCGGATTCAATTTTTTAAAGAAAAAGGACCTGACATCCCAGCCCGTTTTCTTGAGCACGGAATGGAGAGTGCAGACCGGAAATGAATCAATATCGTAAAAAGCTACAAGAATGATCGTTGGTTTTTCTTTTGCGGGCGCGCGCCGTTGTCCGATGGATGCGTTATTCATGGGGAGAGTCCGTGGTTTTCAGCCGGTTTAAAAAAAGCCGGATCAGATTGTATTTTTTCTCGATCTGAATGAGGAACGGAGCGTAGGCAACGATAAGGATCAACGTGCGAAGCAACCCCTGGCCGAGCGGTTGGGATAAACGAACATACTTTGAAAGGATGAAGAGCAAGCATAACAACCAGAGAAATTTCACGAAAACCATGAGATATTGCCGGACCGCAGCCGCGGAGAATCCAAGAAAGAAATTCGATAAAAAAAATAAGAGCGTGAAGTTAAACGCGAAGACCAAGATTTGTATCTGAGCGACCGAGGTGATGCCGCCCGCCGTGTGAACCGCCCAAAGATTGGCGCCGGCCGATAACGCCATGGTGAGGAACGTTGCGGGAAATAAGAACATTTGTTTGCGTATCACGACAATAAAGTTGCTATAAGCTTGCGCGATGGCCGTGAAAAAGGAACATAGAACAAGCCACTTCATGGCCACGATCCCGTTCGCGAATTTTGGGAGCACCCAATGAATGAATGGCGGCAGCAGGAACCAGGCCATGCCGATCAGGAGCGGCATGAGAACACAAAATATGTAATTGGATTCTTCAAGGTAACCTTTGAGATCGTGACGATTTTCGGTCCGGCCGAATTTTTCAGCGACCTTGGGCAGTAATACGACCCCGACGCTGTTTGGAAAGCTGTAGATGAATCCATTGACCATGGTCGCGATGCTATAGATCCCAAGCAATTCAAGCCCGCGATAACGGGAAATCACGATGCGGTCAAAAGTATAAAGAAAGGTCTCCCCGAGCGCCAAAAGCATCAGCGGGAAGCCGTACCCCATCAAATCCCGGATCAGAGAAAGATCCAGCTTAATGCGAATCGGAAAACGGAAGAGGACCTTTTCATGGTAAAAAATGTAACCGACGTTAAAAATGAAGCTTAGGCACATTGCCCACATGAAACCGTATAAACAAAAACGGTAACTCAAGAAAGCGATCAAGAGCGCGTTCATGATCGCGGACAGGAACATCTGTTTGCTCGCGAGTCCGAAGTTCATGAAGCATCGTAAAAGCGTGATCATGCAATTGTTCAGCTGCTGAAGAATGACAAGAGCGCTCGCGAACAGGAGTCCCCAGAACAGTTCGTGGCTGATCCGTGCGCGATTGATAAAGGCGTAGAGAGAAATTCCGAGAGCCAAAAGGAATGCCATCAGCATGACGAACTCGAATGCCGTCTGCTTAATCCTTGCAGCGGTCTCTGTTTCTCCCTTCCCGAGGCGAAATGGGATTTCTCGGGGCAGCGCATTTGCTAGGCCAAGTGTCGAGTATGATGCGTAAGATAAAAGGATCTGAACCAGGGCCCACACCCCTACTTGTACCGGTCCTAAGAACCGGCGCGTTAATACCGCAGCGGTCATGGTCACGAATTGTGTGGCGGTATAGGCTGCGGCGTACCATCCGGCTTGATGAATGACTTTTTGAGAGCTCATCGTTGCAATGTCCCTTGAGTGCCCGTGCGGCTAAGGTCTTGGCGCAAGCGATCTAAAATAATGTCGCCTGTTGTTTGCGTCGCTTTTCCAAAATTGTTTCCGAGATAATATTCTCGAAAAGGGTCATTTTGTCCTGAATGTTCTGCGGGAGCGTCCGTCTCCGCGGCGATCTTTTCAAGGGCATTACGGAGATGATCGGTCGAATCGATGTATTGGCATAAGCCATGGAAAGCGAATTCGATCACTGTCCGGTTATTTTGGGTATTAAGATCCATGAAAAGCACCGGGATCCGGCATAAGGCCGCCTCAATAAGACTTGTGGATAAACAGGGCAGGATCATTGCATGCGATTGGATAAGAAGGCTATGAAAGTCCTGAGAGTGTTTTAATATGCGGACGTTGCACTGCGACGGAATGTCGGCCCGCAGTTGTTCCCAGCGGTGATCATCGGAATCATAATGGGATTTAACCAGGATCTCAAAAGGAAGACCTTCAGCGGCTTTTAGAAAGGCTTGGAATGCTTTGATCTGGTAAGAGCGATAGGCCACCATGTCGACACCCAAATAGCCCGGCGTGTCCGGCGAACTTGCGGCCAGGCTTCCTGCGCAGTAAAGGATCTTTTTGGGAAGGGGCTTCACGCGGCGGTTCTGAAGCTTCTGATAGAGTTGATCATAACGAGGCGTCCCCGAAACCCTGATCCCCTCCCCATTCCAACCGCGGGAAATATACATTTTAATCTTTTCATGCTCCGAGTTGACGAAAGTCGTGGATTGCCAGAATGTTTGTTCTTCTTTCTTGGGCTCGAATTCAAAACCTCCATGGCCGTGAGAGATGCAAAACATCGGAACGTTCGCATGCTTTAAATATTCGCAAAAATTTGCCCGGGCTCCGAAATCCTCCTCGACCAGGCAACCGGTTAGCGAAAGTCTCTTTAACATCTGCCCGCAACGGAGCCACTCAACGGCAGCTCGATAGAAATAGGCCTCCATGGTCGAAACGATCTTCTTGTCGATGAAATCGCAGAATTCATAATTCTGGTACTCGAAAAGTTTTTCGCGACGAGCGATCGTTAGTTTTGATTCGAATTGATACTGTAAGGACTTCGCCATTTCTCGAACTGCGTTCATAACAGGTGTCGGAAGCATGTCTGCCGTTAGGTAAGGGACCTGAAGCCGGGCGGCGAAGCGGAAAAACTCATCATGAAATTCGTGATCATAAATGAGGATCGGGATCTTCTTCTCATGAAGATAAACGGCCGTGGTCTCTAAGTGCCGCAAAGCGCCATAAACCAAAAAATACTTCCCCGAAATACTTTGAAATAGTTTTAGGTAAAGCGTAAGGAGCTTTTTATAGACCGTGCGGGCGAGCGCATAAATGCCGTGTTTTGCTTTGACTGGAACAGTGGC
Source organism: Candidatus Omnitrophota bacterium (assembly GCA_035352955.1). Lineage (GTDB taxonomy): Bacteria > Omnitrophota > Omnitrophia > Omnitrophales > Aquincolibacteriaceae > DAOPYQ01. The sequence continues at coordinate 37,231 of DAOPYQ010000003.1, forward strand.
CGGGCAGTGAGCTTGGAGCGATCGGACCTCGATCTTCTGACTTAGAGCGATCTCTTTTAAAAAATAATTCAAATAATCATTGCCGGAAAAATCGGGGTAAGAAACCTGACGCCTGTCTTCAAATACAAAAACGCGGGCGGGCTTAACTTTTTCCAGTATCCAGTTGGCATAAGCCCTGTTCTTTGCCGCAGCGATCAAAAAACAGGAAAAATAAAGATGGATCCCCGGAAGGACATCGGGAGATCCAGGGGGTGTCGCGCTTCGGGATGCAGCGAGCCAACGACCGGATCGGCCGCAGCCCCAGGCATTGATCGCGGTCCATTGCTCGCGCAGAATGAATTCGTCGACCAGTTGAAAAGCGATCCCTCGTGCGGTCAGCTCAGGAAAAAGCGCCTCATTATCACAAAAGACCTGCGATGTTCTTAGCTCTTCGTGAAGCAGATAGGTGTTGAGCTGCTCGGATGTGGATAAAACAATAAGCGAAGTAATCATTTTTTTATCGTTGAGGCCTTAAGTGTGGCGAAAGCCCCGAAAAGAAACGTCATGTTCCAGATAGAGTTGTCTCGCCTGCTCGATGTGAGATCGGAGTTTTTTCTCAAAGTAATTCGTCATCAGGCGGGAATTAGCTTCATAGAGCGCCGCATGGAATTCTTGATCCGTCATGTTCGTGAAATTGACCGCCAGTAAGTCCGAGTTGAGATGTTTATTCTCGTAAAAATCCTCAATGTCTTTCAAAAGGCCGCGCCGAATCGCTTCGTAATAGAGAGGCGAGCCGGGATAAGGTGTCACGGGCCGAATGGTACGCATTTGGGCGCCATCGTCATATTTAAGAAGAAACTCAACGCCCTTTTGCAATGTTTCCCGGCTTTCGCCGATATTGCCGAAAATGATATTAAAACCCGGGCTCATCCCTTCCGCTAAAGTCGCTTCGATCCCCTTGATAATCTGTTCCACGGTCAAGGCTTTGTGCATGTTCTTCAGGATCTGATTATCCATCGCCTCGATCCCATAGTTAATAAAGACACAGCCGGCACGTTTCATGATCTTGAGAACATCGGGGGTGGCATAATTGAGGCGGCCATTGCAATCCCAACGGATCTTAAGGTCATGTTTGATCATGCTTTCGCAAAGGGAAATGGTTCGCGCGACCGATGACATTAAGAGTTCATCCGAGAACGAAATAAAGGTAATACCGTAATCGCGTTGAAGCAGTTTAATCTCTTCGATAATGGACTCGGTGCTTCTCGGGCGAAAACCGTCATCCATGCGATAACAAAAATTGCATTTAAAGGTACAGCCGCGGCCTGAAAGGACGGGCATGACAAAATCACGGTTTGTTGTGTGCGCCGCACGGACCAGCCGGTAATAATGCATGGGAAAGAGGTGGTACGCAGGGAACGGAATGCTGTCGACGTCTTGGATCAGATCGCGCCTTTGATTCACGAAAACGTTCTCCCCTTCGCGATAGGCGATCCCGGCGATGTTCTTTAAAGGCTGCTTATTGACCAACGCCTGGAAAAGTTCGCGGACAGTTGCTTCCCCTTCGCCTAACACGGCGCAATCGGCCCCGGTTCTTTTTAAGAAGAATTCCGGGTCGGGAGAGGGACCATGCCCTCCGATCACATAGAACGGCCTGTCCTTTGCTGCCGCAATGGCTTTCGACAGGTTGAGCAATTTCCGATATTGATAATACCCCGCGATCACGCTGACCCCGACCACATCAAAATGCTTTTGATCGAGATATCGGGTGAGATGTTCGTCCGGATAATGGTGCATGTCCTGGTTGTAGATCTCCACTTCATGCCCGTCTTCAAGCATGATCGAGGCGATGTAGGCCAAACCTTGCGGGAACCAATGGATATAGGAATCATTGTCATAAACCACTAAAAGAATTCGCATCGACTTTTCCTTTCAAATTAGCCTTCTAGGGCGCCTAAGATTAGTAAATACCGCGCTGGCATACAGCGCAGGCTCCCAGTGTGTCTTCGAGAATGGCGTCACGGACTTTTTTCAATTGAGGAGAATGCCATGCTTCCTCAATGGTCATGGTTGCAATATTCCCAAGTTTTAAAACATCGCCGATAAACGCACAACACGGAAGAATGTCCCCATTAGCACGAACGGCCAAACGTCTCCAGGGTTCAATGCAGCAATAGAGACGCGGTTTTTTCAAGACTTCCGCGTTCATCGCGAGATCAGGTTTAACATATTTTTGGATATCAACATGGTCCACCCTGTCTTTCCAATAGGAGATGAAATCGTTCTTTTCAGATGCGTTTTCCTTCATCTCAATAAAGGATACGCGCACCCACGGCAAACGACCGGTGGCCCGGGGGCCGCGCATTTCCATGAATCGTAATAGATTTTTCTTTGCCATTTCATAGCCCTTTCCGCGAATAATACCGTAGGTTTCTGGCCGGAAAGCATCCAGGGATACATAGAGCCGCGTCAATCCGCATTCGAGAAGTTTCTGCGACATCTTTTCGTTAAGCAATAAGGCGTTCGTAATGAGGATCGAATCGATGATGCCGTGATCGCGGGCGTATTGGAGCATGGGAATAAGGTCCAGATGGATCAAGGGTTCGGCATAGGCGCCGACATTGATGCTGACGGTTCCTTTTGGGGTGCATTCATCGATGACGCGGCAAAACTGCTCATAGCTTAATTTCTTCTTCGTATTGACGGTGACCGGAACAGGATAAAGATCGTAATGAGTTTTGTTCCGAGGACACATGATGCATTGCTGATTGCAAAGATCATTAAGTTCGAAATCGATATGAATGGGAAAATCCAATGCTTGACCTTTCGTGACCGGAATATTCCACAATTCGCGATATTTCTTGAAAGGCTCGCCGAAATGGCGCGTGAGGTAATTTTCGACATTGTCATTCGTAAAGACATTCGTGACCAGGCTTTTGCTGCCCGTGTTTTTATTCATGAGAGTTCTCTATCCTTAAGCCGCATTCGATCAAAGAAGGCCTGAGAGGGGTCCCGGCTTTTAGATCCAAGTGTGCCCTCTTGCCGAGGACTTTCCCCAAATATTTAGGTTTCAGACCGGAGGCCGGTCGGATCGATGCGATGTTCTGTTCCGTGAATAACTCTCCTTTTTTTATATCGCGGACTACAAAGAGCGAGCGGCGGAAATGACAGAATCGTTTTTCATCTTGGGTGGGGCCATAGCGGACCGAGCCTAAAGCTTGTTCCGCTTGTCTGACCGCGACGACAAGATCTTTGAGCTCATGCGGCTCAAGCGAAAAAAAACTGTCCGGTGTTTTGATCTTTCGTGAAAGCGTAAAATGCTTTTCGATGAAGCAGGCGCCCAACGCCACGGATGCGACGGCGACAGCGATCCCAAGAGAATGATCCGAGAGACCGATCGGAAGTTTTGTTTTTTGTCTTAGGTCCGCAAGGGTCCGAAGGTTCATATCGCTGGCGTTCGCCGGATAACCGCTCACGCATTTAAGTAAGGTGATCGAACGCGCGCCGCCATGTTTTGCTGTTGCGACCGCTTCCTTGATCTCTTGGAAAGAGGCCATGCCTGTAGAAAGGATGAGGGGCTTTTTAGTTCTTGCGGCATAAGCGATCAACGGGAGGTCCACGAGTTCGAAGGATGCGATCTTGTGGCAAAAAACCCCGAGATCGTCGAGAAAATCCACCGAAGACCGGTCAAAGGCCGTGGAAAAAAAGGCCAGATCATGGTTTTCCGCTTCGCGTTTTAACTTTTTGAACCAGGACCACGGCGTGTAGGCCTGTTGATACAGCTCATAAAGCGTTTGCCCTCCCCACTTCGGATGCCGGATTCGAAAATACTTGTTGTCGGCCTTTAGGGTGAGCGTATCCGGAGTGTACGCCTGGAATTTAACAGCATCCACCCCGCACTTTTTGGCAAGGTGTATCAGTTGAAGAGCGCGATTCAGGCTTTGACCGTGGTTCGCCGAGATCTCGGCAACAATAAAAACCTTTTGGGGAGGAAATGATCTCATAGCTGATCTTGGACGAAGTGCCAAGCCTCCTGACCGTGGATATTCTTGATATTGAGCGGGCGGAATCCGGCTTTCTGGAACGCTTTAACGGAAGCATGATTCTCTTTTTTGATGAAAGCATCGACCATTTTGATCTCCGACCGGGTGCGGAGAACCTGATGAACGGCAGCGCGCAACACACGAGCAGCAAGCCCTTTCCCCCGATATTGAGGTGCAAGCACGACAGAAATGGTGGCGCGTTCCCCGCGGGCATCAAAGCGGATCTGCCCGATCGTACGATCGCGTAACACAGCCTTTAGAAAGAGACAATCCGGATCACGGAGTTTTTCATTGAACCAACGGCAATGTTCCTTCCAGAGGATCTGAGCCGAGTGAAAAGAAACGGCGCGGACTTCCGGAGCGGAGGACCAATGATAGATAAGAGCTCGGTCAGCGGCCCGGACGGGTTGGAACCGGATGACTGCATCGCATAATGCCTTTGCAGAGCGCAGAGCGCCCCGGCCGTCGACCGCTTTCTGGCCGGCCCGGCTCATACGGCTCCTTGAGCGATGATCCAAACGGTGAAGCAGCAGAGCGATATTCCCGATGATCTTCGGATCCTCGTGCGATCCGGCTTCCTTGAGCAAACCGGTTTTCCGCCAGCCCAGAAGATTCAGCCGCTGATTCGAGGCGAATCGAACGCCGATGACCGGGAGACCGCAAGCCGCGAGTTCGTTCGTGGTTTGTCCCCCACCTGAAATAGCGGCATCGCAACGAAGCATCAGTGCCTTGATCTGACTTCCGGAAAGAGAACGGTAAAAATGAGCCCGAGGGAAAGCCCGCTTATTCGGAAAGGGATAAGCGGTAATGACGTGAAACCGGTATTGAGGGAAGGAAAGGCTCAGCCGGGTCAGAAGCTGTTGGATAAAACCGGTCCGCTCCATACCGCCGAATGTCAAAAGAAGGTCTCGAAATTTAGTCCGAACGGTTCGATGACCGACCTTCCAAAAATTCTTTCTTAAGAGAGCAAAGCGGGAACCGAGCAGCAAAGGAAGCGCTCGAAAACCATAACGGAGCTTTTCTGTTCCGATCGCGCCATTCAGGATAATGCCTTCCGGATAAGCCAGGCGTTTGAAATCATCGAGGAATACAGGTACCGGGACCTGTTCTGACACATTCTTGTAAAAAGAACGGGGCGCAAGATAAGAGTCAACGATCACGATATCGGCCTTCTTCAATTCACTGCGGACTCGTCCCTGATCCTTGAGCCAATCAAAGACCGAGTTCAATTGCTTCCCGAATTGACGGCGCGCGGAGTTGTCGCCGTTAACGAATAAAAAAGCATCGATGCCTATTTCGGTGAGCGCATCACGCAAGGCAATACAGCGTGTGATATGGCCAAAGCCGATGCGTTTGCCTCCTTCCGTGAAAATGACGGCGCGAAGCCTCATGCGCCCACCTTCCCCGGTTGATCTGTATGAGTTCCCCGGACATGAATGCCTTGCTTGCGTAAGTGCTCTTTGACTTCGAGCGGGGTTTTCTCGGTGAAATGAAAAATGCTGGCGGCGGCTATTGCCGCGGCTTTCCCTTGCAGGATGGCCGCGTAAAAATCATTCAAACAACCGGCGCCACCGGAGGCGATGACGGGAATGCTTACTTTTTGCGTTACGTGCCGGATCAGATCAAGGTCATAACCTTTCATGGTGCCGTCATGCTCGATGGATGTGATCAGAATCTCCCCAGCGCCACGTTTTTCGGCTTCGGCCGCCCATGCTCCGACTTCACGTCCCGTGGAGCGCGTACCACTGTGACTGTGACATTCATAAGAGCCGTCACTTTTACGGCGGGCATCAATGCTCACGATAATGCACTGGGAACCGAAGCGCTTTGCCGCCTGCGTGATAAATTCAGGATTCTCATAAGCGGCGCTATTGATCGTGATCTTATCGGCTCCGGACAAAAGAAGTTTCCGGATGACATCGAGATCCCCGACGCCTCCGCCCACCGTTAAGGGAACGAAACATTCAGCGGAAAATTCACTGACGGAACTGTAATCGGGTTCCCTTTTTTCAAGTGTGGCCGCGATATCGACGAGAATGAGTTCATCGACGTCCCTGAGATTATAAACTTTGATCGCGGGAAGGACCGATCCGATGCGGCGCCAGCTGTCAAAGCCGATCCCTTTGACCAAGCATTCGTTTTTCCAGAGAAGCGTTGGAATCACACGGGTCTTCAGCATATTAGAGGCTCAGAAAGTTGCGGATCAGGCGAAAGCCTGCCTTCGAGCTTTTTTCGGGATGAAATTGTGTGCCGAGGATATTTTTATGGGCGACTACGGACGTGAAGTGGCCGCAGTAGGGGGTTTGGGCCACCACATCCTCTTCGTTTAATGCCCGGAAGTGATAGCTGTGCACAAAATAGAAATCATCGCGGTCCTGGATGCCAGAGAGGATCGGATGCGGCCGAGTGATCGAGATCTCATTCCACCCAACGTGCGGCAGACGCTCCTCACCTGACGGAGGACTAAGTTTTTCAACCTTACCGGGGATGAGGCCGAGTCCCTCCATGTTACCGCCTTCTGTGCCATGGTCCGCAAGCAGCTGCATTCCGAGACAGATCCCTAAGAGAGGGATCTTCTCGACGAGAGCGGCCTGGCGGATCTCCTGGATCCAATCCATGGTGTTCAGATGCTGCATACCATCGTAGAAGGAGCCGACTCCTGGCAGCACAATTTTAGAGGCGCTGCGCAGTTCCGAGGGGGTCTGGCTGCAGGTCACTTGGGCGCCGCATTCCTCGAAGGAGCGACGGACGGAGCCAAGATTTCCCATGTTGTAGTCAATGATCACGACATTCATGGTCTAGGATTATCATCGTTGATCTTTTTGAGATTGCCGAGTCGGTCTTTGAGGAGGTTTCCGCGCGCATCGGCCAAAAAGATCTTTTTATTGGTGAACCGGTCGCAGATCTTGATGAAGTCTTCCACCGTGATGTTCAGGGGCTCGAGGATCTTTTCTAAAGGCTTTCCAAGATAGGTCCAGGGGAACTTTCCGTCATGCAATTTGATGAGTTCAAGTGCGTCCTGCCTTGTGATCCTTCCCCGCCGTACGTGAAGACATGCGATGTCCGTGGCGCGGCTGAAACCGAACTTCAGGAATTTGAAGTAATCATGGATCCCGGTCTGATGATTATCCACGTTCTCATAGTTGACGATGGATCCTTCGACCGTGGCGGAGTGGGGTTCAAAGCCATGTGCTTGAGCCAGCAGCGCATTGGAATAACCGTCCCATCCCAGGTAGTATCCAGGAAGATGCCGGTCACGCCGACCCGAGCAAGCTCTTCATCCGAAGGATACGTGTAAGGTATCAATTGTTCTTTCTTGATCCCGTCCTGCCCGATCATATCCGAAACACGAAGGCCAAGAAGCCCTCCGAATTCTTCAAGCCAGCGCCGATTCAGAACATTGTTGGAACTGGCGCTCGCAGGGCCGCCATATTCGTTCTGGGAATTCTCGCCCCAGATCAAAAGCGGAACGCCATATTGGACCGCGGCCCTTACCGGGATCGTAAAAATCCCGACATGCTCGGGCCACGAGACATCTCCCACTTGCATGAGTCCGATCCGATTCAGTTTCCGTCGAACCACTTTGTTCGGCGAAAATTCAATATAGTCCACGCCAAGGCTCTTAATATTCTCAATGTTGCGTCTCCCGACCGGCGAAAGATCACAGGTGGTCGCCGTCACGCAAAGGGGGTTCATCCCAAGCTGAAGCATGCGGATCACCTGGTATGTGGAATCCTTGCCGCCGCTTACCGGAACGATGCAGTCCCAGCGGGTGCCGTCCTTGGAGCGGTATTTATCGAGAACAACGCACAACTCCTTGCGACGGGCGTCCCAATCCACCACTTTGCGGGTCTCATAACTGCGGCATGCATTACAAATGCCTTCCTCATCGATGTGAAGATCGGGTTTGGTATGAGGCATGACGCATCGTGTGCAATATTTCAGCATAAAAATCCCTCCTAGGAATGTGCCGGCTTTTCCAGAAGAAACCAGGTGATATCGTCTTGAGGAAAGTGAAGGTCGCGATGATAACCGAAGCCGTAGTTTAAAAGCCGTAGGCCGGGATACCGGTCCAGCATTTCTCCGGCAAAGTCCCGTTTGAACAGCCGGTCTGTATGGCCGCGGTACGGGATAGTTGTCGGGCTTGGATTGTAGTATTCGGCGATGCAAATATACCGGGCGCTCGAACGATAAAGCGTTTCATAGACCTTGGCGAGGTAATCAGGATTGATGTGGATCAGCACTCCCTTGATCAACACCATGTCCCATGTCCTCCTGGTTTTGAAATCAAGGATCGAAACCGGAAAAAGCTCGACGTCCTTCATGTTCTTTTTAAGCGCGGTATTGGCTTTTTGATTGATCTCAACGGAAGCAAGCGACGCTTCCGGTAAAAGCACTCGAAGCGCCTGGAGGTTCAATCCGATGTTGGCGCCAAATTCAATGACCGAACCGATCTTTCCGGTGCCAGCAAGGACCTTTGCGAAAAGAGCGGTATTCGCCGCGATCCAGTTATTCCCCCGGTTGCGCGCAACGTACTCTTCTCCGAATTTTCCGGCCCAGAACTTTTCCTGATCCGTTTTGTAATTGCGTGAATTACTCCTTGCCATCAAAATCCTCCTCGGGATCTTTAACGGGATTTCGCTCTTCTTGGTTTGGAAATTCCAAGGTCGTAGCCAAGACGGGTCAGTATTTTTCTCATTTGATCCACCGAAAGATGGCGCGGATTGTTGAGCGAGTCATATTCGAAATCATCGCGCACCTGTTTTCCGCCCTTCATCTTGGAGGAGCGGAGTCCCCAGAACTCAAATTCGGGTTCAACGATGAAGAAATCATTGAATTCCAAGGAGTGACGGGCGTCGCTCACAGGCAAAAGAACTTCATGCAGCTTTTCGCCAGGGCGAATGCCCACGATCTTGGTTTTAATGCCGGGGGCAATGGCTTCAGCGAGCGCCATGATATTCATGCTCGGGATTTTAGGGATGAAGATCTCTCCCCCTGCCATGCGTTCAAGACATTTCAAAACGAAATGGGCGCCTTCTTCAAGGGTGATCCAAAAACGTGTCATGCGAGGATCAGTGATGGGAAGGACCCCTTCATGCCGTTTTTCCATAAAAAAAGGAACCACGCTGCCGCGGCTGCCTAGGACGTTGCCATAGCGAACCACGCTGAATACGTCCTGATTGCCTCCGGCATAAGAGTTGCCATCGACAAAAAGTTTGTCCGAGCAAAGTTTCGTCGCTCCGTAAAGATTGATGGGGTTCGCGGCTTTGTCAGTGCTGAGCGCAATCACCTTCTTGACCTTTTGGTCAATGGCGCAATCAATGATGTTCTGAGCGCCGATGATATTGGTTTTGACCGCCTCAAAGGGATTGTATTCAGCGGCGGGCACTTGTTTCATTGCGGCGGCATGAATGACGTAGTCCACGTTATGAAAGGCGCGCAACAGTCTTTCTTTATCGCGAACGTCGCCCAGGAAATAGCGGATCGCCGGGTATTTTTGAGGTGAAAAGGTCTGCGCCATTTCGAATTGCTTGAATTCGTCACGGCTAAAAATAATGATCCGCCGGGCGGCACATTGATCCAAAAGGATATTAGTCAGCATTTTTCCTAACGAACCGGTCCCTCCGGTGATTAAGATCGTTTTATTGTTTAAAAAATCGTAGCTCACTTTGACCTCCTGGTTAATATGCGAACGGACTGCTTTTTCAGCTAAGATTGAGACGGTACGGCTCTGACAGTTCTAAAAAGACTATGGACGTTCCCTACTCGCGTTATGATCTTGCTCAAAGCGCTGACGGAAGTCCCATAGCGCTTAAAAAGATCCTGGCGTGTTTTCATTTGCTCATCGGTATACTCAAAAACATAATGGATCTTCGCAGCGCCTGAGAAATGCGACAGCGGGGTTTGTTCCTCCGCTTTATGCCATTTTAAAAGGTCATAGGGGCTTAACATGCTGATGGGTGAAGTGTCTGCTTCGCTGTCGATGCAGCCGGCGAGCCTGTTCTTTTCAAATGAAACGAGCGTATCGATCTCTTGGTGAAGTTGTTCGATCATTTTCTTGTGCGGCGGACGTTCGGAAACGATCTTTTTGATCGTGTTGCCGATATGTTCTGCCCAAAGGCCTGCGGCTAAAGCTAAGCCTAAGCTTTTGTATTTATAGATGAGGTTCCCTCCGAGCTCGCCGCGGAGAAGCTTTTCATAGTTCTCGTCCCGCATAAAAAATTCGATAAGGTCTTCCTCGGAATCCCAAAGCTCGTCCCGTGTTTCCTTCAAAAAGTCATTAACGATATCGCGGATCTTTTGGGGCGCTTCCGGAATGGCGGCGTAAAGACCTAGGATCATGTCGTCGGTCTTGATCCCAAGATCCCTGGCATAATGAAAAAGCATCTGGAACGGACTGTCGCTGTAAAGAGTTTCAACGAAAAGGCATAAACCGCGAAGCCATAAATAATCTTCAAAGGGCATATCCTTCGTGGCGATGCCGACCTCTTCATAATCAAAGATCCGCTTGCCATCGTATTCTCCAAAGTTAAGCGGTACGATACGGAACTTGCCTTGGATCCCGAATTTCTTCCGATATTCCGGGTCTTGAAACTCGGTCCCCTGAAGAAGCATGAGCGAATAAATGCACATGCTGGTGATCCCGGCATCCATCAATTGACGTACCCCCCGCACGAAGGTTTCTTTGCTTTCACCGGGAAGCCCGATGATCATTTCGCCGCGAGTGATCCTTCCTTTTTTTTGAAGATGCTTCGTAATGGCGGAAAAGTGTTCGATCTTGATATTGTCACGGTGAATGTTCTTTAGAACTTTCGGTTCCATGGATTGCACCGCCATGGTCACAGGGAAGGATTCCCCCATGAGATCGGTGATCTGGATCACTCTCTCCTTGTTATTCTTACCGGTCGAGGCAAGAATCTGCCGGGGCCATCCGTATTTTCTTTGGGTGCGATAGAGCGCTTCGGCGATCTCTTTGTCGCGAGGATACATGCCGAAATTCGTGTCCGCGATGTGCAGATTGACGATCCCGAGTTGACCCGCGCGCGGCGCGATGTAATCGATCTCGTTGACGATGCGCTCCACGGAAAACATGGCGATCGGATTGAAGTATTTATGACTTGTGTGGCAATAGGAACATGTGAACGGACAACCGCGATTCGTTTCAATGAAAGGCGTCAGAACACCATCAAAAAAAGGATCCAGGAGGCCGGTCAGATAAGGAGATGGGATCTCATCGAGATTTTTTAGACGCGGCGTGACACCGCCTGTGATGAGTTGCGGATGCTTGGACGTGCGTGAACCGGGTGCAAGATAAACACATCCGGCAAGGGGCTGTTTCAAAATGCCTTTTTCCGGATCCCGTTGCAAAAGTAATTGGCGGATCACATTGCAGAATGAGACCTCGCCTTCAAATTCGAGAAAGATATCCGTGTTCGGCCGCTGAAGTACGAACGGAAGTTGGAGCGCATGATCATGCGGAAAGTTGGCCCCGCCTTGAAGGGTCACCATATTAGGGTTCAACCGTTTTCCAATGCCGGCAACGTGTTCTGAGAGATGACTATTCCAGCAATAATTGCTCAGCGCAAGAACATCGGGCGGTGAATCTTTGAGCGCTTGGATCGCTTTTAAGGGAAGTTTGAAAAGGGATATCTCAACGCTTTCGCCAAGTTGTTTTTTTAAATACGAGGCAATAAACGCGATATTCAGCGGGATCGTATCATTGACCACCATCTTCACATAATGCGTCAGGTCGCAGAGATAAATTCTGAGAGGTTTCATGCGTCCGCCTTAAAAGTTTTCTGTTGAACATGGGAATTGACGATTAATTCAGGCCGACGTCTGACAAGGGCCATGACCGAATCGATGCCAAAAAAATGGTCTTGAGCATAAAGCGCTTCGAATATTTCCTGAATGAACCTGAAATCCTCGGGAGTGTCCACGGTCACGCGCAGCGTCGGTTGCATCTGGTCAGATTTAGCGCGAACCTGGCCAAGTTTAAACCATGAAGGATGCTCCCAAATGTAAGGCGTTACATGTTCACGCTCGTAAGGGACGCGGGCCTCGGAAGCTGCCTTTTTGAGGCTCGCGAAAGTCATAACCTCCGTATCATACCCCCTTGGATAAGAGCGCTCCAGAGTATTGCTTGTGTAATCAAAACCGCCGTCTACATGCGTCTTGATGATCCGTTCAATGATGTTTGGATCAAGCATCGGACAGTCACCCGTGCAGCGGACCACATGTTGGGGCTTGTAACGATCGGCCGCTTGACAGTAGCGGTCCAAGACGTCATTTTCGCTTCCGGCGAACCCCTCGACTCCTTCGGCGCGGGCTAGCTCGAGGATCGGCTGATTTTCTTTTCTATCGCCAGTCGCAATCACAATACGATCAAGCGAACGACATCGTTTTAGCCGAACGATGGAATGCAACAGCATGGGTTTCCCACACAACGGCAAAAGCACTTTCCCCGGTAGCCTTTCAGAGCCCATCCTGGCTTGAATAATCGCAATCGTGCTCATGACCGGCGGCTCCGTGTTTTAGGTGATAATTTGTTCGCCGGTGATGACGCATAAGACAAGATGACCTCTTTGACGGTTCGAGATGTGAACTTGATCTCCTCATCCGTCAATTTTGGGAACATGGGCAGAGAAATTGCGGAATCGTAGTAAGCGACGGCGTTAGGACAATCTTTTGAATTATAGCCAAGCGCTCGATAATAAGGTTGTGATGGGATCGGGATATAGTGGACCTGGACACCCAATCCCCTGCGTTGAAGCTCAATGAATATGTCTTTGCGCTTTGAAGCGAGTTCTTTATGAAGGCGCATGACAAAAAGATGATACACATGCTTGTAAGAAGGCTTTTCGACGGGTGTCGACACGGAAAGATCTTTGAAGGCCGCGCAATAGTTTCGCGCGATCTGACGACGACGTGCGACAAACTGGCTGAGTTTTTTTAGTTGTGCGCTGCCCATAGCCGCTTGAAGGTCGGTCAATCGATAATTAAAGCCCAAATGTTGCATTTCGTAATACCAGGGTCCGACATTCTTGTCTAAAAGTTTTTGAGGATCTCGAGTAACCCCATGAGTTCTGAGTTCCGATAGGCGCTCATAGAAAGCGCGATCGTTGGTTGTGATGGCTCCGCCTTCGCCCGTAGTAATGTGCTTGACTGGATGAAAACTGAAGATCGCCATATCGGAATGACGGCAAGCACCGACCTTGCATGATCCATAACTTGCCCCGAGCGCGTGAGCTGCGTCCTCAAGAACCTTAAGCCCATGTTTTTTCGCAATGCAGTGAATTATTTCTAGATCCGCCGCATGGCCGCCAAAGTCCGTGACGAAGATCGCTTTCGTTCTCGAAGAAATTTTTTTTTCAATGAGGTGCGTATCTATGCACTGCGTTTCGGGATCAATATCAACAAAGACCGGCTTTGCGCCCACGTAGAGAGCAGCGTTTGAAGTGGCAAGAAAGCTGATCGGAGTGGTAATAACTTCGTCGCCCGGTTTGAGCTCGAGTGCGAGGGCCGCAAGATGAAGAGCGGCAGTTCCATTGGCCACAGCAACCGCATATTTAGCGCCCACGGTTTTTGCCAAAAGACATTCAAATTCACGCACTTTTGGCCCTTGTGTAAGGAAGTCGGATCTCAGGACCTTACAAACGGCGTCAATTTCTTCTTTGCCTAGGCATTGCTTCCCATACGGAATGATTGTTGATCGTTTAGTCACTACAACACCTGTTCGCCATGAGAATTAAGCATAAGATTAAAACTGGGGCAGTTCTTCATCATGAGCCCAGCGTCGAGCTCGGTTATAAGCTTTTCCGACACCATCTTCTAGTTTCGGAGAGAGAATCCGCAAAAGCTCCTTTCCCATGATGCGGTATTGTTTACCGACTTTGGCTGCCCGAATGAGCCCACTTTTAATCATCCGGGTCATGGTGCTAGAACTGATCTTTAGCAGCACCTGAGATTCTTTAGGCGTATATACCGAATTTTCGTGAATAGGATCCATTGAATAGCTCCTTGGACTTTTCGAAAAGATATATACGTATAGCCCCTTTTAGCACTCACGTCAATAATAATCACGTCCAGTCATTACTAGTCATTAAATGTGCCTTAATATGACTATAAATGAATAAAATCATTATTTATATGAGCGTCTTCGAAATATTTAGCGTGGAGTTTTGGGCGGGATCGGCACCATTTCGCCGATTTTCCAAAGCTCATAGACATAGCGTTCATTCCGACAAACGAACTCGACGGTGGTTTCCAATGTTTTCTTATAATTTACGAACAGTTTTTCAGGGGTTAATAAAGTCTCAAAATGCCCATTCACGGAATAGTCCTTCATATACAGCATGTATTTTCCAAAACCTAACAACCTTAGATGTTCTTCCAAAGATTCTCCTTGGGGCCAGCACCCTTTCTCAAAAGGGTCTAGCTTGATCAAATTAAGCATGGCAATGTCGCGGCGAAAATAGAACAGGCGCGGCTCATTAAGGTTGAGAACCTTCGCATCCTGCGGCAAATGGCTGTTCACATATTCTGCAACATCATAACTGCGCTCATGTCCTCGAAGAAAATCCTCGCGTTTTTCCAGGCCAAAGGCCACACGGATTTTATCGACGTTGTGATAAACCGACAATGCAGCGCTGTAACAAAAAATCCCGATCAACAAGGCCGTTGCGACTTTTCGGACCCATGGATCCATTGAAAGTTCTTGATAAATAAAAGCGACAAGGATCGATAAAAAAATAAGCGTCGGGAAAAAAAAGCGCGTGTACTGGTAAACGATGAACCACGACGAATACAAACCCAGAGCGATCGCTAGAACATAAAGCATGAACTTTGGAAAAGATCGAACGAAAACCACCATGGGCAAAAAGATGAGAAAAACAACACCGAGACTCTCTCCCCCAAAGATGTCAGGCGACATCGTAAGAGGCCAAAGCATGAAAAAATAAGGAATGATTCCGAGGCCAAATCCTGCGGTGGTTTGATACCCGAGCACGCTCTCCGGATAGCCGTGTCCTCCGAAGAGCTTGGCCGCGAACGGATAGATAGGATTTCCTAGGATGATCCAGGACCGAATATACCAAATACAGCAGGCAAGGAACATCCCCCCGAGAAACAAGCCGGCGCCAAGAAATTTTTCTTTTTTAAACGGCATAGCCCGCATAGAAACAAAATAGAGAACAAGGATCAAGGCGGGAACGATTGCCGACGGAAGCTTAATACCCAACAAAAAACCTGACATGATGCCGGAAAGAGCGAACCAGGACATTTGCGAGGTATCCCGCCATACGAAAAAGCAATAAAAAGAGATAATCGTGTAAAAAGTCACGGCAAGATCGGTGTAAGCGTAGGTTGTTACTGTAAAAATCGCGGGGGTCAGGGAAAAAATAGCCGCGGCCAACAAACAGGAACGCCGTGGTAAATAGCGGCGGCAAAGCGCATAAATCGCCAGAAAGGTCGTAACGTAGAAAGAAAAGTGAAAGAGCTTTGCAAGGATCACGCCTTTCAAACAAAGCGCAAAGGTGAAGAGGGTCTGGACAAAGAAAGGCCAAAGCGAATCTCTCGTGTAAGGAATGCGAAAGATCGCATGCGCCTGGACAAACAGTTTCGGATCCTGCATGTGATAAGCAGCGGAATCCATGCCAAGCAACGGCGATAAAGAGCCGATCAAAGTGAAAAATGCCACAAAGCCGATCGCCGCGATCAAAAATCGTTCAAAAAATGAAACCTTGGCTTTCAAGAGGCCGAGTGAGAAAGTTTCAAGATCCTTCACGGTTTGGATCACGCTTTTGCGGAATAAAACGGCAAGAATAAGGACAACAGGCATCAGGGCCTCTCGATACAGAAGTCCCCCGAGGCCGATCAGAAGAACAGTCAGAACGAGCATTCCAATGCCCATGCCGTAGCCGATTAGGGATTTCTCCAAAACGGAGAGAGAGGATGTTTCAACTATGAGGCTAACGCATTTCCTTCCCGTTCCAGTGAGGACCACGGCGATGACAAGAAAGATAAGAAGATCGATCATAAATTACGCCCTAGCGAAGCCAACTCCGAAAGAGGTGAAATTTCGGCAAAACAAAACGTTCGATAAAAACGATCAATGCAATGGATGACCATCCCATGAATGCGACCCGTTTCATCCATAAGAACAACGTTTGTCGATTCATGATCTTCCTCGCGGAATTCCCCAAGGCGGATCGTATTTCATTTCAATGCGGTAATTCCCCTTTTGAGGGATTGCAACGGCACGAAATATCCCGTAAGCCGGCAAAATTGTGACAGGAGCTCCATTGACGGTCGCTTTCCATCCTTCATCATAAAGGTCCGAAATGACAAAAAAACCTTTTCCCGGAGCATCGACATCCCAGGAAATGTTTTGAGAGGCCACTTTCAAGGGACGGATGACGGCCGTTCCAGCGGCATATTTTGCGTCAAAAAGGCCGGCGGTGAGCGGGAGATGCGATTGCTGTAGGAGTAAGGTGCGAGCAGGGTCAAACCCTTCTTTCAGGAAATCGTCCTTAAGTGTTTTCCAATCCGGCTCCATTTTAAAGGACTGAATAAAATATGTCCGTGCATGGTTTCGCCGCAGCTCGTAGAGATAGCTTCCGGACTTCGGTTCCGTAAAGATAAGAATAAGGTCGGGATGGTTCAATTTTTCGGTCGAAAGAATATGCGAAACATCCAGGAAATCAAGAAGTGCCAAACGTTGGATCATAAATGCCGGGGTCGGAGTTACGGCATAATTGGAATCATTAATATTTCCAAAAAGCCCGACGGTTTGATAGTAAGCCGATTCCACGAACGGTGAATAGGCCCCGATATCTTCGATCCCGTAGAGAATGTTTTGGCTTGGCTTTATGGGAAGGGTCTGGTTCGGAGAACGAAAACCGTAAATCCTGCCCAGGCGACCCGCGGCCTGTTCTTTTTTTAAGACCTCAATCAGCGATGACGGCGCCGCGGCCGATCCATAACGAGAAAGATCTCCGCGAATATCGAGAAAGGACGCCGCATAAAGGTCCGCGACTAAAAAAGCGACCCCAACTGCCAACAAATATTTTGGGGGCCTTTTGGTTCGCAAAAAAGCCGCTATGAGGAATAGGCAAACGCCCGTGACGATGATTGCGCCCCAATTGGCCGAATGGCTGAACGAAATGTATTTCAAAAGGCCTTCGCGATACTGCTCAACGACCGAAAGATAAAATTGAAAGGAATAGGGATGCCCCGGCTGGCCATAAACAAAGTGCCGCACAAACCATTCGCCCCATTGAAGGGCAAGCCCTTTTCCGGCAGTCAGAAACAAATTCCCGATGGCGAGCAATGCGAAAAAGAAAAGGACCAAGCCAAGAAATATCTTGGAAGCTTTTCTAAAGAGCGTTTGGCTGAAGCGCATCTGCCAAAGGGATTGAAATCCGATCGCGCTGATAATGGCAAGCCCGAAGGATGCAAAGCCGATGAATTTTGAAGGGAATCGAAACGAATAAAACTTTGTAACCTTGATCAGAAATACATAAAGAGGACTCCATTGTCCTAAGGCGAGCAGAAGTGCCAATGCCGTCATGGCGGCCCAAAGTCTAAAGACGTTGCTTTTACGAATGTCCTTCGAAGAGAACGCAAAGACGATGAGAAAAAGACCGAAGGAGCCTGCGTAAAGGTTATTGCTTCTAAGTATGGCGGCGATGTTCGGAAAGATAAGCGTGCTAAAGGCCAAGGGCGACATGGATCCGAGATAGGCATAACCTTCTTGAATACCTGTCCGGTTTGACATCATCGCTAGCCGGAACGTGAGAGAAAGTTGCGGCCAAGCAAGAAGAATGGCGAAAAGACCGGTGAGGACCAACTGGCCTAGCAGAGCCCCTTTGTCTTTAGCGGAGTTTTGTTTGGCCGGAAAAATAAAGATTCGAAGAAGCGCATACGATGAAAAAATAAATAAGGCGAGGGCTGCCATTTGAAGATAACCGGCTACGAGAGACTGGCTGGAAACAAGGGCCAATGAAAATAAAAAAACCGCTTTTGATTTTTCAAGGACCTTTTCGAGCAAAAACAACAAAACCGGGAACCAACACAGCGTTTTCAACGACGTCATGTTGTAATAGGCGCCGCCATAAGCGGAACCAAAAACGAAAATGATAGCCGCTACAAAAGAAGGCAGAATCCCGAGCTTCATTTGTTTTCCATACGCATAAGTCCCCCATCCTGCGATGAGCCAGTGAACGAGGTTCATATAAGAATAAGCGGTATGGAAAGGGAGAAGGAAATAAAGAAAAAGATTGGGAAGATAAAAAGCACCGATCTGGCTTTCTGCGACCAGTGGGAAGCCGCAGTGAATGAGAGGCGTCCAAAACGGAAGATGAAAGTCTTTAACGGCAGAAGCGAGTAAAAAAGCCCAGGGATAATGCTGTTCTAAATGGTCCCCTGTCAGAGGGGCTGCTTTAATGAAAAAAACATCGGGATAAAAAACAAACAACAGTCCAAGGATTCCTAAGATCGCAACAGCATCCTTCGTAATTTTTTCGCGGATCCAACGAAATCGAACGTTCAGAAGGGCGATGCGGGAACTTTCAAGCATGGGGTGCAGTCGTTTTGGAATAAAAAATCGGAAATCGAGAAAGGCCGAGTTTTTGTAATCGGAATTGGAGGCTTGTCTTCAGCACGCCCAAGCCATAGACAAGGGATCGGCGCAAATTAATCGAGGACGCCTCAGGAAAATACTTCGTCGGACAAGAAATCTCGCCTATACGGAAATTAAAATAAGCGCATTGGGCGAGCATTTGATTATCGAATAGAAAATCGTCGCTATTTTTATGGAGAGGCAACGCTTCCAGTACCCGCCGGTGAAAGGCCCGGTAACCCGTGTGAAATTCCGACAGCTTTGTTCCCATTAGTAAATTTTGAATAAGTGTCAGCAGGCGGTTGGATACATATTTGTAAAGCGGCATTCCCCCTTTGAGTGTTTGATTGCCGAGGATTCGCGACCCGAGCACGACGTCATAAACGCCGGAAGCCACCATGCTCGCCATCGCGACAATAAGGCGTGGGTCGTATTGATAATCCGGATGAAGCATCACAACAATATCCGCCTTTTTCTCTAAAGCGATCCGATAGCAAGTCTTCTGATTACCACCGTATCCTGTATTCATAGCATGAGCTACGGAAGTTATCCCGAGGCGCTTGGCATGAGCAATCGTTTCATCCTGCGAAGCATCATCGACGAGAATAACTTCATCCACATATTCATGCGGAATTTCACGATACGTTTTCTCGAGAGTCTTTGCCGCATTATAGGCCGGCATGACAACAATAAGCCGCTGATTTGCTATCATTTTTCAGCTTTCGGTTGGGGGTGTTTTAACCTTGCAGCAGCAAATTCCTGAGGAGCGGCGTAAACCAATAAATGGCTGTAAGTCACCTGCGCTAACGGTTTAAATTCCCGTACCCATTCAAGCTCCGCCTCGTCAAAAACGCCGACGTAACTATTTGCCGACAAAAGATAAAAGCCGGGCTTCGGGCTAAAGAGCGCATCGAAAGCTGATTGCGCATGAATATTCGGATGGTTCTTTTCCCACTGATGTATGTAATACGACTTATCTTCCCAGTCTAGATTGGAATCTGCTAAATATTTATAAGCGTTGATGCGATCGCCAACAATTTCGTTGAAATAAGACATGTAGTGAGGATGATAAGAAAGAGTAGAAAAAACGTACCAAAACAACGTGGCCCCCATTACAGCAGCTTTTCTTCGAGTTTTGATATCATTGAAGGCTTTTCCGACGTAGATAATGAGAAACACATACCCTGGCAGCACATAACGAATGCCCACTTGAATATCACAAAACGAACTAAAAAACAAAAGCCAGACGGCAAAAGGTAGCCAGAGATAAAGCTCCGAAATACTCAAACCCATCATTGGGTCTTTTTTACGGATGGATGCGACAAGCGCAGTGATCAATAGCACAAAAAAAGCTAACGGAGATTTCAACAAGATCATGGCCGGAACCGCATAATCACGGCCTTTGCGGTGCCGATGGCCGAAGATGTAATTATTCCCCCGCCCGAGCTCAGGATGTTCAGAAATGAAATGAGAATAATCGAGCCCTCGTACAAAAATTCTTGGCAAAGGAACAAGAAAATCCGTTTTCTTTGATATCATTTGATAAAAGCGGCTTTGCCAGGCCTGTGAGCGAATGTTTTCAAAAGAGCCTTGAAACAAATACGCCGCGTTGATCACGAACCAAACGATGATCGCAAAAGCGGCGGATCTAAGAATGATCACTCCCAAGCCTTTTAAGCTTAAGCGGACGCTTCGCCGAATCACGGCTTCCAAAACCACAATGAGCGGAAGAATGACAAAAAGCAGTACCGAACTGTATTTACTTACGATAGCAAAGCCAGTAGCGACCGCACACGCATAAAAGAATCGCGCGCGCCTGTCATGGCGCCAGGACCACAAAAAATAAACCGCCAGAACAACAAAGAAGGTTGTCACTACATCGGACGTGACCTGTTTCCCATGGGCGAGCAGCGTCGGATTGAACACAAATAAAAATGACGCGCCCATTGCAGCTTTTGGCCCGAACATTTTTCGTGTCCAATGCCAAATGAGTAGTCCTAAGGCTAGGGTGAAAACAAGCGTCGGAAAGCGTACCCAAAACCTGGTCCATGGGCTATTTTCAAGATCCAAACAACCCATTTTTTTACAAGCCAAAGCATTGAGAACAAAAACCGGCATGCGTTGCCCGTCGGTTTCGACAAGCGGCCCCTTGGTCAAGACATCATATCCGTACCTCAGATTATGAGGTTCATCATACGATAGGTTCTTATGCCAAGCGCTAAGACTCATCAAAATAAACATGAGAAAAAAAAGGAAGGACATCCAAAATTTTTCCCGGGTTTCTATCTTGGGAAAATCGAAAAGCGAAGATTGAATGTTAGACAGGATTGATTTCATAGAATTCTGTGTCGGAATAGTAGCACAATCACCGCATCCCTAACATAAAAAAAACAATTGTGGACCGCGCTCGCGCACATTGACTTTGATGTCGAAAAACATTAATCTTACGGCTATGAATTCAAACCCATTTATCAGCTTCATCACGCCGGTTTATAATGAGGAGGAGAACATCGCGAGGATGCTCGCGAATCTCTTCGCCGTCCTGAAGTCCCATCCGGAATGGCATTGGGAGGTCATCCTGATCGAGGACGGGTCGAAAGACAAGACCCTCGAGGTTCTCCGGACGGAAGTCAAAAAATACCCGAACACGACGCTCCTGGTCCACGAAAAGAACCAGGGATACACGCGCTCGCTCAAGGACGGGATCGCCGCCGCCAAAGGCCAATACCTGATGTACGTCGGCGCCGATGAAGAGTTCGATTCTTCCGAAATCCCCGATTTCGTGGAGATCTTCCGGCGAGATGAGGCGGACGTTGTCCTGGGGGTCCGCTGGCAGCGGAACGCCTACCAGCTTTTCCGGTTCTTCCTGTCCGTGATCTATATCTTCTTCCTGAACTGGCTCTTCAAGGTCCGGATCAACGATTACAACTGGTCGCAGGCTTGGAGCCGCAAAGTCCTCGATCGGATCGACCTCACGTCGCGCTCGCTTTTCGTCCTTCCCGAGATCATCATCAAAGCCCATGACCTCGGCTTCCGCATCAAAGAGATCCCTTCCAACCACCGCGGCCGCCAATGGGGAAAATCCTCCCTCAACATGAAGATCATGGGATTTGCCCTGTGGGAAGGCATGACGTTCTGGCGTTACCGCTGCTCGAAAAAATACAGCGCGGGAAAATAGCCCTTCCCCTCGCAGACCGACCTTTCACCCCCGAAAAGCCGGGGTTTCCCGGAGTTACTCTGAGGGATCTTAAACGAGAACGGGACCTTGTCCTTCTCCGGAAGCTTGTGCCGCACCGCGAAGAGCCGACCTGATACGCCCCCGTTGAAAGAGCAAGGATCCGACATAGCACATAGATTCATAAATAACCCGGTGCGAGATCTTGGAACGGCCCCGGGTCCGGTCGCTGAAAACAATCGGGATCTCCACGCAACGCGCCCCACGGAGCACCGCCAGGAACTTGAGTTCAACCAGAAACGCATATCCCTCCGTGCGGATGCTGTTGTTCAATATTTTCCTCAGCAGCACTGTCCGGAAACAATGAAACCCGCTCGTAAGGTCACAAAACGGCATCCCCGTCAGGACTTTGGCGTACCCATTTGCGAACCGGCTTAGGAATTTCCTATGAAGCGGCCAATTCTGAAGTTCTCCCCCTCGAACGTAACGCGAACCTATAACGAGATCATAGTCCGCAATATACCGGATCATTTTCAAAAGATACCGGGGATGATGCGAAAAATCCGCATCCATCGTGATCAGGCAATCATAGGGCCTAGCCAGGACCCACTCCATCCCCTCAAGGTAAGCACGCCCGAGCCCCAATTTCGCGGGTTGCCGGATCAGGTGGATCGAAGAATCCTTCGCTTGAAGTTCCAGAACCTTTTCGGCCGTCCCGTCAGGAGAGGCGCTATCCACCACCAGAACATCCAGCGGGACACCTCCCATTTCAAGACGGATGGAGGAAATCAGGTCTTCGATATTCGCCTTTTCATTGTAAGTCGGAATACAAACGATCGTCTTCATCGCACCAAGCTTTCCCCTAAGTTCATCCAGACGCCCCAAAACCCTGCCCCGCGCAAACCGGCCGAGCGCGCCTCATCCTTCTTTGCGAAACAACATCACGACACGATTCTCCATACGGAAAACACGCCCTGCCCACAAAACCGCGGCGGCGATGACCCTTTTGTACCACGGAAAGTCATACCGGGCGAGATCCGTACTGGTATAAAAATAATCAACCTCCCGGAATCCATGGAGGTCAAGCATCCGCCGAAGTGTCGGACGGCTGAAGTAGGAGACATGTTCGAGAAAATAGAGCGTTTCGATCCCCGCCCGGAAAAGCCCCCCGCTCAACCGGTAGGCCAATTCGCCGCAGTAACGCAGGAACGAACGGTCATTCGGGACCGCCATGAGCAAAAGGCCGCCTGGAACAAGGATCCGGGTGATCTTCCGCAAGACCGCCCGGGGATCGGAAAAATGTTCGATCACATCCCACAGAGAAACGACGTCAAAAACCGGGTCTTCCGGAACCTCTCGTTCGAAGTCCCCCGCTCTCAGCGCGAGTTTGAATTTTTTACGGCTCAGTTCAAGATTTTTTGTGCTCGTATCGATCCCATCCGGAACCCATCCCCGGGATCGTGCGAGCGCCAAAAAAAACCCGCTCCCGTATCCGATATCAAAGATCCTTTTGGGACGGCCGGCCGGAAGAGCCGCCTCGGCAAGCTCAATCCCCCGCATAAAATCATTCCGGGTCTTACCGGGCTCGTCCAGATCGCCATAATCATAATAGCGGGCGTTCGACCCGCGAATCGCCGTCAACGTTTCGTCGGACGCGTAGGCCGCCGCCATCGCTTCCGGGGATAAACAGGGATCAAGATAGCGGAGCCTGCACTCTGCGCATTGGAAGACACCGGATTGAGAGATCTTGAAAAGGAAGGTCCTCGTTTTACTCAGGCATGCGGGACAATGGTCAAGACTTACAAGGCCCGGGTTCATTTCGGATCTTGTTCCGGAACAGTCCCCGTCATTGATAGCCCTCCCTGGTACCTTTTTATATCGGAATCGACCATCATGCGCACAAGATCCACAAAACCGACCGTTGGTTTCCAGTGAAGGACCTTGCGGGCCTTACTGTAGTCCCCTTTTAACTCAAAGATCTCGGCCGGCCGGAAAAATAACTCGTCCTGTCTGACATGACGCTGCCAATCCAGCCCTACATGGCCAAAAGCTATCTCGAGAAATTCCCGAACCGTATGGGTTTCTCCCGTCGCCACCACAAAATCATCCGGCGCGTCCAGCTGAAGCATGGTCCACATCGCCTCAACATAATCCCCCGCAAATCCCCAGTCCCGCTTGGCCTCAAGATTTCCGATCAGAAGTTCATCCTGAAGTCCCATCTTGATCCGGACTACCGCATCCGTGATCTTCCGTGTCACGAACTCAAACCCGCGACGCGGCGACTCATGG
This sequence comes from Candidatus Omnitrophota bacterium, assembly GCA_035352955.1. Taxonomy (GTDB): domain Bacteria; phylum Omnitrophota; class Omnitrophia; order Omnitrophales; family Aquincolibacteriaceae; genus DAOPYQ01. Next base: position 61,337 of record DAOPYQ010000003.1, read on the forward strand.
TTGAAAAGGATCCCGCTGCAGGCGAACATTTTATAGGCCTCGCGATAATTCCGCGTTAGGTGAAATCCGGCAAGCTTGGAGATCCCATAAGGGGATCGAGGGAAAAGGGGCGTTGCCTCATTCTGCGGGCTCTGCGGTGCGACCCCGAACATTTCACTGGATCCCGCAAAGTAGAACCGGCACTTCGGCACCCTCTCCTTAAGCGCCGACAGAACCGTATGAGTTCCGCTAATGTTCGTATTCAGGGTTGAAAATTCATCCTCGAAAGAATAACTTACGAAGCTTTGGGCCGCCAGGTGGTAACATTCGTCCGGCCGGATCCTTTCGATCACGTTAAAAATGCTGGCGTAGTTCTCAAGAGATGCAGAATGCAATTTAAGCTTTGGGCAAATCCCATTGATCCGCCAGGTCCTGTGCATCGGATCTTCCAGAGCTACGCGACGCACGATCCCATGAACTTCATACCCCTTGGAAAGCAAAAATTCCGCTAAATACGAACCGTCCTGGCCCGTGATCCCTGTAATCAACGCCCGCTTTGGCATGGAAAACTCTCCGGCTATTTTCAAAAAGAACTTCTCAGTACGCTAACACAACGTCACAGCACTTTTAAAAAAGGGCGGGAACGCCCCACCCCGGTAAAACCGGGGTTATTCTGAGGGGGTCTTGTACTTCCGGGGCAGGATCCGGGCAATGATCTCGGCGAATGTTTTCCGGAGGGATTCGAGCGAAGACGGCGCCTTATCCTCCTCCAAAAGTTTCTGCTTCATGAGCTCGGCACCCGCCCACAGGGCCTTTTCATTGACGTAGATCAGGTCCTTGCGCAGCCCTTTGAACACTTTCCCGAGGACCTTCACGGCATGCCGCATCTGGACGATCCCGGTCTTCTCGATCGCCGCGCCCAACATGATCATATTCGTGACCTTTTCGTTCCCCATATCTTTGGCCAGCTGCGTCGCCGGGATCTCGATCACCTGTCCCGTCGTATTCTTCCGGTCGACGTTGTGTACCAGGGACGAATCGACGAAAAGAACGCCGTCTTTACGCGTGGTCGTCTTGAATTTTTCGTAGGCTTCCTGGCTCAGCACGAACCCGAGCGTCGCCTCATTGATGATCGGACAGTCGATCTCCTCATCCGAGATGATCACAAAGCTGTGGGACGCCCCGCCGCGCACTTCGACGCCGTAGGAAACCATCCCGAGGATGTGCTTCCCTTCTTCAAGCGCCGCGTGGGCAAGGATATTCCCCGCCACCACCACGCCCTGTCCGCCGAACCCGGCCACAAATATTTTTTGTTCCATTCGATTGATTCCTATTTGTTCATCGTCCGCCGTTGCGAGACCTGATTCTTGCGAAAACAAGAATCAGGTCGAAGAATCTCGAGAAAAGATCCCTCTCTGTCCGGCAGGCAGACTTCGCAGCGCTCAGGATGACGCGCCACAACCTTTACACACTCGCATCCCGGAACTTCCCCAAGGGGAAATGGCTCATCATCTCGTTGCCGACGAACTGGCAGGCTTCCTTGCCGCCCATCCTCCAATGCGTCGGACACATGGAAAGCACCTCCACGAACGAGAATCCCTTTCCTTCGATCTGATTTAAAAAAGCCTTCCGGAGCGCCTGCTTCGTCCGCTCGACATGCGGGGCGTCGTGGACGGCGACCCGTTCGATATAAACCGGACGCGTCAATGTCGCCAGCATCTCGCAGATCTTGATCGGCGCGCCGGTCGTTCCCGCCATGCGCCCGTCCGGCGTCGTGACCGTTTTCTGCCCGATCAGCGTCGTCGGAGCCATCTGCCCGCCGGTCATGCCGTAAACGGCATTGTTGATGAAGATCATGGTCAGATTTTCGCCACGGTTCGCGCAATGGATCGTTTCCGCCATGCCGATCGACAATAGGTCGCCGTCGCCGCCGTAGCCGAACACGATCTTGTCCGGCTGGACACGTTTGATCCCGGTCGCCACCGCGGGGATCCTTCCGTGAGGGCATTCGATAATGTCACAATTAAAATAATTATAGAGAAGGACCGCACACCCCACCGGGGCGGTCCCGATGGTCTTCTCACGGATCCCGAGATCATCGATCACCTGCGCCACCAAACGCTGGACGATCGCATGACCGCAGACCGGACAATAATGCATCCGAACGTTCCTGAGCGCCTTCTCACCGAGATTTAACATGACGCGATCTCCTTGATCCGCGCAAGCAGTTCCGCAGGCTTGGGATACCAGCCTCCGCCGCGGCCCATGAACTCAATCTTCGGGTCCACGGAGGTCGCGGGAATTCTCGCAAGCCGCACATCCTCGATCATCTGGCCCTGGCTCATTTCGACCACCAGAAGCTTCCGGCAATGCGCCGTAATCTTCCGGAGTTCGACGGCCGGGAACGGCCAAAGCGTGATCGGGCGGAAAAGTCCGACCTTCACACCAGCCTCCCGCGCGCGTTTCACGGCCCAATGAGCGATCCTCGCCGACGTCCCGTAAGCGATCACGGCGATCTCCGCATCCTCCCCGAAGCGGGTCTCGGAAAGCTGCGATTCCGCGGTGATCTTTTCATATTTCGCCGTAAGTTCCAGGTTCTTTTCTTCAAGCGCGTCTTTTTGCTGAAGATAAAGCGTCCGTATGACGTTGGGCTTCCGGCCCGCACACCCGGTGAGCGCCCACTCTTTCGGCATCGCCTTGGATTTCACAGGCTCTTTCAGCTCAATCGACTCCGCCATCTGCCCCAAAATTCCGTCCGCCAAAAGCATTACCGGATTGCGGTACCGGTCCCCCAGTTCGAACGCAAGGCATGTAAGATCATACATTTCCTGCACCGACCACGGCGCCAACACAATGAGACGGTAATCCCCGTGCCCGCCCCCGCGGGTCGCCTGAAAATAATCCGATTGAGAGCCCTGGATATTGCCGAGGCCCGGACCCCCGCGCATGACATTGGCAATGAGACAGGGGATCTGCGCCGCCGCGATATAGGAGATCGCCTCCTGCATCAGGCTGATGCCGGGGCTCGACGACGAGGTCATAGCACGAACGCCCGTGGCCGCCGCACCGAAGATCATATTGATCGCGGCAAGCTCGGACTCGGCCTGGACAAAGACGCCGCCAGCTTCGGGAAGCCGTTTGGCAAGATATTCGCTGACCTCATTCTGGGGCGTGATCGGATAGCCCGCGTAAAAACGGCATCCGGCCCGCACCACGGCTTCCGCCATGGCCACGTTCCCCATCATAAGCACTTTTTCTTTTTCAACAGACGTCTTTGTTTTCATAGGTTCTCGATTCTAACCGTTTTCCGCCCCAACGAAAACTTTTTTTATGCACTTCTTCCCCGCCCGGAGCCGCCGAAGCCTAACGCAGCCTGTAGATCTCGATCGTATAACCATTCCGCTCGCGAGCAATAATGTCCTTCCAACGGAACGGTCCTCCGGTCAAGATGATCCCGTCGAACGCCGGTTCAACCCGCCCGTCACGAAAGGGTGAAATAGCCTGAACAAGAACCGCTTTATTTTTCAGCTCAATCGCAAAAGGATCCCGTTCCGTTCCCGGCGTAACCGCCGTCACCACATATTGGAACCCTTCCGCCCGAAGGGTCGGGAGATCGCGAAGGACCCCCGGTTCCGCAAAGAAGAACCGCGAAGCGCGCGGTTCGGCCGTCAGGAATCCGAGACGGTAAAACGGCCCTCGCGTCCTGCCAAGATACGCATCAACGCGACGTTTCTGAATTCCGCTCGCATTCTCTTTTTTAGCTTCCAGTTGTGCTGGCGTGAACGCGAGCCGCGGCACATGAAATTCCTGATCGATCGCAACCGCACTTCCTCCGGGGATATTCCTTTCGATCCATTCCTTCGCAAGCGTCCGGGTATCGGGCCGGGCCATAAGCCGGTCCCACATCAAAATCTTCGCCAGCGGCGGGAAAGCAACGAGCACGATCAACCCTGCGAACAAGAGAGGTCTCACCCCTTCCAGCCTCCCTCCCTTTGTCCCGCGCTCCCCGAGATCAGCCCCGGGCGTTAAACGCCGGTTGATCGCTCCCACCATGTCCGCCAACGCAATGCACAGGAACGGGATCAACGGAAGAACATACCGATCATACGGCTGGCCCCATTTCACGAGGACCAGAAAGTAACCGGCAACAAAAAGGACCATGGCTTCCGCAACCGGCTTCCGGGAAAACGCCATCCGGACACCGCCGAGTACCGCTCCGGCAAGTCCGATCGCTCCCATAGCGCCGGTCAAGGAATACCGGAAGTGATGGAAAAAAGGCATTCCCCCGCTGTTCGAAGCCTTTTGTTCAAGGATCTCTTTGATGAAAAATCCGTGATCCAAAAGCGCGTAAGGGTTCAGCGCAAGGAATGTCACGGCAGACCCCACGCCAGCCGCAAGCCAAGCGGTGAGCCACTTCGAAGGCGGGACGGTGCGGAGGCATATCCAGACATATGGAACCGCCAGGAAAATGCCGTTGTATTTCACCGCCGCCGCAAGTCCGATCATCACGCCGGAAAGCCAATGAACCCCGGCTCCTTCAGGACCCGTCCCCTCCTCGCATTGAACTCCGGGAGCCGAATTTCCGGGAATGCGCAGAAAAACGCCCATCCCCGACACCAAAACCAAAAGAAGCGGGATGTCCGTATAAAGATAGTGCGAATCGCGAGCGTGAAGAAAATTAACGGCCAGAAACAGCGCCGCCAGAAGCGCCTGCTCCGCGTCCCGGAACCGTTTCACCAGACGATACAACGCCCCAACCGTCGCAGTCCCGAGCAGAACACCGAAGACGCCGCGCGCGATCAGATAAAAAACGGACGGATCGAGATAAAAAAGCGTTTCAAGATCACGAACCGAGTGAAAATAGCCGGTCCCTAACCCCACGGCATAAAAGATCCCGTAGCAGACAAAGAGCAAATAACTGACAAGCGGCGGGATATTGAAAAAATGCGGGTTCAGATCGCCCGAACCGTACGCAAGCGCGTGGTTGACCACGACCGGTTCATCCGCGTGGTAAAGATACGGAAGGCCGAAACCGACGCCCCAGACCCGCACGGCAAAGGCCAGCCCCAAAATTCCCAAAAGGAGAAGACCGTCACGCGTCCAGCGTCCCTCAATGTTGCGCATCATATCCGAAACCATACTTTCCCCCACTAAAAGGAAGCCCCTGCGAAAAACTCGTCGGACATCGTGCGAGGTAGCCCCAGGGCTATCACTTGGAATGGAGCCGCCGGATCTTCAGAACGTCGAGAAACATCACGAAAGGATCGCGGAGCACCCTCACGCGACTTTGCGAGGAGTTGCGCCAGATCACCGGAAGCTCCAGGACCCGGTAACCCAACTTTTGGGCCAGGAAAAGGATCTCGACATCAAAGCTGAATCCGTCGAGTTTCTGCATGCCAAAAAGCCTGTGCGCCGCCTCCTTGCGGAACCCCTTGAATCCGCACTGCGAATCCCGGATCCCCCGAAACGCGAACATACAGGCAATGCGATTGAAGACTTTCCCCATCGTTTCGCGGAGAAAATTCTGATGGACCTCAACCCTGGAGTCCGGGAGATCGCGGGAAGCGATCACGACGTCCTGGTCTTTTTCAAGCCGCGCAAGGAAACGCACCACTTCTTCGATCGGCGTAGAAAGGTCCGCGTCCGTAAAAAGAACGTATTCCCCTGTCGCCGCAAGCATTCCCCTGCGGACCGCGCTTCCCTTCCCGCCATTTCGCGTAACGGTCAGGACCTGATGCGGGAACCCAGCCAATTTCTCGCGCGCGAGCGCAACCGTGCGGTCCTGACTTCCGTCGTCGGAAACGATGATCTCGGAAGCGTAGGACTGCCGTTCGAGGAAAGCAAGTACCGAATCCAGGCTCTGAGGAAGACGCTTTTCCTCGTTGAAGGCGGGGATGACAACGGAAAGATACGGGGCTGCCGTCGCCATATCAGACCCCGAGCATTTCCCTAAAATACGCGGCCGTACGCTTCAGACCTTCTTCAAGCGAGACCGAAGGTTCCCAGGAAAGATACTTCCTGGCTTTGGCAATGTCTGGCTGGCGGACCTTCGGGTCGTCCACCGGAAGATCTTTATGCTCGATCCCGCTCCGGCTGCCCGTGGCCTTGATCACCCTTTTCGCAAGATCAAGCATCGAGATCTCTTCCGGATTCCCAACGTTCACCGGCTCGTTGATACCGGACAAGAGCAGTTTTTCGATCCCGTTCACCATGTCGTCAATATAACAAAGGCTGCGCGTCTGCCGGCCGTCCCCAAAAACCGTCAAAGACTTTCCCGTCAGGGCCTGGGAGAAAAACGCCGGGATCGCGCGACCGTCGCGGAGCCGCATCCGGGGCCCGTACGTATTAAAAATACGGATGATCCGGGTGTCCACCTGATGCGTCCTGTAATAGGCCATGGTCATGGCCTCCGCGAAACGCTTGGCCTCGTCATACACGCCCCGGGGGCCGATGGGGTTCACATTCCCCCAGTAGCTTTCCGGCTGCGGATGGATCAGGGGATCCCCGTAAACTTCGGAAGTGGACGCAAGTAAAAACACCGCTTTTTTCTCTTTGGCCAGCCCGAGGGCATTATGCGTTCCGAGGGCGCCAACTTTGAGCGTCTGGATGGGAAATTCGAGATAATCAAGCGGACTGGCCGGTGAAGCAAAATGAAGGATATAGTGGACCGGCCCCGGAATATCGATGTACTGGCAAACATTATGCCGGACCAGCTCGAAAGCAGGATTTTTCTCAAGAGGCGCGATGTTCTTTTCGTTCCCGGTAAGGAAATTATCAACCGCGATCACCCGGCACCCGCGCTCAAGAAAGCGCTCACAAAGATGGGACCCGAGGAAACCGCCGCCCCCGGTAACAAGACAAACCTTTTTTTCGGACATCAGGGCTCATTCTCCTTCGCGGCCGCCTCGGCCGTCTGTTTCGACTCGAGCGCAAGCTTTTCTTCTTTCCACTCCGAAAGAAATTCGCGCGCGGCTTCTTCCCAGGACCGGAGTTGAAGGCCCAAAACGGATCCGCTCTTTTCAAGCGACAGGACAGAATTAAGTGGCCGGGGCGCCGGCCTCGTCAACTGGGTGCTCGGAATGTCCTCGACCTTCACCTGATCGAGACCCGACTCTTTTACAATAAACCTAGCAAAATCCGCCCAGTTCACCGTCCCCGAGTTCCCCAAATGGAAGATCTGCCGGTCGCGGGCGAACACCACTTCTTTTTTCGCGAGAAGTAGCTGGCGCATCGCCTGGGCCACATCCCGGGTATACGTCGGCCGGCCGGTCTGGTCATTCACAACGGTCATTTTTTTTACCTCCGCGGCCTGGCACAGGATCGCTTTCGGAAAACAGCGCCCGTAGACACCGAACAGCCACGTGATACGGAAGATCAGCGCGCGGGAGGCCTTTTCCATCAAATACCGCTCGGCGCGGAGCTTCGTCTCACCGTAAAAATTCACGGGGTCCGGAACGTCCGTTTCAAGATACTCCCCCTTTTTCGAGCCCCGGAACACATAGTCCGTGCTGTAAAAGATGACCGGGGCATCGATCTCATGGGAAGCGTCGACGATATTCTTGGTGGCCTCAAAATTATGCTCCAGGGCCTCCTCGTGATGCTCCTCACAATAATCCACGTCGGTCAGCGCCGCCGTGTGAATCACCACCGCGGGCCGGTGGTCCAGGATCGCGTCGCGCGTCTTCCGCGCCTGGGTGAGGTCGCAAAGGTCATGGGGTACCGTCAGATGGGTCACGCGGCGTTTCTCAAGCCCTACGATCTCGAAGTCCCCCTTCAGGGCCTTCGCAAGATCGGTCCCGAGCATTCCGCCGACCCCCGTGATAAGGATCTTGGGACGGTCCTGGGTCGTCATGGTCATTTCACCGTGTATTTGTCTTTTTTAAGACGCTGCCACCAACCGGTGTTCTCCCGATACCACTTCACCGTCGCAGCCAATCCCCTGGTAAAATCCCAACGTGTCTTGAACCCGAGCTTCTTGAGCTTGTTGTAATTGAGCGCGTAACGGAGGTCATGTCCTAAACGGTCCGGCACATAACGGATCATTTCCTTGCCTTTCCCGAAATATTTCAGGATCGCCTTCGTAAGTTCGAGGTTGCTCATTTCATGATGCGCCCCGACGTTATAGATCTCTCCCGCCTTCCCTTTTTCGAGGACCAACAGGACCGCCCGACAGGCGTCTTCGACAAAGATCCAGTCCCGGCGGTTCTTCCCGTTCCCGTAAAGCGGCACGGTCTTCCCCGCGAGAAGGTTCGTCACAAAAAGCGGGATGACCTTTTCGGGAAACTGATAGGGCCCGTAATTGTTCGTGCACCGGACGATCATGGCCGGATGACCGAAGGTCTCCTGGAAGGACCGGACCAGCAGGTCCGCGCCGGTTTTAGAAGCAGCATACGGGCTGTTCGGCAAAAGCCTCGCCTGTTCGTCCACAAACCCTCTTTTGATCGACCCGTAAACTTCATCCGTCGACATGTGCACATAACGTTTGATGCCGCAGGCAAGCGACGCCTCGAGCATCGATGAGGTCCCGAGGATATTGGTCGTCAGGAACTCATCCGCGCTCTCGATCGAACGGTCGACGTGGGTTTCCGCCGCAAAATGCACCACCGCCGCAGCTCTTTTCATAAGGGAAAGGACAAGTTTCTTGTCCGTAATGTCCCCTTTGACGAACTCGTAACGGGGGGACTTCGCAAAATCCCGAAGATTCTCGGGATTCCCAGAATAGCTGAGTTTGTCGAGATTGATCACACCCCATCCTGGGCGGTTCTTGAGAAAATAGCGGATAAAATTAGACCCGATGAACCCGCAACCGCCGGTCACTAAAAGTCTTTTCATGTGTGTTTGTACCTCTCCTGCCGGGCCACCAGCATATTCGCGCGATGAAGCGACTCGAACGTTCCGGCGTCGGTCCAGTAGCCCTTCAGCACGTCGTATTCCAACGCGCCGCGCTTCAGGTACCAATTGTTCACATCCGTGATCTCGAGTTCGCCGCGGCGCGAGGGCTTCAGCGTCTTGATATAATCAAAAACGTCGGCATCGTAAAGATAGATCCCCACGACGGCAAAACAACTTTTCGGCTTTTTGGGTTTCTCGACGATCTCCGTGATCTTCGGGCCCTTCAAGGTCGCCACCCCGAACCGCTCCGGGTCCGGAACCTTCTTGAGCAGCAACCGAGCGCCGGCCCCCTGAGCTTCAAACGCCCGGACCGAAGCACTGATGTCGTCCTGGATGATGTTGTCGCCGAGAATCACCACAATTTTATCCCGTGCCGCAAAATGCTCGGCAAGCCCCAGCGCCTGGGCGATCCCGCCTTCGCCCTCCTGGTAGGTGTAGTTGATATGTTTCAGGCCGAACTGCTTGCCGTTGCCGAGAAGTTTCAGGAAATCCCCCGAGGAATTTCCGCCCGTCACGACCAGGATGTCGCGGATGCCCGCCTTCACGAGGGTCTCGATCGGATAGTAGATCATGGGCTTGTGATAGACCGGCAGGAGATGCTTGTTGGTGACCTTGGTCAACGGATGCAGCCGACTGCCAAGGCCGCCAGCGAGAATAACGCCTTTCATGGTTCCTCCTTTATGCGGACGGACGGCCGATACTGATGTACTGAAAACCGTTCTTCTTCATATCCACCGGCTGGAACATGTTCCGGCCGTCAAAAAAGAACCGGCCTTTCATCAGGCGGCGAAACCGCGGCCAATCCAGGTTCAGGAATTCGCTCCATTCCGTAAGAACCGCCACCGCATCCGCTCCCCGGACCGCTTCGTACGGATCCACCGTATAATGGACACCCTTAAAGATGTCGCGGCATTTAACGACGGCCTGCGGGTCGTAGGCCTGGATACGAGCCCCGTCCTTCTGCAACATCTGAAGGATGGGAACCGACGGCGCCGAACGCATGTCGTCCGTATCCGGCTTGAACGCAAGCCCCAGAACCCCGATCGTCTTCCCCTTCAGGGATCTCAGGGAATTCCGGATCTTTTCGACAAAATATTTCGCCTGCAGGTCATTGATCTTCAGAACGTCCGCCAAAAGTTCAAAACGGACCCCCAGCTGCTCGGAAATATGCAGGAACGCGCTCAGATCTTTCGGAAAACACGAGCCACCGAAACCGATCCCGGCCTTGAGGAACTGCGGGCCGATACGGGGATCGAGGCCCATCCCGAGCGAAACCTTATCCACATCCGCGCCTACCGCGTCACAGACGCGCGACAACGCGTTCGCGAACGAGATCTTGGCGGCAAGGAACGAGTTGGAGGCATGTTTGATGAGTTCGGCGCTCTTGATGTCCGTCACGACGATCGGCGCCTTCAGCGGGCTGTAGATCTTGCGCAGAATCTTTTCGGCACGGGCGCTCGCGACCCCGATCACGATCCGGTCCGGCGACGAGAAGTCATGGATCGCCGACCCCTCCCGCAGGAACTCCGGGTTCGACGCCACGTCAAACTCGACACCTTTTCGAACGTTCCGCTTGATCGTGTTCCGGACCCATTCCCCCGTTTCGACGGGGACCGTGCTCTTCTCAACGATCAGGCAGTATTTTTTCAGCTGCGTCGCAATCTGTTTGGCGACCTTTTCGACAAAGCTCAGATCCGCGCCGCCGTCAGGCCGGGGAGGCGTATGGACGCAGATGAAAAGAACTTCGCAACGGTTGACGATCTTCGCGATCTCGGTCGTGAACTTGAGCCGCTTCGCCCCGACGTTCTCGAGGACCATTTCCATCAGCCCCGGTTCATAGAACGGGATCTTACCGTTCTTGAGCGTGCGGACCTTCTCCGCGTCATGGTCCACGCAAGTCACCGTGTGCCCAAGATGCGCGAAACACGCGCCCGTTACAAGCCCGACATAACCCGCCCCGACGATCCCTATTTTCATGAGTTATTTACCCTTAGCCTGAAGGTTGTAGCGTTAGGCCCGCAGAGAGGCAAGCTGGTTATCGGTCACCGTCGCGAGGCGTCCCGCACCCTCGTTCGCCCCCGCAACGGTCTCACCGATGCGCGGCTCCGAGAACTCCGCACGTCCCCCGCCGCCGCTGATCGCATACGACGGGAACGCTTTCATACGGAAGTTGAAGAAAAGCTCGTTGTTATAATCGTTGATCAGGGAATTGCGGACGTTGTAGCCGAAATCGAGGATAAAATCGTGGAGGTCCCGCGACGCAGAAACCTGCCATTCTCCCAAATTGCCGGTCTCCGTGTCCCACCGGATGTACCCGCCGACATCCCACAAGGGGTTGATCTTATAGCGCGTATCAAAAACAAACTGGGTGCTCTGCTCAATCGTTTCCTCGGAATACCAGTCGTAGTATCCCCCGGTATACCGGAACCCGAAGAGGAACTTCCACTTTCCCTTCCGGATCATAAAATCCTGGTTGATGTATCTGAAATCGGTCCAAGCAAAATTATAATCCACGCGCGTCTGGACCTGGAGCCACTCGTAAGGCCGGAGCGTCAGGTCCCCTTTGAGGTCGGTGAACTGGTTCTTCCCGATCGTGGGATCGACCGGATTGACCGCGTAATAGAGATAGGTATTGAGACTCACGATATCAACGCGCTTGGGCTTACCGCCGACGATCCGTTTGGTCTGGAGACGGTTCTCAAGACCCATGGCGACTTCATTAGAATCATCGATCGCATCAACCGTATCAAAACGGGTCAGGCGGTTCATATTGACCGAGGTCTGCGATCCTTCCAGGCGGACCACCGGTTCCGCAATGTGCCTAAGCTGATTGACCTCGATCCCCATCTTGTCAAACGAAACGTCAAACGTCTTGTAGACCTGCGTCCGGAGGTCCGCGCCGTACGCGACTACGTTCCGGTAAGCCGCAGAATCCTTGGTCGCCTGCTGGCTGTACTCGGTCCCGCGGTATCCGACGAACGGCAAAAGTTTGATCTCCTGCCATTTCAGGGGGGCGTACCAGTTGCTGTACGCGTCCGTCCGGACCGCCGACTGTTTCTTGGTCAACCGTTTGTACCGCATCGTCAAGCTATCGAACTGCACGCGGCTTTCGTTATAGACCTTGTCCGTAAAGAACGGCTGGTTCTTCCAGTCGAGACGAACCTCGGGCAACCGCTCCACCAGCGATTCAAAACTGTTCATCCGTTTCGTCACATGGGCCATGATGCCGTAGCGCTCGGTATTGTGGGTCGCTGTCACGAACGAATGCAGCTCCGTTTCGGAACGGTACTCTTTTTCAAAAAATTCCTGGAGAAAATATTCGTCGGCAAGGCGGTCGTAGCGCAAAATAACATTGGTGTTCTCATCAATGTCGGTCCGGTGCCGCCAGCTGATCCTGCCGCGCGTCCGGTCTTCCGTCGTCGCGAACGGGTCAAAGCTGTCATCCTGGACCTGATAAAAATCCCCCGGCGTCGGGGCCTTCTTGTCCTGGGTCACGTACAGCTTGATGTTCCCGTGCCCGAGTTTGTTGAAATCATAGTACTGGTCCCAGCCGCCGCCGATCCCGCGCTTGGCGCGCCAATCAACATGCGCGCGTCCCCAGAGATATTGATTGATCGTGATCCCTTTGGTCAGCTCGATGTACGCACCGAACCGGGTGTTGTACCCGGCCGCAACCTGCAGCGGGATATTCGGCCAGTTGATCGGCACGCTCATGAACGGCCACCAAAACACGGGTTTCCCGAGAACGTAGATCGTGACGCCGTACATGTTGACCTTTTGGTCCGCGTAAAGCGTGGCCTTCTTGGCCCTCAACTCATAATGCGGTTTTTCCAGATTACAGGTCGTAATTCCGCCTTCCCGGATCTTCGTCACGCCCTCGCGGATCTGCTGGACGTCTTTTCCCCGGGCATAAAAAGGCTCGCTGATCGAGCGGGCATCCGGAAAGCTTCCCGTATGGTTCCCAAAATCATAGTAGACCTCTTCGCCCTGAAGCCGCGGTTCGCCGGTCTTGAAGATCATGACGTGGCCCTTGGCGTAAGCCTTTTTGGCGTCGCTATCCACTTCCGCGTAATCGGCAAGCATCTTGACGTTCTGGTACGTGATCACGGCGTTGCCTCTCGCGATAAGTTTCCGGGTATCCTTGTCATATTCGAGGCTGTCCGCAACCGCTTCGACCTTGCCCTGGCTCCGGTCAAAAAAATCCTTGATCGGCTCAGGGCGCTTGGCGGGAACGGGCGAAGTTTTTTCCGGAACCTTGGCCGGGGCAACGGCTGCGGAAGGCTGAACGACGGAAGTTTTTTCGGAAGTTTGAGCCTCGGAGGATTTTGCCGAAGGATCGGACTTTGAGGACTCGGCGGATCCGGCCGCGAAACCGGCAAGAGGCAGAGCCAAAACGCCCCAAAGAACACCGGCAACGGCGAACTTCTTAAGAGCTACCCCACAAACGTCATTCTGACCCACGCGGTTTTGCTTCGCCGAGCGAAGCTGCGTGGGGAAGAATCTCAAAACGAGATCCTTCGCGACGCTCAGGATGACCGAAACTCCTGGAATTTTCTTAATCGCGGTAAACCTTGAAGATAGGATCAATTTCACGATCTTTTGATATCCTTATAAAGACAAACGCGGTTCCGGCCTTCTTCCTTCGCCTTGTACATCGCATCATCCGCCTGACGGATCAGGTCCATCGCAATGGCCCGGGTATCCAGGGTCCCATCGTCCGCGATCGACTCCCCGTCAAAGATCGCAAGTCCTTGGCTTACCGTAACTTTGGTCATGTCGTTATAGACCTGGAAATCATGCCGCGCGATATTGGACCGGATACGTTCGGCGACTTCCGCGGCATTCGCCAGCTTGGTCTCCGGCATTGCGATGACAAACTCCTCTCCTCCGTAACGCCCGAGGAGATCGACGCGGCGGAGGTTCTTCCGGAGAAGATCGGCGACATCTTTAAGCGTCGCGTCCCCCACCAAGTGTCCGAAGTCGTCATTATATCTTTTGAAATGATCGATGTCTAACATTAATACCGCCATCGGGAGCTTGAAACGGATACTGCGCTTCAATTCCTCTTCCAAACGCTCGACAAAGTGGTGGCGGACGAACACCTGGGTCAATTCGTCCACGATCGCAAGCTCCCGGACGGTCTCGTAAAGCTTGATCTTCTTGATCAGAAGCACCAAATAGGCCGTCAAGACCTCCACGCGCGCGAGATCGTCCTCCCGGATGCCCTGCATTGAAAAAACCGCGCTGAGTTCTTCCCCCTCAAGGATCGGAAAGTACCAACGGTCCGCGCGCCGAGCCATCGTCTTGTTCTGCGTGAGCGCCCGGAAGTCCTCGCGTTCCTCGTCCGTCAAAAGCCGCGTCTCCACGCCGACGCCTTCCTGCCCCATATCGTAGACTTTGGCCAAACGGGATCCGTCGGAGGCCGCAGCCTTGAAGAAAAGGAAGATCTGCATTTTCTGGAACGTGATCTCAGGCCGCAGTTTCTTCAGCAGAAACTCAGCCAGCGTTCCGAAGTCCATGCAATCGCTGAAATCTCGGGCGATCTCAAAAAGGTTCGTCAGGCTGCCGACTTGGACCTCCAGATGCCGCAGGCTGCTCAGGCGCATCTGGTATTTGCTCTGCAAATTTTCCAGACTCCCGCGCACCTCTTCCTTCCGCGCATACGCCTGTTCAAAAAAACGCCGGAGCGCAAAAAGATAAACGCAGAGCACAGAAAATAACGCCGCCTGAACGGCCCAGAGCACCCCGATCCGCACATGCGGGTCCCGGGAAAAGAACCAACCGTGAAAGAACGCAAGCGTGACAAGCGTCACGCCAAGGAAGACGAACGCACGTTCCTTTAAAAAATAAAATACGGGGAAAAGCAACAGCGGCGACAAAAGATAATAGACCAGGATCAGGTCCCCGGTCTGGTGCGTGACGAACCCCACCGTGCCGGCAAAGATCGCCAGGATCAGGAAGCGCTTCCGCATACGCGGTTCCTCCCTTCCCGTTTCGCCTTATAAAGCGACTTGTCGGCCTTATCGAGCAGCGCCTCCAGGTCGAGCGTGTCCTGCGGCACCGCCGCGACCCCGATCGACACCGTCATCCCGACGCTTTCGCGACGGATGTTGAACGGCGTCTCCTCGACCCTCTTGCGGATCGCCTCGGCCACTTTGATGGCCGCCGATTTCGAGGCCTCGGGTAAAAGTACGGCGAACTCCTCGCCGCCGTAGCGGGCGAGCACCGCATCCTTCATGTCCCGCGCAAGGATCTCCGCGAACTGGACGAGCATCAGATCGCCGCCCTGATGACCGAACTTGTCGTTGCAGTCCTTAAAATGGTCGAGGTCGCACATCAAAAGCGCCATGCTCTTTTCGTTCAGGAGCGTCCGCCGGTGTTCTTCCTTCAAACGTTCGGAGAAATACCGGCGCACAAAAAGCCCGGTCAATGAATCCTTAATGGCGAGGAGCTCGGTCTTCTCATAGAGCCTGGCGTTCGAGATCGCCGACGATGCGAGCGTCGCGATCGCGTCGAGGAGCCGGAGATCGTCGTGCGTGAAAACATTCGGGCGCGTCGCGTGGATCCCGAGCGTTCCCGTCACGCGCCCTTCCTGGAAGATCGGCGCCACGATCAGGCTGCGCGTGTTCTCTTTTTTCTCGTTCTCACTGACGGCGAAACGGAAATCCTCCCGCGTGTCCATGATGATAAGGCGTTTCCGGTTCTTGATACACCAGAAGTCGAACAGATCACCCTGTTTGGCCACCCAGTTCCCCACCGGCCGCATCCGGCGCCGTGCCACGACCGGAAGTTTTTTCTCCTCACCGTGGGCGAGCGTCATCTTGGCATAGTCCCCGCGCGGGATAAAATCCATCGCACGGTCCACGGCCTTCTGGGCCAGTTCCGCCCACGAGAGGCTCAACGTCAACTCCTCCGCGAGTTTGCGGAGATTGTAGTAGGTTGAATATTTCTCGAAAAACGTGCTGATGCCTTCGCCTTTGGCCTTAAAGATCACTTCGAGGTCGTTCGTCTCGTCCTGATATTTTTCCTGCTCGACGCCAAGCATGGCGATCTGACCTTCGAAAAATCCCTCGACCCGGTGAAGCACGATCATGAGCGCGACATAGAAAAGGAAGATCCAGAAAAAAACGGGCAACTTCGTGATCGAGACGATGAAAAGGACGAGCGGGATCAGGTAGGCGAACATGAGGACGTTCAAGCCGGCCCATTTAAAACGCCACCAGACCGAAAAGACCACGAGCGAAAAAGCGACCAGGAGGATGGCAATGCGAAGAAGGTAGATCTCGGGAGAAACGGTGCCCTTCAGCTGGGACAGCGAAAGAACGATCAGGTAGGTCAGAAGAAAAGCGACCCCGAGGCCGATCGCAAAGACAACTCGCCGCAGGGTCAGTAAACCCATTATTACACCATGATCATCTAAGAAACCGCGATCCCCGTCTGAGGATCAAAGAAATGCGCTTTACTCATATCGAACACCACCTGCAGATCCTGGTTCATGGCCGCCGTATCCTGGTTGGAGACGCGCACGACGAAATTATTGCCGCCGCAGGTCAGGTACAAAAAGATCTCGGACCCCATCGGCTCGACGACATCGACCGTCGCCATGATCGTAAATTCCGGACGCGCGTCCTGGGCGAAAATCTTATCGTAAATGTCCTCGGGACGGATGCCCATCGTGAGGGTCTGGCCTTTGAACGCCGCGATCCTGGAATAAAAATGCGGCAGGATCCGGAGTTTGATCCCGCGGTCCTGGAAGAAATAATCCCCTTCTTCGGCGACGATCGTCCCTTTAAGAAAATTCATCGGAGGCGACCCGATAAAACCGGCGACGAACTTGTTGTTTGGGCGTTCGTAAAGATTCACGGGATCGGCGACCTGCTGGACGTTCCCCTTCAACATGACAACGATCCGGTCCCCGAGCGTGAGCGCCTCGACCTGGTCGTGCGTAACGTAGATCATCGTGCAACGCAGGCGGTTGTGCAGCTTCTGCAATTCCATGCGCATCTGGACCCGGAGCTTCGCGTCGAGATTGCTCAGCGGCTCGTCAAAGAGAAAGACCTTCGGTTTGCGGACGATCGCCCGGCCGACCGCGACACGCTGGCGCTCCCCGCCGGAAAGTTCCTTGGGCCGGCGTTTCAGCATCTCGACCGTGAGGCCGAGGATCTCGGCGGCCTCGTGGACACGCCGCTCGATCTCTTTTTTGGGATAATGCCGGAGTTTGAGACCGAACGCGAGGTTCTCGTAAACGGTCATATGCGGGTAAAGGGCGTAATTCTGGAACACCATCGCGATGTCGCGGTTCTTGGCCGGAACGTCGTTGACGAGCATTCCGTCGATATAGATCTCGCCTTCGGAGATCTCTTCAAGCCCCGCGATCATCCGGAGCGTCGTGGACTTCCCGCAGCCCGAGGGGCCGACCAGCACGACAAACTCGCGGTCCTGGATCTCGAGGCTGACGTTATTGACGGCGCGGACGTCATCCTTGTAGATTTTCGAGACGTTCTTCAGCGTAACATGCGCCAAGGGGTTTCTCCGATTTGGGATCTAGGCTAGATATTCGAGCAACAGTGCAAGTTTTTGTTTCAGGTCCGCGCGGTTAACGACCATATCGATCAGCCCGTGGTCCAGCAGGAACTCGGACGTCTGGAAATCCGCCGGGAGTTTCTGTCGGATGGTCTGCTCGATCACCCGCGGCCCGGCGAACCCGAGAAGCGCACGGGGCTCGGCCACGATCACGTCGCCGATCGACGCAAAACTCGCCATCACGCCGCCCATCGTCGGGTTGGTGAGGACCGAAATAAAGGGAAGCCGTTCTTTCTGGTAACGCGTCAACGCCACACAGGTCTTGGCCATTTGCATGAGGCTCAGGGCGCCCTCGTACATCCGCGCGCCGCCGCCGGACCCGGAAACCACGATCAGCGGAAGTTTGTTCTCAAGGGCGTGTTCGATCAGGCGCGTGATCTTCTCCCCGACCACCGACCCCATCGACCCCATGATGAACCGCGAATCCGTCACGCCCAGCGCGCAACTTTTACCGAGGATCTTCGCCTCGCCGGTCAGGCAGGCGTCCTTGAGGCCGGTCTTTTTCTGGTCCTGCTTGATCTTTTCGGGATAGGCCTTCACGGCGGAGAATTTCAGAGGATCTTCGGAGCAAAGGTTGGCGTCCATCTCCTTGAACGTGCCTTCATCGGCGAGCTGGTGGAGGCGGTCCCAGGCCCCCATGATGAAATGGTAGGAGCATTTGGTGCAAACAAGCAGGTTTTCTTTGAGGGTCTTGTTGAACATCACCGTTTGACAGCTCGGACACTTGGTCCAGAGACCGGCGGGGATACTTTTCTTCCTGAGTCCCTTCGTGACCATCAACGCGGGCGCCTGCGACATAGGATCATTCCTCGACTTGTTGTATTCCGGAGAGACCGCCTTATAAAAATGCCACGGAAGAGTTCTTGGCACCGGATCCCATTCCGTGGCGGACCATGACGAAAACTGCTCCATTATAAAAAATCCTCCTGGTGTGTCAATCGGTTTCTTCCCCCTAAGTGCCGAAATCTCCTGGCTTTACAACATTTTTCCTGCATGGTATGTTGGCGCATGGATCCGCAAATCCGTCAAACCCAATCCCAAAAGATGGTCCTCTCCCCGCAAATGCGGGAGTATCTCCGCCTGCTGCATCTTCCTCTCGCGGACCTCCGCCAGGCCGTCGAAAGCGCCCTGGAGGAAAACCCGCTGCTGGAAGAAACTCCCGGCAAAGAGGAAGAAGAGGCCGTCGAACCCGCGCCCGTTTCTCCCGTGATGGAAAGCGACGACGAGATCGATGAAACCGAAGCCGCCCTTCCGGAATGGGCCCGAAAAGAACCGCTTTCCTTCACGCAATCCCCGTCGGACCTGGCGCGACGCGATCCTGGGGACGCGAAAAAGATCCGGAATTTCCAGGAAACTCTCATCACCCGACCCGAAAGCCTCTTCGATTATCTCGAGTGGCAGCTCCCCTTCCTGGCACTCGACAAGTCCGAACAGAAGATCGCCGAAGAGATCCTCGGGAACATCGACCCGGACGGTTACTTGACCGCCTCCTTGGCGGAGATCGCCGCCGCCACGCACGGCACGTCGGAGCAGGTCGAAGAAGTCCTCCGGAAGGTCCAGCAACTGGATCCGCCGGGCGTCGGGGCGCGCAACCTCCGGGAAGCGCTTTTGATCCAGCTCGAGAGGAAAGGAACCCCGGTCGCTTTGGCCACAGAGATCGTCCGGGACCATCTGGACCTGCTGGCGAAAAAGGACTGGAAAATGCTGGAGCGGATCTTCAACGCAAGCGGGCCGGACATCAAAAAAGCGGTGGAGGTCGTCTCCCGGCTCGAGCCAAAACCGGGGCGCAGTTTTTATACCGAGGAAGCGATCGCCGTCACGCCGGACGCAACGGTCTCGATCAAGGACGGTACGAATGACGGCCTGGAAATCGACCTCCATAAGGAATTCATTCCCGAGATCCGGATCAACCCGGAATACCGGCGAATGCTCCGCGAAAAAGACACCGATGCCCAGACCCGGGAGTTCCTGAAAATGCGGCTTGCGAGCGGCCAGGATTTTTTGAAGGCGTTGGAGCAACGGAAATCGACGCTCCGTGCGATCACAGAAGAACTCGTCCGGGCCCAGCCGCTCTTTTTCACGCGCGGGTTTTCCGAGCTTCGTCCCCTGCGCCTCAAGGATATCGCCGAACGGTTGGGGCTCCATGAATCCACCGTCAGCCGCGCGATCCACGGGAAATACCTCAAGACCCCGCAGGGCACGATCCCGTACAAAAGTTTCTTTTCAAAAAAACTTGAAACCGCGGACGGAGAAGGCGAATCCCAGAAAAGCATCCTGGAGAGGATCCGTTCGCTGGTCGAAAAGGAAGATCCGAAAAAACCGCTGAGCGATCAGGCGCTCCTCAAGGCGCTTGAAGAAAGCGGGATCCGGATCGCGCGCCGCACGGTCGCCAAGTACCGCGACCTCCTGAAGATCCTCCCCACCCATCTCCGCAGGCAACGGTAGCCCGCCCCAAAAACAGGACCTCTTTTCCTATTTCGGAAGGGTCCGGTAGGCGTCGCGGATCACGTTCGAAGCGATCGCCAAGGCTGCGTTATCGCCGCCCCGGCGGCCGCCGCTCACAAGTCCCAACAAATACCCTTTCCGGTCCAGGATCGGCGACCCGCTGTCGCCGCTATAAAGATGAAAACCGAAACGCACCTGCACGAAGGCCGGCCGGACCCCCTGGGGAGCGGGTTGTTTTAAAACAGCGCTGACCTCCCCGCCGAAAAGCGACCGGTTGTGGTCGAGGGCGTGCCCCATGCAATAGACTTTTGCTCCTGGCAAAAGACCGTCGGAATTCGCAAGCGGCACATAAGCGAGCGGAAACGGCGGCACGATGGAGAGAAAGGCGATATCGGTTTCCGGGATCACCTGAAGGATCCGCCCTTCGGCGCGGGTCCCATCAAAAAGTTTCACGGAGACCCCGGCCGCATCCCGGACGATATGGGCGTTGGTGACAAGGATCCCTCGCGGGTCGATAATGACACCGCTGCCGCTCCGCGCGTACTTGACGATCCTGCCGGGATTCCGGCTGAGGAAAAGCGCCGCCGTACCACTATAAGCGCCTGCTTTTTGTACGCCGGGTCCGGCCGCATTAACGCTTTCGATCGTCACCAAAGCCGCCGACGGTTGGGAGGACGCGGACCGCCCGGGAGCGCAGACCCCGGCCGACGCCCCCTCCAAGAGAAAAAAGACAAGGCACAGCAGCGCACAGACCTTCTTTGGCTTAGACAAAAGGATCATGCCTAATATTTCGACCGGGTATGCGCGAGACTTGAAACTGAAGCAGCCATGGAGAGAAGAAAACGCGATAAGCTGGTGGTCAGAATCGAACTGACGACCTGCTGTTTACGAAACAGCTGCTCTACCAACTGAGCTACACCAGCATGTCACGTTTTTGAAAAAGCAGGTGGGGATTATACCAAAAAGCCGCAGCAAATCGAGTTAAGATTTGAGAAAAACGTCGACCGCCTGCGCAGCCTGGCGACCCTGGCTGATCGCCCAGACCACGAGCGACGCGCCCCGGACCGTGTCGCCCGCCGCGAACACACCCGGCGCCGAACTCAGGAAGTTACCGTTCGTCAGCACGTTCCCACGCGCATCGAACTGCACGCCGAGGTCCGTGAAAAGCTTCGAATGTTCCACGTGCACGAACCCCATCGCAAGGAGCACCAGATCGGCCTGGAGGACGAATTCGGCCCCGGGGATCTCTTTCATCGAATACTGCCCGGTCGTCTTGTCGAGCGACCATTCCACACGCGCACAATGCGCTTCATGGACGTTCCCGTCCCTGGCGGTGAATCGTTTCGTGGTGATCGCCCAGTCGCGCTCGCAACCTTCCTCGTGCGACGTGGAGTTCCGCAGGATCTGCGGCCAGTTCGGCCATACCGGATTCCACGGTTCTTTCCATTCCCGCGGCTTCGGGAGGATCTCGTACTGATAAACTTTCTTGGCCCCCTGGCGGTTCGACGTTCCCACGCAGTCGGAACCCGTGTCCCCGCCCCCGATCACAAGCACCGTTTTCCCCTTCGCGGAGATCGCCGGCGCGGCAGAGGCCTCGCCCGAGACCCGACGATTCGAAAGCGTCAGGAATTCCATCGCAAAATGGACCCCCGGAAGTTCCCGGCCCGGGATCTTGAGGTCGCGCGGTTCCCCGGCACCCATCGTGAGCAGGATCGCGTCAAAATCCTTTTTGAGCTGGGCGGCCGTGACCGTCTCGCCAGCATTCACGTTCATTTCAAATTTCACGCCTTCGGCTTTCATCTG
Source organism: Candidatus Omnitrophota bacterium (assembly GCA_035352955.1). GTDB lineage: Bacteria > Omnitrophota > Omnitrophia > Omnitrophales > Aquincolibacteriaceae > DAOPYQ01. Next base: position 83,039 of record DAOPYQ010000003.1, read on the forward strand.
TTCGATCCGGCGGTCGAGGACCCATTTTTCCAGTTTGAAATCCGGGATCCCGTAGCGGAGGATGCCCCCCGCCTTCGCCGATTTTTCAAATAGCGTCACCTGGTGGCCCCTCCGGCGGAGCTGCTGCGCAGAAGTGAGTCCGGCCGGACCGGAGCCGATCACGGCAACGCGCTTGGCGGTCTCGGTTTGCGGCGGCTGCGGTTTCACCCACCCTTCGGCGAACGCCCGTTCGACGATCGCGAGCTCGATCTGCTCGATCGTGACCGGCGCCGAATTGATCGAAAGCGTGCACGCCGCTTCGCACGGTGCGGGACAAACGCGCCCCGTCACCTCGGGAAGATTGTTCGTCAGCGAAAGCCGCTCGTACGCATCGCGCCACTGCCCGCGGTAGACCGCGTCGTTCCACTCCGGGATAAGATTGTAGACCGGGCAGCCGATCGCATGGCAGTACGGAATACCGCAATCCATGCACCGGGCCCCCTGTTTTTTCAGGTCCTCGGGAGACAATCGCTGCGGGATCTCTTTATAATCCTTCAGCCGCTCCGCGACCGGTCGCTTCGCCCCGAGCGCCCGCTGATATTCCAAAAATCCCTCTGGCTTACCCATCAGATGAAAACCTCCTCGGTCATGTCCGCGGTCTCAGAACCCCGCGTCTGGCGCTCCCGGAGCTTCTCGAGCGCCTTTTTATAATCCATCGGCATCACCTTCACAAAGCGCGGCAACATCTCATCCCAACTCGCAAGGACCGCCTTCGCAAATTTACTCCCGGTGAACTTCGCATGCCGCTCGATGGAGGTCCTGAGAAACGTCGTGTCCTCCGCCTCGACCACCGGCTCCAGATCCACCATTTCAAGATTGCAGCGCGTGTCAAAAAGCTGGTTCTCATCCAGCACGTACGCGATCCCGCCGCTCATCCCCGCGGCAAAATTCACGCCCGTCTCGCCCAGGATCACGACCCGCCCGCCCGTCATGTATTCACATCCGTGGTCGCCGACCCCCTCAACGACCGCGATCGCGCCGCTGTTCCGGACACAGAACCGCTCGCCCGCGCGGCCGTGGATATAAACCTCTCCGCTCGTCGCGCCGAACAGGTTCACGTTCCCCGTGATCATGTTGTCCTGCGGCCTGAACGTCGACGACTGCGGCGGGTACACGATCATCCGGCCGCCCGAAAGCCCCTTCCCGAAATAATCGTTCGCGTCACCTTCCAACTCGAACGTGATCCCGTGCGCCAGGAACGCCCCGAAACTCTGTCCCGCCGAACCCTCGAACTTGATGTGCAGCGTATCTTCCGGAAGCCCCGCAAGACCGTACCGTTTTGCAACCTCGTAACTAAGCGTCGCCCCGACCGTGCGGTTACAATTACGGATCTTCTGTTGAAGCACGACCGGCTGCTTGACCTCAAGCGCGGCCTTCGCCTTCTTGACCAGGTCCGGATCAAGCGACAGTGAAAGATCATGTTGCTGCTTCGACACGCATCGGATCGATCCGCCCTCCGGCACTTCCGCCTTCGCAAGAACCTTCGAAAAATCCAGCCCCTTGGTCTTGTAATGCTCGATCGCGTGATTCACCTCCAGCCGCTCCACGTGACCGACCATGTCCTCAAATTTCCTGAACCCGAGTTCCGCCATCCATTCCCGGACCTCCTGGGCCACGAACCGCATAAAATTCATCAACGACTCCGGTTTCCCGGCAAAACGCTTGCGGAGCTCCGGATTCTGCGTCGCCACGCCGACCGGGCAGGTGTTCAGATGACACTTGCGCATCATGATGCAACCGAGCGTCACGACCGTCGAAGTCCCGAAACCGAATTCTTCGGCGCCAAGCAACGCGGCGATCACCACGTCGCGGCCCGTCTTCAGCTGGCCGTCGGTCTGCACGCGGATCCTGTCACGAAGCTTGTTCATCACGAGCACCTGTTGGGCTTCGGCGAGACCGATCTCCCACGGAGAGCCGGCGTATTTGATCGACGAGATCGGCGATGCACCCGTCCCGCCATCGTGCCCGCTGATCAGGACCATGTCCGCTTTTCCCTTCGCAACGCCGGCCGCGACCGTCCCGACCCCGACCTCAGAGACGAGCTTCACGGAAACCCGCGCTTCGGGATTGGCGTTCTTCAGATCAAAAATAAGCTGGGCCAGGTCTTCGATGGAATAAATATCATGGTGCGGCGGCGGCGAAATGAGCATCACCCCCGGCGTCGAATGGCGAACCTTCGCGATCATCGCGTCCACCTTGTGTCCCGGCAGCTGTCCGCCCTCGCCCGGCTTCGCCCCCTGCGCCATCTTGATCTGTAGCTCTTTAGAATTCGCCAGATAATGGATCGTCACGCCGAAACGCGCCGAAGCGACCTGCTTGATCATGCTCTTTGCGGAATCGCCGTTCGGAAGCGGCAAGTAGCGAGACTCATCTTCCCCGCCCTCGCCGGAATTGCTCGCGGCGCCGAGACGGTTCATGGCGATCGCGATCGTTTCGTGGGTTTCCTTACTGATCGACCCAAACGACATCGCCGACGACACGAACCGTTTCACGATGGACTCGACCGGCTCGACCTCGTCGATGGGCACGGACGCGCCGGGCTTGAATTTAAAAAGGCCGCGGAGCGTACAGAGATTCCGGCTGATATCATTGACCTCGGCCGAATATTTTTTGAACGTCGCGTAATCGTTCTCGCGCGTTGCCTTCTGGAGAAGCGTGACCGCCATCGGCGACCAGAGATGTTTCTCGGAAAACAGGCGGTAGTGGTACTTGCCGCCGGAGTTGAGCGAATCCGCCACCGTCTCCCGGACCTGGAAAGCGCTCCGGAACCGTTCGACCGTCTCGCGCTCCACCGCCTCGATCCCGATCCCGTTGATCCGGGACGCCGTACCCGGGAAATAGGTCGCTATAAAGTCGTCGTTCAACCCGACCGCCTCGAAGATCTGCGCGCCCCGGTAACTCCGGATCGTCGAGATCCCCATCTTCGACATGACCTTCAGCAGGCCCTTCTTGACCGCGGTGATGTAATTTTCGATCGCCGTTTCGATCGTGATCTTCCCGGACAGGCACCCGCGCCGCTTCAGATCCGCCAGCGTCTCGAAGACAAGGTAGGGATTGATCGCGTTCACGCCGTAGCCGACCAGACACGCAAAATGCTGGACTTCGCGGGCTTCACCGGTTTCAAGCACCAGCCCTCCGAGGTAACGTTTCCCCACCCGGATCAGATGCTGATGGACCGCCGTTGCCGCCAACAGGGCCGGGATCGGCGCCTGGTCCGCGGAAGCCCCGCGATCGCTCAGAATGACCAGCGAATGACCTTCATCGATCTTTTTCTCGACGTTCTCGCAGAGTCCCTTGACCGCCTTGGGAAGATCCCCCGCGGCCGCAGGATTAAAAAGCATGGGAACCGTGGCGACACGAAAACTGCTGAGGTTCGAGGTCTTCAAACGGTCGATATCGTCGTTCGTCAGAACCGGATGGGAAAGCTTCAGCTGGTGACAGTGCTCCGGCCTCTCCTCCAGAAGATTCCCCTGGCGCCCCACGAAGCTCATCAGCGACATGACCAGGTTCTCGCGGTACGGATCGATCGGCGGATTGGTCACCTGCGCAAAGAGCTGGCGGAAATAATTGTAAAGAAGCTGAGGTCGCTCGGAAAGGACGGCCAGCGCCGCGTCATTGCCCATCGAGCCGACCGGTTCCTGGGCATTCTCGGCCATCGGCTGGAGGATCATCTTCTCGTCTTCAAGCGTGTAGCCAAAAATACGCTGGCGCAACGCGAGCGTCTTCTCGTCCACATCGACCGGGCCCGGGACCTGCAGCAGCCCCTTGAGCTCGATCCGGTTCTCCTCAAGCCACCGGCGGTACGGCTTACGGCGGGAGATGGCCGACTTGATCTCATTATCCTTGATGACGCGTTTGGCCGCCGTGTCGATCAGGAACATTTTTCCGGGGGCAAGCCGCCCTTTTTCAAGGACGTCCGGCGGATTAATATCGAGCACACCGACCTCGGAAGCCATCACGACAAGACCGCTTTTGGTGATCACGTACCGTGCCGGCCGCAGCCCGTTCCGGTCCAGGATCGCGCCGACTTTCACGCCGTCGGTGAATGCGATCGCCGCAGGCCCGTCCCAAGGTTCCATGATCGCCGCATGGTATTCAAAGAAGGCGCGTTTCGCTTCGCTAATGTGGTATTTGCTCCCGAACGCCTCCGGTACCATCATCATCATCGCATGCTCGAGCGAGCGGCCGCCAAGCGTCAAAAGTTCATAGACCGTATCAAATGTGGCGGAGTCGCTCAGCTGGGTATTGATGATCGGGAGAAGCTTTTTGATCTCCGGGCCGAAGAACTCGGAAGAGATCCGGACTTCGCGGGCCATCATCTTGTTGATGTTGCCGCGGAGCGTGTTGATCTCACCGTTGTGGGCCATGAAGCGGAACGGGTGCGCGAGAGGCCAGGACGGAAATGTGTTCGTGGAGTAACGTTGGTGGACCACCGCGAGAGCGCTGACAAAATCCTTTTCGGAAAGGTCGGGATAAAAAACTTCAAACTGCGGTGCGGCGAACATCCCCTTATAAACGATCTTGGAACAGGAAAGCGAAACAACGTAAAAATCCTCGATCGGCCATCCCGTCGCGAGCGCTTCGTTCTCAAAGACCTTGCGGAGCACATAAAGTTTCCGCTCCAAAGCGATCCCCTCAAGCCCGTCAAAAGCCACGAAAACTTGCCAGATGGAGGGCATGGATTCCCGGGCCATTTCGCCGAGACATTCCGGATGGACCGGCACTTCCCGCCACCCGAGGAGCTTCCCGCCTTCGGCCGCGATCTTGGTTTCGATCATCTTCCGGGCCCGCGCGGAATCCTTCTCATTTTGCGGCAGAAACAGCATGCCGGCGCCGTAATGACCTTCCGCCGGCAGCTTGAATTTCAAAACCCGCGCGAAGAACTGGTGCGGGATCTGGAGGATCATCCCCGCGCCGTCGCCGGTCTTCTGATCGCCGCCGACCGCGCCACGATGGACGAGGTTGCAAAGGATCTGCACGCCGTCCCGGACGATCCGGTGGGAACGGGTCCCGTCGATCTTGGCGACGAACCCGACCCCGCAAGCGTCATGCTCCTGGCTGGGGTGATATAAACCGAATTCTTTCATAGAGATCCCTCACGCTCCGTTGGGCCGCGGCACACGCGGGCACACGTAAACCTTCGAAATTAAGGTCATTAAGCTAGGGCAAGGCAGGCGATTCGTATTCTACTGATTTTGGAGAGTTTTCAAATAAAAAAAACCGATAATCGTCTTTCCATCCACGATCTGCTTGCGCCGTATCATCCGGCCCAATTCAGCCAGGCTGAACTCTCCCAATTCAAAATCCTCGTCTTCATCCTTGGGCGCATGCGCCGGCACCATCCGGTCCGCGAGAAACACATGCATTTTCTCTCCGGAAACGCCCGGCGTCGGGTAGAACTCCAAAAGTTTTTTGAGCCGGCCGGGCTTCCTCCCGACCTCTTCCATCAATTCCCGTTTGGCCGCCGCCGGAAACGTCTCGCGTGGCTCCCGCCCTCCCGCCGGAAATTCCCAAAGATGCCGGCCCAGCGGAAAACGGTACTGCTTCACGAGAAGATATTTCCCCGACTTCGTCCTCGGAATGATCACGACGCATCCCGGATGTTCCAGGATCTGGCGCGACAGGACTTTCCCGTGGGGCGTGTGGATATCACAATCCACCAACCGGATCGGCCCCTTGGAAAAAATGACCTTTTTTTTGAGCGTCCTGTATTTTTTCTGGCTCATAAAGAAAAACGGCTCGCTGTCCTTATCGGGGCGAGCCTCACTTCAACATTTCGAAGAAAATTTGGAGCGGGATACGGGAATCCCAATGCCCGTGCATTGGGACTGCAAACGGATCAAAACTTGACGTTTTGATCCGCGGTCTTCTCTTCCCGTATCTCCCAAAAAGCGCGGTGCCGTACACGGCTTTCCTAAAAAGTGACGGCACCGTGCTGATTCATAAAGAATCAGCGGGATACGGGAATCGAACCCGTCTGACCAGCTTGGGAAGCTGGGACATTACCACTATGCTAATCCCGCACAAGATGTCAAAAATGCAACGCTCAGATTTTACAGATTTTTTTCAAAACTTCCAGCCGTTTGTCAAAGTCCGCGCGCTTCACTTCCCTGAGCCTCTGGAGCCCGAATTTCTCCACGGTGAACGACGCAACGATGGTTCCATAGGCGATGGCGGTCTTCATGGTCTTCAGGCTAACCTTCCGCGCCGCGGCCAAATACCCCATCACGCCGCCGGCAAAACTGTCTCCCGCGCCGGTCGGGTCGTACACGCTTTCAAGCGGGTACGCGGGATAAATGAAAACACCCTCGTGACTGTAAAGCAGCGCGCCATGCTCCCCTTTTTTGACGATGACATATTCGGGGCCCATATTGTGGATATGCTGCGCCGCCTTGATCAAATTTACCTCCCCGGTCAGTTGGCGCGCCTCGCCGTCATTCATGAACACCGCATGCACGCGACTGAGAACCTTCAGCACGGCATCACGTTTGTTCTGGATCCAAAAGTTCATGGTATCGCAGGCAACGAATTTAAGCGTCGAACCGTGCACCTGATCCAACACGGAAAGCTGGAGGTCCGGATCCACATTCGCCAAAAACACGAATTCCGGCATCTTGTCATAATTCACTTTCGGTTTGAAATCCAACAGGACGTTCAAATCGGTCTGAAGCGTGATCGCCGAATTCATATCGGCTTCATACTTCCCCTTCCAGTGAAAGGTCTTGCCCGGCAGCGTCAAGAGGTGGCTGAGATCGATCTCGCGTTCCGTGAGGACCTTGCGGTACTCTTCCGGAAAATCCTTACCCACGACCGCCACCACACCAACGCGCGTAAAAAAGCTGGCCGCGTACGAAAAGAACGATGCAGATCCTCCAAAGACCGTCTGCTGGACGCCAAAAGGCGTCGAAAGCTCATCAATGGCAACGGTTCCGATCACGATCAGATAAGGCGGCTTTGACATGGTTTTATCCTTTGAGTATGTCCTTCAATTGTTGTGCGGCTTTTCCCGTATCCTTCGCCGCAAATAAGGCCCTGACAACAGCAACGCGGGTCGCCCCCGCATTCATGACCGAGCGAACATTTTCAAGATCGATCCCCCCGATCGCGACCCAGGGGATCCGGACACTCCCCGCAACCTGGCGGACAAACTTCAACCCGAGCGCGTTCGCGTCCGGCTTGGTGGGCGTCGTAAATACCGCGCCGACCCCGATATAATCGGCCTTTTCACGTTGCGCCTCAAGCGCCTGCCGGAGATTATGGGTCGATTTTCCGATCCAGAGCTTCCGCCCGGCCTCGCGGATCAGCTGCCGCGCCGCCGGAACGGGCAAATCACCCTGCCCGAGGTGGACCCCGTCCGCTCCCGCAGCAAGCGCCAGATCCACACGGTCATTCACAAAAAATAATTTCCTGAAACGCGCCGCGATCTTGCGGATCCTGAGACCCGCCCGGAGCATCACAGCATCCGTCAGGACCTTCGAGCGCAGCTGAACGATATCCGTCCCGCCGCGGAAGGCTTGTTCGACTTTCCTGAAAAGATCCCCGCGTTCTTCCGCGAGATCCGTGACAGCGTAAAGACTAAAACTCCTGAAAACGTTTTCTTGCCAACCCATACCTAGGCCAGTTTCAGAGCCTTGATCACACGCGTCGACGACCGCCCCGGGACCATCGGGATCCGCTTCACCTTCCCGCCCCAGGAGAGAACTTCCTTCGCCCCGACGATATCCTTCAAGGCCCAGTCCGCGCCTTTCACGAGCACGCGAGGCCGGATCGCAAGAATCAGCTTCAGAGGGGTCGGGTCCCCGAAAAGGATCGCATAATCCACGCACGCAAGCGCCGTCAGGACCTTGATACGGTCCCGCTCGGGATTGACGGGACGGCTGGGATCTTTGTAGGACTTAACGGACTTGTCGGTATTCACGCCGACGATCAGGACATCCCCGGCCGCTTTCGCTTTCTGGAGATAGGTCACGTGTCCGAGATGGAGGATATCGAACGTGCCGTTGGTAAAAACGACACGCTTGCCCCGCGCCCGCATACGGCGGACCCATCCGGGAAGTGTTTTATCGTTGAGGATCTTGGAAGACATCGTACCGGCCTCTTTCGGAAACGTCCGTTTATCCGAACAGGATCTTTTCCACGACCTCGCACACCGCATGGAGCGCGGTGATATGCATCTCCTGCACGTGCGTCGTTTTGTTAGTCTTGGCGATAAAGCAGTGGCTCACGGCGTCTTTCATCGTGCCGCCGTCCTTACCGGTAAAACCTACCGTCAAGATCCCCTGCTGCTTGGCCTGTCCGATCGCCTCGAGAATATTGGGCGAACGCCCGCTCGTGGAGATCACGATCAGCACATCGCCTTTTTTCCCAAGCCCCTCGATCTGCCTGGAAAAAACCTTGTCATACCCGAAATCATTCCCGATCGCCGTCACCGCCGCCATGTCCGCGTTCAACGCGATCGCCGGAAGGCTGACCCGGTCCTTTTCAAACCGGCCGACGAATTCCGCCGCAATGTGCAGCGCGTCGGAGGCCGACCCGCCGTTCCCGCACAGAAGGACCTTGTTGCCGGCCTTCAAAGCGAGAATGATCGCGTGCGCGATCGAGTTCAACACCTCGATCTGAGCGGGCGTAAAAGATTTCTGGAAGGCGTCCTGATGTCCCTGAAAGATCGCTTCAAAATGATTTTTCATGGGCTAACCAAAGAATTTCTTGGCAAGTTCGTAAAGCTCCGGCGGAACCGTCTTGAGTTCCCCGACCGCTTCCTGAAGCGGCACCGCGACGATCTCGCGGCCGCGCAAACTCACCATTTTTCCAAATTGACCCTGTTCAATAAGTTCCACGGCTTTCACGCCGAAACGGGTGCCGAGAATACGGTCGAACGCCGTCGGAGTGCCGCCGCGCTGAATGTGGCCGAGCACGGTCGAACGGGTCTCGATCCCGGTCTTCTTTTCGATCAATTTCGCGAGCCGGTCACCGATGCCGCCAAGACGGACGTGGCCAAACGCATCCAGTTCTTTCTGCGTGGTCGCAATATCTTCACCTTTGATCGAAAAACCTTCCGAAACGGCCACCACGCCAAAACGTTTGCCGCGCGCCAGACGCTTCATCAAGGGTGCGCAGATCTCATCCGCGGTCATGGAAACCTCGGGGATCAACACGACATCCGCGGCTCCCGCGATGCCCGATTCCAAGGCGATCCAGCCCGCGTGGCGGCCCATGATCTCGGCCACGATGACACGTTCGTGCGATTCAGCCGTCGTGCGGAGCCTGTCCAGACAGTCCGTCGCGATGCCGAGCGCCGTATCGTAGCCAAAGGTATAATCGGTCGCGTTCAGATCGTTATCGATGGTTTTCGGAACGCCGACAACGTGCACGCCGTCCTTGAAAAGCTTGTTCCCGGCGCCCAGCGTATCCTCACCGCCGACCGCCACCAGCGCGTCAAGCTTGTTCTTCGCCATGGTGGCACGGACCTTCTGGACATCGCCTTCCTTCTTGTAAGGATTCGTGCGAGACGTCCCGAGGATCGTGCCGCCACGCTGAAGGATCCCGGCGACCGAATCATTCGACAATTCGACGAAATCATTCTCAATGATGCCCTTCCACCCGCGTTTAAAACCGATCACCGTCCAACCGTGAAGCTTTGCCGCGCGGACCACCGCGCGAATCACGGGGTTAAGACCTGGGCAATCGCCGCCGCCCGTAAGTATACCGATACGTTTCATTTTCCTGCTCCTATGTTTTAATGTTTTAGTGATTTAAAAATACTTCAAACCTGCGGCGCACCGACTTCTTCGATCCCCTTCACATCACAGATCACCGTGACCTGGTTGTCGGCGCCCAAAAGCCGTTTCACCCGCTCATACACTTCCTGCTGCATCTCGGAAAGAAGCGATGCCACCTGCCCGCCGGCCCACAGAACCAGCCGCAACTTCACTTCCACGCTCTTCCCGCTGATAATGACCTTGACCTTCGCGTTTTTAACGAGCGTAAAGTGCTTCAAAGCCTTGAGCGAAGCGTTCTCGATCGTCCCCATAGAGACCACCACGGCCCCCGCGTCGCTATGAAAGATCACCGCTTCATTCGGCCGGCCGGACTTCACCAGCATTTTGGAAAACGAAAGCCCCAAGACGATAAAAATGATCCCGACAACCCCCACCTGCACCGACCGCCACGGATTTTGATAAATCTCCTGGAGCCGCAGAATAGCGTCGTCAAACGCCAGCAAATGAAGCGACATGATGATCAGCAAACTTCCCAACGTCAAAAAGGAGAAGATCGCGAAGAGCTGAGCGAAGGCATTGCCGACTTTCATGGATTACTTCTTGGTCTTTTCCCCGTCGGGGACTTCAACCTTGCCCACTTCGAGGATGGATTCGATGAACTTCGTGTTGATCCCGCCCTGCCGGAACTTCGGATTGCTCAGGATCTTCTGCTGAAGCGGAATGGTGCTCTTGATCGGACCGATCTGCATTTCATAAAGCGCCCGCAGCATCACGCTGATGGCCTCCTGACGGTTCCGCCCGTGAACGATGAGCTTGGCGAGCATCGAATCGTAGAACGGCGGCACCGCATATCCGACGTAACCGTGGCTGTCGACGCGCACATGGGGCCCGCCCGGCATCAACCAGTTGTCGATCTTTCCGGGGCACGGCATAAAATTATTCGCCGGATCTTCGGCATTGATACGGCACTCGATCGCGTGCCCGGTAAATTTGACGTCTTCCTGCGTTAAGCTGAGCTTTTCGCCCGCCGCCACGAGAAGCTGCTCTTTCACAAGATCCAGCCCCGTCACCATTTCCGTGACAGGATGTTCGACCTGCAGTCGCGTATTCATTTCCATAAAATAAAAGTTCTCGTCCTTGTCGAGCAGAAACTCGATCGTACCGGCATTCTCGTATTTGAAAGCCTTGGCCGCCCGGATCGCCGCTTCGCCGATCTTCCTGCGGATCTTCAGGCTCAGGCCCGGCGCGGGAGATTCTTCGACAAGCTTCTGGTGGCGGCGCTGGACCGAGCAGTCACGTTCGCCCAGGTGCACCACGTTGCCAAAGCTGTCGGCCATGATCTGGACCTCGATATGGCGGGGTTCTTCGATGCATTTTTCAACATAGACGTCCCGGTTACCGAACGCGGCCTCGGCCTCGGTCTGGGCCGTCAGAAACGCGCTGATGAGTTTACCATCGTTGTGAGCGATCTTGATCCCCTTACCGCCGCCACCCGCCGACGCCTTCACGATGACCGGATAGCCGAGCTTCTTGGCAAGGCGAAGGGCGTCTTCCTGGTCCGTCACCACCCCTTTGCTTCCGGGAATAATGGGAACTCCGGCCTTCTTCATTTCAAGGCGCGCGACGGACTTGTCGCCCGCAAGCCGGATGCTTTCCGGCCGCGGCCCGATGAATTTGATCTGGCAGGATTCGCAAATTTCGGCAAAATGCGCGTTTTCGGCCAAAAACCCGTAACCGGGGTGGATGGCCTCGACGTCCGCGATCTCCGCCGCGGAGATCAGCGCCGGAATATTGAGATAGCTTTCAGAACTCGGGGCTTCGCCGATGCAAATAGCTTCGTCCGCCAACTTGACGTGAAGGGACCCTCGGTCAGCCTTCGAGAACACCGCCACCGTCTGAATGCCCATTTCCCGGCAGGCGCGGATCACACGCACCGCAATTTCACCGCGATTCGCAATCATGATTTTTGAGAACATACCGTCTTCCCGTCTAAAAGGTTAAGAGGTTGAGGAAAGATTACTTCCGGATCTTCAGGATCGGCTGATCGTATTCCACGGTCTGGCCGTTTTGGACCAGGATTTCGACGACCGTTCCGCCCGTCTCAGCTTTGATCTCGTTCATAAGCTTCATGGCTTCAATGATGCAAAGAACATCGCCTTCTTTGACCGCCTGATTGACCGACACATACGGCGGCTGGTCCGGCGCAGGCGCGGCATAAAACGTCCCAACCATCGGTGAGCGAACGATCGTCACGCCTTCTTCGACGGCGGCCGGCGCGGCCGCGGCGACAGAAGCCACAGGCGCCGCCTGCATGATCGGCGCCAGGGGCGCCATCATAGCCCCCATCGAATGACCGCCATCCACCACGATCCTGCCGTTCGGCTGCTTGCGGAGCTTGATCCTCATGTTGTCTTTTTCAATCTCGACCTCGTTGACGTTGTGTTCCGCCATGAGTTCCAGAAGTTCTTTGATCTCTTTAATGTTCATTTGCTTTTCCTTGTCGCATGGACTTTCTTCTTGGGTTTGATTTTCGAACAATAGGCCACCAGCCCCATCAGCCCGAGGAAATAGCTGTCTTTCCCGAGCCCCGTCACCTGCGCCACACAGGCTGGTGCGGTCATGGAGTGTTGCCTGAAATCTTCACGCTTGTAGATATGACTGAGATGGACCTCGACGGCCGGAAGGCCGGAGGCAGCGAGGGCGTCACGGATCGCAACGCTGGTGTGGGTATATGCGGCGGGATTGATCAGGATCCCGTCATAACGGCCTCGGGCGCCGCCGATCCTGTCGACCATCACGCCCTCGTGGTTGCTTTGTTCGATGTCGAGCGAAACGCCGAGGATCTTCGCTTCCCGCTCAAGCCCCTGATTGATCTCGCGGAGCGTCACTTTCCCGTAAACCGAAACCTCCCGCTCTCCGAGGAGCTGCAGGTTCGGTCCATGGATCACAAGTATCTTCATATAAAGAATAATTCCTTAGATGATTGCGGCTTCCGGTTAATTTGCCGACCCCGGCATCATTTCTTTCTCGGCGGAAGCCTGTTCCTTCAGCCCGCCGCAGAAGGCGTACACAACCCCCGCGCCGACGCTGAACGAATAGATCAGGATGTCCATCAGAAGCGTCAGGGCTAGCGCCCGCTCCGCCGGCAAATAGCGGCTAAAAAGGTAAAGGACACTCGCTTCGCGCACGCCAAGTCCGCCGATGGACGGAGCCATACTAACGATGCTGATGACGGGTATCAAGATAAAAAATTTCCAGAAGTTGATATCGACACCAAGACTGACCGCGATCAGGTAGTTCACGGCGATAAAAACCGCTTGCCCGACGAACGACAGCAGGATCGCGACCAGGACCGGCCCCCGGTGGTGCCGGTAACCGTAGATCGCATGATAAACCTCCGCAAGACGATGTTTCAGCTTCTCGCTCGGGACCAAAATTTTGAGCCCCTTGAACAGACGGGCGAAACGTTTGCTGGCAAAGAACACGACGAAAAAACCGAGCACGACACAGGCCCCGTAAACCGCATATTCGATATAAGGGTTCGAGGCCTCCTTACTAAAATACATCATCCCGAAGACAGCCATCGAGATCGTCGCGAGGAACCCCAGTAACCGGTCCAGAAGGATCGAGGTCGCGGATTCGATCTTCTTCCCGGAATGCTTATAAGCGTAATAGGCCCGGACCACGTCCCCGCCAAGCGCTGACGGTAAGAACAGGTTATAAAAAAGCCCCACAAAGGTGAGGTAATAGCATTCCCCAAACTTCATCCGGATCTCCTGGACGCGGAAAACCCACTGGATACGCTCCGAGACAATGGCCAGACCGATGAAATATCCGACCACGGCAAAGCCGAACCACTCCCAACGGACCTCGCTCTTGAGGATCCCGAGGGATTCGTGAAGCTTGTCTCGCATAAGAAAAATCACGAGGCCGAGAACGGCGAAACTGATAAAAAAACGGAGGATCTTGCCCCGGAGACCGTTCTTCATGAGAGAAAGGAAGCGCCGGTCATACGCTCTGGGAAAACTTGATCTGGAGTTGGCTAACGAGGGTTTCAAGCATTTTCTTTTCGTCGTCACTCAGGTTGCCCTGGGTCTTTTCACGAAGCGCAACCAGGATATCGATCGCTTCCTTCGCTCCTTCGGGATTGAGCTCGGTCTGCTGGGTCATGGGATTGGGAATGTCCCCGAGGTTCATCAGGGCCTGGTAGCCGAGGGACTGGACCAGGGAAAGAAAGGCCTTGGAAATCGAGGCCGGGGCTTTGGATTTCTCCGCGGGAGGGACAGGTGCGGCCTTAGCCTTGACGTTTTCGACCTGCTCTTTCCAGCTGTCGTCGACCTTCTTTTCCGTAAACCGGATATCTTTATTCTTTTCCATGACCCCTACGCTTCCGTTTGACCGGTCCAACCCCCTGGGTTAGACGACTCATTTCGCGCCATTGTAACCGATTTCCTATAAACCTTTCAACCTTTCACAACTTTTCCGTCTAAAACCCACTTCGGAGACCCGGTCTCCGAGGCGGTGGGTACGCCGTTCGAAAAAAAACGCCCACGGATAAAAAAAAAGAGGTTCGTGACCGAGTGGGGATCTTTGTGGCCACGAACCTCTGCAGGTGAGTCGAGACCCGTAAGTCTCGCAATGAAGATACTATACTCCCAAAATTCCGGACTGTCAACGGCGCGGCCCGCCTTCTCACCCCATATTTTCATTGCAAAAACCCCAAGTAAAACCCGGCCTTGCTAGAATGACGGGCAGGAAAATAAAAAAAAAAAGAAGGGGCACGGTTTTCCCATATCCCCTTCTTTGGTAAAGCCTTACGCCGCGATCGCAACCGGCTTTAAGCGGCCGACGCGATCCTCTGGAACGCTTCGAACAGCACCTGCATGTTCTGCAGCATGCCATCGATACTCTTCTTCGTGATCGCCAAACCCGAGGCGCCTTCTTTTTCAAAACCCGGCATTTTCAACAAAAGATCGGCCATCTGCTCCGGCGTCATTCCGCTCAGATTCCAGATCTTCTGGGCGCCGCGCATAGCCACACGACCCACCGCAGCCTGCGAAACGGCCCCCTGAACATTGTCCGCTTCGCGAACCACCACCCCGGTGACAAAGCTAAGATTCAGAAAGCTCAGAGCATTCGCCGTACCGGTCAAGACATACCCTTTCCCTTTAACCAGGGCCAGGAACTCCGCTGCCTTGGAATTAAAATCGTGCGCTTGAGGATCAAAAACCCTGATATCCACCTGGCTGATGAACGCCGGCCGGTGGATCTTATTGGCCCACGCCGCAAAATCCAGGAGAACCTGACGCACCGCGGCAGCATCGATCCCCGAGCCCAGCACCATCGTATCAAACCGCATATTGGGGTTCAGAAGCAGATTAAACTTCAAGAGAGCCAGAAACACCTTCGGGTCCTTGAAGCCTTCGATCACTTTCACCAGACGGCCCGCATCCCCGCTGATCGGCAGAGGCATATTCGGCACCGCATTCTGCAACTGCTCCGTCAGACCCGTAATGGTCCGCTCATCGACAAGCAATGAGATCGCGATGATCACCGGCGCGAGAGCTTCCATATTGTCGCGTGCAATCCCCTCCGTCAGCGCCACCGCCACCTTAAGCGCCGGCGTTTTGAGCTCAGATTCCGGGATCCCCATCGCCTTCAGCGCTTCCCGTGTCGTCTCCATCGCCGTCCGGACCTGCTGCTTTGTAAAATTCTGTTCGACCCACTTGGCTACGGCAAGCTGCCTTTCGGAAACAGAAACGTCCCGGCGTTCGGCGCGCCCGGCTTCGGCGGCCTTGACCTTTGCAGCCTCCTCGAGACGCTCAGCCTTAGCCTTCGCCGCGAGAGCGAGAGCGATCGCCCGCATCTCATCAAAAGTCGCGCCCCGGTCGATCGCCGTCTTGATCGCCACACGCCCGGCGCCCTCAATTTCAGCCAGCGACACCACCGCCGAAAGCAAGAGAACCTCCCGCTCATCCGACGTGGTCGCCTTGTCCGTAATAATGTCGCGAAGCGAACGGAAACCAACGATTTCCCGGCCCTCGGCATCGCGGGCGGGAGCATCAAAACTATTAAAGAAATCCGTGTACTTCTGATATCGAGTGTCCGTCTGTCCCAGAATGAGCCCGGCCGCATCGGGCTTGGCATCCGCGGGAATCTTCAACACGTTCCAGAAGGCGTGACTGACCTGGTGCTTGGATTTTGCAGCCGCATTCCACACCTTGAAGTCCGCGATGTTATTGTTGTCCTCAAGCGCCAGACCCGGCACCTCGCGGCTCAGAATCTCAAGAGCTTTGTCCGAGGTCATTTCCAATTTCCCGGCGCGCGGCGACAAAGCCGTACGAACGGACGGCGCTTCGATCCTAGTGACAGCCTCCTCGCTCAGAACCCACTCCTGGGGAAACGTATTGATCCCGGAAGTCAATTTTGTGAGATCCAGATCCTTCGGGATCATGACATTCTGCGGCGCGATCCCCCGCACCAGGTGGCGGATGTAAAGATTTCCTTCAAACGCGAACACCGCAACCACAAAATTCGCATCCAGAACAAACTGCGGATCGTTCGAGCTGACCCGGATCTCCACTTTTTTCTTGTCACCGCTCAAGCGCACATTGATACGGCTCGGAACACCTTCCAGGTCCGTCCTCGCGGCATTCACGGAAGTTTCGAGAGCCGTCGCCTCCAGTACTTCGGACTGGATCGCCAACGCCTGCTCCTTCGTGTATGTTTTGAGGCTCCGGATAAGCTCCTGAAGCTCGGTTTTCGTAGCACCTTCGGGGAACCCATACGTTTCAACGATCGTCTCCAACGTCCGCACAAGCTCCGGCCTTGAATTTTTCATGAAATACGCATTCTCAAACGCACGCACTCTCAAACCCAAATTGGTATCTTGCGGCGTGAACGACCGCTGTCTTATAATGGAAGTCAAACGGAAAGCCTCGTCCAATTCGTTCAACGTCATCTCCCGCTTCTCTGCGCGGAGGGTGGAAAGGGCCAGCGACGAAAACAACCGGAAAGCCTCGTCGGCGCGGGCCTGATCCTCCGGAGCAACGGTAAAGAGTTTCGTTTTGATCGATCTCAGGGTCATGGAGGTATCATCCCCATCGTCGTACTTTTGTTTCGCCATCTGGATGATCCCGACGAGGTCCATCGTCGTGATCCCCCGAGCCACACTCTCAGCTTCCGTCAAAGCGCTCAGGATCTGCGGAGGATCGATCACCCTTGAAAGATCCGAAGCCGTCAAGATGGGCTCTTCCTGTCCGACAACCGTTGGCGTCCTCTGAGCCGCAGTAGAAACCCTGATCGCTGAAGCCAGCGGCGGCACATTCGCCGCCATGGGAACATCCCGCTTCTCACTGTTGGCGCGAAGTTCCTTCGAAACAGCGGCCTTCGCGGCTTCCGAGAATTTCCCGGTAAAAAACGGATTCAATTCCGCGAAAGTATCGCGACTGACCGAGGGCCTCCGGGCCTTCCGGTACAATTGCCACGCGCCATAGATCGCCTTAACCAACGATTCGTTGCCGGTGGCACTCTGGGTAGCCGCCCAAAACGCGGCATCGATCTCTCTGTCCGTTAAAGTCCCCTGTTGAACAACCTGCAGCGCTGTCCAATTCACCGTGGGGTCACCCTCCTCCGTCAGACCACGCTTCTCCGCGCGGATTTCTTTGCGCGACGCGGCATCGAGCATGGGACGAAGCCCGTCCAAATAGTGTTTCACGGCCGCATTGTAGGCCTTGGCTTTGAAAACGCTTGTATTGGCATAAAGATCCTTAACCGTTTTAAGAGCATCCCGGTCCAGCGGCGTGTCCACCGGTGTCGCGCTATCAAGTCCGACGCCTCCGTTCCGTCCTTTCCCCAAATCCGCGGCCTCGCTCCGCACCGCAGCGCCGCCGGCGTTAAACCGGTAGAAAGAGATCAGATCATCGAACAGCGCCATCCATTTTTCGGCACGCACAGCCTGCGAATTCTTGGGATCCAAGGCTCCCGCAAGAAGATCTTCCAAAACAACGTGCTTGCGCGCGCGAACGATCTTGACAAGATCCTCAACCGTTTTCGGGGCTTCGACCAGCGCCCCAGCCGTCACAACGGTCCCCGTGGGAGTCACGACCATCCCGGCCGTCGCAGCAACCGGAACCGACGTCATGAGCAGACCCGCAGCCGCCAGTTCCTGGATTCCGAGCCGCTTTTCCGCCCGGGTGATGTCCACGATCTCGTTAGAACCAAGTAAAACCACCATCACACGGCCTGTTACCTGCCGGACCTCGGTACTGTTCGCGTTCAAGCCGGGCATGTGCTCGTCCCAAAGTTGACGCAAGATCGGAAAGACAATCCGCGAATTGACCGCGTAGAAATCAAGCCCTTTGAATGCGCCGACACCTTTACGCGCAACGATGGCATTCGCAAGCGCTTCGATCAGCCGGTCCTGCTCATCAGCGGCAGTAGCCAGACGCAATCTCGTCGCTAAATCAATGACCTCGGGCGCTGTGCTTAAGAATTCTATAGCTTCCAGATTTATTCCCTTCACCTCCGAGCGGGCGGGAGGACGGACCCCGAGCCGCTTTTCCGCCCGGGTGATGTCCGCGATCTCGTTAGAACCAAGTTTGATCCGGTGAGTCACGGGACTCATGGCCCGGTTAATGACGACCCTGTAGGAAACTCCCGTCTTCAATTGTCCTTTGAGGAGCTCCTGCCAACGGAAAGTCCGATCATCGAAAACAATCGTCGGCCCATCCGTCGTAACATGCACCGTCATCCCGATCCCCTTTGACGCATTCTTTTCCAAACGTCCCGCCAGGAAAGGAACAACCTGGTCGGCGGAAAGTACTTCAGTCGCCAACTGGCGCGCGGCAACGACAACGTCGCGATTAGCCTCAACATGGGCAGTCTCGATCTTCCGCGCCAGATCCTCTTTCTGAAGATCGTCGTAGAATTCGGCTCCCAACACGCCCTGCGAAATCTCCGCCGCGGAATAGCCCTTCGAATCGGACTGTTTGATCAGCTCGATCTGCGCCGCATTCAAGCCGAAACTCTCAAGGCCCTCGGCCAACCTCGCCATAAGCTCGAAATTAACACCTCGCAGCGTCAGCGCAAGCTGCAACGTCTCACGCTGGATCGCCAACGCGAGCCGCTGTCTCGCGCTTTTGATCCGGCCTTTAACAAGATCCCGGTCGATCGACAGGAAATCCTCGGCAAGCTCCGCGGTGGACGCACGGTCCAACTCACTGAGCCTCTTAAACTGCGGAACCGCGCCCGTCCAGAGACGCAGCTGCAATTCGATACGTTCGGGGCTGGTTGTGAGCCACCGTTTAAGAGACTCACTCTGCTTCGGAAAAAGCGTCACAAAAGATTCGGCCAGATCCCTGAAAAGTCCGGTAAAGAGCATCGCCAAAGGTAAAAACAAAGCGATCCCCCCCACCGCCAACGCGTACACCGGGATCCCGAGAGATGCATTAGCGAACGCCACCGCCGCCGCCACAGACACTCCGGCACTCAGGGCGAGACTCCCCCCGCGGATAACCTGCATAGTCTTTTCAGAAAGCGGTGACACCGAAGGCTCTTCGAGGGAAGATTGGTAGACCGCTGACCAGACGAACTTGAGGACTGCGCGGATCACGGTCGTAGAACCGGCCGCGATCAGCAAAAACACTGCGATAGTCGGCAGAACCGCCAGCGTACCGACTGCTGCTGCCAATGCCTGCAGAAAGAAAAACGCCGGGATCAACGCCAGCATCCAGCTGGCCGTTTCCAGGCTTCCACGAATCCCGGCTTCCCTGTCCTCACGGGCCTGTTCGGCTTGCATCGCTACGGACATCGCCGGATTGAGCGCCGCGTTTGCGAGATTCACCTGACGGCGTTCCGCGACACGCGCGGCTTCTCCCGAGACGTAATAAGAGATCTGGTCATAAATAACCGCAAGCGACGGGATCGCAAGTGTCGCCGCGACGATCAGGGGCATGATAAAAATCCCGGTCACCCCGGCCAACACTCCGCTGATGAACGGATACACAAGACCGGCGATCGACGTCGCTCCGGCGGCGATATTCGCGCCCAGGGACGTTCCGATCGTCATAAAATCCTTTTTCTCGCCGCGCTTTTCCGCGCGGATAGAAAAAGCAAAAGCATTGAAAGCTCTTTCAGCGACCGCAACGGTGATCCTGCCATCATCATCCACCTGCGGGGCGAAAAGAAGCTCCCACAAACGCGTCAGATCCGGATTAGCAGACATCTTCGGGATTTTCCCTGTCGCCCGCACCATGACCCCCTGACGTTGATGATAAGCCTCCCAGGCCGCCTGGAGGACATTCCAAACATTTTTGTCGCGTTCCACCGCCTGAGTAAGAACAGCCCTATGAAAAGCCGACTCGATCTCCACCGGGGTCGGCTTAAAATCCATCCCCATCGGATCCTTGGCATACGCCTCAACAACCCGGGCAAAGGTTTCTTCGAGAATAGCCGCGTCCTTGATCCTTTTAGGGTCAAAACACTGCGTCTTAAGCGTCGCCAGGTCCATGTTGGCGGGCGTTCCCAGGCGCTTTTGTTCCTCTAGCCATTTGGAGTACTGTCCCATGGCTGAATCAAGAGCATCCTGGATCTTAGAGATCTTTATTTTCTCAGGGGACTCCTCGGCCGCGTTCCGGAACGATGAGCTTTCAATTTCGGCGGCCAATTGGACCCTTTCAAAAGCCCTCCGGATCTGGAAAGATTCCAGATCCGCCCGCAGGTCCGCGCCGCGTCTTTCCGAGCGCAGACTGGACACGAACAGATCATAGGCCTCATCCACATCCGCCTGCGTGATCCGGGGTTCCGCGGTTTTGGGTTGACGGCCCGTCTGTTCGGTAAAAAACGACTTCATGCCGGACAACGTTAAGGCGGCTATTTTCTTGTAAGCTTCCGCTTGTCCCCGGGCAAGTGTCACCTCTTTGTTGTAAGCCTCCCAAGCCTGTTCGAGAACATTCAACGCGGAACCCGTCGCAAGGGCTGACGCCCGGTTAAAAGCGAACCACGCCCGAAGACCATTCACCGGCGTTTGCGGATTTACTCCGGTCGTTTCTTCGGCGCGTTTTTCCTGGCGCGACGCAGGCAGGCTCAATGGCTTGAGGATCCAAAGAACGCCGGCCACAGTGATGGTCGCGTTGGAAGTCGCTGTGGTGGCCCGGAGAATTATCGGCGTTTTGCGGTGACGAACCTCCATAAGAACGGCGTTAACGCCCTGGAATTCCTCGTCGGTTAAAAACCGTCCGAGGCTCCCGCCTTTTTTACCATCCTCATATTGAACCACCGGATATTTCGCAAGGACCGCTTCAAGACGGCTCTGTTCCGCAACATTGTTGGTTTGCTGGGCCTGCGTAAGGGCTTCGGCGATCTGACCGATCTGGACCCGGACCTGGTCGGCGTCGACCTGGAGGAACTTCGCAAGATCCGCGACCTGCTTCTCGGTAAATACTATCTTCTGCTCCCCGGCAAGCTGCGTCGCCCGTTTTTCTTGGCGTCCGGCAAGTGTCACCGGGACGGAAAAAAGCGGCCGTATCTCGATCGCATTGTCCTTCATACTCACCGAATATGTTTTTTCCATCGTCTCGGGAATCGAGTCGGGAAGATCCATCTGAAGCTTGAACTGCGCCAATTCCCCGAGATTTAAACTGTTTTTCGTCAACATCTGATCGTCCCCGGAATAGTTCCCCTCAAAAATGGGGTCTTTTCCGACGAGATCGCTGTCCCCGAATCCGAAGATCCGGAGGGCCACGGAAGTCCTGCGGCCTTTATTTCCACGCGCGGTCAGCGTCCAAAGAGTATTCACCACGCGCGGAATGTTCTCCAATTGCGTTCCGCGGAGCTCCTTGCGGCCAGCGGCATTGAGAAACCCATTCGTCCCGCCAATGATCCCGGCAAAAAGTGTCGGAGAATTGAGAAAAGCATTTGTCATGATCGTGTAGCTCGGCGTTTGGGGAGTCGCCTGAAAACCCCGGCTCACGACCGCCCAACCATTCGTATCGGTCAACCGATTGTTCGCGACAATATAAAAAACCATGTTGGTAATGTCCGAGGAAGTCCCCATCGTCCAACCCGCGAGAACCCCAGTGGGGGTTTTCTCAAGAAAATTCATGCGAGGAGAAGCCTCAGTGGTCTCGCCTTTACCAAACGAAACAAGTTGCGTCCCCACAGGCACTTCATTTGTTGTAAAAGCACCCGCCACACTCGCTATCGAGAGAGCAAAGATCAACCCAAGTGCGCGCCACATAGCCGGCAACATTTTCAAATTAACGGGCCCGCGTTCTGACGGCGTTCCGCGGAGCTCCTTGCGGCCAGCGGCATTGAGAAACCCATTCGTCCCGCCAATGATCCCGGCAAAAAGTGTCGGAGAATTGAGAAAAGCATTTGTCATGATCGTGTAGCTCGGCGTTTGGGGAGTCGCCTGAAAACCCCGGCTCACGACCGCCCAACCATTCGTATCGGTCAACCGATTGTTCGCGACAATATAAAAAACCATGTTGGTAATGTCCGAGGAAGTCCCCATCGTCCAACCCGCGAGAACCCCAGTGGGGGTTTTCTCAAGAAAATTCATGCGAGGAGAAGCCTCAGTGGTCTCGCCTTTACCAAACGAAACAAGTTGCGTCCCCACAGGCACTTCATTCGTCGTGAAAGCTCTCGCCGAGAGCACTGCCCCAAACGCGAGAGACACGGCCAGCAAAATCGATTGTAATCCCCGGGAAATATAGATCGGCGATTTCACAACGGGCGCCGTTTCCTCAACGCCGAGGCCAAGCGCTGTAAAAAAGTTCATACCCAACCTGACCCCCAGCGCGCTAAGCGACCTCATCAGAGTGACATCCGTAAGCACCGGCATCACGGCCAAAAAGTCCCGGATCTCCTGCGTCAAACCCGGTTCGAGCGGACGTGTCGCGATAATGTTATTCAACTCGGCAGCGATCTTTTCTTCCTTCTGGGCCCGCGTCATGCGCTTTTCCGCGCGGGTGTACGTGACCAGGATCGCCGGATTCCCAAACCTGGAAGGACGGATTTGCACAACAAACGGCCCCTTACCGTTAACAGCCGCTAAAGCGTTCGTCAGGCTTTCCGGACCGGAATAATTGACCGGTTGCTCCGCCGTATCGCCGCCCATGATGAGAAAAACTCTTGCGGAAGGATTCAGTTCGACAAGACGGGCCACGGCTTCACGGACCCCGTCCAGATTGTCCACCTGCTTGGGTCCACGATAGTCCCGCCCGTCGATCACAGCGTCCACCTCGCCCCTCTTTTCCGCGCGGGGAGTACCCACGTCCCGATCGTCTTGAATCACGCCACCCGCAACCGGACCCATTTTTAGTAGATTCATATCCCCCGTAGGAATTTCCGGGGATTTCATCCGCGTGGCGGGTCCGTCCGGAAAGATACTTTTGGAAAGACTCGCTCTCTCGTTCCTGTTGCGGATCCAGCGGGCGGCCGAAACCGCTCCGGCGACAACCCCCACGCCAAGGATCACGGCGAGAGACACGCCGGTCGTAAGAAAAGCCAGTCCTGCCGCCGCCAACGCGATCGCGACGCCGCCGAGAACAATGCTGTCTTTCCAGGCAGGCTGAAAATAAACCATCGAAATTTTGGAGAAATCGAACTTCCCCGACGTGAGATCAGGGATCTTCCACTCGGCCAGCATTCTCTTGGCCAGTGTTTCCCTTTCATTAATACTAAAAAGCCTGTCTTGTAGCAAATGGTGTGCGAAGTTCGTCCTCTCGTCCTGCAGCAGCCACGGACTTTGGGCGGTCTGGGGAAGCTCCCGCTTTTGGTCCTCAGACTTCCCGCCGTTAATGGCAAGAAGCCGCATAAGCTCGTTAACTTTCTCGGGAGTGTAGATCGCGTTAAGCTTTTCGATCGCAGCCTGGCGGACCGCCGGATCCTCACTTCCCAGATCCCTTAGCGATGCCGCGGCAATTTCATTTCCCTTGTCCAAGGTCGGCGCAAGCATCTCAGGCAAAATCTGCCCCATTTGAACGGCAATCGTGTCGTCGACTATGGCAGTCGCACCGTCGATCCCGACCTGGTCGGGACTGACCTTGCGAAGAACGCGGTACGTTTCACCGCCCTCTTTCGCTTGGACGAGCCGCAACTCATTGCGACGAGCCATGGGCCCGTCATTCACGTCAGGAAGGATCCCGGCAGGTGTTGGGACTTCTGCCACTTTGGTTGCGGTCGCAAGTAATTTGCCCAGGACCCCCAGTTCCCCAACACCCTGCGCATCCTGGCCGACAGGTCCTTTGAGCGGCTGAGCGAGAAGGGTTTTTTCGACAAAAGACAGCTCGAAATTCTGCTTTCCGTCCTGGAGCATGGTGGAGCGGTAAAGTCTCTCGTCGGATTTTTCACTAAGGCGCGGGGTGACGATCCCATAGCTCACGGAATTTTCGCGGAAAAGGTCGCTCATGCCGTCCGTGTGAAAACCGCCCGTGATAAGGACGGCCTTCGTGATCTTGCGCTGGCTCATGGCGTTCTGCATTTCTTTATAGAAGACGCCTTCACGCTGACGGGCGAAACCGTAGAACTCAAGGCCGGTCTTGAACAGCTCGGTCATCTTTCCGCTAAAAGCCTTGGGCATGACCTCCTGGTCTTTGCGGACCGAGGTATCCCCCGCGGCAATGATCGCGGTCTTCAGGCGTTCGACAAGGTTCGTCACGGTCACACGATCCCCGGCATCGACCAGCTCGCGCCACTGCGTGCGGCTCAACTCCAGATGCAAAAGCTTACGCAAAAGCTCACCGTCCCTGTAAAGGGCAAGGAGGGCCTTCTGCTGAGGCTCCTTGGCTAAGGCATCGAGCATCTGCGTAAAAAGGTATTCAATCTCCGCGAACAGGACCTTGGGGTCAAGTTCGGCCCGGAGCGTCACGTAACCGGCAAAAAGGCTGAACGCAGGATAATCGCTGAATTTGAATCCTTTGGGGGCGACTTCAGCGGCAAGGCGCTCGAGCACGTCGCGCGGAGAAACTTCCTGCGCGGATTTTCCGACGGAGATGCTCCCTTCATTGAAACTTTCAAGCGCGGCAAGAAGTTCTTTCGAGACGCCCTTCGTTTTGAGCATTTTGAGAAGCGCGGCCTTTTCTTCGAGTCCCTTGGCTTTGTCCAGGGACTTTTCCATTTCCTGGATGGCCAGAAGGCGCGTGATCTGCGGCCAGCCGGCCTGGGCGAAAAGGCTGTTAAGATCGACATCGAGGATTCTCCTGGACTGTTTGGCGAGCTGCTGAACGAAAGGCATGAATTCGCGGCGGCCCAGCTCGAAACGTTTCCAGTCGGCGATCAGGGCGCGCGTCTCGGGCGTAAAGACCTTGGAGGCGGCCCGGTCGAGCTTCTGATCAAATCCCTGAAAGAAACGGTTGACGTCGGGTTCGGCGCCGAACACTTTCTTCAGCGCTTCGTAGTTGGCCTTGTAAAGAGGCGCCTGCTCGATGCCGAGTGCTTCGACGTTCTTCTCGTTCTCCATCAGGAACAGTTCGGAACCGGTCAGCTCGCCCTGCTTGGCGAGTTCGTCGCACAGTTTAAGATTGCGTTCTTCATCGGGAAAAAGGCGGAGATAATCCGCATCGAGTTTGGTCGAGGCCCCTTCCACAAAAATGGTCGTGAATCCGTATTTCTTGTTCATGTGCTCCAGAAGTTGCTTGATCTTCATCTGGGCTTGATAATTGGCGTGCGCGTTCTGGATATGAAGGATGAATTGCGGTGCAGTAGATGCGGGCGCTTCGTAAAGAGCATCGACGGTGCCGAGATCCACGGGAACATCAATGCTTAAATAAGTGGGCAGTTCTCTCTTGGACGCAATTTCGATATTAGCACCGGGGGCCCCCCATGCGATCTGTGTCGTGAGAAAGCAAACCACGGTCGCCGCCGCGATCACCTTCAGGCCCTTTTTCATGTTTTGTATCCTCCTCGGATCAGATTATGAACCCTTTTTAAAAGATTAAAAAACATAAAGAAAATGTAACATATCACGGCCAGTTTGCAAGCCTAAAAATCCCCTCAAGAGGACTTTTTTAAGATTTATTGTAAGTCTAACCGAATCAACCATTTGCACAGTTTTTCTCCGCTTAAATGGTTACGAATTCAACGCCAAAACCAAGTTGCTCCTTGCGAACTTCCTCTCGACGGATCTTCCCGGCAACCTGGTACTCCTCCGGAAAATTGGCACTTGGGAAGATATGAATGTCGACCTTGAGTCCCGCAAGGGGCCCAAGAGCCGAGATCCGATGCGCCGCACCAAGGTCCAAATACTCCGCAAACAGCCCTCCTTCGCTGATATTGGTCGCGATGGCGCGCGTTTGGAGAACCTCCCCCTTCGGGCTTGTGATCGTGAGCTTCAGCGGGATCGCCACATGCATACGATGACTGCGGCGCTTTTCGAGCTGGTGCCCCGGCGAATCCTGCGGGTTTTTTACCCCCGGCGCCATGATGCGCTTTTCCGCGTCCTTGTCAAAAAGGAACGGCCCGAAACTTTCCGCCACTTCCTTTTCGTCCGCGCACACGTCGACCTTCCCGGTAAAGCAATTATCCTCGAGATAATGGGCCATCTCCGCGGAGGCCCCATAGATCACACTGTGCTTGGGGCGGATGCAGACCGTCAGCAGCCTTCGCAGACCGATCGCGTCAAGCGCTCCGGCCTCCTGGAAATTCAAAATGATCCTCTGCAGACGGTGGCGCCGAATGTTCTTCTGGATCTTCCAGGCAACCTCCTGCACGGATTCAAAGGTCGGCTCTCCTTTCAAGTCAAAGACAGCGACCCCTCCGATCTCTCTGGTGGAATAGTGGAATTTGCTCATGACAGATTTTTCCTCTTTTTACTGCGTTCGATCCTTCTGAGGTTCCTGTGAAGTCTCGGGTACATATAACCCGATAACAAATCACCCCGCAAGATCACACAAGGAACGTGAGGACCTCCTTTCCCATTCATCATTCTCAAGCCTTTCATCACGCTCAAATCATGCGTCATTTTCCGTATCTCCCTTTTTCAAGATTATCAGTCGTTTTACTATGCTTTTTTTCACTTCTACATGAAACATAACTCAATACAATACTTTTGTCAATATCTTAAATAAATAAATAAGTATTAGATTTAATTAAGTCTTATGTTTATCAATATATAACAAGTTTAATCAATAATATACTTAGCGCGAGCCATTTCGACACACATTTTAAATATCACCAATGGAAACCAACGGGAGAGAAAAACAGCGGATTTCAACAGCCCAGGGTCAGCAAAAAGCCTCAGTTCACCCTGGCTCGAAAGAAAGAAACAACACTTTAAGCGACCGGCCCCCTCGGAGACTTCCGAAAAAACTTAATGCGCTCGATCAGCGTTTTTTCGAAACCGATAGGTTTGGGGATGTAATACTGCGCGGATTTATCGAGATAGACTTGGCCTCTGGCTTCCTCCGGCTTGTCGTGCGGATAAATATATCCGACCCCATGACCGAGATCCTTGGCGCCGGAATACGCGCTACTGCGGAGATGCTGCGGCACCTGCTCGAACTTTTTGGTCTTGATGTCCTCGGTAGCGGTTTCAATTGCCATGTAACTCGCATTGCTTTTCGGCGCGAGCGCGAGATACGTCACGAGCTGCGAAAGAATGATACGGGCTTCCGGCATTCCGACAAACTCCACGGCCGTAAAACCGCTCGACGCGAGGATGAGCGCCTGAGGGTCCGCGTTCCCGATGTCCTCACTGGCGAAGATCACGAGACGGCGCACGATAAACCTGGGATCCTCGCCCGCGTAAAGCATCTTCGCAAGCCAGTAAACCGCCGCGTCCACATCCGAACCGCGAAGGCTCTTGATGAAGGCGCTGATCGTATCGTAATGCTGATCCTCGTCCCAGTCGTAATGGACGATCTTTTTCTGGCAGGATTCTTCGGCGACCTCCGGCGTAAAATGAACGATCCCCTTCTCATCCGGCGGCGTCGTCAGGACGCCCACCTCGAGGGCGTTCAATGCGCGCCGGGCATCTCCGGAGGCTTGCCGGGCAATGTGCGCGAGCGCCTCGGGGGCCGCCTCGATCTTCAAGTTCCCGAACCCTCGGTCCTTGTCGGCAAGCGCCCTCTTCATCAGCGCGATCAGATGGGATTCTTCGTGAGGCTTCAATTCACAGACCAGGGAGCGGGACAGAAGCGGGCCGCGGATCGCGAACGTCGGGTTTTGCGTCGTCGCGCCGATCAGGATAATGACGCCGGACTCGACGTCGGGCATCAGGATGTCCTGCTGGGCCTTGTTGAAACGGTGCATCTCATCGATAAAAAGAACGGTCTTGCGGCGCGATTGACGAAGCAACTTCCGCGCCTCGTCCTGGATCTTCCGCATCTCGGCGACGTTGCTCAACACCGCATTAATCGAGACATAACGCGCGGCGGTCATGCGGGCGATCACCAGCGCAAGCGTCGTTTTGCCGATGCCGGGCGGGCCGTAAAGGATCAGCGAAGTCAGCCGGTCGGATTCGAGGGTGCGGCGGAGAAGTTTTCCGGGCCCGAGAAGATGGTCCTGCCCCAGGATCTCCCCGAGGGTCGCCGGCCGCATCCGGACGGCCAGCGGCGCGCCATGCGGGACCTGCAGGGAATCGTCGACTTCGGATTGATGGAATAATTCGTCAGAAAAGCCGGAGGAAGGATAACGGATGGAGGACGAAGCTTCGGCTTTCAGTTTTTCGTCATCCTTCATCCGTCATCCTATTAGCTCTGAAAAGACGCCTGATATTTTTCGACCAGCGTGCGGGCGATCGTATCGTGGATTTTCTGAACTTCGTCGGAAACGAGGGTGCGAACGGGCGACTGATAGATCACGCGGAACGCGAGGTTCTTGCAGCCTGAGGGAACGCGCTTGCCGCGAAAAAGATCGAACAAAACGACGTCCCGGATCAGCCCCTGCCCGAGGCCGCGGATCTCGCCCGTCAGATCCCCGCTTTTGACGGAGTCCTTCACAACGATCGAAAGGTCGCGTTCGATCGCGGGATATTTCGGCCATTCCTCGAATTTCCGAACCCCCCGGGCGTGCTCCAGAAGTTTCTCGAGCGACACTTCCGCGTAATACACCGGCTCCTTAAGATCCCATAGCTTCAAGAGTGCCGCGGACACCTCTCCCATAAAAGCCACCGGCGTCTGCCAAACGCGGAGCTCCTCGGCGATCCCGGGCGCGAAATAACTTTTTTCGGATTTTGCGACGCAAAGCTCCGTCGCTCCGGCGATCCGGAGAATCGCCTCAACACACCCCTTGAGATCATAGAACGTCGCAGGCCTCGCCTGATCGAGCCAGGTCTGCGCCGCTTTCTTGCCGTAAAGGGCGATGGCACAAATACACTCTTCCACGGGGTGTTTGTGACTATCGGGCATCGCATAGATATTGGCGATCTCGAACACAGCGACCGAATCAGCGCCCCCGGCATTCACGTTCGTCCGGATCACGTTGAGGAGGCTCGTCACCATGGTCGGCCGCATCCAGTGGAGCCCATGCTGAAGCGGATTCACGATCTGCACGGCATGTTTCAGGTCTTTTTCGGGATCCAACCCGTCTTCGGCGATAAGGCTGAACGTCACGGTCTCGGAAAGCCCCGCGCCGCTTAGCTGCTGACGGACCTTCTGCTCGAGCGCGAGCCTCGGATTTTCGTTCACGGCGATCGGTGCCCTGGCCGGAAGCGTTTCGGGAATGTTCTCAAAACCGTAGATCCGCGCGATCTCTTCAACAAGGTCAACCGGACGCGTCAGGTCCGGCCGGAACGAAGGGATGCCGACGGTCCATACTTCGGCGGAATGCTGTTTCACGTCGAGGCCGAGCCTTCCCAGGATGAGCGAGATCTGGCTCGACTTGATCTCCACACCGAGAACCGACTTCACATCGTCGCTGCGGAGCGAAACGGTCTTGACGGCAAGCTGGGGCTTCTCCCCCGCCTTGATCATCGCGCTGATGTGGCGCGGCTTGGCGTACTTTTTGATGAGCGCGAGCGCGCGGCGGCTGCCGAGGTCCACGGCTTCGGGGTCCACCCGGCGTTCAAACCGGTACGAAGAATCGGACGATAACTGGTGCCGGCGCGAAGTCGCCCGGACGCGTCCGGGATTGAAGAAAGCGGATTCGAGGAAAACATTCCGCGTGCGATCCGTGATCTCGGAATCCTTACCGCCCATGACCCCGGCCAGGGCGACCGCGTGATCGCTGTCGGCAATGACCAGATCGTCGGGTTTGAGTTCAAGGGAACTGCCGTCGATCATCAAAAGTTTCTCGCCGGCCTTGGCCTTGCGAACCTGGACTTCTTTGCCCTTCAGCAGATCAGCGTCGAACGCGTGGAGCGGCTGGCCGACCTCAAACAAAACATAGTTCGTGATATCGACAATGAGGTTGATGCTGCGGACACCGCACGCGAGGAGACGGTCCACAATAAAATCCGGCGTCTTGGTCTCCGTGATCCCTTCGATCAGGACCCCGGTATAATACGGACAGCCTTCGACATCCTTGATCTTGATGTCCCATCCAGGCGGCGGCACACTGCGACCCGCCTCGGGATCAACCGCAGGACCTTTGACGGAGATATTCTCGACCGCGGCGATCTCGCGCGCGACACCCCAATGGGAAAGCCAGTCGGGACGGTTCGAGGTGATCTCGATCTCGAAGAGCGTGTCCGAGGGACTCTTGAGCGTCTCGCATTTTTTGACCTCGAGACCGGCAAGCGTCAGACGCTCGGCGATCCGCGAAAGCGGCGGCGCCAACGTGATGAAATCCTTCAACCAGTTTGTCGATATTTTCATCAAAACCTTTCGACCCGGATCAAAACCCGGTCTTGCAGAAGTTATGCAAATTGTCCTCGCGCCAATGCGCGAGGACTATCGCGTGCGGCCCTACGGACAACCCGCTACGCGAATTGCCTTCGCGCCAATGCGCGAGGACTATCGCGTGCGGCCCTACGGACAACCCGCTACGCGAATTGCCTCAAAAACCGCAGATCGTTCTCGTAAAAATGGCGGATATCGTTGATGCCGTGGCGAAGCATGGCAATACGCTCGACGCCCATACCGAACGCGAACCCCTTGGTCACGCTCTTGTCATAGCCGACCTCATCAAAAACGTTCGGGTCCACGCTCCCCGCGCCGAGGATCTCAAGCCACCCCTTCCCCCACTGGATATCGATCTCAACGCTCGGTTCGGTAAACGGAAAAAAGTGCGGGCGGAAACGGATCTTGGTTGAAGATCCGAAAAGTTCGCGCAGAAAAAGATGGAGCACGCCCTTCAGATCGCTGAACGTGACGGCGCCGTCGACCATCAGGCCCTCGATCTGGTGGAACATGAACGAATGGCTCGCGTCGACGGTGTCCGGGCGGTACACGCGTCCCGGTGCGATGATCTTAAGGGGCGGTTTCCGGTCTTTCATCACGCGGATCTGTACGGTCGACGTTTGGGACCGGAGCAGTTGTCCCCGTGGCGTATAGAACGTATCAAAGGAATCGCGCGAGGGATGGTCCAGCGGGATATTGAGTGCCGTAAAATTATGAAATTCAGTCTCGATCTCGGGGCCTTCGACGGTTGCGAACCCCATCCGGTGAAAGATCGCCGAAATTTCGCGGATCGTCTGTTGAAGGATGTGGATGCTCCCCTTGGGAAGCGGAACTCCGGGAAGCGTCGGGTCGAAAATCTCCCCGGAAGCCCCCGCTTGCGGCGCCTTGGCGCGTTGCTCCTCGACCGCGGCCTCAAGCCATTGTTTCACGCGGTTAAGTTCGGCACCGACCGCCTTTTTTTCTTCGGCCGGAACCGCACCAAGCTGCTTGAAAAGTTCGGTGAGTTTTCCTTTTTTTCCGAGGTAGGCGACGCGGAAAGCCTCGATCCCGTCCGGGGAATTCGCACGGGCAAGAGCCTCCCGCGCTTCATTTTCCAATTGGACGATCCGGTCTTTCATGGGGACACCGTTTCACGGACCGGGTTCGTGACTCGCGAACCCGGTCCGCGGATGGGTACTGCTAGGCTTTTTTGACGAACTTAATGATCTCTTGAAACGTCTTTTCATCCCGCGCCGCGATCTCGGCCAGGGACTTCCGGTTCAGCGTGATCTTCGCCTTTTTGAGCGCGTCGATCAGGCGCGAGTAGGTCATCCCGTTAGCACGGCACGCCGCATTAATACGGGCGTTCCAAAGCTGACGAAACTGGCGCTTGCGCTGTTTGCGGTCGCGGGTCGCGAACGCCATCGCGCGGGCCACGGTCTCTTTCGCGGTCCGGAGCAATTTCCGGCGGCCGCTGAAGAACCCCTTGGCGCGTTTGAAGATCTTTTTCTTTTTCTTGCGGGATGCTACGGTATTGGTTGTCCTTGGCATACATGACTCCTTCTAAACCATCAGTGATTGGGCAACGAGTTGTGCGTCACTCGCCGCTCGTGACTAAACTTTCAACGATCGTACGGCATGCAGCGCTTGATCGCGTTGCAATGCATCGCTTCCACCTGGAGCGGACGGCGGGACTGGCGCTTGCTCTTCGGCGAGCGGTCCGCCATCATGTGACGCCGCTTCGAGCGCGGGGCGATCACTTTCCCGCTGCTGGTGATACGGTAACGCTTCTTCATTGCTTTCTTGGTTTTTAATTTTGGCATTTTATTTTCCTCATGCTGTCTTCTGCGGCGGCGGAGTTGCCGGCGCCGTGGGTTGGGATGAAGCCGATACAGCTTCTTTTTTCTTCACGGGCGCGATCTTGGTCAGGTAGACCTGAATGGCCTTCCCTTCCAACCCGACGTTGCGTTCGATCATCGCGATATCCGAGAGGTCTAGCACAAAACGGTTCACAAGTTGGCGGCCCTTGTCCACGTACACGATCTCGCGACCCCGGAAGAAGACCGTCAGCTTCACCTTGTCGCCGCGTTCGATGAAACCGCGCGCGTTGCGGAGCTTGGTCTGGTAATCGTGGTCCCCGATTTTGGTCGTCATTTTGACTTCCTTGATATCGATGACCTTCTGCTTCTTGCGGGACTCTTTTTCCTTCTTCTCAAGCATGTACAGGTATTTCCCGAGATCCATGATGCGGCAGACCGGAGGGGTCGTCGTTCCCGCGACTTCCACGAGGTCGAGCCCGGCATCCTGCGCCTTCTGAAGCCCTTCCTGCGATGTCACGATCCCGAACTGTTCCCCGGCAGCCCCGATCAAACGGATCTGCGGCGAGCGGATACGCTCGTTTGCCCGAACTTTCTGTGAACTGAGTGCCAATGCGCCTCCTTATGGGTTATACAGAATTAAATTCTTTGCGCGATTTCCTGGCGAATACGCTGGATCATCGCTTCCGGGGCCTGCACCCCGAGGTCCTGACGCCCGCGCCCGCGGACCGCGACCTGCCCTGCTTCCATTTCTTTGTCACCAATGACAAAGACATAGGGAATCTTCAACATTTCGGCTTCGCGAATCTTGTAACCGATCTTCTCGGACCGGAAGTCCGAATCCACGCGAAGGCCCGACTGCTTCAACTTCTCGACGATCGTCCCGGCAAAGGCTTCCTGCTTCTCCGAGATCGTCGTGACACGAACCTGAACCGGCGACAACCACACCGGAAAAGCACCCGCGTAATGTTCGACCAATATCCCGATAAAACGTTCCAGACTTCCGAAGATCGCCCGGTGGAGCATAATCACGCGATGCTCCCGGCCGTCCTCGCCGACATAATTCAGATCGAACCGCTCCGGGAGGTTCATATCCAGCTGGATCGTCCCGCACTGGAGCGTCCGCCCGATCGCATCCTTGAGATGAAAATCGATCTTCGGCCCGTAAAACGCGCCGTCCGCCTCATTGACCTTGTAAGGCATCTTCATTTCATCAAGCGCGTCTTTGAGTCCCGCCGTCGCGACCGCCCACTGCTCCTCGGTCCCGATCGATTTCGGAGGTCTCGTAGAAAGCTCCACATGATAATCAAAACCGAACGTTTTGTACACTTCATCCGTAAACCGGATGATCTCGATCACGCTCGCCTTGAGGTTCTCCGGCGTCGCGAACACATGCGCGTCATCCTGCGTAAAACCGCGGACGCGGAAAAGACCGGCCAGCACGCCGGACCGCTCGTAGCGGTGTACTTTTCCGAACTCCGCCACCTTAAGCGGTAGTTCACGGTAGGAATGCTTTTCCTCCTTGTACATCAGCATGCCCCCCGGACAATTCATCGGCTTCAGCGCGTAGATCTCCTTCTCACGCTCGAGAAAGAACATGTTTTCGCGGTAATTGTCCCAGTGGCCCGAAATCTTCCAAAGTTGCTCACGGAGGATCGTCGGAGTTTCGACCTCCACATAGCCAAACGCGGAAAGCTTCTCCCTCATGAACGCGATCAAGAGATTCTTAAGGAGCAACCCCTTCGGTTTCCAGAACGGAAGCCCCGGACCTTCTTCATGAAAGCTGAAAAGTCCGAGCTGCTTGCCGACTTTGCGGTGATCACGTTTGAGCGCTTCTTCCTGCTGTTTCAGGTACGCGTCGAGCTCTTTCTGGGAGAAGAACGCTGTTCCGTAGATCCGCTGAAGCATTGCATTGTTCTCGTTCCCGCGCCAGTAAGCGCCTGCGACGGAAAGAAGCTTGAAGGCTTTAACCTCGTCGCTATTGAGAACATGCCCGCCCTCGCAAAGATCCGTGAACGGCCCATTCTGCACCAGGTTGACCGTCGCGCCGGGGATCCCGTCGATGATCTCAAGCTTGTACCGCTGCCCTTTATCACCGAAAAACTTGCGGGCCTCTTCTTTGGACACCGACCATTGTTTGAACGCCTGGCGTTCCTTCACGATCGCTCGCATGCGTTCTTCGATCTTCGGAAGATCCTCTTCCTGGAACGTCACCGACGACTCGAAATCATAGTAAAACCCTTCATCGATAACGGGACCAATGGCGAATTTCGTGCCGGGATAGAGTTCAAGAACAGCTTGGGCGAGGATGTGCGATGCAGAATGCCGCAACCTGTAGAGCGGTTCGTAGTTTTTATCGTCTGACATATCTGACAAATCTTGAAAAAAATTTCCTCCGTAATAATGGTGAAAGAGGCCGTATTGTACAATCGAGGCTCAAAACCCGCAACTCTTTTCCTAACTTGTTGTCCGCTCTTGAATTAGGTCGTCTTGAAACACGCCGGCATGATTTGTTTTTGTTTCCGCCTTCCTTTCTCTGTGAATTTTTTTCACAAAAAATTGTGCCATTTTTAAACGCGACACACCCGGCGCATAAATCGCCTTCTCGTAACCTATTTAATACAAATAGGTTATGGGATTTAAATTCTGGCACGAAAACTGCCACATAAAGAGCAGGAAGTTCAAACATCAACTTATTAAAAGGGAGGAAATACCATGAACCCACTGACCAAATATCAAAGCCACTGGTTCGATCCGCTCGAAACGATGTCGGACCTTCAAGGGGATATCAACCGCCTTTTCTCAACCTCGCTCCGGAGAAGCCAGCCGGGATTCGCCGCAGATTATTTTCCGGCAGTCGATCTCCATGAGTCGGAGACTCAATACGCCCTTTCCATGGACGTGCCCGGGATGGAACGGAAAGACCTGGACATCTCCGTAACCGGCAACACGCTCACGGTCAAAGGCGAGCGGAAGAGCGAGGAAAAAAAGAAAGAAAAGGGATGGTTCTATTCCGAACGGAAATACGGATTTTTCCAGCGATCGATCGAACTCCCGACCGAAGTGGACGGGGACAAAATCACCGCCACCTACAAGGACGGGGTGCTTGAGTTGCTCGTTCCGAAATCGGAAAAAGCCCGGCCCAAACAGATCCGGGTCGATGTAAAATAAACGCCCGGGGGACAGGTTCCTGTGACCGACCTGTCCCCTGCGGATTTTTTGTGTTCGCCAGGAGTGACTCAAAGAAGTAAACAGAGGAGGTTCTTCCATGACTGAATCCGATACGCCCCAAAAGAAGATCCAGGCATCCCATGTAATAATCGCG
Organism: Candidatus Omnitrophota bacterium; assembly: GCA_035352955.1. GTDB lineage: Bacteria > Omnitrophota > Omnitrophia > Omnitrophales > Aquincolibacteriaceae > DAOPYQ01. Next base: position 118,698 of record DAOPYQ010000003.1, read on the forward strand.
TTGCTTATTCTCGTCGTTTTGCTGCAAACGGCGGTCCTTCTGCACCAAAACCGCCGGCAGGCCTCGCTCGAACGGCAGCAACGCAAAGAGACTTACGAAGCCGTTCTTCCACGCCCTCCTTTCAGAGGGCACGCATTGGCAGCGAACCGCGCGACGCCGCAACCGGTCGCAGCCAATCCCGCCGCAAGTTTTTTCGAGGAAGATCCGTTCGAGGAATTCGACGCGGTGTCGCGGAGGATAAGCAATATGATGCGGAGCGCCATGATGTTCAGCGCCCCGGCACTGCAAAGCATGCGGCAGGCGATGAACCAGGACCTTGGCTCCGCGTTCTCGCCGTCGGTCGATCTTGAAGAAACGGAAAAATCTTATATCGTGCGGAGCGATCTTCCGGGTCTCGAAAAGGACAAGATCAATCTGACGGTCCGGGATAACGCTCTCACGATCGAGGGTATGCGCGAAACGAGCCAGGAAACCCAGGACACGAGCAGCGGTTTTTACGCTCACGAAAGGAGCTATGGCTCCTTCTCGCGGACCGTCCCCCTCCCCGGCCCGGTGGATGAGTCAAAGATCGCCGCCGAATACAAAAACGGCGTCTTAACGATCACCTTGCCGAAGATCAAGGGGCAAACGAACGTGCAAAAAGTCCCGATCCAATAAGAAAAGGCCAGGCATCCTTTTCCTAAGAGGATGCCTGGCCTCCCTTTTTCCGCGGACCTTCCTGATGCTTCCGTAGCAAGATCACGTCGTCATAGAAAAAAACACCCAAGACGGCATAAGCCGCGTCAAAAAAAACTGTCTCGATCTGGGCATGACGGCCGGGAACGAAGCTCTGCCGCCATTCGTCAAAGCAGGCGAAAAGAACGATCAGGACTACGGAAAGAAGCGAAAGCGTCCAGACATTCAGTTTAATATTCAGGTGGGCCAGCGCCCGCGCCAACAGGACCCCGAAAACCGTGTATTCCACCCAATGCGCTGCCTGATGGGCCCAGTAGCTTCGCGGGAGGTACTGCCCGGGGATCGACGAAAGGCCCGCAATGATCAACATCCACAAGATGGGCGGAAAACCGAAAACCCAAAAACGCCTTTTCCATGCTTCCATACGTTGTCTCCGGAAGGGTCTTATGAAAACGACCGGCAGTGAAATGAAACTTTGACCGCCCCAGCAGCATCCATCGTCCTGCCGGGGACCCCGCGGATGATCGGAAATATAAAAGGCCTGCGCTGTCCCAATACCGATCATCCCGCCAGCGGCGGGATGGGGCTGCGCAAATCTCCATTGATAAAAGGAAAATAAAGACTTGCGCTGTAGAGGATTCGAACCTCTGACCCCTACCATGTCAAGGTAGTGCTCTAACCAACTGAGCTAACAGCGCTTGTAAAGAAAACTCCTGGAAGGACGCACATCTTAAACTGCCGCCTCGGGGAATTCAACGAAAAAAGAGGTCCGACCTCTAAAGATCGAGTTTGCGGGTCGTCTGGTCTTTAAGATTCGTGACAATGACCGAATCGGGAGCGATCGAAGTGACTTCATAATCCCCGATCCGGCCCTTGGGCTCGATCATCTGTCCGTTGAGGATCGCAAACGGCTGCGTGGGATTGTAAATAATCCCTTCGAGAACGATCCCCGCCACGACGGGAGCTGCCGGGGGCGTAACGACATGGGACACCGCAACCGAAGGTTTCGGAATCCGGACCGGACGATTCCCGGCAAGGCTCGCCTCCCCCTTCACGATAAAAACATAAGCCCCGGCCGCCACAAAAATACCCCCCATAAAAAGAAAAACGATAAGTCTCCAGTTGTTTTTTTTCCGGACAACTTCGATTTTCGGCATCGAAACGTCCCGCACCGGAACGACCGGCGCTTCGGATTCCTTCGTCGCCTGGATCTGTTTCAGGTAATCATAAACAATGCTCATTGGATCTCTTCCATCGAAGCGAGCAGGATATCCTGGTCGAGCACCTTCTGTTTTCGGACGAATCCGAGCAACAGCGCGCGATCGCAAAGAAGATTGATCAGACGCGGAACACCTTTCGAAAAGTCGTTGATCACCTGGTACGCCTCCGGCGTCACCATGACTCCTTCCGCCCCCGATCGGGAAAGGCGGAAATCCACGTAGGCCTTTACATCGCCGGAGTCGAGCGGCTGAAGGTCATATTTGATCACGACGCGCTGATAGATCTGACGGAGGTCATAACGGCGAAGGTTGGCCTTGAGCTCCGGCTGCCCCACCAGAACGATCTGGAGCAACTTGCCGTGCTTCGTCTCGAGATTCGACAAAAGGCGTATCTGCTCGAGCTGGCGCGGCTTCAGGTTCTGTGCCTCATCGATCACGAGCACCGCGTTCCCCTGCTGCAGGCTCAGATCGATCAAGAATGCATCGAGTTTTTTTACAATATCAAGGCGGGTCTTTTTCTCGGCTTCAAGCCCGAAATCCTCAACGATCGCCTGCAAAAGCTGGATATCGCTGAAGTAAGGGCTCAGGATCAGCGAGGTCCGGACGGTCTTGGGAAGGCGTTCCATAAGCGCTTTGCAAAGCGTGGTTTTCCCCGTCCCGACTTCCCCGGTGATCAAAAGAAGTCCCTTACGTTCTTCGATCCCGTACATCAGGGACCCGAGGGCTTCCTGATGGGAACGGCTTTCAAAAAAGAGATCGGCGTCGGTCGTGATGTGAAAAGGCTGGGTCTTGAATCCGTAAAACTCGCAAAGGGCCGTGGTCATATGCCTTGCATTTTTTGATCGATCTTGGTCCGGTCCAGAACATCCGCCGGAAGCACGGTCGAAGGTTTCACGATCTTCACCGTCAGAAAAATAACGAGATCCGTTTTCAACCCGTTATTGGTGTTCCGGTCGAAGATCTTCCCCAAAAGGGGTATCTTACTCAAATAAGGGACTCCCCCGACCTCGGTCGTCTTCGCATCGCTCAGAAGCCCGCCCATCACCGCCGTATCCCCATCATCAACGACCATTTGCGTCTCGGCCTCACGGGTATCGATGATCGGATAGGAGGCGATCGTCGCCGTGCCCAGCGTTCCGCCTTTAACGTCCACCGTGCCATTTTGATTGGAAACCGTCGGATGCACGATCAGATTGACCTTGTCCTCATTGTCGCCGACGATCTGGGGAACCACCTTGAGCTGAATGCCGATATTCTGATAATACGAAAGCGAGCCACCGACCGTGTTGTTGACATTCGTGCTCGACGTAGTCTCCAGGATCGGGTACTGCTTACCAACCAGGATCGTCGCCTCGCGCCCATCCATCGTCAAAACGGTCGGCGTAGACAACGTGTTGGTATTTTCATCCTGTTGAAGCGCGTGCAAAACCATTTGAAATTTCGTCCCATTCACCTTGGCGAGATTGAATTCAAGACCTGAATTCGCGGCAGTCGTCCCGGTCTCCATGGGAACAAAAGCATCCGGAGTGACAGACGTCGGAAAACGACTCCCGAGCCCCGCGGTAAAATCCTTGTTGAAGATTGAGGCGCTCCCGGGCGTTTCCGTCGGCGTCCCGAAGTTGATCCCGAGATCAAAAAGCTTCTGCGCCGTCACTTCCAGAATGACTCCCCGGATCAGGACCTGTTTCGGCGCAACATCCATTTCGACGATAAGCTTCGCGATCTGACGGACCACGGTCGGTGTATCGGAGACCGCCAGGATCTTTGTGCGGGTCATTTTTGTCGTGTTGGCCGGCGCCGTCGGCGGCGTATAAGTGCTGCTGCCGGAAGAACTGTCCGGGACACTCATCAAACCGCTCGTCGACGCGGAAAACCCCCAGCCTTGCTTGTTCACGACATCAAGCACCGAAACCTTGCCGTCCTTGGTCAAGAACGGCTGGATCATTTTTGCGACATCCGCGGCCTCGATATGCGTCAGTTTGAAAGCCTCGATCTTCATGCCGCCGGAGGCGAACAACGCATCATCCTCTTTTTTCTGGTCTTCCTGCAGTTTCGTGAGAGTCGAAACGGTCAGGATACCCCCGTCCTGGGTATAACCGAGATCGTACATCTTGAGAATGATCTTGAGCGCGGTCTTCCAGTCCACATTCTCGAGATCCACCGTCACGAGCCCGAACACTTCAGGCGTCGTCACGATATCGATCTTCTTCCCCTCCTGCTCGGCCTTCTTCTCGATGGCCTTGAGAACGGTCGCGATATCCGTATCCTTGAACTTAAGGCTTCCCAACTCGGCCGCAAAGGCCGCGGACGTCGCGGCGCACAGAACCAACGCTGCGATCACGATGATGGTTCGGACCTTCATGATTCCTCCGTTCACTCTGCCTATTTCAGATGAAGTTCAAATTCCGATGTTTTATCTTTAAGTTTCACACTATCGGGCTGTATCTTGACTACCTGAAACCCGTTCAGGGTGTCCCCTTCTTTCAGAAAAGTCTGATTAATGACCGCCGTGGGGATCTTGTCACCCCACAGGATGCCTTCCAGAACCAGCATGCTCCGGGGATCTCTCGGGCCGATCTGTCCCCCCACGAACGGATCACGCTCAACGGAAAGCGCGTCCGTCACTCCGTTAAATCTCCCAAAAAAACTATCGTCCAAAACCGGCTTTCTCTTGACCAGAGAAGGAACAGAAACGGTCCCACCCTGAAATGAGACGGATGCGGCAACGTTCGGAGCCGGGAGCGGCAAAACCCGCTTCGCAGCGTTGATCTTTTTGACAAGAGAACCCGTCGCCGACACCAAGAGAAGTGCCGTGACGACCACGACCCCGAGTTCAATGATCTCTTTTTTTCTCATGGTCACTCCAAAAAAAACAGGCTGAGTTCAAGGACGGCCGAAAGAGGCGGCGAATCCGCGGACCGTCTAACGACATCCAGACGTTCCACCGCCATGTACGCCGGCAAGATTTTTCGCAAAGCCTCGATATACCGGATCAGGTTCAGGTACTCGCATTTCACGGTCATGGTAACCAGCTGAACCTTCGCGGGCTTCCCGTCCACGCGCAGGACCTCGCCGCGGCTGTCTCTGAAATTCCCGGCAGGCTTCGTCGTAATTTTGTCCACCTTGATCTGGAATTTGTAGGCGTATTCCGTAAGCATCAAAAGAGACTTCGCCTCCTCGGCCGGAAATCTCCGCAAAAGCTCCTGGCGGATTTTCATGAAATAGGCGGCCGCCTGGTCCGGATTCTTCTGTTCCCGGATCACTTGTCCGACCCATTTAAGCTGTTCCTCGACCAAATGATATTTTCTCCGAAGAGAGATCAGTCGCTCGTCCGTCTTCCAATCGACGAACACCTGGAAGGCCAGGGCCAGAGCCAGGACGGCGAGGCTGCCGGCAAAGATAGCGACTTGCGACGCTGATATTTTAGGCTTTCCGACTTCAATCATTTTTAAACACGCCCCTGATACGGAATTCGGACCCCGAAACGGGTTCCGCATAAACATTCCCAAAAAAAGACGACCCTTTGAGCCTTTTGACGAGCGCTTCGGCCGCACCAGCCCGCTGCAATTCGGGAAGGTTTACCGTCACCTCAAGCGCCAATCGACGCCCCGCGGCATCGAGATCAAAACGCTTGAGCACGAGCTCCGGCGGCAGCAGGTACCCCAAAAGTTTAAGCATCTTTTCAGCCGGAACGACGCCGCGGTCGATTTCGCGCGTCAAAAAATACCGGGGAAACGCCGCGGACGAAAGGTCGGAAAACGTCCCCAGGGTTTGCAAGTGACGCTTGGCAAACGCGAGACGGTCCAAATAATAACCGGTCTCGATCTTCGCGAAAAAAAACGGCGTTGCGAGAATCGCCGCCATAGCGAGCGTCCCCAAAGCCAGAAATTTCCTCTGCATCGCCTCAAACTTCGCGGTACGGAACTCATACGGGAGAAAATTCACGGTTTCATGTCCTCCGAGCACTCCTGCGATCCCGCTGACACACTGACTCAGACGAACTGGGTCCTGAACGCCCTCCCCTTGTTTGCATTGAATCGTCGGAGGAAGAAGAAAATGATGGACGCCGATCCCGAGCTCGCGCCCCAGAAAAACATCGAGGTTCTTAAACTTCGTCCCGTGGCCGGTCAGATAAAGCGCGACGGGCTTTTCATCCTTAAGGTTCGTCATGAAGTACGTGAAGGAATAACGGACCTCACGGACCAGCCCCTCGAGAAGCGGCCGCAATAAATTGAAAAATTTGGCCTCCCGGCCCTCCCCGCTCCCGACCGGAGACTCTTCGAGAGGAACGCCGATCGACAGCACCGCGGCTTCGATCTCGCTATCGGCCTCGGGGGTCTGGAATTTTGTTCCAAGAAACAAGGGATCATTCAGGATCAGTTGGACCTTAGAGTACGAAAAACCCAGTGTCCGGATAAAGATCAGCTTCCCTTTGACGTAGATGGAAAGGGTCGAATCACCGTATCCGAGATCCAGCACCGCCTGAGGGGCTGACCCCTGCCCGTAGTTTTCGAGGATCTTCGCGTTGTTCAGAGGCGCAGCGGTAACCTGCGCCACTTCGTACCCGAACCGTCCGAGCATGCGGACATAGTCACTCAAAAGTTTTCGGTTCACGACCGAATAAAGCGCCACCTCTTGTTTAGCGCCTTCCTCATCGGAAAATTCTTTAACAACGTCGTAATTAAAAAAAACATTCTCTTGGCTAAGCGCCCCGTCCTCCTTCGCCTGCCAAGCGATCGCGGAGGCAAGTTCTTTGGGGGGCATTGCGGGAAGTATCGTGGCCTTGACGGTGATCACCCGGGGATCGGAAATGGTGAGGTAAACCTTCCGAGCGTTCACTTTATTCTCTTTGACAAACTGACGGAGGGTTTCGCTGATCCGGGACTTGAGGTCTTCCGTCGGAGGAATCGTCAGAACCTTCTCCTGACGGATCACGAGAGACGGACCATCCTTGTCTAACAGAAGCACCTTCAGCCGGTGCCGTCCGATCTCAAGTGACAAAAATTGCATGAACCGCCTTCGTTCGCTTAAAGGTACTTGTTCACTTTAACGGAAGAACTTTGCGTGCTAGTCCCATCTAGTGTATCGGACGAACCCGTCCCGTTTTTAGCGATTAAATCGACCTTTATTCGCCGGACATTGGCCGGTGTCACGGGCTGGGTCAAGGGCGCGTCGCTGGCATCGGTGTAAGTGAAAAGCGATCCTCCGACGCCCGCAATCGTCATGTCCGCAGGCATGTAATACGGCACAAGGGCATCGGCCCCGGTAGCGATCTTCCGGTACAGTTTCCCCGCCGTCAATCGGTATTCGATCGTCTGGTCATCCTGATTCGTCACGATAACTTGGTTCGCGCCGGCCGTGGTGACGGCTTTGCAGAAACGAAGCCCCTTCGCGGTCTTATCCCCTTCTGTCAGGATCTCAAGGGCGTCGGCCGCAAGCGTGTCGGCCCGAACCTGGTTGGGAAGATAAAAAGTGGTCTTCGTAACAAACCCCAGGATATGAAGACCGCCCACGACGAGCAAGGCGGCGATCAGCGTCACCATCACCAGCTCGATCAATGTAAATCCCGATTGTTTTTTCATGGCGCGTACGTCACATCTTTGGCGATGGAACCGTAAAGCGTTGCCAGGACCGCCGAAGTCCCCGAACGCTTAGCGGTCAGCACGATGTCTTTCCTTTCCGCACCGTTGCTTCCTGTCACCGTCGTCACCGTCCAGTTAACGATCATGGAGTTGATCGTGGAACTTCCCGTCGCCACGGAGGCATACGCCGTGTTATTCAGCCGCTCCATTTCACTGCGCGCCGCGTTGCCGGCAATGGTCAAATCTCCGGACGATATCGTCCCCTGAACCTGCTGGCCGATCATATACCCGACCGGGATCGCGATAAGCGTCAGGATGATCATCGCCATGATCAATTCAATCAGGGTGACTCCTCGTCGGCAATTCATTTTTCGCTTCCCACCTCAGCACCCCGTTCCGATCTTCACTTCATCGATTGAGATAGGTTCTTTACCGCTTGCGTTATTTGTATACTTCGTACCGAATTGAAGCGTCCCGGTCGTATTCCGGACCGTCACAACCGTCGTGTTGGAATTTTTCAGCACCCCGTCCACATAGATCCTCATACCCGAACTGCCCCAAGCGCCTTGCACAAGATACCACGTCCCCAAAACCGGGGTAACGTTACTGTTCAAAACCGTGGTCACTCCTCCCGAATTTGTAAGTTCAAGCGCGAATTTTCCGCCATTGAAAGTGATCCCGTACGCCGTCACCGAATTGTTTGAAAGATGCCCCTTGAAAACAATGCCCCCGCTGGCACCGACCGAACCATCCACACGGACACGCACAAGGATCGAACCGCTCGTGGTCAAATCCAGCCCGGAGCTATCCGCGACCCAGGCATACGTATGGGTATTCGAAATATTGAACTTCAGGGCATAATCCAAAGCGCCGTCCGGGCCGGCCACCCACGCCGTCTGGGACGGCTGGTTTCCCATGATGGTCGCCTGATAAGTTCCGGAGGTCGGAGAACTGCTGCCGGAACCTTCCGGAAATTCCCAGTCATAGACCGCAGTTCCCGTTCCGGCCGGAGGCGGAGGGATCCCGGTACCGTCGCCTTCCATGTAGATCTGCACTTTGTTCGAGGCCAACTCATACTGGGCAAAAACGGTCCGCGAAATCGAACCAGCGGGCGAGACGGAAGTTCCGGTACATTTGAGTTGATAGATCCCGCAGCCGGATGCCACTTGCACCAGATTGATCTGGTTATTCGCGTCGATGTTCGAAACGGGAAGCGCCGCGCCGGTCGATCTCAGGTTGAAGATCCCTCGATGGATACCGGCCTGCGCAAGATAAAGCGCGTCCATGTTCCGGTTCTGGGATTCGTTGCGGGTGACACTGTTGGTGATGTAAAACGTAGCACCGAAGACAATGATGGGGACAAGAATAACGATTAACAGAACAGCCGGCAGAGCAAAACCCCTGCTCTTCAATGGAACCCCCGCGAAAGGAGCGTGAGCGGCAGCCGCTTTGGCCGCCGCTCACGCATTACGAAAAAAAAGGCGACAACTAGTCTGTAAAAGAGCCGGTCGTGCTGTTGTAAACGTAGGCGCCATTGGCAGGCCCTGTATAGCCCGTGGCAGTCTTGGTCCAGTCCTGCTGGATCCCGTCCTGATCCAGGACCGTCGTGAAGCACTTATTGGTCTTTGAACAAGCTCCGTTGGAAGCACTGTCCAGCGTTGCGGGATAAGCCTTGTTCTTCGCGAAATAGGTGTAAATGCCGGAACGAACGCCGCCCACGACCCCCTGCTCGGCTGCCGTCTTCGCATCCGTCTGGAGATCATAGTATTTGGGAATGGCCACAACCGCCAGAAGCCCCAACAAAACAATCACCATGATCAATTCAATGAGCGTAAAGCCTCTTTTATTCATCAACATTTTCGTTCTCCTTTCGCTGAACTGCTGCACTCAATTAACAACTTTAGACTAACGGCGGAAAAGACTGATCATATTCCACATCGGGAGGAACATCCCGAGCGCCAGCACCAGGACCATCAGACCGAGGATCACGATCAGCATCGGTTCGATCAAAACCATCAGATTGCTAACAATGTAATCCACCTGCATATCATAATAGTCCGAGACCTTCAAAAGCAACTCATCTATTTTTCCGGTCTCTTCCCCCACCCGGACCATCCGCACCACCGACGGAGGGAAAATACCGCTCTCCTTCATCGGCTGTGTCATCCCGGTACCTTCGGTCACGCTGACCCGGATCTTTTCGATCGCCCCGGCGACGACGCGGTTGTCGGCGCTTCCGTAAGCGATTTCGAGAGCCTTGAGCGCCGCGATCCCGCTTTGCAAAAGAATGGCCATCACCCTGGCAAAACGGGACATCTCGGCCTTGAGGATTAACGGACCCAACACAGGGACCTTGAGCCACACGCGGTCAAAAAGAAGTTTCCCCGAAGGGGTTTGCGCAAACCTTACGATCAAGATCCCCGCCGCGACCGCACCGATCGCGATAAAGACACCGTAGTGCTGCATCACATCGTGGATGCCGAGCAGGATCCGGGTCGGGAGCGGCAATTCGACATTGCTCTGTGCAAAAAGTTTCGCAAAGCGCGGGATGATAAAATTCGTCAGCGCAAGAAACGCGAGCACGATCGCGCTCAGCACGATCGTCGGATAACGCAACGCGGATTTCACGCGCAACCGCAGCTTTTCTTCCGCCTCGCCGAGATACATCAGCCGCTCCAGGATCTCCTCAATCCGGCCCGACGTTTCCCCGGCACGGAACATGTTCACATAAAGAGGCGTAAAGATCTTGGGATAGCGCGCCAGACTGTCTGAGATGCTCGCGCCCCCGCGAATGCTCGTGATCAACCCGTCGACCATACGTTTCAGCACGGGATTGCGGTCCTGCTCGCTGATCACCTCCAGCGACGCAATGGCCGTAAGACCCGCTTTGATAAGCGTGTAAAATTCGCGGGTAAACGCGTTGATATCGGCGATCTTGAGACGGCGGAATTTTAAAAGAAATTCCGTGGAGAGGTCCGCGCCTTCCGGGCGTATCCATACGGGGGTCATCCCCTGCTGCCGGAGCTTGGCCGAAACATCGAGATCGGAGTCGGCCGTCATTTTCCCTTCCGTGACATTTCCGAAATTATCGCGGGCCTTATAGAGGAAGGAAGCTTCCATTATTCGATCTCGGTGACCCGGAGGACCTCTTCCAGCGTAGTGATCCCACGCTGAAGTTTCTCGAATCCGTCCTGCCTCAAGGTCTTCATTCCCTGTTCAATGGCCTTTTTGCGGATATCGGTGGAGGGCCGCTTGGCATCAACCATGCTTTTGATCTCGTCGGTCATCAGCATCAACTCAAAAATACCGGTACGGCCGAGGAACCCGGTCTGATTGCAACGAGAGCATCCCTTGCCGCGGATCAACTGAGTGCCCTCGGGAAGCCCCGCGTTCTTAAGCGCCGCAGGAGAGGGCGAATACTGCTCACGGCATTTCGTGCAGTTCTCGCGAACGAGCCGCTGCGCGAGAATAGCCACGACGGTGCTCGAAATAAGGAACGGTTCGATCCCCATATCGATCAGACGCGTCAGAGCCGACGGCGCATCGTTCGTATGCAACGTCGAAAAAACAAGGTGCCCCGTAAGAGACGACTGAATCGCCACTTCAACCGTTTCGCGGTCGCGGATCTCACCCACCATCATCACATCGGGGTCCTGGCGGAGAAACCCGCGAAGACCGTTGGCGAACGTGATCCCGGCCTTGGCATTAACCTGAGTTTGACGGACACGCGGGATAACGAACTCCACCGGGTCCTCGATCGTCACGATATTCTTGTCCTCGGTATTGATCCGGGAGATCGCGGAATAAAGAGTCGTCGTTTTACCGCTTCCCGTCGGGCCTGTCACGAGAATGATGCCAAACGGCCGGGCAATAAGTTTCGTAAAGACCTCCAGGTTCTCTTTCGAAAAACCGAGTTCGCCAAGATTCGGGAGCATCGCACGCTTGTCGAGAAGGCGAAGGACCACGTTCTCCCCGAAAACCGTCGGAAAAGTCGACACGCGAATATCCAGATCCTTACCTTCCAACTCCATGTGGATCTTGCCATCCTGAGGCTTGCGGTTCTCCGTAATATCCATTCCGGAGAGGATTTTGACCCTCGAAACAACGGCGCTGTGGATCGGCAAAGGAAAGGTCGTGATCTGTTGAAGCAGTCCGTCCACGCGGAAACGCACCGAAACGATACCCTCCTCAGGTTCAATGTGAATATCGGACGCACGGGCCTGAACGGCCTGGGAAAGAAGGCTGTCCACAAGCTTGCTAACGGGTGTCTGCTCCGAGATCTCCCCCATCAGAGTTTCCTGCATGCTCGGAGCTTTTCCCTTTTCGAGCGATTTTACGATCTCCGCGACCGAACCGAAAGAACGGTAATAGGCATTGAACGCCTTCTGAAAACCGGACGAGGAAACCAAGATCGGATCGACCGCGTCATACGGGGTACTCTTCCGGACAAAGTCGATGGCGACAATGTTCTGGGGATCAACCATCCCGACGGAGATCGTCTTGCCCGTCGTGAAAAGCGGAATCATGGCATATTTCTTGGCGGCGCTCTCGGGGATCAGTTTGACAAGGGAACGGTCGAGGCGATAACTGCTGAGATCGATATAAGGAATACCGAGGATCGCAGCCTTGATATTGGCGACGTCTTCTTCGGTCACAAAACCATTCCTGACGAGCACCACTTCGAGAGGCTGCCCGACGCGCGAGGCTTCTTTTTGCGCCTTTTCAGCTTGGTCCGGCTGGAGAAGTTCCTGCTTCAGTAACAACTCGAGGATCTTCGCCTGCGGAACCATAGGTCCTCCGGAAGCAGCCGGCTGAAATGCGCGCCTAGCTTCCTATCAGTTTCTGAATGGTTTGTTTGAACGTTTCCTGATTGAACGGCTTCGTCAGGTAGGCATCGGCGCCGACTTCTTCGGCCATTTTCTTGTCGGCCACGCTTCCTTTTGCGGAAAAAATAACAATGGGAATGTGGTCATACGTCTTGTCGAACTTGAGCATCCGGCAAACCTTGTAACCGTCCAACTTGGGAAGCATCAGATCGAGAAGGATCATATCGGGACTTTCCTTGCGGGCCGTATTGAGCCCTTCCTGCCCGTCCCTCGCCGTCAGGACCTCGTAGCCGAGCGCGATGAGGCGCGCCTCCACGATCGAAAGAATGTCCGGCTCATCGTCCACAACCAAAATTCTTTTTTTCATTGTTCGCTCCGTCCTTTATCTTATCAAGAGAACATACGGAATACCACACTGCCGGAAACCCAAGTCCCCGGTCGACCCCAGATGAAATATCGACACAACCGACGCGAACTGAATCAATTACGAACGCTTGGCGAGATACGCTTCGAGGAGCTTCCGGAGCTTGGAAAAAGCCTTCCCGCGGTGGGACACGACATGTTTCATCACCGGAGGCACTTCACCAAACGTTTTCTGGTACGGCGGATAGAAAAAAAGAGGGTCGTAACCGAATCCCCCGGCACCTTGCAACTCGCGCGTGATCAGGCCATGAACTTGCCCGCGAACGACCCCGACCAGTCGGTCGGGTTCCGCAAGCGCGATAGCGGATTCGTAATACGCCGTACGTTTTTCATCGGGTACGTCCTTGAGGGAAGCGAGAAGCTTTTCATTATTGGACTCATCCGTGCGATACTCGGAGAACCGGGCAGAAAAAACGCCAGGGGCCCCGCCGAGAGCTTCGCAGCAGATCCCGGAATCCTCTCCGATCGTGAGCATCCCGGTTTGTTCGGCATAGCCGAGCGCCTTGATCTTGGCGTTCTCTTCAAACGTCCTTCCGGTCTCTTCGACACTGGACACTTGCGGGAAGTCCTTGAGACTGAGACAGCGGACCGGGAGACCGACCACAAGGTCCTGGAGTTCCTTGAGCTTTTTCAGGTTCGACGTGGCCAACAAAAGCCGGACGGGTTCCTCAGACATTTTTTTTCTGGATCGCCGAAAGTTCGCGGATCCCTTTTTTGCCAAGTTTCAGGAGCTGCATGAGTTTCGCCTCGGAAAAGGGTTTTCCCTCGGCCGTCCCCTGGACTTCCACCAGCTTGCCGGAGCCCGTCATGACAACATTCATATCGACCTCGGCCGTGGAATCTTCCGCATAACAAAGGTCGAGCACGGCATTCCCGTTCACCACTCCGACGCTCACGGCCGCAACGGAATCAAGGACCGGACTTTTTTTGAGAAGCCCCTGGTCCATCAGCTTTTTCACGGCATGCATCAGGGCGATATAACAGCCGGTGATCGACGCGGTACGCGTCCCGCCGTCGCCCTGAATCACGTCCGCATCAAGCCAGATCGTCCTCTCGCCGAGATTTTTAAGGTCCACGATCGAACGAAGGCTCCGCCCGATCAACCGCTGGATCTCCTGCGTGCGACCCGAGAGTTTTCCTTTGGCGGCTTCGCGCGCGATACGTTCATTGCACGACGCGGGCAACATCCCGTACTCCGCAGTCACCCAGCCCTTTCCCTCAACCTTGCAGAAAAAAGGGACTTTTTCCTCAACCGAAGCCGTGCAGATCACCTTGGTGTCGCCCATCTCGATCAGACAGGAACCGTGCGCGTTCTTCAGATAATTTGTCCGGACGGTCACGTTGCGAAGCTGGTCGTTTTTGCGTTTATCGATCCTCAAGAGATCCTCCTATCGGATGTTAAGTACTTTATGGAGCTGGACGCCGACCCGCACGTCCGGAAGCCGGCGGCTCCCAAAACGTTGCAGGGTGTTCAAAAGTTTCATCAGTCGAGGATCGTCGTACCCTTCCCGCCCCCGGCTCGCGGGCTGTAAAAAAACAGGAGTCGCGGGCGCAACGGCCGCCACCATACAAAGGTGATCATCATACTCGATCTCATCAATGTCTTTGGAGACCACGATCTTCAGATAGGTCTCCTTCCCCCGCGCAATCTTAAGGAATTTCGCGTGATCATCAAGAAAATCCTTTTCATGGCTGACGCTTGAAAGCTTGAGGTCCATCGCGATCAAGTCGCAATCTTTCACCACGTCTTCGAGCGCCTGCCAAAGGATCCCGTTCGTTTCGAGCAAAATCTTGTAATGTTTCTCGCGGAGACGGTGACAGAGCGGTTTCAGGAACGGCACGTAAAGGAGCGGCTCGCCGCCGGTGAGGCTCACGTAAGCGTGCGGCCCCGCCTCCGTCTCAAGCCGGTCAATCTCGGCCACCACTTCATCGACCGACATCTCCCGGCCTTCCCGGCCGAGTTCATCGCAGTATTCGCATTCTATGTGGCATTCTTCGAACCGGACGAACAGATGCCGCTCTCCCATTCTCGGGCCTTCGCCCTGAAGCGAGGAAAAGATCTCGGTGATACGCGCCCGGTCAGCGGTCGGAGGGTGTTTCATAAGATAAGAGCGGATCCGCAAACCCTGCTTCCGCAAAGCCTTTAGCGCGGAGCAAGCAGGAGTCGCACTCTCCGCAGGGCTTGTCGCTTCCTTCGTAGCAAGACCACGTCCGCTCGAAAGGAACGCCGAGTTTTTGACCGAGAAGGACGATCTCCTTTTTGGATAATCGGATGAGCGGCGCCTTGATCTCGATGCGTTTGCCTTCGATGCCAGCCCGAGTCCCGAGATTCACGGCATCCGCAAACGCTTGGAGATACTCCGGACGGCAATCCGGATAACCGCTGTAATCCAGCGCGTTGACCCCGATGAAAACAGTACCGGCCTGAACGATCTCCGCGCAAGAAATGGCCATGGCAAGAAACACGCTGTTCCGCCCTGGGACGTACGTCGCCGGGATCCCGCCGCCGGAGATCGTCGCCGCGTCCCGGTGCTTCGGAAGCGGCGCTTTTTCGTCCAGGAGCGCGCTCCCCTTCCACGGCATGCTGAGCGACGCGAAGTAGTGCTTGAGTCCGAGCGATCGCGTCATGTTCTGGGCGAGGGATATTTCCTTGTAATGACGCTGGCCGTACTCGATCGAAAGCGCGACGGGTTCGAAGCCCTCCCGGCGCGCGGCATACAAAGTGACGGTCGAATCGAGCCCTCCGGACAAAAGACAAACAGCCCGGTTCATGGGATTTTAACGACCTTGACGCTTTTGAGCTCTTCACCGAGGAACGCTTCGCCGATCCGCGCAAAATTGCGGACATAATCCGTCACACGGATCTTGAGCGGCGCACGACGGTCCGCACGGCAGAGGATCCCCCGTCTTTCGAGGAGCGCTTTCAGCTTCAACACCGTCGGGATCGCGGAATCGATCAACCGCACCTTCGGGCCCATCACACGGGCAATCACTTTCCCAAGCAACGGATAATGCGTGCAACCGAGGATGAGCGTGTCGATGTTCTTCCTTTTGATCGGAGCGAGATACTTTTTCGCAGTACCCAAAGCGATCGCATCCTCGAGCCAGCCTTCCTCGGCAAGGTTCACGAAAAGCGGACAGGCCTTCAAAAAATATTCTGCGTCGATGGCGCGGTCCGTTAACGCTTTGGCGTAACTTCCGCTTTCGATCGTGGCGTTCGTGGCAATCACCCCGATACGGCGGTTGCTCGTGGAAGCCAGCGCTTCTTCCGCGGCAGGCGTGATCACATCAAGGACCGGAACGGGAAGCGTCCGGCAAAGGGTCTTATACGCAACGCTGGAGGCAGAGTTACATGCGATGACAAGCGCCTTGACCTTCTGCTTGAGAAGGTAACGGGCGCACTCTTCAGAGCGTCGGCGGATTTCATCCGTGGACTTGGTGCCGTAAGGAAGATGGGCCAGATCGCCCAGATAAAGAATCTCCTCGGCAGGAAGCATCCGGCGAAGCTGCCGGACAACGGTCAGGCCGCCGAGGCCCGAATCAAAAACACCAATGGGCCGCTTCGAGAAACGGGCGGACATCGCCTTCGCTTCTGATTTTGTCGCGGGCCGAAAAACAACGGAAGGCATGCGAGACACCTTAATTCGTCCGGGGCGGCAACATCACAGGACGCTCACTTTTTTCATCGCGTCTTTGATACGGCCCAGACCTTCTTCCATTTGCTTGATATCAAGGGCATAACTGAGACGCAGTCGCTCGGGCGCCCCGAACCATTCTCCCAAATAGGCGATAACTTTGTATTCCTGAACCAGGACGCTCAGGAACTTGCGCGCATTATTGCACTTGGGCAGCACATAAAAAGCGCCTTCCGGTTTCCAAAGGTCAAAGCCGAGATTCAAAAGCCCCTGGTAAATAAAATCCCGCCGCTCGCGCCAGACAAGTTGCTGCTTCTTGATATAGTCCTTGGGCGCTTTCATGGCATGGAGGGCCATGTCCTGTCCGACAAGGTTGGTATTCATGGAAGTATGGGTTTTTTCTTCGCAGACATCCTCCACCACCTTCTTGTCCGCGCTCCATAAATAGCCGACCCGCACTCCGCACATGCAATAGGTCTTGGAAAAGGAATTGACCGTAATCACATGATCGCCCTGGAGATGATAATTTTCGCGTTCATAGATCAGGTCCTTATAAACTTCGTCCGAGACCACATAAACACCGAGCTTTTGCGTAACCCGTTCGATCTCCTTAAGCGTTTCGATCGACTCCACGCACCCCGTGGGATTGGAAGGTGAGTTAATGAGCACGGCTTTACATCCCACAACCTTCTTTTTAAAATCCTCGATATCGATCCGTCCCCCAACCAGGTCTGTATAGACAGGAACCATGCCGGCCATTTCGATAATGGGAGGATAAGAATAGTAGTAAGGCCGGGGCAAAAGAATCTTCCCGCCTTTGCCCCAACTCCGGAAAATAAGGTCCAGCGCCTCGGAAGCGCCGTTTGTGATGACGAAGTTTTCGGCCGTAGATCCGGAATATTCATGGCTCAGGGCTTCTCTCAATTTGAACTCGCCCTGGATAAGCCCGTAACGAAGATCCCTTTTTAAATGAATGCCCTCAAAGGCTTCGCTGGGAGGAGGCAGATCGGGCTGACCGGACCCGAAACTGATGTATCCCTGGCCTTGCTTGCCGATAAAATCCGCCGGACTTTTAAGTTTAAGAAGTTCAGACATGGCAGAACCCGAATTCCGGCAGCGACTCGAGCCGAACAGGCACTGTCCGATACGCTTCGTTCATCAACATGACATCCCACGCTCTTTCCGAGAAATGATTCTCATAAGTTCATCCGTTAAGACAACGTTACTTCTCATCTTCATCATCGTCCGCTTCCTCGTCTTCCATTTCCGGCGCCTCGTCATCGATGATGCAAATCACTTCGTCCCGCTGCACTGTTTCGTCTTCGTCAAAATAAACTTCGGTGAGGATCCCCGAAGCCGGCGCCGAGATCACCACGACCGAATCCTCGGTCACAAGCTCGACCAGATCGTCACCCTCATTCACCGGATCCCCTTCTTCAATGAACCACTTCTTGATGGCAGCCTCGTCAACTTTCGAACCAAGACCTTTTGCAAGGACTTCAATCATCTTCCGATCTCCCTTTTATTGGAATTTTTAGGACCGGTCAGATACCGGTCTGCGTTTCCGCCGTCCCAAGGGTCCGCTCCGCGCCGGGGCCCGCAAAGGTTTCCTTCGCATGATATGAACTCCTCACGTACGCCCCGGAAGAAACCTTGTCGAACCCCATGGCCCGAAGCTTCCGGGCCAGGTCTTCAAATTTCTCCGGTGAAACATATTCTTGCACTTCAATGTTTTTGGGTCCCGGCTGGAGATACTGCCCAAGCGTCAGAATGCTAACGCCCACGGAAAGCAGGTGCCGGCCGGTTTCAAGGATTTCAGGAACGGTTTCACCGAGCCCCAACATCAGGCCGCTTTTTGTGACCCGCTCCGGCGCCAAGCGTTTGGCGGTCTCAAGCGTCTTCAGAGAACACTGATAATCCGCCTGAGGCCGGACGAACGCCTGAAGGCGCTCGACCGTCTCAAGATTATGATTAAAAACGTCGGGCGCGGACTCCACCACGCGACCGATCAGCGCTTCGCGCGCATGGAAATCCGGTGTCAGCACCTCAACCCGCGAATCGGGAATTTCCCGTTTCACGGCGCCGACCGTTTCGGCATAATGACCCGAACCTTCGTCCGCAAGGTCATCCCGCGTGACAGAAGTGATCACCACATATTTCAGCCCCAACTCCTTGGCCGCAAAAGCAACGCGCTCCGGCTCATCCGCCCGCAACATCTCCGGACGGCCGGTCCGCACGGCACAAAAACCGCAGTGGCGCGTGCAAATCTCTCCGAGGATCATAAACGTGGCCGTATCCCGGGCGTAACATTCGTGGCAGTTCGGACACCTCGCGGAGCGGCACACGGTGTTCAGCTGATATTTTTTCAGGATCGCGTGCGTCTTCTCGGCAGAGTCTTCAGGCAGAGAACGCCTCAACCAATCGGGGAATCTTCTAAAGGAACGCACCAGAGGTCCTTTACATTAAACCGGGTTCACAACGCGAAATGAGTGTGGATTTTAATCGGAAAACTCCCGGGGTGTCAAGAGCAACAGACGGCCGGGAAAGACTCGCAACTCTTTTAAAAAAAACGGTTTAACGCAGGAACGGCACAAGCAACGGCCGGGGAATCCCGATATCGGCCACTTCGATCTTTCCGGCATGCGCCGGACCTTCCTGGCGGGTCAATCCACGCTTCGGAAGCCCCAGCGTCACGGTCCGTTCTGCCGTCACCGCATCCCCGTGAATTTCCCCCGTATCCGCGTCAAGACCTGAGGGAATATCAATACTCACGACCGGCCGGCCGCTCCGGCGAATCGCCCGGATCGCGGAAGCGAACACCCCGCGGACCGGGCTGTTAAGGCCAATCCCGAAGATCGCATCCACAATCACCGCCGCCTTCCGGCTACAGGCTTCGAAAACACGTTCTGTCATTTTGGGACGAGCCAACGTCATCGGGATCTTCATTTTCCGGGCGATCCTGAAATTAAGAAGCGGGTCGGGTTTCAATTGCTCAGGATCCTCGAGAAGAACGACGCGCACGGGACTGCCGTGATTGACCAGATCGCGGGCAACCACAAGACCGTCGCCTCCGTTATTCCCCTTCCCCGCAAAGACCAGGACCGGGCAGTTTCCGTATTCACGGATCACGGCACTCGCAACCGCGCGACCGGCGTTCTCCATTAAGAGAATGGAAGGAATGGAATATTTCTCGATCGAGGCCTGATCAAGACGCCTCATCTGCTCCGATGTGACGGCTTTCACGCCGGCCTCTTACGGATTCTTTTTTTCCGGAGAAACCGAAGGACGCCCGACAGGTCCGCGGACGGCGGGTTTTGCTCCAGTATCCATCACGGCTGATTCGTTGCCGAGAAAAACCGTCAATTTCTGAAACCCCAGCCGGAGCGTGTCAAGACTCCGGCCCCAGGTCCCGAGTTCGCGGGTCGCGGCCGTGATCTTCCGCTCCATGCGACTCCGATAACGGCGGTGTTCTTCCTCGATTTTTCCGCACCGGGTTTCGAAATCCAAAAGCTTCGCTTCGTAGGCCTTCCGCTCCTGCGTCAACCGGGTATACTCCAGACGCAAGGCATCGCACTCCTGAGCCTTCGCGGCAAGCTCCCCCACCCGTTTTTCCAAAGCCACCAGAGCGTTATCCCTCGCGCGGAGCGCTTCCTCCTTGACCCGAAGTTCTTCCGCGACGACCGCGGAATTCCGCTCAAACGCGTCAATCTTTTTCAAAGCTTCTCTTTCGCGTTCTTGGATGCTGCTCAGTTCCCGGGACAAAAGTTCCATGGCCTTGGATTTTTCAACGATCTCGTTTTCAAACGTCTGCGCTTTGTCCATCCAGCGTTGTACTTCAGACTGTTTCGCGTTGGACTCCGATTCCTTCTGGGTTAAAAGCCGTTCCAGCTCCTCGGCCCGCGCGGCAGATTCCCGGATCTTTTCTAATTCAGCGGACAGCTGCGCCAGCTCTTCCGTTTTCCTCGCGAGCGCATCTTCGAGCTCATAGACCCGGTCGCCGAGCGCCGTTGCCTTAAACCGCCATTCGTCAGACTCCTCTTTCTTCTGGGCCTCGCGACGCCGCATCTCCTCCCGAAGGCCTTCATCGTCTTGCGCGGGCACTTCGTGAACAGACGGCTCCGGCGCCGAAGCGGGTGCCTCAAAAACCTGCGGCGGGGCCTCCTGGATCTTTTCGAGCTTTTCCGAAAGATCTTTCGCCCGCTTTTTCCAATCCGCATCTTCAGCGACCGGCGGCACGGGAGAAATCCCGGACGCTTCCTGAGAGGTCTTCGACGGAACCTTGGGTTCCTCCTGAGAGATCTCCGGAGAGAAAGACCGGGGGGTCTCACCCTCAACAGGCACCGATGGAACCGGAGCGGCTTTTCCGGAAGCGGGCTTGGTGCCGTCTTTCAGAAAATAGGAAAGGTCCGGCTTCTGCGGCCAGAGGATCTGATAACAGTTTTTTTTGATCACTTCGTGGTTAGAGATCTCGGTCACGGTGCCGAGTTTCTGAAAAAAACCTTTGATCCGCGTGGCGGCGGTAAAAGAAAGACCATCGAGAAGAATGAGGGGAAGATTCGAGATCGCCTGCTCGGCATCACTGCGGTCAAGGTCGAAGATCTCACTCAGCCGTTTGGCGAGATCTTTCTTCTTCTTTGAAGGAAAGGATTGCAGAATGACGCTCCAGTCCTCAGATTGTTGCGGAGACTTCGCTTCATCCATTGCCATGACTCGACCTCTCTTTTTGAATTTTCGCTTCGGCCGGAAAGAGTTTACGGGTATTATACCCAAAAATCAGAAAGGCAAAAGAACATCCTCAAATTTTATGCTCCGTCTCGGTTCTATTAAACTTAAAATACCGGTCTTTCAGTCCCCCATGGCAGGGTGCACCGATCCGGCCTTCCGTTTGATCGCCCGCGAACACGGACTGGAGCTCGCCTTCACCGAAATGATCTCCGCCGAAGCACTCGTCCGGGGGCACAAAACAACCGCCGCGTTCCTCCGCCGGGTCCGGGGAGACAAACCTCTCGGCGCGCAACTCGTCGGCCACAATCCAGTCTCCATGGGCAAGGCCGCAGCGATTATCGAAGACATGGGACTGGATATCCTCGACCTCAATTGCGGCTGCCCCGTTCGGAAAGTCGTCTCCCCCGGCGCGGGATCCGCGCTTCTGCAAACTCCGGACCTTGCGAAAAAGATCTTCGCGAGCGTCATGGCACATATCAAAAAAATCCCCGTTACGGTCAAAATGCGGACCGGTTTCGAGGACGCGTCCGGAAAAGAGGCGGTCCGCCTCGCCCGGATCGCGGAAGATTGCGGGCTTTCGGCCGTCACCGTCCACGGGCGCACCCGGCTTCAGGCCTATACCGGAAAAGCGGACTGGAACGCGATCGGCCACATCAAACGATCCGTCAAGATCCCGGTCTTCGGGAACGGCGATATTTTTGCACCCGAAGACGCGGTCCGCATGCTCGAAACCGCTGGCTGTGACGGGGTTGCCATCGGGCGCGGAGCCCTTGGAAATCCATGGCTTTACGAAGGAATCCTCGCCCTTCTGAAAGGAAAAACGCCGGCCACGCCGTCATTTGAAGAGAAAAAGCGCGTTGCTCTTAGGCACATCCGTCAGGAAGTGAAATTCGAGGGAGAAAAAACGGGGGTATTACAGTCCCGCAAGATCGCCTGCTGGTATTTCAAGGGGTGTCCGAACGTGGCGCAGTTCCGGGAAAAGATCAACCGGGCGAACACACTCCGGGACCTGACCAAAGAGATCCGGGATTTTGGAACTTAGCCCGGCTTATTTCGACCAGTGCCTCCGAACCCAGTCCGACGAACGGTCCGAGGAAGAACGGTAAGCGATGGAATAAATGATCTTCTTGAGCGTCCGGTGCAGGATCTTCACCAAAAGCGACCCTGAACGGAAATCCGCCGCTGCAAAATGTTCCGCCCGCTTCTGCGCGATCATCTTCTTCACTTCGCGCGGGACCCTCTTCGAGGGATCATACACCGCGATCGCGTAACCGCCGGCCTTGTGCATCACCGTCATCGATGGCACATCCGTGATCCCGTCCCCGATGTAGATCATGTTGCGGAACGGCACGCGGCGTTCCTCTTCAGGCATGTGATGGTTGATGCTGTCGGTCAGTTCGAGTTTTCCTTTGTTCACACGAAAAAGAAATTGCGTCTTATTGGTATCGTTGATGACCAATTTTGGGAACACCGGGCGGCCCTTCTCATAGTCGTATTCACAGGCAAAGATCTTCTTGAAATACTTGCGGATACTCACGCCGTCGAGGATCGCCTGGAGCCCGCTGGAAACGATATAATGTTCCAGCTTGATCCCGCACTCCGCCACATCCGGAATGGTTTTCAAAAAATCCTGAAGCTGGTCAAAATACCCCTCATCGACCCCGGGATAATAGAGAACGCGGGAAGCAAGCCTTCGGAGGAGATCGCGGGTCAGCGGTTTCTTGCGAAAAACCGGATCCGTAATGAGAAGCTTCAGATAGGCCAGGGTCTGTTCGTAACCCCGGTCGCGCACGAGCTTCTGGGACTTGGCCCAGAATTTCCTCTTATCAATCCCATACGCTTTGAAGATCGTCTCTTCCTGCATATTGCCGGGCGAAAGAGTCCCGTCAAAATCGTAGACGATCGCGATGATATTCTGTGCCGCTTTCCGGACCATGCGGACCTGCCTTCCTCAAAAACTACAGCGGGTCTGTCCCTGCCGCTCCCTTCCGGGAACTCCGGCATAAACCAGACCCGCTATGCAAATGGACTTCGGACAACGCTCTTGTTATTTTTCTTTGGGAGGCTGAGCGGGCTCGACCTTCAGGCCAAGGGTCCGCGCGCGTTCCACCTGGATATATTGCGAAAGCGTCTTGATGTTCTGCGAAAAACTCTTTTTCTGATCGTCCGTCAACTTTTCATCGGCCCTCGGAAGCTGAATCTGACCGACCGGAAAAAGCAGTGCGGCTTCGTTACTGGGCACAAGGACGTCAATACGGCCGCTCACGTTATTCAGACGATAAAGTACGCCTTCGTAACCATAAAGCGAATAGGCTTCAGAAGGATTTACCTTTTTCGAATTGACCATTCCGGTCGAGATAAAAACCGACGAAACGATCAAAGCAACGGCCACGATTCCCGCAATAACGACATTCTTCATTTCCTACCCCCTTAAACGGTTGAAAGAACTGCTGTTGTGAGTAAAGTATCGTCGCGTTGTTCCTTTTTTAAAGGGCCTTATTTGAAATACCGGTCCCGGTAGAACCGCAACTCATCGATCGATTCCCGAATATCGGCAAGCGCCCGGTGCGATTTGCCTTTCGGCGGCGTTTTGTCCTTGTCCTTCGGATACCACCGCGCGACCAACGCCTTGAGCGTGCTAACATCGACGTGCCGGTAATGAAGGTAGTCGTCGATCTTCGGCATATACTTGGCAAGGAACTTCCGGTCATGATGGACGGAGTTACCGCACAGCGGTACTTTTTTGGGATTGCAGAATTCCTTGATCACGTCGAGCGTTAGCTGCTCGGCCTTCTTCACCGTCATCTCGGAAGCTTTGACGGCCTCGATCAGTCCGGACTCGGCGTGGTGTTTCTGATTCCATTCGTCCATCCCCTTCAGGATGGCCGCCGGCTGGTGGATCACAAGGTCCGGCCCTTCGGCCAGAACATTGAGGCTCCCGTCCGTAATGATCGTCGCAATCTCGATGATCCTCTCTTTTTCCGGATCGAGCCCCGTCATTTCCATATCGATCCAGACCATATTATTGCGATGAATCTTCGGTTTCATGCTCATCCTGCCTTCTTTCTTTGTTCCGGTTCAATGGATCCGGAGCCCCGCACCCCGATCAGGTACGGAAATCCTCGTTCGAGTAAATAAATTCATCAAACTGTTCTTCAAAGACCGACCGGAGAGCTTCGGAGGCCTCGACCATAAAATAAAACCCAGGGCTTACTTCCGGGATCTCGCTGTCGGCCTTACCCGTAGCCGTGAGCTTCAGTTTGTGGAACAAGTGCACCAGCACACTGATCATGGGAGGATGGTCCTTATCCGCGTTCGAGGCGTAAAGACTTTCACTGAAGCGTGTCGCGTTTTCGAGGGATTTCGGGGACTCGAACAGGGACATGACCTCGCGAAAAAAGATATTCTGCTCCTCCTTCCCCTCGATACGGTGGTTCTCGCAACAATCACGCCAGTAGGCACACCCGAGGGCGAGCTTGGAGGGAACATATTCCACGCAAAAAGTCTCGAAGGTCACGTTTTTGAGGTCGGGCTCGCGGCGGGAGAACTCCCTGAAAACGAGATCGTGCCCGGTCGCGTCCAGCACAAGGTCGATCAGCCCCTTGGCGCATTTTTGCAATGAAGGTGTTTCCTTTTTCTGGGTCACAAAACCGCTCGCTTTCTGATGTGGGTGCTATCCTATCAATCTCTCATGCGACTTGCAAGATGCGAAATACACGGCCTCCCCCGCACAAGTAACCCCGCGGTCGCGTCGTCTGGTTATCCCCGGTTGCGATGTTAATTCATCCTACGTTTTGCCGTTTTTGTGATATAAAGGACACCTTATGCCCAGGCGGAAACTGTTCCGATTCAAACTGACCCGAAAACAAAAACGCAAACTGACGGCTCTCTTTCTCACAGGCCTTCTCATCGGGGCGGGCCTCTGGATCTACCAGCACCACGGACGCTTTTGGGTCCACCGCGTCGCTCCGGCGATCGGCAAACCCAAGATCGTTTTTGTGATCGACGACATCGGCTACGACAATAAGTGTGAAACCCAGTTGAAACGCCTCGGCTCCAAAGTCACCTACGCCATCCTTCCGTTGTTGCCCTACTCCCGTTATTTCGGAGAGATGAGCCGCTCCACCGACGCCGAAGTCATCCTCCATCTGCCGCTTGATTCCGGTCAGAACAAAATCCCTGGCCGGGGGCTGATCGTCAGCGAAATGCCCGAGGCAGACATCCTGGACATCCTTCAGCGGGACCTGGATTCCGTGCCCCATCATATCGGCGTGAACAACCATATGGGCTCCCGCGGCACCACCGACCCCAAGGTCATGACCGTGATTCTCAAGGAATTAAAGCGCAGAAGACTCTTCTTCCTCGACAGCTACACCACCACCGCCTCGGTCGCTCCCGAGATCTGCCGCTCGCTCGGCCTTCCTTTCCTCAAACGCGGCGTCTTTCTCGATAATGACGACAATTTCCGCGCCATCAAAGTCCAGATCGCGAGGCTCGAATCCGTCGCTCGCAAACAGGGCAACGCCATCGCGATCGGACACTACCGGAAAAAAACCCTGGAATTGCTGGCGCGGGAGATCCCGCGACTCGAAGAGGAAGGTTTTGAAATTATTTCCTTAAAAGACCTGCTGAAGATCCAGCGGGATTAATGACGAGCCTAGGGCAAAATTCAGAAATAAAAGATCAAGGTTAAGAACCCGCTTCGCGGTTTATTGAAAAGCGGCGCAGCCGTTACCGAGATTTTGCTCTTTGCCTTTAGAATTTTGAGCGGTTTTCTTAGGCAAGTTCGCCGCGGAAGGTTTCGTGGTGAAGTCCGGTGATGCGCATTTTGAGAAATTGCCCAGAAAGATCCTTCCGCGAAACAAAGACCACACGCCGGTCCTGATCGGTCCGGCCTACGAGCTCTTCCGGATTTTCCAAATTGCGCTTTTCCACAAAAACAGAGACCGTCTTTCCGACCAACTCCCGGCTCTTCTCCCCCACGATCCCGCGCTGAAGCGTCAAAAGCTCATGATTCCGTTGCGACTTTACCTCGAACGGCACATCATCCGGGAGCCTGGAAGCCGGGGTCCCGGGGCGCACGGAATACTTGTAGATGAACGCCCCGTCGAAACGGATCTCCTCCAAGGCACGCCGGGTGGCTTGATGATCCTCCTCCGTCTCACCGGAGAACCCGACAATGATATCGGTCGTGATCGAAATATCCGGCACCCATTCCCTCAACCGGTCGATCTTCGCTTTATACTCGGCGTAGGTATGATAACGTTTCATGAGTTTCAACATTTT
Organism: Candidatus Omnitrophota bacterium; assembly: GCA_035352955.1. Lineage (GTDB taxonomy): Bacteria > Omnitrophota > Omnitrophia > Omnitrophales > Aquincolibacteriaceae > DAOPYQ01. The sequence goes on from DAOPYQ010000003.1 coordinate 145,070, forward strand.
ATCCGAACCGGACTGAAGCGGCAGATGGAATCTCCGGCCGATCTTGGGATTGCGCGCAACCACCCGGAACAACTCCTCATTCGCGTCCGTGGGATGGGAGGTGGTGAATGAAATACGTTCCAGCTTCTCGATCGCACACAATCTCTCCAAAAGTTCAGCGAACCTCACCTCCCGCGCAGCGTTCAGCGCGCAACGGTCAACGGCTGGATCACTCGTTGTGCGTTGCGCGTTGCCCGTCAAACCACCGTTATACGAATTTACATTCTGTCCAAGCAGCGTGATCCATTTTACGCCGTCCGCGACAAGACGCCGGGCTTCCCGCTCAACCTCCGCGGCCGGCATGGAAACTTCGGCGCCGCGGGTCATCGGAACGACACAGAACGTGCATTCCTTGTTGCACCCCGTCATGATCGGAAGCCACGCGTGAAAACCACTGTCGCGCTTCGTGAACTCGCTGTATTCGATGGAAATTCCGTCCTGTTTGATGCGGAGGACATGCTTTCGCGTTTCATAAACCTGACGGATCATTTCCGGAAGCTCTTTAATATGACGGGTCCCGACCATCAGATCCAGATACGGAAATCTTTTGAAGAGTTTTTCCCGGTGCTCCTCGACCATGCAACCCATAAGCCCGATGACCAGGGACGGATTTTCTTTCTTTTCCTTGCCAAGCATCCCGAGACGGCCCCACACCCGCTCTTCCGCATGCTCCCGCACCGAGCAGGTATTCATTAAAATGATATCGGGCCGGAGAGATTCATCGGGCACCTCAACGCCCGCATGTGTCGACTGAGGCGACAGATGCCGCGCCAGATTCCTCCAAACCTCATTATCCTCGGCCTCCGTAATGACCTGAAAGCCCGCTTTCTCCAAAATGCCGGCCGCCACCTGGCTGTCGTAGGCGTTCATCTGGCATCCGAAGGTTTTTAATACTACTTTTTTCATATCATGACAGGGCTTTCGCAGCCCATGCGCTCCATTGTCTTAAACTGGACGGGTAATAAGAACCGCCTCATTGATACTCGCTGCAAAGGGAAGAAAGGCAAGGAACCGTCCCGATTTCTTTATGGTAAAAATCACTCCCTGAAATAGAATCCATCCTCCCACCATTCCTTAGGAGGATCGGAAACACGGCAGAAAAACTCCGAGGCTCAGCGAACAGAGGCGGAACTCAAGATTCGAACTGCATGCCCGCAAGATAAAAACCGGGAAGAGCCTCTTTCACCCACACAACCTTCCCCACGGAACGGATCGGTTCGCATTGATCAAAAAGAGAGATCCGGACCTCGAAGCGGGCGCCAGCCTCGACGCGATGTTCCGACTCGAAACACAGCCCCTGGTGGGAAAAATTAACGCAGTACGCCGACAGTTCCTTGAACAGGCCCCGTTCTTTGAAAATCAGGCGGACCTTCCCGAGCGCGCTCCGACGATTGACCAGCCGTTTGTCTGCGGCACTTTCCGAAAAAGATTTGGACTGGAGAAGGTCGGAAAGCAAGCTATAGCGCCGCATCGCATCGGCCCCGAGCCCTTTCAGGACCCCGCAAACATAGGGATCTTCCACGACGCCGAGCATGTCGGTGACCCGGTAGATCATCTTCCTCTCCAGACACGCAACCTGCTCGAAATACTGGATATAATCCCGTTTAGAAAACATCTTGCTCCGAAGCCTCGACCGTTGAGATCAATTGCCGATAGGTTTTTATATGCGATTCGGACTCACGTTTTAAATGCAAAAGCAGTTCCTTCACACGGGTCTGTTCTTCGGATTTTAAATTTGAGAGGAAAAGAGGGTTGTCCGCGTTTTGGGCATAGACACGGATCGCGTGGGACTCTTCTTCGGAACAACGCTGGAGCATGGCAAGCAATTCTTCTTTCGAGACCAATGCGTCTCCTCTTGTCTCACATTTCTTGAAATTCTAAACATCTACTCCAGATCGCGCGAAAAGTATAATAGCCGCCACCCTAAAACACAAGAGCGCCGGACCTTTTCCGCCTTCACGCCGCCCAACAAACCGATCATTCAAAAAAACAGACGATCTTCTGCGAAAGGATGTCCGCCGCGATCTTGAGCGCGCTCTTCTTCACGTCGTAGACTTTGACGGTATCCTCGTATTTCTTGTACTGCGGCGCCAGTTTACGGAGCGTTTTGGGGATCGTGTCAAAGAACTTCTGATCCATAAAAACGCCGGCGTTGTCCGGGAAAAGCGCGACATAAAAGATCCCGGTTTCCACGAGATCCTGAAAAAAATGAGTGCCAAACGAGATCTCCGGCGCGGCGTTCTCCGTCACAAACGCGATCTCCCCCAGCACCGTAATGTGGTTGATCTCGGAAAAAGAGACCGGCACACCCAGCGACGGAGTCGTTGTTCCCCATCGGCCGGGGCCCAAAAGCATGACGGCCGCCTTATCGCGTCCGCCGATCTGGCGATTGAGTTCTCCGATGACCCGCGCGATATCGTAACGGTCGGACTGCGAATCAAGCGCGCAGTACGCCTCAGGCGAAACATAAATGATCTTGTCGATCGTCTGCATGATGTTCCCGCCGAGAAAATTCCCTTTCGACTGAAACAGAACCTTGTTCTTGGGAATCGTCTTCGGGATCTTGACGCGGTGGCCGAGCCCCTTCGTCTGCATGGGGCGGCACTGGAGGAGGTTGATCTGGAACTCCCCGTCTTTTTTAAAATTCACCGTAAATTCGATGTCAACGGGATACCCATAGGCCGACTCTAGCGTCTTGAGAATCTTTTGCAGAATTTCGCTGAACGGAGTTTTTGAAACCAGGTTATCGAACGTAAGGATCCAGGGTTCATCCTCCGAACCCATTTCGCGCAATTTTTCAACAGCCTCATCGTCCCGGATCGCGAGAAGGTCCAGGTGCGCGCAAACTTTTTTCCGGAGCAATTCCCGGAATGGGACGGTCTGAAGGATATTCTCCTTGATGTCCAGAACGTCGACATCGTGCTGGGAAAAGCGTTGCGTCGCCGTCATCCCGGCGTACGCCTTGAGAAGCGGCTCATCCAAAGCAACGATCCTCGGATAATCCCCCTCAACGCGGTTAACCGAACGCGTCCCGAGGCCCAGCACCAGCCGCAGCATCCCCGCTTTCGGGTCCAGGCCTCCCTTCCATACAAAAACGTTTTGAGAGATCCCGACACCCGCGGCATCGGGGAAGAAATAATCGTCATGATAAGCCCCCGAAACACGCTGGACGAGAAGCGCCATCTGTTCGTCCATCTGGTCCAAGCCGCGCTGCAACCGGTAGGCCAACGCATCCTCATTCATGGTCGATGCATAGATCCGGCGGACCGCTTCGACAAATTTCGCGTAACGTTCGTCCGGTGTTCCCTGATTCACGAGAAAAACGCTCTCGTATTTCCCGGCGAAAGCGTTCCCGTAGCTGTCCTCCAGCAGGCTGCTGGACCGGACGATGATCGGCGACTGACCGAAATATTCGATCATTTGCTGGAATTGCTCCTTGATCTCTTCGGGAAAAACACCGGCCAGCAGTTTTGTCCGGAGGTTTCGCGCGACTTCGATGTAACCTTCCTTGGTCCGCTGGGCCATATGCTCTTTCCACCAGCCGTTTTCCACCATGTAGGTATAGAACACGTCCGAACCGATATAGAACGAATCGTGCGGTTCGAAAAGTTTCGTGCCGTTGAGACTTTTCTCCTTCGCGAGAATGCTCCGGGCGATCAGCATGCCCACCGTTTTCCCACCGATGTAACCCGTGCCGACCATGCGCGATTTGATCGTCAGGAAATCATCGAGCGAGAAATTCTCCTTGGCGAGCTTCAGGATCTTCTCATCCCGCGCGATAATCAGCCGGCTCAGCTGGTCGATCATCTGCTCTCTCACCTCCGGTGAGCTTTTTTTCTTTTCCGCAAGTTCTTCCGCTCTCATGAAAAGCTGGTCCCAGTAGTCCAGGTTCCGCTTGGCGCTCTTTGAGCCTCTTTTGAAGATCTCGGCAAAAACCTTAGCGGTATCCGCGCTGTTCGCGATCGGAACGAACTTTTCTTTCTGCCGGATGTGCGGCAAGAACATGGTCGGCGAGTAACGGTTCCAGACCTTCAGGAGATGGATGTAACAATCTCCGTGAAAATGATAGACGTCGATCAGAAGCTGCGTCGTGTCGCGGATACGGGCGACGGTCTTGAACGAGTGACGGCTCCGGAGCAGCGCAAAATAGGCGATCGTGTTCAGCTCAAAAAGGTACGGGCAAGTGATCTTGAAAAAATTTCCGATCATCAGGTCGTTCGACCAGACGGAAAGAAGGTCGGAAAGACAGTCGAACACATAGAAAACCCCTTCACCTTCGCTCTTGATGATCCCGTTCAGCTGGGCAGAGAACGGTTCAAATCCGGAATGAGGATCAAGATGGTAGACTTTGATCCCCTTCTCGGCCTTCAGAAGCGGCTCATGATTGGCGAAACGGATATAGACCAGTTTTCTCTTTTCCTCAAGCGCCTTTTGAACGAACGGGTCCACGAATTCCTTGTAATGATGAAGGGCGTCGATCTGCCACACCACGTTATCCCCCAGCTGCAACCCCGTAATAACCTTATCAAGACCTTTGACGCCCGTACTGACCATGCGTTAATCCTTTCCTTCTGTGGAATTAAAATATTTAAAAACAACGGTTTCAACATCCTCAAGCCAGCGTTTCCGTTCTTCCGGCGAGCTGGTCACGACAACTCCGTAGGTTTTCCTGTAAATTTCCTTAACGCCGCAATACTCCAGCACACACCGGCGCCAGAGCGTTTCGAGCGGGTCCCCGAACACCGCCCCCTCGCGCTCCGCGGGCGTATCCGACGTATTTAAAATAAGCGCAGTCCTGGCTTTCAGTAAACCAACCGGCGCGCCTTCGCCGCTATCCCCCTCGGCGAACCGGTATGCGACCCCCGCGCGAACGACCCGGTCGATCCATCCCTTCAAGATCGCGGGCGGCTGCCCCCACCAGTTGGGATGGATGATCACAAGTCCCTCGGCCGCAGCAAGGTCATCGCAGTGCTGTCGGATCTCCGGGGCGAGTCTGGCGTTCGCGCCGATCTCTCCGGCGCGGATCACGGGATCGAATTTTTCCTGATAAAGATCGTGGAACATTACGCCATGCCCCAGCGCCTGAAGCGCCTTCACGACCGTCCCTGCGATCGCGTGATTAAAACTTCCGGACCTCGGATGCCCAAGGATCACCAAAACTTTCATGCGTAACCTTTCATGGCCAAAAACCCTTTCGGATCCGCCAGCACGACCGAGGTTTCGATCTGCCGGGCCGGAATCACCCAGTATTTCCGGAGCAACCGGTCCTTCTCGTTTTCCGTCACAAGTTTGAATCCGTACTTTTCATAGAAATGAATGGCCCAAATCGCAGCCTTCCAGGTGCCGACCAGAACCGGACGTGTTGTCTTTTCCTTAAGGAACGACAGCAGCATCCCTCCGATCCCGCGGTTCCGTTTCGGAGTGCGCACATACGCGTGACGGATCAGCGTTACGTCCTGAACGTCCTGGATCCCCATCACGCCGGCAAGTTCACCCTCATCCTCATAACCCCAGAAACGGACACCGGCCGCCAACTCAGACCGCAGGTATTCTTCCGTCATATACGGCTCATGCCAACAATCCACCGGGATCACACCTTTATAAGCTGCTGCGGCATCGTTCACAATCCCGAGGATCGGTTTCACATCATGGGCAGTACACGAACGGATCATAATGAACGTCATTATATTGGGAGTGACGGGTCCTGAACAGAAAGATTTAGAAAGGAGCCCTCAGTGCCGCATCTTCTGCCGGACCAGACGGATAAAAAGAAGGAAAACGGCAAGAGCCGCGCAGACCTCGCAGAAGAACGCCACGACCGGATAGCTCCCGGCGCAATAGAACGGATTGAACGTAAAGGGAAAGAGCGGTTTGAGGTGAGAGTAGACAACGGAATCCAGAAGAACCGGGATCCAGAAACCAAACAGCGCGCCGGTCCACACACTTCTAAAAGTTGCCGGATAAGGAACTCCCGCAACGGCCATCACAAGGTTCACGGGACGCCGAAGCAACCAAAGAACACCCGAAAGCGCCGTCGCCCCAACGATCCCTCCGAGGAAGGTATGAAAAAACCCATGCAACCCGAAAAAGATGGGCTCGATATCGATCGCAAGAGCGGCGAGCAAAAGGGCCGGCAAGTTTAGAGATCTCGAAAAGATCATTCCCGCCAAACCGTTGGGTCCCAGATGGAGCGGCGTGAAGGGCACGTCAGGTCACCGGTTCACTCGCGAACCTGGAAGGACGGGAACATGCCTTTAAGCGTCTGGCGCAGATTGGCGGAAATGCCGGATCCCTGGACCACGACGTCGCGGAGCTCTTTGTCGGGACAATGCTCGCCGCGAAAGGCCTGGAGCACATAGTTCTTGGCGCCCATAGCCGCAAGTTCAATGGCCGATTCCAAAATCTCATTTTCGGGCAGAATCACCGGATGAACCGTCGTGCGGAACTCATACGGCACGCCGCTTGCGATAAGTGCTTCCGCACTTTTACGCGGGGCCTCGCCGCTCGCCTTCACCCCCGTGACCTTTTCATACTTTGCGAAGGGCGCTTTGATGTCCATCCCGACCCACCGGCAGAGCGGCAGAACGGACGCGAGCCGATCCGGGAACATCCCGTTCGTGTGAAGCCCTACCTCGTACCCCCTATCCCGAACCGTTTTCATCCACATCCCAAGCTCGGGATGAACCGTTGGCTCCCCCCCCGAGAAAACGATACCATCAAGATGGCCTTTGCGAGAATCCAGGAAGTGCAGAATCTTTTCGAGAGGAACCAGCGGACCGCCTTGAGAAGACGGCATCGGCCAAAATTCGGAGTTGTAGCAGTAGCGACAGCGCCACAGGCAGCCCTGAAGATAGAAAACCCCGGCCAAGCGGCCGGGGAAGTCTATTGTTGTAAAGGGCGTGATGCCCGCCACGCAAATTGTCTTTAAACCGGTCGCAGCGTCCTTATTTGGACTGGCAGCCGCACCCGGCGGGTTCTTTGAAATACTTCCGCTCATCAAATTCCCCTTTTTTCCCCACATTGAACCCAGAAACCGGACGGTGATACCCCATCACACGCGTCCAGATCTCACAACGCGTTCTTTCTTCATCCTTCAAAATCACCTGCTCCTTACTTTCCATACCCCTCACCCTCCTTCTTAGCTCTGGGACCCCGTCGTCGCACCTGCTTCGACGTTCGTTCCCGTTTGCTCCTGGATCGTTTTGTTTCGAATAAGTTCCTGATCGCACTTCGGACAATACTCGTGCTCGCCCGGGATATAGCTGTGTTTCGGACAGATCGAAAAGGTCGGCGTCACCGTAATATACGGTATCCGGTATCCCTCGAGCGCCCGTTTTACAAGCTTCTTACACGCATCCGGGCTCGACACCCGTTCTCCCATATAAAGATGGAGCACGGTCCCGCCGGTATAGCGACGCTGCAACGCTTCCTGCCGCTCCAACGCTTCGAACGGATCGTCCGTAAAAGCCACCGGCAGCTGGGAAGAATTCGTATAGTAAGGACGCTCCGCCGTTCCCGCGTGAAGAATATCCGGGAACCGCTTGATATCCTCTTTCGCAAAACGGTAGGTCGCGCCTTCCGCGGGCGTGGCTTCCAGGTTGTACAAATTTCCGGTCTCTTCCTGGAACGCGACGATCTTGGCACGGATATAATCGAGGATCTTGAGGCCGAACTCGAAACCCGCGGGCGTGGTGATATTTTCCTTGTCGCCCGTAAAGTTACGAATGCACTCGTTGATCCCGTTCACGCCAATCGTCGAGAAATGGTTCCGGAGGGTCCCGAGATAACGCTTCGTGTACGGGAACAGCCCCGCGTCCATATGGCGCTGAATGACCTTGCGCTTGATATCAAGGCTCGCCTTCGCGATCTGGAGAAGCGCGTCGATCCGGTTATAAAAAGCTCCCTCGTCCCCTTTTGCAAGGTAACCGATGCGAGCGCAGTTGAGCGTCACAACGCCAAGCGACCCGGTCTGTTCGGCGGAACCGAAGAGCCCGTTGCCGCGTTTCAGGAGTTCGCGAAGGTCCAATTGCAGACGGCAGCACATGGACCGGATCTGATTCGGCTTGAGATCCGAATTAAGAAAATTCTGGAAATACGGAAGCCCGTATTTTGCGGTCATCTCGAAAAGCGGTTCGCAGTTCGGATGGTTCCAGTCGAAGTCCGGAGTAATGTTATAGGTCGGGATCGGGAACGTGAACACCCGTCCTTTGGCATCGCCGCGCATCATGACTTCAATATAGGCCTTGTTGATCATGGCCATTTCAGCCTGAAGGTCCCCGTATGTGAAATCCATCTCCTTACCACCCACGATCGGATGTTCGTTCCGGAGATCTTCCGGGCAAACCCAATCGAAAGTCACGTTCGTGAAAGGCGTCTGGGTTCCCCACCGGGACGGAACGTTCAGGTTATAGATGAACTCCTGGATCGATTGTTTAACATCTTCATAGGGAAGATTGTCGATCCGGATATACGGCGCGAGATACGTATCAAAGGAAGAGAACGCCTGGGCGCCCGCCCACTCGTTCTGGAGCGTGCCGAGAAAGTTCACCATCTGGCCGACCGCAGAACTCAGGTGTTTCGGCGGTGCCGACTCAACCTTATCCGGGACCCCGTTAAAACCCTCGCGAAGTAGCGTCTTGAGCGACCAACCGGCGCAGTAGCCGGAAAGCATATCGAGGTCATGCACATGGATGTCCCCGTGGCGGTGGGCATTGCCGACTTCTTCGGGATAAACGTGCGCAAGCCAGTAGTTCGCGATCACCTTTCCCGATATATTAAGGATCATCCCGCCAAGCGAGTAGCCCTGATTGGCATTCGCGTTCACACGCCAATCAAGCTTATAGAGGTATTCGTTCACCGACGAGGTGACATCGACCACGGTCTTCTTATCTTTCCGCAATTTCTTGTGCTGTTCGCGGTAGACGATATAAGCGCGGGCGGTCTTGAGATGATTGGAGGTGATAAGAACCTGTTCGACGATATCCTGGATCTTTTCGATGTCGAGAAAGCCCGGAGAATAACGGTTATCAATAACTTTTATAACTTCTAAAGTTAAAAGATGCGATTCCGTGCCGTCATATTCCCCCGTCGCCTGCCCCGCCTTCAACATCGCGTTGTAGATCTTGACACCGTCGAATGGAACGATGGATCCATCGCGTTTGCGGATGCTGGTGATCTTCCTCGAAAGGAACTGTTCGGCCATTATTGCTCCCCTTTCATGGGTTCTTTTCTCCCAGCTATAGCATCGGCCAATTCGCCAGATATTGTAGCTGTTTTTTGCCCCTCATACCATATCTAGTGTATAAGGTAACTAAAGAACCAGTTCGTGTCAAAGCGATTTTTTAACTATCTTGGGATGGTTTTGAAGTGAACTATTTTTTTGCGGGCATTTTTTAGAGAAGACATTTTTTTCTGAATCATCTCCGCGAAAAATTATTTCATTTCCCAACCGCGGGAAATAATATTCTCATTACGGTGAAGATTCAACAGGATTTTTTATTTTTTTTCGGAAGGAATCCGCGTTAAAAAAAAATCAGCGGATCGTTGTGGACTTTTGGCGGATCATCCCGACGAGAATGCCCGCGATTTCCTCGATCGAGACGCGGTCCGTATTCCAAACCACGTCATACAGCAAAGGATCGCGTATATCCTTGTAAAAAAAAGTCTTCACAAGCTCCGCCTTCGCTTTATCTTTTTCGAGGATAGTTTCGTGCGCCTGTTTTTCGGTCAAATCCAGCGCGCTCATCATGCGCTTAATGCGCGACTCGATCGGAGCTTCGAGACGCACATGAATACCATACGGAAGATCGCGCGTAAGAAAGGTGGAACCACGACCTACAAAGATCACTTTCCCATGAAGCGCGAACGTCCGCATAAAATGGAACATCTTTTTAAGCAAGGCATCCTGGGACTGCGCCCCAAAGAGCAATTGGCTGAGCATATCCTCGGCATGGGAATGATATTCGGTACGCCGCATCGATTCGACAAGATCCTTGTACGCGGGATCCTGCGCCATCTGGTGGCAGAGCTCCTGATTGCAAAGATGCCAGCCTTCGAACAAGGGTTCTTTGCGAACCTGCTGGATACGTTCCATGAGGATAACGGAAAGGGCGTTCCCACCGGCTCCCGCCTGGCGGGAAATGGTTACGAAAGGAAAACAGCCTTTCTGGGGATCGATCTGAGGACCGAATTGCTCGCGATAATGAAGGCTATCGACAAAAGCCTTGATCTTCTGAATTTCGCTCATAGAACCATGCCTTTCTATGAAATCGCCGCGGGCTTGGAAATTCGTTGAGTCACAAACAACGGTACCGAATCACACGAGCTTCATTTTTTCTCACGCGCTACTCGTTGTTCGCTACTAACATTACTTCAGAATGATGCGAGCGTCAATGACCCCCGCACCTTTCCCCTCACCGTAAACCATGAGCGGATTAATGTCGATCTCATCGATCTCCGGATGGTCACAGGAAAGCTGGGAGAGACGTTTCAAGCATTCGGCGATCGCCTCAAGATCCGCGGGCGGTTCGCCGCGCACGCCCTGGAGCAGTTTGAAAGCCCGGATGCTCTTAATCATATCGGCCGCACTCAGCTCGCGGATCGGCGCCACGCGGAACGTGACGTCTTTCAGGGCTTCAACGTAGATGCCTCCAAGACCGAACATCAGAATGGGCCCGAAATGAGGGTCACGCTTCATGCCAAGAATGACCTCGCGGCCCTTCGGTGCCATGCGTTGCATGAACACGCCGTCAATCTTGGCCTTGAGCCTCTCCCCGACCGCCATGATATCCCGGAAAGAGGTCTGCACATCCTCCGCGGAATTGAGGTTGAGCCGCACGCCGCCCACATCGACCTTGTGGACGATTTGCTGCGAAACAACCTTCATCACGACCGGAAATCCGATCTTGACGGCCTGTTCCCACGCGTCTTCCGCGGTCCTCACGAAAGCCCAAGGAATAACCGGAAAATCGTACGCACTAAAGATGTCCATCGACTGATTGATCGGAAGAAACTTCTGCTTGGCCTTTAAGGCTTTCTCGATCACAAGATCCGCTGCCCGCCGATTCGCCCTGTAGTGTTTCACGGCAGTCCGGGCACGATGCAACCACTGCTGGTATTTATCCATCGCCGCGAGCACTTTGGCGGCCTCTTCCGGAAATCCATAATGCGGGATCTGATGCTCTTTGAGGACCTTCACGCCAGCTTCCACGTCGGCGTGCCCCATAAAACAGGTCACGATCGTCTTGTCCGATTCTTTGTCGACATCGAGAATCACTTTCGCTGTAGCCTCAGCCTCCGTCATCGCCTGCGGCGTCAAAAGAACAAGAACACCGTCGACATTCGGTTCAGCGATCACACATCGGAGCGCGTGCTCATAGCGATCATGCTGGGCGTCCCCGATTACGTCAATGGGATTTGAAAAATTTGAAGTCGGCGGAAGTTTTTCCTTAAGCTTCGCGACTGTTCCCGCGCTCATCTCCGCCATCTGAAGACCCGCTTTCACGCAAGCGTCCGTCGCCATGATCCCGGGGCCTCCGGCGTTCGTCACGATCGCGACCCGATTCCCCTTCATCAGGGGTTGGTTCGCGAACACGATTGCAAAATTAAACATCTCCTGGGCTGAATCCATCCGCATCACGCCCGACTGCGTAAACACGGCATCATAGACCTCATCCGCGCCCATAAGCGACCCGGTATGGGAGCTCGCGGCCTTCGCGCCCTGTGCGGTCCTCCCGGACTTCAAGACAAGGATCGGTTTCGTCTTCGCTCCGTCCCCGGTGATCTCGCGCGCAAGCTCGATGAACTCATGCCCTTTCACCACGTCTTCAAGGTACATCATGATCACATCGGTATTGGGGTCATCTTTCAGATACTGCAGGATCTCGAGCTCCGTCACGTCCACCTTGTTGCCGAGACTGATGAATTTTGAAAATCCTATATTTTCGCCGCGCGCATAATCCAAGAGCGCCGTCCCCAGCGCGCCGCTCTGGGAAATAAACGCAATGTTCCCGGCATTAGGAATGGTCCCGGCAAAACTCGCATTCATCGAAAGTTTTGGATCGTTATTGAGAAGCCCGAGGCAATTCGGCCCCAGGATTGACATCCCGTACGCATCCGCGATCCGCTTGATCTCCTGTTCGAGCCTGATCCCTTCCCCCCCGATCTCGCGGAACCCCGCGGAGATCACGATCCCGGCCCTGGCGCCTTTTTTTCCGCATGCCTCAAGCTCCGCGGGCACCGCCGCGCCGGGGATAATAAAGATCGCATGGTCAATCGCTTCAGGAATATCCGCAACGGTCGGGTAGCACTTCACTCCGAGGATCTCGTCCGCCTTCGGATTGACGGGATAGATCTTCCCCTTATATCCGGTTCCGATGAGATTTTTAAGGATGGCGTAACCCACAGCCTCCACACGGCGCGAAGCACCAATCACCGCGATCGATTGCGGCTCAAAAAGGGCTTTTAGATCTTTTCGTTTCGGCGCTTCAACGGCACTGGGACTCATAGGATTTCCTTATGGTTAGATGAGTTTTCGGCTACATTACGGATTTATTAAGCGGCCGCGGGCTTCGGAGCTTCGGCCTGGAGCTTCCCCTGAGCCAAAGACTCGTAGCGTTTCCAACGAGCCGTAACTTTTGTCTGGGCGATCTCGAAGAGCTTCTTCGCCTCTTCGGGCCGGATTTTCGTAAGCATCTTGAACCGGTTCTCCTTCATCATGTAATCTGCGACCGGCATCGTCGGGGCCTTCGAATCAAGCACGAGCGGATTCTCGCCTTTTTCAGCGCGCCGGGGATCATGCCGATAAAGGATCCATTGGCCGGAAGCGACCGCGGCTTTCTGCTCCTGAAGCCCGTTGATCATATTGATGCCGTGCGCAATGCAATGGCTGTAGGCGATGATCAGTGACGGCCCGTCGTAGGACTCGGCTTCCTGGATCGCTTTGAGCGCTTGCTGGTCATTAGCGCCCATCGCGATCACCGCGACATAAACATTCCCGTACGTCATCGCAATAGCTCCAAGATCCTTTTTCACGCCGGTCTTTCCGCCCATCGCGAACTTCGCGATCGCACCGATCGGCGTCGATTTAGACATCTGGCCGCCGGTATTGGAATACACCTCGGTATCCAGCACGAAAACGTTCACGTTCCGGCCGGAGGCCAACACGTGATCAAGTCCGCCGAACCCGATATCGTACGCCCACCCGTCACCGCCAAAGATCCAAACGCTTTTCTTTACAAGAGTGTCCGCGAGGCTCAAGAGTTGCGAAGCATCAGCGTTCCCCTTCAGGGAAGCCAGCTTCTTCTTAAGTTCCGCGACACGCTCACGCTGGTCATAAATCTCGGTTTCATTCTGCTGCGAGGCCTTCAGGATCGACTGGACAAAGTCCGCACCCAACTGGCCTTGGAGCTTCACGAGAAGTTCCGAAGCGTATTCTTTCTGCTTGTCGATCGCCATACGGAAACCAAGACCGAATTCGGCATTGTCCTCAAACAGCGAGTTCGACCACGCCGGACCGCGACCGTTGGCATCCTTCGCCCACGGAGTGGTCGGCAGGTTCCCGCCATAGATAGATGAACAACCCGTGGCATTGGAGATCACCGCGCGATCGCCGTAAAGCTGGGACACAAGCTTCACATACGGCGTCTCACCGCAACCCGCGCAGGCGCCCGAAAATTCAAACAGCGGGCGCATCGCCTGTTGCTGGTTGATCATCGAGACCTTGAGTTTGCGCCGGTCATATTCCGGAATCGCAAGGAAATGGTCCCACTTCGGCTTTTCGATGCAACGGAGCGGCATCTGGGGCTTCATATTGATCGCTTTGACCTTCGGATCCGTCTTGCTCTTGGAGGGACACACCTCCACGCAGAGTCCGCAGCCCGTGCAATCCTCGGGAGCCGGCTGGATCGTAAACTTCTGCCCCTTAAAATCCGGCATCTTGGCGTCCGCGGATTTGAATCCCTCCGGTGCGCCTTCAAGCTGTTTCGGGTCATAGATCTTCATACGGATCACGGCATGCGGACACACAAAGCTGCATTTACCGCACTGGATACAGATCTCGGGTTCCCACACAGGGATTTCAAGCGCAATATTGCGTTTTTCATACTGCGTCGTCGCCGTCGGGAACGTCCCGTCCACCGGCATGACACTCACAGGAAGCTCATCCCCGCGACCTTCCGCGATCACCCCAAGCACGTTCTTCACGAAGGCCGGAGCCGAGGAAGTGACCGGCGCCAGACGATGAACCTTGCTGCCCGCGACCGCCGGAACCTTCACTTCATGGAGATGCGCGAGCGTCATATCCACGGCCTGGAGATTCTGGTTCACGACATCTTCACCCTTTTTCCCGTAGGTCTTGCGGATCGATTTCTTGATTTCCTCGATCGCCCGTTCGCGCGGCAACACGCCCGAGATCGCAAAAAAGCAGACCTGCATGATCGTGTTGATCCTCATACCCATACCGCTGTCGGCCGCAACCTTGTAGGCATCGATCACATGAAACTTGAGTTTCTTATCCAGGATCTGTTTCTGGACCTCGACCGGGATGTTGTTCCAAACTTCTTCCGCACTCCAGGGAGCGTTCAGGAGGAACGTTCCGCCCGGGATAATGTTCCTCAGCATGTCATACTTTTCGAGGAACACGGTTTGGTGGCACGCGATAAAATCCGCCTTGCTGATCAGGTAGGGAGACCGGATCGGCTCGGGACCGAAACGAAGATGCGACACCGTGATCGCACCGGACTTTTTGGAATCGTACACGAAATACCCTTGCGCGTAATTCTCCGTATTCTCCCCAATGATCTTGATGGAATTCTTGTTCGCGCCGACCGTGCCGTCCGCACCAAGCCCGTAAAAAAGCGCCCGTTTCACCTTGCCGGACTCGATCGAATATTCCGCGTCATACGCAAGACTGGTATGCGTCACGTCATCGTTGATCCCGATCGTAAAACCGTGTTTGCCTTTGCCGGACGCGAAGGCGTCAAAGATCCCCTTCACCATGGCCGGGGTGAATTCCTTGGAAGAAAGTCCGTAGCGGCCGCCGTAGATCTTCGGAGCCTTTTTGAATTTCGACCAGCCGTTCTGGGAAGCTTCCTGAAGCGCGCTCACGACATCCTGATAAAGCGGCTCACCGATGGAACCCGGTTCTTTGGTCCGGTCAAGAACGATCAGATTCTTGGTGGTTTCGGGAAGGAGGTTGACGAAACGTTTGATGTCGAAGGGGCGGTACAGTGATACCTTGAGGCATCCGACCTTCGCGCCGGTGGCGGTAAGGGCCTTGACGGTCTCTTCTGCAACCTCAACGCCGGACCCCATGACCACGACGACCTGTTCGGCATCTTTCGCCCCCGAGTATTCAAAAAGCTTGTACTGGCGCCCGCTGATCGCGGCAAATTGGTCCATCGCCTTTTGAACGATATCAGGACACGCGGTATAAAACCGGTTGACCGTTTCACGTCCCTGGAAATAAACGTCCGGATTCTGCGCCGTGCCGCGAAGCACGGGATTTTCCGGCGCAAGCCCACGGGCGCGATGCTCGAGCACCTTGGACATATCGATCATACTGCGGATCTGGTCATCGGAAAGAATACTGATCTTTTGGACTTCGTGGGAGGTCCGGAACCCGTCAAAAAAATGGAGGAACGGAATGCGGGACTCCAGCGTCGCAGCCTGTGCGATCAACGCGAAGTCGAGAGCTTCCTGAACGGAATTGGACGCAAGCAACGCGTAACCGGTCTGGCGAACGGACATCACGTCCGAATGATCCCCAAAGATCGAAAGAGCCTGGGCGGCCAACGAACGTGCGGAAACATGGATCACCATCGATGTAAGTTCGCCGGCGATCTTGTACATATTCGGGATCATCAGGAGAAGCCCCTGCGACGCCGTAAAGGTCGTCGTCAAGGCCCCGCGCTGAAGCGCTCCGTGAACCGCTCCCGCCGCGCCGCCTTCGCTTTGCATCTCCACGACCGACGGGATCGTCCCCCAGATATTCTTCTTCCCCTCGGAGGCCCACTGATCGGCCCACTCGCCCATCGTCGAGGACGGCGTGATCGGGTAGATCGCGATGCACTCGTTCACGCGGAACGCGACATACGCGACGGCTTCCCCCGCGTCCATGGTGACGAATTTCTTTCCGGTTGATTTTGCGCTAGATTTTTCCAGGGTTTGCTCGGCCATGTTGATAAATCCTTTCGATGATCAATGCGGTTTTAAAATACAAAAAAAATCGTCCTGCCATGCCCTTCCAAATCAGACGGATGGCATCGTCCATACTTGCTTCGTGTCCACCGGATCTTCCATGATAATGAGGACTGGAATAGGGGGAACTCTGAATGGCTGTAAAGTCGTTTGAAGCCTGTAGAAAGGCTACTTCATACCCCTCGACTTGTGACGGCGCATTCTATGCGGAATAAGACGAATTTTCAAGCGATTTCATCGCCTGGAAAGAGGAGAGCGGATGACGGATGACGGCAAAAAAAGCCGACGAAAAACAATTAGCCTAAGATTTTTCGGCATCCGGCATCCGTCCTCCAACATCCGGATCTTTTGTTAAGAACGCATATTGAAATAGTTTCCGACTTTGATTAGTATGCCCCCATGCCCCACGACACGATCCGGCTTCTCCAATTCATGATCTGCAAGGAATTTGAACCCGGCGAGCAGGACGCCTATGTCGCAAAAGACGTCCGGAGCAACCTTTATGTTCCCGCTTTTCCGTACCGTTTCGACCAGCTTTACGCCGTGACCTGCTGGCGCAAAGACAAGATGTTCCATAAAGAAGTCGTCGAGTACGCATTAGAAGACGGCACGGTCATCAAAACACCGCCCATGGACATCGAACCGGTCACCTCAAGCGTCCTCTTTCGCTGGCATAAGCACGCCTTCCCCGCCGATCTTGAGATCAAGGAAGATTCCCTCCTCCACGTCCGCGTGTTCCTGGACTGGAAGGTCCACTGGGAAACTTATCTGATGGTCGAAAAGCGGCCCGGCATTTCATAATACAAGGGTTCACCTGATTCACACCGGATGAGGAAACCGGTATTACGCGGCCGTCCGAACCGATTGTTCGGCCACCATACGAAGATAAGTCTGGACCGCAACGCTGGAAACCACAAAGTTCCGGCCCTTCGCCTGGATCAGCGCCTTCTGCTCAAAGAGGTTCAAGCGACGCAAGAGCTCATCGCAGATGTCGCTCGGGGTCATTGCCAAAGCACCGGATTTCGTGCCCGCCCGGATATCCGCCAGGTGGATCGCGGCCACCACCATCAACCGGTTCATGTAATCCCGTACAAAAAGATCACCGACTGAGGCCACATTCCCCACCACAGGATCAAACACCGGCGCCAACGTAACGACCGTCGCTTCCGTTCCGGTAACATACGGCACGTTGGACTGATTCCGCGAAATGAAGTTCCGGTTCAGCGGTGCCTGACGGACCGTGACCCCTCTGGCCTGGAGCGCGGCCCGGACCTTGCCGTTCAACGCACCGCTAACTGCCAGCTCATTGACACGGCTGGTTCTTTCGCTCGGGATCTTAAGGAATTGTTCCGCGAAACCCGCCAAGGACGGATCGAATGCCACAGTAAGATTCCCCTCGCCCTGCCCCAGCGTCGCATCCAGAGCTTGCATCCGTTCCGGAACGATCGTTGCGATCATCGCATCCGTCGTCTCCGCCGCCATCGCTGCCGGCATGAGGACAAGGTTCCTGACGCGGATCACAAACGGCATCACATCGCCGTAGGCCCCGAGATCGCGTTCCGCCGCGCGGCTGAACCCATCGCCCTGAATATAGGCGGCAGGGTCCGATTGGCTCATGACTTCCACCGAGAACTTTCCGCTCTTCGCGCTGATCTCTCCGCCGATCTTCCTGAGCTCCGCCCGGCCTTTCTTTTCCAACCCCTCCCGCACCGCCTCTGCCCCTTGATCTGCTGCGATCTTTGCGATCCGATCCGCATCCACGCTCACCAACTCGTCGATCATTCGGGATCCTGACCGCTCCCTCACTTCGGTGTGAACATTTTCCATATCGAATATTTCGTAGTGCCGGCTACGTTTGTCAAATATCAGGATTTGGCGTATTCCCCCTACAGGGATCGCCTCCTCCGTCGTAATTTCTCCGCTGGAAAATTCGTCTTTGATTTGGACTTTCGCTTTTTCGACCACAACAATCGCACAAACAAAGTCTTCGGAGAGAAGTTTTTTCTTAAAACCACCGCCCGCCGGCATAATGCTGTAATCAATCGCATCTTGTGGTTTTGCTGTCAAGCTGATCGAAAGCCCTGTTGTCTCATCGGGAGACATACCCTTGTTAACAGTTTCGGCCAAAGACGAATAGCGCAGCCGCATGCCTCGGTAAATATATTGAGCCCCCCGGTTGATCCTCGACGCTTCTTTTCTCCTGAAATCAAGCGGATCCAACGCATCCAGCTCGGGTATCGCACTTAAATCCAATTCGTCTTTAAAAACAACCGCTCCTTGTTCCGCCCGCGCCTCGGCTCGGACTTCCTTCCGCATTTCCGCGCGATGCGCTGCAGGAGCAAGAGAGCTCGCAACTTCCTTGAACCGTATCTCCAAAATATCCTGGCCCGATTTTTTTATGGAAACAGACGCGCCCGGCGTCTCGATGCGGGACCCGTTCTTGCGGACAAAAACAACCGTATCCCCGTCTTGTCGAACGTCATAGGCTTCACGCAGGACAAGTTCGAGCGCCCAGAGTGCGTTTTTGTAGGCAGGGCTCTTTCGGACCGCGGAAGGCTCGGGCTCAATGGAAATTACGCCCGTCACTCCCAGCAACTTCGCAGCCTTCAAGGAAAGCGCCAGCAGCTTGACCACCGTCGGATTCACAGAATCTTGCCGGGGAACATCAAAAATCACATCGGGATGCGACTGTCCGTTCGAAAAATATCGCAGGAACGCCGCCCGATCAATGCCGGCCGGGATCCATGCCAGATCCGGAAGGACCGCGATAAGAAATTTAACGTTGGTCCGCGGGAAGGTCGTCAGGATAAGGGACGCGGCATCTTGGGCCACGGCATCCCCGTCCTCAACGGCTTTCAGGGTCTTGCGGAACGGCTCGGAATAATACCCGGGAGTTCTTTGATCAAACTTCTGGTCCCAGGACGCCAGCACCCTTTCAAGCCGGTCAAAAACTCCGGATGCGCTCCTCGCGTCCAGCGCTTGCCCGGTCGCATCAAAGGTCTTATTGTCCTCGGCAAGCCGTACAACTTCATCGAGAACGGTGTGCTGGAACTCGTTTTTGCGCAACTGGAGCTGTCCGCGATCTTCAGCGAACCCTGCCTGATCTGTAATACTGATGACGTAAATCAGATTCAGCAGGTTGCGGAATCTCTCGATATCGATCTGCTGCCCGTCTGCGGAAAGGAATGCGCGGATTTCCGGGGCATTCAGAAAATCTTTCATGGAAACATCTGACAGTTCGCCGAACGCCAGCTCCGAAAAAAACGTATGATAGCGAATGGCCATCCGGATCATCTCGGTATCTGCGGGGCTGATCAGTCCGTCCGCCACAAGGCCATCAAGCAGGCCGAGTTCCCGGATCATATCAGAACCCACTCTGTCGTGGATCCTCATATTCCGGAATTTACCGATATCATGCAGGAGGTCCGCCCAATACAGCATCCGGTAAGCCTTATCCGGATCACCGGGCGCAAGCGAAAGGACGCGCGCCTGAAGATCCCGTACAAGCGATTCGCCTTGGTTTGTGCCCAAAAGACCGGAAAGATAATACCACTGTTCAAGCCGCCTCAGTCCGTCGGTAGCCGCCGGCTTTGCCATCGAGCGAACCTGTAACGCTGCCGCAAGAACGTTCGTGCAATGACCAGCAACTCCATCCAGTTCAGTTTCCGCCGCCGCATCGATCGTGGAGCGGTCAAGCGCCAGGATCGTCCTCAAAAACACCCGGTAATCCTGATAGATCCGGTCATCCAACCGCCGGCGGATCTCAGCGGCCCTAAGTCCGCGGATCTGCGCCAGTTCCCGGAAAAACCCCATCGTTTCCGGCCCCGTCAACCTTTCAAACGTCGGTCTGATCGTACTTCCCGACTCCCCCCGCGCTTCGGAGCGGCTTTCGGCGCGCGGGGCGGAATTCTTTTCATACGCTTGCGCAAACGCATTAAAATCGCCGCCAAACAGGATCGTCCCGAAACATTTCGTACAATCTCCCG
The DNA here is from genome assembly GCA_035352955.1 of Candidatus Omnitrophota bacterium. GTDB lineage: Bacteria > Omnitrophota > Omnitrophia > Omnitrophales > Aquincolibacteriaceae > DAOPYQ01. The sequence continues at coordinate 165,292 of DAOPYQ010000003.1, forward strand.
CATTGTGCAATGTAAAATCACCTTCCGTGCCGGTCAAAAATGCCCGCGGCTCAAAGAACCCGAATTTCGTGTATTTAGGAACTCCTTCGTCCGTCAGTGTTTCCTTTAGGCTGACCTCCCCCGAATAAATTTGCACAAACACATCATGCATCAATAACTGCCACGGGGTTCCATCCGCGTTCCTGCGGAATCCCATCCTCTTGCCGATCGTCGTGATCGCTTTGACCCGGACCCCTAGATTTTTTTCCACTTTACCGGAGATCACTTTCAACATGTTGGGATCATCTTCCCCCGCGATCGAAGCCGACGGAAGGCTCCACACGCCCCCGTTATCCGCCAGCTTGGGATTCCTGAATGCAAACAGCGCTTCTCCTTTCTCGTTCAGAAGGATCATGGACACGGCATACGCCGTTTTTAACTTTTTCCGTGTAGGATCCGTATTCGCATCATAGACGATCGTCGAAGGATCCACATGCCAATCGGCCGGAATCTCCATGTGGACCTCCGCCGCAGGCGTTTGCGTGTTTAGAACTGAGGGAAAAACCTGCGCCCCTCTCCCAAAAAACTGGTCCCTGGATTCAATCATTTTCGCAAACTGCTCAATAGACTCGTCGGGATACCCCAACAGCCGCCCCAGCATTCGGTGATACTCAACAGATCCTATGGCAACAGGTCTACCGTCCGGACCGGTGGCTTTTTCCTCAAGCAGTAAAACGATCTGCCGCGCAACTTCAGGCGTTCCAGCAACAATCAACGACCACGCATTGCGCAACGGCTCTTGATTGTTCCCTTTATCTTTCCATTGCATCGTAAGGGTCTCCACCGACAAACCTCTTTCTTTTGCAATTTGGATCAAAGCCTTTCCTTCTTCATGTCTTACCACATCTTCGCCAGACACCAGCGCAGCGGGTTTTGAACCGGCAACAACAGCCGCCACATCGTCAACCCCTCTTGACATAACAAGCTCGCTCGGCATGATTTGCTCCTGAGTTGCCGCCCACCCGCGCCATTTTTCGATCCGCTGCTCGGCAGCTTTCCGCGCAACAGGATCGATCAAGACAGGAGCCATATCCGCCCGCACCGCCGCCGGGAAATTTAAAGTGCCGGGTTTGATGTTCGAAATTGAAGACAGTTCCGGAGATCCGGCATTCACCTTTAAACTTTGGACTTCGGACGTTGAACTTGGCTCTTCCCGCTTCTCATCGCGGCGGGCGGGTTGGGACACGCCTTGGGCGACTTCTGCGGCGTATGCCTCGCTTTCGGCTTTGTAATATTCGCTCGCGGGATCGTTATACGGCGGAACGGGCGCCTTAAAGAACTGCGCGAAAAGCTGATAAATCGACCACTGATCCGCGAATTTATGCGAGAACAGCGTGACCGTCGTCCGGATCCGGGAGGAATAGGTTTTGTCGTTACCGAACGCTTTGCCGAGTGCGTCCCCGCGCCGTCTGAACAATTCTTTTTCATCCGGGCTGAGGATGTCCTCCAGCGTCTTCACTTCCCGGTGAGGAAGAACCAACGCCGAAAAACCTTCCGGCAGATCCTTTTTCACGGTCTCCCGGATACTCTTCATGGCAGCGGAAGTCATAAACGGTATCGCGATGATCGCCTTCGCAGTCGGATAATGCCTCGCGATCTCCCGCAGTGTCGCGACGACCTGCTGAGCACTGTAACAGGCGTCATCAACGATCACAAACGTCCGGACCCCGGAAGACTCACGCTCCCGCATCAGATTTTCATAATAAGGTTTGAAAGGTTCCACATAAGCCGTAAAAACCGGCGCTTTCAGACCCTCCCGGATATTCGACCAGACCCAGCGACGCGATGTGTGGGGCCGTCCGAAAAGCACCGCGTACGGACCGGCCGCCTCCAGGGCAGAGGCAAGCGCTTCTTTCGTTTTCATCAACTCCGTAAAAAATTTCGCTTCGGTAATAATCTCCCCCTCCGCAACAACTTTCCGGCCCAGCGCGAGGATGGCCCGTCGATCCGGATCTTTGGCCTTTTTCAACTGCGCGTCCCATGTCGCGAAAAACTCTTCCTCGTCTCTGATCCGCTCCGGCACTTCTGGCGTACGTTTCTCGGCACGTTCGGCGGAGCTTTCCTTCGCCGCCGATTTTACCGATGACGGTTTCGCGTCCGCCAATTTGACCAGCGGAAGGGACAACTTCGCCGTACCGTTATTAAAACGACCCATCGGAAGGGGTAATGCCGATTGACCTTTCCATCCCAGCACCGGCTTCTGCAAACGTCCCGTAAGCCAGGGACCAAGTTCCTCAAGAGGGTCCACACTGATCACGATCTCGGGATTCCCATCGATTACCAAAGACCCCGCGTTCGTCCAACCGCCTTCACCGCGCCTGCCGATGCCAGACACGACCAGTTGCTGCTGCGCCGCCGGTGAGAGCGAGTTCCAGACACCCCCCACCTGGTCCTTCGGGATGTAGCTCTTCATGCGAGCCTTCATACTCCCAAAATCCACGCCGGATTCCTTGGACAGGAATTGACGGACCGCGCTCATGACAAATTCGCGGGTCTCCTTTGCGGCTTTGGCGGAATTCAAGCCGTTCGTCGACGGCACCCGGATATTCCAGACCCTCCCGTCGGGCATGAACAATATCAGGGAGACCAATGAATAGCGCACGTTGGAAGCCTTCTTCCAGTGCATTTCGGCGAACGGCAGGGCCAGAGAATTGACCAGCTGCTGGATCCATTGATCGAGATTATTCGCGGACGGGTCGAGAACCGCCTGCACATCCACGGCGATCGAGGCCGAAACATTCCTGGGACGCGCGGGAGGAAGCGTTTTGACGACCTTGTTGCCGTCCACCTTGGCGCTAGCCGTCTGAGCGATCTGATCCACGGGCACCCCTCCGGCCAAGCTGACCACGGCTAATTCCGCGGTCTCACGACTATTTCCGGAGGGCGCCGCCCGGTGCAAATTTGTTTCCGAGTGAAGCTTGAAACCTCCCTTCGGCGCCACGATTTGGATCTTTTTCTGTAAAAATTTTGAACCGATCAGATCCGTCAACGTCCGAAGCTCAATACCTCTCGAAACTTCAACGCTATACGCCCCCAAGCTATTCGTCACGATATTGCGCATGCGGGTATAAAATTTTTCAAGCGTCAGGGAATTCTCACCGCCGGTGGCCCGCGCAAGCCTGATCAGATTCTCAAAATAACGTTCACGCCCCGAAGCGCCGCGTTCCCGATGTGTCAGCCACTCCATCACATCAATCACAAACGGACTGATCGTCAAAAATCTCACAAGGTGTTTAAAAAATTGCGCCCGGGTAGGAGGCTCGTAGGGAACCGTCCCCTTCGCGGCAAGAGCAAGCAGGTCGGCAATTGCGCGTTCTTTCGGCGACAATTTCCCCGAAGCGATCAACTCCTCGGGGTCGGAGCCCGCGGGAGGATGATACCAGCCATTATCTCTCAGGATCAGCCGCAGCGTCCGTCCCCGGAGTGTCTCGGTGCTTGCCCCGAACCATGCCCGATCGCTCGACCGCAGCCACGCCTTCCACGGGATGAGAACCCAACGGTAGAGCAACCCGCCCAAAAGAGCGAAGACGAGGTACACTTTAAAAAACTGATACAATCCCGGCAACGGATTGAACCGTTGTATCTCGCTTTTCCATTCGTCAAAAATCGATTTGAGGGTCCCTCCAAGCGACCGGGCAGGCGTTTGACGTCCCGGAACGGGCGGCAGGGATTGAACCCGGGGGTCAAGGTCCTTCACTCCCTGGGGAATATCACGGACCTTTCCGTCTCGCAAGAAAACCCACCCGTGAGGATACACCCCTTCTTTGAACTGGCCTTCTGAAATCAGATTCCCCGCCTGAAGAACTCCTGTTTCAAGATCGGTGAGCCAGAATAAAGCAATGCTCAGAAATCCGAATCCATCGCAATCTGTGGCCCCGCTCATGAACACCCTCGACACGAACGGAAGTTCTGTGTTCAATCCATCAACCCGGTTGTCCTTGCTATACTTGAGCGTCGCGAGAAGATTGAGCATCTCCCTTTCCCTCAAAAATCCCGCAGGAAGCTTCTGCGCCAAAACAACCTTCTGCCGTATCTCCGCAGGCAAAAGCCTCATCACTTCTTCTTTCGAATAAGCGCGGTTTTCGGCAAAATTGAACATCACCGCTTGCCCGGGCGACGGAAGGTCACCGTTCTTTTGATCCCCCAGAACAATCGTGATCGTTTTGCCGACAGGCCCGTCAAAAGAAAATTCCCAAATTCCGCGCGGGTCGTACCGCAGCTTGGCAAGTTCCCCGCTTTCCGATCGGGCTTCCAACACGATCGTTCCGGGAGCGAGACCTGTCACAAGGCTCCTGGCCTCCGCCTGATCCGGGAACAGATCCATCTTGGCAATAGCCCTTCTTCCCGTAGGAGAGGTGTATTGCCGGAAGTCCGTAGGCCCCGGGCCATATTCTCCGGTAGCGGGATCCAGATAACGGAACCCCATCAAAGGAAGATAATCAAATCCGAAATGGTGCTTCAGATCCTGACGATGCCGGTACAAGGCAAGCGTCCTACCCTCGGAATTCTCGTCCCCTCCGCCGGTTTCAACGCGTTCCGACCGGCCGTCGCTGTTAAATCCCGCGTTCCGCGGACCACCACCCTCCGTCCCGGCCGTACCCCGGCCCATCGCCTTTGGCCGCATCTTGTTAATTTTTTTAAGCGTTTCCGCCGCATTCTTTTCGATCTTTTGAGCCATTTCGATCTGGTCCCGCCGCATTGCCTGGTACCAGTTCATCCCCGACCACCCCGCACGGAGAGTAAAACCGACGCTCAGGATCATCAGAATCCGGCCGAACCCTCTGAGAACCATCGCCGCCAGACGCCGGCGGTCGCGCTCGCCCATAACCTTTTTCCCGAGATAGCCGTACCGCTCCGCCATCAGCCGCATAGCGTCTCCATTATTCTCGAGACCAGCCTGGTCCACGCCAAGAAACTCTAAACTCCGGCCCGAAATGAACGCTTCAAGAGCATCCTGCAAGACGATCTCCGAATGCTCCTCCAGACCCGTGAAAGCGCTCCAGTAAAGATCCGAAAAGATCTTCCTGGCGGCTTCAAAATTCGTACTCTGGGGGTCACGAAGCCATTCGCGGAGTGTTCTCACATAAAAGCGCGACCTAACCCCGGGATAATGCGGTTCGGGAAATAACCCCAGGTCCATGCCGGCACGAAATAGCATCAGGGAATCGCTCAGCGTTTGTTTCCGAAGCGTGGTTTCCCGGTCAAGGATCACCGTATCGATCACATTCTTGTCCTTTTCCGAAACGTTGTTCCGCAGATCTTTGAATCGCGTCCACGCGGCTTCGGCCCGCGCCGAGATCGTCTCGAGAGAAAGCGCCTTGACCTTCCGGACAAAATCCTTATTGCCGAAGATCTTGAGACTCCGCGAAGGAATATCGAAACCGAGCCTCCTGTCGAGCAGCAGATAAAGAAGCCCGGTCGAGGACTGATGATAGTCATTGGCCTGCGTAAGGTATTGCTCAAAGATCTGTAACGCGAGAGGATCGGCCGCGGCGTATTTTTGGCAAGTTTTGATCAGAAGAACGATCTGTTCATGGACCCTCTCCACTTCTCCCAGGGCGGTCACAAGATCGTTCAGGTTCCCGTTCGCTTTCGAGACAGCATTCGCCATCGCTTGATCGTGTTTTTCCGAAAGATCCGCCACTGCGGCGAACAAGGACTCCAGCCTGTCGGCCGGTCGACCCTTCGCGCCCCGTTTCTCCGCGCGAAAAGCACCTGCCGCTGTCTCTGGGGTCATTATCAAAGGCCGCTCCTTACGGAACCCTCTCAAGGACAGGACAAGCCCATTTTTATAGTCGGGTTTTCCATCGGCCAGATTCGAGGCCTTAAATCCGAGCCCTTCGTAAAAGCTCGGCGGGTTCTGCTCCGTGATATGCCCGTCCAGCTGATGCGCTTTGACGGTAACCTTGGCCGTTACATCCCTGGGAACAAGCGAGCGCCAGAGCTCGATCCGGGTCCGATAGATCGCCTCCGCCAAACCATCGCCTCTGCCACTCCCGTAATCCGGATGGTCCGTGTTAGCAAATATTTTATACTGCATCTCGAGATCGCTCAGATCTCCCTTATTGACACGCGTCACGCCGTAGCCAACGTAGATCCCGTCGACAAAATAAAATTCCGTGACGTCCGCGCCATCCCGAATCGATTTTCCGTCCACCGTCATGCCGTTCACAGCCAACACCTGGGTCAGATCGCGCCCGGACAAGATCCCCGGAACACTGCGGAAAAACAGGACCGGTTCTCTGCCCGGTTCGTTCGCTGAAAGGCTCCAGTACGGCAGCGGCAGGGTCCGGCCCTCCCCCGACAAGTGATAAACCTGAAGACGCTGTAGAAAATCGAAAGCGGGTTTACCTTCGAGAGTTTTTAAATCGGAAGAAGTCGATAGGGCTTCAACAACCGGCCCGAAACGCAACGGTGCGTTGTCCGCCGTCGTCTTCTGGAAAGATTCATCATGCGCAAAAAACTCGCGGAACGTCAGATACATTCCGATGAGCGACCAGCGTTTTGAGACTGGCGCACCCAGGATCTCGGCCACGGGCTTCGCATCCCCGGCAAGAGGCTGCCCCGCAATCTTCCCGGCCCAAACCTCGAAAGGTTCATGCGTTACTTCGAACGTCCGTTTCTCCGCGCGGAAGGAATCCGCGAAAACAGCCCGGGGCAATGGCATAGGGATCCCGGCCACCATTTCTCGGACCGGCCGGATATCGCTCCCCGCCTTCTTTAGCGTGGCCGGAATAAAGTAAAGCTTGCCCCGCCATTCTCCGTTTTCGAAAACAACGGTTTCAACCGGAAGACCGTTCTGCAGATAGTCGTAAAAATACCGGGCAAAGACAAGATTGAGAACGCCCGGGATCATCAGCGGACGGCTCCCATCGATCCGGGGATCAGAAGCGCCCACCTCAATCGCGGCGCCAAGCTCGCCGGTCAGCGGATCTTTTTGCAGAACCGCTCTTAGGGAAAACAAAGCCTCGATGTCCCGGAATTCTTTTTGCCAGGATTCCTTATCAGGAAATTCCTCGTTCCGGAAGATCTCAAGTTGAGCTGCAAGTTCCGTCCGGTTAAGTGCGTTCAGCCTGGCTAATACGGAAACCGGAGGAAACAACACCCGTTCGGGCTTCCCCTGGGACGGGATCATAGAATAAACAACTCCGCCGGAAGTGACGGAATGTTTCAGGTAAAGCGCTCCGTCCTGGTAGCAGAAATTCCTCACCCCATCCACGGAAAAAAACTTCGGGTTAGACGATTGCTCCGCCGAGATCGAACTTTCTTCGGCCTGCAAACGTTCGATGTAAAGGCGGCCCGCGGGAACAGAGACTTCTCCATTTTCAAACCCCAGCTCGCCCGCCGATGGGAATTTAAAAACCGTCTGGATCGCCTCGATCGCCTGCGCCCGTTCGGAGATCTCGGCACCCTCCATCGGCATCCCGGTCCTGATCTCCTTACGAGAATTGGACGCCGAAGCCGAACCCGGCCGCCCTTCCGCCGCGTTCTGCGAAAGATCCGGGGCCAACTTGCTCCAGATCTCCGCGACCTTACGGAAGAACATGGCGTACTCCTGAACCAGCGTGGGATCAAGAACGGCTGAGACATGCCCCCCCGGCGCGGGATGCATGAGCCCCATGTGATGCATGAGATGTTCCGGAGTTTCATCATAATCATTTTCCTGACTCAGAAAATCAATGTATGCGACCAATCTTTGCGCCGGCTCCGCAATTCCACTGAATCCCCCGTCTTCAAATACCTTGGCACGCTCAAACCGGGCCACTTCATCCCCCAGCCCCTCGAAAGTCATTTTGTCGAGTTTCTGGATATAAGCCGTTTGCTCATTGTCCGGCCAACCCCGCGGGTCCTGATAATACTGCTTCCTCTCCGGCGACAACATCCTGACCATTCTCTGCAATCGCCTCCACGCGTCATCAAAAGTCCCCTGCCGGCTGTCCCGCATAAGCCCGAACGCCGCCCCCTCCCTCGCCCGCAACTCGTAACGTCCTCCCGTTGCGATCAAAGCGCTCGAAAAAGCACTGGCCCTCGCCTCGGCAGCCATGCGCTGAAGCTCAAACTCCTGAGGAATGCCAAAAGAACTTTGAGGAATTTGCTTAAGCTTAAGCAACTGTTTGCGGTGGACAATGTCTTTGTCCAATATCCTGGCGAGCATGAAACGGGCGGGAACGAGTTCATACTGATCCAAGTGCGCGGTCAATTTCGCGCACTTTTGTTCGGCCGAAAGCAGCTTCATCGAAGCGCCGGACCAATCCCCATCCTCTGCGGCTTTTCGGGCGTTCCGCATGTCAATCGCAGCCGACTCGACATTTTTGGAAAAAGTATCCGCCTGACGAAACGCATTGCGGTCGGCCTCGGTAATCTTCTCATTCCGGGAAAGCTTTTCCAGAACATTGTAAAGGGCGTCCGAGTAGAGAAAGGTCTCGAGCGTACGCGGGTATTCAAAGATCCCCGGCGCCCACGTCTGGTGATAAGTTCCGGCCTGCAGATCGATCCGGTCGGCGGGAGGCAACGAAAGGCCATCCCTCAAGTACCGGTGATAAAAGTAGAGGATCACCATGCGGTCCTGAAAATCGGAATCCTGAAGAAGGACCCACATCGTTTCCCGGTTTTTCGTATCATTGGCCCGGGTCTTCACAACCGAGTTGAAAAAGGTCGCCTGTTTTTTCGTCAGACCGTCATACAGAACAGAACGAACGTTGGGATCCAGCTTCGCCTTACCCGCCGCAAATAATACCGCGTCGATCGCGGAGCGGGCCTCCAGCATTTCCGCGCTTGCCGCCGTAACGGAGCTCGCCTTCTTCGCACCGCCCTGATTGGGGATCAACCCCCTCCCCCCTTCAGCGGTCGCCGTCCCCAAACGCGTTTGACCGAAATTCCTGCGCTCGACGTCCCTCGCGACATCTTTCCTGATTTGCGCCAGCGCCTTTTCTTCCTCCGGAGTCGGCTCCCTCTCCTTCAATATCTGGGTCGCCATCCAAAGCGTCTCAACCTCTTTTTTTTGTCCAGGCCATAACCTGAATCCGTACTTTCCGTAGCTTCGATCGATTTTACCGAAATAGCCCACGACCCGCGGCTTCACCTTAAGAGCTACAAGTTCGGGATGATCCACCGCCACGGGCTTGAAACCCTTTTTCTGCACAGTAATGACCTGCGACCCCTTTGCGGCGCCCTCACTCGAAACGCCCGCTGCTGGCGTCTCCGAAACTATAACCTCACGGCTCTCGGAAGATTTCTTCGCATTTTTTTTAGCGTTGTATTCTGCAAACGTTTTGCGGGTCTCATTCAAAAAATTGCCGGTCCATAATTTTTGGGGCATGCCAATTTCCTGCTGGAGCATTTTGACAAGGCCTTTTCGGACCGTCGGATTCGTCGTGAGCTCGATCTTTGTTTCGTCCAGCATGTCGGGGTCAATGATCTCCGCAACAACAAGCGCGTTGGCCAACTCATCGATCCTCAATTCGGTCATCTCCGCCACGGTGTTTTTACCGGCCGGCGCCTTTACAGAAGTTTCGGCGGCTACAACCGCTTTGGCCGTTGCGACCTGCCGGGTTTGCGAAGTCACGGCGTGATTTTCCCTGAGAACTTTCTGCAACTTGTCGAGGAACGAGGCCACCGAAACCACTGCCGCCGCATTTCCGGAAAACTCCACCGACCGATCAACGGCCCCCTGGGACGCCCCCTCCGCCCCAACAACCGCCATCGCCACCAGTCCCGCCGCCAGAATCGCCGGATTCAGGAACATCTTGGCGCGGATTCCGTCTGAGATCTCAACCGCCGGTTCCGCACGTCGTTCGTGGCGAAGCACCGAAGAAAGAGAACTGACCGTTTTTTTATACTGGTTCCGGTTCATGCCAAAATACGCCGGGTCACGCTTCGTCTTTTCCAGTTGCGCGGCCGGCAACGTCTTGATCTCGGAACCGGCGTGCTGCTCCGATCGCACGGCCGCCTGTTTAAGAACTCGGGCGGTATCCACGACGAGCGGATTTACGACCGGTTTTCCGGCCGCGATGCTCTCAAGAGCGGCGGTCATCTCTTCGCGAGTGGCAAAAACATCCTTCGCTTCCGAGGGCACGATGCCCGGCAATTCCGCAGAAATGATCGCGGTACCGGGACTCAGCACGGAAGAGGCCGCCGGCTCCGCAAGCATCGAACGTTTGGCAGCTCCCGCGTTATCCAGAAGCGTCGACACGCGCTCCGCGGTAAGTTGTTTCTTGTTCATCAATGCTTTCAGCCCCTCCATGAACCGGCCTAATTCGGATTCAAAATGCTGCCAGATCGCCTCGAGGCTTTTATCGCGGAAACCGGCGAGTTCCTTGTCGAGGATCCGGAGGATCTCTTCTTTGCTCTTCGGCGCACCTTTCCCGAATTTCTCCGCAAAAATGCCGGAGAGCGCGTCAAGGTATTGCGTGTAATGACCGGCCTCGGCGATGCGGCCCCGTCGCGCAAGGTCACGGATCACTTCATCGCGCCAGCCTTTGATATTCCGGAGAAAATCCGCTTGGTCGAATTCCCCGACCAGCGCACGCGTGGAATGGCGAATGAACGCATCGTAATACGTCGTTTTGAGGAACTCTTTGTAGGAGACGTCGTTTTTCATGATCTTGTCGTAGTTCCTCTGTCCGGAAAGCTCCGCGATCCGCGGGCTCACGACCACATAATCGACCCCTTTCTCACGGAACAGCTGCTTGAGGCCTTCGGTGTGAAAACCTCCGGCCACCACGATGGCAGTACGCTGTTCGGAGTTTGGCGTCCGGGAAGACTCCCCGCGGAGCAGCGCCATCAGGTTTTCATAAAAAGCGCGATCGCGTTCGAGGGCCAACTGATAAAAACCGATCGCCTGCCTGAGGTTTTCGCGAAAGGCCTTGTCGGCAAGGAGTTCCAGATAAGCGTCCGGCTCCTTCTGGTATCGGGCCAGCTGCTCATGCGTGAGTTCAAGGTTGGTGAGATCCTTCAAAAGGAACAGCTTGTGATATTTTTCCGCAAGGGCCTTTTCTTCCGGCTTTATGATGAGCCCCCCTTCGATCGCAAGAAGACCGGCCTGAAGATCCGCAAAAAGTTTGCTGCCCTTCATCGCGGAAAGGGTCTCGGTGTGACCGAGAAGCGCCTGCATCTGGGGCGTCAGTTTGGGCCGGAATCCCTTGGCGCCGCCGAATTCGATCATGTACTGGAGAAATTTTCCCCCGTCCATCTGGCCGGTGAGGAACTGCTGGAAACGGTTGTAAAAGTTCATCTCATCCTTGACGCCCGAGCCGCGCACAAACTTCGTCTTGAACTCAACGGCCATCGCCTTGATCATCGGATCAAGCTCTTCTTGTTTCCCCGAGGCAGCATAGCCCACCGAATCAAGAAGCTTCAGGAACTCCTGATGCCCGCTTTGGCTGAGTTGTTTTCTGAAGTTCGCAAGATAGATCAGGAACTCGCCAAAGGAGATCTTTTCCGAACGGAAACTTTCGCACCGCTCGTGGAATTCGTTCAGCGTGGCGGAGTAGACGGTCAGGCGTTCAGGATCGAGCTTTTTGCGGAAACCCTCCAAGGTCGCAAGCAACGCCGCTTTCGGCTCCTGGGCGCGAAGCCAGGCGCGATAATTTTCTTCGTAGAGGGACCAATCCTCCATCCCCCGGTAATCCCGCTCGTTCGCGTCAAAGATCGCGGCCATCTGCGGGCCCGTAAGTTCACCGCGCTCGAGATAGGCCGAAAGGACACGCTGTTTCACGGCCGCGTTCGGGAACATGCGAAGAAGCGTCGGATCAAGTTTCTCTTTAGCGCCCTCGATTGCGACGAGTTTGATCCCGCAAGTCTTGTCAAAATGCCCGATCAGTTTTCGGATGCTTTCCTGCGCGGCAACGACCGCATGGGCATCCTGGATCAAGACCACAAATTCCTTGGAAGATGGGACGCGGAGAACAGTAGACGCAGAACCGTCAGCGCCCGCCTTCAAGCCCCGTCCTTCCGCCTGTTTCGGAAGCGATGCTTCTTCGATTGTCCCGAGTTCGACCGGTACCGTAACCGAAGAAGACAGAACCCGCGGAGCCGTCCGTGCGGAAACTTCCGGAGCGGCCGCCTCAACCGGCAGAGACCACGTCACACTCGTGACGATAAAAACAAACACCGTCCCTAGCGCCGTAGCCCGTAATCCAAAATCCGGTCCTCGATTTTTCCGCATACTTTTTTTATCCATAAGTGATGTAACTTTTTATGCTCTCAAAGTTGCTTTACACGCCCCTCCGTCCGGCAAACCCACTTTTTAAAGACCCGTTGATTAGGTTTGCGAAGCTTGCATTTTGTCTCTACAAAAAGTTTGCCATCAAGTTAATGCTATTGCAAGATGTCGATAGAATTATTTTAGGTGTTTTTGACTATAATTTACTATAATTAATTATGTTTGCTATATATTGCTATACGCAAAATGGCAGAAATTTTGAGAGGAACGAACAAATTCTCGGGAATAAACCTCGAAGAAAACCCTGACTAAGAGGAGAAAATCAGAAAACTACTTTTTCCGCAGGACGCGGAGATAGGAAAAAAACATCACGGCGATAATAAAAAGCCAACTCGAAATTAGAAAGATCCAGCCTGAAAGCTTCATTCGGGCACCCGTTGCTGGATGACGTGCTTTTTTTGCCACGCAATGTGAACGAGAAACACCATCAATGCCCCGACCGCGACCAGAAGGAACCGGGCGAACCAGATATAGGGATAATCTTCTTTCGGAACACCCTTCATCATAAGCACTCCCCACCCGTCCTGAAACATCCAGAACAGGAACAAAACAACGAGATATACGAGGGTGACATATTTCATGATCGGCATGATAAAGTGCGGCAATTTGAGGTCCGCGCCGGACAGGATCTCCTTCCAGGCATTATGGGAACCAAACACCCAGACAAAAAGAACCACTTCGATGATCGCAAAGATCACGATCCCGACCGTCCCAACCCAAAAATCAAGCTCATTAAGGAACCCGTGTTTCAGGAAAAAGATCACGGGCAATGAGAAGAAAAAGGTCATAACTCCGACGATCCAAGCCGTCTTTTTCCGGGTCCATTTAAACTCTTCCTGAAAAAACGCCATCAAGGGCTGCGTGATCGCAACCGACGAGGTCAAGCCCGCCAGAAAGAGAAGAAAAAACCAGATCGTCCCGAAAAAAGGCCCCCAGGCCATCTTCTGAAAGATCATCGGCATTGCAAAAAAACCGAGATCGAACGCCCCGCCGGCAGCAATGGCCTTGGTCTGCGCCAGGCCAGAAAACGCCACGACCACGGGGATCGCGATCGAACCGCCCAGGATCACCTCGCAGAATTCATTTGTGGAAGCTGTCGCCAGGCCGGAAAGCACCACGTCGTCTTTCTCCTTCAGGTAGCTCGCATAAACCTGGATCGCCCCGAATCCCACACTCAACGTAAAGAAGATCTGCCCCGTCGCGGCAAGCCATACCTTGCTCTGTTTCAGAATACTGAAGTCCGGGTTCCAGATAAACCCGAACCCGTTGGCGACATTGTTCAACGGAAGCCTTGGATCCGGAGTCCCGAGAAAAAGAACGCGCACGACGAGGATGATCCCAAAAATACAGATCAGCGGCATCGCGATCTTCGCGAGCAGCTCGATGCCCTTACTGACACCTCGGGCAAGGATCCCCATCATACAAAAGTGCGTGATGACAAAGAAAAGGAACGCGGTCGCGATGGTCGGAAAATACGCATTCGAGACCTTCCCCTGAAACGCGGCGAGAAAATCCGCCATCCCCTGATAATTCGCGACCCCGGAATATTTTCCGGTGAACGAAAAAACACTATAGGCCAGCGTCCAGGAAACGATGTAATTGTAATAGATGATGAGCAGAAGCGGCACGGCGAGGCCGATCGCGCCAACATATTTCGCCCAAGGGTGCTTCCAGAGATAGTGGAACATACCGGGCGTAGTCCCGTGCCCGTATTTCCCGCCGAAACGCCCGATCCCCCACTCGATCCAAAGAAGAGGGATGCCGAGAAGTACGAACGCGATGAAATACGGGATCATAAAAGCGCCGCCGCCATTATTGGCGCACTGGACGGGAAACCGGAGAAAGTTGCCGAGGCCGACCGCGTTCGCGGCCATGGCCATAATAAGACCAATGCGCGTGCCCCATTGTTCGCGCGGTTTGGTATGTGGGTGTGTTGTCATACAGCGATAGTGTAAATAAAACGAGGAGAAAAAGACATCAGAAAAATGCGGGACTTCCGCCGGACGGAACTAACGGATCTTCCGGTGCTGGTACTTCCCCTTAATATTGGATTCAAAATAGCGACCGTGGGAGGGAGCCGTCAGGAATTCGTTATAAACAATTTCGGGGACATCTTCATACTGGTAAATCGAGCCGACAATGAACTCCACCTGAAGCATGTTACGCTTATGTTCATAGCCGATCCATTCGATCTCGCTCGATAAAACCATATTGTTAATCATCGCATCCCCCTTCTTCCCCGTTAGAAACATGAACGTTTGAACCGCGTCGCAACCCCTCGGCAAGATGAAAACATTGTTTCGACCCTTTTGACATTTAAAATTTTTCTCTTTCTTTCGGGTCACTTTATGTAACGGACAGAAATGAAAAATCTTGAACAAATCCGCCAATTTTTCGGGATTTTCTTTTGCAGGCACACCCTGCTCCTTGGCCTTGCAACGTTCCATCCGCAGAGGATCAAGAGCCGGGATGTCTTTTCGGATTTTCAAGCAGCGTCCGCACTTCTTCATCAAGTGCTCCGAATTCTTTTGCGATAGCAATGCACTCGGAGCATTCTTCGTAATTCTCCGAGAGCAACGCTTCCCGCAAGTACAAAAGAGCGGTCAACTTCACGGGATTCCGCGCCCTTTTCCTGTACCGGGTGAAACCGGACGAACTTAATATTGGGTTCATAGTCTTCTCCTTTACCGGGTTGTTGTTTTGTTGATTGTCTACGCTCCACCTTATGAAACCGCCCCCTTGCAAGACCGGGGGTGAATCCTTTGCCGCCTTAAACGCAAAAAGCCCATGACCGCTATTGCGATCATGGGCTTTTGAATGATGCCGTTTTTTCCTGCTATTACTTCGTTACTCCGAAACCTCCCGAACGTCCCTCAAAAGCCCACGGCCGCGAACCGTATGGCGGCACTTCGTGGACACAAACCACGCCCGCGCCACGACGGCCGCTTTAAGCGCCGGCATGGAATAAATCGCTAAGCCGTGAATTTGATTGAGGTCACGTTTGTTCATGATATTCCTTCGTTTTGAATGACAAAAGAAATGTACCAGAGACCCCGGAGTTTGTCAAATCCGGGTCCCAAAAAATCCCTCAGGGAACCTTCGAGGAAGGTTTTTCTTTATCCTGATCGAGAAGAAGCTTGGAGCAATAACTGTAAAGAAAACTCGCCCCGAGCAGAACAACGCCCAGCCCGACAAAGGAAATGATCCGGTAAGGCGTCTCGAGATTGCCGAAATCGTAGAAAAAAAGACGGCAAAGCACCACGCCGAACATCCCAAGCCCGATCCAGCGATAGAGCTTCTCCCGCAGATAAAATCCCGTGAGAAGGAACCCTAAAGCGAGGACGCCCCAGATGATTGCGATCCAGGAGCTCAGTTTGGGATCATAAAAAAAGACCATCAAAAGCAGCGCTCCGATCACGCTAAGCCATTGAGACAAAGCCGGCACATCTTTTTCTCCGGCAAGACCGGGCTGCCGGCGAAGCCATCCCCCCGTCGCGATCATCCCAAGAATTCCAAAAAAGACCGCGCTCAAACGGACGGCCACTTTAAGATCCGTAAAAATATTCAGAAGCGGCAGTCTGCCGTCGACCCCCGCGATCCGGATGGCGGCAAGACAAAAGAAGCACATCGACACCTTGCGCAAATCCACCCGGGAGTCACGGACGCCGAGGAACATCAGGGCCATCCCGATCAAGACCCAGATCACGGAACTTGCGGCCTGAAGGCCGCCCCAATGACACCCAGCGGCAAACAAAACAAACGCGCCGATCAGAAACGCATCTTCGGACACCTCCCTTTCCTTGCCGGCGGGATAATCGCTTCTTTTATAAAAAAAGTAACACGCTCCGAACGCTAACGCGGCAACGGCATGGATCAAAAACATCGTCCGGAACGCAAAGAAGATCCGGAACAAAATCCCTGATTCCCAGTGGTCCACAAGCAATAGGCGGCACAAGATCATGGCCGCAAGAGCCCACCCCAACCGGTAAAGGATCATGCGCCGGTGCCGGACCCCAAGCCAGGTCAAAATGACAAGACCGCCGCTCCAGCCATAGGTTACGGAAGGACCGTGAAAATACATCGGTACCGCAAGCGAAAAAAGGGTCGTCCCGAACGCAAGATAGAGATCGCTGAAAAGTCCCAGGCCCCGTTTCTCTTCCCCGTAGGCAAGTGCAAGGAACACGAACCCCATCACGAGCGGAAACCAGTATTTCAAAGCCGGGTGGAAGGCGTGCAGATGGTACAGGTAGCTCGTGCAAAAGATCAGGTTATTGAGGAACAAAAGCCAAAAACTGATCTCCCGGTCCGCGGGTTTTTCGGTTTTGATAAAACCCATCGCGGCAAAAAGCATCCAGTAAAGCGCCAGGAACCCCTGGTGCAGAAGCGACTTCTGAAGCGGCATCCCGCCGGCGGCTCCGCCGCTGCCCCACGGCGAAATAAAAACCTGGTACCAAAAATCGGTGTTGGAAAAATCCCCGAAAAGACCCGCCGAAACCCACGCGTAATGAGTCAGATATACTGCGACAAGGCCGAGCAAGGCAAGCCATGTCCAGCCCACGCGTTTTGCCACGATCACCGTGGAAACGCCGAGCAGGAACGATGCTGCAAGGGTGTAGGTCGTCACGCCCACCAGAGTGACCGCAACATAGGCGAGAAAATAAGAAAAGAAAACGAGAACGGCCGACTTGAACTTCAGGGATTGAGTGATCGAACCAGACATAACGAATAGAAGGCAAATAAAGGCAATGACCGGATCATGGATCACTCGGGTTGCCGCGATCTGGTAGGCCGCATAGACAACAAAATAAAGAATGGCCCAGCCGCCTCCGATAGTCGCCATACTCCATCGCCGGTATTTCTCCTGCGATGATAAATAATTTCCAAAACCGATCAGCGCTCCCGCGAGAACCGCCCCGATCGCGAGTTTCCCCCAGGCTCCGATGAACTGGAACGAATAGCTGATAAAAAGAACGATCCCAAGCGCGAGCGTGAAAATTCCGGCCCGCGCAAGCCAGTATTTCCCGATACTACTTTCTTGCGTTTCCCCGGATCGCGGCGCCTTGGCACGCTCGGTCTCTTGATACGTCACCGCAGCCGTTCCCGAAGCAGCCTCCACCGCTCTCTCAGAAGTTGTTTGGGCGGCCAAGTCCCGGTAGGCCTCAGAATCCCTGACAGACGTGGATTGCGAAGCGCCTTCCCTCGCGGTCTCCAGGTCCTGGATCTTGGAAGACAGACGGCCGACCTCCCGCTTCAGACTCTCGAGCTCCTGCTCAAATGCCATGGCCAGCAGGACCTGGACACTCTCTTTGGTGCGTTCAACCCGGAGGACGAAACCGAGTTTTTCGAGATCTTCCAGGAAAGAAAGGATTTGGGCAGAAGAAACCTGATTAAAGACGGCGATGTTATTTTTGGAGAGAAAATCCTTGATCCGGGCTTCCTCCCAGGACTCCCGTTGACGGATCAAAGCGATCAATCCCGGATGGAACCAAAAGCGCTGAACGCCCTTCAAAACAAGCTGCATGATCGGGCTCCTTTTCCGCCGGCATCACGACCGGCCAAGCCGCGGTCTAATAAACGCGGATGCGGCGTTTGAACTCGCTCCAGGGGAAAAATTTTCCGGGACATTCCGTCGCGGCGCCCGGCACATCCCGATGACCGAGAATGTTCTGGTCGGGAATGCGATAATAGGTCTTGAGGGTTTCGACAAGAAAAATAAGCTGCGCCAACATCGTCTCGGGCAATCCGGTCTCACTGTAATTACCGACGACCGCGATCCCGATCGCCTTCTGGTTCCAGTCCCCCTGCTTGGTGTGCGCTCCCTGCATCTGCTTCTTCCATCGGGGCCCGACCTCAATTTGACCGCTCGTCTTGCCGCGGGTTCCGTTATCGATCAGAAAATGATAGCCCATCCCGTTCTCCCATCCGCGCTCGTGGTGCAATTTGTCGATATAAAGCGCGTTCCCGTCGTCGGTCGCCGTATGATGGATCACGATGTGGGTCCAACGCGTCGTCGGAAAAAGCAGGATATTCGAACGCGGTCCCATCGTATTCGGGATCAACAGCTTCCGCCCCTTTTTGATCTGGGAAGGATCCGTAATATGGTTCACGCGCATGATCGTCTCCATATCCACGTTGTAGGTCTTGCTGATGCTCCAAACCGACTCGAAAGGACCGACTTCGTGATAGACGTCGTGCGGGGCATATTGAGAAACCGGGATATAGGTCACCATGGACGCGGTAGGCGCCGCATTCGAGCGGAACGGTGAAAAGACCGCCGGAGACGACGAGGCACAACCGGAAAGGAGACTCATCCCGAGAAGGGCTATGAGAACTGCCGGCGTTCTTAATGACCGAAGCTGATCCGTAGAAAAGAGTGAAATCACGTTTGGATTGGAACCTTATAACTCTACTATGTTTCGCCTGAAAGAGCGCTTTGCTTTAGCAGATTCCTCACCTTTTCCGGAGCGGTCAGACGCGCTCAAAATACGCCGAAAGCTTCTTCGCAAAGGCCGAAAGACCGGCGACGGGATCACGCCCAAGCTCCACCCCGAGGACCGGAAGCCCCTTGCTTGAGATCGCCTCGTAATCGCCAAGTGCCTGCGCCTGTTTGAGTTGGCTGAACCCGTACACTTCGCCCGGGATCCGGACGTCCTTCGCGTCTTTCACGAAAAATTCGATAAAGATCCCCTGCTTCGGACCGCCCTTGTAAAGCTGGCCGATGGAGTGAAGGTAGCGCGGACCGAACCCGGAAAGGACCGGAACCTTGAGCGCCGCAGCCATGCTCTTCTGAAGGCCCCGGAGCGCTTTCTGCGCGGCCGGAGAACGATCCACATACGCCAGAAGCGACACGAACCCGTCCGCGGGAAGTTTCTTCAGGAATGCCGCGATCAGTTTCTGGTCGGCAGGGCTCAACTTCGGACTTTTTACGGTCACGAGCTGCTTCGGCACCGGAAGGGCCTTTTTCTTTTTGATGTCTTCCAGAAGGCGGCTTGTAATGTTCTTGGATTCAGTCACGTTCGGCTCGTCAAAAGGATTGACCTTGAGAACGACGCTGGCGAAGCTCGTGGCGACTTCCCAGCGCAAAAACTCCCCGCCGACATTCGTTCCGTCCGCCCACACAAAATCCAGGACCGCAAATCCCCGGTCCTTCAGATCCTTGATGCGGATCTTCCAGAGTTTTTCGCTTTCCCCCTTCAACCGAAGGATCGCGAACACGCGGTCCGCGCCGTAGCGATCGAGAGGAAGCGGCGCTTCGTTGGCGATCGGCGTGATCCCCTTGCCTTCTTTGCCGGTGCTTTCCGCGATCAACTGCTCGGCCCAATCCGCAAACGACGCGAGCTCAGGGGAAGTCCAGAACGTCAGCTTGTCTTTTCCTTTCAGGGCCAACGCGCCAAGAAGAAGTCCGAGCGCGATCCCTTCATTTTTCACGAGATCTTTTTCCTGCCGCATCACGGTGAGGAACCGCTGGGCATCGCCAAGGATCTTCCGGATATCGATCCCAAGCAGCGCAGCGGGCACGAGCCCAAAAAAAGAAAGCGCCGAATAGCGGCCGCCGATATCGCCGGGATTCAGAAAAAGACCACAAAAAGGCTTGCTGCGGCCAAGGTCCGCCATCGGCGAACCTTCGTCCGTTACGATCACCATGCGTTCCGCCGCCTTGTTCGCGTCTCCTTTGTAAAACTTTGTCAACCGGTCAAAGAAATACTGATACTGCGAACGCGTTTCGATCGTGGAACCGGACTTGCTTCCCACGAGAAAAACCGTTTTGGGATAGCGAACGGCCTTCTCGACCTTGAGAATGCTGGCCGGGTCTGTGGTATCGAGCAGATGGAACCGCACCCCCTTCAACGCGCCTTTTACTTTCTGCGTGGGCTTGGTCAGAATAAGGGACAGGACTTCGGCCGCGAGGCTCGAACCGCCCATACCAAGCAGCACGATGTCGCGGATCTTCTCTTTGAAAAGTTTTTCACAGAGAACGTCGACTTCATATAGACGGCCTGAGATCTTTTCGCAGTTCGCCACCCACCCGAGCCGGTTCAGGATCACTTTCTTGTGTCCTTCGTCCGTGCTCCAAAGCGTCGGATCCTTGGCCAGCCAGCGGGCATGAAGGTCTTTTTTGGAAGCCTGCGTCTTCACATCTTGCACCGCCTTCTGAAGTTTCTCGGGAAGAGAGATGCCGGTTTTCACCGCGGGAGCGGCGGGTTTAAACGAACCGCGTTTTGCCTCGATCGTCGCCATCAGAGACTCAAACGAATTCACGAACGCTTTGACACCATCTTTCTGGAGCCTGTCGCAAACCACGTGGACATCGATCCCGGCGCTTTTCAGGTCCTCGATCGATTTCTGAGCCTCGGGAACGTTCTCTTCGACGGTGTCCGGACGGACCTGCCCGTGATGAAGCAACGCTTCCCATGTCGCCTGAGGCAGCGTGTTAACGGTGTTCTTTCCGACCAGCGTTTCGACGTAGATCAGGTCCTGGTACGCGGGGTTCTTCGTGCTGGTACTACCCCAAAGCGTCTTCTGGACATACGCGCCCTGGGATTTCAAGTCCTGCGCCTGCGACGTCGCGAAGATCTTCTTGAATTCCTGGTAGATCATCTTGGAATTCGCGATCGCGGCCTTGCCCTTGAGCCCGGCCAGCCAGGTTTTCTTCTGCGGGTCATTCTCGGACGCAATCTTCGCGTCAAGCTGTTTATCGATATCCGTATCGATGCGGCTCACGAAAACGCTCGCCACGGAATGCACTCTCCGAAGATCGCCGCCCTTTTTCGCAAACGCTTCGAGACCGGCGAGATAGGCGTACGCCACGTCGCGGTAATTCTGTTGGGAGAAAATAAGCGTAACATTGATGTTAATGCCTTCCCCGATCAGACGCTCGACGGCGCGCACACCCTGGGGCGTAGCGGGAACTTTGATCATGACATTGGGCTTCGCGACCGCCTTAAAAAGACGCCTCGCTTCGGCCACGGTAGCTTCTTCGTCAAACGCGAGGCACGGAAGAACCTCGAGGCTCACGAAACCGTGCTCGCCGTTCGTCCGTTCAAAAACGGGAAGAAAGAGGTCGCAGGTCTGGCGGATGTCGGCAAGCGTCAAGGCATCATAGATCTCAAGCGTGGACGCTCCTTTTTGGGAAAGTTTGCGGATGTCCTGCTCATAGCCTTCGCCCTGACCGATCGCCTGCTGAAAAATGGAAGGGTTCGAGGTAACCCCAAGGAGGCCGCTTTCTTCCACATAAGATTTCAAAGTTCCGGACTTAAGAAGTTTTCGGCTAATGGTATCAAGCCACGGCCCCTGCCCTGCGTTATAAAGTTCAACACTCGGTAAAGTTGTCATGCACGTCTCCATGGTTTCCTCTCTACTGTTTGATGAATGATGTCACTGGGGGGAAGGAAAAACAGGCTGGAGTATACCATGCCCCGACACGGCGTACAACGCGCAACGAACAACGAAAATACATTAATTTTGTGCGTTACCGGACGAGCATTGCCCTGCAATCAGAGCCGATTGCACCGCTGCGATCAATTCCTTGAGCCCACTCCCCGTCGCCGCAGAGATCTGAACCGCCTCGGGAAACGTATCCCGGTAGCGAAGCTTCTGCGGCTCTGCCAAAAGGTCGGCCTTGTTGAGCGCAAGAAGCCTCTTTTGGGAAGCCGCGCCGAGTTCTTCGAGCACTTTCTCCACGACTTCTTTATGCTGGAGCGCGTGATCACTCGCGGCATCGACCACGATCAGAATGAGGTCCGCATCAAGCGTCTCCTCAAGCGTCGCATGGAACGCCTTGACGAGCCCGTGCGGGAGATCGCGGATAAACCCGACGGTATCCGTAAAAAGGATCGCCCGGCCCGATTTATCTTCATAGACGCGCGTCTTGGGGTCCAGAGTCGCAAAAAGCCGGTCCTCAACGTACGCGTCCGCACCGGTCAACGCGTTCAGGAGCGTCGACTTCCCGGCATTGGTATACCCGACGATCGCGACCTGCGAGAGCCCTTTCTGCCGGCGGCCCTGACGGAGCTGCGCCCGGTGTGTCCGGAGCTTTTCGATCTGCCCCTTGATATGTTCGATGCGGCCGCGGATCTTGCGCCGATCCACTTCGAGCTTCTGTTCGCCGGGGCCGCGGGTGCCGATCCCGCCGCCAAGCCGGGACATGATCACGCCCTGCCCGACCAGCCGCGGCAAAAGATATTGCAACTGGGCAAGTTCGACCTGAAGTTTACCATCGCTCGAAACCGCACGCCGCGCGAAGATGTCGAGGATCAATCCGGTCCGGTCAACCACGCGCACGCCACAATCCTCCTCCAGGTTGCGTGCCTGCACGGGAGAAAGATCGATGCTGAAAATGAGAACATTCGCGCCGGTCTTCCCAAGCTCCTCACGGATCTCGCCGATCTTGCCGCCGCGGATGTAATGGCTCGGGCTCGGGTGCTGGGCGTTCGCCCTCAGGGTACCCACCACCGTCCCGTTCGCCGATTCGGTGAGTTCTTTCATCTCCTCAAAAACCTCGTGGGGATCCCGCTCGTTCTTCGCGCCGGTCTTGACGATAACAAGAAAAGCTTTATCGGCCATCGCAACCCCCCGGATATCGAAAGTCGGATGAGGGATAAAGTTTTTTGAAGACCTTCGTCATCCTACATCCTCCATCCTTCATCCTACTTGAGATTATCATATGTGTAAGAATATAGTCGGAAACGTCCGCAAGGGGCACCCCTTCCGGCCACCACACCCACCGGATCCCGCGTTCCCGTTTGAACCAGGTCCACTGACGCTTTGCAAAATGGCGCGTGGTCTGTTTGATCTTTTCTTTAACCTCTCCCACGGTAGCCGCCGGCAGAACACCCGGACGACACCCGGTGCTTGACCTCGCGCCCACGGAATTTAACACCGGGTGTTGCTTGCCCGGGCCTGACGCGTTCCGCTTCAGGAATTCCAGCACTTCCTTATACCCCACTCCCTGTAACGCTGTCACGGAAAGTTTCTTCTTCGCCAGTCTTTCGACTTCGCGCACCAGTCCCCTGCGGAACATGCGATCCACTCGCTTGTTGATTTTTTGATAGAGCGCCGGCCGGTCCCGGTGGATCCCGATCACAACCGGCTGGTAACCCAGCTCAACTAACCCCGGAGTTTTGGCGGACGATTTCGACGGCTTTTTACCGGAAACAAGATAGATCTCAAGCGCCCTGATGATCCTCCTCTGATTATCAGGCCCGATGGCTTGGGCACGCTCCGGGTCGGCCTTCAGAAGGCGTTTGTAGAGTGCCGGAAGCCCCTTCTTTTGGGCCTCCGACTCAAGTTTCCTGCGGATCGCGGGATTGGCCCCCGGCTGAGGTGAAAGCCCCTCCAATAGAGCCCTGACGTAAAAGCCGGTCCCTCCGGCGACGATCGGAGTCTTCCCGTTCTTGACCACGTCCCGGATAGCTTTCAAGGCAAATTGGCGGAATTTAAAAACAGAAAAAGACTTCGTGGGCGGGACAAGATCGATCCCGTGGTGCGGCACACCGCGGCGCTCCTTGGCGGAAAGTTTCGCGGTCCCGATATCCATCCCCTGATAGACCAGCATCGAATCCGCGGAGATCACTTCCCCGTTCATGCGCTTCGCCAAAGCAACGGCAAGATCCGATTTCCCCGACGCCGTGGGACCGACAATGAACAAGACCAAAGGCGGTATCAAAGTATCAAAGTGTCTCTGTGTCAAAGCTTTGAACGAACCCCGCGAATGAATGCCATTAGGAGCAGGCCCAACTCACGCCGACTTCTCTCAAGGATCTCATAATCAGCATCGCTTAAGTACGTCAGATCCCTCGAAAACTCGAGCAAATACTCCGACTCCACCAAGGATCGGTTGGCAATATTAAGGAAGTTCAAAAAATCCTTTTTGCTGACGCTCGCCTGTCCCTCAACAATATTCAAAGCAACAGAAAGTGCCGCACGCCGAAGCTGCGAAGTAATCCCATATAACTCTTCGCGGGGAAACTCCTTTGTGAACCTGTAAACCGCCAGCGCATACTCATTCCCTTTTTCCCAAACCCTGAGTTTCTTATAGCCTTTTCCACTCACCGGATTTCCTCTGACACCGAAAGACATTGATACCCTGACACGTTTACATACTTTCCGGCTGGGAGATGCCGAGAAGCGCGAGACCGTTGCGGAGAACGATCCGTGTCGCATCGGCCAAAAGAAGACGCGCTTTCGTCAACTCCGGATCCTCGGACACGATGCGGTGACAGCTGTAGAACTTATGAAAACTCGCGGCAACCTGACGGAGATAATCGGAAAGACGATACGGCTCGAGCGCCCGGCTCGCCTGGATCAGAAAATCCGGGAATTGCGCGAGGCACCCGATCAGCTCCGCCTCTTCCGGTGCGGCAAGCAAGTCGAGTTTCACATGGGTCGTGATACTTTTCCCCGAAAACTTCAGCAAACTCGCGATCCTGGCATGGGCGTACTGGAGATAAAAAACCGGATTCTCCTGGGACTGTTCTTTCGCAAGGTCCAGATCGAAATCGAGGTGGCTTTCCTGCCGCCGCATGACAAAAAAGAAGCGTGTCGCATCGACGCCGACCTCCTGATAAAGTTCACGCAGCGTGACAAATTCCCCGGCGCGCGTCGACATCCGAACCGGCTGACCTTTCCGGAAAAGCGTCGTGAGCTGGACGATCCCGATATGGATGGCCTCCGGCGGATAACCGAGCGCCTGACACGCGGCTTTGAGGCGCGGGATATAACCGTGGTGGTCCGGACCCCAGAGGTTCACGATCATGTTGTGGCCGCGTTCATATTTGGAGAGATGGTAAGCGATATCCGGCGCGAGGTAGGTGTATTCCCCCGTCGATTTGCGGACCACGCGGTCCTTGTCATCCCCGAAATCCGTGGAGCGGAACCAGAGCGCGCCTTCACTTTCAAAAAGATAGCCGCGCTCCTTCAGGACCTCGAGCGCGTGATCGACCGATTTTTTGACATAGAGCGTCTTTTCGCTGAAATAATGGTCGAAGTGGACATGCATCTTGGCGAGATCTTCTTCGATCCACGCCATCATGGTCTTGACCGCGTAATGGCCGCAATATTCGACCGCCTTTTCTTCCGTTTCCTTTAAAAGAGAATCCTTCTTCTCTTTCTCGATGATCGTGCGGGCAATATCGCGGATGTATTCGCCCTGGTACCCGTCCTCCGGGAACGGCTTCTCGATCTCCAAGAGTTCGTTGTACCGGACCCACACGCTTTTCGCCAAAAGATTCATCTGGCGGCCGGCGTCATTGAGATAATATTCCGGATGGACCGTATGGCCCGTGAACTTCAGGATGCGCGCGAGACAATCCCCCACCGCGGCCTGGCGGCCGTGCGCGATCGTGAGCGGCCCCGTCGGGTTCGCGCTCACAAATTCCAGGATAACTTTCTTTCCCTTGCCGAAAGCGGAACGGCCATAGTCCTCGTTCTTTTCATGGATCTCCACGAGGAGCGCTCCAAGATCTTCTTTTTTGAGAAAAAAATTGAGGAATGCGCCGCCGGCAAGCTCGATCTTTTCGACGGGCGACTTTTCGCCGGTCTTCGCGACGAGCATGGGAAGGAGGACGTTTGCGATATCCGCGGGTTTCTGGCGGGTCACTTTGGCGAGGCGGAAAGCGACATTGCACGCCAGGTCTCCGCGACCGGATTCTTTGGGCGGATGGAGATCATAACCGAAATCGGCCGGCTTGCTTACCCCCTGCCCGGCGCAATAGGCATCCACCACAGAATTGATAAGGTCTTCGATTTTTATTTTCATAAAACCGGATGACGGATGACGGAAAACGAATAGCGAAAGACTAAACGACCTCCGCCATCCTCTATCCGACAACCTGTCTTTAGATCTTTTTTGCTTCTCCCCACAGCCGCTCGAGGCCGTAGAATTCGCGGGTTTCCTTGTAGAAAATGTGCGCGACGACCGGCCCGAAGTCCAGGAGCACCCACTTCCCTTCCTGGAGCCCCTCGACGTGAAGGGCCGCCATCTTGAGCTTTTTCATCTCGTCCATGATGTGGCTCGCGAGGGCTTTGACGTGACGGTCGCTGTTCCCGTGGGCAATGATAAAATAATGGGAAAAACTGGAAAGCTTGGAGATATCCAGGACAAGAATTTCTTCCGCTTTCTTGTCTTCCGCAAAGGTACGTATCAATTCAGCTATTTTTTTGGGTTGCAAGGGACTCACCTTTCCTTAAAAAGTTGCGGAATTATAGCATAAAAAAATACAAGTGTCAGAGTATCAAAGTATCAACGTGCTGCTTTGCATTTTTGATACTCTGATACTTTGACACCCTGACACTTTTGCACAGTTTTTTTCGTTCGCCAACAGCAAGCATTTCCATTGCTTCCCGGCCGAATAGTCTCCCAGACCACCTGCTGCCGGAACCACGCGATGGCACGGGATAACCACCGGCAACCGGTTCTTCCTCATGGCGCTCCCGACCGCGCGTGCGGCGCCGGGATATCCCGCCCTCCTCGCAAGCTCCCCGTAGGTCACAACGCTTCCGGCAGGCACCCTTTGAAGCGTGCGGTAAACCTTCTTCTCGAAAAGCGTGCGACCGGTGAGATCGTATTTCATCCCCTTCGCCGCGGCAAGAACCCTTCCGAGAAATGGACCCGGCCTTAAGGAAAGTGGCTGACGCGGGAAGCGGACGACACAAAGCCCCTTCGCGCTCATCTCAAGGAGAAAAGTTCCCGCACGGGTTTTTACAGAAAGCGTTTTAAGACCTTTTTTCGTAGGGCGTTGCACGTTCACCGCTGCCAGGATCTTAGCCCTGAAACCTGTTGGTGATCGGCATGCGTCGGCCGAACCAGGCCTTTTCGGTCACGCGAAGGATGGGAGGCGTCTGGCGACGTTTATACTCATTGTGGTCGACCTTGCGGAGAGTGTCATTCACGATCTCCGGCGAAGTCTTGTTCGCGAGTTTCCGGACGATCGCCCCGCCGCTCAAGTTCTTTTCGATATAAAGCCGAAGGATCGCATCAAGCGTCTCATACGGCGGAAGAGAATCCTGGTCCTTCTGGCCGGGCCGGAGCTCCGCGGACGGCGCCTTGGTCAATGTCGCTTCCGGGATCACAGGACCGATCGAATTCCGGTACTGCGCGAGACGGTAGACATCAGTCTTGTACACATCTCCGATCACCGCAAGCCCGCCCGCCATGTCCCCGTAGAGCGTGCAATACCCCATGGCAAGTTCGGATTTGTTGCCGGTCGTCAGGACAAGCCGCCCTTCATCGTTCGAAAGGAACATGAGTTCCATGCCACGAAGCCTCGCCTGAAGATTTTCCATCGCAACCGTGGGACGCTCTTTTGCCGCGATCCCGGACGTTTTGAGCCAGGTCTGATACTTCTCGCGGATCGGGCGGACTTCGAATGGGATCTCGAGCGCCTTGGCCAAAGACTCGGAATCTTTCCAGCTTCCTTCGGAAGAATAAGGACCGGGCATGGTGACACCCTTGACCGCCTCGGGTCCGAGCGCATCCACGGCGATGCAGGCCACCAGCGCGGAATCAATGCCCCCGCTCAACCCCACGAGCGCTTTTTTAAAACCGTTCTTCCGGAAATAGTCCCGGACCCCCATCACCAGCGCCCGGTACATCTCCTCCACACCCGCCGCAAGACCCGGTCTTACTTTTTCCGCAAGACACGGTCTTATTTGGGTGAAAAACAAGCCTTCCTCAAACGCAGGCGCACGAAAAGAAACGCGACCGCGCGCATCGGTCATAAAACTCCGACCGTCAAAAAGCAGGTCGTCCTGCCCTCCCACCTGATTAACGTAGAGAATGGAAAAACCGTAATCCCGCACATGCCCTTTTACGAGCGCCTCGCGCGTCCGGGCAACGTCTCCGTAATAAGGGGACGCAGAAAGGTTAAGAACCAGGTCCGCCTTTTTCTTTTTGAGCTCCGCAAGCGGCTTCACGTCGTACCGGGCATCCCAAATGTCCTCACAGATCGTCAGACCGACTTTCATTCCCTTCCACGGAACGACCACGGTCCCGGATCCCGCCTGGAAAAAGATCTCCTCAAGAAATACGTCATAAGTGGGAAGCAACTGTTTGTGATAGACCGCGCGGACCTTGCCCCCTTCGAGCCAAGCCGCCGCGTTATAAGAATTTGAAATTTGAGATTTTAAATCAGAAACAGCCCGATCAATAAAACCGAGGACAACGGCGACACGCTTGCCTTTCGTCGCGAGGGCAATGCGCTTGAGTTCCTTGAGCCCCGCATCGACAAACGCCTTCTGATTGGCCAGGTCCCACACCGGATAGCCGCAAAGCGCGCCTTCCGGGAACACGAGAAGGTCGGCTTCTTGCTGCTCGGCCTTATCGATCCAGGCAAGGATCTTCGCCGCGTTACCGGCATAGTCTCCTACCGTGGGGTTAAGTTGTCCCATAGCGATTTTGAGAGGGATTTTCATGGGGAGAAGTATATCACAAGGACTCTAGACAGCCAAAGGGGACAGGCAGTCGATGAATGCCCGTCCCCTCTGTGGGAAACTTACTACGCCGAGGCACCTGCGCTCAATGCGCAAGTACCTCGACGTGCAATCCTTAGGAAAATCACTATGCCGAGGCCGCGGTACGGCGCGCACCCGCGAGACTGGCGGTAAATTCCGTCAAAAGCGCGGTCACGCCCAATTCGTCCATAGACGCAAAATCGAGTTTGTGCAATTCAATAAAGTTATCGTCCAGCAGCTTGACAGCCGAACCGACCACGCAAGCCGTTTGCCCAAGGGCACCCGCCCCCGCCTTGACGCGAAGAACACCGCTTTTCTTGCCCGCACGGATCCGACTGACCTCCGAAAGCTCCGGCACATTCCCGTCCGTGACAAAGGCCATCGGCACAACCTTCTGGTCGCGGACCCTGTTGAACCAGCCCAGGAGATCCGCCGCGTTTCTGAAATGCACGACCTTGAGGTTTTTATCCAGAACGTCCGTCGCACCGGCCGCAGCCAACGCCAGCTTAAAGTTCAGCACGTCCGTATCCCGGACACCGACAAAGACCAGGTAGCCCGTCACCTTCGGGTCATGGCGAAATAGCGGCACCTCCGGCAAGATGTCCCTGACATCCGGAATTTTTGTCCGCTGGTCAATGACAACACGCTCGACGGAACTCGCCCAAGAACGGTCGATCAAGCGGACCGTCTCCGGCCGTGTCTTCCGGAGAGCTTCCGGCACCGGAAGGACCTCGCGGTAGTGAACCGTCCCGGCAAAAAGCTCCGGCAAGATCCTGAACCGATAGTCCGGAGAAGCGTAAAGCGTCGGAGACACCACACTCCCCGCCACCCCCCATGCCACCCGGATCTTCGTACTGAGACTGCTAAGGTCAGGCATCGCGATCTGCGGGATCACAAGCTTCTCGTTATCCATCCACAACTCGGCACGAAGTTTATTTTCCGTGCGTTGCGTTTTATTTCTCTTCAGAAGCGTAAGGATCGCTTCCCTGGTTTTTTCCATACTGGCTATTTCACGAGCAAGCTTTACATAAGCATCATTCTTCGAAGCCAAGCTATGGGCGAGCACAGTTTCATATTCCCCGGTCCCATAAACACGTCCTCGATCACCGGGTCCTCCCGACACCACGATTCCGGAGCGTCGAGGCGGAATCCGCATGAGTTCTTCTTTTTTGACCTGAAGCTCAACACGCAGAACCTCGGAAAGCGTTTGCAACGATGAAAATGAGGAAGGATCGTTCAGCGCCTTCTGGAATTGCTGTTCCGGTACCGACCGCAATTCCATCCGGCCAAAGGGACCCTGGATATCGGCGCCCATATCTTCATTGACCTGGGCTGCATCATCGTCCGAACCGGACGAAGCGACAGCTTCCCTCGCGGCGCGTTCCGCCTCTTCACTCGCCACCATGGAACGATACGCCTTCACCGCAGCCACCGAAGCGGCCGTGTGGTACTTCTCCAATGCGGTTACAACCAGATCACTGATGGACCGGTCCTTCAAAGCTACGAGCAATGCGGGAAGGGCTTGGGTTGCGGCATGCCTTGAAAACATCGTGGCAGCCTTCCGGCGTCGCTCAAGGGACGCATCGGTCAGCCAAGGGATCAGCCGCCCGACGATCTCGGTATCCCCGATCTCCCAAAGGGCCTCCGCGATCGCAAGCCACACATCGCCGGCCTTTTCGCTATCCAGAGCGCTATGCAATGCGGACCCCACCGAGGGATCTGCGGAACCCATCGAGGGATCTTTTGTCATCGCCAACGCCGCGGCCGCAGCCTTCCGGCCCCGGTCATTCTCATTCCCCAATGCCGAGAAAAGTCCGGAAAACTCCTTTTTACTCCACAATATTCCGACCGCGATCTCCCGGGCCAAGCGATCGTTATCATTCAGAGCCGCAAGCACCAGAACAGGAATAACCTTGGGGTCATTGATTGCGCCGAGCGCTTTAAGCGCTTCGTAACGGATAGAAACCCGGCGATCCGTCGAAGCCCGGGCCAACACATCCACCGCGCGCGGATCTCCGATCTCGCCAAGTTTTTTTGCCGCAGCGGTCCTGCGATCCTCACCGTAATGGTTGAACCAGCCGTCATAAAACTTCGGCTCCACATCGTTCATCGCTCTCCGGAGCTGATCTTCCTGAGCCCTTGCCGGCCGGAGTGGCGCACGGGACCCTGCATCCTTAGGAGCCTCCGCCGCACTTTCCTGCGGCATCGGACGGGAACCTTCCAGCGTGACCGTCAATTCGCCCGCTTTGCCCGCGGAAATAAGCGCGCCGTCAAAAGGTCCGCCACCACGCCCGTCGCCCACCGACTCATAAGTGGGATAAACTTGCGGGACCTCGACATAACTGACCTGAACCTGTTCTCCCCGGATCAAACAAGACCGGAGCGTATTGATCTCCGCACCGTTCAAAACATTGTAGTTGCCCTTCGAGTCATTGATCCATTCGAAGTACCGTTGCATCTCCGTCAGCCGCGGGTCCCGAAGCCTCAACAATTCACCGGCCGCCTGGATCCTTACCAAAGAATCCGTATCGCCGAGGATCCCCACGAGAGCCAGAGACGCCTTTGTCCCGAGAGCTTTGACCACGGCGATTCTCACCTCGGACGATGGGTCCTTCAAGGCCTTCGTCAACCTCATGATCGCATACGTATCCTCCATCGCGACAAATTGAGCAAGGTCCTGCGCCGCAGAAACTCTGCGTTTGATGCCATTTTTTACAAAGATACGGTCCCAAACCTGCGGCTCCAGAGAATCCACAAGGGCTTCATAAGCCTCACGCGCCTCACGGTCACGCACGTCATCGGGAAGACGGTTGTCATCCTGATCGATATACCTTCCCCTCAATTCCGCTCGGGAAGACTCATCGCCATCCGCACCGTTAAGGTTTGCTTCGCTTGCTCGCTCGCGCTCAGCATCGGCATATTGTTGGATTTCATCCATAACCTTATAACCTTGGCGCCGAACAGGCTGTGCGAAACGGGCCATTAAAGCTCTTGAACCCGGCCGATCAATGGTCCATACACGGAAAGTCCTAGATACTTCAAACCCCCCCTCTCTTTTAGACATGTCCTGTGCTTTATCAACCAACGCCAAGGCTTCCGAAAGCGAAATATCCGGAGCTTCTGTCATAATGCTATCGAGGATAGGATTCTGGCGCCGCTGCTCAGCTATCAACTGACGTTCTTCCCCGGCAAGTTTCGCGGCACGGACACGTTCGCGCACTTTGCTTGTGATCCACCCGGCAATACCACCCACCACAGCTGACGCGACGGCAAAACCCGCGATCATAAGAATCTGATGTTCGCTCCAGGCCGTCTGCAATGAGCTGGCGACACCCGCCGCACCGTTTTGTCCCGCCATAAGAGCCAGAGGAAAAGGATTCATCAGTGGATGAGTGCTACTACTTCTCCCATCTTCTCCGGGTCTAAACTGACCCTCATCATCCGAACTGGTGGTTTCATTAATTGCCGATTCACGCTCCCGGGCGATCTTTTTTTCTTCGACATATTCTGCATACCTTGCCGGCTTTAAAAGACGCCAAAAAACCGGGATCATAAAATTCGCAGCTGCCGCAAAGGCCACGGCGGCAGCGACACCCATCGCAAATGCAAGCAGGATCGTCTCGGCGCGTAAGAAAGCCGGAACGGTTACCATCAAGTAGACGCCAAGAACAACCCCTGTCGCAAAGCCAACAAACCCGCTAATCACCGAGCCCATCACGATAGTATCCTCGGGTGTTCGTTGTTTCGCCTGGATACCGGACGAGTCTTGATCCTGCATCGCGGAGCGACGTTCGGAACGAGGTGAGATATAGCTGGAGTTCAAGAGTGTTCTGATTTGGTCGGGTGTAAATTCGTTCTGAAAATCGGTGAACGTTTTAACACCCGGTGCGGCGTAGGTGGCCGAAAAACTATCGAGCCAGGGCTGATAATTGACCTGAAAACCAAGCACAGATAGATACCTCTGCGTGTAAAATGCCATGGACGCCTGGCTCAACTGAGCCTTGGCAAAACCTGTCAATAAGCCCTGGGATTCCAGACCGCTCAGAGCCACGCCGTTAAATTCGCTTGTAAAGGCAGAGTAAGGCCGCCATCCGTAGTTGGGCTCGATGTAATAGGGCGCAACACCGCTCACCCACCCCAGCGACGCCTCCACATACCCGCGGGCAAAGAGGTATTCGTGAATAAAATTGGACATCGCGGGGAAATCCCTCTGAGCCAGGTCAAACCGCGTCGCCTCATCGATCGGCAGAACCTCGCGGGTGCTCAGATTGACCTTTTTGAACATGGAAAGCGAGGTCCTGATGATGGCATATCCCGGCATCAACGTCAGGTCCACGGGATTGAGTGACGCTTCGGCAAACCGTGAATCCACGATCCAAGTGGCCGCGCCGGTGACAAGATCGACAATGCGTATTTGCGGATCCAATCCGGTTCCCGCCCGGACCTGATCAAAGATCAGCGTCTTCCCGTCTGGAGTAATGTAATAATTGAAAATGTAACCCAAGGGAACGGAGGGTCCGCGGGTCCACGACATCAGATAGATCTCCTGACCGGTCAGGAGATTCTTGATATAGTGATCGGTCCCATTGTACCGGTCACGACTCTGAACGGCAAAATTCGGATCGACCTCAAGCCTCTCCCACCAATTCGGCAACGCCGGAGGGACAAACACCACACGCGCGAACTCCTGTTTACCTGAAGCGGCCGTTGAAAAATGCAAAGTCTGAGCGTTGGTGGCCGGCTGGATCTCCCCCGCGATCCAATTTGTCGCGGGAAGCGTGGGAGAAGTCATGACCTGGTAATTCCCGTGCAAAGACACCTCTGCCGTTATTTGGCCCGGGCCTTTGATCCCGGTAACAATATCTCCAAACGCCGAAGCCCCCATGAGTCCCGCCGCAAGGGCCAGCGGAAGCGCATAATAGTCCCCGACCCCCGGTCCCGAATAACCGCTATCCGAAGGTCCGTCATCATCGTCCGACGCGGCAATCTGCGCCTCTCGCTCTGCCCTTTCTCTCTTTCGCTCAGCTTCCAAAACTTCCTGATTTGCTTTATAACTTTTCGGGTCGAACAATCTCCAAAACCCGTCGCAGATTAGCGCCCCCGCGATCGCGCCCATAAACGCCAAAAAAAGACTCCCAAAGATTGCCGCCAGAAAAAAATCCTTTATCCCACCCGCCATGACCACGAAAGGCAACATATGCGGTTGATGAAAAAGCAACGGTACGGCAGAAACGACCCCGAATAACGGACCGCCGAATAAAAAGACTTCATACCAAAGACCGAGCCGGCCGCGTAAATGCACCTGTCTTTCAGC
The DNA here is from genome assembly GCA_035352955.1 of Candidatus Omnitrophota bacterium. Lineage (GTDB taxonomy): Bacteria > Omnitrophota > Omnitrophia > Omnitrophales > Aquincolibacteriaceae > DAOPYQ01. The sequence goes on from DAOPYQ010000003.1 coordinate 199,317, forward strand.
AACCGTCATCGGCTTCCGCAGCTCCGCACGATCACTCCCGGCACTCTTTTTGAGAGAACGGCTAAGCTTGTTCAGTTCAAAATCCACCTGCTCGCGGCTCCTCCTATGCGAAAAGATCGCGGCCAGCTTCCCTTCAAAATCTTTCATATCCTGTTGACGGGCCCCGGAACCAAGCGCCTTAAAACCGGCCGAACGGATATAATCCCGCCATACTTCGTAGGCGTGGTCCGAATTCACCTTTGCGTATTTGGGAAGGGCTACAAGAAAACCTTCAAGAAGCGCACGCTCATCTTCGGAAAGGTCCGCCCAGGCACGCGAATTCAGCAGCGTCGTAAGGGCGTCCACATGAGGATCAAGTCTGGCAATATTTTTCTCCGTTGCCCAGAATGCTTTCCATACGGCCAGTAAGGCGGCCTGTTCTACATTCCCCCGGGCATTACGGTATCCCGCGGTTTCCTTGAAACGGAGGAACCGTTCGGCATCACTCTCATCCATGAATTGGGAGAAAGGAACGCCCACCAATTTTTCCGCCGGCAAACCCACCTTGTAATTGGCCGCATCACCGCTTCCGGCACGCAAGCGCGCGTCTCTTTCGTCGAATGTCCGGCGACGATTTCTCTGGGCTTCCGTCAGCCTGCGTTCGGCGCGATCAACCGCACTATCGCGCAGCTCCGCCCTGATCTTCTGGGTAACTTTTTTAGAAGAAGGCTTCACCTGGAAACGGTTATCCTGATACTCCGCCATCTGCCGGAGCGGCGTGACATGGCCGGCGCGTTTAAAATCATGAATCAGATCGCCCTGACCCGCCACATAGGCTTCGTACGGGTTGTAATAAGTTTCGCGATAGAGGATCCCCTCATCCAGCAACCGGTCATTTTTCGCCATCAATGCGATCGAACGCACCCCGGGAATCGTGGTCGCGTTCCCGGACGCCGTGTTCGGCGCGATCACGTCCCCCGCCTGCCCGGACCGTTGCGCCAGCACCTGGATGACCATCGGAAGTTCAGGAAGCCCATCGGCATTGTCAAGCATCCGGTCCATCAGTTCTTCCGCGTTCGCGATCTGATACAGCTTGTTATAGGGATCATCCTGCAATCCCGTTTCCGCCTTCACCCGCTGTTTGAGCTTCCGGCGAAGCCGCTGGGCATCCTCGGATTTCAACTGATCGCCTTCCACCAATGCGGAAAAAGGCTCCGGAATTTCTTCACTCCCGTACTCGAGCCCGCCCTTCTCCCCCGTAAAATTCTGGAGGACGACGTGAGCGGAATTCGCTTTCATGGTCTTCCGGAAATATTTGTACGCCGCGTGAGGCCGGGAGCCCGCCGCAGATACCGGATCCAGGAGCGTCAGGTCATTGACCCGGTGGATCGCGAAAGAACGGCCGCCTTTTTTCAGAAGATACCGGAACGCCGGGACCGCCATGATCCGGAAATCTCTTTCGGCGTCATCCCACCTGTACGACATGTACGGCAAAGATGCGTAGATCAGATTGAACCCGTGGTTGTAGCTTTTGTCGTTACGCATGTAACTGAAGACGAAACGCTTCTCGGCATCGCGCCATTCAAACCCGCTCGGCTCGTCGTCATTCATCACAAAAACAATATTTTCTTTGTCTAGTCCGAAAAACTGGTTCTCTTTAAAATCCCTGGCCACATCGTCCTTGATGTTCGGATTCACGCTGATGAAAACCTTTTTGCTCGCAAGGGCGTTTCGAACCAAGGCCTCTGTCACGGTCTGATCCACCCCCTCATGCCGCGCGTACTCGACGGCCTGCCTGCGGATCCCCTCGACCAACGCCAGCATATGCCGTACCCCGAGCCCAAGATGCCGGGCATTCTCCGGAACCGGCCGTTCCGCTTCCGCGATATAGATCCCGAGTTCTTCGACCTCTTCGGTCAGCCGGTCGTATTCATCCCCGGAAAGTTCAGGGTCCGAATCTTTCGCGCGATTGAATTTCTTGCGCTCTTCCTTAACGCGCTTGAGTTCCGCCTGAAGGCGGGCCAATTCTTCTTCCTCTTTGGCGTCGTCGATCTTGTTCTCGAGATCCTCCTGCGCCATCTTGAGATCGAGGTAACGGGATATCTCAGCGCCAAGATCCGTCTCGAGAATCCGGAGACGGGTTTTCTGTTTTCTCTTTTCAGCCTCGAGAGCCGTCTTATGCTCCTTAAGAAGGCGTATCACTTCCCAAACGTCAAGGTTCCACATCCTGAATTTCCTGACCGTGACGGGATCCTTTTCGTTCTCCTTCGAAATAATGCCGATCTTGACAAAGCTCTTAAAGAGACGGTCCGCCTTCCCGGCGGCATAGATGAATTCGGCCTTGATCCCCGAAACCGCATCCTTGGCCGCATGCCAGTAATATTCCTCAGGGACATCCTCCATCCATTCGACATGCCCCGGCTTGATCAACCCTTTCTTGCTCTCGAACTCGCGAGCGTTCATTTTCCCGGCTGGAATTGAGGGATCATAAAATTTTTTCAGGACCTCATGCATGTTCAGGCGGATCGGTGCCGTCTTCCGGGCGGACACTTCAAAAATCTTGTATTCGATCTCGTCCGACCACCGGACGTCATTGCTGCGAATCACCCATTCGCGGGCCGCATACTGGATCGCCGCTCCGGCGAGGAGGGCCGCTTTCTCGTAGGGCTTCATCGTCTCAAAGCCGGGGTGCAAAACCACGATGGCATTGCGATAAACGTTCACGACCGAATCCGCGCTCTCACCCACGCGGTACACATGGTCCAGCACTTCGACATTCAACCGTTTGAAAGCTTCGTACACGTTCACGGGAACGGAAGTCCCGGGAATGACCACGTTCAAGCCCTCCAAAAAAGGCGCAACTTCGGCCGCAAGCTTTTGCTGGGCTTCTTTCTTCTTCCCGGCGTCGCCCGGTTCGCTGTTCTCAAAAATGATGTCCAAGTTCTGGATCATATCAAGCGCCGCCGCGGCGTTCGCCTGAAGCTGCACACGATTAACCTCTTGATACGCGGAAAAAAGAATATCCAGCAGGATCCGCCGTTTTTTCAAATGCTCCGTCTCATAATATTCCTTGTAAAGAGCCACCACAGCCGCCGGATCGTTGCGTTTCTCCAGAAGGTCCTGGACTTCGTACCCGAGCACTTGGCCCAGGAACCAGCGGGCCGCCGACCGCGCATCCGCATAACCCGAATAAAGCAGAACACGCGCGTCCTCAGCCATGATCGTTTTCACGGGATCCGCGACGGACTGATAGCTTTTCCAAACATCCCCCGCCCGGTCATCCTTCCCGAAAAACCGCTCCATTTTGTGATTACGATGGTGGGACGGATCTTTCGGAAAATATTCGATCTTCCCACGTCGTTCCGCGCGGGAGCTGACAGTCGCCAAAGCCTTCGAAGAGATCGGCACGGTCTGGAAAACGGGAATGCCAAAATCAGGACTAAGATCGAGAGACGTTGAAAAACCGTTGCGGGAAGAAACAGGCTCGACGCTGATCCTTTCCAGAATCGACCGGCGGACACCGCCGAACCACGCCTGGGCCTGATCGATCCCCGTCACGGCGACACGCTGGGCGCGGTCAACGACCCCGAGCAGCGCATTCATCTGAGAGGTTTCGAAATCGCGCGAGCCTAAAATGGAATGGAGATAGACCTCATGGTCGCGTTTGGAGACTTCACTGATACGCGGAGTGATCTGGAGATAGGAACAATTCCTCGCCCGCGCGAGAGCCTTAAGACCCTCGGCGTGGAACCCGCCGGTCACGATCACGGCGCGCTGCTGCTTCGTCTCGCCCATTTTGATAAGGGCATTACAGAACATTTTCTGTTCGCGAATGACCGCTGTTTCATAAAAACTCATCGCCGAACGATAAAGGGAAGCAACTTCTCCGGATAACGGATAACGGATAACGGATGACGTTGCCACCCCGTTGTTCGTCACCCGACCTCCAGCCTCCGGCATCCGGTTATGAAGCTCTTCATATTCCGCGCGTGTCAGTTCTAAGGAAAACAGCCGCTTCAACAGATAAAGCTGCCGGGCCGCGGCGAGACATTCCTTGTCGGCCGGCGTTTTTGCCAAAGCGTTTTCGATCCCGTCTTTCAGGCGCACGATCTCCTCCTGGAGGCCCTGGCCTTCTATCTCCTGCATCAGAATGACATGCTGGGAATAAAGGGCCCAGTTTGGCCAACGATCCATGGAGAAATCCTTCGGGAGTTTCTCGAAGGCATTGTCGAACGCCCGGCGCAACGGCGAATAGTCACCGCCGGACATGGGAAGACGGAAGGTGGATGAAGCTTTGGTTTTTACGCCCTCCTCCATCCTCCATCCGCTGCCCTGCCTGAAGAGGTCCAGAATCTCCTTCGAAATATTCCGCTTCTCAAGCTCTTTAAGAAAATCCTCCGATTCTTTCATCGCCTTTTCACGGTCGATCCCGGAACCAATGGCCTGGAGACGGTAATAGCGAACGAGCGAAGGATATTCGCTCTGATAGAATGCATCCGAGAGGTCCTGCTTCAGGTGCTTCTTCCCCGCTTCTCCGAGAACTTTAAGCCATGCCTCGAAAGACAAGGCTCCGGAGCCGAAAGCCTCCTCCTGGCGGACGATCTTCAAAAGATCTTTATTCAGTTCCCCAGCGAACTTTTTGTCGACCTCGGCGCGGAGCTGCCTCAGAAAGGCCTGCGCGTTCTTGTCGGATTTCACGACCGAAATGAATGCGTCGCGGTCCTTTTTATAAGCATCGAGATCTTCAATGCCGTACGCCTTGAAATCGGCGGATGGAGCCTTCGTCATTCGCTTTGCGTTATCCGTCTTCCGATAGGCTTCATCCTGGTTAATGAGAAAATTCTCAGGCCCCGAAAGATAGCCTTCGGCGACCAACTTGTCCGTGACCTTGTGGTTAAAATCGGGCTGCTCCGGAAAAATACGGAACATTTCGGGGTGCAGCTTCCCGGACGCGCCTTCGAGAAGCATCAATTTGACGGAAGAGTTCTTTTCGATGTACCCGAGGAGTTTTTCGATATTCTTTTCCGCCTGATAATTCCCGTGCGCGGACTGGATGTGAATGAATGCGGGGGCCGAAGGATCCCCTTTGAATAAACCGCTCACCCGGCCCAATTCCGCAGGGATCTGGAGGGTTCCCGCGACAGACGCCGACACTTCGGCCGCAGAGACACCCGTCGATGCGAAGCCGTTAGGATTCCAGACGATGGAGGTAACCGTAAAGGTGATGACCGTAATGAGGGCGATCAACGACTTATTTCTCTTCAAGACCGGATCGGGGTGGAAAGAGGTTTCTCTCGTCATAGCCTTGGATTCCTTTTTTAATTTAGATTTTAAATCTAACAAGAATCTGAAAAAGGTTAACACGCACTGATGGTTTTGAACAGAGGTTGACGCAAAAAAATCTTTATAAATCGTTTAGTGGTAAAGAGAAACCGCTTCCCTTGAACTTCCCGGTTTTTAAAATGAAGAAATGGGACATGAAAACCCGATTTATAGCATCTTCTAACAATTAAAAATTCACGACGCTACAATGAAGTCCGTTATGCCGACTTGCACTTGCCCCTGTCGGGCAAGTACTAACGACATACGGACCAATGAAGTCCGTTATGCCGACTTGCACTTGCCCCTGTCGGGCAAGTACTAACGA
>DAOPYQ010000003.1:205042-280787 GCA_035352955.1 Candidatus Omnitrophota bacterium
CATACGGACCAATGAAGTCCGTTATGCCGACTTGCCAACCACCTGAGCCGCGCGGATCTCGGCGCGCAGGATCTCGCCGATCTCGAACGGGAAGGCCGCGCTCACTCTGGTCCGCGAACCCGTCACCGTCACGACATCCACGAACTGGTTCAGGAGCGCCGACGCCGCGATCAGATCTTTCCGCTCGATCCCATCGGCCACAACCGCCTGAAGGACATCGCGGTTCGTTTGCGTCTTATCCGCCGCGATGCCAAGCCGGTCCATTTCTTCATTGACCGCCGCCTGCAACAACGCCGTCGCATTTCCGAACCGCAGTTCAAAGTGTCCGGCCTTGACGAACCGGCCGAGAGCCTTTTCAGCAGCGTTCCGGTCAGCGGAATTCACCACCACGATAAATTTGCTGCCCGCGGCCGTTTTATCCAAACGCTGGGCGATATAATCCGCATCAAACCCGTCCGCCGGGTTGTACTCGATAATATGGCTGCCGAAACCCTTAAAATTCCGGGCACTGGACTTGATCCCAAGCATTTCCATGACCGTCCGGATCAGCCGGATTTCAAGCCTGAGCGCTTCCGCATTGACCACACCGGGCAGGATCTCGGTTTCAAACCTCAAAGCACTGGTGGATGCCGCCGCGGCAACCGCTCTTGCGACTTCCTCATCCCTGGATCCCGGAACAAGCGGCGTCGTAACTGCTACCTTCGAAGATACGGTCACGGGCTGAACGCGGGGGGCTTCCACCTTGAGCGGAATCAGTTCCCGCCGTCGGGGATGCTCGATCCTCGTCACCGCATCCGCCGGCGCCGTCCGGATCGTTTTGCCTACTGCGGCAAGATGCTCCGCGCGAATTTTTTCCGCAAGCCGCTGGGCAGTCTGTGACTGATTCAATTCTTCTTCCAGCCGCCCGACTTCACCCGCAGCGAGAAACACGGGTCTATTGGTCACCACTTCAACGGCCCGCGCGCCCGGTTGCAAATTGATCCGCCGGGCCGATATCGTTCCATCAGCCCGGAAGAAATTGACCGTCACACTCGGTTTCTTGCCGTCCGTCGTGACCGACGCCACCCTGCCGAGCCCATAGCCATCCACTTTGACCGCGGCGCCTTCAACAAGTTCCTTGCGCGTCGCCTGACTCAGGATCGTTGTGGTTCCCCGAAGTTCCGCCCGTCCGGTCGCCAACGTCTTTTGAACTTTCGCCACGGCCGCCAGGATCTTTTCATCTCCGGAAATCTCCGGAAATTCCGCTTTCATACCTGCCGCCACGGTCATTTTGGGCTGAGCCCCGGGCAATTCTTTTTTCAATCTCCCATAATCCATCACGGGCGGCTTCGTGTAAGGCTGATCCAAATGGCGCGGGATCCGGTCTTTCAGCGGCCGCAGATCAAACTCGATCATATCGCCGGTCGCCACAAGAGCATCCTCCATCGAATCCACGCGCCCCGGCCCGACATGAATGATCTGATTCTTTGAAAATTGACGTCGTATCAGCTTAGCGAGCGCCATACCCAGAGGACCCAAAGGACCCGCCAGCTCCATGGCCGCCATAAATTCACGGAGCGCGCTGGTGGTATGCAATCCCATGATCGAGATCTTCCCCTGGATCAATTTCATCAAATCTTCCAGATAATTCTGAAGCACGTTGTTCGGGTGCATGCCTTTTCCGAAAAGATTCACGAACCGGAAAACGAGACCGTTGCCTTGCTGCAGGCCAAGCACATCTTTTTCAGGAAGAAGCTTGGAGATCGCGTAGTTCCCAAAGACGAGAATCAAAGGATATTTCGCTTCCAGGTCGCGAAGGGCCTGGTCCAACTGAGGTTGAGCAGCTTTATCGAACTCAACCGCCTTCGCGGCGCGATAAGCCTGCATCCCATCGCCGGTAATCTGGAACAAATTCTCGCGGATCGAGGGATTATTCAGTCTCGCGACCGTAGTCTTCTCAAGAAGGTCCTTCGTGAACTGTTCCGGCGTCATTGAGGCCTTACCGTCCACAAAACTGCTGACATACGAATCAAATCCCTGATTCAGCCGGTCCATAAAGTCCCGTGTCGTCGGATCGAACGGGATCGGGGTTTCTTCCGTCACAGGCTGATTCATAGGCTCTTTAAAGAGCGGTTCAAGGGCGAAGATCGCCTGACTGGAACTATAGACCATCGGCTTGCCGAGCTTTTGCGCGATACGGGCGATCAGCTTCGTGTAGAACACATTCACAACATAGGTCCGGATAATGAACTCTTCGGGCGATTCCTTGACGGTCGAACCTTTTTCAATCGCCTCGGGCCGCGTGCTGGTTTGCGCCGCAAGATGATAAATGGCTGTGGCTTTGCCCAGCAATTGTTCCAGAGCCTGGTAGCCGGCGCCGCTCGCATCCATCTGCCTCGGATCCATAAAGGCGCCCATGTTCACGAGAACCAGACGGTTCGCAATGCCTTTTTCCTCGAGCTGCTTGTAAACGCGGCGCAGGTTCGCGATATGGGTTTCCTCGCCCTGGGAACGCAACGGCACCGCCACGCGCTGTCCCTGGTTCACGAGCGTTTCGATAAAATGAGACCCGATCATGCCCGTCCCGCCGATCACAACAGGGCCCTCGAAATCGGACTTCGTAAATTGCTCAAGCGTCACGGTCGGAAGCTCTTCGGCCCTCTTTTCCGAACGCTCCGCCTGAATACCGGCCCGGGTCATGATATTTTTGATTTCAGAAACAATCCCCGGCACCGATTTATTCGATGCGCGAACGAGGTCGTGTATCTTGTCAAACATATCATACGCGGTATTAGCCGCCTCCGGGCTGATGCGCGCCAGGATCTCCCCGACCGTAAACCAACCGACCTGATCGTTCCCGAAACGTTTACTCGGATCATCCGCGATCGCTATTCCCCGAATGATCTGCTTGGGATCATATCCGGGCGCCACCGTCACAATGACCTGCGACAAACCCCTTTCGGTTTGGATCACATAAGCGATCGAGATCATACCGTCTTCGACCTCATACGGCGCATCGAGACTCAGGACATCCACCACCGACGCGTTCTCAGGCACCGTGAAGATTCCGGAAGAAGACCGCACGAGACCGTAGATCCAGCTTCCCTTTTGGATCACGGAAACTCCGAGCACGACCGCTTTGGGTCCGAGTTCGGCTCCGTCTTCGATCCGAGTTTGCTCCACATCGATGATCCGCCCCTGATACCTCGCGTCACTCCAGATCTGATCCGCCGTCACCTTACCCAGCGATTTCACCGCTTTTTCGTAGTACCAGGGATCCCACGCCGCCCCGCCGCTCTTCCAGCCGACGATCCCGACCCCAAGCAACCTCCTCTTCGACACATTCTCATAAAGCTCTCCGACAGTTTTTACAAGGTCGATCGGTTTGTTCGCGTGGAGATAAAGCGTGTTCTCGCCCATATTGACCGCCGCAAAACCAAACGTATCGCGCGCCTCTTTCGCCATCTTCACCAGAGCCCTGACGAACTCCGGATAACTCCCGAGGTTCCACTCCGGCGTTCCGGGACCCTGCTGGTAATGTTTGACATATTTATCGAAAGACGCCGCTCCCAGGGTCCCTGCTTCAAAGAGACCCTCCACCCAGTTGATCGGAGGATGACCCGGGAAATCTCTATCCAAAGCCGCTTTCTTCTGGGACAACCACAAAAACGCCGGCCACGACAGCGAATAGCTGCCGTGACTGGCCACAACTTCTTCACCTTCGAATTCGTTGATAAGCCCGTTCTTCGGATCCGCTTTTTCGATCATCCGCGTGATCGGCTGAACTCCCGGTTTCCTCGGTTCCGGAACCTGAGCCGCGCCGAGTTTGTAGACCTCGGGGTTATTCTTGTTATAGGTCTGTCCATAGAACGCAAAACCTTCATCGATCGGATAATTGACCTCGAATTCGGGAGCGACCGCGGAATCCACCGCAAGGATCACAAGACGCGGGCCGACCTGAGAATCGTTATAGAGAACACGACCGCGCTCCACCTGCTCCAGATAGGTCATGGCACCGCTCGGAGTCATCGTAAGCCCCTTATTTCTGAGCGAATGTCCCGCGGAAAGCATCTTCATCCTCGATCCTTCACCCGAGGTCAGGATCACAATAACCGTCTTGTCTTTGAATCTTTCCAGGACCTGCTCATTGGTAAGCGAAACTCCGGCCGCCCCCAACGATTCCCGCAATCCCTTCAAGATGGAATCAATGTGCCCGAGACTTCCCTCGCCGGATTCCGCCGCAATCACCAGGGGGATCTTGGAAGGCGAGAAAAGATTGGGTTGCTGCTTCTCGAGGAGTTTCCGCGTCTTCAAAACCGTTTCAGGGGACGTGATAACCATCGAAAGATCAACATCTTCGCCCGTCCGGATGGCGCGCTCAAGACGGGCATTTGCTTTCTCAATATTATGCTGAACGAGATCCCAGCTGGGCACGCCACGGAGCTCGGCGCGGCCCTTGGTGCCCAAGATATCCTGGATCAACACGATCGCTTGCTCCCGGGGCATCGTCGTTGCGGTCATAGATGCCCAGAGGCTCTTCGCCGTCACGGCGTCGAAATCCTTCTGCGATTCAAAGGGGAAAACCCGGTCGATAAGCTGCGAAGAGCCGAAAGTCTCGCCCGGAAATTCGGCGGAAATATCCCCCCCGGTCTCACGAAGGACGAGATACGCGCTGACTTTCCCGTTCTTCTTCTGCCAGACCACGCTGTTCGGGACTTCACGTTTGTAAAGTTGCGGTATCACCAGTTTCAACGCACGGGCCACAACCGTCCAATCCGCGGCGCTCCAGCGCGTCACGAACACATCTTCCTCTTTCCAGTTTTCTCCCTCCGGCATCCCCTTGACCGGCCCGCGAACCTCTTCGACCGACAATCCGGTAAAGCTCTGATCAAGCCCCTCGGTGATCTTCCGACCTTCCGCATCCGATACCGCCGTCACTCGAGTCTCGTCCCATTCCGGCCCGAACGAATAGATCTTGGCATGAATGTGAGGCTGGGACGAACCCGAAAGCGGCCCGTCAAAATGGATCGAAAGGTTCTGCGACTGCGCGACAAGCGCCGTCAGGTCGTCGATATCGCTATCGGTAAGTCTCTGGAGCAACAACTTGTCCTCCGCGTCCCAACGGGCCGGCACCAAAAGGAACGATCCCTTGGCATCGACTGGGCTGAGATTATGGACGATGACCCATTTCCGGCCGTTCACTTCAACCACCGCGATAGGTTTCCGGTCACGAACCGAGAACTGCCCGCTGCAGATCGAACACTTCGTCTTGTCGTGGGTTTCGAAACGCGCTTTCCTCTCGGCAAACGCCGTGGGGCCTGTCGCGTTCGGCCGAATGCCCCGATGCCACACAAAACTCACTTTATAAGGTCCGACGACTTTTTCCTGAAAAACACCCGCGTGATCCTTACCCGTCAGGACCTCCGTCGCAAAATGTTCGATCGAAGCGCCATGGGAGGAGATCCTGAGGCCGCTACGGTACTCACGGCCCGAAAGATCCCGCTGCTGACTGGTCACGTTCCCGCTCTGGATCATCGAGATCCATCCCGCGGTGAGCTCCGTGTTCCCGATCATCGCCGGGTGCCGTTTCATCTCGAAAATATCCGCTGAACCGGGCACCCGCCGTTCCTTCCGGAGCCCCTGCCCTTCGACTTGGGCTTTTTCTTCAGCCGTTACCGGCACGGTCATCATGATCGCGGCCGTTCCCGAAGGATAATAAGGATCACTGCTCTGCCCCGCGACGGGTTTGCCGTCTTCGAGCTTGAAAGCGTCTTTGCTGTTGGCCAGGATATGCGCGGCAACGATCGGATCGTCCTTGAACTCCGGCTCCAGGTTTTTCTGACGGATGAGATTCTGCATTTCTTCGATGCTGTAACCCTTGCCGCCGTCGGCCTCGCTCACATATTTCTCACCCGGGAGAACGATCATGACCGCGCGACCTTTCGCCGTCACGGCGATCAGGTCGTTCGGGTACCGGGCCGGGGTCAATTTAACGTAGAGTTTGTTCGCGGCAATAAAATATTCGCCGGTTTTCATCTCGCCCGCCGGTTTGGGCTGGATCCTGTGATAGCCCCAGAGCCAATTGGCGATCGCGCCTTCTTCGATCGCTTCGAGAACTTTCCCGTTCCGGATCATTTGGGCATACCGGGCCAGTTCCGCCATGGACTTCGGATCTCCGGCCTTTTCATTCTTGGATCTCGCTTCAAGGTCCGCGGCAAGCGCCTCGCGTCCCGCTCCCGTAAGATAAGGCGTCAGATCCATTTCAAAATAACCGCCGTTCTGCGCCGCTTTCAAGATCTCGGGGCGATCTTCCGGCACGATCGGACGGGCCTTACCCGACATAAGAATATCCGTATAACCAAGCGCCGTTCCGTATTGCGGCCTGCCGTCAGCTTTCCTGGCCATGAACTGAATGGAATTATAGGTCTGGTGCCCGTCGCTGAACTGGTGAGCGATCTCCGCCAGGGAAACGTTGTGCCGAACCGTCGCTTTCCCGTCCACGACCGTGTCGTTCATGATCCTCTGGCCGAACGTCGCGAAAGCGATCTCGTCACCGATGTGTTTCTCGGTCTTGTCGGCGGCACGATAAACACGCACGCCGCCTTTGACCGAATGATCCGTTAGGAACCGGAAATCTTCGGAGGAAGCGCGACCGTCCTTCCAGACAACGGCCATGCTGTAAACGCGCTGGCCGAACGGTTCCCCGCCGGAATAATAGAACTGGTGTTTGTTCCCGTCATACATCACGACCCAGTCGTTATGCATGAAATTGTGATTGGAATAAAGGACCCGGTGCTCTTTCGTAACGTCGCGGGATCCCGCCTGAGCCTCGATCGTTTCCCACGAGACATCCACGGGATTCGAGTGAGGCAAGGTTTCTCCCATGAAAGTCTGCGTCCCGCCGATTTGATCGTCATAAAAATTCCCGTTCAACGACCCTGTCAGGACCTTCCCGCTCTTTGCGGTGAGCGTGACAGTTTTCAACAGCTGATCGTTGACCAGGAGTTCCAGCCGCCCGCCCGCGGGAATAAGATCAAACGCCGGCGTGAAAGGAACCGACGATCCGACCTTCACGATCCCGGTGGCCTCAAACACCCGTCGTTCTTTACGCTCGCCAAACCGCCAGTCCTGATAGCCCGACACGCGGCGAAGATCTCCGACTCCGGCGATCGTCTTGAAATCCCAGATCAAACCCGAACGGAACTTCTCGTAATTCGGATTGGGATCCATGATCGGCTTGCCCAAAACGGGGTCGACATCGAGCATCGCGTCCTTCCGGGTCAACATGGCCTCGGACTTCAAATGACGGGTCAGGTTTCCGGAAGCCAGATCTAGCATGAACACACCCGGCATCTTTTTGTGGGGGCTGAACGCGATCGGCTCCACGAGACCGCCCAATGACTCCACGGCATTGAACGCCTTCTCCCAGTTCACGATCATAAACAAACGGTTGTAGGGATTGTCCGGAAGCCGCTGCGCTTCGGGTTTACTCTCCCACTCTTTGGAGAGCGCGCGCAAACGCGCCTTCACAGCCCAATCCTCGGTCGCCATGCCCTCCACAAGGAAAGAAAAGGGATCGCTGCCGCTAGTTCCCAGTCCCAGACCGCCTTTCTGCCTCGGGGTCGTGAAATTGTTAAGAGCCCAGTACAAAAGTTCCGTTTGGTGTTTTTTCTGGCGATCCAGATACAACGCGTACATTTCGACCGGTACCGCGCTCTCCGGACGCAACGGGATCAGATCGTTCACGCGGTGGACCAGGAACGAGAGATCCGAAACCTTCCCCTGGTACCGCCCCTCCACGTACTTGTTGGCCGGCATTGCGGAAGGCGTAAATCTCTGCGCGCCCTCATCCCAGGTCAGGGAAAACCACGGCAATCTCGCGTTGGAAATATTGCAAGCGTGCCCGTAATTCTTCCTGTCAGGAACGAAGATCAGACGACCAGCCCCTTCCTCCTTCACGTACTTGAAAGGCATGGCATTATCCGGATTCATGACCATCACGATATTCCTCGGATCGAACCCGAAAAAGCGAGTGCGCCCGAAAGAAAGTTCCCGCTCGACCCTAAGGTCGCGCTCGACATCCTCGGCAACATTTTCGTTAACGCTGATCATCACGATCTTGTGTTTCAGAACCTCTTGGGGATCCAGACCCAGCGCCCGGCTCTGACTGACAAGCCCTTCACTCAGGGACAACAAGTGCCGGGCTCCCAATCCGAGATGTTTCGCCTCTTTCGGGAGCCCGCGCGGATCGTCCGCCTGTTTGATCAAACCCTCAAGATCCTTGACCAGGTTTTCGACCGCCTGATATTCTTCACCCTCGTCCTTCACTTCCTTCTTTTCTACGGCAAGACGCTCAAGCTCCGCCTTCTGCTCTGCGGTCGGAAGATCCCCGATCTGTCCTTCGAGCGCCTTGAGTTCACCCGCGAGCCGCATAAAAGTCTTGACCTCAGGCTTTTGCGCCAATTCGCCAAGCACCTTTTTCTGATCCGCCAAAACACGGGCCATCGCGGACCGGCGTTCTTTGAGGAGCTGGACCAGTTTCCAGGTGTCAAGATTCCACATGCGATAGGCGTTCTTGGTCTCCGGATTCTTCAAGTCCTTTTCCGTAAGAACGGCCGCGGGGCGCCCCTGGTCCTTATGCGCTTCATCCGTAAGACTTTCCCACAAACGCGTGGCCTCTCCTGCCGCAAAGATAAATTCCACAAGAGAACCGGTTCTCAACCCTTGCCGGGCGGGCTCAAGATCGGGATGCTCATCCTCCAGCCACAAGAAAGGAGCCGTCCTTAACGCGGGGACCAGTTTTTTCAGCCATGCCGAGTTAACGATGGACAGATCTTTGACATTCCCGCTAAAATTCGCTCGGTTCAGTTCATTCTCGGCTTGCTGCTTCCAGCGAAGGCTGAAGGAACGGTAGGCGATTTTCCTCAACGCCTGGCGTTCCATCGCCTGGGTCCACTCTCCCAGAGCCGCTTTATTCTCCTGGTACAAACGGATCAGTACCAGACGCTCGAAGATCCGGAGGGTCAGTTCCGTGAGGGATTTCGCCAATTCGTCCGCGCGCAAATAAAGAGTGTTCTGGGCCGCCTGATATCCCAGATGCGGCATCACCCGCGGATCCGATACGACACGAACTTTCAGGACCTGGCGAACCCATTCTCCGTAAGGATCAAACGCTTTCCCCTCAGGTCCGCCAAACTCGGAAAGCGGCCAGGTAAAACCTTCCATCATCCGCATAGCATCGTCCGTCTTGGTGTGGCGGAGGCGGACGATAGAACGGCTATGATAGCGCCCCCCCATGACCCGATCGATCTCTTCGGTCGCGCGATACACCGCCACACGCAACGATTCCGCAAGGGCTTCATCGTCTTCTACGCGAATCGAATCCAGGACCGCCTGGATCATATCCCGGCGAACGGGATCCGCCGCCTGATACTGCTGCGCCAGGGTCGACAATTCGGCGTTGGACAACAGACCAAGAATATCAACACCGGCCTCACGAGAAATGACCGCCCGCGCCGTCTGGCGCTTTTCCACGCTCGGCGAATAAAGATCATTTCTGAGGTCCCAATCCGAGGCCCGCTTCTCAGCACGCAGAAAACCGCTATTGCGGATCCTTCGGTCACTGTATCTCAAAACAGAGGCCAGACTGGAAAGACCGGACGCGTCTTTGATATCAGCGATCCGGGCCTGCGGCGAGACCTCGGGATTATAGGTTCCCCGGATAGGAAGAATGCCGTCTTCATGAAAAACGTCCCTCCGCCTCATCATGGCGACCGAACGGATAAAATCCCCGGCCTTTATCGCTTCGTCCGAAGGCGGAATGGTCACATTCCCTTCGGGAAGCTCAAGAGTCCAGAACCCGGGAGTGGGCTTGTGCGCTTTCAACGCCATGGTGAGCATCTGGTTATGTTCCCGAAGCCAGCGATACACCGGCCGGAAACTGACGATCTGGTGCATGCGGTTGAACGGCAGATCGGGAAGATTCAGTTCGGCCTGCGCCTGAAGCGAAAGAGTTTTCAGAGCCGCCTGGACCGCCGGCGTATAGGTCGCCAAACCCTCCACAAGCATTGAGAACGGCGCCGGAAGATCCTTGTGCCCGAGCGCCAAGCCGCCCTTCTGACGGGGTTCCGTCATATTGTTCAGGACCTCATAAAGCACCATCGCATTATTTTCCGAGGCGAGTTTTTCAAACAGAGCAAGCATGGGAATGTCCACAACGCTCTCGGGCCGCATCAGGATCATGTCATTGATACGGTGCACGATCCCCAGGAGATCGTCCGCGCTCTGGTCCTCCCAGGTCTGGATCACCGGCTCGGCGACGGACACGAACTGCCGCCGGACAGGATCGAACGAATAGGTCATGTAAGGAATATCGGCGTTGATCAGATTGAAAGCGTGGTTGTAGTTCGCCCCGCGATCCGTGTACACAAAATCCCGGGTCTCCGGATTCCAGGCGAACGCAGGCGGTTCGTCGGGATTGTAGACCAATTTGACGTTGTCGGGGTTCAAGCCGAAAAAGTTGTTCTCGACAAAAGTTTTTCCGATGTCCTCAAGGATCTGCCGGTTAAACGAAATGATGATCTTTTGGTGGCTCAACGCCTCCGAAAAATCAAAGCCGTACTTTTGAGCGGCCGCCCGCAAGCCTTCAACAATCGTCCAGATATGACGTTTGCCGAGGCCCCAGTCCAGGCTCCCTTCCGGAACCCCTTCCCGGGCCACTCCAATCAGGTGGTCCAGTTCACCCAGTTCCGTTTGCTTTGCTTTCTTCTGAGCTTCGGTCAGGGCACTTTCCGGGGCAACTTCCTTCAAGAAGACCTGACGCTTCGCCTCAAGCTCCGGCAACTTGTCCCGAAGGCGCTGAACGATGCTCCAGCCGTTGAACCGCCACATCCGGTACTGAGGATCTTTCGCCATCTCCGGCGTGATAATGCCCCACTTCACAAGACTTTCACTCAAACGGCTTGCCGCTCCGGCCGCAAAAACATAGTGGATCACACGCCCTGACCGGACGGCTTCTACGGCCTTGGAAACATCGATCCCCCGGGTTTCATCTTCATAGAAAAGAATCGTGGGCATCCGGAGATCGGGAAGCATGGCCTCGACGCTTCTGGCGTTCAACGCATCGGCGGCTTTTTCGTCATCGCTTCGCTTGACGTCGCTCGGCCCTTTGGTCCCGTTCGGGGACATCGCCGCATATTTTTCCACCGAAAAATCCGGCGGCAAAAAGTCCTTCATGCGCTGGATCGCGTCCAACCGTGCGGGGAAAGACTTGTCGCGGGCAACGTCCCGAACCTTCTTTTCAAGGTCTTCGTTCCACCCCCCGTATTCTTTTTCGGCGCGCTGACGGGCAAACAATTCGATCGCCTGCTCGATAAAATAAGCCGTCACCCAGCTTTGCGGCTTCTCCTTGATATCCGACTGCGGGATGTAGATCGCATTTTCCCGCATCTGATAGATCCAGTCAGGCGCCTTGCCTTCCTTCCCCACCGCAAAAGGAACGATCCCCGACAAAACCTCATGAACGTTAACCGTACCGAGGCTCCGTTCTTTCCCGTCCACCCGAACGTTCGGAAGGACCACCACAAGCCCTTCGGTGGCACGGAGCGCTTCGATGAATTTGGGATGATTTTTGGCCACATAAAAATTCTTCTCGGCCATGTAGAACATTTTCAGGACATAGGTCGCCGCGGCATGCAACTCCGGTTCCACAAGCGGATTTTCAGCCTCGGCGGAATTGACGATATCCAGCAACCGGTATTTGCGGGCATTATTCTTCTCTGTGATCAAAGCCTCGATCACCCGGTCAGCGTCATTGTCCCACCGCAACATATTCTGGATGTCCAGTCCGAGCGCATGGCCCAGCATGATCCGGGCCGCCAACCGTTTCTTGCGGGCCAGAGGATCCTGGCTGTCACGAAGGAACAACCATTCGTACGCCTGGCCTTCAGACGACGGCCGAACGTCATCGCGTTTTTCGGCGCGCAAATCCGGAGAGACGAACTTGTCTTTGCTGGCGAGAAGCCCCGCGAGATCATTTAGCGGGCTTTCGAGCGCACGGAGGCTCTCGCTCACCGCGAGCTTCTTGGGATCACGCGGCTCCGCAGAAAGCTTCGTGACAACCGCCTGGATCATAGCAAACGCCTCGAGGGGACGGCTGTCGATCGCCAGGCTGACCGCCGACAACTGCGCTTCAACTTGATCATCCTTCGGCAAGAATTTAAGGATCGCGGATTTCTGCTCGTCAAAAAGTCTCTGGATACTTCTGCGGCGGACTTCGATGGCTTCACTCGTCGTGACCCGGTTATAGAAATCCGACTTTACTTCCGTGCGCAGCCCCAGGCCCGCCTTCACGAGATACGAGTCCACCTCTTTTGCGTCCAGGCTCGCGGCTTTCAACCCCGCTTCGATCTGCGCTTCGGTAAGATCTTTTTTGTCCGCGGTCACGGTCACGACCCCCGCGGCTTCCAGAACGTGGACCGTGTGGTTCTCTCCCAGGATCGCTCCGACCTCGGCAACCGGCGTATTCGGTCTTCCCATGAAAACAACGACCTGCCCCTTAGAGATCATGGTCCAGTGCGGGATCTGCTCATCCTGCAGGACCTTGATCAGCTTCATCGAACTCGCGGTAAGCTCCTTTTTGTTCACGCCGCGGAAGATCACATGGGAGAGCGGCCACTCTTTGACCTGAGAAAGGGCCACGTTTCCGTCCCTTCCGATCGTCTGGGCGCTCGACGCAAGGCTCTCGAACGGCAATCCGAACGTGGTCACATGGATGTGGAGCTGCTCGGCCGTATACCATTCGGTATTCTGAAGGAACTTCATCCCGGGATTCTGTTCGGCCAACGTCAGTGAGGTATCGACGTCGGCGGCAGTAAGGATATTCGGCCGCACCGTCTCGTCGTCCGAGATCATCAGCGTGTGGTAAGGGACCGTAAGTTCCTTCGGCGCTACCATGAAATATTTCCGGCCAAAAGCCAGCGGGTGGAAAAGGATCCCTCGCTCATTGAGAAACTTCTGTATCTTTTTGAAATAAAATCTCGTGAGATCCGTAGGCCGGTTCGGCTTCAGGCCGTCAGTGTTGGGCTTGCCCTGAGCGGCCGGGTCGATCGCCAACAGGAATTTTCCTCTAAAAAGGCGTTTGGGAATGTTGGCCTGGTTGTCCCGGACATAGGCATTCCCGCTCCAGGCGTTTTCAAAACCATGCTGAAAGCTATCCAAAGCGACTTCGTTCCCGCTATTGTCCAGTACCCTCGCAAGCTGCGGCATCTGTTCGAGCGTTGCGATCGACTGTTTCGCGACTTCGCTTCTCGGAAGAGGCGCCGACCACGGATCTAATTGACCGTTCGCGTCTTTGTGATCCGGCCACGTATCGATCTTGTTCACTTCGGAAAGAGCAAGCTTGCCCTTCTCGACCGCGGTCTCATCGGACAGAGCGGCCACGTTCGGAAGATACGGAGCGTAGCTGAAGATCCGCATGTCCTGCGGGGCGATGCCGAGCGCCTTGGGCAATTCAACGACAGCGACCGCCCCGGCCCTCGCCTGCAGCCACGGCGTCTGGATCACAAGCACGCGCTTCGGCGAAAAACCTTTCGGGAAATTTGTGGCGGCGCGCATCACTTTCACGGAATCGCGGAAATTAGACCCGGTATTCCGGGAAGTGATCTCCGTCGCGGTCACAGGAGCACCGTGTTCTGCCATCACGTTCGCGTAATACGTCGCTTCCGGGATCCGCTGCCGGGTCTCAGGGTCCGTATAAACTCCGGCGGTATCGGCACTCATCCCCCACATACCGCTCGTGATAACCGGCAAGTCCAGGTTCGCGCCACGAAGCGTCTTCACGATCTCCGCGGCATACAAAGGCACCTGATCATCCGACGAACCAAGCACCAGGACCCAATCCACATTATTCAAAAGATCCGCTTCGGTGACCGGCGTCCAAGTACCGGTCGTGCCGTCATAAACCGCCCGTTGCGCGAGATGATCCTCAAGAAGCGCCTGTTGATTCACGTCCAGCGTCGCCCGGTCTTCCGGCGTCAACGCCCTTTTCTCCGAACGACCCGCCGGCGCTGCCTCCGGACCGGCAGACGCGGCCCGTTGAGCCAAAGCGCGCGCAGCCTCTTTCCCGGCTCTTTTTTCATTTAGCCAGGCTCTGACGGAATAGTAAACGCCATTATTACTGAACCACGGGAAAAAGCTGACCAATACGATCATTGCGAAAATGGGCCAAAAGACCGGGAAAAAGTTGATACAGGCGAACAACAGCCCCATCGTCACGACCGTTGCGGAAATTTGATACCACTTCCCGAAGGAACCGATCCACCAGAGCAGGCCACCCATCAACCGGATAAAGGTACTGGCAATGATGAACGTCGCCCACCCCATGAACACCGGATGAGCCCCCTGGAGAGCAAGACCAAAAGCCTGGCCGCCCCCATCCATCGACATCCCCCCGGTCCCTGTCCCCGCCGCGACAAAGAACGTGTTCGGGTCGAACTGTTTGTTGAAAAGTCCGAAGAACTGCTGGAGCGAGTGAGCATAAATCATCGCCACCGTTGAGAAAGCAGCAAGGATGCCCCGAGTCATCGACATCCGATCCGCCTGGACCGTCCCTGTCAAATCCCCCTTCTCTTCGAAAATATTTCCGTCCCAGGAATCCCCAACGGACTTCGACAAAAACCCGAACCAGAGAGGCATCGTCAGCGGAAGGTAATAGTACGGCACGACACGTTCATGGGAAAGAATCGGCAGAAGCAGACCCACCGCGATCAGGATCCCTGAAACCAGGAGAAGATGCGAGCCGATCCTGCGGAACGCCACGGCCTCATAAGGCTTCCGGACCTTGGACCCGCGGTGGTATTCATTCCACAACCAGAAGAGACACCCCGCAAGCGCCGCGTAAAGCGCTCCGGCCGTCAGGAAAGGAACCCCGAAAACGACTCCCACAATAAACGTAAGAATAATGGCCCCGCCGATAAGAGGCCCCTTTTTCGTTTTGCCGTACGCGTCAAGCCACAGTTTCAGGAACAGGGTAAAAGAACTCGCGTGTTTCGACGCGATAAAGGGCTTGATGTCTTTCTCGCTCTTAAGCCCACGGATCTGGCTAAAATGATGCTTCGGGTCCTTGAGCCAGTCCTTTTCCAGATACTGCGAAAGCCGGTGTTTGTATTCATCGGAACGAAGCGCCGGACGGATAAATGCAACGTAAACAATGAACGCCGCGGCCACGAAACCGCCAAAGCTCATCCACGCCCACGAGGCTCCCATATAGGGAAGAAGCGCTTTCCCGACAAGCAGAAAGACCGGAATGAACCCAAGCAGAAGTCCGCGACGGGTCGTGTTAGGACGGGAAAATTCCCCGAGCGGTTTGCTCTCGGAAGAAAGACTCGCGGGTCTGGCCGGCGGTGACGCAAGCTGATGGTGAAAACCCCAGAAGTCTTCGGTCGCTTCGACAATGTCCATCACATCCAGCACGGAAGTCAGGTAGGTCGTACTGCCTTTTTCATCCGTCCACCGGAAAAGATCTTTAACCAGTTCAAAGATCTTTTTAAGCATTCCCGGCCGCGTCACCTCTCCCCCATAACCTTTCACCCCGCTGAACGGTCCCCCGATATTCTGAAGATAGTTCAACACGGCGCCGAAAAGCGAGGGCACAAAAACCATTGTCAGGATGATAAGCCCCAGCGCCTGGGCCGCACCGACCGCCGAGATCCCGTAAACTCCGGGCACAAGCGCGGCATACAGCATGAACACGAGCGTTGAGCGCCACATCGGATTATTAAAGATTCCCTTGATCGGCTTATCGTCCAGATATCTTGCCGCACGGGTCCGGGCAAAGCTTTTTCCGATGAACCTCAACCACGTCGTCGGAAGATCGTTCGCCCGCAACCATTTATCCATCTTCTGGATCTCGGACAAAAAGTGCATATCGCGATCGTCCCCGATAAGCGCCTTACCGTCAGCACGGGCCAGGAGAGCCGTGCTCATTCCCTGGAAAGGCGGTTCGATGCTGGCAAGTTTTTCGAAAAACTCGAACGACAGATTATCCAGGGCCTTATCACTCCAGGGCATCCCTTTCAAGTGGACCTTTTTCCAGAGCTCTCCCTTCGGAGAATCCGTTTCCTGGGCCGTCTTGTAGGCACGGAGATTTTTAAGATTCGCCCGCGCCCAACGGACCTGTTCCCAACTGTCCGAAAGCGTCGCCGTCACGATCTCGTCTTCACCGTTGGTTTTCGCCGCCAATCCGTTGTCGGCGTTCAGGTTCAGGTCCCCCTGTTTCAGCCCCAAGATCTTCTCTTTGTCCAGTGTATCCAGATGCTTGAACAGAATACCGTCAAGGAGAACGGTCCGGGTGTAATACGGCCCCCAAACAAATCCCTTCGTCGGCCTGGCCATACGGCGCGAAACCTTGGTCGGGATGGTGTATTTACCGAACGCGCGATTGTAATTCACGAGACCTGCCGTAAACATGACGGTCGGGAAAAGCATCTTGTGGATCGCCCGTCCCTGCGTCCATTTCATACTGGCCTTCTTCTCCTTGTAGAAGGTCGCCCCCTGAAGAACGCCGATATCGGGCCGCTTGGCGAGCGCCTGCACGAAATAAGGCACCGCGCCCGCGAAAGCGAAATTCGCGCCATCCACCGTCGTGGTAAACCTGACGTTCGGCTCCGGCTCGCCTTCCTCATCAAGCACGTATCGGGAAGTCTTCCGGATCTCTTCCGGATAGACCGACGCGAGAAGTGTCCGGTTCAGCCACTGTCCTTCGAGTTCCAGGGTTTTGATCTCCGTCTTGAGGGATTTCACTTTACGGCTTGCGGCCAGAACCTCTTTTTTCTTGGCGGATTTCTCCGCGTCGTTCGTTTCCGGCATCGCGTTGGCAGCCGCCAAAACCTGTTCCGCCGCCGTCAATGCGTTCCGCTTGGCCCCCAAAAGATCAGCCACCTTCATGTCCCGGGAAATCAACGGGAGATACGCCGTCGCGCCTTCCAGCTGCGTCTCGATCTCACCGTAATGTTTCGGCTCTTTGGAGAGAACCGCCGCAACCGCATCGCACCAATGTACATAGGTCTTGGTGTTGATGCGTGCCATAACAGGTTGAAGGATCGCCTGCCACGCCGCGTTATCGTTGGCCTTTTCAAGCTTTCCGAGGATGTCCTGGGTCACCAAGCCAAGCTCTCTCAGGATCGCAAGATCGCTCGCGAGGAATTTCTTTTTCTCGGAACTTCTTTCAATAAGGTCTTTTTTCAGCTTCTGGATCCGCGCCGACATCCCCAGATCCTCCCATGCCGCGCCAAAAAAAGCGCCTTCGTGTTGAACGACGGCATTGACCGCATCCAGCCATTGGGCGCCCGTCATGGCATTAAGATCGTCAGGAGTAACCGTTGCAGGTTGCAGCCCGAGTTCCATCAAAATGAACTTGTCGCTATCCCGCAGAGTCCCGGCAGCGATGCGGGTCTTCATCCCGGCAAGCAATAGCGGGATATTCAGATCCGAAGCGAACACGGCGTAAGAATCTTTTTTCCGCGGCATGAGAGCCTGGATCATCGGCGTGTCCTTCACCTGATCATAGGGAACGAACCAGCTGTCTTTGGTCGCCACACCGAGAATGAACGGGGTTTGGGGATTATCAAGCATCGGGAGAAACGCCTTGTAGGGATTGGCGACGGACATGATCTCCGCGGAATAGATCGCCGCGAACGCTTTTGCTTTCGCCGCGTCGATCTTTGCCTCGATCTCCGCTACTTTTTCTTTCGCTTCATCCAGTCTCTTTTGTTTGGCCTCTTTGTTTTTTAAAAATGTTTTCCTCAATATTTCCGCAGCCTTTTTCGCCTCGGCCTTCGCGGCTTCCAGCTGGGACTCCAACGGGGCAAGCCCGCTCAAAATACCCTGGGTCTCACGGACTGTGGCAAGGGCGGCACCCAGCTCATCGGCCGTGGCACCGTCAACCACGGCATTCCGGATCCCGTCGCCGTAGAGCGCCTCCAAAAACACCCGGTTAAGGAAATTCCGCACGGCTTCCGGTTTCTTGACATCCTCCTTGGCCTTTGCAATAGCCTCGAGAGCCTGTTTGACAGCCGCATCTTTACCGGCCTTCTCGGCAGCATTGGTCTCCGGCATTCCCTCGGCCGTCGTCAAAGCCGCCTTGGCAGTCTGCAGCGCGTTCTGCAAAGCAGTTATGTCACCCGCTGCGGTCGCAGCGCGATCGAGCATTTCCTGGGGCACACCCGCGGCCTGCAACTGTAAAAGGACCTTCTGGTGAAGAGCCGTATCAGCCATCACTTTCCTTAGAGCAGCGATCCACTGGGCTTCCGTAATAGAATTGAGCTGGGCCGGAGTAACCGTAGCGGGATCCAGACCCAGAGCATTCAAAATGAGCGCGTCGCTCGCACTCCCGGAAAGCACCGCCGCCGCAAGCGACCGCGAATTGACCTTCAAGGAAAGATTGGCCGTCACATTCCGGTTAACAGCCTTCCTGTCCGGATTTGTGTCATCCTTCAACGCTGCCCGGAGTTTTGCGGCACCCCGCTTGATATAAGCTTCGATCGAAGATCGGGAGCCCAAAAGGAACGGCCGGCCGCTGCGCGTGTGTACTTCCACCGCATCCGGATCCGCACCGTGAAAATCTCCGGCGCCGTTCCCCGGCGTGCCGTCCTCGCCATACCCCGTAAAAGAGCCGAGCATCGGAACGTTCCTGGCCGGCTTGCGGTCTCCGGGCCAATAGGAAATCATCATGCGCTCGTGCCCCTCGACATACATTCCCTGTTCATCATCAAAATAACCGAGATATTTCCAGTAAGCCTGCGCCCGCTTATGAAGTTCTTTCATCATCACTTCGGCCGTCATGTCCCCGGTCTTGGAATCCGTGATCTTGGCTACCCAGCGGGCACCCGCCTGAAGCACGACCCGGGCCTGTTTAAAATTGCTCCCGATCAGGATCCTTGCCAGCGAATTCACGACCTTATCCAGATCTTCCGGTCCGCCATCCATGAGCCAGGGTTGAGCGGTCAGCACCAGTTCCCCTTTTTCAAAGGCATACTTTACGCCTTTCGGCAATTTCTTGAGCATATTGGCCAAAAGGACATCGTTCAGATCCAGCACCCGGATCCTTTTCTGGAGGGCGGTTTCCCGTTCGGCTATGCTCTCTTTCCAGTTTTGGATCGCACCGGCGTAAGTCTTTTCAAGCGCGTCACGGTTCAGCGATCCGATCCCTGCCCGAAGGGAGGCTTCTTCAATTCTTGCGTTGTTGATCTCTTGTTCCGTCTTCAGGAGAGCCTTCTCACCCGCATTGACCTCGTAGATCATCCCCAAAACCGTCTTGCTCGCACGGGAGAACGACCTCTCCAACCGAATCTTCCGCTGCGACAACGCTTCTTTTTCCGCTCCGGGATCCATCCCTTTAAGCGCATCGGTCGTCTTCTCCAAATCCGTCTCGATCGTTTCCATCTCCAGCTTTGCGGCTTCCAGAGAGGATATCCTGTCAATGAGTTTGCAAATGTCCTCGAGCTTCGCCTGTTCATCCTTCTGTTCCTGAATGTCCAGCGCCAGCTTCTTTTTATCTTCCCCGTCGGGCAATCTCGCCAGCTGCTCGTTCATTTTCTTGAGATTGTCCTTGAGCTCCTTGATCCGAGCCTCGACCAAAGCGACCGTCTCGTATTTAACTTCCCTGGGAAGACCTTTCACAAGATCCTTCAGCTCTTTCCCGGCGGCATCCAAAACAACATCGGCCGAGGCCTCGATCTTCGCGGGTATATTGCGACGAGGCGTGTCGTCCGTAAGAAGGTCGTTAAGCGCCGCCGCCAGCTGATCTTTGGTTGCGCGGTCGATCACCTCGGCATAGGTTCTCCCCATAACGCCAAGCCCCACGAGCCTTTCGATAATCTTGTCGTTCGTCTTCCTGAAAGAAGCATTTTTCAACATAGCTTTAAGACCCGCGACACGGGCGTCGGGGATATCCGCCGCGGTAAACGCTATCGATCCCGCAAAGGTTCCGGCAAGACGTACTTGTTGGCGATGATTTTCGTACAAAGCCAACGCGGCATCCGCTGCGGCCACAAGTTGCGTCAGCAAGGGATCTCCGGGATTAAGAGCGAGCCTCTGCCGGAGAACGATCCCCTGAACAAATGCTTGCGCGGTAAATATATCGGCGTTGCTTTGTTCAATCTCTCCTTCCGGTGCCTTCGTCCGGTCTGCCGCGGGGATATTCTGGAAAACCCGGAGCAGGCCGATCTCATTTTGCAGACGTAAAATATCGGCCTTTTGAACCGCTGTACGCGTGGCCTCGGGTATCGCAAGAAGCGGCGCGACGGCGGTCTGTCGCTCCGCCACAAGGGCCTCAACCTCATCCACGGACAGTTCAAAAGAAATTCCGTTCGTTGCCGCAAAACCCTGATAGAGACCCGCCCTGGCGCGGGTCAGATTAAGGGCGCCGGTCAACTCCTCTTTCGTAGCGCTGTCGATCAGGACCGAATCATCCGTAACGGGTTTTTTCTTTTGTATTTCCCTGATCTTTCTCAGACTTGCGATCACAACCTGATTGATCTGCGCGTTGCTGGGATCCTTAAGCGCCGCGCGCAAAGCAGCTTCGTCCACCGCGTCCTGGGAGATGAGGCCGCTGTTGGCCACCTTATCGATATCCAGAGCTTCCTGAAGGACCGCGTCAAGCTCGGGTTCAGACATTTCCCAATTCTTCCGCTCCTGAAGGGCCCTCTTTCTCGAAGCAAGCGCTTTTTTTGCGGCGGAAATTTCCGCGGAAGTTTTCCCGTCGGCTCTCATCGTGTTGATTGCATTCGCGTCCGCCAGGATCGCCTGTTCTTCCTCATGGATCTCCGCCTGTTCGTCAGCCGGAATATTCCTTTTCCCGGAATCAATGTCCCCCCTGACAAGACCGCTATACCGGTCATTCGCCATCCATACCGCCAGAAGGAACGGAACAGCGACCAGGGGAAGGCTCCACCAGTTCAACACAAACCACGCCACGATCGGCCCCCATCCCAAAAACGCGATCCCGGCAAAATAGCCCCAGGCCGTGATCCCTGCGGCGACAAGACCGGTCAGCAAAAAGAACCCTTTCTGTTGCGCCAGGAGCGTGGCCCAAAAAGTTTCGCTTAAGCTGTTATACATTGACTTATAAATGAACATGAAGAGCACGACAGCCACCGCCGAAATAGCGACCGCCCACGGCGTGACCACTCCCAGGGCCCAGAAAATAAAGATAAGATCGGTAAACCCGAAAAGAAATTTCCCGACCACCATGCGGAAATCGGCCCATTTCCTGTTCGTGATCCAGGCTCTTACCTGAGCCGCTTTTTCAGCTTTCACATCCGCCCGCAACTCCGCTCGCACTGAAGATTGGGCCAACGCTGAACCATAAATTTGATCAAGGAGGCCATAGTTCAGGCTCCGAATTTCTTCTTTGCCCGGCAGGCCTTCATCCGCCGCAGTCTCGAAAGCGCTCCGAACCGCGGGATCAATACCCCGGTTCGAGATAGTTTGCGCTATATCGTTTAATCGGCGTTCGGCATCGGCCAACGCATTTCCAGCTCGTTCAACCTTGCGCCCATCAAAGAAGACCGCCATCCTGGCTTTCGTCACATCAAAATACCACTCGCCCTTTTGGGACAACCAATCGAACACGTTAGAAACATATTCGAGAACTTCACGGATCGTTTCCACACGGAAAGGCCAAATGACCGGCCGCAACGCCTTAACCTGATCCCAACGATGGTCTATCTCGCTGCGAACCCGGGTCTGCAAATAATCCCTATCGGCCCGGCTGGTCGCCTGATCACGTTGTTCAGATTCAAACTCAGCTCTGAGGATCTTGCTACGGGATATGGCTTCTATCCACTGTTCCACTAACCTGTCGACTTTGGCAGGTTCCAAACCTTTGGCGATCAAGGCTTGCTTCAAATCCTCGATACTTTCAATTCGTTGAAGCAACCGCTGCATCTCCAACGAGAGTTGTGTCCTGTTAATCTGACCGGAAAGAAGCTGCGGCAGATCCGTACGATCAAGAACCTTATTAAGCGCAAATGCCATTAATGAACCATTGTCCTGTCTTTTCAGATTGCGCAGAATTTTCTCAAAGAAAGACGTCTTAGCGAGTTCTCCTGATATAAGGCGGTCGCTAGCCCTATCTTTTCCAAGCTCACTATTTAAGGCAGCGATATCCATTTGGGCCGGCGTAAATCTGACTGCCCGGGTCATATATTGGTACTTGGCAAATTTAAAAATCACCCGGAAGAGCAGCGCCGCAAAAGCGGCCGCGACACCATAGAAGAAGATCTGCTGAAGAGGGGCTTCGACTCGGCTGAAGTTCAGGAAATCGGGCAACTTATGTTCCGTGTTGCTCCACGGAAGCCTGAAATATTTATTCCCGGCATCGAAATTGATCCCTTTCGAGAAAAAGGTCTTTTGCCCCTGCTTGCCCGGGATCTTCTCCGCGGGCGCAACCAGGTCCATCCAGTCCATGTTCCCACGCTGGGTGATCGCAGCCGCCTTGTCCGTCAGGATCTGCTCGCGGGCATTCAGGTCGGTTTTGGGAATATACGGCACCAAAACCCCGTTCTTGTCCCGGGAAGAAAGAAGGATTTCATAAAGACCCAGTTGCTTCGCCGGGTCGGGATTCTGGAGATCCTCAAAGACTGCGATCCAGAGCGGTGACCCGAGCTTTGGCTTCGGCCGGGGATTCGAAACGATCCTTCGTTCATTCTCAGCCTGATAGGACACGTCCAGCAGGCGCTGGTATTTGTCCGTCACACGCTGCATAAAATTGAAAAGATCGAGCGGCGTGATCGCCCCCTTATCGAGAAGCGCCTGGACACGGGCTTCAAGAGCCCGGAGCTGGATCGCCTTAAGCTCCGGATCTTCCTTCCATTTTTCCTCTTGGGTCCTTTCAATACTGATCTTCAGAGAATCGCTGTAGATCCGGTTGTCATTGAACCCTTTGTCCAGAGTGTTATCGATCCCGGTCTGACGCTCGTCCTTAATGAAACCTTCCCGACTGTACCGGGCCGCCGCGGGAGTTTCCGCTTCGACTCCTTCGGGAAGAAGTTTGTAGAGGTCCATCGCCCCGTCCTGGCCGAAAAATCCACCGAACAACGCAGGAACAAGCCTCGCGCCAAGCGTAGACTGCCAGGCAACGGGATCGGGCTGAGCGGCAAGCCCCACGTCGAGGAGGCTGTCCGCTTCAAAAAGGATCCTGCGGATATCGGGATCCGGGTTCCCGGCCGCTTTGGCACGGGCATACATATCTTTGGCAAGATCCAGCCACTGATCAAGGAAGGCCTGAGGGATCCCGCGGTTCGCGCTCCCCTCCGCGATCCTCTGGAGTTCTTTTTCGAATTTTTCCTCCGTCGCAAAGAACGGGACGGCGGCCCGCTGCCTCTCCGAAATGATCCCCGCAACGCCCTTGGTCCCGCGGATCCCGTCAAACCTCGTCCTTAACGAATCCTCCCGAGCCTTAACATCACTGAATTTTTTCAGTTGTACCTTGATCTCCTCAAGAAGATTTTCGGGATCGCCGTCTTCCGGCGAGAACACGTTTTTCCCGTCATCACTCGTTTTCCAAAATCCATTCGCCTTAACGGTCGCCCGGTCCAGGACTTCCTTGGACCGGTGGAACACCTTGGCCTTCACAATACGGTCCTTGACCTTGTCGAGAGACTCGTATCCCATATCCTTCAGAATACGCGGCATGATATAACCGTTCAGGAACAATATTTCATCCGCCGAATACCCCGTCCGGAGCATCTCCCCGGCGAACAATTCCAGCTCGGTATTGTCGAAGAGGATCGGGGAATCTTTCAAAGCGCCGGCCTCCTTATCGTTCAGGACGTTTCGCCGGTCGCCAAGGACATTAAAGGCCTCTTCAAGAACCACGTCATAGGGCGCGGTCTGATAGATCCCCTTCACGGCATCAAGTCGCGCTTGACGTTTGTCTTCGATCGCCTTGCGGCTGTTGGAAAATTCGTATTCCAGGTTCTGCTGCTCCCCCGAACGCTCGCGAGCCTGGCGGTCCTTCTGGACGCGGTAATTTTTAAGAAACCAGTCCGCGTAATCACTCAGGAATTTTTCTTCGCCGAGGTTCGACCGCCCGGAAAGTCTCGAGAGATCGCTCACCGGACCGTAAGCCGCACGTTCCAGAGATTCCTTGGCGTCTTTCAGCGCGACCATCAGTTCATAGAAGATGGCTTCCGCCTCCGCCGGAGAAACTCCCATCGCATCGATCTTCGCCTTCTGGGCAACCCCCCAATCCATCCCGAAAACGCTCCGGGAGGCCGCCTCTTCCTGGATCACAGGAAGGTCCATCCCAAAGATCTGGCGGTAAAGGAACCGGTAAGCCCGCATCGACTCATATCCGGGCGCCGGCCGGGTGTCCGTGTTCGTGTAAAGTTCCGTCGAATACTTATCGACAAGATTCTGGATCGCGCGCGCCGTGCGGAGATCGGCCATTTTGTTGCCCTTCTCGCTGATCGTCAAAGACGCCCCTCGCGCACCGCGGACAAGCCCGGGCAACGCTTCCGGAGAAGAAAATGTTCCGTAGGTTTTGTAAAGCACCGCGTCCACGATCGCCGCATCCGCCAACCACTGATAAAGACGTTTCGGGAGTTCCCCCGGCTTTTTATCAAAGAACTTCGCCCCGTTCTCCTGGATCTGAAGCTCGCGGGACACGGTCCCAAAGATCTTTTCGATCGGCCATTTAGCGTGATGCTTCAGCACCCAATCTCTGTTGACCGGGTTCCCGTCCTTGTCTTCCATGATACCAAGATTGTTCAATCGCATGGCAAGCTCGGCAGGGAAATCGACCGCCACGTCTTTATAAGGATTGCCGGTGATCTCGCGGCCGGTCACCGCCGCAGCCAGCAACCCGCGGCCGGTCAAGAGGTTCGCGTAGGCATTCCGTGTCTCAATGGCCTTCGCCCGGCCCTTCACCGGATCGGACTCCACTTCTTCGCGAAGCAATACCACACGGGAATAAGCTGCCAGGTCGCCGCGCGGCAAGCTTTGAACGGGGAGCATATCCTCTTGCTCGAGTTGTTTTGCCTCATCCGGTCCCACGCGATCGTCCACGACCGGGTAAAGCGAGTTCGCGGCCTGCAGGAACATTTCGATCCCGACGCGTTCCTCGATCTTCTGACTTGCTTTTTTGGGATCCGCGGGATCCGCAAGCCCCCAACGAACCTGTTCGCCAACCCACGCCTTCGCGTCATCGATCGTGTAAGCCTCTTCCTTCAGCCCCGGACGATGATCTTTCCCTTCGATCCTGGCCGCCATCCGCTGGCGTTCCCCTTCAAGCATCCAGAACGGCTTCGCGGCGGGATTCTTGGTGTATCCCTCGAGTTCCGTGCTGAGATCCTTGCCGGCTGTTTCCTTGGCATTAAGCACCGTCTTGACCCAACGGTAATATGTGGGAGGTTCCAGTTTTTCCAGACCCGGCCGCGCATGCCGTAGCTCCTGGATCATCGTGTCCTCGGCATCCAACTCGGTCCGCTTGACGGGAAGATTGATATCGGGGAGACGGCTCGCGTCATAGATCTTCACCCGGCGATCGAGAACTTCTTTGGCCTTATCAAGGATCTGATGGGGGCTGACATCCTTGTTCTCAGAACCTTTCAAGGGCAGTCCTTCTTTTTCGATCTGACGAAGGATCTCCACATCTGTCGCCATGATCAAGCCGGAAGTGGCACGTTTATCCTTCTCCATGGCCTTGAATTCGCCGGTATCCTTGTCCGTCGCCTTGAGATATTCTCTGGCGTCCTTATCAAATTCTTTCCCCATGAGAACATAGAAAAGCGTCCAGGCACGTCCTTCATTCTCAGGAAGGATCGCACCGTCCGCTTCCAGGATCCCGTCGAACATATCCCCTTTTCCCTTACCGAGCTGGGTCGAAAGGGCAAAAAGCAATCCGAAGGCCTTCCCTTCCTGGTCATACGAAAGATCATAGGTTTTCCGCGCCTCACTTCCGGTCCAGGAGTTCGGTCCCGTCAGGGATTTCAGCGAATCGCTCAAGTTCAGCGCGACGCGGACCGTGGCCTTCAACTCGGTAAGACGGCTCGCAACCGAGCGCGACAAATACGCTTTCCGGTCGGCTTCTCTTTCAAAATTGGTCCCGTTCAGAAGATCGTCCAAAAGGCCCATCGCAGTGCCCATCTCGACGCCAAAACGGATATCGTCAAGGTTCTGACGCATCCGGGCCTTAAGGTCCGCGATGTTCTGATCCGTCAGGGTGATCTCGCCCCGCGCGTGGCGGTCGAGGAGCTTCTGAACTTCACGAGCGGGCGCGGCCCCGGGATGAAGGATCAACTGTTCGTCGGCAAGAAAGACCGGCTGTCTCACATGCCCGTTGGAGAGCGTGACGGGTTCCCTCATGGTCTGCATCAGTTGGGCCACGATGTACCCGACCGCGGGCCATTCTTCGTTCGAGATCTGGCGGAGCGCCTGGATCCTCATCAACGATTCATCGAACGCGCGGATCTTCATTTCGCTCGGGTGATCTTCGAGAGCGGTCACCAGCTTCCCGTCCTTGAAATGTCCGCGCACCATCGAAAGGAATTCCATCGCCGCCGGCCGATTCGTGCTGAAATCCATCATCCGGCGTCCCTGCAACTGTCCGACGAGTTTGTTGAAATTGTAGGAGGCCATCATCTGCTCGACCTCGACACGGATCTCCGGATCGTTCAGCATGGCTTCCGTCAGTTCGACGCCCCTCATCTTGGCGTAAACCGACCAGGCCAGAATATTGCCGATCTCATACGGGTCGTTCACGCTGAGCGGAATACCCTTCGCCCGGTAGACCTTATCGAGAACGATTTTGGTCTTCGGCATGGATTCGATCAGATCGCCGACCCAATTCATGAGCGCGGCATCGTCTTTAGCGTTGATGTTCCGGAGCAACTCGGGATCATCCTTCACCATGTCGAACATGCGGGCGAAGAAATCCGCGAACCCGATCTCGCCGAAATCGATCCCGGCATCGCGCAGGGACTCCTTGAGAAGACCCGACATCACCACCGGCTCATTCCAGTCCTGCGAGTACAGATTCCCCCATTTATCCCCGGGAAGAAGCATGGTCCCGCCGGCCTCCGCCTTCGCGAGAAGTTTGGCCTTGGCAGCACGGGCATAAAATTCTCCGAGCGGGATGATCCAACGCTCGTTCAGTTGCTCCGGGGTGAGGGTTTTGAGCAAATTATGGCGTTCCGCCACGCGACCGAGCTGGTTTGCAAAAAGGATCTTCAGATTCGCCGGAAGATTTCCCTTCCCCATCTTCTCAAGCAAATAGTCCGCCCGATCCTTCAGTGCCGGATAGAGAAGTAATTTATCGTCGATGACCTGCGACACGATCTTGCCGTCCGGAAGTTTCTTCGGCATCAGAACCTCGAGATCCATCGATTCGATCACGCGCCCCTCTTCGATCGGAGCCCGCTCGGCCTTGACCGCGGCCTTCGGCGCCCCCTCTGAGGTCGCCGCAACATCAAAGGCATTCTTCAACCGGGCC
The DNA here is from genome assembly GCA_035352955.1 of Candidatus Omnitrophota bacterium. GTDB lineage: Bacteria > Omnitrophota > Omnitrophia > Omnitrophales > Aquincolibacteriaceae > DAOPYQ01. The sequence goes on from DAOPYQ010000003.1 coordinate 232,515, forward strand.
TCAAGCCCCTCGACACGGGCCTTCGCCCGGAGCACATCCTGCTCCCGGATATCCGTCATAATCTCGGAAGCAAAAAAGAAGATCCCGGCCAGCGCCGATCCGCTGATCGACCGGTCCAAAGCCGCCCGATAATCGTTGCGCGCCAATTCAAGCTCGGCGCTGATCTGCTCACGGGTCTGGTTCGGCGTTCTGCCAAAAGCTCTTTCGACTCCCGCAAGCGCCCGGGACTGAGACCTGAGCGCCAAATCCTCGGCTAGTAACCGGGACCACCCGGACGAAAAACCAGAAACTCCGGAGGAAAGTTCTTCGACGACGTTTTTATAAACGAGAGACCGGCGCTCCGTCTCGACCTGTCCCAGCCTGCGGTTGATCTTTTGCCGGGTTTCATCCAGCTTCTCGGCAAAGGCTTTTTCCATTTTTGCTTCGGCTGTTTTCGGGTCTCTGCCATAATCACCGCGGAACCCGTCCAGAAATTTCTCGGCATCCTTCAGATCCAGTTCCCCGCTCATGAACAGACCTGCGTTCGGCGCAAGAAACCGGCTCTTAAGCTCCGAAAAAACCTTGTCGTCTTTCAGGAACTTCTCGAGATCGCCCCGGACCTGTTCGAGACCGGTTTTTCCGGCAATATAATCGCGCTGGCTCCGGAGACCGCTCTTCCCGTCGGCCCAGATCCCGTCCATCCACCGGCTCATCGCGACAGGGCGCTGCGCCTTGGGAATATTGTATTTGTCAAAAAGCTCCGTCTGGGCCTTCTGGAACGCGCTGACCCGCGCTTCGGTCTCCTTGGGAGCCAAAGCTTTCTCGGCCACGGGTTCGGAGGTCACGAGAAGCCCGCCCTCGTACCTCGCCTTTCCGACCGGCAAACCCTCCATGGAAAGTCCCAAGATCTTCGGGTCGATCTTGTTGCGGGTGAGAAAATCGACCAGGTCGATCTCCGCGCCGCGATGATCGAAGTAAGCAAAGTGAAATGCCCGCTGAGCGTTCTGAACTTCGTTGAGATAATTTTTGAAATAATCGAGGCCCTGGTTCCCCTTGAGAACGTTCTGGAGGGCCGTTTCATAAGCACCCTCACCCGTCACGGCGGCAAGCCTCTCGTCATAGATGGTGACGAGCCTTCCGGTGGATTCAAAATAGTGCGCTTTGGACCAGAGCTCCTGCTCGAAATTTTGCCGGTCTTTGGCATCCATAAGCTTCATTTTCTCAAGCAATAAGGCATTCTCCTTGAGCGACGACCACCAATCCCCGCCCCAAAGCTGGATGGAAGTCCCGGCCGTAATGTCCTGATTGAGGACCTGCTGGCCGTCCGCATTCAGAAGACCGAAACGGGCCCAAACGCTCGCCTGTCGCGTCATGATCTGCTCGCGAGTGATATTAAGACGTTTGATCACTCCTTGGGTGTCCCGGACCTCGGGATTTTTTTCCGATAACTTGGCCGCATCGATCTTCCCCGTGTTGATGTCCTTGAGAAGTCTGTCGACGCCCTTGATCCCGAAATCGGTCTGGGAACCGAGGACCACGGACTCAATATCAAGGGAGAACCCCGTCGCTTTATAGAAATTGCTCCGGGCTTCCAGGACGGAACGCTCGGCTTCGAGGATCCGGTTGGCCATCAGGAGCAACCGTTCCTGGGACGCCATTTTCTCCTGATCGGTCGCCTCGAGGGTCTGCACCTTCAGCGCGTGCGCCCGCTCCACGAGCGCTTTCACCTGCCGCTGCTCCTCCGGGATAAGCCGGGTATACAAGTGTTTTTCCGCCTCGTATTTATTGAGAGCCTTGTAGAGATCGTGCTTTTGGTCCTCAAGCTTCGTCTCGACATCGTCCCGGGTCTTCTGATCGATCGAATCCCGCTTTTGCCCTTCAAAATCCCAGATCAGTTCGCCGAGATAGAATTGCGCCTTTACAGAAAGCGTCTGGTCCGTGTAGCCCCCGCTACGCTGCCGCCCCGCCTCAAAAAGAGCGTCTCCTTCATTGAACCCCGAGCCGACCACGCCCATTTGCGTGCGGCTCTTCTGCCTGGCAAGATACTGGTTGATCTCCATATCCAGCCCCGCGATCTTGTAAGGCACAGTCTCTTTCGCGATCTCTTCAACGGTCTTTCCGGCGGCTTTTCCGGCTCCTACAACCTCGCCACCCGTGGTTCCCCCCGCAACCTCCTGGTCGATCATCGTGTGATCAATACCCCGCTGGAACAACCGGTCTTTCTGGTCGCGAACGCTGCGCTTGAGGCTCGCCAGCTGCTCGTTCCAGCGCTCAAGCTCCGTCATATCGCGTTCCCGGGTACTACGGTCGCCGCTCGTGAAAAGATTTGAAAAAACACGGAACCAGCCCCTGTCACCGGCTTTTTCCTTCTCATACGCGATCCGCGTTTCGGTGCTCTTGATCAGCTTGAGGCCCGTGCGGTACTCATCTTCAGCCGCTTCCTGGTCCGCCATAAAACGGTCCAAGGCGTCCTTGGAACCAAGAGCAATTACCTGGTAATCGCGCTGCAAACCGCGGATCCTGTTCTCGCGGCCTTTGAGATCGTAGAACAAGCGCGACGCGAGCGGTCCCGCCAAGGGAATCAGGTCCACCACTGAGGCAGCGCCATAGCCAAGCCCGTTCCAGAACGGTCCGACCCCGGCTTTTCCGTCTCCGTTCGTGTCCCAGAAGTAACCCGCCGCAACGCCCCCGTCGAGGACAGACATCGTCTCACGGCGGACCCCCACGCGCAGGTTCCAGGCATAAGCCTGAAGGCCCAGCATGTTATCGATATCCGGCATCGCGGCCATCTTCTCAAGCGCCAAGCGGATCGTTTCAAACTCGGCATAAAATTTCGGATAAGAACCGGAATTAAGGAGATAGCGGCTCAAAAGGAAAGCATTCCCCGCCGCAACGGAATCCTGCGTGGCATGCATCAACCGATGATACTGGGACGCGCGATCCTGCCCCCCGGCAAGAACCTCGCTATAAGCTCTCGAAGAGGCGATTAACTGCGCACGAACCCCAGCGATCTCCCGGACGGAGTTCTGTTTCTCTCTTTGAACGTTCGGGTTCTTTTCAGCCGCCGCGTCCCGTGCGAGGTGCTGTTCCACGGCTTCGAGCTTGTTCACAAGGACATTCTGATCGGCCACAAGCTTTTCGATCCCGGCCTTGCCGGAAGCCAGGACGGTACCGTCCCCGGCAACGACTCCGGGAAAAGGATCGAGAATATTTTCCGCCTGGGCAGAATCCTTGGCGGCGATCTTGGCGGAGGCTAAAAGCCCGTTCAGAGGAAATTCCGTCCCGTTGACCAGCTGCCGAAGCGCGCGCATGGTTCCCGCATAATTCGAACGCGTCGCGAGTAATTTTGTTTCGGCCTGCCCGACATTGGCTTCGGCGGCAGCCAGCTGGACTTTCAACTCATCTCGAGGCTCTGCCGCGCCGCGGGCTTTCGTATCAAGATCCACGGTCTCGCGAAGTTTCTCAAGAGAACGCCTCTCACTCGAAAGCTGATTGCCGGCGGCAGTCACGAGGTCCCTTTGATAGCGAAGAAGACTTGTCAAACTCCTCACCGCGGCTTCGAGCCGCTGCGCGGCATCATCAAAATACTGGTCCGCGCTCTCGCCGGAAAGGCGGGTCTGGACCTTTTGTGAAAAATAGGAAATATTCATGAGGGTCGCTTTAATGCCGACGCCGATCTCGCCTTTCAGCTGATCCAGGCCGCTGACGTTCCAACCCGTGGAATTATCATAGCTGACCCCGTAAAGCGCGGAAGCAAAGACCCGTCCCCACTCAACGGTCCGGGTCTGCAGGGCATCCACATCCTTTTTCTCTCGCGCGGTGCTGAGCTGGGTCTTCGCAGCGGCTTCATAGAGCGCGCGGTCGAGCAAATCCGCGTTTTTCCCGCCGTCCGCATCGTAAAAATCAAGCCAACTGTCCGCGTCCTCGATACGTGACTGATCTTCCTCCGCAAATATTTTCGCGTCATTTTCCGTGAAGGCCTGCTCCCGCGACACAGGCGCCTTCCATTCAAATGACCGCTCCGACAATCCTGCGTCCGCAAGAGCCTTGCGGATATATTCGGCATGTTTGGGATGTTTTTGCTGGATCTCATCAAAACGCGCCTTGAGGATCTTGAGCGCCTGATCCGCCTGGCCGATGCGCATCCGGACCAGTTCCTGGTCTTTGACCGTCCCTTTCATCTGGCTTTCCATCGACAGCGAGTTGATGTTAGCGCTCAGATAATCGACGGGCTGGCGTTGACCTTCGTTCTCTTTGGTCACTCGCCCGGCATCCACGGCACCGATCGACTCGTTGAACATTTTTGCTTTTTGCATCGCGGCGACGACTTTTTCCTGGGCCGCAAAATCGGCGGCCTGCCGCTGGTGATCCCGTCTGAGCCGGTCCAGTTGCCGGAAATCGTCATCAAGCTGATTCTGAAGCTGACGGATCTGGTCGACCCCGTTGCGCACGTCATACTGGAATTGTTCCTTTTCGACCCCGCGATCAAAAAGGTCCTGATTGCTTAACCAAAGATCGGCTTTGAGCCCGGCCCTCAGGGTACCGTCCGTCGCGATCGAAACTTCAGGAATCGCGACCGTCGCGTTCACGCCCGCAAGCGGCTTTTCCTGCGCGATCCCGGATTTGATCCGGGCGGCCGCGGCAAGGATCCGCGCTTCAATGTAGTTACGGCTCAGGCCCATTCCTTCCATGCTTTCCTGGACGTTTTCCATCGTGAACGCCGCCGCCGGGTCCTGGATCTCGGCATTCGGTCGATGATTGGTCAAACGCTTGATCTCCACGAGACGGGCTTCCCGGCTCGCGCGCAGGACCTCTTTCTCGCCTTCGATCCCCTTGATCTTGCTGTCAATGATCCTGAACGATTCGGGGGTCTTCGTCACACCCGGCTGCGACTGAATGTCGGTCTTGATGCCTTTTAGCCGGAAAATCATTCGATCCGCCATCGTCATTTGATCGTTCAGAAGAGCGACCTCATAAGCATTTTCATAAAAAGAGCGTAACCGGGTATCCGCGACAAGTTTGGTGTCCGCTTCCCGGGACAAAAGTTCGGCGGCGCGGACTTTGGTCTCCCAAGTACGGCTGAGATTCACGGGCTCGAAACGGAACACAAGCTCTCCGTTGACCAAGTCGGCCGTTCCGACTTCTTTCACATAGGTTTGTTGCTCGGTCGTAAGCTTCGTCCGGGCAGCAGCGGCGGTCGGGATATGGATCACCGTCCCCTGATCGGGATCCGCACTGGGCGTATAATCCAGTTTCGCAGGAGTTGTCGTAGTCGTCGTGACCGTGATCTTCGTTTTTTCCTGACGAGGCGTCCATTTCACGTTCGCGTAAAGTTGGAACCACTTCTGCAGAATGCCCATCGCCTCGAGATTCGATTTCGCGATCTCCTGATCCTTCTTGGCCATCAGAAGGTCCAGATTGTTCGCCAAAAGATCCTTCGCCATCCCGTCAAGAGTAGGCGCCATTTTGTCCTGGGTGGTAGCCCACGTGGTGCCTGCGGCCAACCCGGAAAAACCGGCGATCGGAAAATCCTGCACGCTCGTGGCGGTACGATCCACAAAAGATTTTGGAACAAACGTTTTTTCGCGCGCTCCTGGCGCAACAAAAGTATTGGCAGCACCGCTCATCGCGGGGGCCGGCGGCGTGGCCGCCTCCGGGTTCAGGAGCGGTGTCATAGGCGCAACCTCTTCGGTCGCGGGCACGCCGGTCACGCCGACCATCTTTTGGGCCAACTGGTCCAGCGTCTCTTCGACCATTTTGAGGTCTTGGTCGTTTCGAACGCTCCGCTTTAAATAATCCACGCGATCGTGGAATGCGGCCCGGTTTTTGTCATCCTTGATCATGCTTTCATTGCGCTTCATGGTGGCATCGAAAACTTCCAGCGCGAGTTCCAGCTCCGCAGGGACTTTTTCTTTGACTTCCTGAACCTTCTGGATGTCTTGCGGAACGCGCGGGACCGCGGTTCCCATAACTTTCGCCGGGGTTGGAGTCACTTTCGCCGGGATCGGCGCAGATGTCACTTTCTTGATCGCTTCGGGCGAAAGCAGATCCCCGGAACCGGGCAACACCACCGGCGGCAACTCACGCTGCCTCGCCGTCGCCGGTTTCGCGGCTTCCGCCGGATTCACCGTTCCGGTTTTCGAAACCGCCTCCGTCCCGGAAACATTTTCTTTCGCCGCGTCCTCTCTGGCAAATTTGTCCGCGAGCGTCCGTTCTTCATCCGTCATCGGTCCCACAGGCTCGGGGGCAAGCGGGATCACAGTCCCCTTGGATTCCTTGGCAGGCATCAATCCGACGGCGCTTCCGAGGAATTTCACGACCTCCACAGGCCATCCTGAAAAAGTCATGCCCTTCCCCGTCGCGGAACTTCCGGTTTTCTCCGGAACATAATCCAAACGGGCCGGCCCCTCAGGAGCGATCAACATCTTCGAGGCCTCGAATTCAAGATCGGTGAAGATCTGCTGAGGATCCGCGCCGTTCTTCAGGGCTTCTCTCATCGTGACCGTCGATTCATAGAAAGCAGTATCCCGGTATTGCGGATCCACCTGGTCCCTGAGGTTTGCCACACGCCGGTCAAACTCATCCACCGGACCCGCCCATTCCTCGCTCTTGGCCGGCTCCGCGATCACAGCGCCGGCCCCGGCAGGGCCTTCCACCATAATGCTCAGAACACGGACGGCATCCGTGGTGGCTTGCTCCGCTTCAGTCCCCCTCAGTGCGGCCGTCTTCATATCGGCCCCAAAGAGTTCTACGGAACCGCTCACTTCGATCGTCTCGTTATACGGGTTCAGGTTCCCGCCGTTCATAAGCCAGTAAAATTTGTTCTCTTCCTTCCCGGTCGTCCGGTTCAAAGCGCCCTTGGCCTGGCCGCCGATATAAGACAGAACATACGGGACCTCTTCCCGGGGAATGGCCACCACACCGCTCTTCACCCGGTTAAGACGCTCGGAAAAAATCCCCCCGATCGCACGCAACGGTTCCGACGCGGGATCCACCGAATACCGCACATAAAGCTTCCCATCCGTCCCGAGAAAATAATTCCCGCTCTCGAAATGATGCCCAAAACCGCCGGCGTCCTTCATGCTTTCAAGAACGTCATCCCGATAACTCGACGGCAACGAGCCACTCTTCGAAACGCTCTTCAACCACGACTCCAGATGCGCCTTCGCCGCCTCCGGCGTCACAGCAGCCGGCTCCACCACGATCTTCTGCGCGACCGCCGGCTCCGCCACTTTTACTTCCGTGACAGCCAACGGCGTTTCCGCCTTCGGCGCAGCCGCGGATTCAGCTTTAGCCGCAACAGCTTTTTCAGCAACCTTGGGGGTTTCGACCTTCACTTCCGTTCTCGGCGCAACCACGGATTCTTCCGCGCGCTGGTTTACCCCGCTCAACCGATCCGCAACATTGGCCAGTTTTCCTACCGTAGCAACAACCACCGAGGGCATCATCCTGACCCCGACGCCCCCGATACCCGCTGCGGGCTGCTTCGAAGTTTCCGGAACGGTCTTGGCGCCGGACCCCTTCGCTGAGATCGACGTCCCGGCGGCCATCCGTGACTGGTACGCCCGGAACTGTTCTAAAAGTATTTCAAAGTGGGATACAGGATCTCCGTTGGGACGGCTCGTGCGATACACCGACCAGCCCGCCAGAGCGGCTTCAAGATCCTTGATCCGTTCGCGGGGAATCTTTTGCGTGGACTCCCGATTAGCGCCAAAAAGCTTTTCCACTGTAAACCGGACTGCAATGTCCCCGTCCTTGTCGACAAAATAAGCTCCCGGATTATATGAAGTCATGGTCCAGAGAGCCTTGCGCATCGCGCTTTTCTCGTCACTCGGAATATCGTTGGAATTCTTCACCCACGTTTCCACGGACTCACGCGCTTTCACCTGAGCCTCGGTATCGAACGACACGTGGTCCGGAGCCCTGTCGTTCCGCACGATGTCTTCCCCAAGCTTCACAAAACTGCCCGGGATCGATTTCACTCCGCGGACAAGGCTGGTCCCGGCTTTGGCGACGGCATGCTCGACCGTCTGAACCGCGCCGCGCTTCTGATCGGCCGGAGCATTCTTGAGAACCTCGGTCGTTTTCGCGTAGGCTTCGATCGCTCCGAGCATTTCCTTGTCGTCTAAACGAACCAAAAGGATCGGTGTTCCACCTGCCGCACGCTTGAAGATCCACCACGACCGGTTCTTCCTGGCAACTTCCAGTGCTTCCCGCGACGATTTCCCTTTCGCGAGCTCCCCCGCGATCGTGTTAAAAACCCGGTCATAATCCTCGGGAGCGGCGTTGCTGAAGCTCTTGTCCAGGATCACCTTCTTCAGATGATCTTTCGCAGCCTCTTGGGCATTTTCCAAATCACCCACTTTAAATTCCTTCACAACCGCCGCCGGCGTTTCCACAGCCACGGGTTTCTCCGCAACTCTGGGGGCTTCGGTTTTTACTTCCGCCTTCGGCGCAACCACGGGTTCAGCTTTAGCCACGACGGGTTTTTCAGCAACCTTGGGAGTTTCGATTTTCACTTCCGCTTTCGGCGCAACCACGGGCTCAGCCTTGGCCACGACGGGTTTTTCAGCAACCTTGGGAGTTTCGATTTTCACTTCCGCTTTCGGCGCAACCACGGGCGCAACCTTAACAACAACGGGCTCAGCCTTAGCCACGACGGGTTTTTCCGCGACTTTCGCAGCAATCACCGGCTGCGGCATTTCAGCCCTCAGCTGATTCATGGCCATCGTGACATATTCTGCTTTCCCCGGACGCGGACCGGTGCCGAAAACTCTTTCGGCTTCGGATTCGACCTTTTTCTCCGCCGCGGCGATCCTTGCCTGCCAAAGCTGGTACGGGGTCATCGGTTCCGAGCCGGCATCCCCTTCAAAAACATGCCGTCCCACAACCTTACCCGCTTCGTCCCTAGCAATCTTGACGGTCACCTGGACGTTTCCGGTCGTCTTGTCCGCCACTCTCGTCACTCCGGCCGCAGCCGTAAGCCGGTTCGCCCAGAAAAGTTTGGACATCTTTAAATCAACGAGCTTTTTTCCTAAGGCGTTCTTGGTAGCAGCATCGGTAGCCGCCGCCCAATCCCGCTCCATGTCCCGGACATCTTCTCCCAAACGCCGTTCACGCCATGGAGCAATCAAGCCGTCCAAGACCAAATGCTCCCCGCCTACCACCGCGCCAACCACTCCGGAGTTCACGGTATTCGTGGTAATCCCAAGCAGCCCCACCGCCCCAAGGGTATCCGCGAACGTGGGCTGTTCACCGCTTCTTTGCATCTCGGCAAGCTTCACCTGTTTGTCGTGGTCCCCTTCAATGGCTTTCACAAGCGGCGCGATAAAAGTAATATTGAGCCATTCATCCAGTTTTTCCGCATAGCTAACGATCACGCTGATCTCATGAGTGACGAACCACATGCTGAACGTCCCGAAGACCATCCCGATCCAGAATTTCCTGCTCGTCAGAAGATTGTGCCTCGCCTGCCGTTTGACGACGGCTTCCGGCGCGAGCTCAGAGAGCCGGGAGTCGATCGGGGAACCATGCTGGGCCAAAAGACCGAGAAGAGCCTCGTCCACCGAAGAACTAATGACGCTTGAATCCAAACGGTCGAGATCAAAAGCCTTTGCGGAAAGGTACTGCTCCAGAAGCCGAAGAAGCATGACTTTTTGGTCCGGCGACAAATCACTTTTCTGAACTGACTGGACGAACAGGACGAGTTCCTGCGCCGAACCTGACTCCAGCAGAAGCCCCTGATTTTTAAGGGTCCGTACCGCCTCTTGAATTGCACGGGGATCGCGTGGATTAAGCGAAGGGTTCAGGGTCCTGAGGATCGTGTTCGTCGCGACACGGACTCTAAGCTGAAGCATGTTCTGTTTCAGCTGGGTAGAATACTGGAGAAGAAAGTTCAGCATTCCGGAACTGCCGAACGCACCGATCGTAAAATGAAATGTTTGCGATTTGATGAAATCGACGGCCGGAGTATTCCAGACCAACCCGTTGTTCAAGAGGTCGAATTGCGGGCCCATGTGCGGCATGGGAATATTAATACCGAATACATTCAGCGCCCGGGTCGCGAGATCCGCTCTCCCGGCCGTTTCAACCCCCGCATGCAAAAGCGTCGGATCAAGCCCCATATGCATCCCGCCAAACACCGCGAGGCCCAGCAACGTGTGGATCACGATCTTCCGGACAATCCAGCCGGTCGTCACGTCCTTCCCGCTTTTCCGGAGCTCCTGGTACTGGCGGTAATCACGGATCGCCATAAAAGACCAGACCCCCGCCATCACGATCAAAAACACGGGGAGATTGGTCCCGACCAAAGTCAGGGCAACACCGCTTACCTGGCTGTAGAGCATCAGACGGCCGCGGTTCTTGATAAAATTGGATAGCCCGGCGATGCCGCTCATCTGGAGCGCTACCCACATGTAATACCCCGGAGGGGTGCGCTGCAGAACCAGCATTTTTCCGTTGAAGGTTTTTTCACTTTGAAACCGGCTCCAGAAACCTTTCCCCGCTTCGTCCCGGATCTCTTTTTCGGAGGCCTTGATCGTCGCTTGGGCCATTTCGTCGGAAAGCCAGCGCTGGTTCCTGCCGCCGAGCCAGAAATACTGGATCGGGATACGGATGAACTGGATGAAGAAACCGTCCAGAAGATGATAACCGACACCGAAAAGGATGTGAGCTGTTTTGCCGAGCACGAACGCGATACCCTTTTTGAAAAAGGCTCCTCGGCCGCCGGCTATCTGAACTTCCTTACGAGCCTCTGCTTTGACGCCTTCCCAGAAAAGAAAAACCACGGCACCAGCGATCGATCCAACGATCGCAATCGGCAGAATGGCCGCCATGCCGGTCACTCCCAAGGTGACCGCAATAGCCCCCGTCAAGATCCCGCTCAAAATCCCGGTAACCAGTACGCCTACCCGGCGTTTGTCCACTTCGTCAGAGGATTCTCCGAACGCCTTGCTCTTATGGATCCGGACAAATTCCGAAAATTCCTTGATCGACAAATTGACCTTGGTCCGCCACCGGAGTGTGGAGTCCGAGATCTTAAGCTCGCCATACTTGCCGGCCTCAGGATTCGCGACTTTACCTCCTATATAGAAGGTCTCCCCCAGGGCCGTCTTAATAGCCCATGCCTGCGTTCCGGGCATTTGTTTGACTTCAAAGCCAAGCATAATGCCAAGAGCCCGCCAGAACGCTACGGCAAATCCTATAGCGGTAAACCCGAAAACGATTGGGACCGAAAAACCCAAAAAGCTGAAGATCGCCGCGAGAACAATCCCCACTCCCGTAAACACGGCCAGTGTCTTGAGAGCACGGACGCTCAGCAGCCGAAACAGCAGTGTGGGTCCGGCCTCGGCAAGAGCCGCCCCGCCCGGAGCGTTCAAAATACGGCCATATTCAACGGCAACCCTTTCCCGGACTTCCGCTTCTCCCGTCGTTGCCTGTACTGCAACAGGCGCGGTGGCGGCTTGAGCTGCCGGCGCAGGGGCCGGAGCGGCAGCGGCGGCAGCTTCTCTTGCCGCAGCTTCATCCATGAGTTTCCTTTGGGCTATTTTCTCGGCAACCTTCGCCTGGACCGCCTCAATTTTCAGGCGGACCATATAAACGCTCAGCGGAATCTGATGTTCGACTAGCAAGCGGATCTTCGGAGCGATCTCGGTCGCGAGTTTGTCCGCGCCATACCATATAAGGATCGTGTTCAGCGTATCCTGCGGGATCTCAGCATAAACGTCCTCGCCCACGGCAGCCTTCAGAGCGGCGATCTTCTTCTCCAGCGTCGGGAAATGTCCTTCCTTCTGATTCGGCATTTCCTTATACGCAAACCTCAAGAGCCGGATATCGTTGCCGAGATTAAACCCCTTGAGCGCCACGATCCGCGCCGTGAGATCGCCGGACGAAAGGTCGAGAAGCCGTTTGAAGAATTTCTCTTTTTCGGTCAGGTCGCTCGCAGGCTTCGAAAAAAGAGCTTTAAGGTCAAGGCCATCGACTTCCGGATAAGTCCCGGCAAGGATCTTCAGGTTCGCTTCATGTCGTTCTTGTTTTGCCTTTTCTTCCGTCTTGCGGACAGCCTCGTCATAAGCGTCCTCAACGACATTGGCGATCCCGGAAGAAACGCGGGCTCCCCGAACACCCGAGAGGGTCCCGGCCGACACGTCAAGGTTCCCGAGCACTGCGGCCGCCGTTTCCCGCATCCCGGAACGTTCGAGCCTCTGCTGAACCTCCGGCGTGAGATTCTTATCCGCATCGATCAATCCGATCGCGTACCAGTCATCGCTATTCGAGAAACGGAAAACCTGACTCTGTTTCCCCTTCACCAACCCGGGGAGCTTCACGTCCGTTTCCTGTTTCGCCTTGCCTTTCGCGATCACGTACGCTTTTCCGGGAATCGCGGACGGCAGAAGGAATACGGGCTTTCCGTTCAATGTGGACTGAACGGCTTGATCCATCAAATTCAGGAGGTCCTCCAATTCAATGGCGCTTTTCGTCTGCGGAAGCGCCCTAAGCTCCTTGCGCATAGCTTCAACCGCCGGAGGAATCTCATTCTGTTTCAGACCCTGGAGGCTCTCGATCACGGTCAGCCGGAGTTCGGCTTTTCCGAGATCCGACGGCGTCTCGCCCTTGGAATTGACCATATGCTTCGCCGCCAACTGGAAGCGCGGGTCGTTCAGAACCGGCGACTTGGGCTGGAGGAATGCCTCGGCAAGGACCTTTTCAACGGAGAGCGGCGTTTCGCGAAGCGCGGCGTCATAAAGCTCGTCCTCCTTTTTCTTGTCAATCGCCTTGGTGATGCGCGGAGCGACTACTATATAGGAGAGGTCCTTCTCACGAAGGAACTTCTCGATACCGGGCGTATGGAACCCGCCTGTGACGATGGCGGAGATCTTCACACCCGAAGCAAGGGTTTTCTCAACCGCTCTCTCAATCAGAACCTGATCGCGCTGCAGAGCGGCTTTATAGAAGCGCTCCACCCGCGGCAGATCCTGATCGAGAGTCTCCATTTTGGACGGCAATCCTAAGGAGAATCGATACTGCTTGAGTAGCGGTTTGAGAAAACTTGAAAACGTTGCGGCTTTAAACTCGTCCTGGTACGTGTAATAGAATTCGGCGTCCTGCTTGGTCAGCGTAAAATCGAACATCTTGGTATAAATATCATGAATGCGGATCAGATGGTCGAGCCGGACCTGCTCGGGGGACGTAAAAAGCCGGTTCTTCACGGTCTTCTCGAGGCCGTCGATCTCGTCGAAAATAGCCACATCGATCGAATCGTACAGCTTCATATATTTAATGTAGGTGAAGACGTTCGCATACTTCGAGGTGAGGTCTTCCCCGCCCGGCTGGGTGACGCTGATCCCCTGGATCTCGTCTTCCAGATAGGTGTAGTAAGCGGCACGTTTCATCTTCTTCATCCGGAAGTGGACGGTGTTAGTGAGGAAACGGGCAAGCTTATCACGCGAGAGGAGGCGCTTTAGATCATTGATAAGGCTGTCGGTCTCCTTCTCGGCCTTGTCGAAGTCGATCTGCCTTTCAAGGTCCACGAGCTCAAGCAGCGAATGCATGCTGGCGTAGCCGTCAAGGCTGACCTTGTACTTCCGGGCAAGCTCGACAAGATAACGGACATAAGACACGAGCTCCCGGCCGCCGTCCTGGAATGCGACGCGGCGGCGGATGAGTTCCCGCATTTCTTCCGAAAAAACGAAACGGCTCACATACTCCAGGACCTTGTTCAGCTCGAGAAGCAGCTTCTCGTCGCGATCCTTGAACGAAAGCGCGTCGACATAAGCCCTCCGGTTCTCTTCATAAAGTTCAGGATCTTCCACCCCGTTCAGGGTCATGACCGGTTTTTCGACGATAGTCAAGTATTCCGGCCCGGTCAGGCGGCCTTCGCGAAGGAAATAATCCGCGACATTCGTGCGGGCCTGTTTATTGGGAAAGAAAGAAAAGAGGGCTGTGTCGAGCTCGCCTGAAGCGCCTTCAAGATTCACGAGACCCAGCTGATACTTTTCCGAAAAATAGCGGAGGATGTTCGCAATGTTACGCTGGGCTTCCTCGTTGATGTGCGCGTCCTGGACATGGATCAGGATCTGGTCGCGGGTTCCCTTAAACGTCGATTTGATCGTGCCATAGCTGTCGGGAAGATCGGGACGTTCGGCAAGGATCGCGGGATGAAGTACGCCTTCTTCGATGGGAGCGGAGAGTTTGGGGGCTGCAGCGTAGGCACGCTGTCCGCCATCCCACACGACGCTCGTAAAAGCAAAAACGAAAGCCGTGAGAAATGCAACAGCTCTGAGCCAAGGTCTGATTGTTGGTTGCTGCCAACTAATCATCGGATTGCCGTCCTCCCTTTAAATTAAGACTGGGATATTTGATTAGCAAACAAGCCTAGAATAAACTTATTTTAAAGTCTTATAAACCTCACTATGAATATACACAATCAACTTACATTTGTCAAATAAGTATTAATTTTTTTTAAGGCCATAAGTCATTGAAAATAAATGATTTATGAAAATAGAGAAATTTGACCTTTTAAATTTTTTAGACTCCCTATTACTCCTTATAGCAATGTAAAACAATTGACTTTAGATATTTTTTCGTCTATTCGATTTGGAATTGAAACATATCATACTACTTTGATAAAGTTTTAGAAAATAAATTTGTTTTAATAGACTACCTCACCCCGCGGTTATTTTGACGATCGAAGAAAGACAAGCTTCAAGAAAAATCCGTCAAGGAAAGATTTCAACGCATCGAAGCAAACAAAACGTCCTGCAGAAAAAAAAAAAAAAAAAAAAATACCCGACAGCGAAAGACATCGGGTATTTTGGGTGGACCTGCCCTTTCCATTTCACTCCAAGGGCGATACAAAACATCGAGGGGAATCGGCTCCTTCGCTTGTCTCATAAAACAAGTCAAGCTGCGGTAGTCCACCCGCCCTTGAAACATGAAATCCCGTCATGTTTCAGACCAGGGCTTCTTTCAATCCCCCTTCAACTTAAACAAAAATACCCGACAGCGAAAGCTATCGGGTATTTTGGGTGGACCTGCCCTGAAGGGCTGGCCCAATAACCATTAATTTTTAAAAAAAATTGGACCTGAGGGGAATCGAACCCCTGGCCTCCGCAATGCGAATGCGGCGCTCTCCCAGCTGAGCTACAGGCCCTTGTCTCATTCTACTTTATCAAAGATTACAAGGACCAGTCCAATTAACCCTTCCTTCTCGATGGAGAATTGGACAGGCCCACAACAACAGAGAAATTCAGTTGCAGCAGGGCGTTATTATACACAATCTTCGATAATTGTCTTCAAAACATTGAAAACCTTTTCCTGCCCGATCTCGCGGAAGATCTCGTGATAAAAGCCGTCGAACTCCACCAGCTCTTTTTTCGTGGCCCGGACCTTTTCAAAAAAGCGCCGCGCCGCCCGCGGATCAACGATCCGCTCGTCCCCCGCAAGGAGGACGTAACACGGGAACGGAAATGCCGGTGCGAGCTTGCGGATCGCGCGCATCCGCTCCATGAGAAGGCCGATCAGCCGCGCCGATATCTTTCTCTCAATCAAAGGATCCGCCCGGTAAGCAGCCACCTCCGCGGCATCATGGGTCAAATGCTTCGGAATGACCGGATTGCGGTAAATGAACCCCGGACAAAAAAAACTGACGGCCCGGTTGATCAGCCCCAGGGCCGACAGACCTCTCAACCCAAGGAACGGCGAAGTCAAGATCAGCGCCTTAAGAGAAGACGGATTCCGGATCGCCCATTCAACGGCAAGAAGACCTCCGAGGCTGTGCCCCAAAAGAACCACGGGACCCTGAACACGAAAATGCTGGCTTAAATGCTCCCTGAAAGCCGTAATGTCCCGCAAATAATCCTCAAAAGACCCGACGGTCACACGCGCCCCGCCCGAACGCCCCATCCCCCGGTGATCCATGATCGCCATCCGGACTGGGAAACCCGATATGCTTTCGCTGAATTTCACATACCGTCCGGAATGCTCCCCGAATCCATGAAGAAGGATTATGGTCCCGCGAGCCCCGGCAGGGTCCCAGATCCGGAAGAAGATCTTTTCCTTGTCCCAGCTTTCAAAGCACCCCTCGATCCAAGACCCGCTCATCGCATCCCCTTAGACCTTGGAACCTGTCCGCTTGCACCACCGGTGATCGGCATGACGGTAAAGCTCCTCGATCGCCTCATGATATTCTTTCATGACAACGCGCCGCTTGATCTTGAGGGTTTGGGTCACCTCACCCGCCGCCTGGGTGAACTCACGGGAAAGAAGCAGGAAAGCCTTCACGGTCTCATATTTTGCGAGACCGTCCATCCGGACATCAAGACGCATCCGGACCCACTCGCAGATTTCCGGACGCCTAAGAATCTCTTCATACGGCAGGTTCTGCAGCTTAAGCATGCCGGCCTGAGCCATAACCTGAGCTTTGTCAGGAACGATCAGCGCGCACAAATAGGGCCGTTTGTCTCCGATCACAATGACCTGGGCAAAAAGAGCGTCTTCCAAGATGCGAAGTTCGATGTTCTGGGGCGACACGTTCTTTCCGCCGGCGGTGACAATGATGTCTTTTTTCCGGTCGGTGATACGGAGGAATCCTTCCGCATCGAAACTCCCGATATCCCCGGTATGGAACCAGCCGTCCCGGATAGAAGCCGCCGTAGCATCAGGCTGATTGTAATACCCCTTCATAACACACGGACCGGACGTAAGGATCTCCCCGTCTTCGGCGATCTTCACCCGGATTCCCGCGATGGGCTTGCCGACCGTGCCGAATCTGCAATCGTTGGGAGCATTCACCGCGATCACCGGAGAGGTTTCGGTGAGACCGTATCCTTCGAGGATCAGAACGTCCGCGGCAAAAAAGAAACGCGCGATATCTTTGGAAAGCGGCGCGCCACCCGATATAAAAAAACGGATCTTTCCGCCCATCGCATTCTTCAGCTTATTGAAAACCAGGTATTTGGCCAACCCATTATAGAAAGCGAGCCAACCCGGAACCGAGGTCTTGCGGATCTTCATCTGCGCGGTCCGGGTCCCGATCCGCACCGCCCAATGGAATAACGCCTGCCTCCACGGCGGAGATTCCCGGACCTTTTCGAGGATCCTGGCGTGAACCTTTTCGTAGAACCGCGGCACCGCAGTCACGATCGTCGGCCGGACCTTCCGGATGTCCTCGGTGACCGTTTGCGGGTTTTCGGCGTAAGCGATCGAAACCCCGTAGGCGAACTGGTAATAGTAGCCGGCCAAGCGTTCGAACACGTGACTAAGCGGAAGAAACGACAAGACAGAGTCCCGGTCGTCGATCTGGATACTTTGCCAGGACCCCTGATAATTGGCGATAAAATTACGGTGCGTGAGCATCACGCCCTTGGGGGCACCCGTCGTCCCGGACGTGTAGATCAGGGTCGCAAGATCATCGGCACCCACACTCTCGACACACCGCTCGTAAAGATCGTTCCGATTCAATTCCGTGAGACGCCCTTTTTGACGGAGACCCGCCAACGTCTCCGCACCGGAGACCCCTTTCAAAAAAAACAGGATAAGGCCTCCCGCAAGAAGAGACGGCTTAACAGCAAGAACCTTCTGGTAAAGCTCTTCGGAAGAAACGAACAGGACCCTGAGACCGGAGTGTTCGATGATGTGACGGACATCTTCCGCCGACGAGGTCGGATAGAGCGGAACCGTAACGGCACCGAGACTTAACGCCCCAAGGTCCGCAAAGGTCCACTCGGGACAATTCTCCGAAAAAATACCGACCGTATCGCCCTTCCGGACCCCAAGGGCGAAAAGGCCCATCGCCGTTTCACGGACGGCCTGACGCCACTCCTGCCAGGTGTAGGAGCCGGCATAAACTCCGTCAACCTTGTAGAAAAGGGCTTTTTTTTGCCCGAAAAACCGGGCGCGATGGAGAAAAACACGGAGCAGATTACCGTTTTCCTCAATATCGTCCGGGGGAAACTCAAGACGTTTGAGGGCCATGGACCCCGATCTCAGGCCTGAGCCTTCTTTGTTGCGGAAGACTCCGGGGAAGTTTGTTCGGCCGCGGCGGATTTATTTTTGATTTCCTGGATCATTTTCTCGTTACGTTGCGTTTCCTCGTGAATGATCCTCAGTTTTTCCTGGGAAAGAAGGTCCGACTTTTGCGGGGCCGTATTGGGCGATCCTTTTTTTTGGGAAGCTTCGATCGCGTCCAGGATCCGCTGATGAATGCGCGCCTGTTCCTGGATACGCTGAACCTGTCCCACGCGCCCGGATTGAACGCTCTGGATCTTTTTGTTCAGTTCGAGAACTTTTTGGATCTCCTGACGGATCTGCGGGACCTGGACACGCGGCACCGGCGGAGGTACCACATAGGTTGCCTTGACCGGCTTGGGAAGCGGCTTCACGATCTTGGCAATGGGGATCACGGACGCTTGAGGAACGCCGCCTTTACCCGTTCCCGACCCGGCGGCACTGGAACCGGTCATCTTTTCACCCGTTCCCGCCTTAGTTTTTCCCGAGCCCCGTGCAGCAAACTGCCGAACGATCTGGCTTCCAACTGATTGAGGAGTCATCGCAGACATCACGGTTTTCCCGCTATCCGCCCGCACCGTTTTCACAGCGGCTTTCACGTCTTTCTTCACCGCCAAAGCCGCAGTCCCTTTGACGACGCTGGAACTTGGGGTTCCCGCCGAGGACGACGTTTTTTCTTTACCGGCGGTCGTCTGGGAGGAACTTTTCTGTGGTGCTGAAACCCCCAAGTGAAACGCGGCTGCCACCACCAGAAGAAGGACACTGACCCTGCGCATGATATAACCTTTCAATATTTTACAATGTCGGAATAGTTCGGCATCCCAAAAAGGCATCGCTATTATAGCTTAAAAGATTATCGTATTAATCAGTTTTTTCTTGACCGGGCTCCTCCCCGCTTCGGAGTGGAAACTTTCCTCCGGAGGGGTTACTCCGCCAAAAGCCGGCGGATCTCGACCATCTGATCGCGAGTCTTCTTCACGCCTTCGTCCACAAACTTATCCTGCGAGAAGAACTCGATCCAGTGCGCGTCCGCCGCCGCGGCGTGAATGAAAATATCGGCTTCGTTCCCGGCCATGCGGGCAATCTCGAATTCCGTGAACATGATCGAATTCATCAAGACGTTAAAGATATTGGCGGTATAGCGCCGCTGCAATCGGTCCAGGGTCTTCGTGACCATCTGCCGCCACCGGCCCTGCCGCTGAAACGACTCGTGGTAAGACTTTCGGCGAAGCTCGTTGCGTTCGACCAAATCCTTGGGACCCGGCAGAACATTTACGGCGATAATCTTGCGGACCCCCATCCCCGACAAGATCTTGACCGGCAACGGGTCCACGATCCCCCCGTCGATCAAGTAACTTCCCTTGTAGGGCACCGGTCGAAAGAACCCCGGAATAGAGATCGTGGAGCGTAGCGCGTTGACCACGCTCCCGGAATCGAGGACAACCTCTTCGGACGTCAGAAGGTCCGTCGCCGTCATCTTGACCGGAATCCGGAGGTCCTGAAAGGTTGTGTTCTTCAGATACTGCGAAAGGAACCGGACGATTTGCTCTCC
Organism: Candidatus Omnitrophota bacterium; assembly: GCA_035352955.1. Lineage (GTDB taxonomy): Bacteria > Omnitrophota > Omnitrophia > Omnitrophales > Aquincolibacteriaceae > DAOPYQ01. Next base: position 252,052 of record DAOPYQ010000003.1, read on the forward strand.
TTTGAAAAAGCCGCGATGAAGCGCCGAAATATCCCGGAGCCCGAGGATCTTGAAGAACGTGGTCCGTTTATCGAGGGACTTCGCGATATTTTCGATAGCGTGGGAGTCATACCCCGCCGCCCAAAGCGCCCCGATGAGCGCCCCGATGCTCGACCCAGCGATCACATCCACCGGGATATTCTCTTCCTCAAGCACCCGCAGGACGCCGATATGGGCAAGCCCGTAAGCGGCCCCGCTTCCGAGGACAAGGCCCACAAGCCGCTCGGACCATTCCTTAGCCAGAAACGTCAGAGTCTTTTCGTAACGGTAGCGCTGGGATTGCAACGACGGCAACATCGAAAAAAGCTGGATCTCCGGCGCCGGTTCCGCCCCGCTGGCGGAGCCCCCTTCATCGGAAGGCATCAGGATCCAGATCTCGTTCCTGCTGAACCCGAAATTCTGGCAAAGTTCCGCGACCTTGGTAGAAGCGAGTGAAAAGACCTCCGAGCGTTTGTCCGCCCAAAGATAAATACGGTCCGAATAGTTCAGAGCCTTGACCGCAACAAGCGTATTCTTCTCCGGAAGGCAGATCACGAGATAATCGTATTCATAGGTCAGGTAGGTTAGAAGCGCCGTGAATTTCTTGTCTTTCTCACTCAGGCCGGCGTTCACAGCAACGTGCAAGAAATCAAACTGGGATTCCGAAACAAGGATCGCCTGACGGATCGATTCCTCGCTCGACGGATCCATACGCTCGAGATCAAAACCGTGAACACTTCCGCGACGAAAATCATCCGGAAGCCGCAACCGTAAGGCTCCCGAAAGGTCCAACAAAAGGACTTTTCTCTGGGTCTCGCGCTTAAGAGCCGCGATAAAATCAAAAAGAAATCGGGCCATACCTTCCGTAGCCGACCCGTAAAAACCGGCGATGCGGACCTCCCGTCGATGGTGCCGGTATCCCAATTCTTCCCGGGTCAAATGGCGCCCGAGGGAACGGCTCAGATGAAGCCCCAAGGCCGGGATCTGGTTCAAAAGCTTGTGAAAATCATCGGTTCCGATCCGGAGCGCCGTCGCGTCCGTTTTTGCCTCAACCGATGCGCTATGAACGTTCCCCGTCAAAAGCGATGTTTCCCCGAAATGCTCTCCTCGGTAGAAATAAAGGAGCGTCGTTTCCTCGTTACTCACACGGTCACGCGTAAAAAGGCGGAACCTTCCCGAAATGATGATATAAAAAGCGTCAGCCGAAGCACCCTCTTCGTAGACAATGTCCCCGCGTTTGAAACCTACCAGCCGGGAATGCCGCTCAATGAGAGCCTGCTCTTCGGGGATTAAGGATGTAAAAAGCGGAATCGGGTCAAGGAGGTGTCCCTCTTTCGATTCCGGCTTGATCTTTCGTCCAAAAGGAAAAAAACTCGCCATGGAATGATTATCGGCAAGAGGCGCGGTTCCCTTACAGGGCGGCACAGTGCAAGTGCTCGCCCTGCGGGAAAACCTTTTTAAAACCTGTTGTTTTTGGAAGATGTAAAAACGGTGAGAAAAACCTGCTGAAGGAGGATCAATAAAGTGACCCCTACGGAAGGACCCGGGGTCCCCCCGTACTTACCACTCTTGGACGCTTTCGGGATCCGCGAAATCGTTGACCTTCATCTCGAGCCAATGATTGTAGGCATAATCCAGCACGCGGAATTTGTCGACCGGATCCATGTTCACGAGTTTGACCCCCTGATCATAACCCTGGTTCGAACCTTCCGAAGGACGGGACCACATCACCTGTCCGGAACTGAAGATCGGCTTCGGATCGTCGGGAATGGTGATCTCGAGATCCAACTGCGTTCCTTCTTGCATGGCTTTGTCCGAATTGATCTTCAAACCTTCGCGGCAAAGATCACGGCTTAGGCCGAGCCCTTTGACTGAGGTGTTATCAATACCCGTGAACTTGACGCTCATGAAGGCGTCAAAGCGCTTGAATTTGCGCTTTTCTCGTTCCATCTCATCCTCCTTTTCTTTTTTTCGTTGTCGAAGTTTTTGAAAAAACCTCGAGCGGTGCTTCAGTTTAATATCGGCTTTTGGGAGTTTTAAATTAGTAATTTCGCCTGTTACGCCGAAAAATTAACACATAACCCCTGCTTTGACAAGGGATAGGGACGCTTTTTTTTGAGAAAAACCCCAGGGGATACGTCCGGCAAAATACCCCCATCTCTAACGTGGCAGAAGAGCAGCTAACCCTTTACATTGCAACGAGTTATCGAAAATTAACAAACTGGATCGGAACGGTAAGAGGAAGGGCCCGGAGGTGTTGGATAACGGCCTGAAGCTCATCCTTGCTTTTGGAGCTGATGCGAACCTCTTCGCCCTGGATGGCCGTCTGGACCTTGAGATTCATATCCTTGATCGCCTTGACGATCTCTTTGGATTTCTCCTGAGGAAGGCCCTGAACTAGTGAGACCTCCTGACGAAGACACCCGTCAAAAGCCTTTTCAGGTGTTTTAAAATCGAGGGATTTGACCGAGATCTTTCGGCTGACCATTCTTGTTTTCAGGATATCCTGAAGGTTCCGGAGCTTCATATCATCGTCAGCGATCAACCGGATCTTTTTTTCTTTTTCGTCTTTCAGGAACTCCACGGAACCTTTGCTACCCTTAAAATCGAAACGCGTCTGGAGTTCTTTCTTGGCCTGGTTGACGGCGTTGTCGACTTCTTGAAGATCCAACTGGGAGACAACGTCAAAAGAAAATTGTTGCGCCATGCGAAGGCTCCGGAAAGATCCGTTATTTTTTCTGCGGCCGCTGGGTGAGGAACGCCTGAAGGCGCTGGCGGGATAATTCGTCAATGTCCAGGAATTCAATCCCGGTGTCAAAATTCTTTTTCACGGAGCGGACCTGCCCGCTCGGGATAACCCATACGCTGCGCCCAAGGCACTGAACTGGCGGTTCCCCATCCTTGAGCTCGAGGCTGATCTTGCACCGGTCGAAACGCTCGAGGGCTTCCTCCAACATCACGCTAACGCCCCCCATGCCGACGTTCTCGGTAGTCGTTTTAAAAGCCCTGGCTTTCCCCTGAGGATGGATCACGACCTCACAGGATAAATGAAGTCTTGGAAATTTTCTTTTATTGAACCCGTCCCACATAAAATTTGTCACGAGGTTGTCTTCACGAAAGCGTCCTGAAAGGGCCGTGCCACTTCCAGAGCGCGGAATTTGACAAGCTGGGCCTCGGCCTCGGCCTCGGTACGGAACCCGCCCAGGTGCACGATATAGAACACGCGACCGCTCGGCCTGACGCTTTCCTTAACGAAAGCTTTGAGCTGCGCGCGCCTGAGAGAATTCACGATCTGTTCGGCATCCGCAAGCGCGGGATAGGTCACCACCTGGATCACATAAGGAAGCGCCGGCGTTCTTTGAACTTCACGGGAAACCGTCTTGGCGGCCGGTTTGGGCGACACCGGCGTAATCACAACCGGACGCTCCGCGACCGTCCCGGAAGGCGTCACCGCTCCGGCAGCAGGCACAGTCCCCGAAGCCTGTGCCGCTGATTCCGAGGGAATCTTGTAACGGGTCCGCATAGCGGTCTCCCGTTTAAAATTAAGGGCGTTGACGCCCCAAAAAAGGAGGAAGATCACGAGGGCTACGGACCCCCAGATAAGGACCCGGCGCGCGACAACGCGGCGAGGGTCCAGCAACCCTTTAAAAAATTCCGTGACCGTAGTGAAAAATCCGGTGATAGCGCCCCAGGAAAAAGAGATTTTCGATGTGGGAGAAGATTGATGATAGCGAAAACGCGAATACATATCCGTCGCGGCATTGCTCCCGCCAGCAGGAACTGTCTTTTTCTCGAATTCATGAAGCGGAACATGCCGGGAAACGCTTTCGCTTTCGCGAGGTTCCCGAACCTCGCTCGGCGCCTGGATCAAAACATCCCTGTGGGGAGGCGTAAAAAGATCGACCGGTACAGCGGACGGTTCCTGCGGGGGCGCCGCAACCGTCGTCGTATCACGATAAGTCTCGCGGCCGGCCCCGGCGGCAACACGGGGAGCTTCATCGCCAGCGTAAAATTCGCCGTAAAGTTTCTTCTGAATTTCGGCCTCAGTCAACAAGGAAACGTTCTGGTCTTTGTGCTTCTTTTTGAAGAGTGCCATTCTATTTCCCCTTCACCGCGTGCGCAGGTTCACGCAACGACAATGACAATTTGATCAGTTCAATCGGCCCCAGCACAATATGACCGCGCTGGATGAACCCGTTTTTTTTACAAAGATCGATCGCCCCCGACATCTTGGAAGTCGTCTTCAGGACCACTTCCTCGTATCCGACCTCACGGCAAAAATCCAGCGCCCGGTCAATCAGCCGCTTACCAATCTTCTGGTTCCGGTGCGTCGGTACGACAAAGATCCGGCGGAGAAGCGCCACGCGCCCGTCCTCTTTCTTGATCGCGACGGTCCCGACCACTTTTTGGGTCCCGTTATCAACGGCCACAAAGAACGCCTCGCCGATCCCTCCGTAAGCCTTGTCGATGCACTCAACGTCCTCAGTCGGATAGGCCTGCTTCACCTCACGAAACTCGCGGTTCATGATGCTGTTGATGAGGTCCACCACCGCATTCTCATCTTCTTTCGTCGAACGTCGAATCGTAATCATAAAACGGAAAGACCCTTATTTTTTCGCATCACCGGCAGGTTTCCCGGCGGGTTTGGCTGCGGGCTTCGCTGCAGTTTTCGCGGCTCCAGCGGCAACAGGAGTCGCTGCACCAGGGGCGGCCCCTTCAGCAGCGTCTTCTTTGGCCTCTTTGACCTTCTTCATCTTAACCTTGAGGGACTTCACTTTGGGCAGATTATAAATGGTGCTTTTATCGCTCCACTTCCCCATTTCCTGAAGCTTTTTCACCCTCTCAAAACGTTTAAAAACATTGCGATGTTTAGTCCCGACACTGTCAGAACGAAGACTCGGATGCTGCGACATAAAAGCTGGACTCCTTTGCTAGGTGATGGAATTTCTCCGGGCTACTTGGCTATCGGAGGAACGTATTATACCGATGGAAAATGGGATTGACCAGAGGAAAAGTGACTAAAACACCAAAAATGGAAATAAAAAAAATGGCGCGGAACGTTCAGCGCGTGATGGGCCGGATATAGGCGTCCGACGAAACCAGCTTCTGCGACCGGAGCGTCTTAAGAAGCTCCATCGCTTCTTTGCGGGTCTCAAACGAAGCAATGCAAACCTGCAAATGCTTCCCGCTCGGGATCACAAACGACGGATGGCCCTTCTGGAAAAGCTTCTGGATCTCACGGTCCGCTGCGGATTGGGTAACATAAGTGACATGCTGGATCGTATATTTGCCCTTCGGAACGGCCACTTTAGCCACAGGCTTCGGCATAGCCGTCACGGGGATCGGAACTTCAACGGGAATTACGTCGGAAACCTCGTTCGGTGCGGCCTGAGAAACCGCCACAGGCTTCCCTCCTGCCGTTGTAACGGGCATCGTCTGAACCGCGACCGGAACGGCCGCAACAGCAGCAACCCGATTTGCGACCGAGGAACGCTTCCCCGTTTCAACGCCCCATGCGAAGATCACGACAAAGAAAACGAGAAGGATAAGCGAAAGCCCGATCGTCTGATCGAGTCGCAAGGTCACAAAAGTTTTTTCAAGAAAAGTGGATCTGGGTTCCTCGGACGTTTCCGCCTGAACCGGACGAGATGACAATTCGAATAATTCGGGTTGCATTTCAGTTTCCTCCGCACATTCATTTACGGCAATCCATGCGGAAGATTTAACAAAATCAGCATAAATCTCGACGCGCAACGTAACGGAAATTCTTTTCGGCGCGAGTTGAGCGTTGCGCGCCGTACCGAGGGAAGCGTTTAGCGGGTTAGCTTGATCCGTTTCGGCGGCCACCAGATCATAAAGGCCTTACCGACCATATTCTTCTCGGGCACAAAACCCCAATCGCGGCTGTCCGCGGAATGCGCGGAGTTATCCCCCAGCGCGAAGTAGCTTTGTTCCGGGACCCGGATCACCTGCCCGGTCTTCCCATAGGCCCAGTCTTCGACATTGTAATAGGTATGTTCCCCGAACGGCGGTTCGGTCATCGGTTTGCCGTTCACGAGCAGGATGCCTTTGCGGATCTCCAGCGTGTCCCCCGGAAGCCCGGCAAGACGCTTCACAAAGTCTTTTTTGGGATCACGAGGGTATTTGAAAACGATAATGTCCCCCCGCTCCGGCGGATGGAACCGGTAACTGAGTTTGTCGACAAAGATTTTATCGTTGATCATGAACGTTGGGATCATTGAACCCGACGGAATCTTGTACGGCCCGAAAATGAACGTGCGGATCGCGATCGCAAGGATCGCGGCGATCAGGAGGGGCTCCCCCCACTCTTTCCAGAAAAAATACAACCCCTGCCGCAACGAATACTTCATCACATAATACAGAACCCCGCCGAGGATCGCAGCCACCCCGATCCCGATCATAAGGAACATCTGCCGGTCCATAGATTCGAGCATATCAGTCCACCTTAAGAACGCTGATGAAGGCTTCCTGCGGCAAGTCCACCCGGCCGATCTTCTTCATGCGTTTCTTCCCTTCTTTTTGGCGTTCCCACAGTTTGCGTTTACGCGTAATATCGCCGCCGTAGCACTTGGCGGTCACGTTTTTCTTGATCGCGGCGATCGAATCGCGTGCGATGATCTTTGCTCCGATCGCGGCCTGGATAACGACCTCGAACATCTGTCGCGGGATCACTTCCTTCAGTTTCTCCACGAGCGCCTTGCCCCGCGGGTACGCCTTTTCCCGCCAAGTAATGATCGCAAGCGCGTCGACCGGTTCGCCGTTGATGAGGATATCCATTTTAACGAGCTCGGAAGGCTTGTGCCCGATAAAATCATAATTCAGCGACCCGTACCCGGCGGTCATCGACTTGATCTTGTCATAAAAGTCCATGACGACTTCGGAGAACGGGATCTCATACGTCAGCACCACACGCTTCGCGTCCAGAAATTCCGTGCTCTTATAAATCCCGCGCCGGTCCTGGCAAAGCTGCATGATGGCCCCGAGCGCTGTCGCCGGGATCATCACATGCGCCCGGATATACGGTTCCTCAATGATCTCGATTTGCTGCGGCGGCGGCAGCTTAGTCGGATTGTCCAACTCGAGAATTTCCCCGGCGGTCGTCAGCACCTTGTACACCACGCTCGGCGCCGTAATGATCAGCTGGAGATTGAATTCCCGCTCGAGCCGTTCCTTGATGATATCCATATGAAGCAGACCGAGAAAGCCGCAGCGGTAACCGTGCCCGAGAGATGCGGACGATTCCGGCTCATAAACAAACGATGAATCGTTCAGCCGGAGCTTCGCGAGCGCGTCACGGAGCAACGGAAAATCTTTCGCCATGATCGGGTAAAGCCCGCAAAACACCATGGGCTTCACGTCCTGGTAACCTTCGAGCGGCTCCGGCGCGGGATTGGAGGCCAGCGTGAGCGTATCGCCGATCTTCACCTCCGAGATATCCTTGATATTCGCATTCAGGTAACCGACTGCCCCGGCGCTCAGTTCCGTAACCGGTTCAGGGTTCGGATTAAAGATCCCGATCTGGTCGATCTCGTGCGGCGTCTGGGTCTGCATCATGAGCACCTGATCGTGTGCGTGGAGCTTCCCGTCAAAAATGCGGAAGTACGCGACCACCCCCTGATAGCTATCGTATTTGGAATCAAAAATCAATGCCTTGAGGGGTTTGTCCGGATCTCCTTTGGGATGCGGGATCTTGTCGATAATGGCCTTAAGGATCTCTTCCGCGCCTTCGCCGGTCTTGGCGCTCGAAAGGATAATATCCTTCTCGTCAACTCCGAGGAATTCTTTGACTTCCTGTTTTACGCGCTCCGGCTCGGCCGTCGGCAGATCGATCTTCGTAATGATCGGAATGATCGTAAGGTTTCGTTCCATCGCAAGATAGAGGTTCGTGACGGTCTGCGCCTGGATCCCCTGCCCGGCATCGACCAGGAGCAACACCCCTTCGCAGGCCGCGAGACTTTTGGAGACTTCATAAGTGAAATCGATATGGCCCGGCGTATCGATCAGATTCAGCCAATAGTCCTTGTAATGGATACGCACCGCCCGGGCTTTGATCGTGATCCCGCGCTCACGCTCGAGCTCCATATCATCCAGAATCTGATCGCGAAATTCGCGCTTCGAGATCGCTCCGGTATGAAGAAGCAGACGGTCTGCGAGCGTAGATTTTCCATGGTCAATATGCGCAATAATGGAGAAATTACGGATCTTGGATGTTTGCATCAGGAGTGCTTCTTTGCAACCTCGCGGAACTCGGAGATCACCTGTGCGCGGTCCTTTTTACCGAATACCGCGCTGCCCGCAACCAGGACATCCGCGCCCGCCGCGATCGCCTGCAAAACGTTCCGGGGATCAATTCCGCCGTCGACGGAGATAAGACCTTTGAATTTTTGCCGCAACGCGGCGACCTTCGGCATTTGGTCCGGCATAAAGGCCTGGCCGCCGAAACCCGGCTCGACCGACATCACAAGAATGAGGTCCAACTCCTCAAGATACGGAAGAATCGCTTCGACAGGCGTCTTCGGCTTAAGGGAAAGCCCGGCCTTCGCGCCGAGTTTCCGGATCTCCTGCAGAGTCGCACGCACATTCTTTTCAGCCTCGACATGGATTGTGATCCAGTCAGCACCGGCCTTCCGGAACTCGGCAATGTATTTCGCTGGATCCGAGATCATCAAATGTACGTCGAACGGGATCTTCGTAATCTTCCGCAGCGAACTCACCACCACGGGACCGATCGAAATATTCGGCACAAAATGCCCGTCCATCACATCGATATGCAGCACATCGCAGCCCGCCTGTTCTACATCACGGATCTCTTCGGCCAAACGGCTGAAGTCCGCGGAAAGCAAACTCGGCGCGAGCATGATCTTTTTCAACGTGCACTCCTCTTTCCGGCCGGAAAAACCCCGGCTCGTTTACGATTCCCGTTTTGAGTCCTGTTTTAGGGCCTTTAAAAATCCGGGATGGACTTTATACCCCAGCTTCACCGCCTGGTGCAAGTCTTTCCAGCTTTTGTTGTAATTTTTTTTCCCGAAATACGCGACCGCGCGGTCATTGAAAAATTGTCCAAGCTGCGCAACGGGAGGATTTCCCTTGATCGCCTTATCGAAACAGACAAGCGCCCGGTCAAGATCTCCCTTTCCAAGATACGCGAGCCCAAGATCGTGCTGGATCTTCTCGTTCGCAGGTTCGAGCTTCAGGGCCCGCTGGTAGTCCGCGATTGCGTCATCATACCGGCGCATGTCCAAATAAGCATTCCCGCGGTTCGCATACGGCAAAACGGCCTCGGGCGTCATCGCGATCGCCTCGGCATAATCCGCGATAGCTGCCTCGGTTTTTCCCTCACGGGCGAGCGCAAACCCCCGATTATTGTAATACTGCGCCGAACTTTTCTTCAGATCCGCGAGGATCTCCGGGGGAGCTTCAAAACCCAGCGACCCGGCTTTCCGGACATCCTCCCACAGAATCGTGTACGATTCCTTTCGCTCGTAAATAAGCGCTCGAGTAAAATAATATTCCCCGACCCTTGGCGCGAGCTCGATCGCCCGATTAATATCCGCGAGCGCCCGGTCATACGCCCCAACCTGCCCTCCGCCGTAGGACATCGCCCGGTGGCTATAAGATTCCGCATTGCGAGGATCAAGCTCGATTGCCTTCGTAAAGGACCGAACCGCCTCTTCCTGATTTCCGTTCCGACGAAAAACCATCCCCTGCTCATTATAATACCGGACCTTTGCCGCGATATCTTGAGCCGGAGTTCCGGCGAAAAGAACGGTGGAGAAATTTCCAAAAATCAGCGCCCCCAGAAGCACCGCTAGGACCGGGGCCATACGGCAATTCATCGGTTAAGAACCTTCGATCTCGAGCTGTTTTGTCAGCTCTCGCTGCATCTTCTCCGGCACGGGACCGATCAACGAGAGGTTGAGGCTTCTCGTACGAAAAAGTTCCTGCGCAATACTCCGGACGTCCTCAAGCGTGACCGCCTCGACCTTCTGGCGGATCTCTTCCTTGTCCGGAAGTTCGCCCGCACAAAGGGCTTTTTCCCCGGCCCAAAGCATGTAATCCAGCGTGTCCTCGACACCGAGATACACCTGACTCATGAAATAATCCTTCGCCCGACGCAACTCGCCTTCCTTGACAAAACTCTTACGCACCTTCCCGAGCTCTTTGAGGATCACGGCCAGGGCTTTCACGGACTTTGACGTCTCGACACCCGCCGAAACCGTAAACGCGCCCGTGTCCTGATACGCCGCAACACTCGATTTGATCTCGTATGCCAGCCCCCGCTTCTCACAGACCTCTTCAAACAGGCGGCTCGACATATTCGCACCAAGCATCACGTGCAACAGCCCGAGCTTGTACCGGTCCGGATGGGTCCTGGGCAAAGCATGCAGGCCGATCACAAAATGCGTCTGTTCCGTTTTCTTCTCAAAAAAATGGGTGCGCGGTCTTTTCTGGACGCTTTCGGCCGGCGTGAACACCGACGGTTTTCTCTTCAGCGGCGTCTTGTAGATCTCCGCGGCCTGCCGGAGAACTTCGTCGTGTTCGATATTTCCCGCGATCGAGACCAAGATGTTGGCGGGGTGATAAGAATCTTTTTTATAACCGAGGATATCGGAACGCGTCATCCGCGAAACGGTCTCCGGAGTCCCCGCCAAGGTCCTCCCGAGCGGCTGGTCGGGCCAGAGAAGCTCCCCCATCAGATCGTGCACATGATGGGAAGGAAGATCCCGGTACATCTTGATCTCCTCGAGGATCACGGTCCTCTCCTTGACCAGTTCGTCCGCCGGAACCGTCGCATTCAACACCATATCCGAAAGAACCGTCAACGCGCGCGTGTAATGCTGCTTCAGGAGCTTCGCGAAATAACAGGTCACTTCCTCGCCGGTAAAAGCGTTCAGGATGCCGCCGACGCCCTCGATCTCTTCCTTGATCTGCCGGATACTCCGCGTCTTCGTGCCCTTGAACATCATATGCTCAAGAAAGTGAGAGACCCCGGAAAATTTCTTTTTCTCGTACCGCCCACCGGTCTTCACCCAAACTGCCACCGCGGCAGAATCGCGATTCGGCATCTCCACCGTCAAAACCTTGAGTCCGTTCTCTAGCGTCGATAATTGATAACTCATAAAAACACTTACTCCTTCGGAGCGTTCGCCCCACTATCAATGAAGTTTTGTAAAATGCGCTGGGCCGCCAATTGGTCGATGATCTCTTTACGTCTGTCCCGCCGCACATCTGCTTCGATCAGGACCCGCTCGACTTCTTTAGAAGACAGCCGCTCGTCCCACAACACCACCGGCACCGCAAGTTGCGTCCGGAACCACTCAACTTCCTTTGTGATCTTCTCGGCCGCGATACCGACCTCGCCTTTCATCGTCACCGGAAGCCCGGCCACGATCTTTCCGATCTTTTTCTCGAGAACGATCTTTTTGATCTCCTGCAGGACCTGTCCCCGGCCCTTGTTCGGGATCACGGTCAACGGAAACGCGATCGTCGTCCCCTCCGCTACGAACGCGACACCGATCCTTTTTTCGCCGAAATCCAGCCCGAGAACGCCGCCCATCAGCCGTGGACCGCACGGGACATTGTTTCGATAAAACGTTCGGCGCAGCCGATACCGCGTTTGAGATGTTCGATCACCGCGCTCCCTACGATCACGCCGTCCGCCATCCCGCAAAGCTCCCGCGCCTGATCCGGTTTTGAAACGCCGAACCCCACAAGGACCGGCTTTTTCGACATCCGCTTGATCTTCACAAGATGCGCTTTGAGATCGGCCGGCAGGACTTTCCGTGTGCCGGTCACGCCTCGGAGCGAAACGTAATAGATAAATCCCTGCGATCTCTGAACGATCTTCCGGGCGCGCACATCCGGCGTCGTCGGCGCCACGAGAAAGATCCGCGAAAGTTTCCGACGACGACATTCGGACTGAAAACCTTGTTCCTCTTCCGGCGTCAGGTCGGGAACGATCAACCCATCGATCCCGGCAGCCCGGGCGTCCCGCGGGAAATCCTTCAAGCCGTACGCAAGGATCGGGTTGAAATACCCGAAGAAAACGACCGGCATGCGGAGCCCCTTCGTGCGCAGCCGCTGGATCATCCGGAATGCTTCCCGGATGCTCGGATGTCTCTTGAGCGCCTGTTCGGAAGAATACTGGATCGTCGGCCCGTCCGCCAAAGGATCTGAGAAAGGAAACCCGAGCTCAAGAATATCCACACCCGCCTTTTCGCAAGAGAGGATCAACCGTTCCGTCGCTTTCACGTTCGGATAGCCGAACGTAAGGAACACGCAGAACAGCTTTCGCTTTTTCCTACCTGCTTCGTTGATCTTATTCGTCAGATGATTTATCAAACTCTTACTTCCTTTCAAGAAAGCCTACATAGACTTTAGCAAAAGCTAGGAGCTAAGGGCCATAGACTATAAGCTAAAAATGCTGCTGCACCGTATGGATATCCTTGTCGCCGCGGCCGGACAAACAGACCACGACCACATCGTTCTTCCGGGTCTTCGGCATCAGCTTCGGCAGATACGCCACCGCGTGCGACGACTCCAGCGCCGGCATAATCCCTTCCGTCTTGGTCAGAAGATCGAACGCCTTCAGCGCCTCTTTGTCCGTGATCGCTTCATAGCGCACTCGGCCCGAATCTTTCAAATAAGAATGCTCCGGTCCCACGCCGGGATAATCCAATCCCGCAGAAACAGAATGCGCGAGCTGGACCTGCCCGTTCTTGTCCTGCAAAAGATAGCTTTTCATTCCGTGCAAAACACCCGGCCGGCCTTTCAACATAGTCGCCGCATGGAAAGCCGTATTCACTCCCTCGCCCGCCGCCTCAAGACCGATCAGACGAACGCTTTTTTCTTTCAGAAAATCATAGAAAAATCCGATCGAGTTGCTGCCGCCGCCGACACAAGCAAGCAGGTAATCCGGAAGCTTTTTCGCAGCTTTCAGGATCTGCCGACGCGTTTCCTTGCCGATCACGGCCTGGAAATCCCGGACCATTGCCGGATACGGATGCGGCCCCATGACCGACCCCAACAAATAATGCGTATCCTCCACGTTCGTGACCCAATCGCGGATCGCTTCGTTCGTGGCATCCTTCAGCGTTTTGGATCCCGATAGAACCGGCCGCACTTCAGCGCCCAAAAGCCGCATCCGGTAAACGTTCAGCGCCTGACGTTCCATATCGACCGCGCCCATATAGACCACGCATTTCAGGCCGAACACGCAGGCCGCCGTCGCCGAGGCCACACCGTGCTGACCCGCCCCGGTCTCGGCCACGATCCGTGTTTTACCGAGCCGTTTCGCCAGGAGCCCCTGTGCGAGGGTGTTATTGATCTTGTGCGCGCCGGTGTGAAGAAGATCCTCACGCTTGAGAAAGATGCGCCCGCGGCCGAAATGGGCCGCCAAATTCTTCGCTTCATAGACCGGCGTCGGACGTCCGGCATAGGTCTCGAGATAATAACGGAGCTCTTCCTGGAACTTCCTGTCCCTTTTGACCGCATTGTACGCGGCTGTCAGCTCTTCACAGGCCTTGAAAAGTGTCTCCGGCACATACCGGCCGCCATACGGCCCAAAATGTCCTTTATTGTCAGGAAGTTTTTTCATAATTTAAAGTTTAACCTCAGCAATGTCTTCGTTTTTGACCCAACCGCTTTCCCCGTTCGTGAGAACCACGCGGCTCCAGTCTTCGCGACGGTCCACCACAAACACCTTGATCCCCTCGCCCATGCGGAACGCCACTTGGTCATGTTCCGACGGGCCGTAGCGGGCCTCGCATTCCTTCTGCATCACAATCGCATCCGTGAAAAGATTATCCTGCACATGCTTTCCGAACTCGACCAGGAACGCGATCAACACCAGCGCAAACATGCATTTCCGCCACGCGGTCCAAAACGGGTCACGGCCGGATAGCAACCGAAGGATCCCGCCCAAAAGAAAAATGAACACGAGGACCTGGGTCAGCAAGTGGATCTCTTGCCGCGTCCAGAACCTCAGGACCGCCGCGGTCGCTTTCAGATACCAGTTACGGCTGTCTTCAACGCGATATTCGATCAACCCGCGCGCGTAATTGAGATTGTAACGGATATCGGCGTTCCGGGGATCAATTAATAATGCCTTTTCGTAATTCAGGATCGCCTGGCTCAGTTTTCCGAGGCGGACATACGCGTTGCCAAGATCATAATAGACCGCTGCGACCGGAGCGCCTTCATGCGTGAGCCGTTCATAAAGCCCCGCAGCCTTCTCGTAATTCCCGGTCCGGTACGACGTATTAGCTTCCTCGAAAACAGTCCCGCCCTTCTGTGCCGCAAAAGCATGGAATTGCGACACTCCAAGAAGCGTTATCAAAGCCCCGAGAAAAACCCGCGTCTTCATCGTCTCATCCTCTCGATGCGGTTCACCGTATCCTGGAAGATCTTGATCCCCATCTTTTTGGAAGCCTGCGGGATCGCCCCTTTTCCAAAGCGCGATTCGTCACAAAGACCGTAAAGCCCGAGCACGTCTTTCAAATGGGCGTCCTCCGTCCCGAAATGTTCCGCAAGCGTCGCCTCAAGGTCCTGGCGCGTCACACCGTGGGCCGAAAGATTCCACTTGTCCGCGATATAATGCGTCATCGCTTTCTCCAGCTCGTCAAAAAAGACCCCGGTGTCTTCTGGCTTTTGGGAATGGGCAAGGCGCTTGAGATTCTTAAGATTGGTGGAAGCAACGAACCGCGCGAGCTTCCGCCGCCGCAGGGCTTCATCTTTGGAAAAGAGCCTCTCACGCCGGTCTTTCAGCCACAACAAGGCAAGGACGCCCAACAAAAGCAGATTCACCCACTGGCCAAGGCGGCCAAAAAGCCCGGCGAGCACCGGGGTTTCCGGGAACCGTTCCTGGATATAACGGATGTCTTTCGTCTCGAGTTTGACCTGTTTCTGAAAAAGCGCTTTTCCGGTCAGTTCTTCCGGCATCTGGAACGCCTGGTCCGAATGCTCCACCTTGATCGGGAAGTTCGGCGTACGAAGGGTTTCATATTTTTCCTTTTTCGGATCGAAATAGCTGAACTCGAGCGGCGGGATAAAAGCGTCGCCTTCCTCTTTCGGGATAAAAACGATCTCGAAACTCTTCTGGCCGCCGATCACGTTCCCGGTCTTGAAAAGCTGGGAATTGGTATCGGCATCGTAAGTTTTGAAACCCGTCAGGGCCGGCACTTTCGGGCGGTTGATGGTCTCGATATTTCCTTCTCCCTCGATCACGACCTTGAGCGTCACGGGTTCGCTCTGTTTCACCGTCGCCTTGTCGAGATTCGCCGAAATACGGAAACTCCCCACTGCGCCCTGAAAACTTTCGGGCTTGCCCTGCACCGGGAACGGCTTGACCACAAGCTGGATCGGCGAAGGATTCAGCAGCCGGTTCTGCCGCCGGGCAAAGAACGCGCCTCCGGTAAAAAAACTGTCGCTGAAAAACTCATCGAACGCGCTCGATCCCTGGGCCTCTTCGCGGATCGAAACCTTGAGGCTTCCCGGCTGGATCGTGTAATTGCCGGGCGCCGTCGGAAATAACGCGAGTTTTTTGACATCGGCCTTCACATACCGCTTGCCGTTCACACGGACGGTCTCCCGTTCAATATCACGCTCCATGGGAAATTCTTCGATCCAGAACCCGCTTGTTTCGGGCTCCTTTTCAAAACCTTCGTACCGCGTGTCATAACGGGTATAAAGCGAGTACGTCAGCAGGATCTGCTCATTCTGGTAAACGCTCGTACGGTCCACCCACGGCCGCACGAAAATATTGTCATCCCCCTGCGGGGAAACCACGGCGGCCGGTTCCTGAGGGATCGGCTGTTGTGCGGAAGGCTGGGGAACCTGCGGCATTTGCCGCACGGGAGACGGAGTCGCGGAACCCGCCGTCTGCCCCTGCCCGCCCGTGATCTCGATCGTGCTTTCCTCGGTCTTAAAAACCTGCTGTCCCGCCTGGACCTCCACCGGAGGGAGCGTGAACTTGCCGGGCTTCTGCGGGATCAGGGTGTAGCTGAATTCGACATTGGAAGAAGAAACACCGTTGATGAACGTAATATGCGAAGCGCGGCCGGTATAGTAGGTATCAAAACCGTCCAGGGCGGGAAGACGCGGCGCCTGGAGATTCGAGCTCTGGCCCGTCACGCGGATATTCAGGCGGATCTCTTCCCCCACCTGAGCCGTGCGCTTGTTCAGGGTCGCATTCACGCGGACCTCCTCGGCCCGGAGCGAAAACGCCGGGGCAGACAAAGCCAAAAGGAGCGTGAAAACAAATAGGATTTTTCTCATTTTATGATCACTAGGGGGCGTATTGTATAGTAATCATAACATGACGTCAAACAACGAGTTAAGTGCGGAACGGCTCTCCGAGAGTCTTTTAAGGATCGCGTCAAGATCCGCGGCATTTTTCACGCGAGCGCGCAATTCAAACCCTTTTTCTTCAAATCCTTCGACCGGCTCCAGGCGCCATTGTTTGTCGTCCCGGATAATATCGGCCTTCCGGTGCTCGAATGCCTCAAGATAAGCCGAATATCTCGGAAAACGAAGCCATTTGACCGCGGCAAAGAATTTGTCCGCCTTGGTCCGGGGATCTATGTCGGGGTGATCAAGAACCTCCCGAACGGGATGATTCTTCAACAGCGCTTCCAGGCACTTCCCCTCCCGCTTCATCACATCCGACAGCCATTCCCCCGTCTGAAGAAGTTGCGAGCTGCTCAGTTTTACACGGGACCCGACGGCCTTGGCAAAATACGTCTGATCCGCCTCCGAAAATTTCAGGAGAAACGTCACGCCTCGGAACGCCAGAACTCCCGTCGCAAAAAGATCTTTCAGCGCCCCGGGCATGGCATCCGCTTTGAGATAAAGCTCGAGCGTCGCCTGATCCGCGGGCAGACCCAGAAGCGGCATCAGGATTTCCCTCACTTCTTCCGGCTTGAAACGAAATTGACGAACCGCAAGACCGAGCGCCTTCGCGCGGTCCATCTCGGGAACTTCCTGCCGCCAGTTGGAAATAAGATTGAGCAGGAACGCGTCCTGCGGCTTGAGCCCGGCCGCGACAAGCGCTGGAACTGTCTCAATTCCCGCCGCCAAGGCGGCAGCGAACCGCTTGTGACCGGCGATCACAACCGGATGCTTTTCCTCGGTCACGATGAGCGGCATCAGAACACCGGACCGGTTGACCGACACCCCCAGTTCCGCATCCGCGGACCGGTAGCGGTAATTGTACGGGGAATCCCCGCGAACCGAGGAAAGTTTCAATTCTTGGGGATCGTAGCGAGCCATTCTTTCTCCAATTGCCCCGGAGAGACCCCGAGAACTTCCTCGATCGCCTCCTCCGCACTTTTGCCTTCCTTGAATTTTTCGAGCACTTCCTTCATCCGGTACATTCGATAACGTTCCATGATGTAACTCACGATCCGGAAGGACTCCTGATAAAAAAGGGTGAGCAACAAGGGATCCGGGTTCTGGCGCATCAGGTCCGACGAAAGGATCTCCTGAACCGGCATCAGGGTATTCGTTTTCACCGCGGCATTGAAGACCAGAAGGTCTACGGGCCGGACCTTGTTCGCCTCATATTCGGCGAGCCCCTCATGGAGCCACGACGGCGCCCGCATGCTGCTGATCGCGGCGATGAAAGCGTGCGTCATTTCGTGCGTGACCACTGCCCGGAGCTCCGTATCGGTCAGCCCCTTACGGAAAGCCGGCAAACGGATCTTCCCGTCGTACATGCCGCCCACCCAGTGCCCCTTCCCCGTCAGGTTATGGAAATCGGCGGAGTTGTAAAAAAGCACCACGGTCTTGTGATTGAAATAATACCCGAAGTCCTGCGACACCTGACGGTAAACTTCCCGTAAAAGGTTCTTAAGCCCGGTGGCGCTGTAATCCTCCTGGCCTTTTTCGAATTTAATGATGAAATGTTCTTCGTCGAAACTGCCGAGCTTGTCCTCGACGGTTTTTTCTTTCTGCAATTTTTCGATCTTTTCACGCAGCCGCGGGGAAGGGCTCAGAAGGTAGCTTTTCTTGTAATAGGCCTCAGCCTTCTCAAAATCCTGTTGCAGGTTCTCGATCTCGCCGCGGAGCTCCCAGGCCGGAGCGTTGCGGGGCTCGAGGTCCAGAGCGTCCTCCACGGCCTGGCGTGCCATGTCGTACTCCCCTTTTTCGAAAAATTTGACCGCATCGTTATAAAGCCCGATCGCCACCGGCAGCACGGGAACCCTGCCGCCTTTTCCGGCATAGAACTGCTGGAGCTCGATCTTCTGCTGCCGCTCCACCGACTCTTTCGCGCGATCGGCGTCATCCGCAGCGGCGTAACTCTCCGTAAGAAAAAAGAGACTTCCCGAAAAAAGTCCCGCATACAATGCGCAACGCACAATGTTTCTCATGGTTTTTGCCCTGAGATCTGTTGTCTTGCCATTTCGACCCGCCGATGGATCGCCGGATGATCGTAGAAGAGCCACTCGTACCACACCGGGGGTGCCGGGTCCGCGAGATTCTGACTTCCGAGTTTTTCCATACAGGAGATAAATACGTCCGTTTTGCCGCACACCCTTAACGCAAAAAGGTCCGCTTCACGCTCGCGGTGGCGGGAATAACCGTTCAGGGCCGGCATCAGGATAAGGTTTACCGCGTAAAAAATAAGGAACAGGAGCGGAAGCCCCGCGATGTCCGCGGCCGAATTTAACCCCATCGGCGCCGTCAGAGTCCGTATCCCCCAAAAGCCGAGGCCGAACCCGGCGAGCGACGCAAGAAGCCCGAGCCCCAAAAGCCGCCACACATCATGATGTTTGTAATGCCCGAGCTCGTGCGCCAGGACCGTTTCGATCTCGTCGTGCGTAAAGTTGCTGATCAGCGTGTCGCTCAACACCACGCGCTTCGTTCTTCCGATCCCCATGAACGCCGCGTTCGCCTTCTTCGTCGTCTTGCTGAGATCGAGCGAATACACATGTTGCACGGGCATCCCGAACCGCGCGGCAAGTTTCAGGACCCGGTCCTCGAGCGCCTTGTCCTCGAGTTTTCCGTATTTGTAAAAAAGCGGCACGATGAAAACCGGAAAAAGTTTCCCGATCCCGTAACTCACGAATGCGTACGCCGTCCACGCCCAAAGCCACCAGCTCCCGGGACATTTCCGGATAATAAAATACAACGCCTCGAGAAGCACCAACGAGAATGCGAACGAGAGCGATGCCTTCTTCAAAAACTCGACGGCCCAGGAACGAAGGTCCTGATTGGAAAGGCCAAAGCGGTGTTCGATCACGAACCCCGAGTAATAATCAAGCGGCAGGTCAAAGATCAGGAAATAGACCGAGAATAGGAAAAAATAGACCGCGACGGAGCCCCAATCGTTGCCGCCCGTCACCGCAACGGCATTCTGCCGCATCAAAAAACTCCATCCGCTCGCGATGAGGATGCCGAGAAGCGCCGGCGTGAGCAGCAGATGAAAAAGCGTCAGCCTGCGCCGGATCGATTGGTACAAAATCGCTTTTTCTGTTTTGTTTGTTTGCTGTTCCATTATGGAAACCTGCTAACATGTGCCACGCACAACGCGCAAAGTTCAACGAAAAATTTTTCCGTTGCGCGCTATGAAGTAAACTCCGTCAGGACCCCGAAATGGTCGGACGGCCAGACGCCGGCCGATGAGGGCTGATCGAAAACGACCTTGGAGGAGCGGATCCTGGCCAGCGGACCGACCCGTTCCCGGATGAAAATATAATCGATCCGCCGCTCCGCCATTTTCTCACGTTCGGCCTCCGCGTATGAATTCCGGTAATCCCAGGTGAGCCCCAATTCCCCGGGATTCTTCGTCAGAAATGTGTCGATCCATTTGTGCATTTCCCGGAGAAAAACAACGCCCGGGGTGTTCGCGGCCGCATTCAAATCGCCCATGAGCACGACCGGCTGTCCGCGGGCCGCCTTCCGCCCGACAAATTCGTGCAGCTCGAGCGTCTGCTGCATCCGCACCTGACCTTCGTCAACTTTCCAGGAAAGGTGCGTATTAAAAAGCGCGAGTTTTTCCTCGCCGGTATCGACGGACACATAGAAAGCGTAACGTAAATAGTCCTCGGTCGGCGACTTCGCCTTGTAAATGATGCATTCCTGTTCGGCGGGCTTGTATTTGGACAGGAAGATCAACCCGGAATGCTGGCCGCTCACGGCAAGATATGGATAACCGCTCCTCCGACGGACCTCTTCGGCCCAATCCATATTGAAAACTTCCTGGAAACCCACGACGTCCGGGTCGTGTTCCGCGAGCCCTTTCAGGATCAATTCCCAGCGGTCGCGCCACGGTCCGCGCTCCTGCCAGGTATTTAACGTGAGGATCTTCATATTTAAAATAAAAACCTTTCTCTCCGAAATTCCGGGAAACATGATAACGGAACGCAATGCACAAGGCTCAACGCGAAGTCTTTTCGTTGAACGTTGCCCGTCGCGCGTTGCGCGAATGCCTTATTTTCTCAAGCCGGCCGGCCATTTCATGCCGGATCTTTTCTTTGGCGTCCTCAAGGGAGTCGCCTCCGAGGTCCGACAGGTCTACAGGCTCGCCGATCGAAATGGTGAACGTGCTTTTTTTCTTGATGAAAAATGAGCTCTTGGGAAGCGCCTGGCCCGTGCCTTCGATCACCACCGGCAGGATCGGACATCCTGTCTCTCGGGACAACTTGAAAGCTCCTGTTTTAAACGCATGAATTTTTCCGTCAAGGCTCCGGGTCCCCTCCGGAAAGAGAAGAACGCTCGCGCCTTTTTTCAGATATTGGGTGATCCGGAGCAGCGCCCGTTTTCCGCTCTCATGGCTGGAACGGTCCACCGGAATATACCCCGCGAGAGCCATGGCCCAACCCATGATCGGAATATGGAATAGCTCTTTTTTGGCTAGAAATTTGAAATTGAGAGGGATCGTCGCCGCAACCACAAGGATGTCGAGAAGACTTTGATGGTTCCCGACGATCACATACTGTTTTTTCGGATCGATATGCCTCAGCCCCCGGACATCGAGTTTCCAGATCATCGACGTAAAAATGATCAGCCAGCCCCAGGCGCGGGAAGCCAGGTGCGTCATGCCACCCGTACCGCGATCGAAGACGAGCGACAGCGGAAAAAATATCAGCAGATCGATAAAGAAAAAGGTGAAGGTAAAGAGGATCGTCCAGCCCCAGAGCAGGACCGAAATAAGAAAGCAGGAGAACCCGGACAGAGTTTCATCCTTATGCATGCGCTTGCGAATTTTCATGCGGGCATTTTAACGGGCAATCCCCCCCTTGCAAACAGCTTTTTACCCGCTTCGGACACCGGGTCTCCGAGGTGGGGCCGGTGAAAGGCCGTACGAAAAAATATACAGGGCGGGATTACGCGGCCCGGGCGATCTGGACGAAGTTGCGGAAGGCTTGCCACATGTCTTTCAGGCGGCCGCGCAGGCTTTCATCGGTCGCAAACGCCCTGCGACCCATTTCATCGACGGCAAATCCCAAAGACCGGATCTCCTCGCCCTTCAAGGTGACGCCCGGAGAAAGAGGCCGGATCGCCTGGGACAAACGGACGGCTCCGAACCGGGCCACCGTGCGGTTCTCCGGCCCGTCTTTGTACGCCTCCTCCACGATCTGACCGGCGATCTCAAGGTTCTTGAACGCCTCGGACCGCAGCAGCGCCTGCCTCGCGATCAACACGAAATTCTTCCCGCGGGCTTCTCTGAAAACTTTTACAGAATTACGCGCCACGGAAGCTTCCGTCACGGCGCTCACGCTGAACCGCTTCGCCACCGCAGTGCCGAACTTTTCATCCCAGGCCTTCAGCGCCGAAACCACCTCATCCTGAAACCCGGTGACCGCCAATTTTTCCGAAGTTTTTTCCGCGATCACACGCATCCCGTAACGCAGCTGGGGATTGAGCGTCAGCATCGCCGCGATCATAGTGATCCAATCTCCCAGAGCCTGACCCGGCACCAGATCTTCGGCCCGGATCAACTCAAAAACAAACCCTTCGTCGGAGCTTCCCAACACCGCGGCATCCGCCTTGGAGAATTGAGCCAGCGCGCTCCGTGCCGCCGTAGCCGGCTCCACTTCCACGCTGACAAGTCCGGTGATCGTCTGGGCCGTCTTCGCCCAGGCCTTCGGGATAAACATCTCCGTCGGATCCCAGGTTTTTGCCGCAACCGCCGCCACCCGGACCTCCGCCCGCGCGCCCCTTTTCTCGGCTCGCTCGATAAGTTTCGGATCAAACCCAGCCCTCATCGCTTCGGCCGTCTCCAAAACCTCCGGCGCCAAACGATTTTTTATTTCGGAAATCGAAGAAGTAACTGGCTGTGAAGCGGCCAGAGAAGGATCCATCGCTTTTTCATAGATCGCCCGGACCTGAGCGGGCCATTGCGCACGGAGACGTTTTCCGTCGGCCGTCCCTTTGAACTGCCGGACCCCCGCCGACAGCGTTTTGATCTCTTCCATTGCGTTTTTGATCCGGTTCAACCGGACGATCAACGGCTGCGCCAACGCTTTCTGCCCCGACTTAACGGCGAGCTTGACCTGCCCCTCGAGCTTCGCCGCGGCCGCGCCCAACTCACGGACCATCTTGTTGATCTCCGCTATTTCCGCATCATTCGCTGCGGTTTGTTTTGAAACCGTCCGTTTCTCCGAACGGACACTTTCAGGAACCCCGGAAGATTCCACCGGTTCCGTTGGCGATGCCTTAGAGGTCTCAGAATTTCCGGAAGCATTAGCTGGATCCATTAGTCTCATAGCATCTTTTATCCTCCTTCTTAAAAGAAAAGTCCCGTCATCGGTCGTTCCGACGTCTGACTCATCTCCTTCAATGCGCGCCGTCTCTTTATCAAGCCGTCTGACCATTTCGTCGATCCGGACCTCGATCGCCTTGCACCGGGCGGGATCCATCACACCGCCGCCCTCCACAAACTTCCGGTCCCCCACCAAACCAGCCTCAACTTCGGACAATACCGTTATCATACGATCCGCATAACCCTGAATATCCGCAACCTTCCCCACATCCTCCGCCGACAATACGTCCGAAGGACTTCTGCTGCGAGTCTCTTGGAAAAGATCGCGATAAGACTGGGTGGTGCGGCGGACCAGAATTTTTGTTTTGAGATAATCCGCCCACACGTACTCGGCCTCCCCGCTCGTGCGAAAGTATTCCTTCATTTCCCGGACATCAAACAACATGGCGTCCAGGCCTTCGCGCTGACCTTCGTTCCCGCGTTTGCCTAATTGGGCCGACAGAAGGATCAGCTCTTGCGTATATTGCCCGGAGTGATGCATCGTCCCCGCGGTGAACGCCACTCTCACATCCGCCTCTGTCGCGAAGGTTTCGGGAGCGTAGGTTTGCGAAACTTCCTGAACCTGAGGGGAGGAAAGCTTGTCGGCATCGTATTCCAGCATTTTTATCAGAGATAAAAGCGACGGCATCGCCAAACGGGATTTTACCTTCATACAACCCGGTTCCCGCGCGTAAATATCGGAAACACTTTCTCCCGTAAGATTGACCGGCCTCACAGTAAAGATTTGATCCAGATAGCGGCCCTGCACTTTCTTGAGCCGTTCAGCCTCGGCAGGAGAAGCGTTCCAAATCCTTTTTTGAAGCCGATTGGCGACAGACATGATGAGCGCAAAAACATCCGCTTCCCGGGTAAACCTCCAGCCCTCGGCGAACTGGCCTTCCGCATCCATCGGATAATACCCCGGCGTCACGACAGTACCCTTTCTCGCGAACCGGCCATCGGCAAGCACGTGGGTCGCTCCGGCATAATCAATGGGATAACTGCCTCGGGAAGGACTGTAAACCAGGTTGGAGAGTTTGATGTCCCCATGAACCCAATAAGTTCCGTTTTCCGATCCAAGTGCGTGAAGTTTCATGATCTTGCGGGCATTCGCCGCAAACGATCTCAAGATCGTTGCGGTATCAGCCTCCGAGTCCTGAAGGTCCTCCGCATCAAGCGGCGCGTCCATCCGGAACCAGATCCCCGCTTCGTCTCCCGCAGTGACCGTTCCGGCACCCCGCAATTCGGGGAATCCTTCCTCGCCGCCCAATGCGTTGTAAAGATAGGCCTCCGTTACAGCCGATTCCAGCTGCTTCGCCCAGGTCTCCATCTTGATGATCTCACCCACCGGATCGCCCGTCACCGGGTCCACGGCCCGGTACACATTCAAAAACCCGCTGAACCTCTGCTTCCCGATAACATTGCCTTTCCCATCCTTCAAAACGTACCCCGGCTCGCCATCGTTCCAGGTCCCGTCCTGAACACGCGTAACCGCGACACCCTCCCACCGCGCCGGCCCCGCGATATTCTTCAGATCCGCCGTGTATTCCGGCAATCCCGGAGACCGATTCTCGCCGACCGTGACCGGCGAAAGGCCGAACTGCGCGGCAACGCCGGGATACTGACGACGCAAGTCTAGTTCCGTTAGTGCCCAGCCCGAGGTGACCGATTCCGAAAAATCAGCGGCGTCGTAGGGAATACGCGTATAACGCTTCTGTCCCGATTGAAGATCTTGTTCCGCGACAAAAAAGGCGTCCCTCGCCACGACAAAATCCGCCACGCCATCGATTGCCCCGCCGCCCCGCGCGTTATTTCCTTCGACGCCAAAGTAAAGGGTCAAGACCCCGCCGTTCTCACCTTCGCCGGTTTCAAGCGCGACCTTCGCACTGACAAGCCACGATTGTTGCTGTTCCGAAAGACCCGCGATCTTTTGGTTCAGCGCCTTCGCCGTCATCCCGCGTTTTTCCTGGCGGAGAGAAGAAGAGGCGGGCGCGTTTAAAGTCTTGCCATCCGTTTTGGACACGGCATTCGTTCCCAGGGCCTTGGCCGATTGACGTAACATTTTGAGCGCCGCCTGATTTAACGTACCGGAAATAACGCCTCCGGCATTTCCCTCAAACTGGATAAGCGCCGTGACAGTCTTGGGACCCCCGCGTCCGTCGACAACGACCGGATATCCCAGTTGCCCCAGCAAGGTCTGAAGCTCCCGCATCTCGGCTTCTGAAAGCTTTTGCTGCACCTGCTGGGTCCGGGGCTTTGCGTCTTGCGTTAACGTCCTTTCGCGGCCCATCGCCGGAGAAGCGAACATCAACAACACGACCGGCACAAGCGCCCTCAGCATCAACGGCGCCATGACCCCCGGCTTTCGCACCTCGGCCTGCCCCCGGGTCTCATCGCCCCGCTTTTCCGCGCGAACTTCCTTGCGGGAGCCGTCCAAAAGCTCCGCCAACGTAGTAAAGGCATCGCCAAAGGGATTGATCATTTCTTTCCGGTTCACAACGTCAGGATCATTCCCCATCGCGATGAGACTATCGCGAAGCAACCGAACCAGTCGGACCGCTTCCTCTTTTTCCCGCGCTCCGGCGGGCGTATTGAGCTTCACGGTTGGAGTGATAAGCATTTCTTCGAAACTGCCCGTATCGTGCGCAAAAAAGAGCGATGTCCGGGCCGCGCTCGCAAGCAATTTCCCGAAACCGGCCGCTTCGAGATACTCTTCGTGCGACATATATTTTTTCCCGTTCAGATACCTCGGTGCAATGATCAGCTCCGAAGTCCCGGGAACCATAGACACCAGCACCTCCACCGGCCCCATCTCTGCCGGCCGGTTCTTCCGGGCCAGCTCGACCGAGCTCCGTACAGCGCTGACTGCGTCAGAAATATTCCCGTTCACCCAAGCCCCGGAAACAAGCGTACCCCCAAGATCCGCAAGCTCGGGAGGCGTTTCCCGTTTCTCCGCTCGCGCCTCCGCGCGCTCGCCCGCCGTCTGTGTGGAGGGGGCCTCCTTGCGGGCCACGGAGATCTTTCGCTGGATGAGGACCTGGAAAGCTCCAGAGCGGACCTTATTCAAGTCCCTGACCTCTTCTACTCTCGCCCAGCCGGTACTCCCCTCGGTTACCAACAGCGGCCTAAAAAACTCCGTTTGGGTTCTAAAAGATTCAAAAGCAAGGCCCAGCCGCTGGCCGTACCGCGCAATCGCTTCCGGGTGAGGGTCCGACGTCACATCAACAGCCCCCGGTTTGGCGTACATAAAGTGATCGTCGCGAACGAGCGGATCGAACCGACCCACGAGTCGAAGATAATTTTGAGGAATATTCTCGTAAAGAACTTCCGCAGAACTTTTGTCCTTCCGTCCCAGCTCGGAGAGAGACGCGAACCAAAGATAGATTTGGGGGATATCCCCGGTCACAAAATCCTTGAACCGTTTCAGAAGCTGGTTGATCAGCACGCCCTTGACCCTGTGGCCCCTGATCAAATAGGGCCGGTCAGACGCATAGTTCCGGACCGATAATTTTTGGTTCCAGCTCGCGGATCCGAAGTAATCGATCGTGATCACGGATCCTTCCTTCAGACACCGCGCAACGTTCTTCTGCCAATCCAGAGACTGGAGATTTACCGCAACTTCCGCACCCTGATCCAGAGACCTGAACACCGGGGCACCGAGCAGATTCAGATAATCAAGTATTTTGGCTTCGCTCTCCTCAGATAACGCGTCGAAGGTCTCAACAAGCGCCCCTCGCGCGTTAATCGTTACGTAAGCTTCTTCCAACTTTCCGGTCTCCTGATTTTTCCGCACCCTGTGGACCGGAAAAGAGTCAGGAAGTTCATTGGACAGGAAGACACCCGTGATCCCCTCCTCCAGGGGCAGGTCAGGATCATATGCCGAACCCTCCACCCAGCGGACGGGCTCTCCGGCAAGCAGCGGTTTCTGCCTGCCGTCGATCAGCCCTTTGCTCGCGTCCACGATGACATATTCGAAACCGTTTGATGCACGGTTTATGTAAAGCTCTGTGCTTTTAAGAGCATTCAGGATAGACCTGGCCATCACTCCCGTTCCGGCCCCCATCTCAACCACTTTGAACCGGTCAGGCCGTCCCTGCGATTCCCATTCACGCAAAATCTTTTCTGCCAACCCCTTTCCGAACGGGGCGGGAGCCATCGTGGGGAATGTTTCAAAATCTTGAGACAATGCGCCCGATTCGATCGCCGCCACGTTGTCACCGTAATACCCGGCGCCATAAGCATTAAGACGCATAAATTCGGCAAACGTAACCCTTCCTTGGGAACGGATCTGATCATAGATAAACTCAGCCGCCCCCCGCCTTTCCGCGCGAATATTTTGCGGCAAAAAATGGTTCCCGAGCGTGGTATACAGCGTGTACTGCTCAAACCCCGGCTGCCCCGGAGCTTTAGGCTCCTGGTAACCTTTCTGCGTTCCGTTCGTTCCGGTCCAGCCGGCATAATTCCAGAGTTTCCCCTGATACGCGGTCCCCAAACCGATCGCCTTTTCAACTTCAGCTTTGTGAGACTCCAGGACGCGCTGCTGCGCAAGCAGTGCGGTGATCTCGTCCTCCTGGGTCTTTACTTTGGCTTCAAAATTCCGCCTCTGAACTTCAACCTGTCTCGCCTCCACGTCTTCTATTTTCTTGGGCATCGCGTCCAGAACGATGTTGAGCATCTTGAGCTCTTCCTGCAACCATTCAAGGATCGCCCCGGAGGATGTTGCCGCCAGGGCCGGGCTTTTTCCTCGCACTCTCTCAAGAATTCCGGCGACCCGATCAGCATCCGAAGTTCCTTGCGAACCGGACGTTGCCGGACCCTTACCGGGTGTGACTGCTCCGGAATCCCGATTGACCGTTGCCAGCCCGGGGATCTTTGACCCGGGATTCACAACAGGCGCTACGGTTCCCAAATTCGCTTGCGGCGTAACGATACCCGGCCTTGCCCCGGGAGTCTTCGCACCGGGCTCAACCCCGGCCGGCTGTTGCGCTCCCGTTGCCAGCGGGCTGGTCACTAGAACCCCGCCCGGCCCCGTGATCACCGACGGTAACACTGCGGCACCGTTCGCGCCGGAAACATCGGCCCCGTAGCCGTCCTTCAACAGGATCCAGAACAGATCGTGCATTTTGATGTACAGATCTTCCGTGACCCCCGGCCGCGTCAGATCTTCCTCGCCCTGGTAAGTAAGCATCCGGTCAAGGAACCAGTCATAGAATTCTTTGAAAACAGGATTCGCCGCGAACGCCGCGCGCGCCCCTTTGAGATATTCCCCTTCCGCCGTCCTGCCCTCCACCCCCTTGGCCGTTATGAATGTAGAATAACCGCGCAGGTCATCAAAAAGGAACCGCCCAAGTTCGAGATAGCGTTCGAGCTCATCCCGCTCGGCCGTAAGCCGCTCCTGCTCCAAAAGCAACGTCACCTTTTGCTCGCGCAATTGCTTGACCGCTTTTTTATCATTCAAAGCCCTGGCCTTTAAGAGAGCTTCCTCCACCGCAGCCTGCGCAGCCTTATTCACTTCCAGTTCCTTGGCGATGGGATTAAGGATCTGCAACAATGCTGCTCGGACCTCATGCAGCCGCTGCATTTGCCGCCGGATCGGGCGCTCGACACTGTAAGGGAAATAAGTCGGCTCCGCTTCGTTCTGCATCCCCTCGGAAGAGGGATATTCAGGGACGATCTGCGTGCCGGGGAGAGTCCTCTTTATCTTTTCAGGCGTAGGAGCCGGGGACTCGACAGCATCAAGATCCGTAGACGGTCCTGCGGTTGGTTCGCTCAGCTCAGGAGGAGACATCTTCGCAACAACCGGCTCGGAAATACCGACACGATCGATCTCCGTCATCGGCGCGTCGAGCTTCGGAGTAAGAGGAGCGGCGGGCTTTACTTCACTATTCTGTTGTACGCCGATCTCATTTTGGGCTGCAAGGCTCTGCATCGCTGCCGCCGCGGCAGCATCGGC
>DAOPYQ010000004.1:0-186791 GCA_035352955.1 Candidatus Omnitrophota bacterium
TATCGTCCCAATTAATACCTGTACGAGACAGCACATTGATATCAGACCAGTTCACGCCGGCTCGCGCCATCGCGCCGATATCGAGCCAGTTCACGCCCGCCCGCGACAAGGCATCGATCCCCGACCAGTTTACGTTCTTATCGCTCATGACCTGAATATCCGTCCAGTTCACGCCGGCATTCGAGAGGTGCGCGAGATTGTCCCAGTTGATCGACTCCGACCAATTCACGTGCGCACCAGTCATCTTCGCGAGGTCGCTCCAGTTCACGCCGGCCCGCGACAACCGGTACACATCGTCCCAATTAACCCCCTTCGACGCCATCGCGCCAACATCCGACCAGTTCACGCCGGCAACCGAAAGCGCTTGAACGCCAATCCAATTCACCTTGGCGTCCGACATCGCCTGAATACTTTCCCAGTTTGATACGGCCGCTAATCGACCGAGAAGCGCGCTCGCAGCCGTCGTTCCCGTCCCGCTAAAAAACTCGGACAACATGGTTGAGGCGCTCGCCGCGCCCGAAGCCGCCGTCTCGGCATACCCAGCCGCAGCCGCACTCGAACTTTGGATGGCCCCAAGAGTTGACTGCAAATCCCCCCAGTTAATCCCACTATCGAGCAACGCGGTTTGAAGACTTGTCATCCGGTTCCAATTCACCCCCGCTTCGGATAACGCCCTGATACCGGACCAGTTGACGCCCGAAACCGAAAGCGCTTCAATCCCGTCCCAATTGACAGTCGCTTTCGACATTTTGCCGAGATCTTCCCAGTTGACTCCGACCCGCGACAACCGGTACACATCATCCCAGTTGATCCCCTTCGCGGCCATCTCACCGACATTCAGCCAATTCACACCGCCCTTCGACATCTTGACCAGATCTTCCCAGTTCACGCCCACCGTCGACAAACGGTCGATATCCGCCCAGTTGACGCCTTGCGTGGACAACACTTTAAAATCGCTCCAGTTCACGCCCGCAACCGACATCTTATTCAGATCATCCCAATTGACGCTGGCCTTCGACAACCGACCGATGTCCACCCAGTTGACGCCCTTCGCCGACATCACGCCGATGTCCTCCCAATTGACCGTCGCCTTCGTCAACCGATCGATATCGGTCCAGTTGATCCCTTTTTGCGTCAGCACTTTGATGTCGGTCCAGTTGATCCCTTTCGCCGTCATCGCCCCGATGTCTTCCCAGTTCACGGTTGCCCTAGCGAGGCGCCCGATATCCGTCCAATTGATGCCCTTCGTGGTCAACGACGTCAGATCCGTCCAGTTGACCCCGACCGTGCTGAACGTCGCGATGTCCGACCACTTGATCCCCGCCCTCGTCAAAACGCGCACATCGTTCCAGTTCACGCCCGCCCTGGTCTGGGTCCTCATGTCCGACCAGTTGATGCCTGCCTCCGACATGATTTTCATATCATCCCAGTTCGCCTTGCTCACCGAAGTCAGGATCGACCCAACTTTCTGATAAACCGTCTCCGCCTGCCCCGCCCCGACCGCGGTCTTGATCGCAGTGATATCGCTCCAGTTCATTCCATCCGTTTTCGCCTTGATGTCTGTCACATTGGAGGCGATGGTCCCGACGGTTCCACCGATCGATGAGAGTGTCCCCTGGACCGACGGGTTGTAAGCGGTACTCCCCGTATAAGCCTGCCCCTTGTAAGTGATCACGATCTTCGCGATGTAAGAATCCTTCTCGTTCGGAGGAAGCCACGATTGGCGGAACACGCTATCATTCAGGACCGTCGCCGTCCCCGGCGCATTCGCGCCCGTCAAGGCGTTGCCGCTCTTGTCATAGATCGTGACCGTAATGTTCCCGGCCACGTACGTTCCCCCCGCCATGATCGCGCCTTTGGTCTCGATCCAGCTGTTGATCAGATAAGCGCTCGTCCCGGCATCATAAGTCAGCTCTGATTTCACCTGAACATCGTTGGCAATGAGGCTGAAAGAATCAGACGTCGCAGAAGTGAGCCCGCTGGAACTTGCCTGTAACGTATAAAGATCCCCGGCTTTGTCGATACTCAAACCCGCTTCCGAAAAATCCGCCACACCGGCGACCGCCGCCATCGAATCCGTCCCGCTCAAGGTAGCACTGGAAGGATTATTCAAGATCGCGAGGGCTACGGTATTCGTAGCGGCGGGACAAAGGTTATCGTTGCTATCGTAGATTGCCACCACCGGAGCCTGGGAAAACACCTGCCCCGCAAAAACAACTTTCGGCTGGGTGGTGAAAACAACTTTTGCCGGGATCGGCGCAGAACCCTCCGACATCGAGTAACCGCTTCCGCTTCCGCCCGAAAAAGTGGCCGCATAACCCGTAGAAGTCCAGAAAAAGAAAAAACCGGCCATGATCCAGATAGCGGCCCGGTAGGCAGGATTTTTCTTATGGAAAAAGGAAAGGAACATCATTCGGCGGTCCTCACGGCTCGCCCCCCGCACTGCCCCAAGCGTCCGGCATAACTGGAAACGGCCCGCAAGCGATACGATGTTGGTGGCTCTTCCACATTATAGGCATAGGACCCGCCGCGTTCACCCGCACCAGCGGCCCCTGTAACCTCACACCCGTTCCCGGGATTGTATCCCGGCCAATCCCCATTTGTCGCGGAAGCATAAATCGACCCCAACACCCCGTCCCCATGCGATCCGGTAAAAACACGCCCTGCAGAATTTCCCACTCCCACAGTTTGTTCCGACACATTCCCGCTCAAATCCAGGGCTCCATAATATCCGGCGCCGGCCTGCTCACGCGTGGATGTCGCCGTCGAAAACATCCCGCCACGCACAGGACCTGAGAAAACCATTTCCGCATTATAATTGGCACCCAACGTGGCGGATGCCTCGTTATCGGATCCTGAATTCACAAGCGCTGTCACCGGAGCTTTGGTCGTTGTTCCCCAGACATACTCACCCGCGACCGGCGTTACACCCGCGCCCCTCGAGGCCTTTTCAAATTCCAACTCGGTCATCGGCCGAAGCGCAGCCCAATCCGCATACGCGCACACATCCATCCAGGTCAAATAATTCATCGCGATCCATTCACCATCACTGGATTCGTTAAACGTTCCGTTATTATTAAGATCACATCCGAAGATGATCCGATTCGTTGTCCCGTTTCCCGACGTGGGCGCTGCAATGCTGTTCCGCCCCCCAGGCGTTGCCGTATTGCTCATGACATATTTATTTTCTGGTGAATCCGAGGCGATATTGGCAACAACCCTGAATGGCTGCTGCGATCGGGAAAGACTATTCAAAAAATCGCGGTACTGTCCCTGCGAAATTTCATATTTCATCGTATAAAAAGCCTTATACCCTTTCGGGAACGCTGTCGGAAGCAAAAATTCGGCACCACTGCCGTCTTCTCCTTCATTGCCGCCTGTCACATACCAAAACCAATCCGAGAAATAATTAGCGCTCCCCGCCCCGCTATAATACCCGTCTCCGTAACCAGCCTCATTCGTAATATGCCAAGGGGTAACGTTCTCGCTCGCTGTAAAACCAGCAGCGCTGCTGCCATCCCCTGCGTAAAAATCCCCCTCAGGGACATAGACCATTTCGATGCCGAAAACCCTGACACGAGTATTCGCCCCGACCGCATCGTTATCGCTCACGCCGTCCGTGCCGTAATCCCACACGAATTCGATATCGCTCGTTGAAACGGACCCGGTACCGTTCGCCGAGCGCTGAAGAAATGCCCCTTTTTTGTCGGAAGGAACCACGATATCAAGGGTCGTGCCGGTCCCTCGGCTGAATCCCGTGGGATTGGTGCCGGACGTCTTGAGCGTCGCGTGTTTCCACGCCCCGGTCGTCGAGCAATTCTCGGTGCAATACTTGGCGAACACCCAGACCGCGTCGTAATTGGTGGCATCACGCCAGGAATTTTCCCAGGATGCATCGAACTGGATATCCACGGTGTCGGCACCCGTGTTCTGATCCACGAGTACGGTATTCGAGACGGTGAGATTATTTGCGAAGGAAGGAAGGGGAAAGAGGAAAAACGCAAGCGCGGCCGCTAGGGCAAACTTCCACGTTCTACCCCCGGCCAAGCTCTTGTGGGAAAACAAGTTAAATCTATTTGACGTCCTGAAAAATCCTATGGGCATCAACTGGGCTTATCTCGAACTCCACGCTGCATGGGCGAGATGCCGCGCTTCGTCGTTAAACTTCAGTGTGAACTGGTCGTTTTTCGAGACTCATTGTATTGCTGAACTGGTAAAAGAATTATAACACAAAAGCTCCTATGTCTATAGTTGAAATGGGTTTAGGCTCTAGAGGGAAAAGGTACAGTTTGTTATAGCAAAAAATAGCGCTTGCTAGAGGGGTGGTACGCAGTTCACGCGAAAATGGAAAAAAAACAGGCTCTTAGAGCCAGGGGGGCCCAGGAGCGCGGCACAACCCCCGTTCGGGGATAAATTTAAACCTTACCGCGTTGTTCTTTTTGCATCATATCAAAATCTTCCCTGATCGGCCGATCGGGCTCAATTCTGACAAGCTGCTTCAACTCCCAAAGCCGGACGCGGACTTTCCCGGCTTCTTCTCCGGCAGGCTTAAGGTTCAAATAGGCCTGATATTCGTCTCGGGCCTTTTTGCTGTCGTTTATGTGATAGTCGTAAACAATCGCCAGATTGTGATGAGCCCACGCGTGATTGGGATTCCACCGCAACGCACGCTGGAACTGCAGGATCGCTTCGTCATAGCGCCCAAGATCGTAGCAAATATTCCCGAGTTCGAAATAGGAGCGCACCAACTGGTCCCTGAGCTCGACATTCTCTACGTCCATCCCCGAAAGCAATGTGACCGCTTTTTGGACCTGTTCGTCGTTCTTTTTCATCCGGCCCAGGATCTCGGCACGTTCGGATTCGAGGATCGCCCCTTTAAGAAGTTCCTGAAGTTTCGTATTTTGTTCGTTCAGTTTAGCGAGCTCCGCCTCGGCCTTCTTCCGGTTCTCGGCGGCCTGTTCGCTCTCAGTCTGGAATTTCTGAATTTCTTTTTGGGAGGTTTCCAGCTGTCCCTTGAGATCTTCAATCGCCTTATTGGAATCCCTCGTCCGCTGGATGGTGAACTGTTCAACCTTGCGCATCTGATTCGTCAGATCGCTTTTCTCGACCGTTACTTTTTCAAAGGCCGCCTGAAGGTCGCGCATGTTCTGCCGGATCTTACGGTTTTCTTCCAAAGTTTCGTTCAGGGTAAATAACAGTTTTTCGAGGTTCTGCCCCTCCGCGGACGCGGGCGACACGGATTCCTTCCCGGCGGCCGGAACCACTGCCGCGGGTTTTTCCACCGCGCCCTTGACGGTTTTCTCAGCCGCAACCAGCGCCGACGCTCCCAGCAAAAGCATCAGGATCAAGAGGAATGCCACGAACACCTGCCGGTCGATTCTTGCCGAAACAATACTTTTCATCACTTCGTCCTTTTGATGGGAAGCGCTTTTTGTAAAAGGTCGTTCAACCCGCCCATGAAAGAGCGGGAGGGTTTTTTCTCGGCAACGTCACCGGACGCTTTGAGATCGGCGGCAAGTTCCGCCCGCTGTGCGTCAAACGGCCGGACCTTGAACATGTCGATCCCGGCCGTATCGGACGCCGTCGAGGCATCGGGTTTTTTGATCGGGATCGGCTCGTCAAGGACATCATTGCTGCCCGACACGATACGAGGCGTGATAATGATCACGATCTCGGTTTTTTTCATACTTTCGTTCCGGCTCCGGAACGCCTGACCAAGGATCGGAATATCCATCAGATACGGAACCCCCTGATTCTTGACGGTGACTTCGTCACGCATCAAGCCCCCGAGGATGATCGAAATGCCGTCCTTGACGATCACCGTTGACTCCATAAAAGTCGTGTTCACTTTCGGGATCTTGTTATGTGTCGGAGTCTCAAGCTCGCCGGTCTGACTCGAAATTTCCGGGCGGATCTTTAACGTGATAAAGCCGTCGTCGTTGATCGTCGGCGTCACGTTCAGCATAATGCCGACATCGATAAACCGGATGTCTTCGCTCACGGAAACGTTGTTCCCGGTCCCCGTGGAGGTTGTCACCACGTAAGGCAACCGGTCCCCGATATTCACCTTCGCTTCCTGCCGGTCAAGGATCATCACCCTCGGCGTCGCAAGGATTTTGGTGTCCTCGATCTCCTTGATCGCCTTGAACTGGAGCGCAAGTTCATCCGTTCCGTCGAACGAACCGATGCTCATCTTCGCGACATTTCCGAGCGTATCCGTCCCAGAAATGGTCGGATCGATCGGGAATGATTCGCGTAACGTCAAGTTACGCCAACCTTGCTGCCTAAAAATCTTCTGCCAGTCAATCCCCCAATCGTACTTCGGATTGAGCGTCAGTTGCAGCATCCGCGCTTCGATCAGCACCGCGCGGATCGGCGTATCAAGCGCTTTCACAAGCTTGACCGCGCTTGTCATCCGCTCGGGATACGCGCTGATCATGACCTGATTGGACCGCGGATCTCCCGTCACCGTCCCGACCCCCTTGCCTTCAATCTGGGGTTTAAGTTGGGCGACAACATCCTCGACTTTCGCGAATTGGAGTTTGATCACCTTCATGTCGAGACTGCCCTCAACCTTGTCCAGAACGCTCGCCATCTGCAAAAGCTTTTCCGGGGTATCGATCATCACCACGGTGCCGGTATCATCATCGATGATCACTTTCCCGATCGCGCTCTGGACGGCCTGAAGCGCCGCCAGGACATAACTCGGCTTCGCGTTTGAGAGCGTACGGATCGAGATCTTCTTCCGGTCATTAAAACTTTTACCGTGGGAAAGGCTGTACTCGTCCTCGGTCATGATGTAGATGATGTCGCCGCGGTTCTCGTAGGCCAACTGGTTGGAGACCGTCAGGATATCGAGCGCGTCCTTGATCTTCACGTTCCGCAGAAGCAGCGTCGATCGTCCCTGGACGTTCTTGCTCGTGACGATGTTCAGGGGCCCCTGGACCGCGAGGAATTTGAAAACGTCGACAACATTGATGTCGCGAAGATCGAGGAAGATCGTTTTTTGGAGACCGGCCTCAAGACCCGACGATAACGTTTTTTCCACCTCGGCAAAGCTCGCGACCGGCGACAAAACAAGGGCCGCCGCAAGGAAACCGGCGCACGCGCTCCGCCGGAACCTCCGGAATGATCCCCGCGTCATTTCTTTTCTAACGAAGCTCAAAAGTTTCATTTCCCGACTCCAGGACCACATAATCTTCTTGGATCTTCGCCACCTTCAGCAGGCCGATCGGATCGCCTACGCGAAGGAACGTCGTGATGGATTTTTCAATATCCTCAATCATGCAAAAAGCGCTTTTCGGGTCCACCGGATCGTAGGAAATTCCCGTCAGCTTCAGCTTTTTTGTCATTTCAACGAGCCGCGAGGACTGCTCTTTGACGAGCCTTTCAGCCTCGGCCTGCCGCTTGCCGTACGGCATGAACATCTTGGCAAGATCCCAATTTTCCATGCCCGTCGATTCTTCCGTAGCCTCCTCGGCCGACGGGGTTTCAAAGACCTTGTTCGGAGGGATCTCGATGGACTTCGCGAAATCCTGTTTCAATCTGGCAAGCCCGCCCGTAAAATCAACGACAAAGACCACTCCCAATATGATCACGATCCACTTCAGGACCCGGTTCAGTTCCCGAATCCCGAACGATGTCCGGTAACGTTTAAAAACATCCCCGGCCCGCGCTTTCAGCCCGGCGATCCGGTCCCGCAAAACCCCCAGAGAAAAGAGATTCGCACGGGCCGCCTTTTTAGGGCCTTCCGCGACGTCCTTTTTGTGGGCGTCAGGCTCCTCGATGAGCTCCAGTAGCCGCTTTTCCGGCGTTAATGAGGCGTCTGGCTGAGCCATCCGGCACGCATATCCTCAGAAACAATTTCCCCGACGATCTCCTCATCCACGGCCCATTTCCGTTTCATCACGAGCTGTTTGAGCGCACGATGACAAAGCATAGTGATTTTTCGGGGATAGCCATGTGAAATTTTATGGATCATCTCGATGGCATCATCCTGGAACAGCCGCGCGTTCGAACAATAGTTCCCCTGCTTGATGCGGAAGTGGATCATCTCCCGGGTTTCCTGAAGACTCAACGGGTTCAGCGTGTATTTAAAACTGATACGATCGATAAAGTTCGGGATCTTCATGATCTTCGTGTGCAATTCGAGCTGGCCAAAAAGCACGAGCTGGAGAAGTTTTGTGTCGTTCGTTTCATAATTCAGGATGACCCGCAGCATCTCGATCGAGGTCTCCGTCAATTTTTGCGCCTCGTCAACGATCAGCACCACGGTCTTGTTCCCGATCACGGTCTTCTCATAAAGAAATTTTTCGATGGCCTCCTTAAGATCCATCACACTGACGCGGCCCGGCTCCTGAACGCTGCCGTACTGCTCCAGATTGATCCCGAAATTCCGGACGAGCGAATAGAGGAACTGATGCTCGCTTTCGAAACATGGATCCAGAACATAGTGAACGATAAAATCGCCGCGTTCTTTCAGCGCCTGGATCAGCTTGCGCGAAAGCGTGGTCTTGCCGGTACCGACATCCCCGAGCACAACGGACAGACCACGCCGCAAACGGAGCTCGATGAGAACGTTCGTCAACGTCGCCTGATGCCCCTGTGAAAGATAAAGAAATTCGGGATCGGGACTTGTCGAAAAAGGTTCTTTCTCAAAACCGAGAATTTTAAAATAGCTCATGAGTTCCCTTTCGAAGGTAACAGGCCGCTCATCTTGTTGAGTGCCAAAAAGTGCCACATTATTCTTCGGCTATTCCCTTGAAATCATTTAGCTTATAACTGATAAAAAGATAAGGCTTTTTTATCGAGGAAACAGGAGAGGCTTTCCGGAAAAAGAAAAGTTGAGCGCGGACCGCTTTCCGGTAAATCACATGCGTGAAAAACGGTTATTTTTCGTGACGTCCGCCGAGATGTTTGGCGAGAAAAGCTTCGGCGGCTTTGAAGAATTTGAGACGGTTTTCCGGCTTCGCGAACCCGTGCCCTTCATCGGGAAAAACCATATAATCGCACTCGATCCCTCGCTTCCGGAGAGCTTCGACAATACGGTCGGATTCGGGTTTTGTCGTGCGGGGATCGTTAACTCCCTGGGCGATTAGAAACGGTATCCTCATCCGGTCCGCATGGAACAAGGGCGACCGCTCCTTCAAAAGAGCCTCTTCCGTCGCCGGATCTCCGAGCCGGCGCAAAATATTGGCCCGTTCGACGGACCAGTAGGGCGGCATGGACTGGATCAACGTGATCAGATTGCTCGGCCCGAAGAGATCGACCCCGCATTTGAAAACATCCGGCGTAAATGCCGCGGCGGCGAGGGCTGCATACCCCCCATACGACGCGCCCATAATGCCGATCCGTTTAGGATCCGCGATCCCTTGCTGAACTGCCCAAGCAACGCTATCGGTTAGATCATCTTGCATCTTTCTGCCCCATTCTTTATTTCCGGCATTCACGAACGCCTTCCCGAATCCAACCGACCCACGAAAATTAACCTGAAGACAAACATACCCACGATCCGCGAGCCATTGAGCAGTTGGCTCGTAGCCCCAAGTGTCACGCGCCCATGGCCCCCCATGGACCAAAAGAACCATCGGAAACGGTCCTTTTCCGGACCGAGGCAACGTCTTATAACCCGTCATTTCAATCCCATCCCTTGAAAGAATTTTTACTGGCTCGATGGGGTAAAGCGTGTATTTTGAAAGCTCCGGCTGGTGAACAAAAAGAAACTCGGACCGCTTCTCGATCCTATCGTAAATGTAGTATTTAACTGGGCTTGCATCATCTTCATACCGAACGATCCAATACCGGTCCTCGCGAGTCCGGCTAACGATCGAAAATTCCCCCTTGCAAAGCTTTCCGAGGACTTCCAGGTCTTCCCGGATGTTATCCCGGAACGGGACCCACTCCGCCTTTTCCCGGTAGATCATGACCATGTCGATCTCGTGGTCATCGGGATTCAACACCACACTCCCGACGTCGAACTTCGGATCTTCGAGCAATATTTTCCCGGCACGCGTCACGGGATCCCATTTCAAAAGCGCCGACGTGTCTCGCCCGCGGGAGTCGTGCAGATAAAGTTCCTTTCCGTCGCCTGTAAACCCGAGTGCGGCACTTGTCATATTGTCCTCAAAATCCCAAGTGAGAACTTTTTCCCATTCCGATTTTTCATCTTTCCGGATAAGAAGATCGCTTCCCCCTTCCGGCCTCGTCCGGGACGCACCGCGAACTTTCATATCCGCGTCCGTGATCCATTCCGAGACCTGCCCCATGTTCCGGGTCACAAGTTCGAGTGCCCCTGTTTTCAAATTAAGCCGGTACACGTCGTGACGGGAGCGGTCCTCCTTGTTCATCTCGATCAGGATCGTTTCCGGAAAATGTTTGTCGATATCGAGCACGCGGGCCTGGACGCCCTCGAACGGCGTCAAATCCTGCGCTTCTCCGCCGGCAAATGGGATCCGGTACAAGTGCCAATTTTCATTTCCGCCCTGGTCCTGGACAAAAAGGATACTGTTCCCGTCGGGAAGCCAGGCGTAGTAGCGGATCCCCCTTCCCCGGTCCCGGGTCAGGACACGGTCGGTCTTGGTCCTGCGATCACGGATCCAGACGTTCAAAACCCCTTGATCGGGGGCGAGATACGCCACCGACGCGCCGTCGGGAGAGATCTGGGGCGCGGCTTGCTTCGGCGAGCCGAATAAAATTTCGCGCGGGATCAATTTTGGGGAGGCTTTTATTTGATGGAGCCCGAAAATAGCAACCGCCGCTACGGCCAAAACGAAAATCATGAAAAAAACGGGCATTTTCTTCACCTGTCAAATCCTCCGGGCATCGGATACTTCACAACAGACACTTTCACGGCCTCCGGAAAAAGAAAAATTCCGCGAACCTATTTTGTAAGCCGTTCCACTTCTTCCAGAGAATGGTTCATGTGGTCGCGCTCATCAAGCCCGACGCGACGGACAAGATCCGCGAGCGATTTCTGCCGGGGATAGATCCTGAACCACTCCGTCTCCACGGGCATTTTTTCAAACTCGGGATGTTCTTGCGCGTAAAGCATATACTCATGTTCGGCGTGGGATTCAAACGCGGCATTCATCTTGAACGACCAGACCGGGTTCAGCCAATACATGATCCGGGTGATCCAGAAATAAACGAGCGTCATGACCTTGGGCATCAGAAAATGATAGACCGGGTTCAGCCGGATCCCCCTCTGGTGGCAAAGGTCCGCCCAAAGAAGCATGTGCCACTGCTCGTTGTCCTGCGCCTCGCGTCCCATCTGAATATGACGAAGAGCCTGTTCGACCGTCTCGCCGTCCGGTTTTTTTGTATTGCTGTAAAGCTTTGAAAGTAAATGATATCCGCCGTTCTCCCACGCCCAATACGGATATCGTGCGAGGATCTCAAGCACCAGCACTTTGGGAAGCGACCGCGGTTTTCCATAAAGAACGTCGAACTGCCAGAACATGAATCTCAGGATCGCGTTCGCGGGAAGTTTCGGCGTCGCGAGCGTCCGCTCCTGTTCGGCTTTCAGATCGAGCTCTTTCCCCATCGTGTATTCGTAAGAAGCCATACCGCCCTTTCCCGTTCTCAAACGTTCCGGATCTTTTGGAGCCGCTCTATCGTTTTGGCATCGAGATTGTAAAGGTCGTCGAAGAGTTTTTCCTTAAACGTCGCCGGCCCCTTGGACCGTTCCGCGGCAAGTTCGGCGGCGACCTCAAAACAAACCAGCCCCGCAACCGCCGCAGCCACCGGATCTTTTTCCACAGCCGCGAAAGTCCCGATCACCGAAGCCGCCATACAACCGGTCCCGACCAGACGCGTCATCATTTCATGACCGTTCTTTATGAGGTAAGTCACACCGCCGTCTGTCACGATATCTTCCCGGCCCGTCACGACCACGGTACATTTGCGGCTTCGCGCGAGAGTTTGCGCGATCGCGGCAAGATCACCGCCCACGGCCGCGGCATCCACACCTCGGGTTCTGACGTTTTCCCCGGCAATACGCGCGATCTCGGAAGTATTCCCTTTGAGGATATCGATCCGCGCTTCCCGGAGAAGTTCCAAACATTTTTGATCGCGAAGCGGCGTCGCTCCGGCCCCGCACACGTCAAGCACCACCGGAATACCCTTGGCGTTCGCGCTTTGGGCCGCGAGCTTCATGGCCTCGACCAATTCAGGGGTCAGCGTTCCGATATTGAGGACGAGCGAGGAGGCGATCTTCACCATATCCGCGGCTTCTTCCCGGGCGTGCGCCATGACAGGAGAGGCGCCGAGCGTTTTAACGATCTGCGCGCAGTCAGAGATCGTCACCCAGTTCGTCAGGTGATGGACCACAGGATTTTCCTTGCGGATCTTTTCGAACAGGCCGGCAACGTCGATCTTTGTTCTCACGGAAATCCCCGTCTCTGAGCGGTGAACGATGGTCTAACTTTTTCGGACCCAGTTGCCGGACGAGGCTTCGATCATTTCCCCGGAAAGGGCTTTTTCGCGCTGGACATCGGCAAAAACATTCTCGACTTCCCGCATCCCGTTCGGCCCTAACGCATTCTGACCGACCAGGGCGTGATAAATGACTTTCCGGTCCCGGTTCTCGGAAGCGACCACTTCTCCGGCGGCCGCGCCCCCTTTGAGTTCGGTCACATACCCGCGGCTGTTCTCGCCGACAAGTCCCTGCTGTTTGAGGCTCTGAAGCCGGGCATACCGCGCCTGGCGGCCTTTGAGCGCCTGGTCGATCTCCGGCGTGATCTGTTTGAGATCATACTGACCGGCAAAGCAAGCCGAGGCGATCATGAAAGAAGCGATTAAAAATATCGGAATAAAAAAACCGGAGCGTTTCATTTCGAACCTCCCTGGGCGACCATATCTTCAATACTGGTGGCAGTCTGTTTCAAGCCGCGGATATCCACGACCACGTTGGCATTGATGGTGATGGGACGGTTAGGATCTCCCACCGCCTTGACGGTACAACCGGCGAGTGCGAGGGCCATCATTAAAATCCCTGCGATTTTCTGGATCTTCGTCATGATGTTTTGACCTCTATGAGCCCAAGCAGCTGGGCGATCTGGGAAAATGCGTCGCGCTGGTCCGTCCGGATATCGGCGTTCAGCGTTAGTTTCAGATTATAATCCAGAACCAGGATGCGGAGGAGGACTTTCATGCGATCCGTCCTCGGCAACCGGACTTCCAGCCCCGCAGTCTGGTACCGCACCAGCTGTTCTTTCCCCCCCGTGAGTTTCAGAACGCGCTCTTTCTGAACGGAAGGCGGCAGATACGGAAGGAAAAGATCGAAGAATTTCGCCTGGATCTCACCGCCCGGCTCAGGTGCCTCGACGGTCATCTCAACGACAGGATCGC
Organism: Candidatus Omnitrophota bacterium; assembly: GCA_035352955.1. GTDB lineage: Bacteria > Omnitrophota > Omnitrophia > Omnitrophales > Aquincolibacteriaceae > DAOPYQ01. The sequence goes on from DAOPYQ010000004.1 coordinate 13,348, forward strand.
CTCCCGCGGCTTGCTCCACATGAAGCGTGCCCTTCACAGCACCGGTGGCGCCTCCGAGATTGGAAGGGTCAAGCCACACAAAATCGGAGAGATCCGTCCGCCCGAGATCAGCGGTAAATTCAATTCGCCAGTTCTTCCCGCCCCTTACAACGCAATGGCCCAACACCCCGCCGTGGACCGAGCCTTTCGGCCGGACACCCGCGAACACGAAACGAACAGGTCGGGAACCGAGCAAAAAATAGAGCGGGTCCAGGGATTCGAGGAATCGTATTTCGACCGGCACCGGGCCCTGCTTCGCCTTAAAGTTTCCGGTGATCCCAAAAATATGAAGTTTGAAGTGAGGGTCGAGCGTTACTTTCCTGATGCGGATCGAATGATCGAAAAAGTCTTTTGCGCTCCGGTTAAGGATCTCCGTGGCAGCGGCTCGCGCGATGATGGAAAAATGCAGAACAATTCCGAGGACCAAAATCGTCAGGATCCCGAGGATCGCAAAGCCAACGTTCGTGCGCTTTTTCATGGCGCACATTCTATCACGGCAGCTCCGCAAAAGAAAAAAGTGCCCGGCGCCTATGTATTTATTTTTCCGCGACCCGGGCGTAAACCTTCCGGGTGACCGGAAAGCGGTCTTCATAATAGGAGGCGTGGCGCTTGCCGGTGAACTTGGCATTGTAAGTGATCACAATATCCGCTTCACGGACGTTCGCGGGAACATCAGAAAACACGTAATAAATGTATCCCTTGCCGCCGGTCTCCCAAACAAACGGGAAATTCCCTTTTCCTTTGGGAAATTGGATCCCAGGCTCGCGTCCTTTTTCCATGGCCTCATCATAAACACGTTCCGGTTCAAAAACCCGTCCGTCCCCGCCCGCGGTACGCTCGATCAGCCGAATGCCGTCCACCTGGACCCTGGCCTTCTGTTTTTTTGTGGCCATCTCAAAATCCAGACTCCCGGTAAACGCAGTGTTCCCCGCAGCGTCACCCGCCTTCCGCGCCCCCGTGATCATCCCAACCCCCATAAACACATCCTCGACGGCAACATTCAAAAGACCTTTCCCTTTCTCGAACTGATACTGGATATCCTCCACCGCCACAGCACGACCAGAAGAATGCGCCGCCAATATCCCCTGCGCCCGCAAATAATGATACCCCGCAAAAAACAACAGGACCCCCACCAACACCGGAACGATGATCCGCAGAGACTTCATAGATTCCCCCTTTTCAGCCGTCATGATGCTCGGTCTTTTGAGACTTCCCGCAGAACAAACATAACGGACAGCAGAGTGGTAGGGAACCTAAACTTCGGGATTTTCGGGAGAGAATCGTTTTAAAGAAGATAAAAATCTACTGCGGGTAGGAATTAGCCAATAAAAAGATGCCTGGCACGTACTACGAATATATCACCAAGGAAAATAATCAGATTGGATGACGGCTTTGGCCGCACGGCCCATGCAAACCTCGCCGGGTTTGGCATCGAGACAACCCTTGAAACCTTCTTCCTTATCCTGCTTAAAAGCCTGTCTGACAAGGAAATAAGGCTCCTTGCTCCCGGGACGATGCAAATTATATCCGGACTTCTTCTCCCAATACTTCAGGACCTCATCACAAAATGCGATCCCGCCGTCTGCGTCCCCAATATAATCATAAAGATAAATAATCTTACTGGTAATGATCGGAATATAAACCGAAACATAAGCCTTCGGCGGAAGCATGTCTTTATATTTCTCGCGAAAATACTTAATTGCTTTATAAATTGGAACTGGATCTTTTTCAGCCCTTGCTTCTCCTAATGCTTTTAACTCCAATCGATTATCTTCATATTCCTGTTTATTAGGATTTAGTCTTAAAAACCATTCAGCCTCTTCGAGAGCTTCATTATATTTTCCCTGTAGACGATGCACTCCCATAATTCCCGCCAACGGAAGACATTTGTCGCTTTCTTTTAGGATGAATCGAGGAGCAAGTGCTTCTTGAAATTTTATGATAGCTTGGTCGTAAATACTTTTTTTAACTAGCTGGCGTCCCTCAAACTCAATACTACTTTGTTCCAAAGCTCGCACATCAAGTCCCGAAGAGCTTCCCGTTTTTTCTCCGCAAAATCCTTGTCTGAAGGTAACCCCGATAATTAAAACGAGACAAACGATTTTATAGATAGCTTTCATGGATCTATCACCCAAACTTTCCGCACGGCATCATAAGAAGCCTTATTGCTATTACGAAGAAATGCATAAAGTTCGGTTGAAGAAGTACTGTGAATGATTAATTGAGTCACAAACTCATTAACGGCCGGCATATTCAAGGTAGTATTATCGCGTGTGAAGTAGTTGGAATGGCCGCAGCCTTTAATCTCGATATTAAACAACTGCTTGATCGGTTGACCATTGGCATCTCGTTGTCCTTCGACGGTGAATCCCGCCAGTTCTGAGCGGTACCCGCCAATTCCTGTCCTTACCAAGATATCATTGCTGCCGTAAACATTCACCAACATTCCGACCCCTGTGCTGAGCAATGAAGGAAGCTGTACGGTCGAAGGGATATTCTGCGTGATCGTTGAAACAGCCTCGATGAGCAGATCCATGGCGGGATCCACCAGCCCATGATCAAGCGCCTGCAAGATCGGATCCAGAACATACCCGATCCCAAGCAGCCTTAGCAGATCGCCAAGCCCGTCCACTGTCTTGGCAAGCACCAATTCGGCGCTTTTCAGAATCATATCCACCGTATCTTTTGCCAAACTGAGCGTCGCCGCTCCGATCCCCACCAGGCTCTTGAACGCGTAATTCGTCTGGGACGCCGTTTCCAAAAGCGGCAAGAATCCTCCCGAAAATCCCATGCCAACGATCGCTCTCGTCGCATCCGCAGGACGCATTTGAAAGCTCGCCGTCAGCATGGCTTTGATCTGCGAAACCAGAAATAACCGGTTTGCCGGTATTTGCGACTCCAAAGCCCAGGAAACGGCATCTTTAGTAACATCAACAATACTTCCATCATATTGTTTCAAATAAACAGGCGTTGTCAAAATATCAGACGGAAGGATCGTACTATTATTCTTGTTCACAAGATCCACGCTAAGATTCTGGATATAATCCGGCAGAACGCCCACGCTAGTCTGCGGATTATTGATACCATTTGTCAGAACGAACAAAGGCCTTGCTCTTCCTTCGGAGGATGTGCCCACATTACCGGTTTGAATCTGAACATCAACTTTCTGCAAAATCCCGCTCTGGAACAGAAACTGAAAACCCAGCGCCACAAAATTGAACAGTCCGGACCAAAAAGAAACCCCTGAAGGATCATGAGGATCGCTTCCCGGACCTTGAATAACGATCGGACCCCCACTTTGCTCGGAGCCACCCTCCAGGATCATCACGCCTGACTTTGAAACGGTCATATACTGCAATTGTCCGTTAACGATCTCTCCGGAGAATATCAATCCCTGGGCAAATTCCGCGATAACTTTGCCGGCCAAAAGGGCCCATTTGCCGGCGGAGTTGACGCCAAAAGTGCCGAGTTGGGTCACGCCGTTTTCTTTTTTCCCGATAAAGTTCCCGAGCAAATCGAAAAAGATCGAAGTGGAACCGTCCAACTGCTGTTCAAACCCCCGCTGCCCATCCGGAAGCGTCGTCAGGTGTCTCGAGGTATCACACAAGAGATGCGATATTCCCCCCAGACTTAAAAGTTTTTCCAAAGTGCTACGGCTGAAGATCGCCGAAGCCAAAGACTCGACGGCCCCGATCAATCCCTTTTCCAGGATCAGGTCTCTGAAATCCCGCAGCCCCTGGAGAGCCATCTGGACGGTACTTTTCACGAAATTGAAGGGCGCCAGAATCGCGTTCTTCAGAATATCCAGGATTCCGCCGAACAGATCGTCGGCGTCCAAAACCCCGCCGATCGAGCCCAGAATATTCCCGCTTAACAAAGAACCAAAGAGAGGATCGGAAGTTGCCCCGTCAAAGCAGAATCCGACCTGTTGAATGCCGTTGACCAGCGAATTCTTGATCGAATCCCACAAAGATCCGGTATCGAAGGGATTCGTTACATAGATCGGCGTCCCATCGTCACGATAACCGGAGACCGTCCCCGAAAAACGAGCCGTAACATTTCCAACGACCGCAGAGATCTGCAACCCCAGAAGCTTTGTCAAAACAGAACTCATACCCATCGACCGGCCGATCAATTCGAGACCGCCAAGGGTCAATTGGGAAGCCACCTGGGGAAGGATCCCGGTGAAAGCCTTGAGGTCGAGGGTATAGTTATCGAAGAAAGACCGGAGGCCGGTCATTGCGACAAGCGAAAGCGTGCCCGCGACCGGCGGCGCAAGACCCAGATGTGCCGCCAATTCCGAGACGCCCTGCACCGCAAGTTTCTCAAGCCCCGTCCGGATAAAACCCGTCCCCGTCTGCCCGATCCCGAGAAACCCGCCGCCCACAAACGCACCTGCAAGCTGGCACAACACCGGATCAAGCCCGAACCCTTCAAGGCCCTTTGCGATGCCGAAATTCAGACCGGCCGATATCAACTGCCTCGCCGCATTCTGGGCGAACGTAAATTTATGCCCCACGACAACCCCGTTCTTCACGATCTCCTGCGCCGGATCCAGAAGAAAAATCTTCATCTTCGAGATCCCGGCACCCAAACTTCCGAACCCTCCCGCGAAACCTCCTTTCAAAAATTCGAATCCGTCCATAATAAACCGGCCAACCGACTTCACGGACGTCCACAAAGCCTTCCCGACATACGCGATCCCCTGCTTGACCGCGCCGAAGATCCCGTTTTGTGAAATACTGGAAAACACCATCTTGAGGCCCTGGACCACGAACTGACCAAGGCTCGCAACGATCCCGATGATCCCCGCCACCATCGCCGCATAACCAAGGATCTTGCCAAATGTCGGGCTGAAGAACGACGCGACCACGGACGCGGCCGTCAGCACAAGGCTTGCGACAAACGCCCAGAAAATAATGTCGTCGATAATGAAAAACGATCCGCGGACTCTCATCGCCTCCTGGTCGGAAAGTTTCCGTTCCGCAAGCGCCCGGTCTTCCGAGACCATCAGATAACCGGAATTTTCTTTCACAAGCCAGATCTTGAGAAAATTTTCACGGCTGCTCGTGACGTCCTCACCGTTGGCGCCTTTTCCGGTCTCTTCGTAAGTGATTTCCGTTTCGGTCACGCGCTTCACCACCACAAAGTGGTCCTCCCCCACATGCGCGATCGCGCGCAGGGAACAAGCCGCCTGAGGATCCGGACAGGCGCTCCGGTAAAGCCCGAGAAGGTCCTGGTAGGAATATTTCACGGAGGCAACGTCCCGGGCATGGATCGCCGCGGCGCGATCCAAGGCGAACATTGAGATCACAAGATCGCCTTCAGAAAACTTGTGGATCGTTCCGGTCAGGATATCGATCAGGATCGTTTCCCTTCCGAGCGTTTCCATCGGAACCTCCGACCCCTGAGACGCGAGCAATTCCTTCAGCGACAGGAACGCGGACTGCCCGAAATGAAGATCGCGGCTTTCGAGCCAGGCAAGGATCCCGGCGACCTCCTCCGCGTCCAGCGCGACCGCTTCCGAATCGCCAAGATGGAGCGTGCCGAGCATTTCCGTTTTTATTTCCGGGGCCGCCGCAAGATAACTTTCCAGAAACTCCCGGACTCCCTGAACGATCACAGCTTTCTGGTTCTCCCGGGCCGTCCTCTCCGGAGAACTTTGGAGTTCGTTTTCGAGCTCCGCGATATCCAACCGCCCGGCAACCTTCGACCGCTCAACCCATGCGCCGCGCTCCTGCGTAGACGCATCCCGGCCGAGGATCCGCCTGTAAAAATCCGTCAGGACCGGCTCCATCTCCTGATGCAGGATCTCCAGCAAAAAAGACTCTTTCTGTTCCAGGAGCTCGAGCATCTTCCCGGCCGTTGCCTGTTCGATCTCGAGTTGTTTTGCGAGCATTGCTCCGGGGATCAGCGCCAGCTGGTCCTGTCCCGTATGGATCAAATCGGCCCGCTGTCCGGCCAGCCGGTTGATCGCGTCTTGAACGCCCGGAACCTCGTAAGTCCGTTCTTCGCAACTTTTCCAAAAAAGGATCCTGCGGCAATGCTTGACGGTCTGAAAACGCTGCGACTCGAGGCTTGAAATCTGGCTGTTGATCCCGGCGACACCGGCATCGACATTTTCCGCGACCTGGGCCCGCGCCACTTCGTCCTGCCAAGCCAACCGGTAGAGCGCATCGAACTTCGCCTGCTCGATCTGCTCGGCGAGACGCTGGGCTTCGGACTCAAAATCTTGCCGCGACCTGACAAGCGTGATCCGGCTAAGCGTCATGTCCTCCTCGTTCCGGCAACCGGCCGCCGGACACGCATACTCATGAACGCTCAAAAGCTCGCCGCTCTCACCGAACGTTTCGCGCACTTTCCCGAATTCGTAGTACGAGCTGATGCCGTCGAGCCGCCGGGAAAAAACAATGCGGTCCTGCGCGTCATAGACCGTTACTGACTGCATGTCCCTCGCGGCCTTGAGAGGGGCATAGGCTTTCAGAAATTCAGAGTACGGTTGGCCAATGTCGTGCGCTATCTTGAGGAGCATGCCCATGCCTCCGAAAAGAGGCTCCTGTCCCGGAACAAGACTACGCGTGACCGTACTTTCGGTCACGGTCGAAAACGCATCCGCGCCGGTTCTCTCGGCTCCCTGCCCCGTCTCCAGACTTTCATTACCGAAAAAGCTCCACTTGCTGTTATGGGCAGCCGCCTCACGGATCCCACCCGCTCCGAGTCCTTCAAAAAAAGTTAGGATCTCATTTCCGGCGTTCGCAAAGGCGGGGTCCGAAACCACCGCCGCGACCGAATCACCGGCCTTGATCCCCGCAAGAAAATGCTTGAGCCCAAGCTTGCCCCCTTCGGACGAAAAACTTCCGGAATAAACATCCCACTGGTTCGTCGCTTCTTCATAGACTCCGACCAGAAAACCGTCCCCGCTGTGCACCGCCGTCTCAACGCCGGAGTCCATCAGTTTTTGATCCGCTCCCGCGGTCAATCCGACTTCCTTCGGGAACGGAACACCGTTAAAAGAGACTTGGCGACGCTCAAGGTCCGTATAACCGGTCACTTCATCCTGAGAATCCCGCGCATAGGTAAAAAGATGCGTAACACCATTCGCCGCTTCCGTTTTAACAAGTTCGCCTGCGGGGTTATAGGTGAATGTCGTTTCTCCGGATTTTAAACTGAATCCAAGCCAGGTTCCGTCCTGTCCCTGAAGCAGGTCGCCCCCGGCGGTCTCCGGCAGCAAGGATTCAAAAACTTCTCCGTTCGACAACCGGCCACGGACCGGAACATAGTTTTCGATCTCGAGGATTAACCCGTCCGGAAACTGTATCTGTCCGCTCCGCACGCGCTGTTCCTCATCGAAGGTGAGATTGACGCCTTGGGTTCCGGAAGCGAGATGGATCTCCGACTTTCCGGCGCCGTCCCAAAGGATCCACGAACCGTCCGTTGATTCATACCCTTTCAGGCTCACGGCCCGCAATCCCTCCCCGGCAAAAAGTGCATTCTTGTAATCCTCCGGGGGAAGCGTCGAACCGGGAGAAAATTCCTGCACATAATCCGAATATTCGTAAAGAAAACCGTCACGCGTCATATGCCTGATCAGATTTCCGTTCGCGTCATAAAACCACGTCGTTCCCCGCTCATCCGTAACCTGGGTTTCCTTTCCGCGAAACAGGTACTGCGTGCTATTCAGCACCCGGTTGTTATACGTAAGTTCCGCGCCTAAAAGTTCCCCGTCTTGATAGCTATAACGCGTCTCGATACGGTCCGGATTCACCGCAGTCAAAAGTTTCCCGTCCTTGAACCGGCGCTCCTCTCCGCTTCGCGCGTCCTTGAAAACCGTGATCTCTTTTCCGTCCGGATCAAATTCGAAGGACAGATCGTACTGCCGGCCGTCCGCCTGCGTGATCCTCCGGAGAGCGCCGTAGGTATAGTTCATCGTCCCGCCGCCGGAGGCTTCTCCCGGACCGAGGATCGTCCCCTGGGCCGTATTTTGTTCCGCGGAATATTCATTCACGGTCCCGTCCGGCAAAATCACGCGGCGGACGGTCTGACCCATAAGCTGGATCTGGCTCCCGTCGAAACGGGTAAAATCGGTCAACTGAAGGGAGTCCCGGGACGCTCCCGAATAATGCAAAAGAGAAGGCGTGTCCAGCCATGCCACGAGCTGTTCGTAAACGATCGGATCCGCGGAAGCGACTTCAGCCCCTACCGACGCAAGCTGATCCGCCTCGATCTTGAGATTTTGCAATTCTCCGCTCGTGATCCCGAGACGGTCTTCCCACAGCGGGCGAACGATCTTGTTTATCGCCATAAAGGAAAGATCCTTCAAATAAACCGCCCCCGTTTTCCCGATCCCATCGCCTTGGCGGATCGCCTCCAGCGTGATTTCCGTCTCAAAACCGGAGATGTCCTGAAGAGGAAAAACAAAAGTCTGGTAGTCTCGCGTCAGCGGACCCGCCGAAAAAGAGGCGACCGGATTCCCGCTGCCATTTTTTATCATCACCAGGAACTGCTGGTTCCAATCCATCGAAGGATCTTGCTTCAGGGTCACGCCTAAAAAATCATAGCGCGACAGATCGGCCGGAACGTTCCCGTTCTTGACCGACAATCCGAGTTCCGCGCCGTATTCGCTTTTGTAACAGAATTGATAACGGGCCAGGGCCTGAACCCCGAAATCCCCTTTTTCCCCCTGCGTGACTTCGCCATCAGCGAGATCTCCCACGCTAAAACCGCTTACCGTATCCGCAACCGGCACCGCACTGAGAGGAGGTTCTTTGAGAAGATATTTTTTTTCGAGAGAGCGCTCCGGCCGCAAGAGAAATTCCGAAAGCGACATCGACCGGAACAATGTCTGCGACTGACCCGTCACAGGGTCGACAACAATTTCGTCAAAATAGACTTTGACGGCAAGCAGATCCGTCTCGTCCCAGGATAACTGATACATCAGGTAGGCCTTACTGTTCCCCGGAACCTCGATCGCGGTGATCCTGGAATTTTCATAAAAGACCTTGACCCCGTCCCCGACATCGATCCCCTGCGCCGCGCTCTGATCGATCCTGAAGGAAGTGCCATCGTCAAGAACCGCGTCCGCCCGGAGCAGCGTCCCGTCATCGGCAAATTGCGGCGCGAGCAACGTCCCCCCGTCCGTCTGGATCGAAGATATCCCGCCGTTGGCGAAATGAACGATCGCCCCTTCTTCGACCATGGTCTGCAATTTGCCATCCGCCCCGAAAACTTTTTTGCTGTCGTTCTCCTGAACGACAAAAGAGCGGATCTGGCCCCGCAGCGTCTTGTCGTAATAGAAACGCCCGACCTCCAGTTTGCCGCGGGCGAGCTCGATCACAAAGGTCGCGAGTCCGTCCTCAAAAAGCACGGTCCGCCCATTCTTGAAGACCCACTTCACGAGCTGCCCGTTCAGAAAATACTGGATCCCTCCGTCCGCCAGCTTCAAAACCCCGTTGATCAGTTTCCCCGATGCGTCGATCGTAAAATTCTCGAGCACTTCCTCCCGCGTGCCCCCCTGGCCGCCCGCGACCTGGTTGGAGATCATGCCCCGGATCAAAGCCTGCATGTCGCTTCCGGTTTTTCCGAGTAAAAGCTCCCAGTCGATCGTATTCGAGCGCCGGACCTTCAAGGCCGAAAGCGGCCCGAGGAAAACATCCCCCGCGACGGGCTGTCCGTCCTCCGGCTGCATCGAAATGGCCAGTTGGGACAGGGTGTCCCCCGATTTCGGAACGGGGATCGAAACGTATTGCCACTCATGCGTCAGCGGCTCCGTCACAAAGATCTGCCCGAGTCCCTTGAATTCGAACTTCAACCGGACTTTTTCCGGGGTTTCAAAACCCAGCTTGACCGGAACAGAAAGGAAATCATATTCCGAAAAATCTTTGCCGCTATAATTCGCCCAGACCCCGACGGGCCATTCGGAAGAAATAAAATTAAAACTTAACCGGCGCACCTCCCCCGCCAAGGGATCCATCGTCGACATGCTCCGCGAAAACCCCTTGCCGGGAGTGTAAAAAACGCCCTGGGAATCCGCGCCGTCCAAAACATCCGCCTCCATCCCGGCGAGAAGCGCGGTCGCGGTCCCCGCGTGTTTCGGAGAAAGAAAATATTCCTGGAGGTTCATCCTCCTGAGATTTTCTCCCTCGCCGAATTCAATCTCGATATGGTGGAACTCCCCTCCCACCGTCAGATAGTTATAGATATGTCCTTCGCCGAACTCCGGGTCGGAAAGGACGGGGACGAATGCCGGTTGTTTGACAAGTCCCGCGGCAAGTCCGTCCGGGCTCGCGCTGGCGCCGTTGTAGAGCCGCGCCGCGCTTCCGCCAAAATCAGGCGGCTCGGGATTCGCCGCGATCAGGGGATTCAGCTTGAAACTCATTCCCCCATACAAGGAATCGAAGGACTGATGCGCATCTGTGATCCGGAGATAACGATCAAAATAATCCTGACTCGTCCGGAGCAGCGATAGAATGAAAGCGGCCTGATCCACCCCGTAGTATTGATCCGAATACACGGGCGCGATACCGTCCCCGGACTGGATGGCGTCGACAAAGCCCGCGGAGGTACGCATCCCGGGAAATGCCGCTTCAAGATTTTTGAGAAACTGCAGTGAATAATGCGGAGCGAGCGGGAACGCCGCAGCCGTCCCGTAAATGGAACCGATATCCGTTTTCAGCACATCGTCGGTCTCCGCGCCCGCGGGCAGACCGATCTTTCCATCGTACCCCTCGCCGGGAACATCGCCGGCCGAAAGAAGCCCCGGAGTCCCGTGAGCCGCCGCGAATTCCGCTTGCGCGTACAGAAAATTCCGGAGAGCCGCGTTAAACTCCGGATACTGGGTTTCGTCGACATGGATGAGGGGCCAGAACATCTGAAAAGCGCCACCGTCATACGGAACCGCCAGGTCCACCGCATCCCCCCGGGAAGTTTCAAAAGGACGGATCGCCAGATCAAGGTTTTGCAGAGCTTCGGCATACTGCGGGTATTTCGTAACAAGCCATACCATACCGGTGCGGAATTCATTAAAGACGCGGTCGATATAGTAGTCGCCGACCGGCTGCCAAACACCCGTCTGCGGATCGCGCGCATAAGCTCCTCGAAAACGTTTTTGCACGGGATCATAAAATCGGGCATATCCCGCTTCCTGAACCGCCAAAATCGCGTTGGCCGATGCAAGGATCTGGCTCCGGGAAGCCGAAAATTCCGGAGCCACCGGAACATCCTCTAGAGCCCCAATGACGCTCGCGAGACTCACGGAAAGATTTAACGTATCCCCGAACCCTACCTGATTCGAAAAACTCTCGTACCGGAAAGCTATCCGCTTCTGCCCGGTCGGCTTCCCGTAAGCATCCAGAATATTTTCCTCATACGGAATGATCTTGAAAAACGCGACCATCCCATTCCAACCGGCCTGCTGCTGAACCTTCTGGTAGGTTTCGAGAAGCTCCTGGAGCTTCGCAAAAGCATCCGAACGGGACATTTTTGAGGTTGTGTAATCACCGGCCGCGATCGCCGCCAGAATTTCGGCCCAAAAACCGATCAGCGTCGCCTGGCTGTAATCAGACTGTTGCGACACAGACCCGATGAAATTATCCAGCGGCAGTCCGGTCCCTTCGTGGATCCCTTTTCCGTTCATGAAATAGTCAAGCTGGAACTCGACCAGTTCGTTCCGGTACGATGCCTCCGCCGCCGTCAGCGGTTCCGCGGGAACCGCGGGTTCGGGAGGAGGAACCGTTAAAGTCTCCCCTGAAAATTCGAGGATCTGCCCCGAAGCCGTGACTTGCTTGACGATCTTGTCGTTCTCGATCAGGTACTGCGTTCCGTCATCAAAAAACAACTCCCCCGAAAAAATGCTTCCGTTCGCGTCCACGGTCAGGGAGCGGAGCTGAGCCCCGGTCAATTGTATAAGAGGAACAAAAAATCGCCCCTCGAGAAGCTCGGGCGTTTCGACAAAATCCGCGGGAACGCCCTTGTTCTGCGTATATCTCACAGGCTTCCCATACTCAAAATCCACCCGCCCTCCGCCCGGGATCTCGACCGAGACAAGCGCGGTGGTACGTTCCGTGACGCCCTGCTCGTTCTTTCCTTCGCTCACGTAATAAGTCCTGCCATCCTCCATGGAGGTCAAACTCTCATTGTTGCCGGGATAAACGGTCACATTCCCTTCGGCGTCTTCCCTCCGCACGATCTTCCGGGTCTCGCAAATCTCTTTCGATCCGTCCGCATAAGTCCGCGTAAAATTCATCAGCGTGCTGCCATACCAGTAAAGATCCTCCAGCACGCTTCCATCATTCAAGCGGACTTGCTGAAGCGTTGAATCTGATACCCGGAAAAACGTTCCGTCACTCATCCGGATCCCGCTAAGTTGTCCCGCGGCGTCATAGACCTGCTCAAAATCGGCTGCCTCCGACGCAAAAGAAAAGAGGTCCTGTCCGCCGGGGATCTGGCTTTGAATATTCAAAAAATCTCCCGCTTGATTGAGAAACGACACGAGGGATCCGTTCTCGAGCGCAAGGATCTCCCCACGGATCGAAATCACTTTTTTCATATCGCCCGCGGGACCGTATTCGATCGTTCGGGAAAGCTCTTGTTCCAGAGTCTTTTGGACGGAAGGGTAGTTCGCAAGGTCGGCCAGAACCGTCTCAAGAGGGACCGCCGCGCTTATTCCGGCGCACTCGACGGAAACCAGCTCCGAACGGTAGCCCTGCAACGTACTTCCCTGGTTCAAAATAGAGACTTCATAGTGAAAGACATTTCCGGCCGTATCGGTATAAGTTTCCAGAAAACCGTCCTGATAGAAGATGGCCGGCCCGTCGGTTTTCCTGATCCACACCGGCCTTCCCTTTTCATCATAGAGGCTCGTGACACCTTCTTCGAAACTAAGCATGGAGAGAACCTCTCCCGCATCGTCAAGCTGGTACGCGAACCGAATTTTCTTACCGTCCGCCGTCAGGACGTACGCGGCGGTACCGTCCCCGTTATAAACGGTTTTTTCACCGGCCTGTGACAAACGGTACACCGCTTTTCCATTCTGATAAAGAAGCCGGTCCCCGTTGGCAAAAAGCAGTACGCCGCCCAACAGATTCTGTTCTTCATCGAACAGCGGAGAAAAGAGCGTGAATTCATCTTTTTTTTCGATCGCGAAAAGCGTGCTGCCCTGATACTTAAGGACTAATCCGTTGGCGGCGGTCAGGGAGACAAGATTCTGAGGAAGCCCGGACACCGACGGCATCGCGGGAAGCGGCGCTTCCGATTGGTTCAACATCACGGAATATTCGGAAAAAGTCTGCAAGGTTCCGGCCGTAGCGCAGACCATGAGCCGGTTCTCGCCCGGCTGAAGCCGCCAAAACTCCTGATGCTCGACCCCTTCCACGGAATAACGGAAAAGATAGTAAGGATCCGCCGTACTGCCGTCGGAGAGGAATTGGACTGTGGGACGGATCGGTGCCGTGACAAAACGGATAACATCCGAAAAACCGGAAATATTCCCGGCCTCGTCCCGGACCTGGCAAAGAACTTCTTTACTTCCCTCGCCTTCAGGAAGCAGGACAACTTTCATGGCATTGTACGTTTCCCAGTCCGTCCAATGCTCCCCGCCGTCCAATGAAAATCGAAGATCCTTTAGTGGCACCGCATCGGCTACCGCAACATCAAGCACAACCGCGCGCGACCCGGTTTCTTCGTCCCCGTCATTGATCCGGAGCAACCCCGCGGGCGGCGTCTGATCCAGGGTCACGGTCACATTTTTCACTGCCGTGTTACCAAAAATATCCGCGGCTTCGAGCGTAAAAACGTTTCGCCCTTCGGTCAGCTGCCGGCTTTCTTTTTTTTCAATGCCCTCCACGGAATAGACAAGTTCAAAATCCGGCCGGTTGACAAAAAGCGGCCCGGAAAGGACCTCGATCCCGGGCGGCGTGGTATCAAGCACCGCACGACCGTCGTTATAAAACTCCTCAGTCGACCCTTCCTCATAAAAGATCCGGAAACCGTCAAGCGTCGCGTCTCCCATGATAGGCTTTACAAAGTTGGCGACCCCGACCGAGTCCGCGCGCGCAAGAGCCACGTCTAACGTCTTCGAGATATAAAAACCTCGCGCGAATGCCGGAGAAGTTTCGGGAACCGAATAATTCCCCCGGGCGGGATCAAGAAATTTCGGATCCTCAAGCCTGTTCCCGTTCGTCCAACCTTCCCCTGTCACAGATCCGATCGCCGAGGGCAGCTGCAGGGCCGAACCATCGTCTTGGTCGCCGTTATGGAACAAGCTATTTTCTTCAACGCGAGTGGTCCCAGCCAGAGCTTCCAGGATGGGTTGCTCCGTCTGATGGGCGACAATATTGCTTTGAACCACAGAGATGCCTGTTCCCCCAAGGACGATTCCCTTCCGGCCTTGAAAGCTCTCTGCCAACACAACGCGGTAGGACCTTGAGGTCACGCTGAGGGGATGAGGGGCCGTCGTGGATCCGTCGTCCAGCCAGAAAGTATTCCCCGCCGGGTTGGCCGGAAAAAGTTGATCTTCAAAAACTCCGGGAGACACCTGAACACGCGACATCCTCCAATGCTCCCCATCGTCATCGGAATACTCAATATGGTAGGAGTAGGCCCCCTGCGGATCCTGAATCTCGATCTGGAACCCACGGTTGCGGACATAGCGGAATCCTTTGACCCGGAGATCTTCTTCGACCTCGTAACCGGTAATCGTGTTATAGCGGATCACCGTACGGCTGCCGGACGTTTCGATCGCAACATTGTTCCCGAAAAAGATATTCTGTTCGATCAGAATATCTTCCGCACTCGATGAGACTTGTACCCCGGCACCCAGGTTCATCTTGATCCGGCTATCACGTATTTTAACGCCGCTCCCCTCCACCCTTACGGCAGCGCTGATCTGATCCACCGCGTCTCTTCCTCCTGTCACGGTCAGGCCTTCAATGAGATTGCTCCCAAGGGCCCGAATCACAGGGCTGCCCTTCAGGTAATCACCATGGACAACCGTGCGTTCCGGATCTTCCCCCTTTAGAACGATACCCTGCCTCAGCGTCAAATGCTCGTGATAAACCCCTTCGTGCAGAACCACGGTATCTCCGGTTTGGGACTGATCGAGAGTGCTCTGCACGGAAGCTCCGGCATAGACGTGACGGATCGCTTTTCCGTCGGCTTGAAGTTCTTTGATAAGCCGACCGTCGCCATCATAGATTTTGTCCGGATCGGCTGACGCCATTACACTCGCCGGAGAAAGCGGAGAATTGGAGGCAAGAAAATCAGTGGCGGTTAATGCGGAGGGCGTTTCCCCCGATTCCTTTGTCACGACCGGACAGTCAGTGACGGGAAGTGCCGGCTGCCCCGAAGCGGCGATGGGATCCTTCACCACTGTCCCCTCAGCAACCGCCATCTGGGATGTAACAAATGTCAAAAGTGTAATGGCCGCGACAACGCGCAAAACTGTTTTTCGGAATCCATGGTAAGGACAGGGTATTTTTTCTTTAACGGAGAGTTTTTCATTCTCGGAAGCGGCGCTAAACCATTTAAAATGATCGCTTATCTCAAGGCGTCTTGTGATCTCATCCCTCGGAAGGTTGAGAACCCGCGCGATCGTGAAGATCGCGTCCCGCTTCAGCCCTTGTTTTTTGTTCTCCGCCGCGCTGCCCTTCATGCGAGGGGTCCCGTTTTTCCAATGAGCCGTGTCATGCGTCCTCCATGTCAAACCGTCCGGACTTTTTTCTAAAATGTATCCGTCAGAAACATAATGCGCGGGCGGAAAAAAGAAAACGGGAAACCGCCGGATTTTTTCATGGAGGAGTTTTATATGAGATTAAAATCTACCAATGGTAGGATTTCGGACGATCCAGGCAGAAGCCGGGTCATGAAACGCGAGGCGAAGCGAAATCAGAGGACGCTAGAAAGGAAGCCGAAAAACGGGAACCTTCTTTTCTTCAAGGAGATCGAGGATTTCGTTGATGTAGGTCTGGATGTGTGGCGGAGGCGTGTCGTCAAAAAGAAGGAAGAGGTTCAAAAGGAACCTGCGGACCTCGGTAGCAAGCTTCTTGTCCTTGATCCGCGATAGCCGGACTTCCAGTTCATCCGCTGACATTCGTCGCCACTCCTGATGTTTGATTGAATCCTTGCCTACACAGCGAATATTACATTAAATATTTAATAATTTCAAGATACTTTTAATACTTTTTTATCTAATATATATTTTATTTATAGCATATTATAGCGATAAATAGCAAAAAGATTTCTAAATTACGCACTAAACGGCTAGAAACTTGATTTTAAGGTGAAGAAATGCGCGTATTGGTTCGATAATTCCTAGGAAGCGCTTAACATGTCTTTCTGAAACATGTTGCGGCAATCCGCAACTCAACCCGGGAGCAGATTGACCATGAGCAAAAAACTCATCAGCCTTGTGACGGCCCTCGCCGTCATTTTCATGACCCCTGCCACAGCCTTTGCGGTCGGAGGCGGTAGTCTTGAGAACGCCTCGTTTAGCGGCGAACAGCTTGGTTTAAGCGGAGCCGTTACAGCCACTGCTGATGAGCCTGCCGCGATATCTTACAATCCGGCCGGGATCGTCAATCTTCCGGGGATCCAGGTCCAGGGAGATGCAAATTTTCTTAGCTCGTTTACCTTTAAAACAAGCGATACCACCGGTTCGACACGCAGCACCGGCACGCTCCATTTCGTTCCGACCGGCTACCTTACGATCAACCCCGGAGAGATCTTTTGCGATCGCGTAGCCTTCGGCATCGGCACGGATTCTCCGTTCGGCCTGGCCAACCAATACGATTCCATGAATCCCGCCGTCCATTACACTGGTTGGGCGAATTATCTCAAAATGTATACGATCAAGCCGGTCATGGCGGTCAAAGTCACGGACTGGCTTGATATCGGCGGCGGCCCGATGTGGTACCGCATCTACGATTTCGGAGCTGTTCAGGCTTATCCGAACAACCTAATATTCCCTTACACCTGGCCGGACGGCCAAGTCCGCATCAATCTGTCTGGGCAACACTGGGGCTGGCAGATGGGTGCTCTTGTCAAGCCAACAAAGAAACATCGCTTCGGTTTTTACTTCCGCAGCCCGGTCGTCGTCAACGTCAGCGGCCTCGGAAAGGTCGAGAACTCCTCATTCTACCCCGGCGGCAGCTATGAGACAGGCGTGCACAGCAAAGTGCCTCTCCCGATGAACCTGACCTGGGCTTATGCGTATCAGCCCACGGACAAAACCCATTATGAGGTCGACTTCACTTACAATCACTGGTCCACGACAAAGCGGCTCTGCTTTCCGGCCGATCCCACCCCTAGCGCTGCAGACAACGGGATCATGTCAGCGATCGGCACCGCGGACAAGGACTGGGGCAATTCCTATGGCATCCAGATCGGCGCAAGCCATAAATTCACGAAAAAACTTACCGGCCGTTGCGGCAGTTTCTTCTACTGGACCCCGATCCCGAAGACCTCCTTTAGCCCGGCCGTGCCGGACGCAAACAGGCTGTCTCTCTCGCTAGGCGCCGGTTACGCGATCTCAAAATACCTTACGGCAGATATCGCGTATTACAATTCGTTCTACTTCCGAAGGCGGATCAACAACTCTTATCCCGAAAATGCCGTTTGGGGTTCCAGTTCTTCCGTGGATGGGACCTATTTTTCTTATTTGCAAGCTTTTACGGTAAGCCTTACAGCGCACTGGGATGATATTTTCCCGAGAGCAGACAAGGACAAGGGGACCCAAAAGGATGTCCCGGCTCCGTCGATCGAGATGACCCCGATCAAATAGAAAAAGACTTATAAAATAAAAAAACGGTGATGGGTTTTCCCCATCACCGTTTTTTTATTCCCCCGGCCCACCTTCGGCGGATCCGGAAATTTTTATTTCTTACGATCGGGCTTATCCGCAAAATCAGTAAAATCAAAAGCCTTCCATTCCTCATACGGCGGACGCGACAGAAGCGTTGAAACCACTTCGGAAGGAGCCTTATCCTCAAAAAGCATCTTGTAAACCTCGGTCATGATCGGGAGCTGAAGCGCTTCTCGCGAGCAAAGCTGATGAACACTTAACGCCGTGTCCACGCCTTCCGCAACCATCGCCATCCCGCCCAGGATCTCCTTGATCGTCCGGCCCTTCCCAAGCTCCCGGCCGACGAAAAGGTTGCGGCCGTGCTTGGAAAAACAGGTCGTGATCAGGTCCCCGATCCCGGAAAGCCCGAAAAAGGTGTTAGGATTCGCGCCGTACTTAACGCCGAGCCGCACGATCTCATAAAGTCCGCGCGTGATCAGCCCGGACTTGGTATTGTCCCCAAAATTAAGGCCGTCGCACACGCCCGCCGCGATCGCGATCACGTTCTTGAGGGCTCCGCCGAATTCCACGCCAATAATGTCTTTTTGCACATAGATCCGGAACTGCGGGTCACGGAAATGCTCCTGAACATACTTCGCGGACGCCGGGTCTTCCGACGCCGCCACCACAAGAGTCGGGATTTTCCGGGCCACTTCCTCGGCATGAGACGGCCCCGAGAGTACCACGATCGGATGATCCTTGCCGAAGACGGCGCGAATGATCTCCGACGGCCGGAGACAGGTCTTCTTCTCGATCCCTTTGGCGGTACTGATAAGGATCTTGTTCTTATGCGGAAGTTCTTTGAGTTTGAAAAGGATGTTCCGGAGATACTGGGCCGGGATCGAGAGCACGATCACATCGCCGAACTCAACGGCCTCTCTCAAGTCCGACGTGATCCTCAAGACATCCGGCAACTTCACGCCCGGAAGAAATTTAACGTTCTCCCGCTCCGTTTCAAGAACCCGAACGTAATCCGGAAAATTGGACCACATCATGACGTCGTTACCGCGACGAACGTTCACGAGAGCAAGTGCCGTTCCCCAACCGCCGTCCCCCAGCACTGTTACTTTGATGTTTTTCGACATGGACCCCTCAATTTAGGCGTTACTTTATCATTCCCAGACACCGTGCGCAAAGCCCAATGGATTCGCTTTAAGATTTAACGTTGCGCGTTAAGCGCTGGGCGTTGAGCGTGCATACTGTCACCGTTTCCCGGATTTCCTGCGGCACCCGGCACGGCTTCATGGTTTTATTGACGAATACATGGACCGTGTGTCCGGTCACGAGAAGCTTCGATGTTTTCGCGTTCGTCACTTGATACTCGAACCGGAGCGTGCTGTTCCCGATCTTCGAAACACTTGTCCGGACCACGACATCGTCATCATAAGTGGAAGGCGCCTTGTAATCAGCGTGGGCCTCGGCAACCGGCAGGTAGATCCCTTTTTTCTCGCATTCCGTATACGGGAACCCGAGCGCACGAAAATATTCGGTCCGCGCGGCCTCGAACCAGCGGAAATAATTCGCGTAGTACGTGATCCCCATCTGGTCGGTATCGGCGTACAGCACGCGATACCGGTAGTCGTAGTAATTCACCGTTTCTCTCCCACGATCGTGCATGAAATCAAAATTCAAAAGTTGAATCTCAAAGCCTCAATTCAAAGTTCAAAACGTTTTGGATTTTAAATTGTGGTTTTGTTCTTTACGTTTTGATATTTACGCTAAATAGTTTTAGAAGAAACCTTTCTTCGCGTGAACCTTGTCGCCGCGCAAAGCTCCGAGCTTTTCAAGCAGTTCCCGCTCTTCCTTGCCCAGTTTGGTGGGCACATCAATATCAACCTTTACATATTCGTCTCCGCGGTGTTCCGTCATGCCGTAAAGCGGCACGCCCTCTTCCTTGATCCTGAGGACCTTTCCCGAGGGCGTTCCCGCAGGGATCTTCAACGTCGTTTCCCCCGTCAAGGTCGGGACTTTCACTTCACCGCCGAGCGCCGCCACCGTATAAGGAATAAGGACTTGGCAGTAGATATCCTGCCCTTGGCGCTCGAATGTTTTGTCTTTTTTCACCAGCACATGGATATAAAGATCACCGCGTGACGCGCCGCCTTGCCCGGCCTCGCCCTCGCCGGTCATCCGCAACCGAGAACCATGCTCGATCCCCGCCGGGATCTTGACCTGCAGCTTGCGAACCTTCCGGGCCCGGCCCTCGCCGTGACAGACCCCGCAGGGCTTCTCGATCGATTCCCCTTCCCCGTGACATCTCGGACAGGTGCGCCTTAGCGTGAAAAATCCCTGCGAAACCCGGACCTCGCCCCGGCCGCCACAATCCTGGCAGACCTTCCGCTTCGAACCCTTCTCCGCCCCGCTGCCCTGGCATTCCGCGCAGGTCTCGCGCCTCGGGATCTCAAGGTCAAGTTCCTTGCCCGTCAAAACTTCGGCAAGCAGGATCTCCGCCGTATATTCCAGATCGGACCCACGCTGACCGCGCCCGCCACGACGGCGTCCGCCGCCCTCGGTCCCGCCGAAAAAGCCTTCGAAAAGATCCCCAAAAATATCACTGAACCCGCCGAAGGCATCCTGAAATCCTTCGAACCCGGAGAATCCCCCGCCGCCAAGACTGTGCCCGAACTGGTCGTAACGCGATCTTTTTTCGGGATCGCTTAAAATCGCGTATGCCTCGGCCGCCTCCTTGAAACTCTCCTCGGCAACCTTGTTGCCGGGATTGCGGTCAGGATGGAACTTCAGCGCCAGCCGGCGGTAACTTTTCTTGATCTCTTCACCCGCGGCGTTGCGGCTCACTTCTAACACTTCATAGTAATCGCGTTTAGTCATAAATTCCCGGATTTCGGATGAAGGATAACGGATGACGAAAAACAGGCTTTTGCAACATCCGTCATCCTATTTCCGTCTTCCTGTCTTAAGTGATTTCGTCCAGTTTCTGGTCGCCTGTCGCTTGAGGCGGGACCCGGACGCGCACCTTGGCGGCCCGAAGTAACCGGTCGTGCAGCATGTACCCGGGTTCAAGTTCGTCCACGATCTGGTCTTCGGCGCCTTCTTCAGTCACATGTCCCACCACTTCGTGGAAATGCGGGTCGAATTTCTGGCCGGCTGTCCCGATTCGCTTGAGACCGTGAACTTTGAGGATATCGAACAACTGTTTTTGGACCATCTGCACGCCCGAAATAAGCGTTTTCAGGTTCTGCTGAAGGGCATCTTCCCCCGTCACGGTCGCCGACGCTACCGTTGCGTGATTGATCGCACGCTCAAAATTATCAAGCACCGGAAGAATCTCCCGGAGGATCCGCTCCTGGCTGAATTTGATGAATTCCTCTTTGTCGCGGGCGTTCCGTTTCTTGGCGTTCTCAAAATCCGCGGCCGCGTGAAGGAACTTTTCGCGTAAGCCTTCAAGCTCCGCGACCTTCTGCGTCAGGGCTTCGTATTCCTGCTTCGAAACTTCGATCTTATCGCCTGCCGGCGCTTCGGAAGGCGCGGAAATCGGCTTGTCGCCCTCCGGTTTTTCATGATGATGATTTTTTTTCGACATGATCAACCTTCCCATTCTATTTGTTCGAGAATATCCCCGACCAGGACCGCCATTTGCGAAACCATCGGGATAATCCGGCGATAGGCCATTCTCTTCGGACCCAGGATCGCGATGGCACCGCTCCCGTGCCGGCCGTCCTGGTAGCGGGCCGTCACGATCGCGCAGTCTTCGAGGGCCTCCTGCCCGTGCTCATGCCCGATCGCGATCGATACGGGACTTTCCCCGATACGCCGGAGCAAACAATTCGAGAGCGCCTCTTTTTCTTCCAGCGCCCCAAAAAGCGTTTTCACCTTGCGAAGATCCTGGAATTCCGGTTTTTCCAACATATGGGTCACTCCCTGGAACGACAACTTCGAACGGCTCGCCCGGAGCGGCATCAGCATCAACCCGATCTCTTGCGACATCGAGGAAAGGAGCAGCGACACGCGATCGAGAAAAAGTTCGACCCCCTCTTCCGGCGTCCCGACCGAAAGTTCCTCGGAGATCTTTTCGCAAGAGCCCCGGGGCATAGGTTCCTCGAACGCCGTGTGATCCAGATAATACCGGTAACCGTGGTCCGTCGGAATACGCCCGGCCGACGTGTGCGGGTGCATCAGGTAGCCGACCTCTTCGAGGTAACCCATTTCATTCCGGACCGTGGCCGGCGAAAAAGAATACGAATACCGCTCGACGATGGCACGCGAGCCGACAGGCTGGCTGGTCTCGATATGCGTCTCAACGACACTCTTCAGGATCGATGTTTGTCTCTGGGATAATTGTTCCACCCCGCTAGAGATTGTCCGGACAGGAATTTTTAAGTTTTTATCCATGCAAAAAAGGTCCCATACGTGAAGAAAATTTCCCCATCTTCAACAGAAGCGTTTTAAAAACGTTTCTTATCTCTAACGGGGTCCATAGGGTGCGTATGATAACAAAAATTCTCAATTCTGAGAAGGTATCGTTATAGCGCCTTAAGCTGGCCCAGCGACATACCGCGTTGTGCGAATATTATGCCGCCGAAGAAATAACCACGTAGGCGTCAAAGAGTATTTCAAGAGCGCGGGAAGCATTAAACCCAAGGCGATCCGCAATGAATTGGCGGAGGCTCCCCGTCCTGGAGATGGCCTCATCGAGATAGGACGACCAGGATAACTCAACCCCCGCGATAAAATCGCCCTCTTGAAGGCCCTGGAATACCGCTTTGACTTTTTGCCGCAGCCTTTGGGACAACGACTGAAGATTGGCCGCCGCATCCCCCGTGAAATAAATGACCTGCGCGTTCCCGGGGATCTGCATGGCATTCGATTCCGTGAACACATGCCCGCCGAAACTCTCCAGCTCCCGGAGCTTTGCTTCCGTCTTCTTTGAAACCTTCCCGGTGACCACGAGATTCAGCTCTTTTCCGTAAATCCCTTTGAGCGCAAGCAATTCATTCCACCTCCGGTCGCCTTTGACCGTCCCCAGAACTTCAAGCGACCTTGCATCGATCGCGAAGAACACATTCTGCGACGGCACGCCGTCCATGAACCGGCCTTCGGCCGCGTTAGCCGGTCCACGCGCAACGCGCAACGTAGAACCTTTTTCTTTCGTTGAGCTTTGCGCGTTGAGCGTTGCGCTGTTTTCCCTCCGCATCTCGGCGCGAGGGGGCACAACCCCTCCCTCGCGGACGCCGTCCGGTTGATCGGATACCATACCGGTCTTCTCCATTTTTTGGATGTGCGTGGCAAACAATGCCGCGAGTTCCTGTCTTCCAGTCACTTGACTCACTCGTCCGGCCACGATATCCGCGGCAAATGCCATAATAAAACGTTTGAGATCGTCTTTTTCCTTAAAGAGCGGTGCATACACATCAAAAAGCGGTTGGGAAGCCGCCGGAAGAAAAACGGAAAAGCTGCCGAGGTGAGAGCCATAATCGCGGCAGTAGATCTCGAAATCAAATTCGAGGTTTTCCACGTAATGTCCCACCAGTGCCCGTTCAATCTCAAGGGCGGCAAAGAACACCTCGGGGTCATCAAGCTGCCGCACCATTTCAGGGAACCGGCTGAACAGCAAATGATCGAACATAGGGATGTCGCTGTGCCATTTCAAAAGAGCTCTTACTCTTTCCGGTCTTTTCACAGCGGGACCCTGATTGAGAAACGGCAAAATGGCGTCGATCGCACCCGAAACGGTCCGGATCATTTCTTCGATTCGCTGATTGCTACTCTCTTCCGGCATAGCCGCGGTGTTTGCCTCAAGATTCACATCTGCGGGAACGGCAACCTGGTGGAGTGAGTAAGTTATCCCAAGGTCCCCCGCGTCAAAGCCAAGGACCTCATACCGGAAAGCCCGGTCGAACGTAATGGCATCTAACGCCCGAAACACTTCGCTCTTTAAATCGGGATATTTTTGACCCGTTTCAATCAGCGCCGGCAAAGCTTCAAATGCATCCGGTCCAAGTTTTTCCAAATCCGCCACCGCAACCTTCCTCTCAGAAGAATCCCCCTCCCGTAATCGCCGGACAAAAGGGTCGATCGTCGAATATTTATCCACCCCTTGGTCTTTTCCAGATCTTTCTAATCTCTCCTGCTTTTGGGGAAGACGCTTAAGCCCTTCGCCGTTAACAATCTTAAGCAGCTCGGAAGCCTTCGCCTGAACATCCTCGGAAGAACTATGGGCCTGACAATCCAGCAAGACAGACATCACTGTTTTCTTTTCCGTATCAATCGCAACCAAAGATTTCAATGCGTTTTCCTGAGCCCAGCTATCTGCTTTCCTTTTGACCAACCGCATCAGGGACGGAACAGCCCTTTGTGCGCCCGGTCCGATTTCACCCAGAACTTTTGCCGCCATCCTCAGTTCGACGATACGGTTAAACTGTCGACCGTAGTCCATAACGTCCATATTATCCTCTACCGTTTTGATCAAAAGGTCTACAACCTCGCCTCGTCTCGCATCGTTTCGGACGAGCCTTACAAGATTATCCCAAGCGGTGTTATCGCGATAAGCTGAATTCAACAGCAAAGAAAGCACTTTAGGCATCTCCACACCGCGAGCGCCCAACACTTTGGCCGCGCCAAGTCTGCCTGAAAGATCCGCGTTCTTATCCTCCATCGCCCGAATCAGTGCAGACGTCAGCCGGGGATCCGCAAGATAAGCATCATCCAAAACAGCGATAAATTCAAAATTTCCCCGTTGAATTTCCGTCTGGATCATCGGAAGCGCCATTTCTCCCATTCGCCGCAAAGCCTTCGCAAGTTTTTCACGGTTTTGAAGATCGCCCCTCCGAGCCATTGATTGATAAGCGCGGATCCAACCTTTGATCAATCGGTTCTTGTCGATGGCATCACGTTTCTCCGCACGAAATTCATTCTGAGCGTTCGCGACAAGCACCCCCGCCGAAAGAACGACCCCCCTCACGGAATCTGGCATGCTGAACCAATCGGGGACCCGGATCCTGGCTGTAGTCCTGTCAAAGAGAAAACCCTTCCGGTCACTGCCCGGAACATCTACCGGAACGACACCCTCTCCCATCCTGGCGTACACATCCTTCACGCCCTGGTTCTTTTCCGAAGGCATGTAATACCCGACCGCTTTGCCAAGCTTTCCAACCACATAGGCCATAAAAAGGTTTTCAACCTTTCCTCCCATCCCTCCGACCCACGCGCGACAGCTCTGGCAAAAACTTTCAATGACAGGCACCGGCCCGTTGCAATCGACCACCATCACGGCCACGATCCCCTGATCGCCTTCCCGGTCCTTCTGCTGCAGTGAAAAGACTCGGTAAGTCCCGTGCTCTCCGGACAACCGGTCCACGAGATCTTCGCGCGTAAAAGTTCTTCCGGTCATATTAAAACGGTTCGCGCGCTCGAAAAGCTCGACGACCCGATCGATCCTCGACGAAGCCGGGGTCTCTTCAAAGATCTCAACGGCCATGCCAAGTCCGCGCAGATAATCGTTAAAGCTTTGCCGCACGCTCTTGGCTACCTCCCAGCCTTGTTCGCGCCTCTTTTGATCTTCATAAAGACGGGTCCGGTTCCGGGCTTCCGGCGTAAGGGATCCACTCTGAGGAGGAATAAAATCATCCAAGATCCGGGGCCACTCCGAAGGCGACGCAGGCAGTTCCGGAACTAAAACCTCGGGAAAGGCCTGCCGGACCCGGGCCCGTTCGAACGGAGAATCATCCAGGAAAACAAATGAATCGAGACCCAGGTGAAGTTTTTCGGCGATTTCCTTTAAATGTTCGGCTTTGTTCCG
This sequence comes from Candidatus Omnitrophota bacterium, assembly GCA_035352955.1. Lineage (GTDB taxonomy): Bacteria > Omnitrophota > Omnitrophia > Omnitrophales > Aquincolibacteriaceae > DAOPYQ01. The sequence continues at coordinate 38,976 of DAOPYQ010000004.1, forward strand.
GTCATCCGCCCAAATGCCGGCAAGATCCTGACGGCGCAGGGCCATTTCAGGCCTCTGGGCAAAAACCGCTTCGACGTCTTTCGGGGTATTCCGGCTTGAGATCACCAGCAGGATTCCCCGTTCTTTCAATGCTAGAACTTTTTTCTGGACCGCCAGGAACTCTTCCGTCAGTCGTACCCCTTCCGGACCCACTTCTGACACAGCCTCACCCCAAAGCGTAAAGTCCGCATCGAGAACGACGACCTTGACGAGTTTCGGCATCGGCGCGCCAAAAGCTTTAAAAACATCTTCGGAAGCGATGGAACGCAATTCGGCGCGGGCAGGGTCAGAATCGGGAACCTGCGGCGATGCAACCGTTTTATTCGTTTTTGCCGCTCCGCGAGCATGATCCCCAACCCCTCTCTCGCGGCTGTTCGCCTGCACTTGAGCGGCAAGCATGTCTCTCGTTTGTAATTCGGTTTTATCTTTCAAAGAATTTGCAAGCTGGTCTGTATATTCCGTCCCAATCTCAGCAAGAACCCTGACAAGGTTCGCTTTGTACTTATCCGTACCAACATCATAAAGCGAGAGAAGATCGTCAATCCTCCTGAGAATATTCCCTTCATAAAGCCACAAAACAACACCCTCCACCGCTGCGTCGTCATATTCGGAAGAAACAGTTTCAAGAAGCTTTCGAAGATTTTGGACTGGCTCAACGCTATAGTCTCCCGCGGAATATCGCTTTTCGGTCGGAGCCTTATCCAATTGATTCCGCTGATCATCGTGGGAGTTAAAAAAGATCGTAGGGGCGGTGTAACCAAAAGAAAGCACCGGCCTTCCGGTTGCATCAAAATATTGCACGGTCCAGCAAGCCGCCGAACTCGCTTCATCGATATCCTCGCTGCTGCGTATTTCGATCTTTTTTCCGGCAACGTCGCGGCGACTATCTTCCAATGAAAAAGGTTTCTCGATCAAACGATACTGTTCTTCGGTAATGGCCCCGCCAGTTCTAAGCTTAGTCAACATTGCATACACTACCAGCCGGCTCGCTCCCATAATATAAATATCGCGAATGTGGTCATAAATCAGACGCACAGCTTTCCCGATACTTGGATGCTCATAACTCGCTGAAGTCAAAAATTGTGCCAAAACTACCGCCTCATTCGCACCTATGCCATACTTTCCAAGAACAAACGGATCCCTAATAATATCCTCCGCCATTTTTAACGCAGTATTTAAGCGCTCCGCAGGATTCCTCTGATGGGAAATTTGTTCCTCCCGCATTTCGGCGCGGAGGGTCTCAGCCTCTCTCTCGCGGACGCCGTCCGGTTCGCTCTTGCGGCGGCCGAGCAATTCATGAATAAAATGTTTCTCGAGGTTTGCGGTAAAAACAGCTTTTTTGTCCGGGCTATTTTGGACCGTTTTGAACTTCTCTTCCGCTTGCTGATTCAGCTCCACGAGCCGCGGCACCGTAAATTCCGGCTTGATGCTGCCATCCGTTTGCAGATAAGCCTTGAGAAACTCCTGCTTGAATTCCGGAATATGGATCCCGTAACTGGCGTCCAGCGCGACACCGTTCTCTTCGAGGACATCCTCCCCGGTGACGAACAAAGACTGATGGTCGCCGTCCACAACGACGACGTCCCCTTCGCGCAACTTTTGACCGTTCTCCAAAACGATGGTTTGTTCATCCAACCGCGTGCCGGCCACATTAATGAGGGACGGTATGCCGGAAAGCCGCGACAGGACCGCTTCATGCGAAGAAGCGTTCCCGTAACCTAATGTCAGCAGGCCGGAGCGGGAATATTCAAAAAGAAGCGCCAGTAGTTCATCCTGGTCTTTCTCACGCGCCACAAAAATGACCGGTTTCCCCTCCCGGATCAACTCACGTGCCCTGTCCACACTCCAGGCGAGATGGCCCTGCATCGCACCCGGCGTCGCCGCCGGCGCAGTCGCCACGGGCTTCGCCGCTACGACGTCCCTGACCCTATAGAGTTTTCTTGACCCCAACCGCTCCTGAAGTTTTTCAAGCTGCGGGATCGCCCTGGCCTCCGTGATCTTGTTCGCCGCCAATTGTTCCCGGATGTACGCGATCTCGGCCTGCGTCGCAAAATTGATCCGGCGCGTCTGAACAAAATAAAGCTTCCCATGATTGACCACAAATTCGACCTCTTGGGGACCCACCACGTCTTCGAGTTTTTTTGCGGCGTCCACTAGTTGCGTATAGATCTCCGGGGCAACCTGCGCGAGGGCGTTGAGGTCCTCCCCCAGTTTCCCGTTCGTCATGAGTTCGCTGCCATCGGCATTCTCACTGTATCTTCCGAAAAGTCCGGCACCATTCGTGTTCGGATCCCGGGTCGAGAAAGCCCCCGCCATACACAACGCGACAGGCTCCTTGCGCGCGCGCTTTCCGTCATATTGACCGAAGGGATCAGCCTTCCCGCTTTCAAACTTCTGAACGATCAACGGAAGATCGTAGGCGTCCGGAATGCCTTCTCTTTTCCGGTACACTTTGGCTTTCGGAGACTCCCAAGCCTTGGCCGCCGTCTGGATCTCGCTGACAGGATTGTTGAACGTTCGGATACTTTCAAGAATCCCCGGCATGGAACGTTTGGGATTGCTTCTAACGATCAAGTCTTCATAACCCCCGGAATGGATCTTAATGCCAATACGGTTTAATTGCCTTTTAATAAAAGCGTCATAGACCGGCCTTTCTTCGTATTGAATCCCCGCCAAAACAGACGCCAGCTCCGCACTGAGGGCGATCCCCGGAGGATAGGGCAATCCCAGCTTTTCAAAGATCAGGAATCCGGCTTCCTTGTTCCCCATCCCGCGTTGATAAATCCCCTTGCCCAGCTGACGGACCCCCGCATCGACCTTCGCCTCGACATCGGAATACTCTCCCAGCAGGATTCTTCTCAGGAGGATGCTGTCAGCCGAATAGTAAAGCTCCATCAGGTCGCCGAATTCTTCCGGAACAACGAGAGAGTCCACTGCGACGCCCATCATATAGTGACGGGTTGAATCCCAATCCTCTATATTCCGGTAATATTTTAAATAAGCATTCCGGATTCCGAACTTTTCTTTCAGAAAAACAAGGAACGGGCCTTCCATCACTTTTTTCGTCCCCTGGGGAAGCCCCTCCAGAAACCTTGCGTCATCCTCCGGAGTATCCAATCGCGTGCTATCGGATTGGGTTATGATGACCACCATGCCCGCTTCTTCCGCGGGTTCCAGTACCCGCAAATGCGATTTCCCGATTTGGTAAAGTTCGAAAAGAGCCTTCAGGTCCAGCTTCGGATTGATCTTGATCGCGGCTCGATAGATCGCAGTAAATCTCTCATCCGGAGATTCTTGAATCCCGAGATCTTTGAGCCGTTCTTCCAGGGACTGTTCGGGGACCGGTGGGAAAACGATCCTGCGGACCGTCTCATCGCCCGCCGCGAAATAAAATGCGGCGAAATCCGCGTATTCGGAAGTAACCTGCGTCATTTCCTGTTCCGTCACGTGACCCAGATGTCTGTTCACCTCATAATCGATCTCGCACTCTCGCTCAATAACGCGATACGCCTGAGGAACATGAAAATCGCGACGCAGAGCCTCACAAGAAGGATCGTGCAAAAACGTGAACCTGACCTTTTTGTCTTTCCTGGTATCGAGCACCTTGCTAGCGGAATAATCCAACAGACCATAAAATTCTTCCCATTCATCGATCTTATAGACCTGTTCGCCGGAAGAACGGACCGTCGAAAGCCCGTCCTCCGCCCTCGAAGGCTGTACCATCCCCTTCTTCACCTTCGTATACGTTTCATACAACAATTTTAGATCCAGCCCGGGGTTGACCCCTTGGGCGACCCGGAAAATGGCCATCAAAGAACCGTCCACCTCGGCTCCCGGGATCCCTTTTTCACTAAGGCTACGTTTCAAAGCCTCGGCATCCATCGGTTGCATCCCGGCAACACTCTTGCCCGTTCCTCTAAGGAGGTTCTCCATCGCCTCCTCGCCCAGAACAAGCATCATTTCGATAAAAAGGTCGTGTTTCCCGGACGGAACCAGGAAGTCATCGCCTACCGATTTCCATCCGCCCTCAAACCTTTGCAAAGCGCGACGTTCTTTCTCGACATACCCGCACCCGAAAATGCCATAGAATTTTTCAAGCAGCTTCAGGAAGGGATGATCCTCGACCCGTTCAACCCGGGGCTCGAAAGAATCCGCATACCGGACATATTCTTCATATTGGGTCGAAGGCCCGAGACGGAAGCGGCCTTTTTCATCCTTCACCGGATTTTTCTTTCGCGCCTCGAGAAATTGGTCCCGAGCCTTCTCGAACGCCACGAGATCAAGACCGGGATTAATGCCTTTCATGAATCCATAAAGCTCCTTGAAGTCACCCTGCAGATCGATCCCGAAAATCCTGGATTGAACGTCCTCGGAAGCCGACCAGGCGCCCAGGATCAGACAGAGGAACACCGGGATCGTCTTTTCAGCGGGGAAAACCAGCGTCAAACGCATTTTATCTTCCGAATAGTGGGATTCACTGCGTTCATAATATCCCGCCTCCACCACGGCACTCTCGAGATCCGCAGGGATCTTTTTTCGGTGAAGAGCCACAAGGATTTTGGGACCCTCCAACATGTGCCAGCTATCGACATTATGGGAACGCTCGGTACTGATGGCCTCGGTGGCAAGCGCAATACGCAGATTTCCAGACTTCACTATCTTTTCGGCCACGGGTTCGAGGATCCTCTTGACCCGCATCAGACGTTCCCAATCCCCGCTAACAAAGACCCTGAGGATTCCGAACGAAATTTCCTGAACGTAGGGATCCTCGGAAATGAGCCCGGAAACGAGATCGTTCAGCATTTTGTCGCTCACGATACTTCGGTCCTTCCCGACGATGACCTCGACAAAGAAACCGATCACTTCATGACTCGTAAAATGCTCCGACGACGCCCATCCGGTATAGGGCGGCACAAAATGCGCCATCGTCACAAATGTTTCAACGATCGCTTCCAGACTTTCCCTTGTTTCAGGAAGTTGCTTGAACGCCCGGGCCGCCTGGACCCGCTTTTCTTGCTCCCGGTCACCCAGAAGCCTCACGATCCCGGCGATCTGTTCCATCTTTCGCTCCTGCGAAGTTTTCCCGGTCCGGAAATAACGCATAACCTCCGCTTCATACTGCGCGGGAACGATAAGATAAGTTTGAGTCTCGATCCTGTCACTATGGACCCCCTCCTGCACATAGCCCCAGCTTCCTTCCGTCACCATCGAAGCTTCCGGGATCTCCAAACGATCCTTGACCGTCGTGAGAACGGGATGCTGATCGACCCGTTCCGGAAAACGCAGCATCTTCGCGGGCGCCTCTTCCACGGAAACGAGAAGATTACTTTGCTCGACCCAAAAACGTCCCGGCGCGACTCTTACGATAGACTTCCCCTCGGCCGGTCCATTCGCCCGAAGTATTTTTTCAGCGACCTGCTCCACGAGATCGTCCTCGGTTCCGTTGTAAGGATGCACAAAAACATACCGGCCAAGATCACCGCTCCACCTTGCAGCCTTAGAGAGTTCGCTAATGAAATCCCGGACGTCTTTTTCGGCGGCTTTGTCCACAACGAGGAAATAATCATATTCGAAAGATGCAAAATGACGGGTAGGAGCCATGTCTCCCGGAAGCTCGAGATACTCCAGCGAAACGGGCACCAACGCCCGATTGATTTTTTCCGCGATGACGGCGGCATAAGGCGCTAGGCCCTTTTGCTCAGCCTCGGGCAATTCCCAGCCATCGCTTAACGTGGCCGTGCCGATATGAATACGGGTCTTTCCGTCCTTCGCTTCGGCCTCGAGCAACTCCGCTCTTTTTTCAACAGAGATCCCGCGAAGATTCACGGACGCATTGACCTTTCGCGGTGAGCCCTTGATCGGTTCTTCCCGGGGCGGCCATCCCAGCGTAGGTCCGACATGGCGGAAATAGTTTTGAGAACCGGTTTGGTCTCTCTCCGAATTTAGGAAATCATCCGGGTAAGATACCCAAAGTTCCTGCCCGTTCTTTAATTTGACCAGATACTTGTATTCATAAGTGCCTTCTTTGAGACGGCTCGTGATCATCCACTCCGTTTCCCCCTTCCTTGTACCACTCCGCATCTTAAACTCCGGGGCAGCCTTCCAGTCGTTAAACGACCCCGCCAAATAAACCGCCTCGATATCGCTTTCGTCAATTCCTCTAGGCCGAAATTGGAATGTGACATCAGCGCTATACGGTAAACGCCGCTCCGCGCGGCGGCCATCTCTCGCTGCCGGCGGGAAAGTGTTTGAATTAACCAAATTCGACTGCCTCTCAGCCCGTTCGAGCGGAACAGGCGTAAGGACCGGGGCGCCGGGGTCCAGGGCGTACTTCTGACCAAAGAACCGGAATTGCAATTTGCCCTGGATAAAATCAAATGGGTCGAACGATTCCCCTTCCGGAACGGGTTCCGCATTCCAATCCGTCGCGCCCGTTTTTTTCTCAAGCTTATGCGGAAACTCAACCGGACCGGGCACTATTTCTTTTTCACTTTTTCTCCAAAGTGCGTTCCATCGGGACGCCGGCTTTTCAATAACGACCTCCCGCGCATAGAGCAGCGATCGTTTATGGTCCCGGTCATACCTCACCATAAAAAGGCGTATCCGGTCCGTGGAAATCCTGTAAAAATGGAGGCCGCTCACCATCCCCCGAAAAGGTTTTTCTTCAAAAACCGGTGTGACCTTCCCGTCCTTGACCGCAACGCACAAAGTCCGGGGATCCGAATCGCTCCTCCAGGTGCGCACCTTCATCTTTTTGGCGACCACAAGCACCGAGAACGGCAGGTCCGCAGCTTCCACGACTTCTCCCCAAAGAAGATCCCTGTCCTTGAACCGCTCCATATTTTTGGAGGCCTCCTCATCGGAAACACCAAGCCTTCGGAACGCTTCGGCAATATCGGAGCGTCCTTCCAGATACATGCCCGGGATCTCTTCCCCGTTCCGGAGTTCTGCGCGGACGTTTTCGCTCTGTTCGATAAGCGGTTTCAGGATCAGGGCCAGAGTCTGCGGCGTCACGTGCCCTTTTGGAAAAGGAAGGGTATTGCCTATACCCGCCAATTCTTCTTTGTCGAGCCACACGCCCGAGATAAAAATGATCGGCGTCCTGATCCCCAATTCTTTCCGGAATCTCAGCGCAACATGATTCCCATTCCAACGCTCTCTCACCGTGCGGAAATCCTCTCCTCGCAAGCGAGCGGCATTTTCTTCATCAAGACGAAATTTCAAATCATCCAATGGCATGCTCACATCCGAAAGGATCAGGTCGACCTCGCCGGCGTGCTCTTTCAGATAATCGAACATTTCTTTTCCGTCTTTGACGGAAACGGTCTTGATCTCCGAACGCCCCAGGGACCGGATCCCCGCTTCGTGATCAGACCGGAAATTCGCCTCATCGTCCGCGATCAGGATCGTCCGGACCGGCCTTTCAAAATGAAGTTCTGAGATCCCGGAAATAAAAGACTTCACGGCTTCCGCCTCTTCCGGAGAAAGTTCCTTCGCGACCTCGACCACTTCAGAGGTAACCCGCAAATCTTCCTTCCGGAGACCTTCACAAATACCGCGAAACCGGCTGGCCATATCGAGCTTCCAAACCTTCATCGAAATGTCCGCGAAACCTTCCTTCGCGATATTCTCCCGATACTCTCGAAGCAGACCGTCCAGCTGCGTCAGCATAAAAGCCCGCGCCTTTTGAAGATGGGCTGTCGCCGCCGCCCCATGCGAAGCACCACGGACCGCCGCCAAGGCGTCTCCGTAGATCTTGAGGATCTTTTCCCTGTGGATGCGTGCGATCACTTCCATTTTATCCTGCTCGCCCCGGACGAACGCGTCCCGCCACCTCTGCCACCAGGCGCCGCCCGATTTGACAAAACCGCTTCGAAGCTCGGCACGGTCCGGGCGATCAAAATTCCGAAGCTTCCGGGTCAGCGCGTCGAATTGTTCCCCGAAAAGGAATCGTACATAACGGGCATGAAAATGATGCTGGAGCGATTTGACCGCGGTATAGATCACGGACGCCCGCGAGGCAAAAAGATGCGCCAGACGGTTCTGCGCATAAAGCTCGTTGAAAAGGATCCCGCCGGTCACCCGGATCCCGTTATCGATAAGACGCTGGTTGGGTTCCCTGCCCGCCGCCCGCTGCGCACTGTAACCGTAAACAACGTTTTTAATCCCGGCGCTCATGATCAATTTCTCGCACCATTCGCAGGGAGCCATCGTCACGAAGAGCGTCATCGAACCCATCGGATCTCCCAACCGGTCATTCACCCAGGTAAACAGCGGAAGATCGGCTTCCGGGAAATAGCGACTGATCTTCAGAGAGAACCTCAGATAATCGATCGTCGTCTTGATCTTTTCCGCGTCCTCGAACCGAACACCGGCGGTCTGCCGGGCCTGAAAAATTTTATCAAGCGCATCTACGATGGCCATACGCTCGGCGTGCTGCTGTCCCAGTCCGTTCACCGCGAGGGAGACCCCTTTCCCGTTTTGATCCACCACCATCCCTCCAACCTTGACCATTGAGGAAAACGGAAAAGCACGGAACGGGTAAGCCGCAACATAATTCATGACCTGCCGCATAGAACTCTCAAGCTTCGCGCGGTCCTGCAGGCCCTCCGAAACAACCCCCTCGCTTCGGAGCTCTGCGCGAACGACCAGCAAAGTTTTTAAATAATCTTCCAGGGAGCTGAGGACCTCTTGATAGTCTTTCCTGGCAAGAACTTCCGGACGCTTGGACAGAGCTTCGCGGAACTCGCGCGTTTTGACGCCCAGTTCGCGCGCTTCTTCGTCGCTCCCGCGCCGGATCACAAAATCCGCGTTTGCCTTCGTGGGCTCGACAAAATCTTTTTCTCCTGCGGCCACATTGTCCCAGAGCGCGAGGGTGCGGAACGGATCCTTGAACTGCCGCTCCGTCACGTCCCGCCACAGTCTCCGCATGAACCGGATCTGCCACGGCGTATCGAGATAAACTTTCAAAACAGGCACGTCGGACGCAACCGCCGCGGTAAGTTTCGGGTGCAAGGTATGAAGTCCTTCGACGCCGATCACATCTTTGCTCCCAAGCACCGGCTCTCGCGCAGGCTCCGGCTTTCCGAACGTGCTGGCCGGGATCACGGCTGTTCCGTCTTCGTGGAATTTCTGCACCGTTCGCGCCACCGCCGCAAGATCGTAAGCATCAATGTGGTCAAAATCAGGCTTGCCGTTACGGAGCGGACATTCCGCCTCCGGTTTAAAATAGCGGTCTTCCGGCACCCATTCGATCTTCCGGCCCTGTGCCGCCATCAAAGCGTCAAACTCATTGAGCATCCATGATTTCCCCGTCGCGGAAGGCCCCGCCACGAGCAGCACTCCCCTCGGCGGCAATTGCCGCAGCCTCTCCGAAAACGCTCCCTTCACCTCATCCCACGTTCCAGAGCGGAGTTCGGCGCGACCACGCTCGGAAGACAAGGACGCCGCGAGTGAATTCAGAACCCGGGTCACACGTTCGATCCTTTGATCCGCCTCAGGGCCTGCTTGAAATTCCCTCAGCCCGTCCGCCCAAAGCTCCGTTTTCAGGAGAAGTCTTTCGAGTTTATCCTTTTCGACGGGGAGATCCTGCGCAATCCTTTCTTCAATGGACGTCAGCCTCGAAAGAAGTTTACTGGAATAAGCCAGAATGAAAGCCTGCCGGTCTTCGGAGTTGGGAGCGGACCGGATCTTCGAGATCAGCCGTTTGATGAACCGCTCGTTATATTCCGGCCGACGGTCCGTAAGGAACGAGGTCTTTTTAGCGTCCACGATCCGGGGAGGAAGAACCTGTCTTTCGCCGATCAACTCGGGGACAAGAGTTCCCGCGGTCACTTCCGCGACGATCTCATTTTCAACAAGTTCGTCAAGCGCATCCTGGCTGGTCATGACTTTGGCAAAAGACGCCAAGGGCATCAAGGCGGCGGAAAGCTCCGGGTGGAACGCTTCATGTTCCCGTCCAAGAACGCTGGCCAGGATATGTTGAAAATAATTACGCCGGCTCTCGCGGGTCCAGTCGGCCGTCAGGCGATCAAAATAAGGCCTGTTATGACTGGCGATCTCCGCAAGCATGGCTACCGTGATCGCCCGGAGATCAACTCCGCCGCCCTGCAACGCGAGCTGGTAGCCCTCGCGCGCCGCCAGAAAATACTTTTCGTTCAGGTCCAGGCCTTTCCAGACAACGGTTTTTATTTCTTCCAGCAGTTCCAGGTCGAGCTTTTTGGAAGACGGCGTCACGGAGGCGCTTCCCGCCAGGTAGAGTTCTTTGATATCTCTGAAATAGATCTCGTACTTTTCCCCATTCTGTCTTTTCTTTTCCGCCGTGACCCCCAGGGCTAGGCTGATCAAAATCTGTTCGCGAGAATGTTTTTCCCAATCTTCGCCAAATTGCTCCACCTTTTTTTCCAGCGCATTAAAAATGAACCGGGTCATACCAACACCGACTAAAAATTCCGCCCCTATGCTCTCATGCCCCATCGAGACGCCAAAAAGATGAAGCCCGAGATAGGTCATGACCACGATCCCGAGCGGCACCAGGCCGGTGTAAAGAATATGCCCGATCACCGTCGGACCGAACATCCGGTAAGTCCGAAGCACGGCATATTGAAAGCGATTCATCTTTACGCCCGGCAGCTCCACTTTCCCATCCGAAAAATGTTCCGTGACCGCCGAAACCGCATCTTCCATAAAATCGCGACCTTTTTCAAGATCCTCGCCTTCCGGCGATCCCGGCAGCGGCGCAAAACCGATAGTTTTGTGCGCGAACCGGTTCCTCGGCATACGCCCTTTTTCCAGAACCGGCCGCGGTGAAAGAAAATGGCGCCGGACCACGCCGAAAAGGAATTCGGGAGAATCAAAAAAATGAGTCTCTCGCAAAGCTCTCATCAGATCCCCGGAGCCCTCAACCCGCTGGATCAATTCCTCTCCCGGATTTCTGTATTTTTTCCACCGCCCGGAGTTATAAAAATCCGTTATCGCCGGAAGCAGGTTCCGCAGGATCCCGGCTTCGACCTTTTTTCGCGCAGCCGGTAAGACCTGCGCCATGGAACGCGAAAAATGCTGCGCCTTGAAGTTGATCCGATCCGCTTGAGCCAGCACCGCCGGATCGACTTCCGTTTTCACATACCGCTCGTAGGTCCCAATCAAACGGCTGATACCCGTCATATCCAGGTCGCGACCTTCGGCGTCCAGATAACTTCCCATCATGTCGAGCGTGGCGAGCGCGATCAGGAATTCGCAGGCCCGCTCGATCTCTTTCTGCTCCGTAATCCCGGCCCTGCGAAGGTCCCGGACAAAAGCCACCAGTCCGTCGAGTTTCTCAAGCGAGTAACCCAGCGCATGATGTTTAATAGAAAGCAGTAATACGGAATCCCCGGAGATATCAAGGTCCCCGTACCTTACGGGGTTCTTCGAGAGAACCTCGTAAGAATCATTTTCATGCTCGTGGAAGCTGTAACTTTGTTCAATATCGCCGACGGCCATCTTCTTCGCCTGATATTTTGTGACCTTCCCGATATCGTGCCCAAAACAGGCGGCCTCAATCCTTGCGCGATTTTCGTTTGCCAGACGCCGAATAAAGATTATCGCCTGCCAGGGAACGCGTGGATCCCGAAAATGAGGGCCTTCGATCTTCCGGAGAGCTTTCAACATCGCTCCGATATGGTCCTGAAGATAACGGCCCTCCTGATGCCACCGCTGATTAAAATTATGGGCCTTTGGAAAATTGGCATAAAGGGTCGGGAGCCCTTTGAGCTTCGATGCCATCGCCTGAACATCATCCCCCGGCTCAGAGCGGAGTTCGGCACGAACGGCCTGCGGCCCGACCTCGTCAAAAAGAGACGCCACATCGATCAACACTTCGTTGCCGTTCCGGACAAAAGGGATCCCGTAAATTTCCACCCTCTTATTTTCCGGGAGCTCGCGAAACTGGGCCTGGACGGCCGTGAGGTCCGAATCCTCAGGGATCCGGTCCATATCTGCCGCCACTTTGATCGCGATCCTTTCCATCGCGTCCTCGATCTCGAGAGGAGGATACTCCCGGCTAAGCAAATTGCCTGTAAACACCGTTTCTCCGCCGGGCACAAGCAAGGAGACATGCGCCAGAAGCCTCATCCATTTAGCGAACCGCTTGTAGGAAGCATCGTACTTCACAAGCCGTGTCGGGACGCTGACCAACCGATACCTCATATCGATCGCGTCGCGCCATTGCTTACGGAGCATTTCCTCCTCTTGGCCGAAGATCTTACGGATCATGGCGTTCAGCGACAGGATCTCGCCGGGGGTCAGGTCTTTCTCCGAATTTCCGGAGGTTTTGGCCAATTTTTCGAACCGGTACTGGTCATAAACTTCAAGAGACTGTTGACGCGTCTTTGGATCAAACCAACCCACCACCGTCGCGAGCCGGGCCGGGTAATACACCATGCTGTCCGACAGGACCGCCGAGGCGTCCACGATATTGTGTAGCACCAGCTTCAGAAAACCTTTCTCGTCCAATCCTTCCATGAATTTCTGATAACGAAGTTCCCCCAAAGATAACAACCCGACGCTCATGTGACGCCGGATCAGCCGACTGACGGCTTCTGCTCTCGCAGACGGCAACGAAAGCTCACCCCGGATAAACTGTTCGGCAAAAATGCCGCCCCGCTCCTCATGTCCTGCGTCCGTGGCCCCGGACGTGTACCCGGTGTCATGCAATTTGATCTCGAGCCACATTTCCGTTCTTTCGGCCGGCGTGAAAGTCTCAAAATAGGCTTTCAGCCTCCTGAGATTCTGGCGATACCCCTCTTTATCTGCGTCGGAGGTCCCGCTCGCCAACCGGCGCACAAAGTACTCCGTATTTCCAGTGGCAAGCGCACGGAAGAAACGCTCCGCGCGGATCATGTGCCGCGCGCGGTCAGGATTAGGCTTGAGACCCAACGCCGGATTTCCCTCCCGGATCAACCGGAGAGCCTCGCTCGACACCAGATCGAATTTTTCAACTTCGAGATCCGGAACATAAGTCTTCACGGTCCTCATCACCGCTTCGTTAACGTTCCCCGGCGCCGCGAGTCCCGTCAAAGCTTCCTGGATCTCATTAACTGTAATCTGAATATAGGCAACGCTTTTTTCCTTCCCCGCTTTCCGCGCAACCTCTTGCTCATCCCTGGCATCCCCAAGAGCCTTATTCAAAACCGCCACGGCTTCCTCACGAGCTCTCTCCCCAAGCCGGATCTCGGCCCGGGCTTCCTTGGCCCGGGCACGAGTGAGTGTCCCCGGCGTACCCGGTACCGTTCCCGCGGAACCCTCCGACTTCGGAAGATCAAAGTTGCGGCGAAGATTCAACTGATTGGCCAAATCGTAGGCATTCGGGAAACTTCCCGAGAGAAGAACGCTTGGCTGTAGCTTTTGCATTTCCTTCTCGGTTTTAGGGCGCAACAACGCAACAGTGTAAATCCTTCGTTGTCTTCCCGCTGCGACCTTTTGGGCAGCTTTGATCTCACCAAGCCCATCCCCAATAACCATCATCGTCGGATTCTGGTTTTCTTCGGAGAGACGCTCCAGCGCCGTTGCTTTGCTAAATTCCCCGCTATAGGGCCACTCACGCGCATTGATCAAGTTCACAAAATACTTACTCAAACCAAGTTCATCTAAAATCTTCCGGGTCAAATAATGGTTGCCGCTGAGCAAATACTGCTTGATGCCGCGCCGATGATATTCATCTAGATTTTCCAATGCCCCGGGGATAAGGTACTGCTCCATGTTCGTCTTCCATTCGGCAAGACGCTTCTGGACGTAAGCATCCTGGACTAAAAAGTATTCCGTTGCATACTTTTTCCCGATAGTTGCGGCTTCATCTAGACTGCTGCTCACCCGCTGGGCTGCAAGCGTAAACCGTTGTTCGTCGGAAATACCCAAGGACTCTTGAAAAAATCGTCTCGCTTCTGCTAAAAGTTCGCCGGTAATCATCTCCGAGGCATTCTTAACCCAGATCTTCGCGATGATCTGAGCCTCCATAGCTTCCCAGACTTCTTCCACGCCAAAAATGGTGTTGTCAAAATCCCACACAATAACTTCCGCCTGCTCTAAAATCTCTTCCTGTATCCGGACATCCCCATTCCGCATCTCGGCCCGGGGAGTCACAACCCCTCCCTCGCGGACGCCGTCCGGTGCGACCGTTTTGCTTTCGGCGGGAACGGTCGTAGCCCAGTGGGTGGTGAGGAGCGGAAGATGGAAGATCCGGCGGAACAGCAGTTCAAAAAAGACCTGGTAGTTGATCCGTATCTGCCGGTTCCAGAAAAAATCTTTGTACTTCCGGTAAGTCTCCCCCACGCGGATCTTCCCGCTGACAGGGTCCCTTACGGCCCTGCTTTTCCAAAATCCAAAGATCGCGCCCGGTCCATAATGCGCCGGCCGGTATTTCTGTTTCTCTTTTCCCCGAAGACTCGTGAGCCAGCGATCACCGAGTTCGTAACGGTAATTCTGAATATAGCCGGACCGGAAATTCGTCGCGGCGCTCCACCGGAACACGGCGTCCCCGGACGGATTCTCGATCACCCTCCATCCGCACATCGCCCTGGGAACGGATTCATCCTCATAGTAGATGCGCCCGAGATAGACATCTTCATTAATAGGATAGGAAGGAAGCGGCGGAAACGCGAACAGGAACGAGAACATGCTCGGTCCCATCGGCGCGCGGTTCCGTTCCGGCCACCATTTCTCGTCCCACTCGCTTTGCGACGGACCCAGCTGCCCCCGCGAAGTGGTCATCACGGGCGACACGCGCTTCATCGCGTTATTCCCCTTGGCGGAATCGATCAAAAACAGGACGTTCGAAAGAATGTTCTTGTCTGAGATCCCGATGTCGTCATCCATCAATCCAAGGATCGTCGCTTTTGCATTATCACGGGCATATTCCACGATCGCGTTCACCGCGTTGGTCTTCCCCGAAAAGATCTCCCGGTATTTTTTGACCCACTCTATCCGGCGCGGATCGTGACGCTTTTCCCAAAACCCGTTTAAAGCATCCTGGATCCTCGTCGCGACTGAGACAACCCGGGGATCAAAAACCTGCCTCCCAAAGATCTCCACATACTCTCTACCATGCAACCGCCCCGCAAGCGGCATATGGATCACGGTCACGGGAATCTCCGAAGTGGAGCGTTCCTTTTGGAATTGCAACACCGCGGCGAGATAAGCCCCTTGTTCCAGGCCATTCACATTGATCACCAGCTCGGCGTTCCAGTTCTTTTCTTGCTTAGCGGACTCGCGACGGAGAATTTTCAAGGAGTTCAGGACCGTCTCGAAAAAAGCGACCCGTTTTTTAGCGTACGCTTTTGTTTCTTCTTCCGTACCACCGCTATACGCCGACGGGATCCCGATGACGATCGATTGTTGATCGCTACGGATCACCTCTCCGGCCTTCGCCTGATCGATCTTTCGATCGCGGAGAAAATCCGCCACATCGGTATAGACCTTCCCGAAATATTCCTTGTAGTCCTTTGTCGCAAAGACCGTTTTTCCGTCCTTCGCGCTATAGATCTTCAAAATAACGGGCCGCCCGTCCTCAAAAACAGCAAACCCACCCCTCGACCGAAGCTCCGCGCGACGAAGGTCCTGACTTAGCGAACGCCCTCCGCTAAAATAGGGCGCAAAATCCTTTTGGATCCTCCGGATCGTCTGCATGACGCTCGCCTGTACCGAAGGCGACCGTTGTCCTTCGCCAAAAACACCCCCGCGATCACGAAAATAAAGAGTGTCCAGAAAATCCACAAGGAAGAACCAAGGAAGGATATCAAGCTCCTCATCGCTGAGCCGACTTGTCCCGGCTTCCTTTTGATACGCCTTCAGAGCTCGTAGAAGTTCTTCGGCTGTCCCATGAACGTATGCCTTCGCCCCCCCACGGCCGGAACGGAAAAGGAGGCCCGTAAAATCTTCAATTCGATAACCGAACCGTGACGCTTCCCAGTCGATAATCTCCCGAATCTTTCCGGCATCATCAAAAAAAAGGTTGGCAAAATTAATATCGGAGTTGATCGGCTGACGAGAGATCTTCCGGAGAGCCTCCCGGACTTTCGGAAAAGCCTCGTCAAGGAGAGACAAAATCAACGCACTATCTTCCGGGGGATAGTTCTTTCGAATATTCTCACGAAAAATCCGGCGGCTGTTCTCCATGTCATCAAACGCATGGTCACGGACCCAGCGATTCAGCTTAGGCCATTCTGTTTCACGAACACCTGCGGTAGCAGAATGAATCCTGGCCAACCAACGAGCAACTTCTCCCATCATTTCCGGCGTTGCCTCTTCCCGTTTGATGCTCCGATACCCGGCAATCCACCGTTCGACCATGAAATACCTCACCGCATCCACCGAACCGCCCTTGATCCGAAAGATCAGATGCTCTGCATCCTTCTCACCCGACCGGTAGATCACGGGGATCGGAACACCTCTTTGAAGGTTACGGTGAATCACCTCGGCAACGAAAAGCATCTGCGTTTCTTTACCGACCGGATCGAGGTCCGTAATCGGCTTGATGCAAAATTTCCCCTTCGAAGTCTCAAGGACTGGAAGGGTTTTCTCATTGTGAGTGAAAAAGCTAATCGCCCGAAGTTCGCCCAATTGATACTCATCAAAAAGACGCCGGATCTCATCGGGGGTCCATCCCTCAAATGCTTTGGCAATATCAGCCTGAAGCTGATCAGAACCCAGGCTTTTCAGCAGCATCTCCCCGTGGGACGGTCCCCGGATCCCCTGTCCAACATCCCGTGTTCGTGACATTGCAAACACCGGGTCTTTGTACGGTTCCTGACGGCGCAATTCGGCGCGTGATTCTTTCCGTTCCGACCGCGCGCGAAGTTCATCGAGAGCGGCGCCAACGTCTTTCCCGAGGGCTTCCATGTACCCCTGGATCTCACGGCCAAGTTTCGTACGCGCTCCGGGGTCTCCCTTGAAATCAAAAAAGCCGTCCAGCATGTCGAGGAGCCGGTTCGCTCGCTCGGAAAATCCCCGGTCCGGAAAGAAAGATTGAAGGATGTAGGCGGAACGCGTGAGATAACGCGCGATATAATCATCCTCAAAAAAGTCCATGTGATCGCCGTCGATCGCCACACCGAAACTGCGCTCCAACATCCGCCGGTTGTACAAAAAGTCCGCGTACTTGAGAACGTCATTCGTCTCAAGCGCCGTCGGCTCGGCCGCGCTCGGCTCTCCCATCAGCGTGACAGAATCCATGATCGCGGGATGGAATTCCGAATTCCCGGCCATGATAAAAAGATCCATCTGAAAAGGCTTGTGATACGCCGGCAGCGCGTCGGGGAAAAGCTCGGGAAGAAGACGGGCCTTGAGATTCCCCTGGAACAATTTGCTCGAAGGATGCCGGAATTCAAGAATCAGATCGAAATCCGAGGGGACGCGAGCACGGCCGACCCAGCTCCCGAAGGCCTCAAGACGCACCATCCGGAAACCGCGTTCCTGCATCTCATGGACAAAGGCCTCCATATAACGCGACAGGGAAACATACCGGGTTTCGTTCCCGGGAGCCACTTGGGAGGCTTTGGCGTACAGGGAATCCTCCGTCGCCTTCTGGGCCTTTTTGAAAACATCCCCAAAATCTTCATTCACCCAGAGGTGGGGCCGGACCTCCACCGGGATCTCCGGAATATGGCGCACCACTTCCCTCACCTTGTGCCGACGCTCCGGAGACCAATACCGGAAGGCGTAATTCTGCGCGAGGGATCGTTCGACAAGCTTGGGATCGATCTGGAATTTGAACGGCGTACTGGAGAACCGGAAGAAACGTGAGAACTCCCCGAGATGCGTGTCCAGATAGTCCCGGACCCCCGGGGTCACAAACGTAAAATCGTAATGGGTCCGCATTTCTAAAGACCGGAGACCCGCATGAAAACGCGTATCGTTCAGGTGAACCTCATAGGGAAGCTTTTTCAGGCTTTCCGCTGGGATTTCGTCCCCCGCCCCGCTGCGGATAAAAAGAGTCGCCGCACCTTTTTGAAATTTCCCGGTAAAATTCCGGAGAGCTTCGTCAAATTCCTTGCGCCATTTGAGGAACGTCTTTGCGCCTGCGACCACGATCAGGGATGTTGAGGTCTTTTTTTCCGGAGCGGTCGCGCGGTTCAGCTCTGCCACCTCGACGGCAGCATCAACGCTGGTCCTACCGGGCATTTCCTCCGCCGTAAGCACGGTCTGCATGAGCGGTGAGAAGATGTCCGTCAGTCTCCGGGACATCGCCTCGCGGTGTTTAAACGGAAGCTGAGTCGGATTCCCGCTCGGACCTTTCCCATGATCGCCCATCGGAACAAGCACGGCCACGTAGGTTTTAGGATGCCCGCGGTCCTTCTCCGAAGCAAAAACCAGCGCATCCAGCAGCGCGTCGATATGATCCAGGTGCGGAAGCTCGAAAGTCCCCGGCAGTGCCACGATCACCTGATCGCCCGGCCTGCTCCCGGAATTTGCGGCAGGATCTTTCGCCGAAGTCCTCAGGGGAGCGGACGGCAACAACACATCTCCGGCTTCGATCCGCGACCGGAGCGTCCGCAGATTATGATTGAATTTCTTACGGATCGCCTCGAACTTTGCCATATCTTCGGACTCCGCAACGGCTCTCATCGCTTCCAACTCCTTGTTGAACCGCTCGAGGATCCCGTTCATCGCGACAAGGGATGCAGCATCGGCCTTGCGACCGGTCGGGGTCAGCCGCCCGTTCTCCCACAGAAAATTCCCGCCGTCTTCGCGCGTGATCCGGATCTTCAGGCCCCCGTCACGATCGTCTACGTCAAAGGCCCGGACCCGGTCATAAACGGCCGTGGTGTGGGTCTCGCGGTCATAGGTCGAAACCACCACCGAGTCATCCATGTTAAGAAAGACATAAACATCATAGCGCCCCGCCAAGTTATAGTAGGTCACGGTCTTGAATGAAAACGCTTCGACTTTTTCGCCATGGCCGAACGCCCGGACCGTCCTCACCACTTCTTCCGAAAACGCGGGATTGAGCGCGTAAAAAAGGGCGTCATTAAAATAAACTTCCGGACGGTTCCTCGCATCGCCCACGTAATCCTCCCAATCCACCCAGTCGATCGACCCGACCCTCGGATCCGTCACTCGCAGATTTTTCTCCGCTTCCGGCGTGAGAAAGATCGCACCGAGGGAAGCGAACTGCCGGGAATGGATCGAGGGATCCTCCTTGTAACGGCTATGCGTCCGGAGCCAGCCGGCGGTCCGGATCTGCATGAACTGGAACCCGCCATCTTCAAGTCCGTATTGTTCCTTTAACGCACGGCGAAGGACTTTTTCAAAACTCCCGCGGTCTTTCGGCTGATAAAGAGCCTGGACACTCAGATCGAACCGCCCCTTGCCGAGGTGAACCGACTGAGACCGTTGTCTGCGCAGGACTTGCAGCCGACCCTCCGGGCTCTTTCTGAAAATGAATCCTTGCAGGGATTCATGCCAAAGCCCCTCACGATGAACAATAGCCCTTTCCTCCACGGCAACCGAAGTTCGCGTGGCCGGATCCACCACCGGCAGTTGTTCCCTCTGGTATCCCCTCTCGCCTTCGACGGGAACGACCCTGGCCTTTTCGAGCTCGGCGATCGCAAGGCTGACGCTCTGCTCCAACGCCCCGATCTGACTCCGCACCGATTCAAACAACCGCTTCCCGGTAGGAATGCTTTTTTCCCGGCCGGTCATATCATAGTAACGGTTAAGGTCGTTCAATAACCGGTTCGCACGGGCTGCAAAATCCTTATCGGGAAAAGTCGTGTGCAACAAAAAAGCGCCACGCGTTAGATAACGCACCAGGAATTCATCGTCAAAGAATCCGCCGACCCCGCCCTGCCCGATCTCGTCGGAATACTTTTCCCGCCTTGTGCGGGTTTCAAAAAGATGCTTGGCGTGCACGAGGACCCGCTCAACATCCGCTTTCTTGGGATCGAGATGGCTGACCGGTCCGAACAGCGTGACGGAATCTTCGATCGCCGGATCGTACTTTTCCGAAGGGGTGGAAACCAGTAGCTCCATGCGATTGACGCGAAGATTTTTGGCAACACCCTCAGGGTAAGCCTCCGGAACCAGATCCGCGTGAAGCGTGCTCGAAAAGAATTTGACGTTCGGATGTTCGAACTCAAGCCTGAAATCGATATCACCGGGATCCCGGGGGCCGGACGTCCAACTCCCGGTCGCTTCGATACGAACGAGCCGGAAACCGCGGGCGACCATTTGATCCACATACGCCTCAAGATAGTCCGACAAAGGAACGGTTTTCCCGGGTCCAGAAGCGGCAGCGAGAGCCCCTTCAGCGACCTTCTGGACTTTGAGCCCATAATCCCCGAACTGTCCGCCGTCATAGAGATAATCACGGACCCGGACCGGGATCTGCGGGATCTGCCGGATGAGCCTGCGCATCTTTTCCTTCTGCGACGGCGGGAGATAACGGAAAGCATACTTGTTCTCGAGAACTTCGTTGATCTGCGCGTCCGTGATCCGGAGTTTAAACGCTTCCGCCCCCTTCGCGTTCTCTACTTTTTCTTCGCTGCGAAGCTCCGCGCGGATTGCGCCTTTCAGGATAAATTGAGCGATCGTCTTCCCGCTTTTCGAGGCTTCCTGTTTGATCCAATGGTCCGCCGCGAGCTCATCCCCGCGAAACCGACCGACGATCTTTGGGTAGGCGGGGCTGCGGACCGCTCGGGCATATTCCGTCGCGGTCATGCTCGCGGCCCATCCGCGGCGGCCGGGGCCCGCCAATGGGATGCTTCGGGTATGCCGCTCCCGGAATCCTTGGAACGAAAGAAGTCCGGGATTTTGTTTGATGAACACCGAATCCCCGGTGAAAGCATCCACTCCGGTCACGGATTCGCTGAACTCGCGGCAGACCATGAACGCGAAGTAGGCGGTCTTGTTGATCCCCTGGAGCGTTTCATAGGAACGCGCGCCCTGGACAAGGATCGCGTCGCTATTCAGAACAAGATCCGCCACTTCTTCCGAAAATTCCCGGCCATTCACCGCGCCCCAAAGCGGCCCCGACCGGGAGATCTGGTATCGCCCTTCCTCGGCCATGATCCGCGACAAGGGAGCGAGCGACGGCATCGTCAGGAACTTATTAATAAAATCCATGTCGTGAGCATCGTTTCCGACGCGGATCCAGCCGGCCACGGCGTGACGCGGGACCGAGATCACCTTCAGCAGCGGATTTTCCTGGAGCATCTTCAGGATGAACAAAAGATCCAGCTGGGCTTCGCCGTAATCGTCATGAAAAACCACAAGCGTCTTGGGGGTCTTGGACTTGATGAACTGGGCTTCGAAATCCGGCCAAAAATCGATCGCCAGCGGACGGGCCGCCTTTTCGCCGAGGACTCTGAGTATCCGCTCGGACCGCGCACGGTCGGATTCCCCCGGAACATAATACGGGATGATATTGGTCGTATTGGTAATGGATGCTGCCGAAGAACTGGACTTAAGATCAAGCCCCAAAGCTCCCGCGGCGATCGAATACCGGAAAAGCTGCTCGATCGAAAGGTTTTCCATCCGCGGCAGGATCGTTTCGATCACCTTTCCGATCTTTTCGTTAAAATCCTTGTCCGAATAAGGAGAATTGTAGGTGTGGTGGGAAGTCAGCTTGGACATGGCCCGGGTAAAGACGTCCTGGTAGATCTGGGCCGGGATCATGTCCATGAACCGTTTGCCGGAGCCATCTCTAAGGAAGAGCAAAAGGAACACGGCATCCCCAAGGGGGATCCCCCATTCCCTTTCTTTGTCGCCCACAAATTCGAGGATCTTGTTGTAACGAAGGCGCTCTGCGGGATCCGACTCCTTGTCGGCAGCTTTTCTCCAGCGAACGAGTTCCGCGGCGATCTGAATGCCGACCCATTTCCGGAGGTTCTGGTTATCGGAAGCCGCAAGGAAAGGCGGCCTGTGCAAACGCTCCCCCACCATAAAGGTCCCCGGCACAAAATCGGGATCGAAAAGTTGACCGATCTTTTGCGGTGACGCCGGCGGGATCAAAGGGTTCATAATACTCTCGATCATCGCTCCCGCGGACGCCTCATCGAGGCCAAGCGCCGCCGCAATATTTTTTTCAAGAAGCGTCCATCCCTCCGCGCTAAAACCTTCCCCGGACTCCGCGACTTTTTCAAGAAGATCCGCCAGTTCCGCGGCCCGGATCCCGGCGGGGACTTCCGTTGCACCGGACGGGGCGGCAACACCTGTTTTCCTTGACGCTTCCTCCTCCGGAAGCATGCGCGTCAAAAGATCGTGCAGGAAATGCTGCTCCAGGTTCGCGATGTAGGCCGCTTTTGCGTCCTTGCCTTTTTTAAGATCGCGGCACCGCGCCATGGCTTTATCGTGCAAAGCCTTTACTTCTTCCCCGGTCAGACCCGCCCGCACTTGTCCTTCGGCGGTAAGATAAGGCTTCAGGAATTTTTTCCGGAACGAAGGAATATGGATGCCATAGCTCGCTTTCAGCTCCACACCGCTTTCCTCAAGGGCATCGGCCGGACCGGAAAGGAGGCGGTCATGATCCCCGTCCACGATCACCGGATCGCCTTCATGAAGAACGACCCCGCCCTCAAGTTCCAGGGACACGCGGCTCCCCTCCTCAACGACTTTGGCCCTCCTCAAATTGATCAGAGAAGCGATCCCGACAGACCGGGTCAATACGGCCTCGTGCGAGGAGCCGTTCCCGTATTCAGTGACCAATGCGAAACTCGGATAACCGAGAAGCCCGATAAGGAGATCCGTGTTTTTGGTACTGCTCTTGATGTTCTTTTTAAGGGCAAACCATACGAAAGGTTTTTTCTTCGCTACAAGCTCCGGGATCCTGGCAGGATCGAATACCAGCGGCCCCCGGAAAGCGCCGGAATTGGAAGTCAGCGCCCTGGCAAGCGGCCGGACTTGAGCGCCCGCCCGAACCTTGTAGATCTTCCGCTGACCGAGCCGGGCCTGAAGCGCCTCGATCCTCGGAATCGCAAGAGTCTCGGTGATCCGCCCCTCAGCCATGTCTTCTTCAAGGTGAGCGATCTCGCCATAGATCGAAAACTTCATATTTCTCATTTGAAGAAACCACAATTTCCCGTCCACCACAGTGAACTCAAGCTCCTGCGGAGGAAGCAGCCGGCCTTTTTTACTGCCTTTCCGTGGACGAAGCCATCCGTCGATCTTTGCCTTGGCGTCGAGGATCTGCCGGTAAATCTTGGGTGCTGCCGTCGCGAGCTCGCGGATATCCCGGCCTTCCCCCCCCTCGGTCATCAGATGCTCGCCCATGACGTTCGCTTCAAATCGGCCGACGATACCGTCCCTGCCGTCTTTGGGGTCGCGCGTGGTAAAAGCACCCGCGAAATTCCGCAACGTTTTTCCCTTACGGGCCGACGCGTAATCGAAACCACGCTCCAGGCGCTGGATAATCAGGGGAAGATCGTACCGGTGAGGGATCCCCGCCCATTGGCGGTAGTCCCTTGCCGCATCGGTGTCCCACGCCTTGGCCGCCGCGAGAATCGCATCGATCAACCGTTCCCGCCAGTTGACGGGAAGACTAGTCAAAACGCCCGGCATGGAAACCTTCGGATTGCTGCGAACCATCAAGCTGTCGTTCGGACCGATCCCGGCCTTGGCAAGCTGTTCCTCGATCAGCGCAATGTAGGGAGATTTGCTAAGATCCCTTTCTTCTTTTGCCGAAGAAACAATCGCACAAACCAATTCCGCGGAAAGCACGATCCCGGGAGGGAAATCGAGTCCCAACTCCTTCAGATGCTCAAAACCAATTTCTTTGTTCCCAGGCTTGGAATCCGGCCGGATCTCTCCCAGAATGGAAACGTTCCTCTCCACTTCATCCTTGAAGGTCAGCTCCCCGGGGAATAAAGCCCGCAGCGTACGGGCGTGACCCGCTTCAAGATAGAGCGCGACAAAATCTTCCGCGTCCTTGGGAACCTCGAGCGCTTCTTCATAAACCCCGTACGGAAAATGTCTTTCCCCGTCATTGTAAACCATCTTACGCACCTTCATGCGCGCGGTCCGAAGACCGAAACGCTCACGGAGAACGTTCAGGAGCGGATGTTTTTCAAGAGTCTCTTCCTCCCGCTCTCCGACCACACGAATCCCATACAAGCTGATGAACTCCTCTTCCTCCTCAAGGGTTTCAAGCCATTCCCGGACATGCTTGACCCGGAGCTCACCTTCAGAATCCCGCTTCATCAATTCCCGGTTCTGCGCGAAAAGTTTCCGCAAGGCCACCCGGTCACAATGGGGGTTAATACTGGTCGCGAACCGGAGGATCCGTTGAAATGTTTTTTCCGACGGATCCGAAGGCTGCGCCGCTCCTCCGTCGATCAATTGCCGAAACGCCGACATCCGATCGGGGGTCAATACGTCCGGAGCCAGAGCCCCGATCATTCCTTCAAAAAATTCCCGCAGGATGTCCCGGGCTTCCGGGCTCATGCCCGCCAGAAGACCTCCCTGAAAAAGAAAATTCAAAACATCCTGATAAAATGTCCCCTCATGTCTCACCGCAAGTTCTGCAAGAAAACATCCCGCCGCAGTGTCCCCGGCGATAGCGGCTTTCAAAAGTTGTTCGGTGTGGGAGGCATCGGTGGACGAGACCCCGTCCGGAGGAAGATCCGCCTTCGAGACCCGGGCGCCCGTCTTCAGGCTCGAAACGATCACCCCGACAAGCTGATCCGCAAAATATTTTTCGCTGCCGGCCCCGAACGCACGATGCACCATGAGCGTGTTGGGATATTGAAACGAAGGGCTCAATTCGTAATGCCAGTGGAATTTCCCGCGAGCCACCCGCACGACCGTTCCTTCCTTCTCACGCTTCGCCGGCTCTCCCGAGTACCAGAGGATCGGCCCCCGGAATTTGAACCGTTCCCGCAACTGCCGGATAAGCACGTCCCCGTTCATGAGCGGCATATCCGTATCCGTAATAACCAGGTCAAAGAGCCGGTCCGGGTTTCCGGAATTTTTCTCAAAGTATTCCATGGCCTCGTTTCCGTTCACGGCCATCACGACCGTCCGCTCCTCCGCGGTAAGCGTCGTCTTCAGGAGTTCACGGATATTCTCCCGGTCTTCCACGATGAGGACCCTCCGGAGTCCGGCCTTCGGGTCCACAAGCCTTAGCTCATTGGGCCGGAATTCGCCGTCGTCCGTTCGCAATTCCGCACGACGAATGTTCCCCGAAAAGGAGCTGTCCCCTTTCGTTTCCGGCTTCATTCCCCGAAAAGGATCATTCAACTGCGACAAGAGTCCGCCCGGAGCCTGTACGATCTCAAAAAGAGAGTAAGACTCTCCCTTAAAATCCGCCTCATCTGCTGTTTGATATTCGAAACCGTCGATGCCGTTCGCGGCTCCGCGGGCATACCGGGTCTTGATCAGCCAGTAACGACCCGTGCTGGTTTCCAGAAGAAAGGAGTCGGCATTTACCCGTTCCCTGACCGGAGCCACCCTGACGTGAAGAACTTTTCCGAGGCGGGGCATGCGCGGCTCGAACCATTCGGAAAGATACCGGCCACGCAATTCCAGAAGATTCACGCGTCCGAAATCATTATTCAAAAACAGGAACTGCCCCGCGGCATACCACAAATTGTATTTCAGGAACAAACCGGCCCACAGACTCCCGGGATCAAAAGCCATGACAACAAGAGCCCCGGCAGCCACGAACAGATTCCCCAAGGTTCCCGCCGAGCTGATCCCCAAGAACCAACGCTGCGGGATCCCCGTCGCGGAGGACTCGGTAAATTTCACCTGCCAGCCCAACCAATCGATCTTGAGATTCTTCAGCGGTATTTCCGGCCATGAAATCGCGTTCAGATATCGGGCCGTAAGGTAGTGGAAAATTTCATGCACGTAGATGCTTATTAGAATTGCAGCCACCCATGGCATCGAAACGAACGCACCGATCAGCAGCAGATCGAAATAATTGACCAGGTATTTTCCGATATCGGAACGGCCCTTGAAACCCTTGGCCGTTAAAATAACCCGCCGCGATAAAAGAGACCCCGTCATGATCCCGAAACCTTCGCGGACGGCTAGAAAGAAACTCAGTTTCGAAAGGGTCTGAAGGATCCCTCCCGGGACATCTCCCGCAAAAACCATCGCGGCGCCAAGCCCCAGGAATACAGCCACCGGAACGCCGCCCATTTCAGAAAATTTCTTTCCAACATTTTTAGCCTTTTCGCGCAAGGCAGCCCCGAACGCCGGCTTTCGGGGCGCCGGTTCCATCTCTCCCTTCATCCCGACCCTGTGAAAACCGTATTCGATGCCCTCGTAAAGGATCCATGCAATCAACCCCGCAGCAATGCCCGAACTTCCCAAAAACAATCCGGCGCCCACAACATACCAGAGCCCTGAAAATTTCCGGTAATAGCCAAAACCTTCAGCGCTCGTCCACCGGAAAACGAACCGCTTCCACTGTTCTTTCAGCCAGTTTCCTTTCTCCGGCACATCCTTGGCGACGGAAGTCACATCCTTTGTTTCGCGTAACTCTGCACGAGATTTTTTCACAACAACGGAGGGCGCTCCCTTTCCGAGCAAACGATCCAACGTCCCGAGATCGGTCCCGGGATGAACGCGCAAAGCTTCATAGACCGCACGAACCTCAGCGCGCCCGTTAAGGGAAGGGTGGAAAACCGGCAAGACCCTCGCCGCGGTGGCAAGGACCGACACAAAAGGTTTTTCAAAAGAGAGGAAGCCTTCCGTCATGAGCTTGTTGTAATAACCTTCGTGGCGGAGGCTGGGCTTCGTGATCTTCGGACTGACGACCCCATACGAGATCCCCTTGGATTCGAGAATGCGTTTGATGTTCTCCTTGTGGAAACCGCCGTAGATCAAAATTGCCGGCAGCAATTTTGAGTCCGACGTTCGACGCGCAACGGCCGACGTATCGTTGCGCGTTGTGCGTTGCGCGTTGCCCGAGAGAAAATATTCATCCAGCCTTTTCGAAATCGCTCCATCGCGCTCCGCCGCGATCTCATAGAATTTCACCGCTTCCCGGATATTCCGTTCCCATTGCCGGGAAAGAACAATCGGCTTTTTCACGTTCGCATGAATAAATTCGCCCAACGACCGGGTATTGAATGTCCTGAGCGCCTGCCGGACCACCTCGTACTCCTCTTGCGAGACCTGAAGATCGCTGAGGCGTCCGAGAAGACAAAGAGTCTTGTAATGCCCGAAAAGTTCTTTATCACCCGCCCCGGCAAGATACGCCTCCGCAAGAGACTCATCCAACTTCGAAAGTTCGGCAAAAACCTCCCGTGCATCGATATGCTTCGCTTTTTCGATGACGACAGGATCGTTTGTTTTAACAGCCTCGAGAATGAAGCTCACCAGGGGCACCGTCGCCCCGGACAACCCCCGGAGTTTGACTTGGGACCCCTGAGATCGATGGCCAGGTGTTGATCCGGGCGAAAGCAACATTGTTCTGCTTAGATAAGTGAACAGATCCAGTTTCTTCGCATCGAACTGCTCCCTTAGCCTGAGCCATTCGCGGAATTCCTTCGGAAAGCGCGCATCCGTGAGCAAGCGGACCTCTTTTTCAAGGGCCCTCAGGTCTTTTGCGATCGCCTCTTTCTTCTCCGCGGAGAACCGGTACTGGTCGACGTTCTCTTTGTGGAGTTTCAGACTGTCCGCACCGATAAGCGTCCAATCAGGATATCGGATGCCGGATGTCGGATGTCGAAAAGCCGGGCTGTCGTCATCCGTCATCCTATATCCGTCATCCGTTTTTCTGTTAATGTGCGCATATTCGGCGCCGCCGATGCGGAGATGATCGAGAAAAAAATAGGAGACCTTGCGCTTCAACTCGGGATCTTTGATGAAACCGAAAAATTCCCCGGTGGGAACCGGACCTTCATAACCTTCCTCAAAAACCGTTCGAACTCCATAGTTCTCAGTCAGATGTTTGATGATCTTCGCGATGCTCTCCTGGGCTTCAAGAGAGTCGTGCGCGTCCTGAACGTAAATTACGGCAGGGAGATCAGAATTCGGGGTTCGGAGTGTTGTCTTTGCGCTGTGTGTTTCGCGCTGAGCTCGGTAAACTTCGCTTATCGTGCCAAGTTCGGGAGGGAGCCAGCGGCTTTCATCGATCAGGGGTTGGCCGGAAAGCGCGGTTGGCTTTTCCCCTCCCGGAACTATGGATTTTATCGGAGTATTAGCAAGCGCTTGCGACGGAAATGAGCAGATCTCGGAAAAAAGAAAGAGCACCGCAACGAGCATTGCGATGCTCCGGATCGCCGTCCCTTTTTTCGATAAAAATAGCCTGTTCAAGCCAACCCCCGTTAAGCTTAAGACTTTTAAAATCCCTTGAGATATAGAAAAGATAACACCTATTGAGTTTACGTCAAATTATCCGGGTTTAATCATGAGACAGAAAATTACAATGCTATAAATTGACATATCGCCTATTGACAAGGACTATTAAATTTTTCCGGTCCGACCGGCAGGGCCAAATCGACAGAGGAATGCGAGAAACTACGGCAGCTTCGGGAGGATAAAAAATCAGGGAAAGACGACTCCAAAAGGATGCTTTTCGGGAATCAACAACAGAGGCCACGGATTTTCTTGCGGAAGATCCCGAAAATCACCGCGGGTTAAAACGAGACCGATTTCTAGTAAGTTAAAACACTTTGCAGCTTTTTTCTATTGCGCCTAAAAAGATCGAGACCCTCTTTCGTGGCGACCCAGACGCGGTCATGCCCGTCTTGGGACACTTCGAATTTGAGGCTCTTGTAATCCTGAAAACTATAACTCCGGAGCACGTCCACAAACTCGCGGGCCGCGAGCTCCCAGAGATAAAGCATGTCCTCGTGGATCCCCCCATTGGAGACACCGGCCTGCTTCGCGTTGCGTAATGGCGCGATCACATTGAATGAAAACGAAGGTTCGGAACTTTTTTCGTAACGGAACAGAGGCTTGACGTTCGTAAAAGTGTTGTAGATCCTTTCGTCCTGGGCCACGGTCTCCTGGAGACGGCGCGTAAGCTGGCGGGAAAGGAATTCCCCCATCGTGATGTCCGGAACCTTGAACTCCGTCTCCCAGCTCGGCAAGCTCTGGTAAACCATGTCTTTCGTAAAAGAAAGCCCGGCCTCGGTCCCTTTTCCGTCCAGATAGATCAGAGGGATGATCCGCCGGATCTTTTCGCCTTCCCCCTTGGTGGAAATATGGAAAAGATATTCCATTGTCTTCGGCGGAAATGCCGGCATTTTCTTATCCCGGGAAGAAACCTCGACCTTCGCGTAGACGACAATGTCATCGTCCTGGATCGGAATACTCCTCAGGTCCAGAACCTTCCATTCCGCGCTCCCCTTCGGCAGAACCTTTCCCGCCGCGTCAGCAAAAAGGAACTCCCGGGCCCATTTCTCCTTCGCCGTCTTCGGGAAGTAAAGCTTTCCGACCGTCGCCGCATCCGCCTCATTCAGGTCCCGGAAAAAGTGCCGTACCGGCTTGTGCCAAAGCGCCGCGCGGTTGAGCCGGAATTCATGGAGAATACGCTTGCGGTATTCGCTGCGCGGGATGTCCCAAAATCGCACCCGCTTGACGTCGTCGATCTGGCCGGTAAACACAAGTTCCATACCGCTTTTCTCGACGTCCGTGGCCTGGAGATAATAAAAATCGATCTTTTTGTCCGTGGAAAGCATGACCCGCGACATCGAAAAAAGAACGTCTTCAACCTTGTCGATCGCGGCTTCCGTCGGCTGAAAAAGACTTTCCATGTCCGTCACCTTGCCGCTCATGATCGCTTCCTTGAAATCCAGCGCAAAAAGTTCGTTGAGCGGCAGGTAGACCCCGAGCGTGGTCCCGACAAATTCGACGTCGATGTGGGGGATCTTATATTCCTTGAGGGCGATCTCCTGAAGGGCTTCCCGGCAACGCTCCTCGGGATAGGTAACCGGCGAGCAGCCCGAGAAAGCCGCAAGAAGAAGAACGAAGAAAAAAGGGGTCAGACACCCTTTCCCTAAAAAGGCACCTGACCCCTTTTTGAATTCCATGTCTCAGATCCTAAACCACCGGCGGCGCACCGGTGAAACGGCGCGGGTTCACTTTGCCATATTCCGCAAAAATCGCCTCGATCTCGTCGTAATCGAGTTCCTGCTTCGTAATCAACTCTTGCGCGAACCGGTCAAAAAGCTGGCTTTCCTTCCGAAGAAGCGCTTCCACCTCAGCCATACAATCCTTGATAATCTTGTCAACATCCTGATTGAGCTTCAGCTTGGTCTCTTCCGAGAGGACAAAGGGATTTTTGTCACCGATCGTCAGGTAGTCCCCCACCAATCCGGAGGCCCCCATGCCGATCCGCCAGACCATGAAATGGGCGATCGACATCGCCTGCCGGAAGTCCGAGGTCACCCCGGTCGTGGTCGTATTGAATTTGACTTTCTCGGCAACATAGCCGGCCAAACAAACCTTGATCTCGGCAAGCAGCGTCTCGCGGTCCTGGCTATGCCACTCTTCCATCGGCGTCGGATGGACCACGCCGAGCGAGGATTTCCTCGGAATGATCGAAGCTTTGAACACGTCGTCGCGCGGATGCATCAAATAGGTCGAGATCAAATGGCCGGTTTCGTGATACGCGGTCATTTCAAGTTCGCGCCGGTTGATCGTCAATTTCTGCTTCATGCCGAGCTCGATCCTCTCGATCGCTTCAGATAACTCGTGTAGGCCGACCACATCTTTCTTGTTCCGGGTGGCGATCAGCGCAGCTTCCTTGACGATGTTTTCGATGTCGGCCGGAGATTTGTCGATGGCTTTTCTGGCCAGGCGTTTGCAATCTACGGACGCTTCGTACTTTACTTTGCCGAGGTAATATTTGAAAAGTTGTTCCCGGCCTTCGAGGCTTGGCTTGCGAATATAGACTTTTCTATCAAAACGGCCGGGACGGAGCAGCGCAGGATCCAGAATATCCTCCGCGGCGTTCGTCGCGCCGATCACAATGATGTTCTCGGACTTTTCTCCGAGGCCGTCCATGGCGACCAGCAACTGGTTCTGCGTGGTATTCCCTTCACCGCTGCCGAACTGGCTGAACGTCCGGCGGGACCCCATGGCGTCCAATTCGTCGATAAAAACAATGCAGCCGCCGAACCCATAGGCCAGGCTGGCCGCTTTTTTGAAAAGCTTTCGGACACGGCTCGCCCCGACGCCGACAAAGATCTCATTGAATTCGCTGGCGGCCATCGTGAGGAACGGCAATCCGGCTTCGGTCGCGATCGCCTTGGCGAGGTACGTTTTGCCGCACCCCGGAGGCCCCATCATCAGGATGCCCCGGAGGATCTTGCCGCCGATCTTTTTGAGACGCGCGTGATCCTTGATCAACTGGACGACTTCCCAGCATTCATCCTTGGCTTCGTCGATCCCGATCACGTCGGAAAATTTCACATTGACCGTATTACTTTTGACCTTGTTCTTATCCAGCTTGGAAAGCGCACCGCCCTGGATCCCGACGATCACATAGGCGAACACCACGGCATTAACCGTCATCATAAGAAAGTTGATGGGAAGCTGGGCCAAGGTGATATTGCGATAATAGCTTTCGAGAGACGCCATGCCCCACCAGGAAAGGGCAAAGAGGATAATCGAGCCAAGAAGGATCGTGATTTTGACCCAGTGGTCCATCCAAAACAGATTCCAGCGACGCCATTTATTCATAAAAACCCATCCCCTTTGATTCAACCAGGTTAGTGATCTAAAAACGTTGGATTATACCTTTTTTACCTGAGAAACACACGTCTTACAGTTACGACAATTTGGAAGGAGTCTTAACCCCAGAGGCTCAAATCAAAAACAGAAAAACGCACTCCCACCGCTTGCGGGACAAGTGTCGGCGGTTTACCACCAATAATCGTCGGGTTTCTTTTCCTCTCCGTCCCGGGCGCCCGCCGCCGGTTGGGCGGCCGGCTCCTCTGTCAACGGCGGTACTTCTTCCGGAGTCACCGCCTCCCCGGAAGCCTGTTGCTCCGCGGGCTGCGCCGCCGTCTCGCCAGGGGATTTTTCTTCCCACCAGTCCGACGTTGCCGGGGTCTTCTCGGTTTTATCGCCAGCGCCGGGTTCCTTCTTCTTTTCGTAAGGAGGTTCGATGAAGAACTTTTCCTTAGGGTTGTATTTAACGTTGTAAAGAAGCGGCCCCTTTTTCCCGTCCTTTTCCTCTTCCATTTTCTGCTTATAAAGGATCCCGTTGGTCTGGGTATCCCGGATAGGATCCTCCGCCTTCCGGATCGAACCGAGGTTCACGGACGCCAGAACCAGCACCATCATGAAGAAAACGATGTTTTTATTCATACATAAAGAATAACCGATAAAAACGATAACCGCAACTTCACCAATTCAAAAGTAAAAAATCAAAGATCAAAACCACAACTCAAAATCCAAAGCTTTTGATCTTTGAATTGTGGCTTTGCTCTTTGATCTTTGAACTTTAAGTTTATGTTCAATTTCCCAAATACTGTTTAAGAAACCGCCCGGTATAGGAACCGCTACAGTCAAGGAGCCCGGAAACGTCTCCCTGATACACAACCTCGCCGCCGCGATCGCCGCCCTCCGGGCCAAGGTCGATGACATGGTCCGCAAGGCTGATCACGCCCATGTGATGCTCGATCACGAGAAGCGAGTGCCCGCGCTGGATCAGTTCGTCGAACGCGCTAATGAGGTGCCGGATATCGTCTTCATGGAGCCCGGTCGTTGGTTCATCCAAAAGATAAAGTGACGGACCCGCGCCGCCGCAAGAGAGTTCGTAAGCAAGCTTCAGCCGCTGGGCCTCCCCCCCGGAAAGTGTCAGCGTGGGCTGGCCCAGCCGCAGATACCCGAGGCCGATCTTTTGAAGAACGGAAAATTTCTGAACGAACCCCTTGCTTCCGGCAAAAAAATCCAGCGCTTCGTCAACCGTCATATTGAGGACCTCATCCACATTCTTGCCCTGATATTCGATTTCGAGGACTTCGGGCTTGAACCGTTTTCCGCGGCAGGCTTCGCAAGGAATGAAAATGTCCGCCAGGAAATGCATCTCGATCTTGATCGCGCCGTCCCCCTCGCAGGCCGGGCACCGCCCCTTGCTGGAATTAAACGAAAAATGGCCGACCTCGAACCCCTCGCGCTTCGCCTGAGGCGTCGCCGCGAAAAGCTTCCGGACATCGTCAAAAGCCTTCATGAACGTCACAGGATTCGACCGGGGCGAACGCCCCAGGGGCGACTGGTCGATCAGGATCATATGCTCGAGATGCCGGAAACCTTTTGCCTCACGTACCGCTCCGAGATCTTCCTGGGAAACAGGCTGGCCTTTTGATTTCAGAAAATGGTTGTAGAGAATGTCGTAAAGAAAGGTACTCTTCCCGGAACCCGAAACCCCGGTAAGTACGGAAAATTTCCCGAGCGGGATCTCGACATCGATCCCTTTCAAGTTGTGCGCCTTTGCGCCGCGGATCAGGATCTTTTCCGCCGCGGACGTACGGGAATGCACCCTCCGGCTGATCCGGTTCTCGCCGCTCAGATACCGGCCGGTGCAAGACTTGCCGCATGCCTCGAGCTGCGCAACACTTCCCTGGAAAACGATCTCGCCGCCGCGGGCGCCACCGCCCGGGCCAAGGTCGATCACGGTATCCGCCGCCCGAATCATCGTCCGGTCATGCTCCACCACCACAACCGTATTGCCGAGATCCCGGAGCTTCCTCAAAAGATCGATCAGCATCTGATTGTCACGTTCGTGAAGCCCGATGCTCGGTTCGTCGAGCACATAAAGCGTGTCCACTAGGGCGGACCCAAGCGAACTCGCCAGATGGATCCGCTCGACCTCGCCGCCCGAAAGCGTACGCGACATCCGGTCAAGCGTGAGGTACCCGAGCCCGACGTCTTTGAGGAACCGGACACGGGCAAGAAGTTCCTGATGCACCGGCCCCGTTTTTTCCTTTTCCTCGGGCGTCCAGTCGAGCCCTTCCAGGAATCCGAGAAGCGCATCGATGGCCATGCCCTGGACTTCGGCGATGTTCTTCCCGCCGATCCGGTATTGGAGAGCGTCGGTCTTGAGCCGCGTCGTCCGGCAAACGCCGCAAGGAACGTAGCCCCGGTAGCGGTTCAGAAAGATCCGGACGTGCATTTTGTACGTCCTTTTTTTTAGAAAATCGAAAAAGCCCTGGACGCTCACATACTCGTCGCCTTCATAGCCCCGGAGGATCCATTCTTTGTGCTCTTTTTTAAGTTTTGCCCACGCCGTTTTTGTGGGGATCCGCTTCCGGGCGCAAAAATCCAACAGCTGTCCCTGTTCCCACCGCGTGCCGCCTTTGGTCCAGGGCTCGATCGCGCCGTCCCGGATCGTTTTGGACGTATCGGGAACCACGAGGTCCCAATCCACGGTGATCACGCGACCGAACCCCTGGCACTCGGGACACGCTCCGAGCGGGCTATTAAACGAAAAGAGGTTCGGCGTGGGCTCCGGAAACAACCTCCCGCACGAATGGCACCGCAACGCTTCTGAAAATTTCATGACCCGCTCCCCGGCCCACACCTGCGCTTCGTTTCGCCCGAGGCGAAATGCCTGCTCCAGGGAATCCGTCAGGCGTTCCCGGTTCTTCGGGGTGATCTGCAACAGGTCGATGCTGACGAGGAGCTCCTTCAGGTCGCCCTTCCGAGCGCGCAGGACTTCGCCGCTCCCCCAGTGATTATCATAAAAAAATTCACTGAACCCCTGCCGCTCGAGTTCTTCGATGTTCTCGCGCAGATACTTCCGGCTTTTGCCGCCGAACGGCAAGGCAAAAACGATCCGGACCTCGGTCCCGGAAGAACCGGAAAGAAGGCGCGCTGCGATACCGGAAGGATCGTGTTTCTCGACCTCCACACCGCAATCCGGACACCGGAGACGCCCCGCGCGCGCGAAAGCCACGCGAAGGTAGTCGTTGATCTCGGTCTGGGTTCCGACGGTTGAGCGTGCGTTGGTGATGACGTTCCTGGACTGGATCGCAAGGGCCGGCGGGATCCCGGAAGCGGACTCAACCTCGGGCTTCGGCATCCTCTCGAGAAATTGTCGGGCATAGGCCGAAACGGATTCGATATAACGGCGCTGGCCTTCAGCATAGAGGGTATCAAACGCGAGCGAGGATTTCCCGGAACCGGAAACCCCTGTCACCACATAAAGCTTGCGATGCGGAAGAGTGAAGGAAAGGTCTTTTAAATTGTGGGTCTTGACTCCCCGGAGAAGAATGGCATCCAAGGCGGATCAGCTTTTGACTTCGCGGCCCAAAGAGTCCCCGATGACCCGGAGGAATTGGTCCCCTCCGAACACCTTCTGGTATTTCGGAAGAATAGAAACCGACGTTGTTCCGGCATCCACGCGCTTGATCGTAAAACTGATCAAACGCTGGTCAGAATCATCCAGGCGGCTGTACTGCGTATTGCGAACGCTGAGGATGCCCTTTTCCTTGTCGGTTTCTTCGAGCACCCAACCGGGTTGGGAGTCCAGCGCCTCAAGCGTGCGAAGGTAGGTCAGATCATACGCCAGCGGATAGATCAGGACCCGGTCGTTCGGCGGCAGGACTTCGCCGACGGTGTTGCAACCGGTGAACTGAAGACACAAAAGAGCGGCAAAAAAAGCGGCGACAATATTTTTCATGATCATTTCTCCGTTGCGGTAGCTGCTCCTGTTAGAACTTCCCGGTCATGCGAACGAAAGGCCCGCTGCTGCGGAAGTTGTTCGCGTCCCGAAGGTCATCGCTGAAATCGGTGAAATTATACCCCACCCCGAGACGCACGTATTCATAAATCTCGCGGTCGACTTCGATCAAAGAGCCTTGTTTAAGGGTTTCAAACGCTGCGGACTGCCAGAGGATCCGGTATTCGAGTGCAAGGTCCCACTTGCGGGTCACGTGAAAATTGATGCGATTCGCCGTCAGGAACGAATTGGCGGAAACCGTCGCCGTATCGCCGAGGTTTCCTTCCACCACCGACCGCTTGAAGGCCAGTTTTTCGACGAGCCCGAAATACCGGTTCACGTCGTACGCGATATCCGTCGCAACGATCTGCGCGGACTGGTCGAAGGTGTAGCCGTTGTAATAGCTGTTGTCGAACTGCGCGTCATTGCCAAGGTCCTGCAGATAGGTGTAACGCGCGAGCACGTTGAGTTTGTCTAAAGCCACCGGACGGATCGCGAACCCCGAGCTGATCTCCATAAACCTCGCCGCGTCATTCTGAGGATCATTCTGCCGCGTGTCTCCCCAGTTGAAGTACGTCAGGAAGCTCACGTCCTCGTTGATCTGGTATTTCAAAGAGTTGCGGGTCGTCACCTGGCTCATATCGGGAGCGGAGGGATCGACGCGAACCTCCCAGTATGTCCTGGCGCGGAATTTGTTGCCGTCCGCGTAGGCAAGATTGCCGCCGACCGTATTAAAAGTCGCCGCGCGGGCGAGATTGTCCTGTGCCGCCCGGTTATACAATCCGAGGTAAGAACTGTTGATATGCCGCCGTTCGAGTTTCGCGCCGTAATCCCAATGGTCTCCGGTCCGCCCCTCGTACCCGAGGATGTCGGCGAAACCGTTCTGGCCCTGATAGGAAGAGTATTCCCGCTCGGAAAAAAGACGCGATTTCTCGGTCAGCGAAAAAGAGTTCCCGATCGCCGTCGCAAGGGTCTTATCACCGATCCCGCGATCGAACGAGCGAAGGTTCGCGTAGCTCCGGGCGCCGTTCCCGTGCTGGCGTTCAAACCCGAAATAGGTCGAATCCCCGATCGGGCCGAACATCTGCTCGATATAGGCAAAAAGGTCCTTGATGACCTCGTAGCGAACGCCGCCCCCGAATTGATAGTCATTCTTGCCGTCGATCGCGGCCTGCGCCTTGACGTAGGGCAGCAACCGGTCATTGATATGATAACCGGCCTTCCCGGTCACGGCGTTATTGAACGGGATCTGGTTCTCAAGGTCCGGCACGAGATACGCCGAATCGCCAACCTGGTCAAAATTCCGGTTCTGATATTCCAACTCCCCGAGATACTGCCCGTCATCGTAAGTGACCTGGGCCGTCTGGGTCTGCAAGTCTTTCGTCGAAGCGTCCGTATTCGTCACTTCAAGCGGTTCCAGTTGCGAAACGATCCCGGCGGCATCAAAACGGTAACGGGCGGACAAATTGTCGGTAAATTTGTAAAGGCTCCCGACGCCATATTTTTTCTGCCCTTCCTGGCTCATCATATGCCCGTCCGAAAAACTCGGGTCCACTTCCTGAACATAGCCGCTCAACTCAAGGTTCTTCACCGGCTTGGATTCCGCCTTGATCACGTAGGCGCTGTTCCGGCCCTTCGTATGACGTCCGGAAAGCTGCGAAAGATCCCCGTAGGTGACCCCGCCGTCGTAGGAAAGCGAGCTCCCCATTTGCGAACCGATGGACTCCGAATATTCCGCGGTCACTTTGGAGTTCCGGCCGATCTTAAAGAGCGCGTCGACGCCGTTCAGGCTGTAGTCCCCGCCGGTCCTCTTTTCCTCGATCGCGGTCCCGCCGATCCGGACGTGGTCGCCCATGTAGGTGTAGCCGCGGATCCCGCGATTCGGAATGTCTTTCGTATCAGCGCCGGAGTCATATTCATAATCGACGATCAGGTAAACGGGATTACCGTCCATAATATCGGTCGTCGACATGGTGTCCGACGCGGACATGGAAGAAAGCGGCCGGTTCAGCATGATCCGCCCGTCCTCATAATGGATCTCGTAATCCGTTCCGGCCTGAAGATCATAACTGGAAAGGACCATGTCCTGGATCTTGTCGCGGATCTCGACCCGGATCTTTTCGCTGCCCTCGATGATATTGCGGTTGCGTGTGTAAAAAAGCGTGCCGCCCGTGGCATAGAGTTCATTATGGTCGGCTTGCGTTCCTGACTTGGCCGTAAAAAGTTTGAAGCCTCGCTTGGGGTCTCCGTAAACCGTGCTGCTCACTGTATCGAAATTGACCTTGAGACCGGACAGCGTCCGGTTGTAGGTCGCCAGTTCGGTGTCCGTAAATTCCGTTTTGAAGCTTCCCCACTTGGCGTAAGAACGGTCCATTTCCACGAGCATGTAAAGCCGCTGGGCCGTGTCTTTCGCTTCGTAATCGCGGGTCGAGTTGTCGCCGTAGATCGGGTAATAATTGTCCGGGTCGAGGTTCGTGAAAAGAGCGGACTGCGTGTCGGAAGTGTCGTAATGCGCTTTGACGAGGAATTTGCCTTTCAGCTTCCCTTTCAGGAAAAAGGACATGCGCCCCTGCTCCTGGAAGCCGTCGCGGTACGCATCCGAATCCGCCGCCTCCATCGCCCCGCTCGCAAAATTTTCGCCGAGCTGTTCCTCGCCGAGGGCGACCATGAAGAACGTGCTGTCCTTCACGGTGATCTTTTTGTTGAAGTTCGTGTTCTCCCCCGTCGGCGTGGTCGCCGCGATGTTCACATTATATTCCCCGGGCTGGACAAAGAATTCCTTCTGGAACATGCCGGTCTCGGGATCCACGGTCACGGGCGTATCGTTGATGCGGACCTCGTTCTTGGGCTGGGTTTTCCCCTGGACGCGGACCAAAGGTTTTGCCTTCAGCGGAATGCTCTGCTGGCCGTCCTTGAAAAGATTGAAATCGCCGATCGCGGGGATCTCGGGGTGGTAATTCTTTTCCGTTTTCGGATCGAGCTTCGAAAGCACTTCGAAGAACCTCAGCGCCGTCCAGTCCTCGTGGTTCTTCCCGTCACGGACCTTGAGCTGGTAAGAGTAGATCCCGGGCTTCACCAAAACACCGGACTCGGCCATCCCCGACCAAGTGACCTCCGGCGGCAGCTGCCCGATCCCGAACCCGGTCCAGACTTCCTGTCCGGCTTCGTCGCGGATCTCGAGACTCCATTTCTTGATAAATTGCCCGTAGTTGGTGTCGAACGTGAACACCGGCTCTTTTTCGAGGATCCCGACGCCGAGCTTCACCACTTCGGGAGACATCTTCACATCCAGTGTGGGCTTCGAAACATCCACACCCTGCGTCACCATGACCATCAGGTCTTTCTTGAAATCCTCCGGGATCCCCGACGGCGGCAGAAGGACCGCGAAGTTCGCCTTGTTCATAATGCCCGGCGTGGTCTTCACAAGATACGATTCTTCCGTGATGAACTTCGTTCCCTCCGGCAGGCTGTGGCCGTCGATCTTCACGATGTGCCTCCCCGGGGTCACGCCGGGGATATTGTAACGTCCGTGTTCGTCAGTCACGATCCCGACGCCCTGCTCGGTATAAAGCCGGACCCAGGGAACGCCTTCTTCCCCGCAATCCTGCACGGTATTCTGGTTCAAGTCGTTAAACACCTTGCCGATGATCGTCCCCTGCTCAAAAACAGGATCCCCCTGCACGGAGAACTGGACCTTCGCCTTTTGGGATAATTTCCCGGGAGAATACAAAGCTCCCGGCGCCCCGCCGGTGTTCGTAAAACCATCCCCGGTCACTTCGGCTTCCATGGAATAATTTCGTCCCAATTGAATGCCGCTGGTCACAAGCGCGGCAAACGTAACATTGATCTCCTGGTTCGGAGCGATACTCCCGGCATCGATGATCAGCGAACCGTCACGGTACGCGGCAGTATGGCCGTTCACCCGGATCGATTTCTCGGCATAATCAAACCCGTGAGGGATATTGATACGCATTTTCGTGTTTTGAAAAGTTGCGTCGGAACCGTTCCTGTAATGCGCGTTGATCCCTACGACATCGCCGGGAGAAACATTCCTTTTGGAAGCCGCTATCGTCAGATCCGCGGGATTGATCTCACCATTGGCCTGGACGATCACGCATCGGTCTCCCACTCCGCCACCGCTCTGCTCCATTGTAAAAATAACCCGGCCCGTACCTTCCGGAGCCGTCCCCGCTACGGTAAAAAGCTTATAGCCGCCGCCCGAAGGCGCCGTCCCCGTCCTGATCCTATTGGCCGCCGCCAGTGAAACAGGGGTGCCGATCAGGGCATCGGAACCGTTATCAAATTTTTTCTTGAACTCGATCTTGAGATTACCGAATCCCGCGCCCGCAGCGGTATATTCCGCGTACACGCTGAAGACGACATAATCGCCGGGCTTCACATTGTCGTTTAACTGCCACGTGTAGTCATTGTTCGTAATGATGAGCGCATTGCTGCCGTAAGGATCCGCGGAAAATCCCGCGGGAACCGGACCGCGCGTGACCCCCCCGACAGTGCTGCCGCTCGCCCAATTGCTGGCGGTGCCGTTGCCAATGGGTTCGCTAAAGGTAGGATTCCCGAGAACGTTCGCGTGTGCGGCAGGCGGGTTCCAGAAGATAAGCGAGCAGAAAAAAAAGAAAAGAAGCGGGAGCGCGACGCGCTTCTGGTTTTTTCCGGCCCGGAAAGATCTTTCCGTCATGAACCCCGCTCCGTTTTTGTTCATTAAAACCGCCTGCTCGAGAAACTGATGCCGACCCGGAAATCGTACTCGGGCACATCGGCGGGATCGCTCTGCTGTTTGACGCGTTGGGCGTTACCGATCCCGCAGTATTCGACGTAGATCTTGGTCTTGGAAAGCCATTCGTTTTCTTTCCAGCGGTAGGTCCGGAAAGGCATCCACCGGATCCCGGTCGCAAGGAAATACTGGTTCTGGTACCAAAAAGAAAAACTGGCATTGTTCACGTGCTCGAAACGCAGGTAAGGCATCAACACGAATTCATCATTGATATAATTGTGCGGCAGCGGGATCCCGGGAAGTTTGACGCCCAACATGACAGAAGAGTTCGCGATGAACGCGTTGAAGTTCTCTTCGGAACTGAAGTTGGTCTTCGAAACATAATAGTCCCCAAAGTATTCGCCCCACACGTACTGGCGAAGATAATCGGTGAACTTCTCCGGCTTCCCTTCATCAAGCGGCGCGACCTCGGTGCCCCACTCGTAGTAGCACTGAACGCCCCAGATAAGGTCGTAATCGGAACTGTTCTGGATCTCGTCCTTGAGGTTCTTGCGGTCGCCGTACTTGATATAGAAACGGTAATTGCGGATCCACTCGAGGATCGGGATGTCGCCGAACGGCCGGTAATTAAAGAGCCAGGCGTTGCGGGCAAGCGGGCGCCATTCCAACCCAGCAAAAAGCTGAAGGTTGTTGCTGCCGTCGTTGGAACTGGAATCGAGATTGATCGTGCTCTCTATGAAAGGGTCGATCGTGTGAAGCGGGGCGCGGATGCCGCGAAAAACGATGCGGTTGCACCAGTAACCGACCTGCGTGTCGTAATGGTTGGCCGCAAGATTGGTCATGCGCCAGCTGGTGTCGCCGAACGACTGCCAGACGATCGGCTCGCCGGGAGGGACCCCCATGAACGGACCGTACAACTTTTCGCCGATCCCCATCTGGTCGGTGAACTTGAGGATCAGCTCTTCTTCTTTTTTAAATTGTGCCGGGGTCTTGACCACGACCGGCGGCTCGGCTTCCGGAATAAAGATCGGCGCCTCGCGGACCAGCGCGGCGAAATTACCGCCCTGCGCCTCGATCGCCGCCTTCGTCACCGCCACCTCGGCCATCGCTTTCTGCGCGTCCGTAAAAGACTTATCCCCAACCCAGTAAAGCGTGACCGCGCCACCCTTCCCGTCCGGGAGAGCAAGCTCGCGGATCTCGACCCCTTCGAAATCCGCCGTTTTAAGATTTTTTTTGATGTATTCGTCGATGGCCTTCGTGTCCGCCAGGCCGGGAAGATAACGGGACTTTACGACGCCGCCGCCAAAACTGGTGACAATGGAATACTCGGCGTTCTGCTGGCGAGAGTGGGTTTTGAGGATCGAAAAACCGCGGACTTCGGTGATCTTGTTATCGAGTTTCTGGGGCGCGGGAGCAAAAAAATGTTCGGCGAAAGCGTTGCCGGCCGGCGCCTGTGCCTGCTTAGGAGTTTCCTGCTGAGCGAAAAGGCTTCCGGGTATACAGAGGCATGCGGGGATTAATAAAGTGCAGACGAGTCTTTTAAAAGCTCTAAGTTCCATTAGGGGGTCTTTTATTAACTCTTGTTTTGGCTCTTGCTGACTTTTGCAAAGCTTTAACGAATCAGCCGCTGCAACAACTTACGCCATTCCAAGGACGTGCCCCATATGATAGAGACCTTGGGTCTTTTTCGCAAGGAATTTTGCAGCTAAAAGAGCCCCGCGGGCAAAAGCCTCCCGGGAAGAAGCCTTGTGGATGAGTTCGATCCTCTCCCCGTCCCCGAAAAATGACACCGTATGTTCACCGATCACGTCCCCGCCGCGGAGGGCGAAGACGCCGATCTTCCCTTTTTCACGAGCACCGGTCTCTCCCGAACGCCCGTAAATGACATCCTTCTTCATGTCCACCCCGCGCGCCGCGGCCAAGACTTCCAAAAGCTTGAGGGCCGTGCCGCTCGGAGCGTCCTTCTTCATCCGGTGATGGATCTCCGTGATCTCGAGGTCGTAACTGTCGTCAAGGACCGACCCGGCGAGCGAAGCCAGCTTAAAGAGAAGGTTCACGCCGACGCTCATGTTGGGCGACTGCACAATAGGGATCTTTCTGGAAGCCGCACGGACTTGTCGCAACATGGCTTCCGGGATCGCCGTCGTGCCGATCACAAACGCGGTCTTCGTCTTCACCGCGGCTTTCAGATTTTCCGGCAGCGCGGAAAAATGGCTGTAGTCGATCATCACATCCGCGTTCTTGAGCGCGGCCGTCGCATCCTGGGTGATCTTCACACCCATCAGATCCCGACCGATCAACGGACCAAGGTCCTGGCCCAGCGCCGCATGACCGCGCTGTTCGATCCCGCCAACGATCCGGAAATTCTTGTCGCCACCCGCGAGCTGGAGGATGATCTTCCCCATCCGCCCCGCGGCACCCGCCATCACGAGTTTGATCATTTTACGACCCCCAGACCTTTAAGGACTTCACGAAGTTTCTTTTCATTGTCCGGACGCATCCCGCAAAGCGGAAGGCGCAGCTCCGGTTGGATCTTCCGCATCCACCCGAGCGCGGTTTTGACAGGGATGGGATTCGTTTCGATGAACGCAGCCTTGGAGAACGGATAGAGGACTTTGTGCACCGA
This sequence comes from Candidatus Omnitrophota bacterium, assembly GCA_035352955.1. GTDB lineage: Bacteria > Omnitrophota > Omnitrophia > Omnitrophales > Aquincolibacteriaceae > DAOPYQ01. Next base: position 81,969 of record DAOPYQ010000004.1, read on the forward strand.
GCGAGCTTCTTCCATGTTCCCGTCGAGCGCGGCGGCGACCATGTTCTTCACAAGACGCGGCACCACGTTCGCGGTGACGGAGATCACCCCGCGCGCACCGATCGCGATCAGCGGAAACGTCAGGCTGTCCTCGCCGGAGATCAGCGTGAGATCGCAAAGCTGCATGATCTGGTCCGCTTGGTCCATGCTTCCGCTCGCCTCCTTGATCGCGACGATCGTGTCGATCTTGGAAAGCCGGGCCACGGTCTCCGGGGCGATCGAAACCCCGGTGCGTCCGGGGACGTTATAGAGCACCATCGGAATATCCGCCCGCGACGCGAGGAACTGATAGTGGCGAAAAAGCCCTTCCTGCGTCGGCTTGTTATAATAAGGCGTCACGACAAGCACGCCGTCGGCGCCGATCTTTTTGGCGTGACGGACGAGGCCGAGCGCTTCTTCGGTATTGTTCGACCCGCAACCGCAGATCACCGGGATCCGGCCGTTGACATAGTCCACGACAAACGACATCGTGTCGCGGTGTTCCTCATGCGACATCGTCGCGGATTCACCCGTCGTCCCGCACGGCACGATCACATCCGTGCCTTCCTTAAGCTGGAAATCGAGCAACCCGGCGAGGGCCTTCCGGTCCACTTTTCCGTTGCAGAACGGCGTGACCAACGCGACCATCGAGCCTTCAAACATATGCTTTTTCTTTTTCATAAAAAATATTCCCCTTTATAAACGAATTGGGCCTTGCCCTCCAAAAAAACGTTGGCGACTTCGGCCCCTTTTTTCCGGATGTCGATCTTGAGCTTTTCACCGCTGCGCGTAACGACATTGACCGGCGCTTCAACGTGTCCTTTGAGCACGCTCATCACCGCAGACGCGGTCGAACCGGTCCCGCAAGCGAGCGTTTCATTCTCGACACCGCGCTCATACGTCCGGACCGCGATCTCTTTCTTGCTACGAACCTTTACAAAATTAACGTTCGTCCCGAACGGCTGAAAGTGCGGATGATTACGGATCGCCTTCCCGAGTTCAAAGACATCGACCTTATCAAGGTTTTCGACAAAGATCACGGTGTGCGGTACGCCGGTGTCGAGGAACGCGAAAGACATCCGGTTTCCCTTAATTTCAAGCGTTCCATCCATTTCAAAGATCTTCGGCTTCACAAGCTGGACCTTCACCTGACCGCCCTGCCGAACTTCGCCCTCGATCAACCCCGACCCGGATTCGAACTGCATCCGGGAGGAATATTTCAGGATCTCATGGGCGTAGAGCGCGATACAACGAAACCCGTTCCCGCAAGCCGCAGCTTCCGACCCGTCGCAATTGATGATCCGCATTTTAAAATTGGCCTTCTTGGACGACTCGAACAGCAGCACGCCGTCCGCACCTGCGCCCTGGTGAGGCTGGCAGACTTTCCGGGTAAAAGCGATCGCATCCGTGATGACCCCGCGGCGGTTATCCACCACCACAAAGTCATTGCCCGACGCGACCATTTTGTAGAAAGGAATTGAATTCTTCACAGTAAGTCCTTATGGGATTGGGATTTAAGCGGGCGTATTGTATCAAATCGATCGAAGTGCCGCCAGAGGAAAGGATTTAGCTCAGGATATCGGGTGAAGGAAGGCGGATGGAGCAAGCGCTGTTCGCGATCCGCCTTCCACCCTCTGATTTTCAGACAAGTATAATTTTTGCGGGCCGCCTTGCGAAGCAGGCGTCCAAGTCATTTTATTTCATTTCTAGATGGTCGACTTGGACTGCACTGATTTCCAATTAAGATTCAGATGATAATCAGGCGAGCTTCGCTCGTTCCGATCAAACTAAGATGATACGAGCGGGTTCGAAACCGTTAAAATTCGGAACGGCGCTGGCGCAGGAATAAGCGCCGATATTCTTGACGTAAATGACATCACCGACGAAAAGTTCGGGGATCTCTTCATTCGTCGAGAGAGTGTCGAAAGAATCACAGGTCGGGCCGGCAAGCGCGCTCATGTACTTCTGCCCGCGCCGCAGGGTCTTGAATTCGTATTTGCAGTGGTCGAAGATCATCCCGGAAAAATCCTGATAAACGCCGTCATTCAGATAATAAAAATTTTTGTTGTCCCGGAACGCCCGGCCGATCACCTGGGCCACCAGGATCCCCGCCGGCCCGGCGAAAAACCGCCCCGGTTCAGCAATAAAATGAACGTTCCTCGGGAAAAGCGTCTTCATCTGCTTGCGGATCTGCGCCGCCATACGTTCAAAATTAATACCGATCTCGTTATCAAAATGCTGGATCGGGAATCCGCCGCCGATATCAACGATTGAAAGCGGCATATCGTTCTCTTTGGCTTCCTTGAAAATGTTGGCCGTGATCTCGAGCGCCTGGAGATAGTTCTCCACATTCGTCGATTGCGACCCGACATGGAAGCTCACGCCTTTCGGAACAAGCCCGAGATTCTTGGCTTTGCGAAGAAGATAAAAAGCCTGGTCGGGTTCCGCACCGAATTTGAGCGACAACTGGACCACGCTCCCACGATTCGCGACACGAAGCCGGATGATCACATGCGCCCCCGGATAGGCCTCGGCGATTTTGTAAAGTTCCGCTTCGTTATCGAACGTCATGAGACGGACGCGGCGCTTGCGCGCGGTGGCGAGGTCTTCTTTCGACTTGATCGTATTCGCAAAAATGATGTGACTCGGTTTCGCGCCCTGTTTCAGCACGAGTTTCATCTCCGCAGCGCTTGCCACGTCAAAACTGGCGCCGAGTTTTGCGAAGAACTTCACGATCCGCGGGTTGGGATTTGCCTTGATGGCGTAGTAGGGCGTCACTTCGGGAAAGGCTTTGCGAAATCTGGCAAACTGCCTTTCGAGCGCGCCCTTGCGGATGATCATGAAGGGCGTTTTGTACTTCTTCAGCATCTGCCGGATCAGGTTCTCGACCCCGGAGATGTCGGCGGGCTTCGGTTTCAGAAGCGCGGGTGCGCTGGCACTTCCGTTCGATAACGGAGGTTGTTTCATCAGGATTTAGACTCTTTCATCCACAAGGAATGAGTTGAATTGCCAAAGGTCTTCTGCGGCCGGAGCTGAGGCGCCAAACTTCAGGTACTTCTGATTGAAATTCTGAAGCGGCGTCCAGTCCGACGGGATCGACACGAACGGAACAAGGTACGGGGTCGCGAATTTCAGAATAAATTCGTGATCGATATCGTCCGGAAGGAGAAACCCTTCGTTGGGATTCTGGATCATCCAGAGCGCCGCCCCGACCACCGAGACCGCGACCTGAAGCGTCGTTGCCTGCTGGTGCGCCACAAGCTTGCGCGTCGTATGAATGTCCAGAAGACTGCCGCACCACCAGGATTTGAAATCGTGGCCCATGAGCAACACGCCGAGTTCGTCACGTCCGTCGATGATGTCATCTGCCAGAATGCGCTGATCTTCCTGCATCTTGTACTGACGCATCCGGAGTTCATGGAGCGAAAGGATCGCGGAATCCGACGGGCAATAGGCGTAATGCACGGTCGGGCGATAGATGGCCTTCCCGTCTTCCCAAACCGTCAGGCGGTCGGAAATACTGAACGCCTCGCCGTGGCGGATCACCATACCGTTGATCTCGCCGCACGGCACCCAGGAACGGACCAGCGTGTTCATCCCGAGCGTGCCGAGGCAGATCTGATTCTTCGGGCCGGTCTTGTGCTCATAACCGTCCTTCGGCAAGCTCCGTTCATGCGTCCCCCATCCCATTTCGGCGGGCGCGACACCTTCTTCATAAAAACCTTCGATTGACCAGGTGTTCACGAACTCGTTCACCCGTTTGGGCTTATCAGTGATCTGCGTGTCACGCTCGCTGATATGGATGACCTTAACACCGGTCGTCTGCGCGAGCTTCTTAAAGTTTTTTTGAGCGATGAACCGCCCGAGGTCTTGAGCACGCGGGTCGGAAGGTTTTTCTTTCAGGATCTTTTTGGCGATGTCGATCAGCGCTTTTTTCGTGAAATGCGACACAAGACCGGGATTTGCGCCGTGGTCGACGATCGCGGTCGTGCCTTTTTTACCGCCCCACTTGTCCGCCATGAGCTTGCGAAGCTTCATATGGCGATAATAAAGCGTGTATTGGGTCGGATCGGTCCGTTTGTCGTCACGGTAAGGGTTCCATTCCTCGACCGAAGTGTTCACATAAAGCACGTTATTCGTCCGGCACCAGTCGAGGATCTCCCAGCAATCGAGGTTCCAGGCGAGATCGATGATCATGTCCCCGGAGCCCACGTATTTGGCAAGAAGCTTCCGGTAATTCTTTTCGGTCACTCGGTCAAAAACATACTTCACGCCGCGTTTCAGGGCGTCTTTGACCCGGGCCCGGTTATCCACAAAATCCATAATGGTGATGTTCTTTGCGGGCATGTCAAAGTGGCGCAACACGAGCGGGACCGTGCACTGAGACACGCCGCCGCAGCCGAGGATCAGGAGCTTGCCGCCAAATTTCACTCGGGTTGTCGGGATCTGAACTTTCACTTTCGGGTATTTAAATGCTTTCATGATTCTCCGCTTTTTTTTGATGATAAGAAGGGTTGTCCCCTTCAAAATTTCCGCTGAATAAAACAAGGGGCCGGATACTACAACAAATTTATTTTCACATCAAGGAATACCACGTCCCCGGCCAGGAAGACCCCGAAAACTGCCGCTCAAAAATCATAAACGGTTTTGGAGGTTTCGATCCCCGCCGGCCGCTTCTCCGCGAGCCTTTTCAGGATAAAAATGTACCCTTCCCCGGGCGGTAGCCACCGTTTGTACGAAACACCGTGCAGAGGCACATACCCTTCCACCGAGGGATTGTAGGAAATGCGGTACTGATCGTCCGCCACCCACCACCAGTTCATGCCTGTTTTCTTGTGATAGTTGGAATCGTAGGTGTACCAGCCGTTGAACTCATAGCCGCCGTCGATCTCCCCCGGCGGGATTCCTTGCCGGATCATCAAATAACGAAGGACATCCCACCGCGTCCGGTTCCTCGTCATAAAATCATGGGTCGCCGCGACGGAAAAATATCCGATCAGCGCCAAGAGCACTAAAGCGACCGCCATGCGAAGACGGCCCGTTGACCAGGAAACAGGACCGCTATTGATCATCATCCCAAAAATAACAAAGGGGATATAGACGAGCTGGTAGCGGTCAAAATGTCCGGAAATCCCGAAAGGAATAAAATGGATCGCGCACGCAGCCAAGCACAGGACCGGCGCCCATTGCGCGCTAACGCTTTCCTTTTTGTACAAGGCCCCCCCAAAACGCTTCACAGTCACCGTCGCAAGGAAAACCAGCCAGGCACTTCCTACAAGCCCGACCCCGGTTAGAACCTCCCACAAAAAACGCGGCGCCTTCGGCAGGTAGGCGTTCCCGCCTTCCACATGTTCGCAACCGAGCCCGAAATTGAACCATTGATCCATCCCGAGCGGCATGGTAAGTCCGAGCTTTCGCAGCAGGATCAACACCGCCACTCCGTAAACAGCCGCACACGCCCCGCCCCACCGCCGTTCCCCCGGAGAAAACCGTTCCCACTGGACCGGCCAAAGGAGCAACATGAGCGGAAAAAGAAAGATCCCAAGATACATGCAAACCACCAGCATGCGGAAGAAAAAAGCCCCCACCAGTTTCAAAAAAAAGGCGTGATTCATGGAAGCGAGAAGCCCGCGGAAAACCCCCTGTTTGACCGTGTACATCCAGGGGACACCTCCGAACGACTGGAGCCACGCATGATAAAGGAACAAGGTTCCGGCCACCATCCCGCAGGCCAGGCCGATCACGAGAAAGGCCTTCGGTTTGAATTCTTTCCGGATCAAATACGCGACGGAAAAAGACAATGGAATAAAAAAAGCCAGCTGGCGGATCAGGCTCGTCACACACGCAAGCGCGATCCCGAAGATCAGATCGGAAAGCCTTTCCCGCTTGATCCACCGGATCAGGAAAATAAAGGAGGCCGTGGCCGTAACGATAAAAGGGACATCCGTCATGAACGTGTTGGAAAAAAGAACATAAAAAGGCGTCGTGGCCATCGTCACGCTCCCCAAGAAAGCAAGTTTCCTGTCCGGAGTGGCCTCTTTCATCATTCCGTAAACAACACCAAGCCCCACCCATCCGAGCACGATCACGGAAAAACGGAGGGTCGTCATCGAAAAGCCGAAGAAAAGGGAGAACAACGCTCCCCAAAGCGTTTGAGCGAGCAGGGTCACAGCCTGGAAATCGCAAAGCTTGAACACCCCGTCCGTCACCAAAAAGTTCACGGAACGTGCATACATCCAGTCATCGCTGAAAGGGAACTCTCCGAACGGATGGATCAGGGCTTCGATCACGATCCATAACAACGTAAGGATCAGAAAAGGCGCAAGCGTCTTGAGCACGGAGGGCAACGGCACGGCAGAGATCTTTAACTTCTCAAAGAATTGCTTTTTCATAGCCTCTTTTCCGGAAATATTTTTCAGGAAGACGAGCGCAACAACATCCCGACCGGGGCAATGCTACATCAGACGCATTTTTACGGCAAGGGATACTCCGCTCCTCCGGAAAAACGAACCTCTCAGTAGTGATTGAACGCGTGAACGGCTTCCAAAGACTTGCGGTTCTTGGGGACAATTTTATCTTCCGCGGGATAACCAAGCGAAAAAACAATATCGATCTTTTTATGGCCGGGGATATTGAGCTCTTTTTTCAAAGCCTTCTCATCGAACCAGCCCATCCAACAGGTTCCGAGCCCCAGCTCCGTGGCCTGCAGGATAAAATGTTCTATGGCGATCCCGATATCGATCAGGTAATACCGGGTGTCGCGGACCTGTGCTCCGAACGAAGCCATAAATTTCATTTTCTCGGAAACGACCGCCACAAGCACCGGAGCTTCTTTGGCAAATTGGTTCATCGCGTAGAGCCCTGAAAAAATACGGTCGCAAATACGATCTTTCAACGCCGGCTTATCGACAACGATAAACTTCCACGGCTGGGAGTTACACGCCGAAGGCGCAAGGCGCGCAGCCTCAAGGCACTGCGCGATCGCTTCCCGGGACACCGGCTTCGCGGCATACCGGCGGACGCTCCTTCTTTTCTGGATCAACTCTGCGACAGACACTCGGCATCCCCCTCGCGTTGTGGAACTGTGGTGCGAACGACACGCGCATTATAGCAACTCCTCAGCGCCCGCTTCCTGTTTTTTTTGGATTTTGCGGAACTTTCCCCAAAAACCCTTTGTCAAAGTTGGCAAATCGGGCAGTTCCGGTCTTTCAACCTTCAAAGGAGCACTGCAATGAAAAAAATCCTGGTTTCAATTCTTGCCGTAATAACTTTAGGCGTCTTTGGTTTTTCCAACACGGCGGTCGCTTTCGACAGAAATCCCAAAGGCGGCCACGATCCCCACGGCGATTTCAGAGGCAGACCTGAACGCCACGACGACCATAACGGCCGTCCTTTCCGTTACTTTCCCTATCTTCCTGTGGGTTACCTGACCCTAAGGATCGCGGATATGATCTACTATTACTCCGGGGGAACTTATTACCAGTACACTCCGTCGGGTTATGTGGTCGTCTCCGCCCCAATGGGCGCCGTCGTTCCGGCGCTGCCTCCCTATTACCGGCCGATCCCGTACGGAGGAAAAACCTATTTTTTCTACAACAACACCTACTACCTCCAGGAGCCCACGGGCTATAACGTCGTAACCCCGCCGCCGCAGGTCGTCACTTCCAATCCTCCGGCCATTGAAGCTCCTGAAAAAACGATCGTGGTCACGGTCCCCAATCCGAACGGAAGCTACATCCCCGTCACGCTCGAAAAATACAGCGACGGTTACAAGGGACCCAACGGAGAGTTTTATCCGGATTATCCGACGATCGACCAGCTGAAAGCGATGTACGCCAAAAACTCCGCGCCGGCCGAGCGACCGCTTCCGGAGGAATTAACCGTCGACATCCCGAACAAGAACGGCAGCGTCACCAAGGTCACACTGCACCGGACCAAGGACGGTTACGTGGGTCCCGAAGGCGAATACTACAAGGAAAAACCGACGGTCGAACAGCTAGCCATCATGTACGGGAAATAACCAGGGGAAGGAAGCTACTTCAGGATTTCTTTTCCGCGGGAGTTTTGGCAGGCGCGCAAACCTGGCCTTTTTTACAGTACATTACGGGATGCCACTTCGGATCGGGAATGGGAAGCCCACCGCCGATATCGGGAAAATCCACCGGAATAAAAAACGTCGCTACCTGAAGGACGCCGCCCGCCATGTAAAGGACCCCTTTTCCGATCCCGGCCGAAAATCCCTCCCATTCGGTCCGGTATCCCTTTTGCCGGGCCTCGGCCCAAGGTCCCACCCATCCCAGCAGAGAGTTCTTAAGCCCGAAGGCAAGTTTTCCCTTCGTCTTTCCCCAGTAAGTCGGTTCCTGAGCCCAAGGAGACGCGGCCTCTGCGGAAGCCCCCACGAAAAATAAAAGGAACGCGAGCGTTCCCGCAAATAAAAAATGTCGGAGATTAAACGTATTCATGAGAGATACCGCCCTCCGGAAGCGGGATGTCGAGCGGAACCGGAAATGTCGCTGCGTGAAGCACTCCCCCGAGCGTGTTGGTAAACGTGTAAAGGGTCCCTTTGCCGACCCCCACAAAAAAGTTCTGGTCATTCCGGCAGGACTCAAAGAAAAAAGCCGTCCAGCCTGCGGTAAGATTGAGGAATCCAAAACCAAGTTTATGCGTGGTTTTGTCGAGGTAGGTTTTTTGTCCCGTCCAATCGCTCGCCTTAAACCCGGCGGCATGGGCGGAAGGAAGAAGCACGAAGAGCATCGCGATCAAAATGATCCCGGACATCCCCTTTTTGAGAAAAAAGAACCGGTTTCGTTGCATGGTGAGGGAAATACTAAAGGTTCGTGACTCGCAAGTCAACTCTGAGACGCTGATCGCGCGGGAGATCCCCCGAAAAGTTTTTTGACGAACTTCCAGAGCAACCGGATCAGCAGGAATGCCAAAAAGAGCAGCGCTGCGACCGTGAGTCCCGTGACCACGGGATGTTTGATAAAAAACCAGTAAAGGAAGAGGACCGAACCCTGCTCCAGCGTGCTTGCGGCAATATTAGAAAACGGTTCGGGAGAAGTGTTGATGGCCAACCGTCCAGCGGCTTTGGCCGTATGCATATGGAGCGTCAGGGTGCCCGCAAACATCGCGTACATAACCTGAATAACGGGACCGTGCTCGGACCCGGCGAGATACCCGATGGTGAAACCGCCGAGAGGACGGATGATAGTATGCACGGAGTCCCACACCGAATCCACATAGGGAACCTTGTCCGCAATAAATTCGATCGCAAAAACAACGAAGGCCGCGGAAAAAACAAGGGGGTTCCCGAAAACCCCAAGCTCCCCCGGAAGATGAATCCACCCGAAGTGGCCGCAAAGGCCCAAAAGGCCGACGGAAAGGTAAAGGCTGATCCCGGAAGACCACCCGGCAAGAAGAAGGATCAAAAACTCTCTGGAGGGATTCGAGAGGAATTTTCCGATAGCGTCCATGTTGCTCTGGGGCATGAGCGGTATTTTAGATGAAACCCTGTCTCATTTCCAGCAAAGGAACCCATCCCTTCCAAAATACTATTCCTTGCGGCCGGAAGCCCTCTCAAGTTGCGAGATAAAGCTGGATTCGACCTGATCCCCAAGGCGGTTCGCTTTGTGAACATCCTGCCAGCTTTTGGAATAATCCCCTTTGGCATAGTAGGCTTTCGCCCGGTTCCGGTAAGCGTCCCCAAAAACAACGCTGGCCTCCAGCGCTTTAGTAAAATCGGAAATGGCTTGGTCGATTTTTCTTTGCTCCAGATACACGTTCCCGCGGGCATTGTAGGCTTGCGGGTGTTTCGGATCCATCTCGATAATTTTCGAGTAATCGGCAATCGCCTTTTTCGGATCCCCCGTCCTGAGATAGAGAAGAGCCCGGTTGTAATAGGCTTCGAGGTATTTCGGATTAAGGCTGATCGCGTTATCAAACTCAGCAAGGGCCGCTTTTTCCTGGCGGGCCTCCGCAAGCTGAATTCCCTTGTCCAAAGCCAGCTCTGCGGGATTCGGCCCGCAACCGGCACAAATCAACATAAATACTGTGAGAAGAACATACGTTCCGGTTCTCATAATATTTCTCCTTTCGGCCAAGCAATAGCTCCCGATCCGAACCCTGTCAAATCTGTCTGAAAAAATGTACAAAAGGCGGACATTCAGACCACAACGCGGGGGGCATTTTATTTAAAACTCTTTCGGCCGGCAACCTAAAAAATGACCAGGCGGCAAAATGCTCCCCGGGCAACAGGGATCAGGAAAGATAATTCGCATAAGCCGGTTCGAACATTTGCTTTCGGAGGAAATCGCGGAGATCCCCGGGTCTTAGCTCGACCGCGAGCCCCTCGCGGTAAGCCAACGAAGCGACAGCCTCTGCGATGGTAAGCGAAACCTTGCGGATCTCTTTGAGCGGCGGATAAAGCCCTCCCCGTTGAAGGATCTCGTCCGTCACACTGGCGGCCAACGTCTTTGCAGCCTCAAAAAACATTTCGTCGGTCACGCGCTTCGCCCGGCAAGCCGTGACGCCAAGTCCGACTCCCGGAAAAATATAAGCGTTGTTGCACTGCCCCGGCTCAAATGTTTTCCCCTGATAGTCCACGGACGGGAACGGACTGCCGCTCGCGAAAATCGCGCGCCCCTGGGTGCAGGCATAAGCCTGTTCGGCGGTGCACTCGGAATGACTGGTTGGATTCGACATCGCGAAAATGATCGGACGCTTGTTGATCCTGGCCATGGCTTCCAGGACTTCTTTCGTGAAAGTTCCCGCTTTTCCAGAGGCCCCGAGAATCGCGGTGGGTTTCACCAATTCCACCGCGCTCAGACAATCCGGCGCCCCCGGCCCAGCCGCGGCAAACGCCCCCTTCCGCTCACCCAGGTCCGTGCGGCTCGAGACGACAAGCCCTTTTGAGTCGAGAAAAAAGCACCGGCCACGGGCCTCTTTCTCCGTGAGGCCTTCTTTCACCATCGCTCCCATGATCAACCTTCCCATCCCAAGACCCGCTTCCCCCGCGCCGGCAAAAAGGATCTTCTGGTCCTTCAGGCGCCCTCCCTGGACCCGGACCGCGGAGAAAAGTCCCGCCAGAGCCACGCTTGCGGTCCCCTGAATATCATCATTGAACGTACAGATACGGTCACGGTACTTCTGAAGAAGGTGGAACGCGTTCTCGTTCGCAAAATCCTCGAACTGGATCAGGACTCCCGGGAACACCTCGCGGGCGGCGGTCACGAACTCCTCGACAAATTCCTCGTACGGCTTCCCGCGCAAACGCGGGTGCTGTTCCCCGATATAAAGAGGATCCTTTAATCGCGCTTCATTATTGGTCCCGACATCCAGAACCACCGGTAAGCAATGTTTGGGGTGAACTCCGGCGCACCCGCTATAAAGCATCAGCTTCCCCACAGGAATTCCCATACCGTCCGCGCCGAGATCGCCGAGACCCAGGATCCTTTCCCCGTCGGTCACCACAATGATGCGCACATCTTTACGCGGCCAATTCCCGAGGATCTCCCGGATGCGTCCCTTATATTGGGACGGAATGAACAGACCTTCGTGACTGCTACGCAAAATGTAGCCGTATTCCTGGCAAGCCTTGCCCACGGTCGGCGTGTAAACGATCGGCATCACTTCCGCAAGATTCTCGATCAAAATGCGATAGAAAAGGGTCTTATTCCGTTCCTGGATCCCCGTGAGATAGATATATTTTTCAAAATCCGAGCTTTTCCTCCGGACGTTGTTCATCGCCCTTTCGACCTGCTGGTCCATGGAACTCACCCGCGCCGGGACCAGCCCTAAAAGCCCGAATTGCTCCCGTTCCTCCTGTGTGAAGGCCGTGCCTTTATTGAGCATCGGATCGCGCAACAGCTCCGCGCCCTTGGGAAAACCGTTCTTTTCATCCTTCGTGGCCATGATCGTCAGAGTCTCCTGTTCCTGAAAATATTTTCGATAGTATCAATAATTAAAAAGATCTTTAAGCGTCCATCGCTCGTCCGGAGTGACCGCCTTGAGCGCCGTCAGGATCTTCTGCTGCGCGTTCAACGTCAGACGCCTGCCCTTCCGGCCCTTCTGGACAACTTTGTGGGAAAGCTGCTGCGTCGATGCTTTTACGAGGTCGTTATTCGAAAGTCCGAGCCTCACCATCATACCGTCGAGCGGCTGGATGCCCAATTCTTTTTCTCCGGTCATGATTTCATTTCCTTGGCAACGGCAGCGAGAAAAGCCTTGTTTGTCGGATATTTGTGAAGCTGGGTCAGAAGCGCCTTGATTGCGTCCACGAAAGGAAGTCCGGCCAGCGCGCGGCGCATCCGACGCACCGGCTCGAGTTCGGTCGCGTCAAGCAATAGCTCTTCCTTGCGCGTCCCGCTGCGGGGAATATCGATGGCAGGATAAATACGCTGGTTCGAGATCTCACGCGAAAGATAGACCTCCATGTTCCCGGTCCCTTTGAATTCTTCGAAGATGATCTGGTCCATGCGGCTGCCGGTATCGACCAGGATCGTCGCGAGGATCGTGAGCGACCCGCCGTGCTCGATCTTCCGGGCGGAACCGAAGATGCGGCGCGGCACTTCGAGCGCTCGCGCGTCGACGCCTCCGGAAAGCGTCCGGCCGCTCGACCGTCCCTCCGCATTATGAACACGCGCAAGGCGGGTCAGAGAATCCACCAGGATCATCACGTTCGCCCCTCCGAGGACCTCCCCATACACCTGTTTCATCAACTTATCCGCCGTCTCGATATGATGTTCATACGATTCGTCGGACGAGGACCAGCGCACTTCGGCAGTCACACTCCGGCGGAAATCCGTCACTTCCTCAGGCCGCTCATCGATAAGAAGGCAGTAGATCTTCATCTCCGGATGGCTTTTCGATACCGACTGACAAAGATGCTTGAGAAACGTAGTTTTCCCCGATCCCGGCGGCGCCACGATCAGGCCGCGCTGCCCCATCCCGATCGGACAAATCAGGTCCATCGCCCGCATCGTCATTTCCGGGGAACCATCTTCGAGCCTCAGCCGCGGCGACGGATCGATAGCAACGCTCAGCTTGAACTTCCGGTGGGTCTCATCCTCCTGAGAATAACCCGCCCCGAACCCGGGCTGACGCGAATTGACGTTACCATGACGAAACGGCTGTTCCCGCCTCGGATGTTCATGAAACGGCCGGCGCGGACCATGCCCGTGCGGGCGCCGGGAAGATTGGCCGGGGTTCGAAGAATGATCATGACGTGTGTTTCTCATTTTTGGAGTTTCTCCAGTTTGGTTTGCAAAGAGCACCATTCCTCTTCGGCTTTTTCGATCTGGATCTGGGCTTCTTTCAGGCGCACGTTGCGCTCTTTTGAAAAATGAAGCGGGTTGCGGGTCATCTCATCGACAAGTTTATCGCGCTCGGCAGTGTAGTGTTTCACGCGTCCTTCGGCTTTCTCCATTGCTTTCTGAAGTTTTTTGATCTCGGCTTTTTTCTCCCCGACCTTGGACGGCTCCGGCTTGACCACGGCAACGGGCTCCACCGTTTCCGGTTCGGACGACGCGTCGTCCGCAAAATCTTCTTCCTCTCCCCGCGCAACCTGCTCGAGATGGTAAACATAATCCTCGTAAGAACCGCGATAATGGAGGATGCGCCCTTTTTTGACCTCAAGGATGCTCGAAGCCACCAGGTTCACGAACGTGCGGTCGTGGCTGATGAAGATGACCGTGCCCTGGAATTCCTTCAGCGCGTTGCCCAGCGCCTCCACCGTTTCAAAATCAAGGTGGTTCGTCGGCTCGTCGAGGAGCAACACATGACTTTTGGAAAGCAAAAGTCCCGCAAGCACGAGCCGCGCCCGTTCCCCGCCGCTCAAAACCTTTACTTTCTTTTTAACATCATCGCCTCTGAACAGAAAACAGCCCGCCATATCGAGGATGTCCTGGTTTTTCACCCCTTCCGCCGCCTCACGCATGAGATGCGTGTAAATATCATCTTCCGGATCGAGCGTCGCAAACACATGCTGGGCATAGTACGCGACCTTCAGGCCGGTCCCCCAGCGAAAGCTCCCCTCTTTGGGCGCAAGGTCGCCCGCAATGGTCCGAAGAAACGTCGTCTTTCCTTCCCCGTTATTCCCGAGCACCGCCACGTGGTTCCCCCGCTCGATCTCGACATGGATCCTGCGCGCCACATCCTTGTCCGGATAACCGATCGTCAGCCCCTCACAGGAAAGCGCGACGCCCCCTTTGGATTCCACCGCCGGAATGCGGATGCGGACGTTGCTCATGGGGTGCGCGATCTCGATCGTCTTGAGGCGGGCAAGTTGCTTCATCTTGGACTGGGCGCGCGTCGCGGTGGAGGCCTTGGCACGGAACCGGTCCACAAAAGCCTGGAGCTGCTCGCGCTTCTTTTCGACGCCGCGGTTAAACGCCTGCTTTTGCGCCACCTGCACTTCCTTGAACTCGAAGTATTCCTCGATGTCTCCGGGATAAAGCGCGAGGCCGCCGTTCTCCACTTCCAACGTGTGATCACAGGTGCGCTTGAGAAATTCACGGTCATGGGACACGATCAGGTAACCGCCATTAAACCCGAGCAGGAAGTTCTCGAGAAGGATCAGCGTACTCAGATCGAGGTAATTGCTCGGCTCGTCAAGGACCAGGAAGTTCGGATCCCTGAGCAACATTGCCGAAAGCTTCACCCGCGTCTGAAATCCTCCGGGAAGGCTCCGGACCGCTGCCTCGAGCATCTCGTTCGGTAGCTGAAACCGGGCTGCCATTTGTCCGCATTCCCAATGTTCCCGGCGCGTCGTGCGCATCAGGAAATCGAGCACGTTCTCCCCCGGCTTGAACGTATCGTGCTGTTCAAGATAGCTCAAACGCAGGGCGGCATTTCGTGTAACAGTCCCGCTATCGGCCGGTTCGTGGCCTGTGATGATGCGGCAAAGCGTGGATTTTCCGGCCCCGTTACGCCCGATCACACCGATCTTCTGGTCGTCCGCAAAGGACGCCGTCGCATCGTCCAGAAGCGTCATCGCCCCGTAGGCTTTGTGGATCTCATTAATCTGCAGCAGTACGGTCATAGTTCCTGTTCTTTTCTCTCAAGGGTCACGGATCCCCGGGACAATTTCCGTCTTTTATGACAAAGATCATGCATGGCGATGATCTTTTCAGTCACACGGAAGGTTTTATTTTAAAATGTGCGGTGTTTTTCGGTGAACTTGATGATGTCGTTCATCATGACAACGCAGCGGACCGGATAAAGGCCCGCAGCGGACTCCCCGGAAAGCATCACATAATCCGTCCCGTCCAGGATCGCGTTCGCCACGTCGCAAACCTCGGCACGCGTCGGGATCGGGTGCTCGGTCATGCTTTCCATCATCTGCGTCGCGGTGATCACAAACTTTTTCGCTTTATTGCATTTGCGGATGATCTTCTTCTGAACATAGGGCACTTCATAGATGGGGATCGAAATGCCCATGTCCCCGCGCGCGACCATAATCCCGTCGGAAACCCCGATGATACTGTCGATATTGCGGATCCCCTCCGAGTTCTCGATCTTGGCGATCACTTGACATTTGTGCGCGTGATTCCGAAGATGCGCGCGGAGGTCCAGAATATCCCGTCGGGTCCGGACGAACGACTGGGCGATATAGTCCACCTTGTGCTCGATGCAAAAATGAATATCTTCCTTGTCCTTGCGGGTCAGACCCGTCACATCAAGTTTCACCCCGGGAATATTGATCCCCTTGTGTTCCTTGATCGGCCCGCCGACGATCACGCGCGTCTTGAGGTTCCTTTTATCGCGCGCCTCAACGGTCAGCGCGATATTACCGTCATCGATGAATACCTGCTGTCCCGGCTTGATCGGTTGAAGCGACCCCACCCAATCGAACGGCAGCCGGTCCCCCTCCCCCAGGATCCCTTCCGTCGTAAGCCAAAGCGTCTGATGCCTTTTGACCACGACAGGCTTTTGATCCTTTAGCTCCCCGATCCGCATGCGGTAGCCTTCAAGATCGCCAAGGATCCGGATATGGCGGCGGTATTTCTTGTTCAGCTTCCTCACCCGATGAATATTCGCAAGATGGCTTTCAGGCGTTCCGTGAGAAAAATTCAACCGCACGACATCCATCCCCGTCCGCATCATCTGGCGCAAAACGGTCTCAGTGCTCGAGGCCGGCCCTAACGTGCAAATAATCTTTGTTTTTGGCATGATTGATTCCCTTGAGGAACTCAGGCACGGGCCAGGAGAACGGCCGCGGCGGCATCCCCGTCGATATCGCCGCGTTCACCGAACACGTCGCCGCGTTCCCGAAACCGGTTGCGGACCTTTTCGGCCGCTTCCTTGGCCGGGATCTTGTAATCTGAAAAGCGTGTCGGCATTTTGATCGAATGGAAAAAAGCTTCGGTTTTCGCGATTGCCTCTGCGGCCGTCTTGACGCCCCACACCCGGCGGCCGTACTGCTCGAGCTTTTCTTTCTTTGCGGCCAGCTTGTGCTGCCAGATACCCGGCAACACGATCGCGAGCGTTTCCGCGTGATCAAGCCCGTAAAAAGCCGTCAGCTCGTGCCCGATCATGTGGGTGGACCAGTCCTGCGCCACGCCGCAACCGATCAGATTGTTCAGCGCAAGCGTCGCGCTCCACATGAAAGAAGCGCGGGCCTCGTAATTCTCCGGCTCGTTCAGCGTCACCGGCGCGATTTCGATCAAAGTCTGAAGCAGGGATTCCGCCATCCGGTCCTGGAGCGGCGACTGGCCCGAAAACGTCATGTACTGTTCCATCACATGGACGAACGCGTCGACTATCCCGTTTCGCACAAACTTGCCGGGAAGCGAAAAAGTCGCCTCCGGATCGAGCACGGAAAAAACGGGATAAATATGCGCGGAAGCAAAATGAAGTTTTTCCAGAGTCGCCTTGCGGGAAATAACAGAGTTCCCGTTCGACTCAGATCCGGTCGCCGGAAGTGTCAACACCGTCCCCACAGGAAGCGCTGCTTCAACATTCGCGCCATGCTGCCGGAGGATCTCCCACACATCCTTTCCTTTGAAAAGCGCGGCCGCCGCGATAAACTTCGCCGCATCCAGCACCGATCCACCCCCGACGGCGAGAATAAAACCGGTCTTTTCCTTTTTAACGATCTTGACGGCTTCCATACACGTCTCGAAAAGCGGGTTCGCCTCGATCCCGCCGAACTCCATAACCTTGCGTCCCTTGAGCGCCACCTTCACCTGCTCGTAAACACCGTTCCGTTTGATGGATCCGCCGCCGTAGACGAACAGCACCGACTTCTCTTTCGGGATCCGGACTCTGATCTCTGCGATCATGCCTTTACCGAACAAGATCTCCGTGGGATTTTGATAAATAAAATTTTGCATTTTTCCGCCCGTTTTAAATAACCGGATCCGTTCTCAGGAATTGAAACTGGAATCCAGAATTTTGCCGGTCTCTTTCTCTATACCAATCTGTGCGTTATCCCTCGGGGATCCGGCATTGGTTTTCACGATCCAAAAATCCCCGCCGTCCATCACAATGATCTCTTTCTTCCAGGGCCATCCTTTTTTCCGGCAAACGTCCTTTGCAAGGTCGATAGCTTTTTCCTCGCTGGTCGAAGACGCTGCCATGACGGGTTGGAGGCCGCCGAAACCGCCCGCAACCGCCGTAAGAAGAAACATCCCCGGTACCATCAGCAAAAACAACGCGATCTTACGAAACCATCCCTTCATACAAGCCCCTCCTTTAATCGTGAAAAACAAAAAGACAAAGGGTCAGAACGCCCCCGATCGACCAAAGCGCGACAGCGTTCGTGACAAAATAGGGATAGACCATCAGAATAATGCCGTTCATCAAAACCTTGAGGTCGGATTGTTTCTTCCCGTAAATAAACGCCCCGAAACCGATCGCCCCAAAGACGACCCCTGCAAGAATATTGGACGCGCTCATTCTGATCTCCTTGAGAAAACGCCCCGGACGAGTCGGCGCTAATGCGGACTAGACGCGTTCGCCGCGGATCAGGTCCTGGCAGGTCTCGCGTTTGCGAACGACCTTGAAACCCGCACCTTTAACCATCACCTCGCAGGCGCGCGGGCGCGAATTATAGTTCGAGGACATTGTAAATCCGTACGCCCCGGCCGTCATCAGCGCCAGCAGGTCCCCGGAACGAACCTCCTCAAGCTCGCGATCTTTCGCGAAAAAATCACCGCTCTCGCAAATCGGACCGACGACATCGTAAACCCAGTGGGCGCCATTTTCCCTCTTCAGCACCGGCCAAAGATTGTGGTGGGCATTATAAAAGGCCGGACGAATGAGATCGTTCATCCCCGCATCCACGATCGCAAAATGCTTCACGTTTGTCTCTTTGACATAGATGACCCGTGTCAGTAGAATTCCGCTGTTTGCCGCGACAAAGCGCCCGGGTTCGAAAATCAGCTGGAATTTTCGCTTTTTGAAAAGCGGCAGAATTTTTTCCGCGAATTCTTCGGCCGTTTGGGGATTTTCGTCGCTATAGATTGCCCCGAGCCCGCCGCCAAGATTCAGAAACCGGATCTTCGCACCGGCCATTTCGAGCTCATCGATAAATTCCAGGATCTTCTTGAACGCTTCAACGAACGGATCCCCTGTTTCGATCTGGGAACCAATGTGAACATGGATCCCGGAAAGCACCAGATTCGAAAGACGCTTGCTATCCGCAAAGATCGCCCGGGCATTCTCGAAATCGATCCCAAACTTCGTCTCGGCCTTTCCGGTCGTGATGTAATCGTGCGTATGCGGGTCGACGTTCGGATTGATCCGGAGCGATACGTTCACTTTCTTTCGCATTTTTTTCGCCACGGCATTGATCATTTCAAGTTCCGGCAACGATTCGGCGTTAAAAAGGAGGATTCGGGCGCGGATCGCATCGCGGATCTCGACTTCCGTCTTTCCGACCCCCGCATAAACGATCTTCTTTCCCTGACATTTCACTTTCTTCGCGCGGAAAAGTTCTCCCCCGGAAACGATGTCGAGACCGGCGCCTTTTTTGACAAGTGCGCGGAGCACAGCCAGGTTGGAATTCGCTTTTACGGAATAACAGATCATCGGCTTCGCAGCGCGGAACGCCTTCTGAAGTTTCGCAAGGTGGTTCGTAAAGGTCTTATAGCTATAAATATACGCGGGCGTGCCGCATTGCTTCGCGATCTTGCCTACGCGAACCTTCTCGCAATAGAGCTCCCCATTCTTATAGTAAAACTCGTGCATTTTTTCTTCGCTGAAATCAATGTGACTCATGATATTCCTTCTTTCTCTCCCCGACCCGCTCAGGAGAACCGGCCCCTTGGAGGGTTCAGGCGAGGGTCTTTTTCCAGACAGCGATCGCCTGCTTCACGCGCGCGGGGTGCGTGCTCCCGATCGTTTTCTTTCCACGGACCGAATCCTTCGGATCAAAAAGATCGTGTATGTCCGCGTCGAATTTCGGAGAAAACTTTTTCCACTCCTGGATGGACAACTGACTCATGTTCTTTTCCGCCTCGGCCGCATACCGGACGATCCTGCCGACCAGTTGATGGGCCTCGCTGAACGCCACATCGCGCCGCACAAGATATTCCAGGATGTCCGTCGCAAAAAGACTGTCTTCCTGCACCGCCGCCGCCATGGCCTCTTTGTTCCAGGTGGCGGAACCGACCGTCAACGCCAGAAGCTCGAGCGCCGTCAGCGTCTTTTTGACCGCGTCGAACACACCGGGTTTGTCCTCTTGAAGGTCCCGGTTATAGGAAAGCGGCAGGCCCTTCTGTACCGTAAGGATCGCCTGCAACTGGCCGAACACGACACCGGCCCGGCCGCGCACCAGCTCGAACACGTCGGGATTCTTCTTTTGCGGCATCAGGCTCGAACCCGTTGCGAACGCGTCGTCGAGTTCGACGTAGCCGAACGCCTCGTTGTTCCAGAGGATAAAATCCTCGGCGAGCCTTGAAAAATGGACCCAAAGGATCGAGAGCGCGCCCAGGATCTCCGCAAGAAATCCCCGGTCGCTCACCGCAGCAAGGCTGTTCGGAGCGATCGCGGAAAAACCGAGTTCTTTCGCGAGAAACTTCTGATCGAGCGGAAGCGCCGAACCCGCGAGCGCCGCGGACCCGAGCGGAAGAACGTTGATCCGCTTCATGGAATCGGCGAGCCGCGCGTTGTCCTCGTCCAGCATTTCGACATAGGCCAAAAGATGATGCGCGAGAAGCACAGGCTGGGCCTTCCGGAGATGCGTCATGCCGGGAAGAATGATCCCTTCGGCCTTTTCGGCCACGGCCACGAGCGCCTTCTGGAGTTTTTTGACCCCGATCCAGATCTCGGAAACTTTCTCCCGCAGATAGATCCGGGTCGACGTCACGACCAGATCGTTCCGGCTCCGGCCGGTGTGGATCTTCTTGGCCACCGCTCCCGCTTTCTTCTCGAGTTCCTGCTGGATCAGCGTGTGAATATCTTCATATTTGCAGACACAGGCCTTGAGGTCTTCGCAGGTGAAACTTTTTCCGATAACCCGAAGCGCCTGGATGATCTTGCGGCTTTCCGCAACCGTCAAGATCCCGATCTTTGCGAGCATCTTGGCATACGCCTCGTTCACCCGGAGTTCCGCCGAAAAAAGTTTGCGATCGGTCTCAAGAGAATAACTGAAACACTTGAGCGCCGGATGCATTTCCTTTTTAAATCTCCCGCCCCACATTTTCTTCGCCATGATTAGCACCATATTCTGCAAAAATTAAAGATCAAAATTAAAATATCAAAACCATGGCAGCGCTAAAAGCGCTCTCATTCATTTTGCTCTTTGATCTTTGCCCTTTGCTTTATTTTTTGTACATTCCCTCGTACGGAAGGCCCCAGATCTTCATGAATCCGGTCGCTGCCTTCCGGTCAAAAATGTCGCCCTTGGAATAGGTCGCGAGCTTTTCCTTGTAGAGGGCGAATTTCGATTCCCGGCCGACACAAACCGCGTGTCCATGCTCGAGCTTGAACCGGACCTTACCGGTCACGCGCACCTGGTTCGATGCAAAGAACGCATCCAGCGCCCGCTTCAGCGGCGAGAACCAGAGCCCGAAATAAACGAGCTCGGCATATTTCTCGGAAAGGACCCTCTTATAGTGAAGGAATTCCCGGTCCATAACGAACCCTTCGAGCTCCTCGTGAGCTTTCAACAGAACGTCGGCGGCCGGCGCTTCATACACCTCGCGGCTTTTGATCCCGACCAGCCGGTTCTCGATCATATCAAAACGTCCCACGCCGTATTCGCCGGCGATCCTGTTAAGGTTTTCGATAAGCGCCACAAGCGCCATTTTCTTGCCGTTCAATCTTACCGGAACACCTTTCACGAAATCGATCTCGATGTAACGCGGCGTCTTCGGCGTCTTGCCGGAAGCCTTCGTCATCACATATGCGTCTTCGGGCGGCTCCACCATCGGATCTTCGAGGATCCCCGCTTCGATCGCGATTCCCCAGATATTTTTGTCGATGGAGTAAATGCTTTTTTTCGTCACATCGATCGGGATGTTCCGCTCCTTCGCGTATTCGATCTCTTCTTCCCGCGTCTTGAATTCCCATTCCCTGAGCGGCGCGATGATCTTGAGCTCCGGATTGAGCGTTCTCACTCCGACCTCAAGCCGGACCTGGTCGTTCCCTTTGCCGGTGCAGCCGTGTGCCACGAACCCGGCACCTTCCCGCTCCGCCACGTCAACAAGGTGCTTCGCAATAAGCGGCCGGCCGAGCGCCGTCGCAAGAGGATACTTCCCCTCATAGCGGGCATGGGCCCAAACCGCGGGCATGATGTAATCGCTCGCGAACTCTTCTTTAAGATCAACGATGAAAGTTTTCACGGCCCCCGCGGCTTCGGCGCGTTTTTGGATCTTCGTCTTGTTCTTCACTTCACCGATGAACGCCGAAAAACAGATGACATCGAGACCGTATTGCTCCTGCAACCATTTCACCGCACAGGAGGTGTCAAGTCCTCCGGAATATGCTAACACCACTTTTTTCATTGAATCGCTCCTTGTTGATGAAGATAAAGCAGGACCGCTTTCTGGATATGGAGCCGGTTCTCCGCCTCGTCGAACACGATACAGTTCTTGCTTTCCATCACGCTATCCGTGATCTCTTCGCCCCGGTGCGCCGGCAGGCAGTGCATGATGAGCGCTCCTTTTTTAGCCTTCGCAACGAGCTCCTTATTGACTTGCATGCCCTGAAAGTCCTTGAGCTTCTTCTTCCGCATGGCTTCCTCGCCCATACTGACCCACACATCCGTATAAATGGCATCCGCGTCTTTCACAGCTTCGGCCGGGTCAAAGAATCCTTCGATCACGGCGCCGGTCTTCTGGGCGATCTCTTGGGCGGCTTTGACGATCTTCGGATCGGGCTGATACTTTTTCGGCGTCGCATACCGGATCTTCGCGCCGAGTTTCGCCGCCACAAGCATAAGCGAATTTAACACGTTGTTGCCGTCCCCCACGAACGCGAGAACGGGATCCTTTTCGGCCGGGATCTTTTCATAAATCGTCATGTAATCCGCAAGCGCCTGGCACGGATGCTCCTTGTCGCTCAGGCCGTTGATCACCGGTTTTTCAAAATAATCCCGGAATTCCGTAATGGTCCAGTGTGAAAACGTCCGCATGACCACGCCCGCCAGATACCGGTTCAGCACCCGCGCCACATCACGCACTTCTTCCCGCACGCCGAGTTTGATGTCCTCGGGCCCGAGATAGATCACGCCGCCGCCCATGGAAAAAATACCGGATTGAAAAGAAACCCAGGTCCGGGTCGACGGTTTTTCGAAAATAAAACCGAACATCCGGCCTTCAAGGACATTGCGAAAATCCTGAGGCCTTTTTTTGAGGTCAGCCGCAAGAGACAGCAATTGTCTGACTTCTTCCGCACTGAGGTCGTTAATGGAAATCAGTGAGTTGAACATGAACAACCTTCGCTTTTCTTGGAAAGTTTCGCGAACACCCCGTTCAGGATATTCACGCTAAGCTTGATCTCTTTCGTGCTCACCGTCATCGGGGGCATAATCCTGAGCACATCGCCCTGCGTGGCGTTGATGAGAAGCCCCCTCGCCCGCGCTTCATCGGCATAGGGTGCCGCGGGTTCTTTCAATTTCAGGCCCCGCATAAGTCCCGTCCCAAGGATGCTTTCGATCACCGGATACCTGTCCTGCAGCTTGGCAAACTCCCCGGCAAGCAGCTCCCCCATCCTAACGGTGTTCGTCAAAAGCTTTTCTTTTTTGATCGCTTTGAAGACTGCAAGCGCCGCCGCGCACACGAGCGGGTTCCCGCCGAAAGTCGATCCGTGCATGCCCGCCGTCAACACTTCCTTGGCGATCTTCCGGTTCACAACAAAGGCCCCGATCGGTGCGCCACCGCCAAGGGTTTTGGCGAGCGTCATGATATCGGGCTCAAGGTTGTAATGCTGGTACGCAAACATCTTGCCCGTACGCCCCATGCCGGTCTGAACCTCATCCAGGATCATCAGCATGTCTTTTTCGTCGCAAAGATTCCGGATGCCCTGAAGGAACTCTGGCGTTGCCGTCTGAACGCCGCCTTCACCCAGGATCGGCTCAAGCATGATCGCAATGGTTTTCGACGTCACAAGCCTCTTCACGGATTCAAGATCATTGAACTCCGCATAAAGGAATTTTTCCATGAGCGGCTGGAACCCCTGATGAAACTTTTCCTGCCCCGTCGCGGTCATCGCCGCAAGCGTCCGCCCGTGAAACGACCGTTTCATGGTAATGATCTCGTAACGGCCGGTTTCGCTGCCGTATCTTTTGGCAAACTTGATCGCGCCTTCATTCGCCTCCGCGCCGCTATTCCCGAAGAATACGCGCGACGGAAAAGACGCTTCCGAGATCGCTTTCGCCAGCTCGCTCTGTTTGATGCTTAGAAAATTGTTGGAAATGTGAAGCATCTTGCCCGCCTGTTCGCGGATCGCGCTCACCACGGCCGGATGGCAATGCCCGATCCCCGAAACCGCCCAACCGGGAAAGAAATCCAGATACTCTTTCCCTTCAAGGTCCCAAACGCGCGAGCCCTTCCCTTTGACCAGGCAGATCGGCAGCCGGGCGTAGGTCGGCATCACATAGTGATCATAAAGTTTTTGAACGTCAGTGGTTTTCATAAAAACAGGCCTCAGGTCTTCGATTCTTAGATCCCCGTCGCCAGGACCGAGGACCGGTATTCGGGGACCGGTTCTATAATGTGATTTCCGTCCCGATACCCTGATCGGTAAAGATCTCAAGCAGCAGCGCGTGCGTGATGCGGCCGTCGATGATGTGCGCTTTCGGAACACCGCCCTTGAGGGCGTCAATGCAAGCCTTCACTTTGGGGATCATGCCCCCGGAAATAATGCCCTGGTCGATCAGCTTCTGCGTATCGTTCACATGGAGTGACGGGATCAAAGTGCTCTCGTCCTTAAAATCCCGGAGAATCCCTTTCACGTTCGTCAGGACCATAAACTTGTGCGTGCCCATCGCCGCTGCGATATTGGCCGCCGCTTCATCCGCGTTCACATTGTACATTTCACCATCCGGCCCCTTCCCCACCGGGAAGATCACCGGGATCCTGCCAAACTCCGTAAGCTCCTTGAGCGGCACGGTATTGACCGACGAAACATCGCCGACAAACCCGACATCCCCGCTTTCCGTATGCTTCACGACGTTCAGGATCTCCGCATCATAACCGGAAAGGCCGACCGCGGAGCCGCCGAGCCGTTCGATATCGCGAACGATGCTCCGGTTCAGTTCGGCCAGCGTCTCGTTCACGACCGAGATCGCCGCCTTGTCGGTCACGCGCAAACCATTCACGAACTCACTCTGCACGCCCTTCTTTTTCATGTTCTCGGTAATATATTTGCCGCCACCGTGGATCAGGATCGGACGGATGCCGACATAGCTCATGAACACGAGGTCCTGGAGCACCATGTCGCGGACCTCCTGGTACGTCAGGGCCGCACCGCCGTATTTGATCAGAACTTCCTTGCCGCGGAATTTCTGAATATACGGAAGGGCCTCGATCAGAACACTCGCTTTTTCGATAAGTTGCTGCATTGTTAGCGTCCAGGGTTCAGCGGATAGGGTATAGAAAAACTCTTCTATACCCTAAACCCTATCCCCTATCTCCTAGGAGTATGCCGCGTTAATGAGAACGTATTTCGTCGTGAGATCGGACGTGATGAACTCCGCCCGCCCGCGTCCTTTTCCGATCACCACATCGATCGTGAATTCTTTTTTCTGGAGGATCCTGCGCGCCTTCGGAATATTGAGAACACGGAGCCGACCCTGGTGGACCACCTGCGCATCCCCGAAGGAAATGCTCATGTCTTTAAAATTAAAATCGACACCGCTCGCGCCCACCGCGGCCGCAATACGGCCCCAGTTCGGGTTCGATCCCGCAAGCATCGTTTTAAAGAGCATGGAATTCGCGATCTGCCGCGCGGCCCGTTCGGCATCCGTCGGCGTCTTCGCCCCAGAGACCCGCAGCCGACAGACATGCGTCACGCCTTCGCCATCCATGATCATTTCGTGCGCAATATAGCGCATGACTTCTTCGAGCGTCTCCCGGAACATCCAGTAATCCTTGCCGATCTTCTGGATCGTCGGATTCCCGGCCTCGCCATTCGCAAGACACAGCACCGTATCGTTCGTGCTCATGTCGTTGTCGATCGCCATCTGGTTGAACGTATCGTCCGCCGCGTGACGCACCGCGCGCCGCAGCATCTGCTTTGTGATCGCACAATCCGTCGTGATGAAGCAAAGCATCGTCGCCATGTTCGGATGGACCATGCCGGCGCCTTTCGCGCACGCGGCGATAGTGACCTTTTTACCGCCGAGTTCGATCGAAAGAGCGATCTCCTTGGTCGAAAGGTCCGTCGTCAGGATCCCCTTCGCCGCCCCGTGTCCGCCTTTTTCGGAAAGCTTGCTAACAAGCTTGGGCATCGCCCGTTTTACGCAGGTGATCGGAAACGGCACGCCGATGATCCCCGTTTGGGAGATCAAAACCTCGTTCGGAAGAACCTCAAGGTGCTTCGCCGCTTCCCACGTCAACTCATCAACGGCTTTTTTACCGATCGGACCGTTCAAGCAGTTCGCGTTCCCGCTGGTACCGAGGATCGCGTGGTGCTTCGGGGCATGCATCGCCTTCATCGACTGGATCACGGGCCACGCCTTTGCCCGGTTCGTCGTAAATGTCCCGGCCGCAACGCAGGGGGTCTTGGAATAAATCATCGAGACATCGTATTTCTTTTTCTTCTTCTTAATCCCTGCATGGATCCCGCCCGCGACAAACCCTCGCGGCGTAGTGACGGAACCGTTCTTCTCCCGCTTCCAAAAAGGTTTTTTCATTAGCTGAGTCCCGCCTCCTCGGGGAATCCGAACCGGATGTTCATATTCTGGACGGCCTGCCCGGCCGCACCCTTGACAAGATTGTCGATCGCCGTCAGGATCACGAGACGTCCCGTTCTGGCATCCAGCGAAAGGCCGATGTCGCAAAAATTCGCATGTTGAACGTCCTTGATCGCCGGGAATTTCCCTTCGGGTTTGATCCTGACAAAAGGTTCTTTCCGGTACCGGGTCTCGAGCGTCTGACGGATCATCGCCTCGGTCACTTTTTTCGCCGGTTCGGCGTAGATCGTCGCAAGAATCCCCCGCGAAATCGGAAGAAGATGCGGCACAAACGTGATCTTCACATCCCGCCCCGCCGCTTCGGAAAGATTCTGCTCGATCTCCGGCGTGTGCTGATGTTTATTCACTTTATACGCATTGTAATTCCCGTCAACTTCGCAAAAATGCGTCGCAGTAACAAGCTTTTTCCCGGCACCGCTGACCCCGGAGGCGGCATTGATGATAATGGATCTCGGATCGATCAATTTTTCTTTCAAAAGCGGGATCAGGGCCAGCGACGGCCCCGTAGGATAACAACCGGGATTTGAAATGAGATCGGCCTTCTTGATCCTAGCCCGATGGATCTCGCAAAGTCCGTAGACCGCTTCTTTCAGCCTTTCCGGGAACACATGCTCCACCCCGTACCATTTCGGATAGAGCCCGGGATCCTTCAGGCGAAAATCTGCGGAAAGATCGATCACGACCTTGCCGGCATTACGGAACTGATCCCCGGCGGTCATCGCTTCCGTATGCGGAAGGCAAAGAAACACCACTTCCGCCTTTTTTTTGACCTCTTCGAATGAATAAGGAGTGATTTCGAGCCCGATCGTCTTGGAAACGCCCGGCAGAACATCGTTTAGCGGAATGGGTTTTTCCTGCCTTGTGGTCAGAACAGAGACCCGGACGTTCGGATGCGACAAAAGGAGCTTTGTAAGCTCGACCCCTGTGTATCCTGTGGCTCCAAGAACCGCGCAGCTAAGCATGTTCCTCGTGTATCTCTCCTTTAAGGGAATTCCCGGCAGTCTTCTTTGAAAAAAGGAAAGCTCGGGATAGCGGATTCGGTATTATAGGAATGGCTCTATCCTTTGTCAATTTAAGAAGTTACAGAAAACAGTCTTCCACCATGTTCTGGATGAATATACACTCTATCCCCTAAGAATCAAAGGGGTTACAGCATTTTCTCTATTGACAGGACTTGGGAAAACTTTTATGGTACGTGCATCATGAAGAAAGCGATCCAAAAAGACCCTCAGGCAAAAACAATTTTAAGAACGGTCATCGGTATTCCCGTCAGGGATCTTTCTCTATACAAAGCGGCGCTCACCCACCCTTCGTTCCGTAATGAGTATTTCAAAAAAGAACGCCTCGAAGACTTCGACCGGCTTGAGTTTCTCGGCGATTCCATCCTAAACGAGATCATCTGCCAGAAACTTTTTTCGAAATTTCCCGATGCGGACGAAGGGATGCTTTCAAAGCTCCGCTCAATCCTGGTTTCGCAACGGATCCTGAGCCGCATCGCGAAATCCCTGAAACTTCAAACCGTCCTCCGCCTCGGCAACAGTCTGCGGCATCAGTTCAAAGGCCCGCTCCAGACCAAACTTTTGACAGACGCCTTTGAGGCCCTCCTCGCAGCGATCTATTTTGATCACGGCCACGACAAGGTCGAACGGTTCATTCTGAAAAATTTCAAAGGATATTTCGATCCAAAACTTCTCTTCCGCCTCGACCCCAATCCCAAAAGCACCCTCCAGGAAATGACGCTCAAACGTTGGCAGAAACTCCCCGAATATACCTACACTTATTCGGAAAAAGGCGTCAAAACCACGGTCGCGGTCGACCGCAGAAGAAGAGCTTCGGGGCTCCACAAGATCAAACGGGAATCCGAGCTCAAAGCCGCACGAGCCCTGATCCAGCGTTTGCGGAAAGAACTTCGAAAGAAATAGAAGCGGGGTTTATTCCAGAACGAGCTCGTAAAGAAGCTCTTTGGCTTTCTTGCGACGAATTTTGTCGCTTAATGTTTCCCCCTGTATCGGATCGAACTTCACCGCGGGCGCGGCAAGCGGTCCGGAAAGAAGAACGGAAATCGGACCAAAATGGGCCTTGGTTTCCTTGTTAAAAGCGGAAGCCATCTTGGGGAAAAGACGTGCCGCAAGAGCCGTCGACAAATAGACTTCGCTCCGGAAATTGGCAAGCCCCTCAAGATCAAGCGTCCCTTCGGCATCCATCACATAATCTTTCTGCTTCACAAGAAGATCCTCTGTGAAAATCTTGCCTCCGGAAAGCTTCCAGTGAAAATCCATCGCGTCAAAATCCCTGATGGAAGGCACAACCTCGCCAATGGCCGAAAAAGGCTCCATCGTCGCAAGCGTATCTTTGAGATCAAAAGTCTGGAATTTCCCGTTCACGAGTGAAAAACTCCCCTCCCCGCCAAGGGACTTACCCCAAGCCTCTTTCCCCCACCCGCGGCCTTCAAGAAAGCCCTGAAGAGTTAAATTGCCATCGAGAACCTTTGTATTCGTATCTTTCCTACCGGTATAGAGCCCGAGATCAAGCCCCTTGACCTCCCCGTCGCAACGGTACTGGGGTTCTTTGTCCGCAAAATCCATCATTCCCCGCAATGCGACCTGTCCCTGATAGGCCGTGAACACAAGCTCCGAAACATCCCACTTCTTGCCACGATAGCGCACACTCGTCGAAAAATCCTTGAGTGCCTGATCCTGCGGAAACAAGACTTCGATTGAATTCGCCACCTGATCATAAAGATCGGGTGCCGCACCTGCTTCCGGAGCTTTGGAACGGCACAATCCTACAACCGCCTGCCAGGCCTCACGAGGTTTCAACTCAAGGGAAACAACCCTTACCTCAGTCTGCCGATCCTCGGCTCCCCCCCAGATCTTGAGATCCGCGACGACGGAAGAATTCCCAATATCAAATTTCATCTGACGGCCCTCAAGCATCATGGGGCTATAGTCAAAAGCCAGAGTGGCATTATGAATACCTTTTCCGTCGGAAACCACCAGAGAACCTTTTTCGATAGTGACGTTGAAAATATGTTCGGCCTTCTCCAGTTTCCGAAGATCCCCTTTCCAGTTCGCAAGAAGCTTTGCGTCCCCCTGAATCTTGTACTGCTGCAACGCCGGAATATATTGCTCCCATCCGTTCATAGAAAATTTATTCGTAAGTAAATTCAATTGTCCGTTCCCGGTCGCGAGATCCAAATCCTTAAGGTTGCCTTTCAAACTCATCTTTTCGAACTTAACCGCAAAGTCCCCTGAAAGCGTGGCTCCTTTTTGCACCAAATAATCAAAAGAAACGTTCAGCGGAATATCTTTCGGCTTTAAAAAATACTGACCGTACGTCAAAAGCACTTTAGTGAGGTCCCAGTCAAGATGGATCGACAGGTGATCTAGCGTTCCGTCCGCAGAAACCACCCACTTGCTCGGACCTGAAAACCCAATATGGAACGGAATGGCCTTCTCAATGGCAGGGCAATATTTCAGCAGGTCTTCAAGCACCATATCTGAGACCGCAAAATGGATCCCGGAAATCTCCCCCGTCCCGAGTTTCACAGCGCCGTTCGCCTCAATGTTTCCAATCGGGCTTTTAACCTTCATTTTGTGGACCTTCAATTCTTCTGTATCGTGGTTCCAAGCTCCGGTCATGTTCCACTCCGCGTCAAACGAAGGCGGTGCAGTCCATGTCTTATCCTGGAGCACTTCGTAGGCCAATCCTTTCCCGCTTCCCTCGGCACTCAACTCTACAAAGGGTTCCCGGATCTTTTTCGTGATCTCGAGGGTCGTGCGGATCTCTCCATCCTTAAAAAAAACAGAGCGCCTCGGATCATAGCTCGGCTCCCGAGAGACATGATGAAGAACGATATCTTTGAGTTCGACCGCAAGATGGCCGCTGGTCTTTTCCCAGCTCCATTTCTTGAGAGAATCCACCATGAGATGGCCCTTTACCACGAGAGCGTCCGGTTTCCCTCCGACACCGCTTGTAAATTGCAACGGGATAGGGATATTGGGGCGAACCGCGCCCATCTTCAGAGAGAAATTCTCGAGTTTTACAGAACCCGTACCCCCGATCACGGAACCCGGCAACGGCAAAAGAGAAAGCGGAATCTCCGACATCCCCCCGAGGGCATAAACGGCGGAGGGCTCGACGCGACCGATCAAGAGCGGAAGGATATTGACGTCAAAGCGGAACCTGTCCGCCTCGATCACAAGAGGACTTCCCGGAAAAGTAAGTTTCGCCTGCTCGAGGACAACCCGGGGTTGGGGAAAATAACCCACTTGAAATTTCTGGCAACTTAACGTTCCTTCGGTAATAGCTTGAACTCTCTGGACAAGCACTTCCTGGACTTTCTGGGAAGGAAGCAGGCGATTGGCCTGGAACCATAGCGCCGCCAACGACACCGCCGCGAGGGAAACGACAATAAGCAGGATTTGATGGCGTTTTTTCATGGCTTTTAAACTCGCCCCAGGGACGCAGGCCCGAAAAAGCCGGACCGGTTTGAATCAAAAAAATGGGCTCCCCCGACGCATCAGGAGAGCCCGTGATCACATATTTGAATTGATCCCCGGTGCCGCCACGGGGTGATAATTGTAATCTTCCATGAACGCCTGACAACCTGACAACATCAGTGCAAGCGCCAGAACCCAAAGGCCCAAGGAAAGGGAGCGCATTAACGCTTCGTGAACTGGAAGCCTCTGCGCGCGCCTTTACGACCGGGTTTCTTTCTTTCTTTTTCCCGCGGATCACGCGTCATGAACCCTCCCTTGCGCATTGAGGACCGCGCTTCAGGATTCTGCTGCACAAGCGCTCTCGCAATACCAAGCCGGATCGCGCCGGCCTGACCTGCGACGCCTCCGCCTTCCACCCGGGCACGGATACGGACCTGGCCCAGAAGATTAGCGGTTTTGAGAGGCTGTTCGACAAGCATCTGAAGATTCGCACGTTTGAGATACTTGTCGGAATCCTGGCCGTTGACCTTGAAACCTTTTTGGCCCGGAAAAATCCAGACGCGAGCGACGGCGGATTTACGACGTCCTGTACCGTAAAAGATCGTTGAAGATGATGTGGTCATTAAGCAACCTCGATTAGAGTGGGTTTTTGAGCTTTGTTCCGGTACTCGGAACCGACGTAAACGCGGAGCCTTTTAAGCATCACATCGCCGTTGCGGGTCTTCGGAAGCATACGGGAAACGGCGCGGAGAATGATCTCTGCGGGTTTCTTGGCCATCAGGTCCTCATAGGTACAAGTCCGCAAGCCGCCGGGAAACCCCGTAAAATGCTTGTAGACCTTGTCCTCTTTCTTGTTCCCCGTCACATGAATCTTCTCGGCGTTAATGATGATGACCTGATCGCCGACAAGCATGTCCTTGGCAAAGCAGGTCTTTCCTTTGCCGATGAGGAGAGAAGCAACGCGGGTCGCGAGACGACCCAAGGTCTTCCCCGATGCATCGATCAGATAACTTTTGCGGTTGATGTCTTTGTCTTTGGGAATAAAAGTTTTCATAGCTCTCTTTTCTTAGATGAATTAGGGAGAAATCACAAGGCAGGAGAACCCTCTTGCGACTCGAAGTACCCTGAAAAAGTTGCCGAAGTATACCAGACCCCCGTTAATCCTGTCAAACTTTTCTATTACCTTATCCTTTCCCCGGAGATCCCGCCGCCTTGGGTCAAAAAAAGACTACCGCTCGGAATCCGAGCGGTAGTCCGGATTGCCGTCCCTTTGGAGCTTTCAGATCATGCCGTATAAGCCTCCCACTTTTTGGTCACGGGATCATAGCTCTTCAAAACCGTAGAGCGCCCGACCCTGACCGAATAGATCTCTTTCAGACCAGTTTCGGTGATCACGTAATAGAGGCCGCTCCGGATACTCCCCTGGTTCTGGGAAGTGGGTTTTTCGGAAACATTACCTGTCCAAAGATCCATGACACGGACCTGATTTCCGCTGATCACCTGGTACGCCAAAGTCGAAATCGACGGCACAGCGGTCCATCCGGTCGGTACCGGCCGAGGTACGGCCTTCAAAGAGGTCATGTCCACCCAGACCTGCTTACCGTCTGTTTTCGTGATCACCGCAAGATTCCCGTCAAACGAGACATCCTTGAGTTTTCCGGAAATTATTAATTTCTTAGCGGAATTGGCGATCTTCTGGATATAAACAGTGGAGGAAACTCCATAGACCACCGTCGACCCATCAGGGGAAACATCATAATCCTGAGCCAGTACTTCGTTGCCCCGTACGACAGTGACCGTCTGAACCTTCCCCGTCGTAAGATCCATCAAGGAAAGGGTCTTCATGGTCGGGTTTCCCGTCAGGCGGAACGCAAAGTTCTCGTTGCTTGTCGCGCGCGTCCAATCGGCCGGAACCGGAGGAGGAACCACCTTTAACGTGTTAAGGGCTACCCACGTCGAAACACCGCTTGTTAAAGTCAGTTTCACAACCTGACCGTTATTTTCGAAACTGATACCGCTCAAGACTCCGTCCAGATAAAAAACATTCTGGTTGGTCGTATCCGCCAGAAGTTTCACGGCGGTTTTTGAAACGCCTGCCGACGTGTAGCTAAAAATAACCGCCGTCCCGTCGGGAGACACATCATAAATCGTCGGGATGGTGGTCGATCCGGCCACTCCCGCAATCAGCAGTTGCTCCTTGCCGGTATTGAGATCAAGCAGGTAAAGACTTGTGGCATTGCTCCCGTTAATTTTTTCCGAACGCACCTGAAATGCAAAACGCGCGTTCGATGTCGCGCGCGTCCAACCGGTGGGCACCATGGGGATCGCGTTCTGGAGATACTCCTGTTCGGTAATGCTCACATAGAACCCGACCGGATAGCTGTACCTCATGTTGTAGAGCTGATAGATCTCCTTCGTACCGGTAGCGCCCGTCCGCCTCCAGTGCAAAAAGATCATGTCCTGGGAGGCCCGCACGGTTTCAACCAGAGAATCACCGTTCGCAGGGCTGATTTCGGAAACCTTGCTCCAGTATCCTTCGAGGAACAGATAGTAAGCGTCGGACGACTGATACACGCCGTACCCCGCACCGTTAAAAACATTTTTCAGTTCAGAAAATGAACCGATATCGACGTAAACCGTACGGGTATTCCACGACGGATTCACAGACACCGTATTCTCCAGATTAAGCGTCAATACTTTGGAAACACGGTTATACCCTGTGGAAGTCACGTAACCTTGCAATGTGATCTTTCCGGCCGACGTCCCCATCTTCTGCACATAAGTCGTGCTGCCATAAGGAGGCTGCGTGGTCCCGTAGATCACAGCGCTCCCGTCCGCAAGTACGTCATAGTTCGAATCAATATGCGCGGGATAAGGCACGCTTCCATCCACGCGAATAAGTTCGGTCTCCGCCCCGGTCAAAAGATCTTTGACCTTTAAAACCGCCATCGAACCACTCCCCGAAACTTGAAATGCATAATAAGCATTGCTGACCGCGCGCGTCCAACCTGCTGGGACCTTGATATATCCCGTGGCAAGTTCGATCTCGTAAGTTTTTGTCTGCCCATTTTGAGTGACCGTTACTTGCGCCGTATCCGAAGCGGCGAACTGAACATTTCCGAGCGTTCCCTGAAGAATCGCGCGCCCGTCGGCCACCACCTCCCAGCCGTTCCCCAAACCAACCGAAGAACTATACACATTCCGGCTACAAAACACGTGGGCTCCGTCCGGCGAAACATAGACCATCGACCCTACCGAGCTAACTCCGGTAAATTCACCGTAAACCACCAAATCCGTTTCGGCGCCGCTCCGCAGATCCATTAAATAGAGCGTGTAATTAAACCTTCCGAGACGCGGTTCTCCCGAAACCCGGGTTTGAAAAGCAAAGTTTGCGTTCCCCTCCGTGCGTGTCCAACCGCTCGGGACCGCAGGAACACTGGCTGTCGTCGCATTTGCCGTTTGCGCGTTAGCTTGCGAAGCAGCGGCCTTGGTGTTCTCCTGAGACTTCCCTTGTCCCAAAGAAAGCGGGCTCGGGTTTTGGATAGCGGAGCCCGATGGAACTTCGGGCGATACCGCTGTCTGTTTGGCATTTGCCTGCGCCAACGTCACGGTGGCTGCCGGCCGGTTGGTGTCATCGGTGATCAGGACCATATCCGCCAAAGAAACAGGCGCAGGGATCCCGCTAAAAACAAAAAGAACGGTTACAAAACTTGCGACCGTTCTATACATTGCCCCATTTTTTTTAAAGAGTTTCATTTCTTTTTTTGCACCGTTTTTTGCGTTCATATAGCACCTCTCTTTTTTTTATTTTTTGTCTCTTTTAGAGACTAAAAGCTTTTTAAATTTCGTTAAAAAGACACCATAAAAAAAAGAAACTTCATTCCAAGATTAACATGTTTTAATAATATGTCAAGACTGTGCTATTTCTTATGATGAAAAACCTTGAAATCGCTAGTAGGAAACCCTCTGAAGGAACAGTCCTTCAGAGGGAGCGGTATTCCCGGAAAAACGGCGGGATTTTGCCCCTAGTATGGAAGGAATATCGGATGGTTTTCGCTTTCCCCTGCCAACCTCAAGAAGCGTTCCGACAAGGTTACGGACCATATGGTAAAGGAACCCGTCCGCCTCAAAATGAAAGGTCAAAAGAGAACCCACCTTCGTGATTCGGACAACTTTTAAGGTTCTGACAAAATCAGCCTCTTTTTTCCCTCGCCCCTTAAGGACCGCCGTTTCGGAAGTGAAGGAACGAAAATCATGGCGACCGGTGAAATGTTTTGCGGCACGGCGCATTGCGGAAAGATCCAGAGAATACGGCACGTGAAATGCACGGCCGGCCGTAAGCGGCGAGCGAAACGGACTATTCCAGGCACGGTATTCGTAAACCTTGGACTTGGCGTTGTAACGCGCGTGGAAATCAGCGGGAACCTCTTCGGCGGATTTTACGACGATCTCGGGCGGGAGATGCGCATTCAAACCTTTTTGAATCTTCCGGAGATCGCGATCGCTTGAGGTCTTGAAATTAACAACCTGCCCCGCAGCGTGGACCCCGGCATCGGTTCGCCCGCTCGCAGAAGCGATCTTCATTTTACGATCGAAGAACGCGGAAAGGGCTTTCTCGAGAGACTCCTGGATGGTAGGTCTGCCGGGCTGCCGCTGAAATCCGAAGAACGCGGAACCGTCGTACTCTAAAACCAGCTTGATATTACGCATGATCGTTCCACGGGCCACGTCCCACGAGAAATCTTTTTAGGTGGATCGCGGCTCAGCCCTTGAAAAGAATTTCCGCGATCTGAACCGCGTTCGTCGCGGCGCCTTTTCGGATCTGATCGCCGGAAACGAACATCACAAGGCCATGTTTCACGGTCGGATCGATACGCAAACGGCCGACAAAAACATCGTCCTGCCCCGTCGTCTCAAGCGGCATCGGGAAGTAGTTCTTCTCGCGATCGTCGACGATCTTCACGCCCGGTGCTTTAGCGAGAAGGGCGCGCGCCTCGTCCGACGTGATGGGCCGTTCCGTCTCAACGGTCAGCGCTTCGGAATGGGCGCGAAGCACGGGCACGCGAACGCAAGTCGCGGTGATCTGGATATCCGGATCGTGGAAAATCTTCCGGGTTTCTTTCACCATTTTGGTCTCTTCCTCGTTGTAACCGTCGGGTCCGATCTTGGAATTGTGCGAGAACACGTTGAACGCGATCTGATGCGGCAGAACATTTTTCCGAACAGGTCTTCCGGCCAGAAAATCCTTCGCCTGAAGCTCAAGCTCTTCCATCGCTTTCGCGCCGGCGCCGCTTGCAGCCTGATAGGTTGCCGCGACAACGCGTTTGATCTTCGCAGCTTTATGGATCGGCCAAAGCGGAACAAGCGCGATGATCGTGGAACAATTCGGATTCGCAATGATCCCCTTGTGCTTCGCGATATCCTCAGGATTGATCTCGGGGATCACTAGCGGCACTTCCGGATCCATCCGGAACGCGCTCGTGTTATCCACCACAACCGCGCCCGCTTTCACGGCGTGTGGTGCCAAGGCTTTCGAGATCGAGCCGCCCGCGCTCGCAAGCACAAGGTCGATCCCCTTGAAAGAATCCGGGGTCGCCTCTTCGATCCTGTAGGTCTTGCCCATGAACTTTTGCTCTTTCCCCGCCGAACGGCCCGAAGCAAGCATTTTCAGCGACGCGAACGGGAACTTCCGTTCTTCGATAATGGCCAAAAGTTCCTGGCCGACCGCACCGGTGACACCCAGAATTGCGACCTTAAGATCCTTTTTCATTTTTTCACCCCTAGATTGGATTAATGAATTCTCTCGACGACCAGATCGCCCATCTTCGCGCAGCCGACCTTCGTCGTGCCCTCGGTATAAATGTCCGCCGACCGGTATCCTTCGGCAAGCGTCTTCTCCACCGCGGCCTCAACGGCCCGCGCGGCCTTGCTCTGATGAAAACTGTATTCGAGCATCATGGCGAGGGACAGGATCGTCGCAAGCGGATTCGCCATATCCTTGCCCGCGATATCGGGCGCGGAACCGTGAACGGGCTCATACATCGCCACTTTGTCCCCCAAAGAAGCGGAAGGAAGCATCCCGATCGAACCAGTCAACATCGCCGACTCGTCACTTAAAATATCCCCGAACAGATTGCTCGTTACGATCACGTCAAATTGTTTCGGGTCCCGGATCAGTTGCATCGCGCAATCATCCACATAGCGGTGACTGAGCTCGACATCCGGGTAACCTTTGGCGACCTCGACCACAACTTTGCGCCAAAGCTGGCTGACGTCCAGAACATTCGCCTTATCGACCGAAGTCAATTTCTTGCGGCGTTTACGGGCGAACTCAAACGCCATCCGCGCGATCCTTTGGACTTCGGAAGCGGTGTAAGCCATGGTGTTGAACCCGCGCTCTTCTCCGTTCGGGAGTTTCTCAATCCCACGCGGCATCCCGAAGTAGACACCGCTCACAAGCTCGCGAAGAATAATGAAATCGAGCCCCTTCACAACCTCTTCTTTGAGGGGAGAACGTGCCACGAGCTGGGAGAACATCTTCACCGGCCGGAGGTTCGCGTAAGCATTCAACCCCTTGCGCAATCCCAACAACCCTTTTTCGGGACGCTTGTCCGATGGCAACGCGTCCCATTTCGGACCGCCGACCGCGCCAAGAAAAACCGCATCGGATTTCTTGGCTTTTTCCAAGGCCTCGGGAGTCAAAGGGACTCCGTGCTTATCGATCGAAGCGCCTCCTGCTAAAAGCTCTTCTGTTTCAAATTTCAGGTTTGAAATTCCTTCAACCTTGCGGAGGACCTTCAGCGCCTGCGCCGTCACTTCGATCCCGATACCATCTCCGGGGAAAACCGCGATCCGATTCATGTTCTTTCCTTATGATTGATCCAGAGTGAATAGTAAACAACCTGCGGAAAAGCCGGCAACCGCCGGTTCTCAATCGTTGGTGACCTTGACCGGCCGCCGCTTGACGGTCTCATAAAGCTGGGTATATTTTCGGGCTGACGACGCCCAAGAAAAATCACTTTCCATCGCGTTTTTCACGAGGGCTTTCCAGAGCTTTTCCTGTTTGAAAACCTTGCAAGCCCGGAGGATCGTGGACAAAAACGCCTCGCCGGAGTATTCCTCAAAAAGGAACCCGTTCCCTTTTTGGGTCGAGATCTCGAACTCCCGGATCGTATCGGCAAGCCCGCCCGTCGCGCGAGCGACCGGAACCGTTCCGTACCGAAGCCCGATGATCTGCCCCAACCCGCACGGTTCATAATAGGACGGGAAAAGAAGCATGTCGCAACCCGCATAGATCCGCTTGGCCATCTTCGGATCGAACAGGATGTGGACTCCGAACCATTTTTTGTTCCGCTTGGCAATGTCACGAAGGATCTGGTGGTATTTTTCCTCCCCCGTCCCGAGGATGACAAGCTGAACCTCCTCTTTCGACAATTGCTCAAGGATCGGGATCAAAATATCCACACCCTTTTGATCCACCAATCGCGCCACAAGCCCGAGCACCGGGATACTTTTGTCGACCTTGAACCCGTTCTCTTTCTGAAGAGCGGCTTTATTAAGCTCTTTCCTCGAAGGGTTGCCGAGGCTGAACTGCGCTTCAATGTCGGAGTCCGTTTCCGGGTCCCAGTCTTTCGGGTCGATCCCGTTCACGATCCCTGTGACACTGTCCTTGCGTGCGGCAAGAACGCCTTCCATCCCGCAACCGGATTCCTTCGTCTGGATCTCCCGGCTGTAGCGTTCGCTAACGGTCGTGACCTCATCGGCAAAAACAAGTCCGCCTTTGAGGAAGCTGAACTTTCCATAAAACTCGAGGAAATCGGATTTGTAAAGCTCCCACCCGAATCCCGTCGCCGGAAAAGAATCCGGCGGATAGTTCCCTTGATACGCGAGATTATGGATCGTGAAAAGGGTCCGCGCCTTCGGAAAAGGCGCGGCCTCCGTCCCGGGAACTTTGAGATAAACCGGAATGAGACCCGTCTGCCAGTCATGGCAATGGATCACATCCGGATTCAACTTCAGTTTTTCGGCCGCTTTCAAAACCGCCCGCTGGAAATACGTGAAACGGCGGTCATTGTCCTGATAATCCCCCACGGCGGTTCCGTAAAGTTCGTCGCGCATGAAATAATCGGGATGCTCGACGAAATAAACTTTAACGCCGTTGGGGAGTTTTTTCAGGAAGATCCGCGTGGCTTCGAGCTGGTTGCCGATGATCATTTCAAAATAATCGACAACAATCTCGAGTCCCAGTTGCTGGATGTCGATCCGCTTATACCTCGGCAGGAAAACAGAAACGTCGTGTCCCAGACCGCGCACAGCTCCGGTCAGAGAACCGACAACCTCCCCTAGCCCCCCAGTAGTCGCAAAGGGGGCCATCTCGGAAGCGACAAAAAGGATCTTCACGGAATTTCTTCTGTCGGAAGAGGTCTTACTTTACTTCAACGACGCAATTCCAGCTCCCGAAAGCGTTCGGGATGCACTCGACGGGCTCTTGCGCATTCTGCCACGCGCCGTCCACAAGATACCGGTACTCATAACGTCCCTTGGCCAACGTCACGGACGTTTTCCAGTTCCCCGTCGCGTCTTTCTTGAGGGGATTCTTGTCGGCCTTCCAACCGTTGAAGGTTCCGCCCAAAGAGACTTTCTTGGCTTTGGGGGCATAAAATTTAAAGTCCGTTGTTTTTTCACAAGGGGTGGTCGCACTGGTGCAGCACTTGGTCAACTTTGCCATATTCTTGCTCCTTTTTAGTTGTTGAATGGAACATATATCGAGGAAATTTGAAACTTGGCTCAGTATATATCAGAAAAAAGCGCTTGCCAAGATACATCTCGTCACTATAATGAGCGGCTTATGAGAACATGCACTGTCTGCCATAAGAAACCCCTTGTGGGAAATTCCATCGCACGCCGCGGTCTTGCAAAGAAGACCGGCGGTATTGGTAAGAAAATTACCGGCATCACTCGCCGCCGTTTCTTCCCGAACCTTCAGAAGGTGAAGGTTCAGTTTCCGAACGGAACGGTCCGTCGCGTGAACGTCTGTGTGAAGTGCCTCAAGGCCGGTAAGATCAAAAAGGCCCCGTCCAGACGTCTCGTTGAAGTAAAAGCAGCAGCGTAAGCTATCCGCTAGTCCGCTTATTCCTTTAATTCTTTGACGTTCAGGACGAGTGTCTCCAAACCATTCCACTGTTTCGTCTTCACGGTATAGACCGCCTCAAATCCGGCGTCCGGGCGCGATGCCGCGCAGACCATCATCTGCTTTTCATTAAGGTGGGCCTGATAATTCAGAAGCCCGTCCGTCAATACGACCTCATAGGTCTCCCCATAAAGCCGCCTGGCCTTCGTCCGCGCGCGAAGGCCGCGACTGCGGAACGACGGCCGAGGATTCCCGATACCGTGAGGTTCCAAAAGAGCAAGCTCCCGTAAGAAATTCCCTGTCAGTTCTTTAAGTTCAAGCTCCATATCCGCCACAATGCGCGGTTTGAGGGCCTCGAATGACAAATGCTCCTGCGCATAAACGTTGATCTTCTCGCGCAATTCCGGGATCTTCGTCTCAAGAACGGTCAAGCCCGCCGCCTGCTCGTGTCCTCCGAACGCCTCCAGAGAAGAAGCGCACGATTCCAGCGCCTTGAACAGGTGGAACCCCTTAATCGAACGGCCGGACCCTCGGCCCGTCCCCTCTTCGACCGAGATCACGATCGCGGGTCTTGAAAATTTTTCGACCAGCCGCGAAGCAACGATCCCGATCACACCGCGATGCCAACCTTTTCCCTCCACCACAATGATCCGCTCCCGGTTGAAATTGACCGTCCGCTCGACTTTCCGTATTGCGTCCTGGGTGGTTTCCTTTTCGGTCAGTTGACGCGCCTTATTTTCCGCATCAAGGATCTTCGCGAGGCTTTCCGCTTCGCGGGGTTCAGGGGTCAGTAAAAGACGGAGCGCGGTATCCGGCGAACTCATCCGCCCAGCCGCATTGATCCTGGGACCAAGGATAAAACCCACATGCCCCGTGTCCACTTTCGCCGCTTTCATCTTCGCCACTTCCGAAAGCGCCCGGATCCCCGGTTTTTTTCTCTCAGAAAGAAGCTCGAGCCCTTTTTTTACCAGGATCCGGTTCTCGCCCGTAAGCGGCGCGATATCGCTGATCGTCGAAAGCGCCACAAAATCAAGAAATTCCATCGCCCCATCGCCCAAAAGCGTCTGGCTCAATTTAAAAACAAGCCCCGCCGCGGAAAGATCCTTAAAAGGATAACCGCAATCCTCCTGTATCGGATTCAGGATCAGCGGCGTGTCGGGAAGACCTTCCGCGGGCAGCCGGTGGTGATCGATCACGATCACATCCATACCAAGTTTGCGCGCGATCTCGATCTCGATTTTGGCCGTGATCCCGCAATCGACCGTCACAACAAGCGACGCGCCGTTCTCCCCGGCTTTCCGGATCGCGTCTTCACTGACGCCGTAGCCGTCCCGCTCGCGCTCCGGAAGGAACGTCGTAAATTTTCCGCCCAGTTTTTCGAGCGTCCTGGCCATGATCGCGACTCCGGTGATTCCGTCGACGTCATAATCGCCGTGAACCATTATGGCCTCACCTCGCTGGACGGCGCGCTCGATGCGGATTTTCACTTCCCGCATGTTCTTCATGAGAAAAGGATCGTGAAGGAACTCAAGACCTGAAAAAAGGAAGGATTCGATAGCTGAGGGATTTATAAATCCGCGCTTTTCGAGTAACGCGAGAAATGTTGGCGAAAATTTATTGCTCTTCTTTTCCAAGTTTTCCTTTTAAGAAAAAAATCGCCTCTAGAGGTGAACCTTTCACCTTCATGAAAAAAAAGAAGGGAACAGGCAGTCAAGGATTGCCTGTCCCCTTCTTTGACGCTTACAACTCACCGGCGACCACACGCCTCTTACTTATGCGCTTTCCAGTCCACAACCAACGCCGAAGCTACGAAAACGGTCGAATAAGTCCCGATCAAAAACCCAAGGGTCAAGATGAACGCAAAATCGCTAATCGCGCTTCCGCCGAAGAAAAGCAGCGACAAGGACCCGAAAATCACGGTCAAGGTCGTCAGAATCGTGCGGCTCAAACACTGATTGACGCTCAAATTCACGACTTCGATAAACGGTGTCTTGCGCATCAGTTTGAGATTGTCCCTGAGGCGGTCAAAAATCACGATGGTATCGTTGACGGAAAAACCGATGATCGTCATGATCGCCGCGACTGTCGTGAGATTGATTTCACGTCCGCAGAGCGCATAGACACCGAAAGAAAAAAGGGTGTCATGCACAAGCGCGATGACGGCAGCCAGGGCATATTTCCACTCAAAGCGCCATCCGACATAGATCAGGATACCGAGCCAAGACCAAACGATGGCCCAAAACGCTTTATCTCTCAAGCTGCTACTCACCGAAGGACCGACTTGATCGACTTTATCGATCGTGAAACCGCTCTTGCCAACAAGCGCTTCCGCGGCCGCCCCTACTTTGGAAGGATTCCCCTCCGCCATTTTGACGATGTATTGGTGGCTGGATGCCTCGCCGTATTGCTGGAGGGTAACGGATCTGAGCCCCTGCTTTTCGAGCTGCTCTCTCAATTTCCCGGGATCGACATTCTGCTTGAAGCCCACTTGCACAAACGTACCGCCGGTAAACTCAACGCCGTAATTTTTCGCTGAGGGAGAAACGATCGCAAAAATGCCCAGCGCCACGCAAATCACGGAAAATCCGTAAGCCCAAAACCGCCCCTTCAAGAAAGGGATGTTCGGGGTCTTCAGAAGTTCGATCATCTTGAAAACCTTGTTCGGGTTCTTTTTCACGACATAATCAAATATCGTACGCGTGACAAAGATCGACGAAAAAAGGCTCGCGATAAGACCGATGGAAAGAGTCACCGCAAAACCCTGGATCGGCCCCGTCCCGAAAATAAAAAGCAGGGCCGATGTGATCAGGGTCGTTACGTTCGAGTCCAGAATCGCGGAAAAAGCGCGATGGAACCCCGCCGACACTACGGCGCGCGCGGTCTTTCCTGTCGCCGTTTCTTCGCGCATTCTCTCGAAGATCAGAACATTCGCGTCGACCGCCATGCCAATGGACAAAATAAAACCCGCAATACCCGGCAAGGTCAGCGTTTGGCTCATCGCCGCCATACTGCCCGCGATAAGAATGACATAAACGACCAGTCCGAGATTCGCGATCCAGCCGCAAAAGAGGTAATAGAGCGGCATAAACACGATGACGAAAAGCACGCCGAAAAGGCTCGCCCGGATCCCGCTTTTGATCGAATCTTTTCCAAGACTCGGCCCGATGGTCCTTTCTTCCACGACCGTGACCGGGGCCGGAAGGGCGCCGGCGCGCAACACAAGCGCTAGATCGCTTGCTTCTGCGGCTTTGAAATTCCCGGAGATCTGAGCCTTTCCGTTCGGGATCCTGTCGCGGATCACCGGTGCGGAATAGACCTGCCCGTCCAGCACAATGGCGAGCCTTTTACCGATGTTCTGGAACGTGACCTTATCAAAGAGCTTTCCCCCTTCACGGTCAAGCGTCAAAGAAACGACAGCCTGGCCGTACTGATCAAACGAAACGGCCGCCGTCGTGAGGTGTTCTCCCGTCAACACGGGTTTCATGTCCAGAAGCACCATTTCCTCGTTGGGACTTTCCTTGATCTTCTTGTATTCAAATCCAGCCGGGACAGCGCCTTCATCGGCCTTCTGGATCAGCGCGGTATCTTCGGAAACGATCTTGAATTCCAGGTGGGCCGCCTTCCCGGCGATCTCTTTGGCACGTTCGCGATCCGTCACGCCGGGCAGTTTAACGACAACCTGGTCTTTGCCCTGCGTCGTGATCTCAGGTTCCTTGACACCGAATTCGTCGATACGGTTACGGATGATCTCCGCGACACGCGCCGTCACGTCCTTGCGCGCCGCCTCGGGGACCTTATCCATTTCGACCTGCAAGAGCAGCTGGACGCCACCCTGGAGGTCAAGACCCAGATTGATCTTATCCTTCGGCGGATAGGCCTTCCAGATGGAAAACGCAACGAGCCCGATGATCAGCAGTACTTTCCACTTATAGTTTTTGTCCATGACTTACTCCTGTGTGCGCAGAGCGATAATGGCGCTTTTGAGAACTTCCATTTTAGTGCTTTCAGAATCCCCGATCTTGAGGACGAAATAGTCGTTTTGAATTCCGGTAATGACCCCGATAATGCCGCCCGACGTGATAACACGATCACCCTTTTTCAGGTTGGCGATCATGTTCTGCAGTTCCTTCTGCTTCTTCTGTTGCGGCCGGATCATGAAAAAATAGAAGACCACAAAGATCATGACGTACATGGGGAGGAACGTCATGAGCGCTCCACCCTGTCCTGCCGGTGCCCCGTCTGCTGCGTATGCGATAGATTCGAACATGTTTTCCTTTCGATAGCGTTGAACGTTAAAGGATAAGTGCTAAATGAAGAGCGGAAGAATCGATCTTTCTTGCCGCCTGCCGCTTACCACTTACGGTTATCTCGAATTCGGATCAAAACGGTTCAAAAACTGCTTTTTGAATTTCAAAAAGGTCCCCTGACGGATATGGCCCCTCATGGACTTCACTAAGTTTACAAAAAAATGGACGTTATGCAAAGTAATCAATTGCGCGCCAAGGATCTCGTGACTGTTCACCAGGTGCCTCAAATACGCCCTCGAGAAGTCCCTGCAGGCGTAACAATCGCAATCCTTCTGGATCGGCTTCGGGTCTTTTTGATATTTCCCATTGCGCACAACCACCAGACCGTCGCTCGTGAAGGCCGTTCCGTTCCTCCCGTAGCGCGTGGGGTTCACGCAATCGAACATATCCGCGCCGCGCTCCACCGCCTCGAAGAAATCAAGCGGTGTCCCGACGCCCATCAGATACCTTGGCTGATCCGCAGGCATCATCGGCAGGATCGCCTCGAGACATTCCAGCATCTCAGGCTTGGGTTCTCCGACCGAAAGCCCGCCGAGCGCGTATCCGTCAAAACCGATCTCAAGCGTTCGCTCGAGCGACTCCTTCCGGAGGTCCTTGAACGTCCCGCCTTGCACGATCCCAAAGAGCGCCTGCGTTTTGAGCTTGTGGTGCTTTTTCGCACGCTTCGCCCATCGCAGGGTGATATTAACGGCTTTTTCGATCAGATGTTTATCCTTTGTC
This sequence comes from Candidatus Omnitrophota bacterium, assembly GCA_035352955.1. Taxonomy (GTDB): domain Bacteria; phylum Omnitrophota; class Omnitrophia; order Omnitrophales; family Aquincolibacteriaceae; genus DAOPYQ01. Next base: position 126,945 of record DAOPYQ010000004.1, read on the forward strand.
GCGGCGGGACATTCATCAAAGATCATCGCGATGTCGCTTCCGAACACTTCCTGGATCTCGACCACTTTCTCCGGCGTCAAATGGATCTCGCGCCCGTCGAAGTGGGAATTGAACGTGACACCGTCTTCCGTGATCTTCCGGAGCTTGCTCAGGGAAAAGACCTGGTAACCGCCGCTATCGGTAAGGATCGGGCCGTCCCAGCCCATGAACTTGTGGAGCCCGCCGAGCTTTTTAATGACCTCGAGGCCGGGACGGATATAAAGATGGTAGGCGTTTGAAAGGATGATCTCGCTTCCCGCTTCCTTCACGTCCCGCGGCGTAAGCGCTTTCACGCTCCCCTGCGTTCCAACCGGCATGAAAACCGGCGTCTCGATCTCCCCGTGCGGCGTCGCGATGCGGCCGACGCGTGCGTTACATTTCTTATCCGTTCCTAAAAGTTTAAATCCAAATTTCTTCATTTTAGAAAATATACTCTTTCATTAAAAAAATAAACTCGCCTGCTTTTACAATTTGGCCAATTCGGCCTTGGAACAACCCATAATGCCGACTTTGAGTCCGCCGGCTTTCAAGATCCTGGTCGAACTTCCGAACAAAGAAGCCAGAACCACAAGGTTTACGAGCGGAACGATCAATCCAATCGCGTAGAGGAACGGCACATCTTTTTTCAGTGCTTTGGCCAAACGGTATATCAGGATGATAAAATAAACAACAAGCACAAGAACGACTAGGCTCAGAAATAAATTTACCAGCACAGCCACGGCGTTCGTTTTATCGAGCGGTATAAAGATTCCGACGATCCGCAAACCGAGGATCGTCAAAAAGCACCAAAGCGGCTTGCTTTGTGCTTTCGCAAGATTCAGCAATTCTTCTTTTTCGAAAATCGGTTTTTCGCCCATATTTCCCTCCGCGTTTCAAGTTGCATTTCGCAAATATCCCATCTCCAACCTTACAACAGCCTGCCAGCTCACGCGATAAACATGGCCGCACCGTAGACGGCTATCACTAAAAAGTCACGGTGCGATACTTATCCATTGGGGATAAGTGCATCGCCGCCCTAAAGGGCGGCTTGCCAACTTACGCAATAAACATTGCATCGCCATAACTCGCGAAACGGTAATCTTCTCTCAGGGCGGTATTGTACGCATTCATCATCTTGTCGTAATCTAAAAAAGCGGCGACCATGACAAGGAGCGTGCTCTTCGGCATATGAAAGTTGGTGATCAAAGCATCGACGATCTTAAATTCATAAGGCGGATGAATAAAGATCGAGGTGTTTGCCCTGCCCGAAACGACCCCCCTCTGTGACCGGGGCTCGATAAGATTGGCCGCGGATTCGAGGGCGCGGACGCAAGTCGTGCCACAGACCACGACACGCCGGCCTTCGCGCTTGGCTTTATTGATCCGCGCCGCGGCATCTTCCGTGATCTCGTATTCTTCCTCGAACATTTTGTGCCGCTCGATCTCCTCGACCGCGATCGGCTGAAAAGTGCCGTAACTCACATGGAGCGTCACGGGAACAATTTCGACGCCCTTCCGGCGGATCTTCTCCAACAGCGCGTCGTCAAAATGAAGCCCCGCCGTCGGCGACGCCACAGCGCCTTCCTTTTCCGCAAAAACCGTCTGATACATGCTCCGGTCAAGCTCAATGTCATCACGATCAATATACGGCGGAAGCGGAATATGCCCGAGTTTTTTGATCTTATCTTTCACGTCCGCGCCTTCAAAACGAATCCTGCGTTTCCCGGAATGCGGCTCGGCAGATGCGATCACTGTACCAACAAGCGAGATCGCTTCGTCACCACCCCCACTCCTCGCATGGACCGGCGACCGGCTTCCCTCCTTCTGAGCGACGCGAAGGATCCCCCCCTGAGATCCTTCGTCAGGCCGTGGGTCTTCCTCAGGATGACGGATAAAAGTAATCCGCTCGCCGTCTTTGATCCGGCCGCCGGGTTTGAGCAACGTCTCCCAAACGTTCGCGCCGACTTCCTTCAGCAAAAGCGCCTCGACCTTTCCGCCCGTCACCTTTTTCCCGAAAAGCCTCGCCGGAAGAACTTTGGTATTGTTCAGAACGAGCAGGTCCGTGGGGTTCAGAAGACCCGGCAGATCGGAAAAGACACGGTGCGAGCAGACACCGCTCACCTTGTCGATGCACAAAAGTTTCGCGCCGGTACGTTGCTCGTCCGGGAACAGCGCGATCTTTTCTTTCGGCAAGGGATAATCAAAATCGGAGAGTTTCATAAGGTTCAGGAAATAGGGTTTAACAGATCGTTTTCCGAAGCTCTAGCTCCTGTGCCCTGTCAATATTTTCAGAGCTTCGGAAAGAGTGGATGCTAAATAAAAATTTTCGGGGATCTTAAGCGAGGGGTCTTTCTTCAAGAATTTCACCAGGTTCCGCAGCCGCTTCCCGAGGAGGATGACAGGCTTTGCGTGAAGTTTCTTGTTCGCCATTTCCCAGACAAAAAGAAGCTCCGTAAGCGTCCCCGTCGCACCGTCGAGAAAAACGTAGGCGTCACTCATCTTGATCAGTTTGAGAAGGCGTCTCTCCCAGGACGGCATCGCGATCTCGGCATCCACCCAGCGATTCCGGGGACTGGCTCTTTTTTGAAGAAGGACAGGAACCCCGCCTCGCGCGGGAGAGCTCGTCAAACCGAAGGTGCCTGTCCCCTTTTTTTGAATCGTGATCCCGGTGTTGTGCCCGCCGCCCAAGCGGCACCCTCTCGCAACCCCTTCCATCACCCCGCCGTACCCCCCATGGCAAACATTGAACCCGGCTTGGGCAAGATGCAATCCAAGCTGCACGGATTGCTTATAAACGGGGCTGTTTTCCGCAACGGTACCGCTTCCGAGCACAGCGACCCAGCGGATCCTAGATTTTCGGGGATTCAACCTTCTCGCCTTTCAGGATCTCGGGAATAGGCTTGGCGTCGATCACGATTCCACCGGCATGTTCAATGCGAAGGGTGTAGATCGTGCCGGGAAGAAACATGGACCCGGGCGCTTCGATCTGGGCATGTTTGATGCCGGCCCGCTCGCGCTTTTGAGGATCCAGCGCATAGTTCCAGAAATCCGTCCAGAGTTTTTGTTGGAACTCATCCTGCTCCCGGTTCCCTTCGACCCGATAACCTCCGGGGACCTCCCCCGCCTTATTGATCACGCATTCCTGGGTCTTCGCACCGTCGAGGACGAACGCCTTCATAAAAAGATAGGCACTTTTCCCGCGCAAACGGTCTCCCGCCGCCACAAACTTGTCAGCGAACCGGATCACAAGCGACTGAAACTGGATGAGATTGCCTTCGAACGTGAAATACTTCGGTTCAAGCGGTTTCCCCTTGGCATCATATTCGAGGAATTTGATCGTGGTCTTGATCTTTTTCGTCGCCTCGTCGAACTCGCTTTTGGTCACGAGCACTTCGGCCACGCGCGTCTCGGCAGTAAGCCGGTCGATGATCCTGCGGAGCATCCGTTCTTTTCCGATCCACTGATTCACCCCGAGGCTGCCCAAGACCAGCGCAATGCCGACCAAAATGCCGACGATCAGATTGAAGATCTTTGAATTTTTCATGGGAGCATATCCCTCAAAGGGTTCCGGAAACCCCATGGAATTGACGGCTGCGCTAAAGGGTGCGCCCGGGCAGGGTCGAACTGCCAACCTTCGCCTTCGGAGGGCGACACTCTATCCAATTGAGCTACGGGCGCAAATCTCAATAATTTTTCTTTTGATAAAAGCTTATTTGCGCCAGCACTTTAGCGCGGGCGCAAATCTCAGTAATTGTTCTTTTGATAAAAGCTCATTTGCGTCCGCACCATGGTGCGGACGCTTTCCTTCGGCAAAAACCACAACGGCCTGTTACGGCGGGAAAGTATACCAGATTTTTTAAAACCAGTCTTGAAGGACTTTAGAAAGGCCCGCCCAAACGAGCCGAAGGAGTACGAAATTTAACAGGCAACACCCGTACCCGGCGCGTAGGGATCATCTCCGGTCCACGTGCCATTCTGATCCAAACAAATACTGACATGGTGAGCGCCATCCAAGCGTTGAGCCTTTGCAATAAACCCGACGGGCGAGGCCGTTGCCCCAACCCACCAAAACGTGTAAGTGTCCGACACGACATCAACGCCCAATACTGATTTTATTTCTGCCTGATGGCAATCATCCGCAATCGGGCAGGCATAAGCGCCGCTATGGCTTGCGAAATAAACTTTCTGAGCGGCCCGAATACGTTTGAGAGCATCGATAGCCTGTTTCGCAGCTGTCTTTTCAAGGATCTTCGTATAACTGGGGACCGCGATCGCGGCAAGGATCCCCACAACGATCACCACCATCAAAAGCTCAGCCAGAGTAAATCCTCTTTTCATCCAGATCTTCCTCTTTATTATTGGACCCGGCGCCGGAGCACGCGCCCTGACCGGCGACCCGCATCAAGCGGGAGAACCGTCATCAAAATACCGTTCCAAACAGGTCCGAACCTAACAGGGAGCGCCCGCCGCCGGCTTAAAAGCGTCAGTCCCGCCCCAAACACAGGCATCCGTGAGCGTAATCGTATTACCACTGCCGTCTTTCCGGGTCGCCGTCGCGGTAAACGTGGTCGCCGGATTCCCTGCCACGACGTTAAAGGTGTAATTCTCTGCCGTAATCTCGAGATTGAGCACGTTTTTTATCTCCTGGGGAGTTGCGCACGACGTTCCCGCGGCGCAAGCATAAACGCCGCCATTGTTCGAAGCGTAGATCTTCTGGGCGCTCCGGATGAGTTGGAGATAAGCAATGGCCTGCTTGGCCTTTCCTTTTTCGACCGACTTTGAAAAGTTAGGCAAAGCCATCGCCGCCAGAATTCCCGCGACGACGATCACCATCAAAAGTTCGGCCAACGTAAAACCTTTTTTCATAAAAGCCTTCCCTCTCCCCGTGAACCGGCGGCCGAACGCGACCGCTTAATTGGCGGTGACTTCGATATCGATCTTGTACAACCCGTTGAACGCGCCGCTCGTCTGTTTGACCATCGTAATGGTGTTGGGCACTCCATAAAATTCCGGGAAATTGGTCAGATCGTTGGAAGGAACCGCGAGTTGCGCGGTATTACAGGCCCCACCCAGCCTCTTGCAGTCCGCAATCGCGTACTGCATCGCCGCTTCGGCAAGATAAGCCGCCCGGATCTCCTGCTGGCCGGAATATTTTAGGGAAGAATAACTCATAATGAGCGGGAGCAACGCCGCAGTCACGAGTCCGATAAGGATCGTCACCACAAGCACGGTCACGAGCGCAAAACCTTTTGTTGTTTTCTTCATTGAGAGCTCCTTTGGCGCGCGACCACCGTCGTTTCAATGACCTCGCTTGGACCGCCTTTCACTCCTTCTTCATTTCGTGCTCGCGCCGTCAACTTGATCGTCACAATGTTCGGCACGCCCGGATGAAGGGTAAAAACAAGGCTTTGAAGATCCGTTGCTACTGTGCGCTGTTCCTGCGTTCCGTCACTCAATCTTGTTTTCGTACATATCAGATACTTCGAGGTCATATCAACGAATTGATAATTATAGGCCGTATCGTCCGCGGGATCAGAAAAGGTCGGCGTCGCATTTTCATCGACAAACGCTACGAGGTTGGTCGGATTAACGGTAATTCTGTTCGCAATGGCAACCCTGTGAACGATCTCCTCAACCGCGCCGTAGACGGTATTGGCAAGCGATGCCTCGTCCTTTGTAAAATTAAAAAACGCCCGGTTGTAATGAAGCAAAAGCGCAGTCGCGGTAAAACCGACTACCGCAAGAAGCGTGGTCGCAACGATCAGCTCGAAAAGTCCCAGCCCGCTCTCGTTTATTTTTAGTCGTTCCATGTGACCGTCGCCGTCACTTTCTTGTAAGCCACGCCGCCGTTCCCGTCAGCAACGTCCCAAACTTTATATTTTCTTGCGCCGCCCTTCGCCAAAAGGGGAACTCCGGCGGGCAAATCTGTTAGCGCTGTGTTGGTGTATTCCGTCCCGCTGCCGCAGGGCATGCCGAAAGCTTTTCCCGAGCAGGACGCCGTTGAGTCCACGAGCGGAGCCCCCGTCTGCCCTGCCGCAGTTTGGGCGCTGACGGCATTCCTAAGATTTTCGAGGACTCCGCGAGCGTAGTGCGTGGCCTGAAGATCAAAGCTCCCGCTGGGGCTCCGGCGCTTGTCCCCGCTCATCAGTGAGGTCATCGAAGTGATCCCCAACGCGAGAATGGCCAAAAGGACGAAACTGACCATTACCTCCAGCAACGACATTCCTCTGCGATCCATGGCGCTCCCTTCCTTTCCACTCCTCACAAAAAAAAACGCTTGAGTTATGATAGCACCGGCAACGAAAAGGTCAAATGGCGACAAATCCGTTCCGCGCAACCCCCGGCCCGTCTTCACCTTCCTCTTTTATCGGCCGTCACGGCGATTCCAAAAGCTTTCGTTATTCGGAAAATCCCTGGATCTTCGAGACCTGAGCGCCGGGATAATAGTATCCGAGGATCTCCTGATAGCTATAACCGAGCTCTCCGAGATATTTCATCCCGTACTGGCAAAGCCCCACGCCGTGCCCCCACCCCCGTCCACGAAACACAAAAACGCCGCCCGCCCCCGTCCCGATCCGCGTGATCAAATTGCTTTTCAGACGCATCGGATCGATCCAGACACGGAACGCATCCGCATCCAGATTCTTCTCCCACCAAGTGCTTTTAATGGTCAGGGTGTGCACACGGCCCGTTTTGTCGATCTTTCCGGTCTTGATGCTCAAAACCTCATTAACCGGCATCCCGTGTTTCGCCAGTTTTTCCTTGATCTCCGCCGCCGTGACTTTCGCCTCCCACCGGTAATGCGGGGAATTCTCGCAAAACCGGCACTCGACGCCGCCTAACGCGGGGTTCGGCTTCACGGGCCAGACCAAATCCGCGGCCGTCGTCGCCCCTCCGCAGGTCGAATGGAAGTAAGCCGGAAAAATTTTCCCGTTGGAGGTCAGGACCTGCCCCTTCGTGGCCTCGATCGCTTCGGTCGTTTTTTCGTTCTCGATGCGTTTCCCCGCATAGACCTGACTGTTCATGCCGGAGGAAACATCATATTCATCGCTCTGGCGTCCCAGCATTTTAAAAAGAGCGAAAGTCCTCGACACCACCGCCTGAGCCTTGAGCGATTCGGCGGACCATTTTGGATTTCCTTCGAACGGCAGCACCCCTTTCAAATAGTCCTCGAGTTCCGCTTTATTGATAAGATCCAGGCTGCCTTTTTCGTTCCGGTAGATCAAAACCATGTCCCGGAAAAGGCCGATACGGCTGACACGGACACCGCTCCCCGCGCTCTGGATCACGATAAATTTTCCCGGAACAGTCTTATCCCACCATCGGATCCCTCCGAGGGCCGGCTTCACGGTCACGCCCGAAAGTTTTTCACCCCGGAAGATCGATCGCCCCTGATCGTCCCAAGCTTCAAACGGCCCCGCGCAACTGATCTGGATCTCGGATTTGTCCCGCGCGACAAGAATTCGGATCTTCCTGAACGGTTTCATATCCGCGGGCAACGAAAGCGCGCTTTCCTGGCGGTTTTCTCCGGCGCAGAGAACTCCGGAAAGGAAGAAAAAGAAAAGACCGGTTACAAAGATCTTTCTGATCTGGATGTGGGTCGGCATAGGAGGTGTATTGTAGCAAGGAAGCGCGGCGGGAGCTAAAAATAAAAAACCGGTTGGGCCCTCAAGGAACCCAACCGGTCTTTAAAATTCTGAAGCGGTCTTATTTGATGGAATCGAGATAAGACTTCAGCTTCGCCCAGGTCTTACGGCCGCAAACGCCGTCAGCCTTGAAGCCGTTGTCTTTCTGGAAAGCCCGGATCGCGTCACGGGTCGCGGGACCGATCTTGCCGTCCAGCTTGCCGTCGTAGTAACCGGCCTTCTTGAGGGCCTTCTGAATGTTCACGGAAGGAAGCTCAAAACCGGAAGGCGTGCGATAGATACCTTTGATCACGCCCTCTTCTTCCTGCAGCGCACCGATCTGTGACTCGGTCGCACCTAATTCACCTTGGAGCTGGCCTTTTTTGGCTTCTTCGGCCTGGAGAGCAGCGCGGGTATCCTGGAGCGACTGATCCAAACGCACGAGCTCATCGGTCACCACGCCCATTTGCGCCTGAAGCGTATCCACCTTGCGCGAAGTTTTTCTAGACGCGCAACCACTCAACGCGATCACGCCGATCATAAGGAACACCACTGTCAAACGAGCTGCTTTTCCCATATTTTTTCTCCTGTTTAAAGTCTTTTGAAGGTGAAAAATAAAAGCTTTTGTACAACGGGCTAAAGTGTACCAGAAGGGGTCTCCGGAATCAACGGTAAATCTTGCGCGGGCTCGTCCGCGGGACGCACTGCGAACAGCATGAATTCCGTGTGCCCGATCATTCTCTGGACTGGACGTGTCTTACCTCCGCGCGCGAGGATCTCTCGCTCTAAAAGTTCGCGGCTTTCCACAAGAATGAATCCCTGGGCTCTTAATTCCTCGGCCATCTTTTCGATCTGATTGAACGTGGGGTTGAGACTGACGAGGCGGCCGCCGCCTTTGAGCGCGGCCTTCACCACCGAAACCTCTTCCCACGGCTGCGGAATATCCAGAATGACCGCATCAAAACCGGTTTCCGCAAAAGACTCCGTCGCCTGCCGCTGGCAGAATGTCACATGCGGCCGCAGACCCGCGCGGTCGATGTTCTTGTAGGCGTTCTTCGGAAGATCTTCGCGCCGGTCATAAGTGAACACATGCCCGTCCGGCGCGACGGCTTGCGCGAGCGCCATCGTCAGGGACCCTGAACCCGTACCGATCTCCATGACCTTGGACCCGCTATGAATGCCGGCCTTCATGATCAACAGCGCTGCGTCCTTCGGGTAAATGATCCCGCTTTCGCGCGAAGCCTTCATCATGAGATCTTCCATCGTCGGTTTCAAAAGATAGCCGAAGCCGTGCTCGCACACGACCTTTTTGCCGAACGGCTGGCCGATCCAGCTTTCGACATCCAGCGGCTTGCCGCAGTGGATGGAGGCGCGTTTCCCCCGCGCAACTTCGATCATATAAGTGCGTTCGTCATCGAACCAAAGAAGGACAAGGTCCCCTTCTTTGATCCCGCCTGTTATTTCCATTGGATTTCCCATGTCTTTATTCCCTGAAACTGCTCCGTGAATTTCGATCGGGACAGGTACGATAGCCTTTCCCAGAATAATTTACCACCCTTTTTCTTTCGCGAGCCGGAGTAACTCGGAAAAATCACGGACGATATGATCCGGTTTGGCTTCGCGCAGAACCGCTTCACTCGCGAAACCGTGGGACAACGTTACCACCTCCACCCCGCCGTTCCGTGCCGCTTCAATATCGATCGGGCTGTCGCCTACAAACAGGACCTCGCCGGCTTCCGACCCCGTCGTTTCCATCAGGTGATGGATCGCGGCCGGATCCGGCTTGAACGGCAAGCCGTTGTCGCCCGCCAGAATGGCAATAAAATGATCCGCGACGCCAAGCGACGCGAGGATCTGCGAAGAAAAGGGATTGGGCTTGTTCGTGATCACCGCCTGCTGACGGTCTTTGAAATATTCCAGAAATTCGCGCGCGCCCGGGTAAAGGGACGAATGATCAAGCATGTGTTCCTTATAGTGGGCCCGGTAGAGCTTTGCGCCCTTGTCCGCGAGAACGTCATCCTGGGTGCGAAACACCTGTTTGATCAAGGAATGCAGTCCGGTCCCCACGCAATCCTTGATCTCGTCATCGGTAAGCTCCGGTCCGCTCAATGCTTTGAGCGCATACCGCACGCTGTTGATGATATCGCGGCGCGTATCGACGAGTGTCCCGTCTAGATCGTACAAAATAAGTTTTTTCATATGATTTTTGATGGAGTTCCAGTCGCGGGGATCTTGTCTTCCGTTAAAATGCGTCCGAAAACGTCGGGCATGGCGCTGGTGAAAACCACGGGTTCACCGGTCACGGGATGCATCAGGGCAAGATGAAATGCGTGAAGCGCGAGGCGTCCGGCCGGATTCGTCTTCGCGCCGTAACGGTCGTCTCCCGCGATCGGATGGCCCATGTCGGAAAGATGGACGCGGATCTGGTGTTTGCGCCCGGTCTCAAGCTCCACTTCCAGAAGCGAATAGTGCGCACTTGAACGGAGGACCCTGTAGTGCGTGGTCGAACGTTTGGCGCCAGCTTCTTCCTTTTTCGTGCTGTAAACTTTCAAAAATTTGTTCTCGCGCAGAAAACTCGTGAGCGTCCCCGCCGGTTTCTGGGGGATCCCTTCCACGACTGCATAATATTTTTTCCGGACCTCGGTCCACCCGGACTGAAGCCGCGTCTTGATCTCGAGGTCCTTTGCAAAGATGAGAAGCCCCGACGCTTCCCGGTCGAGCCGGTGAACGATAAAGATCTTTTTTCTCCGGACCAGTTTTTCGCCCGGCCGGCACGGTCGCCCGGAATTCGCGGCATCCGTTTTGCACACATGTTCGTTCGCGGCATAAAAAGCAGTCTGCGTCCCAACGCTCTCGGTCGAAACGGTCAAGAGCCCGGAGGGTTTTTCGATCACGAGGATCGCGTCATCCTCATACACAATCGTGATGCCGAACTTCGGACGTGCTTCGGGCCGCGCCTCTTTAAGCGAAAGGATCCCGACCTGGTCTCCCGGCACAAGTGGGTGATCGAACTGCGTGACAATCGCGCCGTTCACTAAGACCGTCCGGAATTTCAGGAGTTGCCGCACGCGCGTCTTCGACGTGTCGGAAAGTTCCTTAAAAAGATATTCCAGAAGCTTCCCGCCCGACCGGACCTCAAAAGTTCTCATGAATACTGCCTGCCTTTCTCTTTGATCTTCAAAAGCTGTCTCTGACGAGGATCCAACTCGCGCCACTTCCCCTCCGCGAGACTCCCCAACTCGAAGGCTCCGATAGCGGTACGAACGAGCCGGAGCGTGGGAAATCCCACCGCCGCCGTCATGCGCCGCACCTGCCGATTCTTGCCTTCTATAAGTTTCAGCTCGACCCAGCTGGTCGGAACGGAAAGACGGAATCGGATCGGCGGATCCCTCGGCGGATAACCCGGATCCGCGATCAACCGTGCCTGACACGGCTCGGTCTTGCGCCCCTGGATCATCACTCCCTTTCGCAGCTGCGCCATCGCCTCTTCGGTCGCCAAACCCTCCACCTGAGCGTGATACGTCCGCTCATGGCCATGCCGCGGATGAAGCAAAAGATCGTTCCATTCCTTCTCATCGCTCAAAAGTAGCAGCCCCTCACTGTCCCAATCGAGTCGCCCGATCGGATAAACCTGTTCCGGAAATCCGAATTCCGCAAGCGTCCGGTGCTCCGGCTCCTGTTGGGTGAACTGCGATAGGATCCCGTAAGGTTTATGAAATGCAAGGATCATAATATTTCTCGAAAACCTTCGTCTTGCTCGCGGGCGGCTTTTTTGCGCTCCGCCTTCAAACACTGATGGCAGAACTTCTTGTAAAGATCCTCGACCTTGGCCCGGGCCCACGGCGTCTTCCGAAGGAAGGTCAGGCTCGACTTGACGCTCGGATCAAAATGAAAGCACCGGATCCGGATCTGCTCCCCCATTTTTTTCCAGCCGTAGGCCTCCACGAGCCGGGTGAGGATCGTCTCGAGCGTGACACCGTGCAACGGATCTTTCGGATGTTGCGCAGGCATCCCATCCTTAGTCTGCATTCGTCTCTCTCGTCTGGTTCAATAACAGATCAAAACAAGGCGGAATGGCCGAGGTAAGCTTCACGGCCTCGCCAGTCACGGGATGCCGGAATTCGAGTCGCGATGCATGTAGCAAAAGCCGCTCCGCCCGAACCACCGGCCGCATTTCTTCCCGCCAGCCTTCCTGAATATACCGCTCAAAGATCCGCGGGTCGATGTAGATCTTATCACCCGCAATGGGATGCCCCAAAAAAGCCAGGTGGGCGCGGATCTGGTGCGTGCGCCCGGTGTAAGGAACGATCTTAAGAAGCGAATAATCGCCGGCGCTTTCCAGGACCTGATAGTCCGTCCGCGCCGTTTCCCCCGCGGCATCCGGCGTCCGGATGTTGTGCCCGCTCGCAACATCGGTCCCAAGCGGCGTCGTGATCGTTCCTTGCTTCTGTTCCGGCGTTCCGATCACGATCGCATGATATTCCTTCAGGACTTCGCGCCGCTCAAAAAGAATGCCGAGCTTGCCCGCCATCAAGCTCGACCGGGAGACCAGCACGAGCCCGCTCGTTTCGGAATCAAGCCGGTTCACGATCTGAAAACCTTCCGGCCCCGGGCGAAGATCTTTTTTTAGAAGGCTGAGAAGATTTTTCTCCTTGAATCTCCCGACCGGATGGACCGGAAGCGGCGCCGGTTTCTCGACCGCAAGAAAGAAACCGTCCTCATAAAGGATCCTGTAGCCTGTCTCGACGTAAAGATCTGCTTCGGTCCGCAAAGGCCTCACCTGTCACCCTTCCGCGGGAACGGGCGCGGTCGCCATGCGCTCATTCGAATAATCGAGGATCTTGTGCTGGAGATCGCAGATCTTCTTTTCGAGTCCGTCAAAAAATGCTTCGGTCTTTTCCGCAGGGAACGGAAGGGTGACCGCTTTCTGATTCTTCAGATAATAAAGGATCCCCGAGCGGACAGGCAATTTCAGGATCTTCTGCGCCGCAAGCGCGTAGATCTCGAGCTGGAGATCGTAGCTGCTTTTTTTCGCGGCCGCCTCGTCACCGGTCGCGGTCTTGTAATCGAGGATGTGCCATTCTCCCTGTTCGTCCTCGAAAAGTACGTCGAGCTTTCCGTAGATAAGACCGTGACGGCCGTTCAGGACAAAATCGGTCTCGCGTTCGATCCGTCTGGCTTTCTGCAATTGTTTGAACACCGGACTCTGGATAAAACCTTTGACGAGCTCGCGCGCCCCGGCAACGGATTCTTTTCCAAAATGGCCGAAGAGTCTTTCCAGGGATCCGGATTCCAGGCAAAGCTCCGGTTGTTTGAGATCGAGGTGTTCAAAGAACGTATGCATCGCCGTCCCGAAATCGGCCGCGCGAACCTCCTCGCCCTTCCAGTCGGGATCTTTCCCCGCCCATTCGTTCTCGACAGCCGGCCCGATCCCTGTCACCTTTTCCTGATCCTCCGGAACAAAGACCGTCCATCCGATCTGATACCGCCGCCAAAACTCGCCGGGATCTTTCCGGAAAAGCACGAACGCGGACACCGGAAGGTCGATCGTCCGCGGCTGCGCCCGTTCGCTTTTATCCCGGAGCCCGGGGAAAGTCCCCGCACCCCGCACGGCCTGCGCTTCGAACTTTTCGACAATGCGCGCGATCTTTTCTTTTTCAACCGCCGGCCTGCGCACCGGGATCCCGGAATCCTTATCCGCATCACAGGTGATCCGGACGCCGAGGCCTTCGGCAAGGGCCATCGCCCAGTCCATCCAGCTCGTCATCTCGGAAAAAAGTTCTTTTTCCTTTTTCTTTTTCGCGTAGACCCCGCTCAGGAAAAGGCGCGACTTCGCGCGGGTCACGGCGACGTAAAAAAGCCGTTTCCATTCTTCGTTTTCCCGTTTTTTGACGGCCCGATCGATCGCTTTGTAAAAATAAGGTTCTTCGGGTTCAAGATCTTTTTCGTTGCGGAAGCGCATGCTGAAACCCTCGGCGGCGTGCGCGATCACGGTCTTCGCTTCTCCATGCCGGCCCTGATGCCCCATGTCCGCGACGAACACCGCCCCGAACTCAAGCCCCTTCGCCGCGTGAACGCTCATCATCCGCACCGCTTGCGCGCCGTCCTCAAGGGCGATCTGCGCCTCGGACTCGCGAACGTCCCGGGCCCGCAACCGTTCGAGGATGTTCAAAAAAACCGCGAGAGGAACGCGTTCATAGGTTTCATATTCGCGAACGATCGCAATAAGCTTTTTGAGATTGGCAAAACGGCGAACCCCCGACGGTCCGGCCAGCGCCGAAAGCTCATATCCCGTGCGTTCAAGGATCCGGTCGATCAGCTCCGCGAGGGAAACACGGTCTTTGAGGCCCCGGAGCTCGGCGGCCACGGCCGTAAATGCCCGCAGTTGCCGTTTCTGTTCTTCCGCGATCTCCGAGATCCCGTCCGCGCGTTTCACGGCCTCATAGAGCGGCGCCGCGTCGTTATTATTTTTTTTCGCGTCCCGCGACAGCCAGAAAAGCGTGTCATCCGTAACATGGAAGAACGGCGACCGGAGCACCGCCGCCAGGGGAATATCGGAAAGCGGCTTTTCAAGATGCGTCAGAAAACTCATCATGTCCTGGATCTCGGGCTGTTCATAAAACCCGCGACCCGCCACGATAAAATAAGGAACGCCGGCCGTTTTCAATGCGTCCTCATAAATCCCGCTCACCGTCATGGCCTGAAAAAGTATCGCCATCTCGCCGTACGGAACGCCCTTTTCATGGAGCTCCCCGATCCGCAGGGCGATCGCCCGCGCCTCCCGCATCCGCGCGTGCTCTTTTTCCTCGTCCCCTTCGACCTCGGTGACAAGCAGCTCGACGGCCGGCGCTTCGCTCTCCTGTTTCTTCTTCGCGGCAAGAGGCTCGAACGAAAACCCGTCTTCATCCCACAACGCCGCGAAAAAACCGTTCACGAAATCCACCACAAGCGGCTCACTGCGGAAACTTTCCGCCAGGAAAATACGTTCGCCCGCTTCCCCGTCCGCGTAAAACGCTTCCTTTTCCAGGAAAAGGCGCGGTTCAGCGCCCCGGAAACCGTAAATGGATTGTTTGTAGTCGCCGACCATAAACAGGTTGTCGCCGGACGACAGGAGTTCGGCAAAACGCATTTGGAGAAAATTCGTGTCCTGGAACTCGTCGATCAGGATATATTTGAACTGCTTTTGATAACGCTCGCGCAGCTTCGCCAGAACGGACCCGGTCCCGGCAAAAAGCCCCACGGCCATCCTCTGAAGGTCGTCGAAATCCAGCAGTCCTTTTTCTTTTTTCTTCGCGTCGTAAGCCTCTTCAAAAAGAAGCGCCAGGGTCTCGAGTTTCTTCTGCCAGGGAACGGCCAGCGGCCCGATCCGAAGTGCGGCAAGATCCTCGAGAAGTCCGCGCCATTCTTTCCAGCCTTCCTTGCGCTTCCCCTTATAAAGCGAGCTCCACTCCCAAAAATCCGAAAGCGTCTCCCAATCCCATGTTTTGTTCCTGAAAAACCGCTCCCATGCGCCGGCGTCGATCTCCGGAAGTTTTTCAATAAGCGCCGGAGCTTCGCCCGCAAGTTCTTTTTCCCTCCGGGCGGACACCGCCTCGCGCTGGGTGTCATTTTCTTCGAAAAATTCCCGCAGGAGCTTGCCTTCGTGGCGCGCGGCAGTGAAGACCTTTAAAATACCGGCCCGGGCGGAGTCTTCGCCGTAAGCCGCAAGAAGTTCGAACGCATCATTTTTTGTTTCGTAAACTTTTTCGATCGTCGCCTGGAGCGCCTCTTCCTTGAGAAGTTCCGACTGTTCGGACTCGAGCACCCGGAATTCCGGATCGACACCTGCCTCGACCGGATGCTCTTTCAGGAGCCGCGATGCGAAACCGTGGAACGTAGAAATAGCGGCCCGTTCAAGGTCGCGGCGCGGCCGCTCCATCCCGGCCTTCCGGAGTTCGACCGAAAGGCGTCCTTTGATCTCATTCGCGGCTTTTTCGGTGAACGTAAGGACCAGAAGTTCGGTGATCCGGGCCTTTTCTGTTTTCAGTAGATGCAGGATCCGCTCAACCAAAACACGCGTTTTCCCGGTTCCGGCTCCGGCTGAAACGAGAAGGTTCTTCCCAAGGGACTGAACCGCTTTTTCTTGAGCGCTGGTGAGTGTCATAAATTGCTAGTTCTTGATTTCTTTTGATTTCATCTATTTTTTAAGAATTACACATCTAAAAATGCATTATACAAAAAAAGCCTGGCGCTATGGCAAAAATGAAATTATGCGTTATACTTTTGCCGTGGAAAATGAAAAGCGCGAATTTTTCAGGCACCCCATCAAGGTACCGATCCAGCTGACGAAAGTCGCCGATGAAAGTTCCGCCGCCCTGAAGACCGAGGACCTGTCCCAAGGCGGTCTTTCTTTTTTCTGGCCGGAAAATCTCCCGGAAGGAATGCACCTTCAACTTTCGATCCCGGTGGAGAAACAGCTTTTCAAGATGAGCGCGCATGTGGCCTACTGCAGAAAAGACACGGGCACCGGGCTTTTCAAAACGGGGGTCTGTTTTGAGGACGCCGCGAGCGCTTTCCGCGCAAAACTCGCCGAAGAGATCATCCAGATCCGTCAGTACTGCGAAAAGATGTCACTCCTCCGCGGCCGCTCGATCTCCGAACAGGAGGCCGCCGAAATGTGGATCGATAAGAACGCCCGGAATTTCGCAGGCCGGATGGGAGCGAATTAGATCCCCTTCTCTAAAGTTCTCACGGACTTGCAGGCTCCGGCCCCGGTCAACGCTGTCCGGAATTAGGAATGAGGAGTTTCCAGAGAGAAGATCAGTTCCCTGGAAGGTCTTGCGAGGTAGAATCCCTGTCCATAGCGGATCCCCATATTGCGGAGAAGATCAAGATCCTCTTTGTTCTCAACCCCTTCCGCCACCATTTCGGAACCATTCATCCGACCGAGGTGGACCATCTCACGGACGATCTGCTGATTAAGCGGATTGTTAGCGATCCCGTGAATGAGCTGAAGGTCGATCTTGAAGAACTCCGGCTTCAAAGAAGCTAACTGCGTGATCTTGGAACCGATCTCTGCGATATCGTCGAGCGCAAAACGGTAGCCGAGAGAACGAATGAATTCGACACCCTTTTCGATAAATTCAAAATCTGATTTCTTGACGCCTTCCGTCAGCTCAAAAACCATCTTGTCCGAATGGACCCTCATGTTCCGGAGGAACTCTTCCCCCGCCTGACCTCTCGAAAAAGCCTTTTCCAGCGTCAACGGTTCGATATTCAGGAACAGACATTGCCCCTTCGCGAGCTTCGGCAGGACCTTGATCGCGGCGTCAAGACAGTGAATGTCAAAAGGAATGACCGTCCCTTTGGCGTAGGCGTTGCGGAACATCTCAACCGGAGTTTCTTTTTCGCTCCGAGCCAGCGCCTCATAAGCGATCACATCCCAGGTCGCAATGTCGACGATGGGCTGATAGACCGAGTAAATATTTTCCTTGAACTCGGCGCGCTGTTTTTTAAAAAGATTGATCCTGAATTCCATGAACCGGAGGTCCTTTACAAGTGGATAAAAAAGGGAATGCCGAAGTATACACGAAGCCCCCGCGAATTGCCAGCATCCGAGAGCTTTTTAAACAAAACGCGTCCGGAACTGAGATTTTTCTTACTCCGAAAATTTCTCATTTCAAAATTGTCGCAAGCGCCTCCGGCAAATCCGGATACCGGAACGCATACCCCGCCCGGAGGAGTTTTTGAGGAACAACTTTCTGCCCCTCAAGGACCATGGCCGCCATTTCTCCCATCACAAACCGGAGCACGAAGCCGGGAACGGGCAACCACGAAGGCCGGCCGAGAACTTTTCCGAGCACCGAGCAGAATTCTTTCATGGGGACGCCCCCCGGAGCGGCAATGTTCACGGGCCCCGAAAGGTCGGAACGCTCCATTAAAAAAAGCAACGCGCGGATCACATCTTCCCGGTGGACCCACGGCACCCCCTGCCGTCCCGAACCCAACGGCCCGCCCAAAAAGAACCGGAACGGCGCAAGCATTTTGGGAAGCATGCCTCCGCTTTTTTCGAGGACCGGCGCAAACCGGGCCAGGACAACGCGAACGCCCAACGAACCCGCTCTCAGAGCTTCCCGCTCCCATGCTTCGCACACATCCGCGAGAAACCCAACTCCGCGGCCGCGCTCTTCCGTCGCGGCGCCCTCCGGAACATTTCCGTAATATCCGACCGCAGAAGCATTGATCAGAAGCGAGGGCCTCCGGCGGGCCATTTCGATCGCGCGGACGATCGCGCGCGTGGCATCGATCCGGCTTGAAAGGATCTTTTCTTTTTGTTGCGGCGTCCAGAGTCGCGCGGCGATACTTTCGCCCGCAAGATCGATCACGGCATCGGCCCCGTCGAAAACATCAGCCCAACTTCCCACGGTCTTCCCGTCCCAGAACACAAGCTGTTCTCGTTCGCGCACAGATCCCGCTCCGCGCAAGGAAAGAACAACGAGAGAATGACCTTCGGCGAGCAACGTATCACGCAGCGGCGTCCCGATAAAACCCGTGGCTCCGGCAAGGATGATCTTCATTTTCTCGCACAACGCTCAACGGTCAACGCAAAACGAGAGGACCCTTCGTTTCGCGTTGCGCGTTGTGCCCGCCTCGCCGGCAACCGGGCGTTGCTTCTTGAAAAACGATCCATAAAAGATCTCTAGTAAGTTTGTTTATTTTTCTGACGATCCCAGGCGTTGAGAAGATCGAGGCATTCTTTCTTCATGAACCCGGGACGGATATCGACCCGGCTTTTACCGCAACGTTTCATCGTGGCGCTCGGGATCGAAAGCTCGTTGAACCCGCGCCGCTGAACATCGGGGATAGCGGTCCCGAAAACAACCCGGGAGATCCGCGCCCAATGGATCGCGGAAAAACACATCGGACAAGGCTCGGTCGTCGAATAGATCACGCAGCCGGAAAGATCGAACGTCCCCAGCTTCCGCGATGCCCTACGGATCGCGTTAATCTCGGCGTGGCACGTCGCGTCTTTAGTTTTCAGCACGGTATTGTGCGCAACGGCGATCACTTTCCCCTTCCGCACGAGACAAGCACCAAACGGCCCCCCGTCGAAACGCTTGATCCCCCGGGATGCCGATCGGATCGCACGATCCATCCATCTTTTTTGAGATTTGAAATCTTTCATGAAACCCTCTTCTGCAGTACGCCAAGCACGACATCATGAAAACGCCCGTTCGTCGCCAAAAAACCCGGACTCCGCGTCAGGATCTTCCCCGCACCGTAATCGATCGGATCCCCGAGGAGGTCCGTCACTCGCCCCCCCGCTTCCTCGATCGCAAAAGCTCCGGGCGCGACATCCCATATTTTTTCCCGGAACTCCGGATTACGTTGCGGCAATGTTCTAAAGAATATCTCCGCGCCGCCGGAAGCAAGCACCACATGCTTGGCTTGGCTGTCCAACGGAACCGGCTCCGGAACGATCCCGAGCGCTTCGCGAAGTTTCCGGCTCTTTTCAATATTCTGGTGACGCAACTCGAATGAATCGAGAATGCGCGCCCGGGCAATGTCTTCACAGCCGGAAACCCTGACCGGGACCCAGCGTCGTTCGTCATCGATCGAAGCTCCCCAGCAGCCTTGCCCCCGCGCGGCCAGAACCATCAGTCCGGTGGTCCCGCCCAAAGTCTTCGGGGTTTCCAGCTCCGGGCAAGCAAGCGCTGCCAATTCCACTTTGCCGTCGCGGATAAGCGCCAGAGCGATCGCGTATTGCCCTCCCCTCAGAAATCCTTTCGTACCGTCGATCGGATCAAGCGTCCAGAATGAATCTCCCGCCGGCCCCTGCCCGCGATCGATCCATTCGCAAACCCGCGACGGATTCGCCCTCGGGAAAAAAGCATGCACATAGCTCGCGATCTTGTCGAGATCCTCTTCGCCTTTCCGGCTCCGGAGGTAGGTGGAACTTTCTTCCGCAACCATGATACTTTTCGGGAAATAGTGCTCCAATAGCGCCCCGGCTACGGCTTGGATCCCCATGTCGGCGAGCGTGACCGGAGAATCGTCCTGTTTGATAATGGTTTTGACGGAAGATTCAGCCCGCACGCGGCGGGCCAATTCACTTCCGAACTGGACCGTATCGATCGCAAACTGGACTTCGGGCCTTCTGAGATCAATTTCCAAGCTCGAAGAACCTCCGGACGCGAAGGACGAGATCTTCCCCGCTAATGGGTTTCGGAATGAACGGGTTTTTCGCACCCTTGGAACTCCGGGCGGCCTCTCCCGGCGTCATTAAGGAAGTCATAAAGATGACGGGAGTCGAGGAAAGCTCGGAATCCGCACGCAAGAGGGCGGCAACCTCCCCGCCGTCGGTATGAGGCATCATGACATCAAGAAGAACAAGGTCCGGGCGCCATCCCCGGACAAATTCCATCGCCCGCGTGCTATCATTACAGATCCCGACCCGATACAGCCCTGATTTATCCAGAAACATCTTGGCCATTTCAGAAAAGTCGACATCATCATCAATGAGGAGAATGGTTTTTTGATTCTCCGTGATTTTTTTCTCCATAACCCCTCCGGTGACGGCAGTTTCTTTCTATAAACCGTTATATTTTATCACCCTTTTACCGATATAATACCTATCAAAATAAGGGGTGACTCAACCAATGTTCCTTTTTCTCAAGCTTGTTCTGGCGCATCTGATCGCAGACTTCATCCTCCAGTTCGAAGAACTCTACCAGCTAAAAGTCCGGAGCCTCTGGGGACATATCCTCCACGTTGTGATCCACGGCATCGTTTCGATCGTGATGGTCTACCCGTACCTTGACCAGCTTTTCATGGGATGCTTCCTGGGAGGCCTCGTCCTGCTGCACCTCCTCCAGGATTTTGTGAAGTACACTCTCACGAAAAAGATCCCGAAAAACACTTTCCTTTATTTTATCGGCGATCAGTTCGTTCACCTGATCGTCATCAGCACTATCCTTCTCTTCCCCATCAGCAACGAAATCCGCGGATTTCCCGTAGCAGGCATCCTGAACAGGGTCTATCTCGACTACCCTCTGACGTTGTTCTTTATTTTTTCCATCCTTCTGACGTTCGCCGGCAACTACACGTTCCACGCTTTTTACAAAAGCTACGTTGAAAACAGCCGCCCTCTTTGCTGGATCACTTCACCGGAGATTGCTTACGCCATTCTTGAACGGGGTGTCATTGCATCAGCCGTGATCTTCGCCGCGAAACCCCACTGGGTTTTCGTTTCCCTGCTGATCGGGGTCCTACGTCTTCCCTTTCCCAACCTGCGAAATCTGCGGGATTTCCTTTTAAGCGCCATGTACACCGTCGCTCTGAGCGACATTTTCCTCCTGCTGCTCCCATGACCCCAAACGAAGAAATGCCCTCCCGGGAAAAGGATTGCCCGGCCGACAAGATCCTTAACCTCCAGAAAGTCCTCGCGCTCAATAGCATCCTGAACTCCACGCTCGATCTGAACGCCCTCCTCAAGATCATTATGGAAACGTCCGCCGAAGTCATGAACGCCAAGGTCGCTTCGCTCATGCTGATCGATGAAGCGGCCGATGAGCTGGTCTTCCGCGTCGCGCTAGGGGACAAGGGCGCCGAGCTTGAGGAAAAATTCCGGATCCAGGTCGGAGAGGGCATCGCGGGAACGGTCGCGAAAACCGGTGAACCTCTTGTGATCAACGACCCGCAGAACGACCCGCGCTTCGCCAAACGTTTTGACAACTCCACCGGATTCCGAACCGAAGCGATTCTCTGTGTCCCTCTCAAGGTCCGCGGCCGCGTCACGGGAGTCCTCCAAGCCATCAATCCTCTGAAGAAAAAAGGGTTCTGCACAAGTGATCTGGATCTTTTCGCGACGTTCGCCCACCAGGCGGCAATCGCAATCGAAAACGCGAAACTCCACACAGAGATCGTGAAACAGGAAAAAGCCAAACAAGCCCTGAAGATCGCTCACGAGATCCAGCAGAATTTCCTTCCGGACCTGAAAAACCGCTCCTACGGAGTTGATGTCTTTGCGCAAAGCCTCCCCGCGCTCGATGTCGGCGGCGATCTGTACGACGTAAGCGTTCTCGACAACGATCGCGTCAGCATCATCCTGGGGGACGTTTCCGGCAAAGGCGTTCCGGCAGCACTCTATATGGTTCGCGCCATGTCCGAGTACCGGTTCCTTGCGCCCCTTGCGAAAGATCCCGGAGAACTTCTGACCCGGTTGAACCGCAAGCTTGCGGAGGGAAGCATGTTCGGGATGTTCCTCACACTCGTCTGCCTTTTCGTCGACAAAAATACGCGTACCATCCAATACGCCTCGGCCGGCCATCCACCGATCCTGCTGCGGAACGCGCAAACTTCGCAGACCGAATTCCTCAAAGGCGCCCAAAGCGTTCCCCTCGGCATGGTCCCGGAAACGTCTTTTTATCTGAACTCGGTGCAAGTCGGAAAAGGTGCCGCCCTTTTCCTTTACACGGACGGCGTCAGCGAAGCGCGAAGCAAGAACGGCAAGGAGTACGGCGTGGAAAGACTGAAAGCCTGCGTGAAAGCACCCGCCGCTTCGGCGCGGGAATATTCGGAAAGAATTTTTGAAGACGTCCGCCAGTTCGCGGCCGGCGCCGAGCCACACGACGACGTCACCACGCTCACCCTCGTCATCCCCTGAGAAGTCCAAGATCCCAAATCCCGGAGATCC
The DNA here is from genome assembly GCA_035352955.1 of Candidatus Omnitrophota bacterium. GTDB lineage: Bacteria > Omnitrophota > Omnitrophia > Omnitrophales > Aquincolibacteriaceae > DAOPYQ01. Next base: position 149,262 of record DAOPYQ010000004.1, read on the forward strand.
GCCACTGAAGTTCTAAAATCGAGGATTGTCAGAATTACTTTGGAAAAGCCCGAGGAAGCGTAAGGGTGAATTTCGTTCCTTCCCCCAGTTTGCTCTCAACCTTGATGTCGCCCTGATGCATTTTTACCGCGCGGGCCACCACAAGAAGGCCCAACCCGGCGCCTTCCTTTCCCTTCGTCGTGAAGAACATCTCAAAAAGACGGGCCCGGACATCTTCCGGCATGCCGGAAGCGTTGTCCTCGACGATCAGCTCATACTTTTCCTGGCTGATCATCCGCGCAGTCACCTTCACGCGCCACTACCATTCCTGCTCCTTGTGCGACGGCATGATCCTCTGCAAAGTCCCGGGTTGCAGCGAAAATTCATTATACTGCACCGAATGCGATTATCTGATGTATACGAGCCGATTAAACAACGACAGCAAAAATACAGATCTCAAAAGGAGGGCCACCAACCAGGAAAGACCGATCTAAAAAAACAACGATCCGTTCCGCGATCGCATCCCATACCCGCCCCGCCGTAACGCGCACGGCGGGATTGGTTTTTTATGGAAATCATTCCGGGCAAGGGACAGGCAAACACTTAATACCTGCCCTTCTCTTGTCGGATAAAGCCGTTTAGAAAAGCTGCTTGAGATTTTCGGGAGGTTTGACGCCGAAGTGCTGGTAAGTGAGCTCGGTGATGATGCGGCCAGCGGAGGTCCGTTTCATAAAACCCCTCTGGATAAGATAAGGTTCATAAATTTCCTCGAGCGTCTCAGCGTCTTCCCCTACGCCCACCGCAAGACTGTTAACACCGACCGGCCCGCCTTTGCATTCCTTCAGAATATATTTCAGAATGCGTTTATCCATCGGATCAAGACCTTCCAGATCCACACCGAGCATCTTGAGACCTTGGTCCGCGACATCGGCCGTGATCCTGCCATCCGCCTTGACCTGGGCATAGTCCCGGACGCGACGGAGCAGGCGGTTCGCGATACGCGGCGTACCACGGGCACGGCCCGCGATCTCAAACGCGCCTTTTTCGTCGATCCCGATATTCAGGATCTTCGCGGAGCGCTTCACGATCGTGGCAAGGTCTTCAGCCTCGTAATAATTAAGCCTTTCGACGATACCGAAACGGGAGCGAAGAGGAGCGGTCAGAAGCCCGCTGCGCGTGGTGGCGCCGATCAGCGTAAAACGAGGGATTTGCATCTTCACCGAACGGGCATGCGGCCCCTTGTCGATCATGATCTCGATCGAGAAATCTTCCATCGCGGAATACAGGTATTCTTCGACGACATGCGGGATACGGTGGATCTCGTCAATGAACAGCATATCGCCCTTTTCGAGGTTCGTAAGGATCCCCGCAAGATCACCGGCGCGCTCAAGCACGGGACCGGACACCTGATGGATCTTGGCGCCCATGCGGTTGGCAATGATATTAGCGAGCGTGGTCTTGCCGAGGCCCGGAGGCCCAAAGAGAAGAATATGGTCGAGCGACTCCTTCCGTCCGAGCGCGGCCTCGATGAAAACCTTGAGGTTCTCCTTCACCTGCGTCTGGCCGATAAACTCATCGAGCGTGTTCGGCCGGAGCGTGACCTCGATCTCGATTTCTTCCGGCTTATATTCCTGGTCCAAGAACCGTTCTTCCGCCATCAGACTCCCCTACTTTTATCGCCGAGAAGCTCCCTTGCCGCTTCAGCGTCTTCTTTGCGAACCCATATTTGATTGCCTTTTGTAAAAGTAAACCCTTCCTGCGAAGGATCGGCAGCCGGGGTCAATATCGCTCTAATCCCGCCGCTTTCCAAAAGTCCCTTGGCAATCTCCGCTTCTTGCTCGCTCAGGAACACTTTAACGCAAATCAACTCGGTATCATCTTGAAACCTGTCGTCTGTCATAATTAGCGGTCCACGGGCCAAGGGCCACGTGGTGCGTGGGTCGTGGTACGTGGCCCGAATTATACGTGCTTCAACGCCGCGCGGATGATCTCTTCCACCGACGGCTTCTTGCCCAGCAACGATTTCAGCGACTTCTGCACGGCCGCTTTGGCCTTCTGTTTTGTATAACCCAGCGCCACGAGCGCCAAAACCGAATCCTCAACCATTTGGTCGGAAACGCTCTGCTCATGCGCGATCTCTTTGCCGGCCGGGATATCGGCCTTGCCGATCTTGTCCTTGAGCTCGATCACGACGCGCTCTGCCGTCTTCTGTCCGATCCCAGAAATGGCGGTCAGCACGGGGATATTATGCTCCTGGATCGCCCGCTTAAGTTCCGGAAGGGTCACACCGGAAAGCAGCGTGATCGCAAGCTTCGGACCGATCCCGGAGATCGAAATAAGCAACCGGAAAACCTCGCGTTCTTCCTCGGTTGCGAATCCGTAAAGAAGCTGCGCATCCTCCCGAACGACGAAATGCGTAAAAAGCTTGGCCGGCTGCCCGAGACCCGGAAGGCTCGAAAACGTCGAAAGCGATACGCGCACCTCGTAGCCGATCCCGTTCACGTCCAGGATCACCGCCACCGGCGTCTTTTCCGCGATTTTTCCGTTCAAGTAGTGATACATACCCGGTCCCGTTTTTTTGAACTTTTATTCTATATGAGGAAAGAACGAAAAAGCCAAAACATACATTTTCCCTCCGGAGGACGCCATACTGACACGCGCCGCTGCCAGGCTCTTTTCGAATTTTATCTTAAATTCGAACGTCAGGCAAAAATAACCGCCGGAAAAGAATTTGCTGATGAGGAACGTTTCGAAGCTCTCCGCCTTCCCAAGGTCCGGATAAGCCTGCGCGATGAACTTTTCGAGCTCCTCCGGCGTGATCTTCTCTTTCGTTGAGGGATGGTTCATAGCATAGAGCTCGGCCGCATCCCTCTTCAGAAAACAATCCACGGCTTGATTCGCTCCGGCCATGGCCTTCAGATAAAAATTCCCGGCCCAAAAAGCGCCCACTCCCAAAAGAACCAACCCAAGCACCACCGCAAAACCGGCAGCCTGTCTTCGGGTCATTTCAAAATGTTCCGCTTGGCGTTATGCAAATGACACATCGCGATGGCGAGGGCGTCGGAGGCATCCAGCGCCGGAGCTTCTTTCAGGTTGAGAAGCCGCTTCACCATGAATTGCACCTGCTCCTTCGACGCGCGACCGTTGCCCGTGACAGACTGCTTGACCGCCGTCGGAGCGTATTCTACCACCTCGATCCCTTCTTTAGAAGCTGCGAGCATGGCGCAAGCGCGCGCCTCCCCGATCCGCTCGACCGCACGGATATCCTTGGCAAAAAAAAGCGTCTCGAGAGCGAGCACGTCCGGCTTATAGCTCTGGATATTTTTCTGGAGGGATTCAAAAACATGGAGAAGACGCTTGGCAATGGGATCCTTGGAGGCGGCACGGATCGTGCCGCAGATCACCAATTTGTAGTCGCGACCCGAAGTTTCGAGGATCCCGAACCCTGTCCGGTGCGTGCCGGGGTCAATCCCGAGGACTCTCATATTCCCCCGGGCATCAATACCGCTTCACGAACCCGGTTCGTGAAAGGGCGGGAAGACATTAGGCGGACAGCTCTTTCATCACTTCTTCCGGAATGTCCGCGTTCGAATAAACATTTTGAACGTCGTCGTGCTCCTCAAGCGCCTCGATCAGCTTGATCATCGTGCGACCCGTATTCGCCGACACCGCCAGAAGATTTTTCGGGATCATTGTAAGCGTCGCGCTTTCGATCTTGATCTTGGCCTTTTCAATCGCTTCGCGGACCGCCCAGAGGTCCTGCGGCGCGGTCGTCACCTCGAACATCGTGTCGGTCGAAGTCATGTCCTCGGCCCCGGCCCCAAGCGCAATTTCCATCAGCTGGTCCTCGGTCGTGGAAGTCTTGGCGATCACGACAAAACCTTTCTTTTCAAACATCCAGGCCACCGTGCCCGCGCCGCCCATGTTCCCGCCGTTCTTATTGAAAACGCTGCGGATCTCGGACGCCGAGCGGTTCTTATTGTCCGTCAGGCACGCGACAAGCACCGCCGCGCCTTCCGGGCCGAACCCTTCGTAAGTCACTTCCTCGTACGTCACGCCTTCGAGTTCGCCCGTGCCTTTTTTAATGGCGCGTTCGATATTGTCCGCTGGCATGTTGGCATCCTTGCCCGTCTGGATGGCGGTACGGAGCCTCGGGTTGGTCGCAGGATCGCCGCCGCCCGTTTTCGCGGCGACGGTGATCTCACGGATAACCTTGGTGAAGGCCTGACCGCGTTTCGCGTCAACCAGCGCTTTTTTGTGTTTGATACTCGCCCACTTTGAATGTCCGGACATGTGTTATTCTCCCGTTACGTCTTAATTAAGGTTCCGAATCCCTGATTAAAAATTCAATACCTCTCCAAATTTCAGGCTCAAACCGCCGGCTTGAGCTTTTTGATCGCTTCCGTCGTGCGGATCACATCCCGCATCGCCTTCACTTCGTGGACCCGGACGATCTGGATCCCCTTCTCCACCGCCATCGCAACACAGGCCGCAGTCCCAAACTCCCTCTCGTGGACCTCGCGCCCGGTCACATGCCCGATAAACGATTTTCGTGACGGCCCGAGCATGACGGGAAATCCCATCTCCTGAAAAACCTTCAAATTCCTGAGGATCTCAAAATTCTGGTCCGGGGTCTTCGCAAAACCGAGGCCCGGATCGATGACGATCTGTTCCGTCGCGACGCCTCCTTTGAGCGCGATATGCACGCTTTCCGTCAGCTCGGTCACAACATCCAACGCGACATTCTTGTAATCCGACAACGTTTGCATCGTCTCCGGCGTGCCGCGGCTATGCATCAGTACAAGCCCCGCGCCAAACTTCTTGACCACCTTCGCCATCTCGATGCCGGACCGCTTCAACCCGCTCACATCATTGATAATGTCGGCACCGGCCTCGAGACATTTCTTCGCGACTTCCGGCTTCGTCGTATCGATCGAGATCGGAACGCGGTGCTCTTTATGAAGAAGCTGAACGACCGGGAGCAACCGCTCGAGTTCTTCCTTTGCCGTCACGGGTTGGGCGCCCGGCCGGGTCGATTCGCCACCCAGATCCAGGACGTCCGCGCCTTCCTCGATCATCTCCATCGCCCGGCCATACGCCGCTTCCGGATCGAGGTCTTTGCCACCATCGGAAAAAGAATCCGGCGTAACATTCAGCACCCCCATCAGGATGGTGCGGTCGAACGAAACGGTGTTCCTTCGGATCTGCCAGATCACGCGATAGGCTTTCCGCCCTGCACAGGTTCACCGCCACTCACCGGCGGAAGAGCATTGGCAAGGCCTGTGACATTTTTGATCTCTTCGGCATCCAATGTTTCTTTTTCCAGCAACAATTTGGCCAACGCCTCGAGTTTGTCCCGGTGTTCCGTCAGGACCTTTTTCGAGTGTTCGTAGCCTTCCTGGAGAATCCGCTTCACCTCGCCGTCGATCAGGCGCGCGGTGCCCTCAGAATAATTTTTTTCATCCATAAGATCGCGGCCCAGGAAAACCATGCCGCCTTCTTTGCCGAAAACGATCGGGCCGATCTTATCGCTCATCCCGAAACGGCAAACCATCTCACGGGCGATCTGCGTCGCTTTCTGGAGATCGTTATGCGCGCCGGTCGTAATATCGTTAAAAACGAGCTCCTCGGCAACCCGCCCGCCCATCAGCACGGGGATCTCGGTCATAAAGAAGGTCCGGCTGTGCAGCGTACGGTCCTCTTCCGGAAGACTCACGGTATAGCCGCCGGCCAATCCCCGGGGGATGATCGTCACTTTGTGAACGGGATCGGCTCCGGGCGTCAGAAGCGCCACAAGCGCATGCCCGGACTCGTGATACGCCACGATCTTCCGTTCCTTATCCGAAACTTTTTTACTCTTGCGCTGCGGTCCGGCCATGACCCGCTCGATGGATTCTTGAAGTTCGGTCATCCCGACGGTTTCTTTATTAAGCCGCGCCGCAAGAAGCGCCGCCTCGTTGACAAGGTTCGCGAGATCCGCACCTGAGAAATAAGTCGTCTGCTTCGCGATCGTTTTAAAATCGACCACGGGATCCAGCTTCACTTTGATGGCATGGACCTTCAGGATCGCCTCACGGCCGATAAGGTCCGGAAGCGGCACGACCACCTGGCGGTCAAAACGGCCCGGACGAAGCAGCGCGGGATCGAGAACATCCGGTCGGTTCGTTGAGGCGATCAGGATCACGCCCGCATGCGTGTCAAATCCGTCCATTTCCACGAGAAGCGCGTTCAGCGTCTGCTCGCGCTCGTCATGCCCGCCGCCGATCCCTGCGAAACGCTGGCGGCCGACCGCATCAATCTCATCGATGAATATGATCGCGCCTTTGCCGCCGGCCTTGGCCGCCCGCTTGGCCTGTTCAAAAAGATCACGCACACGCGCCGCGCCGACGCCCACGAACATTTCCACGAAATCCGAACCGCTGATCGAAAAAAACGGCACGTCGGCCTCGCCGGCCACGGCCTTCGCGAGAAGCGTTTTCCCCGTTCCCGGGGGCCCCATCAAAAGCACTCCTTTGGGAATGCGCCCGCCTAGTTTCGTGAATCGCGCGGGTTCCTTCAAAAATTCGATGATCTCCTGCAACTCTTCTTTGGCCTCTTCCACTCCGGCCACGTCCTTGAACGTGATACGGCTCTTTTCCTTGTCGTTGAGCTTCGCGCGCGATTTCCCGAACGAAAAGACCTTGCTGCCGCCCTGCTGGACGCCCCGGTATACAAAGAACCAGAAGAAGGCGATCAGAAGAAGCGTAGGGATGATCCCGGAAAACAGGTTACGCCAAAAGGTTTGCGGCGGATTGATCGAAAAATTCGCGACGTTCTTGCGGATCAGCGGGATCAGGTCGGGATCGTTGAGGGGAACATGGACCTGGAAGTACGAACCCGTGATCATTTTCCCCTGGATCACATCCTCCACCATCTCGCAGGAAAGGATCTCGCCGGTCTCGGTATTGCGCGTAAGCATCCGGTAGAACTCTGAATAGCTCATCGCCTTTAGCTCGAACCCCGGGAACACGAACAGCTGGAGGAGAATAAAGATAGAGAGCGGGATAAGAAAAAGCAGGATCAACCGCCGGCGGTCCGGCTCCTGGTTCGGGATCTTTTTGGGGACTTTGCGTCCATTCCTGGGAGGCGCGTTCTTCTTAAAATTACCGTTTGGACTCATGGCATCCTGCTTGTTATGTTTGGTCGAAGTCGAAGGAGGCGTAGTCTAGCATGGGCTATAGAAGATATCAAATCTCATTGCTCGGCCTGGCTGGAGGAATAGTGGCTGGCCGGCAAAAGCGCTACCCCCTTCGGAGACCCGGTCTCCGAAGGGGGTTTTGCCCCAGAAACCCGGGGAAACAACTTTGAAGCAGCTCTCTACCGCAAACTACTCTGCCTGAGTCCGCTGAATCCTTTTTCGGATCATTTCCTGGATTTTAGGAGGAAGGTTCTCGAAATTCGGAGGAAGCAACGGCCGTTTCAAAGAAGCGTCTCCCTGAGTGGAAACGATCCTCCGAGAAACGTTACGTTTGGACTTTCCGGAAAAATGCGGCAAAAGCAGAAAAACCAACACGCCGGTAAGAATGATTAAAACGATCAATTTCACCAGAGGAAACTTTTCTTGCTCGCTCATAATCGTTGCTCCTTATTTGATTATTTGATTTTACAAGGGTTCACATCATCAGTGCCGGTGACGTTCGGCCCATCACAAGACCATTGCATCGAATCACCGTCGACAAAGTAAAACAACCAATTGCAATAAACAGGATCATCATCTTGAGCATAAATTTGAAACCCTGAATCCCAGCCCCAGTATTCGTAACTCCAATGCGAAGATTTCGGAGCTTGCAAACCCAGCCCATCCCATCCTTCGCTGGTGTCTCCTCCCCAGCTAGAGGGACTGGAGTAAATATATCCGCCGTTAGGCGCAGGATATGCACCGCTCACACTCCCTCCGCGTTCTGCGGCTCTTTTTATTGCACCAACCATTTGAAGCCCCTCGGCAACTCGAGCTCTTTGTGTCTGCGCGGTCATCCGGGGAAGGATCAGGGACGCAAGAATCGCGATGATCACCACGACGATCAAGACTTCGATCAGCGTGAAACCTTTAGAACTCCGCTTAAGAGCGATCATGATTGTCTCCCTACTTTATGGTGCATGGCTTGGAAGAATCCCCATCATTTATTTCAAGGTACAAGGATCGAGCGCGGGCTCACCATCGCCACTGTTCGTGAAAATTCCAGAGCAGGTCCATCCTTGCCGGCCGCCATAGTACATGGCATCGCCTTTTCCGTTGGCAATCGATATTTCATAATCGGTGGCACTTCCCGAGTAAAAATAAGACCAAGATTTTGAACTCTCTAACCCTCGGAGCCCCAGTTCCGACCAATTCGGCAGATATGCTGCCCCCCAAACCCCCATGGGATCCGAGGCGATCTCACCGCTAGGGATCGCATAACTTCCCGTCAGATCGAACTGCCTCTCCGCTGCCCGTTTGATGGCACCGCTCATCTGGAATGCTTCGGCCGCCTGCGCCTTCCCTACTTGTGACGTCATCCGGGGAAGGATCAGGGACGCAAGAATAGCGATGATCACCACAACGATCAATACTTCGATCAACGTAAAACCTTTAATGCTCCGCTTGAGAACCGTCATCGTCCTCTCCCTATATTAGGCTACACGCCTTCGAATAACCGTCGCCGTTCGTTGTGTCCGGACCGTTGCAGCTCAAGAATTCGGTATTATCACACTCAAAAACGATATCGGCTCTTGCCTGAAATTCCTGTAAAAATTATTTCCGGTAGAGAGTCACGCTCTTACGCGTCATGGAAAAATCGATGTCTTTGGGAAGCGAGTGACGATACGCCGGCCGCCCGAGGCCTCTGCGGAGTTTTTCCCAAGCTTCGAAGGAAAGCCCACTCTTGGGGTCGAGCCTCTTGAGAGCCCGTTCGAGGATCCGGAACTGGAGCGGCGCGGGGAATTTCAAGAAGGAGGCCCGTTGCAATGAGAGCTTTTTTTTCGTACATTTTTTGAATACTTTAGACCAGGCGGCCTCTTCAAGCTCCGAAAGCAGCGCGTTCTCTTCCGCTACGATCGCAGGAATGCGCGACAAGGCTTCCATCACCCGTGGGTTAAAATCACGGCGCAGTTGCGGGATCAGCTTGAGCCGGATGCGGTTGCGGAGGAACCGGAGAGAGTCGTTCGTTTCATCCTTACAAAACCGGAATTTCCCCGCATGAAGAAATTCGAGAAGTTCTTTTTTGCAGAAAGCAAGCAACGGACGCGCCAGAGTCACGCCGTCCCGCTTAAAACACTCCCGGATCCCCTCGAGGCCGCGGAGACCCGTTCCCTGAATAACCCTCATCAGAACGGTTTCGGCCTGGTCGTCTAAAGTATGCGCGAGAACAATCACCGGAAATTTCCGGGCGCGGGCGGTTTGGAGAAAAAAATCATAGCGCCTCTGGCGAGCACATTCCTCAAGGGAGATTTTCTCTTTTTTTGCGGCAAACGCAACATTCCCCCGTCCCGCAAAAAACGGGATCCGGCATTTTCTTGCCAACCGCCGGACGAACTGCTCATCCCGCTTGGCATTCCGGGGCCGGAGCTGATGATTGAAATGGAGCAACCCGAGCGTCCAACCGTTCGCGCGGGAAAGTTTTTCCATAAGATGAAAGAGCGCGACGGAGTCCGGGCCGCCGGAACAGGCCACAAGGATCCTCGCGCCGGGCTTGAAGAATTTTTTATGCTCGAGGTGTTCCTTAAAACGGGAGAGGAGATCTTGCGAATTCTTACCCATGAGCTCCTTGGAAGAATCACAAATTTTGGGAATCCGACACAGCCGCGCCGGAACAAAAAAACTGCCGGGGGCCAGGATTGAACTGGCGACCTAGGGCTTATGAGTCCCTCGCTCTAGCCAACTGAGCTACCCCGGCACGTAACCCTTAAAAGAACGGCCCAAAAGAAGCGGTATATTAGCACACCTTTCGGGAAACACACAAGCCGCCATCAACATGAAAATCGTCCTTTAATAGGGATTCCGGAAGTGCTACACTGGAGCCATGTTGCGCAGGGTTCATCCTAAATCTCACGTTCAGACTCCCCCTTCTGAAAAACACCGGTTCGACGGCGTCATTTTCGATATCGATAATGTCCTTGTGGACACGCGCCGCTCCTATCTGGAAGCCATCCGGAACACGGTCGAGCTCTACCTAACCCACGGCCCGGTGCCTTTTTACAGCCGCCCCGAAACGAGCTCTTTTACGGGACTTCTGACAGCCTCCGACGTGGACCATTTCAAGCTGCTCGGCGGGTTCAATGACGACTGGGACTGCTGCTACGGCCTTCTCGTCTATCTCCTGTCACTTCCGATCACCAAACAGCGCACGATCGAAGCCCTTAAAAAGGCGATCGACATTGAAAAATTCGCAAAAACCGTCAAAGACCGGCCTCTGCGCGTCAACGGGATCACCGCCCTCTTCGGGCGCCCGACGACCGTCACGATCGAAAAAGTCGCGAGAATTTTTCAAGAAGTCTATCTCGGTAAAGACATTTTCCCGAAACTCACGCAAAACAAAATGCGCTATTGGAAAAAACGCGGACTGATCCACCGCGAAAAGCTCATCATAAAAAAGCCCTTCCTCAAACGGCTAAAAGACAGCGGGCTGAAGCTCGGCATCGCCACCGGCCGCCCCCACTACGAAGCCATGTTTGCGCTCAAGAGCTTCGGTATCGAGGAACTGTTCGATGCGGTCACGACGATGGATGACGTGAAAAAAGAGGAACGGGAAAAGAAGGAATCGCTCCGCAAACCCCACCCTTTTTCTCTGATCAAAACCGTCCAGGCGCTGGGTGCGAAGAAGAGCTTTCTTTACGTGGGGGACCTTCCGGACGATATCCTGGCGGCGAACCGCGCGAAAACCTTCGTCGCCATCAAAGGAGCGGCATTCCCGATGCTCGCCGCTGATCCTTTTCAGGCCATCAAAGAGATCGAGGCGGCAAAGCCTGACTTCATCCTCAAAACCCCTTCCGACCTGTTCAAAATCCTCGACATTAAATAATTCGCGCAGCGCGTACCGGCCTTTTGTTTCGTTGTGCGCTGCCGAAAGATCAGGAAATGACTGCTTTTCTGAGGAGAAAGACCCCGATCCCGATCAAAAGAACGTTCGGGAGCCAGAGGCTGATGACCGGCGGAATACCGCCGCGGGTGGCAAGCACTTGCGCGAGGGCAAAAAGAACGTAATACAGGCACATCGCCCCCATGGAGATCCCGAAACTGATAATAACCTCGCCGCGTTTGACGATCGCGGCGATCGGGATACCGATGAACATGAACACGAGAGATGCGAATGAAAAAGAGATCCTCTGGTGGAACACGGCCCAAAGCTCTCGTTTGTCTTTCCTCTCTGTTTTTTCCGAAACGTCCACAAGGATCTCGGCCAGGGTCATGTCCTTCTTCTTCTTATCCATCTTGCGGATATCATTCTCATTCAGGGCCGGGAATTTGTAGGTCTTGAACTGCACGGACTGGATCCCCTTGTCCTGGGACTCCGAAACGCTCCCGTCATAGAGCAAGATCTCGAGATTGCCGCTCACGGGATCCATGGCGATCTCCCCGCTTTCGGCAACGATCGTGCGAACCGGATTGTCCGAATCGACCCCTTCGTGGGCCACGATCTCTTTCATCTTGTTGCCTTCCACTTTCTTGGTAAGGAACAGGATGTTGTTGCTGAGCTTTACGAACCGCCCCGGTTCAATGAGCGCCATCGGATGTTTCATGATCATTTTCTTGGTCGCACGGCGGAATTCATACCGCGCCGGAGGCCCGACCTGGTCGTTGAAAACGAACATACAGACGCTCAGCGCAAGGCCGAGAATGAGCGGCGGCAGCATATACTTCAACGGGTGGACCCCGGAGGCTTTCATGGCCCGGAATTCGTTGTGCTGGGAGAGGCTTCCGAAAACGATCAGAACACCGGTCAGCAAGCTCATCGGAGCGGCCCAGCTGATCACGGACGGCATGATGAGGACCATGACATAAAGGGTCTGCGTAAACGGAACGCCACGGCCGATAATAAGATCCGCCATTTTTACGAGATACCCGGCCAAAAAGATGAAGCAAAGCACGGAAAAACAGATGAGGCAAGGCAAAAGCAGCTCTTTAAGTACGTAACGCTGAAGGATCTTCATGCCGGATTATTTCCTGGATTAAAAAGTGCGCGGTCTCTTTGCATCATAGAATCCCTTCCCTGCTTTGTCAAATAAATGCGCAACCCCGGAACGCCAACCGCGCCATGCGTTGAAAAGGCCATACCTCTCAGCAGACAGGGACACGTTCATCCCGTCCACGAACGAAATCAACGGGCTAAAAAAAATTCTCGAACATGCAAGGGCCCCTTCGCCGTCAATGCTTTCCCGGAGAAAGATACCTTTTGAGACGCGAGGAGCGAAGGACGTCCAGGAATTCGGCAGCAGTCACAAAACCTTCCATGCGGATCTCCGGCACTTCCCGGCCTTTTTCATCCATGAAAATCACGGTGGGGACACCGAACACCTCAAACCGCCCGATCACGTCCCGGACCTCGTCCGTCTCGACCGAAGTCGTATCAACCTTGATCTTCCGGAAGTTCTTCAAAGCCTCAATGACCTTCGGTTTGGAATAAGTAAATTGATCGAGTTCGTGGCAAGGAATACACCAATCCGCGTAAAAATCCAGCACGACCGGCTGGCCCGAGACCTGCGCCTCTCCGAAGATCCCGGCACGGTAAGGTTCCCAAACGATCCCCTGCCTGGGCCCCATCAAGACAAAGAAAAGTCCCGCAAAAAACGCCAAGGTCCCGAGCGTGCGCTTGATCATGACAAACATCTTCGAATAACGGTCCGAACGCTCCCACCAGCCGAGATAGATCCCTCCGCCGAGAAGCGCTCCGGGAACGATCCACTTCAGCACCGGCCACTGGAACGCGATCGTGATGTAAAATGCCCCGAACGTGAGGAGCACGACCCCGAAAACCCTCTCGAACCAGACAAGCCAGGCCCCGGACTTCGGAAGTTTTTTGAGAAGCCCGGAAAAAGTCCCGAGGACCAGATACGGCAACCCGAGACCGAGCGCCATGACAAAGAAGAGCAGAAATCCCAAGAAAGCGTTCTGCAGCGTACTGACATAGGTCAGAAGCGCCAGGACTGCCGGCCCCATGCACGGCGCCGCAATGATCCCCACCAGCGCTCCGGAAGCATACAAACTCAAACAGGTGTGTTTGGAAGACCATCCTCCGGAGGGTATGAGCCAGGACGGCAATCGAAACTGGTAAAGGCCGAGCATACTGAACGCAAGTCCCGTCACGAGGATCCCGACACTCAACTGGACCCAGAAATTCTGGAGAAATTCCCCGAAAAAGCTTCCGGTGTAGGCCGCGAGAAGACCGAGACCGCTGTACATCGTGACCATCCCGAGCACATAGGCGAGGGCTTTAGGGAACGCATGACCGTGCAAGGGCTCTCCGTTGCCCCGGAAAAGCGATACCGTGATGGAAAGCATCGGATAGACGCACGGAGTCAAATTCAGGCCCAGGCCGAGAAAGAAGACGCTAGTGAATGTGATTGCCAAATTACCGTTATCTACCATTTCTATCAATTCCTGCCTTGTTCGGACGCAACGCTCAACGCACAACGCTAAAACTTAAAACAAATTCGTTGTGCGTTGCGCGTAGTACGTTGCGCGAGATTAAAAAAGGCTCGCCGGGAAATCGGCCTTCGGCGCGGACTTCTTGTTCAGAAAATCTTCGGTGGCCTGCTTCCAGTTCACCGGGATCTCGTACGTCTTGAAATCCCAGGTCGACGTGAAAAAAATCTTTCCCTCACGGCAGCCGTAATCGTAGACCCCTTTCGTGAGGCGGACATCATCGAGACAGTATTTCTTAAGCTCCTCCAACCGGCCTTCCTTGAAAAGAACGAGCGCTTCGGCCCCGTCCCCGGACTTCCCCTCTTTAAGCGTCGCGCGCGCCACGCTGTCGAGACTCGCACGATGTCCGCGAACCCTCTCGATCTCATCCAAAAGATCCAGCACCGGGAACTGATCGACCGTCTTGAAAACATACGGCTGGAGGACCGGCATGTCGAACCGGCGGATATTGAAACCGATGATCATGTCCGCGGTCTGGAGCCGCTTGTCGAGTTCGGCGATCTCGCGCTCCTCGTAAGCGCGGTACTGGTCCGTCAAGTAATCGTAAACGCCCACGACCGAGATCTTCAGTTTCGAGAGGCTGTCGGCCTTCGACTTTCCGATCTCTTTGAACGATTTCTGCGTCTCGATGTCCAGAACCAAAATGTTATTATTTTTCGCCATTTAAATATCCCTAGATTAATTCTTTCAGGTTTTTGATCACGGTCACGAAATCCCGGTGGTCTTTTGCCAAGGTCTTGTGCCGGTCCGAACGGTCGAGCCAGATGGACCGGATGCCCGCCTCGTGCGCGCCGCGGATATCATCCTCCAGACTGTCCCCGATGTGGACCGTTTCGTCCGGCGAAACTTTAGCGAGCCGCAGAGCTTCGCGGAAGATCCGCGGGTCCGGCTTCGCGGCACCAAAGACCGCCGAGATCACTTTGAAATCCAGATACGGGTCCAGTCCGAGCCCCGCACACAATTTCACGAGCCGGCTGTCCCAGTTCGAGACCAGACCCATACTATAATTCTTCTTTTTTAAAGCGCGAAGCACTTCTTCCGTCTCCGGGTACAACTTCCAAACCTCGGGCCGGGCAAACAGATCATGAAGCTCGTCAAAGAAAGCGTTGAAATCACGGAACGGCCCGAAGTCCCGGAAAGCGGCCGTAACGATCTTTCGCCAGAATTCCTTCTCAACCTTTTCGTCGCACTGGCCTTTCAGGTCGCCGATCTTGTCGTGTTCGCTCCAGACCCGCCGGAACGCATCCTCGATCTCCTTCGCGCTGACCTTGCAACCATAACGTCCGGCGACTTCGCTGTAATAATGGCCCACGGACGGAAACGGACGGAAAAGTGTGCCACCCGCGTCCAGCAAGATCACACGAGTTCCCGCGGGGATCTTACTGACTTGGCCCACTGGAGTCCTCCCCGCCGCCACCGCCGCCGAACTTCTGCATAAGCATCTGTCCAAGTGCCGGAAGCGCCTGCGCGATCCCCTGCTGCTGGTCCTGCGTGCCGGACTCCATCGCTCTCTGGGATGAGCCGCTATTGCCTATCGGTAATCCCATCCCGCCCATCGGAGACATGGTGTAATCCGACTTGCCGCCGCCATCCCCTTTTTTCTTCATCTCCAGCTGATAGAGCGCCTCCCGAACGTCCTGATTGCCGTAATCGTATTCACGGGCTTTCTGGTAAGCTTCTTTTGCCTCCTCAAAAAATCCCTGTTCCTCGTAGATCGCCCCGATCTGCATCCAGGAAGCGAACGCGATATAGGGATCTTCCTTATTCGCATCGCAAAGCCGGATGGCCTTCTTGAGCTCTTCACGTGCCCGCTCCATCCGGCCCTGACGCTTGTAGACCACGCCGAGGTTGTAAAGCGCGACCTTCTTTTTCGGGTCGATCATCACGGTCTTCTCCAACGCGTCGCCGCTGCGCCAAAGCCAATCGTCGGCTTGCCCGCCCTTTTTCTTTCGCGTGCGGTCAAAAAGCACGGCATAGACATTGGAAAGATCGTAATAATAGTCCGCGTTGGCGGGTTCCTTTCCGAGCTTCCGTTTCAAATCCCGTTCGATCGCGATCAATTCAGTGTCGGTCTTTTCGGAATAATTCTTCTCAAAAACACCCTGCTCCGACATGGAGTCCTCAGACTCCTGGTTCTCATAGGCCGGAAGAAACGGAGACACCGCGGTTAAAAAGAAGCTAAGGGCGAACGCCCCAAGGAGGGTTCTAAAGGCCACGGAATTTTTCAAGTCCGTCCGGGGGCCCGGAAATCTTGACGCGCGCGATGTGGCGGATCAGGAAAAGGTTCTTTCCGCCTTCCACGTAATCGATATTCACGATTTGTCCGGGACGGAGGTCCCGCAGTTTTTGGATACCGCTCAATCCCGACTGCCCGTCCATCCGGAAATTCATCCGGCGGATCTTTCCCGTGACAGGATTACGGAAATCAACGTCGAGGCTCGCCCCGTCGTCCGCCACTTTAACGACGTGCGCGCTCAAAGTTTTCATCACGGACTCGGCAGCACGAACCACCGAAAAACAGGGCAGCGCCAGAACAAGAGAGAAAACGAGTATTCTGACTAGCACAACGCATAACGCGCAACGCGCAACGAATTGGTTTTGTGCTTTTACGTTGTGCGTTGACCGTTGAGCATTGCGCGAAAGTCGATGTGACATCTTTTTAGCTCTTCAAAAACTTTAAAACTTTTTCATAATCCGGATGCTGAGTCACTTCTTTCACGTATTCAACGTACTGGATCGTGTCATCCGGCCCGATCACAAAAATCGCGCGAGCAAGAAGCTTCAGTTCCTTGATCAGAACACCGTAAGCCGCCCCAAACGAATGCTCCTGATAATCGGAAAGCATCTGGATCTTGTCGGCGCCGGCGAGACCGCACCATCTCCCCTGGGCGAACGGGAGGTCCATACTGACCGTCAGGACCGTCACGCCGGCCGGAAGTTTAGAAGCCTCCTGATTGAACCGCTTGGTCTGGAGGTCGCAAACGGGGGTATCGATCGACGGGACGACACTCACGAGCCGGATCTTTCCTTTTGAGGAACCGAGCGTCACAGGCTTCAGCGCGTTATCGACCAATCTGAAATCCGGAGCCTTATCGCCAACCTTGAGTTCGGGACCGATCAGCGTTAACGGGCCTCCCTGGAATGTCGCGGCAGCTTTACGTTCAACGGTACTCATGGGATCCTCCTGGCCTGACCTGAAATTTGAAATTTAAAATTTTATTTCTTTTTTTTCGAATACGCCGCCGTCACAACAGTGTGGATACCGCCGCGGACAAAAAAATCCGCCTCAACGGACATGTGACGCGGCTTCGTCGCTTTCACAAGATCGTCCAGGATCTTATTCGTCACCGCTTCATGAAAAGCGCCCTCGTTGCGGTAGCTCCAGAGATAAAGCTTGAGGCTTTTGAGCTCGACGCAGAATTCGTCCGGCACATAGCGGATCCGGATCGTCGCGAAGTCCGGCTGGCCGGTCTTCGGGCAAAGGCAGGTGAACTCCGGACATTCCATATCGATGTCGTAATCGCGTCCGGGATTGGGATTCTTGAAGATCTCGAGTTTTTTCGACGGCTGCGTTGCCATGATTCTCCTTGGATTCAAACATTGATTGAAACCCATGACGGTCCCAAGCCCCCCCCACCGCAAAGAAAGCAAACCTTGGGATGTCACAGGCGGGAATTATACCATAACCTTTTCTCTTTAAAAGCATTGCGAGAAACGGTTCCTTCTGGTTAAATAGACCCGTTTCAAAATCGGGGAGGTCGTTTGAACGGCCTGAGAGTTCCGCTGAAGCGGATGACCCTAAGAACCTGATCTGGATAATGCCAGCGTAGGGAAGCATCCGAGATGTTGCCTTTCCAAAGCCCTATGCGTCATGGCCTGCATAGGGCTTTTTTTTCGCCCGCCCTTGCAGAAGCCCTGCCGCATTCCGGCATCCTTTCCGGATCCCAACCAAGGAGTGCACCATGTTCAAGAAAGTCACAGAAGCAAGTATTAGCCGCGCTATCGTGGGAGAATTCACGCGATGGTTCAACGATTACATCACGTCCGATGTGATCATCGTAGGAGGCGGCCCGAGCGGCCTCATCGCCGGACGGGACCTCTCGCAGGCCGGGCTCAAAACCCTGCTCATCGAAAGCAACAATTACATCGGCGGAGGGTTTTGGGTCGGCGGGTATTTTATGAACACGCTCACGTTCCGTGGCCCGAGCCAGGTCATTCTCGATGAGTTAAAGATTCCTTACCAAGAAGCGGAAAAGGACCTTTTCATCGCAGACGGCCCGACCGGCTGTTCCAAGCTCATCGCCGCCGCGTGCGATGCCGGGCTCAAGATCCTGAACCTCACAAAATTTGACGACGTCGTCCTGCGCGGCGGACGCGTGGAAGGCGCAGTCATCAACTGGTCCCCGGTCTCGGCGCTGCCCAAAGCCATCACCTGCGTGGACCCGATCGCCCTGGAATCCAAAGCCGTCATCGACGCAACCGGGCATGACGCGTGGGTCCTGCGAAGCCTGGAACGCAGGAAGTTACTCGCGATCAAAGATTTCGGGGCCATGGACGTCTGCGGCTCTGAAGATCTGCTCGTGGAAAGGACCGGAGAGGTCTTTCCGGGACTTTATGTGACCGGCATGGCCGTCTCGACCGCTTACGGCATCCCGCGAATGGGCCCCACCTTCGGCGGCATGTTGTATTCAGGAAAAAAAGTGGCGAGCCTCCTCAAGGAGAAACTTCTGGCCGCCACCGTGTAAAGATCGCGCAAAATTTCACGCGCAACGCGCAACGGATCGGACCTAAGCTTCGACGTTGCGCGTTGTGCGTTGCGCTCGTCTTTATTGGGAGATGACGAAGACCGCCTGGACCGCAAAAAGATTCGGCAGAAGATGGATCCGGCCGCGGGGGCCGAGATAATCCGCTTTCAGAATCTTATAACCTTTGCGACGGCAGAAATCCCGGAAATCCTTGATGGAGAGAAATCGCAAATTCGGCGTGCTGTTCCACTCGTAGGGTAATGAAGAGCTGATCGGCGCACGCCCCCCGAAACAGAGAAGGATCCGCGCCTCGATATGGGCAAAATTGGGAAAGCCGATAATGACATTTTTCCCGACCCGGAGCGCTTCACGGATCACGGAATCCACACCCTTCACTTCCTGCAGGGACTGGTTCAGGATCACATAATCAAAGGATTGGTCGGGATAATACGGCAGACCGCTATCAATATCGCTGTGGAAAACGCTTAGGCCTTTCTCCACACAGGCGTGGATGGCCTCGTCACTGACCTCGACCCCCTGGGCCTTGACGTTCTTCCCCTTCACGAGAAGATCCAGAAGCTCCCCGTTTCCGCAACCGAGGTCCAGAACCTTCGCCCCGGGCGCGATCGCCTCATAGATCGCCTGATGGTCCAACCGTTGGATCATTCGCTTCATAGGCTCAAGATAGTATTCCCGCTGAATAATTTTTTCAAGAAAAACAACCGCGCAAAAAAGAGCCTACTTCCGCTTGGCGAGGAAATGCTTGATCAGGTGGGATTGTTTTTCCGCTTCGCTCTCGATCAAAAAAGAATCGTGACCGTAACCGGCATCGATCTCGCAATACGTCGCGTCGATATGCCGCATCTTGAGTTGACGGACCATGTTCTGAGATTGAACGGAGGGATAGAGCCAGTCGGACTTGAAGGCGATCACAAGGAAACGCACGTCCGGAAGCCCCGTTTCGGGGATCCATTTTCCGTCCGAAAGATCGAAATAATCCATCGCTTTCGTAATGTAAAGATAGGTATTCGCGTCAAACCGCTTCACAAAGGTCTGGCCTCGGTGCTGCAGATATCCTTCCACTTCGAAATCCGCCGAAAATTTGAAGCCGGTATTGTCGTCTTTGAGCCGGCGCGAGAATTTTTTCTCCATCGACTCATTGCTCATATAGGTAATGTGCCCCATCATCCTGGCCACTGCCAAACCTTTTTCAGGCGATGCTCCGCCATAATAGTTGCCGCCGTTCCAGGCAGGATCCGCCATAATGGCCTGCCGGCCGACTTCGTTGAAGGCGATCTGCTGAGGGGAATGTTTGAGCGTCGCGGCGATCGGGATCACGCATTCGACGGCCTCCGGATAACACGCGACCCACTGCAACGCGAGCATGCCGCCCATGGAGCCGCCGATCACACCGTGCAGTTTTTTGATCCCGAGATGATCGACCAGCATCTTTTGCGTGCGAACCATATCCTCGATCGTGATCAGAGGGAACTCCAAAGCGTACGGCCGGCCCTTTTCCGGATCGATCGAGGACGGCCCCGTGCTCCCTTTACATCCGCCAAGAACATTCGCGCAAAGGATAAAATATTTCTCGGTATCGAGCGCCTTCCCGGGACCGACCATAAAATCCCACCAGGGCGGGTCCTGGTCCCCTTGCGGCGCTCCGGCGACGTGCGCGTTGCCGGAAAAAGCATGCATCACAAGGATCGCGTTCGTTTTGTCGGGGTTGAGCTGGCCGTAAGTTTCGTAGGCCATCGTGACGGGACCGAACGCACGCCCGGACTCGAGGCGAAACGGTTCTTTCCCCGCGAACGTGAAATATTTCGTCTCAACCGGACCGATATTTTTTTTCATGCCGAACACCTCTACTCATGGAAAAGCCACGTCGAGAGGTATCTCTCGCCCGTATCACAAATGACGGTCACAATGGTATTCCCTTTAGACTCTTTTCTTTTTGCAACTTCAAGGGCGGCCCAAACATTAGCCCCCGCCGAGATCCCGGCGAGGATCCCTTCCTCGCGTGCCAGCCGCCTGGCCGTATCACCGGCATCCTCATGACGGACCTTGAGGACCTCATCATAAACTTTCTTGTTAAGGACCCCCGGCACGAACCCCGCGCCGATCCCCTGGATCTTGTGCGGACCGGGATTCCCGCCCGAAAGCACCGGGGAGTCAGCAGGTTCAACAGCGATGATTCTAACAGAAGGTTTCTTTTGTTTCAGCACTTCTCCGACTCCCGTAAGAGTTCCTCCGGTCCCGACCCCGGCGACAAAAGCGGCCACGGTCCCGTCCGTATCCTTCCATATCTCTTCGGCGGTCGTTCGCCGGTGGACCTCCGGATTCGCGGGATTGTTGAACTGCTGCGGCATGTACGTGCCCGGCGTGCCCTTCTCGATCTGCTCGGCCATTTCCACCGCCCCGCGCATCCCTTTCGAACCTTCCGTGAGAATAAGTTCCGCGCCCAGGATCTTCAAAAGCTGCCGGCGTTCGACGCTCATCGTGTCCGGCATGGTCAGGATCAGCTTGTAACCGCGCGCCGCGGCAACGAACGCCAAAGCGATCCCCGTGTTCCCGCTCGTGGGTTCGACAATGGTCCCGCCCGGCTTCAATTTACCGGACTTTTCTGCGGCGTCGATCATGGCAACGCCGATCCTGTCTTTGACACTCCCAAGTGGGTTCGCGGATTCCAGCTTCACCAGAACCGTCGCGTCAAGCCCCCGCGTCAAACGGTTCAAACGGATAAGCGGCGTCCGTCCCACTATTTTTGTAATGTCTGAATATACGTTCATAAGAACCCCCTCCCTTGAGGATCAAAGTGCATAATGCAAACTCACTGTAAATCCGTCGCCGAGACCGACTTCCCGGGTGCTTTTGGCTTTCCCGGCATACACCCACGCACCGACAAGGCTCAGCCTGTCGTTGAGGAACCAGGCGGCATGGATATCCTGATAATCCGCGTCATGCCAGCCGTGGAACTTCGCGCCCTGTTTGTATTCATAGCCGACCGCAAGATTCTTGAGCACGATCAGATCCGCGTTCCCGAACCACGTCAGGCGGTAATCATGATCGTAACCAAAGACGCCGGTCGTCCGGCTATTGGTCGCAAGCACCCCCCCCGAAAAAAGCACCGGCAGCGGCGTCTCTTTGATCAACTTCGTCGCAACCAGATAGGTGTCAAAACCCACATGGTTCGTCCCCGACGGCACAGTGTTCGTATTCTTCAGGATCCCGCCGACCGAAACCGCCGGCAGGAACTTGTGGCCCCCCGCGTTTTCATTGACCAGCAACAGCTTGGTGCCGACGTTATTCTTGTAGATCGTCCGGCCACCCTGCGGCGCCACCGCTTCCCAACCGTACGAGACTTCCACACGATCAAAAGCCGAAGCCGCTGTCCCGAGTGCCGTCCAGTCCACGTGCGACTCGGGCAACCGCACATACCAGGCACCCGCCTGCGGCTTACTGATATCGCTCAACAATGAGATGTCATCAAAAGCCCCTTTTTTCCCTTGGGCCGTTTGATCCGCCGACACCGCCGCTTCTTTTTTCTTCCATTTGCTTCCCGCATTAGCCAAATACGCCAACGGGTTGAACGCAATGCCTCCAACCCCTTCCAGGTTATTCAACGGTACCCCGGCGTACGAATCTCCGGCAAACTGCCCGCTAACCAAGAACGCTACGACCGCCGACACAATGAACTTCTTCATTTCTTTCTCCTTTTCCGATACGGTTTGCCCTCATCCTTCAGCGGTCTGATCGGAAAGGCGAAATTTTATATTTTCATTATGTCAGCCGGTCGTCCGGTAGACGCCAGATCTCAGCTTGAGATCTCCACTCTCAAACAACTCCTTAGATCCCGCAGCCCGCTTCCAGGGCGCGGTAGTTGTCGTATCTTGTTTTTTCGGTCTTCTCGACCTGAATGATCCGGGAATCATGAACCCTGACAAGAATGTCCCCGTATTTCAGGGAAGCAACCATTCCCGCGATCTCCTTCAGGATGAAATCATTTCCCATCCCGGGGCGTTTGCCTTTCGTAACATCGTTCATGGTCCCAGAACTCCTTTTCGCGAATTCTTTATTTTGCCGCTTTATTCAAGGCCTGATCGATATCTGCGAGGATGTCCTCGACATTCTCGATCCCGATGGATAAGCGGACAAAGTCCGGCGTGACGCCGGTCGCAACCTGCTCCGCGGCCGAAAGTTGTTGATGCGTTGTCGTCGCCGGATGGATCGCGAGGCTTTTCGCGTCCCCGATATTGGCGAGATGCGAAATCAGCTCGAGCGAATCGATGAATCTCTTTCCGGCCTCAAGCCCGCCTTTGATCCCGAACCCGATGATCGCGCCCGCGCCCTTCGGCAGATATTTCTTCACGCGTTCTTTTTCGGAACTATTGGGAAGACCCGGATAGTTCACCCACGCCACTTTCGGATGTTTCGTGAGATGCTCGGCCACTTTGAGCGCGTTTTCGGAGTGACGGACCATCCGGAGATGCAGCGTCTCGACCCCCTGGAGAAACAGAAATGCGTTAAACGGAGAAAGCGCGTTGCCAAGGTCGCGGAGCAATGTCACACGCGCCTTGATAATGTAGGCGATATTCCCCATCGGCTTCAACGCTTCGACAAAGTTGATCCCATGATAGCTCGGATCCGGTGCCGCGATCAGCGGGAATTTCCCGTTCGTCCAGTCGAACTTCCCGGAATCCACAAGGAGCCCCCCGAGAGACGTCCCGTGCCCGCCGATAAATTTCGTCGCGGAATACACGATGATATCCACACCGTGGTCGAACGGACGCAACAGATAAGGCGAAACGGTGTTGTCCAGGACGAACGGAATACCGTTCTTGTGGGCAACCTTCGCGATCCCCTCAAGATCCGCCACATCAAGCTTCGGGTTTCCGATCGACTCCGCATAAACCGCCTTCGTCTTGGGCGTGATCGCGTTCTGGATCGCGCTCAGATCGTTCGACTTCACGAACTTGACCTTGATCCCGAGACGCGGGAACGTGTAATGAAAAAGATTGTACGTACCGCCGTAAAGATTGTCGGCAGACACGATCTCGTCTCCGGCCTGCACAATATTGAGAAGCGCCAGCGTAATCGCCGATTGCCCGCTTGAAACCGCGAGAGCCCCGACGCCACCGTCCAGAAGCGCGATCCTTTTCTCAAGCACATCCGTCGTGGGATTCATCAACCGGATGTAAATATTCCCAAATTCTTTCAGGCCGAAAAGATTGGCGGCGTGTTCGGTGCTCTTAAATTGATAGGAAGTGGTCTGATAGATCGGGACCGCACGCGAACCCGTGGTCGGATCCGCCTCCTGCCCGCCATGAAGCGCCAGTGTTTCAATTTTTAGCTTACTATCGATCTTGCTCATTTGGATTCTCCCTTGGGTTAATGCAAAGTTCAAAGTGTAAAAATCAAAACTCCGGTAACGGCTTCGCCGTTTTTATGAATCGTCGCAAAGCGACTCGTTCCTTTTGATATTTCAATTTTTAATTTTGATCTCGTCTTCAGATAAAGTACATCACTTCCTGCTGCACGCTTCGCATTCGATCGTAGACTTCTTGAAAAGTCGTCACGTTCAGAATGCTCGAAGTTGCGTTATAAACTTCCTGCATCACGAACCGGATTCCGCAAGAGTTCCCTTTCTTGCACTCCTCGCATTTCACGTACGGCCCTTCGTTCAGGCACGGCAGCAGCGCAAAGGGATCCTCAAAGATCCGCATCACTTCTCCGAAACTGATGTCCCCGGGATGCCGGGCGAGCAAATAACCACCGCCCTTCCCTTTACGACTCTGGAGGACTCCTTTGTTCTTAAGCTCAAGAAGAATGGCTTCAAGAAACTTCTTTGGGATCGATTCCTGCTCCGCGATCTCGGCAATAAGGACCGGTTCCTTGGTCGCGTACTTTCCGACAAGGAACAGGACTGCTTTAAGAGCATATTTTGTCTTCTTGGATATCATAGTCTACTTACCCCATAGATTAATGGGGGTAATGTAACCGATTATCTCTTCATTGTCAAATATATTTTTGATTTTTCTCCCACCCTACGTTGTCGCCCCCCCCAAACTACGCTCCATTACACCCTGGGCCGCGCATTAAATACCGCCGGACACACGGGACGGCCCCGGACGCTGAAAAATTTACCATCAGTAGATAATTTTCTACCAATAATAGGATAAGAACTTTTAATAACTGTTCGGTTCCTATCTAAAGACATTTCTTCCGTCTATTTTTCTGTCATCAAAACATTTAAAAGGAGAATCAAAGATGAACAGCGATACAGAATATGTAGTGCGCGACTTCCTGGAGATGAAATGCTACCTGGAAAAACAGGAGCAGGAGTTCCTGGTAGATTATTTGAAGGACAGCGGCGTGAAAGCAGATTCGATCCGGCTCCACCCCGCTTTCTCGATCGACAACTGCCTTGTAGTCATCGTAGAAGGTGCGGGCTCAAAGCGACGCCTTTTCTACCACCCGCGGGATAAAAAGATCGTGGAATGATAAGAGCAGGATATCGGATGTTGGATGTCGGATGACGTCAAGCCCGCTCCTTCAACATCCGTCATCCATTATCCGTCATCCTGTTGCTAAAGATTGACCGCCTTGCGGAGCTCGCGGGATTCGAAGGACGTAAGAAACCGTCCCTGGCCGAGCGGAAGCCCCCCGAGTTTGAGAGGTCCGAAGGAAATGCGGTTCAGATAGACGACTTCATATCCGAAACGTTTGAACACGCGGCGGATCTGGCGTTTCTTTCCCTCCCGGAGTTCGACAAGCACCCCCCGGACCGAGATCGGCCTCAAATCTTCCAGCTTCAGGATCCCATCGTAGGAATGAAATCCGTTGAGCATTTTATTGCGGTCCTGCGGCGCCCACGCCCGATTGAGCTTGACCTCATACCACTTCTCCACATGGTACCGCGGATGGATGAGTTTGTTCCCCAGTTCGCCGTCATTGGTCATTAAAAGCAACCCCGAAGAATCCTTGTCCAGCCGGCCAACCGGAAAAACGCGGACGCGGTTCGTGGAGGCCTGGCGCGTCGCGTTAACAAGGTGGCGCGGCAAAAGCTCAAACACCGTTTTCTTGGCGTGAACATCCTGCGCCGTCACGACATAGCCTTCAGGCTTGTTCATAATGTAATAAACGTGCGGCGCGGCCTGAAGCACTTTGCTTCGGTACATGATCGTGTCCTTCTCGAAATCGACCTGCCGGCCGAGATCACGGACAACCTCGCCGTTCACGGAAATAGCGCCGTTGGTGACAAAGACCTCGCATTTTCTGCGGGAGCCGAGTCCCGCGCTGGCCAAAGCGTGCGAAATCCTCATTTTTTTCTAAGCTCCGCGTAAAACAGGGTCTTGCCCTGCGCCGCCCATTTGAGTTCGTAGTTCGTCTTGTTCATGCCGTCCAGGATCCTCTCGTTCCTCGTTTCGCGCACATTCTCCCAGAGTTCGGCGGTCGCGGCTATGGATTTCTTCATGGCCGTAAAATAATCCTCATCATCCGTCGCGATCTCGATCAGGCCCCCGGCCAAAAGCTTTGCGTGAAGTAATTTCAAAAGATCCGCATTCACAACACGCCGGCATTGCTGGCGCCGCTTGGGCCACGGGTCCGGAAAGTAAATGTGAAAAATGCTGACGCTTGCCTCGGAGACCGCGTCCGCGATAAATGCCCGGGCCTCGACCTTCTTGTAAAAGATGTTCGCAAGCTCCCGCTTCCCCGTTTGTGCGATCCTGCGTTTCATCCACTTGCCAACACGGTCGAGCCCGAGAAAATTGATCCCGGGATTCTCAAGGGACCTCGTAGCGAGGAATTTTCCCTTCCCGCAACCGATCTCGACTTCCACAGGATGATCGTTCCCGAAAAGTTCCCGGAAAACGACCGGCGGGTACTTTTCCCTTTCCCGGACTACGAACGGGCGAGCCATACCAGCGTCTCCAGATGCCGCGTCCTCGGAAAGAAATCGAACGGCATGATCTTTTTGATCCGCCAGCCGCCCCCGGTGAGGCCCTTGAGGTCTCTCACGAGCGATTCCGGCGAACAGGATAAATAGAACAGGGATTCAAGACCTTCCGTCTTCGCGAGAGCTTCGACGGCGGACGGCGCAAGCCCTCCGCGCGGCGGATCGATGAGCGCCACACACGGATGCCCTTCGAGCGATTCCAAAACCACCGGCAGATGCGCCTCGACCTGCCCTTCGAGGATCTTCACATGATCCAGACGGTGAAAGGCTATGTTATAGCGCGCCAACTTCACCGAATCGCACCCGGACTCGATCATCACGACCTCTTGGGCGCGCTCGGCGAGCGCGATCCCGAAAAGTCCGACGCCGGAGTAAAGATCCAGAAAAACTGTGTCCTTCCGCCATTCGATCAACGACTCAAGACGTGCAATGATCTTGTCCAGAATAGAGAGATTGGCCTGAAAAAACGTATCAAGCGCATAAAAGATCTTCCGGCCTTTCACGCTCACCCAGAAATAATCCGGCTCCTGCATTCTGAGCGAACGGCGGCCGATCCCGCCCCAGAAAACTTTGCCTTCCTCGCCCACGCGCACCACCAGATTCGCGACCTTATAATTCTCCGGGAGCTTCCGGACGGCCTCCTCCTTCAGCGCCGGCAGGAAATCGTTGATCTCCTTTCGCGCGATCGGGCAAACCGTCACTTCCTGGATCCTCTGCGTCCCCGGAAGCATAAAACCCATCTGCCGCTCGCCGTTGTTCCGCTTCCTCAAGGTTAAATCGAGCCGTGCGCGATAATGATAAGACCGGGGAGACGGGGTAATCGGATCAAAGGCCTCGGCAGGGACAAACAGGCCCTTCGCTAAAAGTTCCTTGAGGATCGCCTCTTTGCAGACAAGCTCGTCCTCGTAAGAAAGGTCCTGGTACTGGCACCCCCCACAAATACCGAAGATCGGACAAAGAGGTTTTACGTTGGCAGAAAGGCTCGTTGAAGCTGACATGATGCGATAGTGTACGGAAGAGGCTTTGCCGCGTCGAGTCCTGTTTTCGGCCCTCCCAGCCTGTCCGGTTGAAATGCCCCGGTCAAAGAGCTACACTACCCGCATGACTGACAAGATCTCCATCCAAGAGCTTAAAGTATCCTGCATCATCGGCACCTTGCCGCATGAGAGGAAAAACAAACAGAAACTTCTGATCGACCTGGAATTTGCCGCGCCCGTCCGGAAGGCGGCACGGCGAGATGATCTCCGGGACGCATTGGATTATCAGAAGATCGCGCAACGCGTGACGAAGTTCGTTTCCCAAAGCCGGTTTTATCTGATCGAAACCCTCGCCGAGCGTCTCTCTCAAACCCTGCTCCGGGAATTCAAATTGAAGGACCTTCTCCTGCGGCTCCGAAAGCCTTCCGCGATTCGAAACGCAAAAAGCGTCGCTGTCGAGATCTTCCGGAAATAAAAGATCACCCTCCCAGAAACCCGGCCTCGGTGGGATACAAGAGCGTTAAAGCGCGAGAGCGGCGTATTTAGCGTAGGGAGCGCCGCCGCGGGCGACATCCGCAACCCCGCCGACCACTCCTCCCACGGTCTGAACGGTACCCCGTACGGCTCCGGTCACAAGCCCGAACGGAAAAACCACACGTCCGGCATCCTGGATCATCGCCTTGGGGATCGCGAACAAGCTTCCGAAGATCCTGGAAGCACCCCGTGCGGCATACGCGACGTTCTCGCCGTCCGAAGCAAAAGCCTTGCCGAAGAAGAAAACAAGTCCGAGGACCAAAAAAGCAGCAACAAAAAGTTTGCGTTTTTTCATTTTTTAAACCCGGTTAGGGTATCGGCATTTTGGGTTTGAACTTTCGAGGATTTTCGCTATGATAGCGGGCCTATGAAGAATATCCTCGTCACAGGCGGCTCGGGTTTTATCGGCTCGAATATCGCTCTCGAACTCCAGTCCCGCCACCCCGACGCCCGGATCACGGTTCTCGAAGACTTCCGTAGCTCATCGTTCAAAAATCTCCTCGGCTTCAAAGGAGACGTTTTGGCCTACGATTGCGCCGACAAATCCTGGATGAGTTGGGCCAAGGGCAAGAAGCTCGATATCATTTATCACATGGCCGCCATTACGGATACGACGATCCTCGACGAACAGAAAATGATGTATGACAACGTGGAAGGCTTCCGGAACGTCCTGGACCTCGCCGTAGAAAAGAAAGCCGCGGTCGTCTATGCCTCTTCTGCCGCGACTTATGGATCGATCGACCGCCCCATCAAGGAATGCGACGCCGGAAATCCGAACAATATCTACGGTTACTCCAAATGGATTATGGACCAGCTCGCGCCGTCCTATTACGGCAAGATCAAGGCCGTGGGACTCCGTTTTTTCAATGTTTTTGGCCCGCGTGAATCTTTCAAAGGACATGCTTCGAGCATGATCTACCAGCTCGCACTCAAGATGATGGAAGGCCACCGCCCCCGGATCTTCAAATGGGGCGAACAAAAACGTGACCACATCTACGTCAAGGACGTGGTCACCGCCACGCTTATGGCCCACACGGCGAAAGAAAGCACGGTCATGAACCTCGGAACCGGCCAGGCGACCTCCTTCAATGAGATCGTCGATGCCCTGAACGAAGCCCTTGGCACAAGCCTCAAGCCGGATTACTTCGACAACCCCTACAGCTTTTACCAGAACTTCACGCAGGCTGACATGAGCCATCATCAACGCATGACCGGCTTCCGCTGTCATTACACCACGCGCGAAGGCATCCTCGACTACGTTAAAAATTATCTCGTAAAAAAATAAGGTAACGGCTATTGTCCTCTGCCGTCCCGCTTCCGTTCTCCTTGCCAAAACCTCGGAAATCGTTAGACTAAAGCCATGAAACGCGAGCAATTCATCTCCTTCTTCTTCATCGCCGTTCTTGTTTTCATTGTTTACGAGATCTGCCGCATCTTTTCCCCTTTCTTCACGGCGATCTTCTGGGCCGCGATCCTTTCGTTCGGCTTTTATCCGATCTACGCGCGGCTAAAAAAGGCGTTTCCGAAGCGGAACAACTCGCTGGCACTCCTGATGACCCTCGTGGTATTTCTTGTCGTCATCCCGCCGCTGGCCGTCGTTCTGGTCAATCTGGCGACTCAGGCGATCGAACTCTCTCAATGGGCCTACAGTTACGTGCGCGACGGAAAGCTCGAACAGCTCATCGAACACGTCCGCGCTTCCAACTGGATCCAGAACATTGAGAGCCACGTTTTCCAATGGGAACCCCTGAAAAAGAATGCCTCGACCTGGCTGCTCAATATCGCAAAGACCGTCGGAAATACGACGGCGGCTCAAGCGGGAACACTGACGAAAAACGCTTTTTTCATCCTCCTAAACTTGTTCTTCATGATCTTCCTGACGTTCATTTTTTTCAAACACGGGGACAGGATCTACAATTTCATCTACCAGATCGCCCCGTTCGAGAAAGATACTAAAAAGGCCGTTTTTGACCAGGTCGTCGGCACTTTCGAGGCCGTGATCCGGGGACAACTCCTGACCAGTTTGATCCAGGCGATCGTGTCCGGGCTTCTTTTCTGGATGTTGGGGATCCCTCTACCGGTCTTTTTTGCGTTCCTGACGTTCATCGTCTCGATGATCCCGATCCCGGGGGCCTCGGGCGTCTGGTTCCCGCTGGTGATCTACCTTGTTGCAAACCAGATGTATCTTAAAGCCGGAATTCTTCTCGCTCTTGGATTTGGAGTGATCAGCACGCTGGACAATATCATCAAACCGGCGATCATCGGCGAGCGGACAAAGCTTCCCTATTTCCTTCTCTTCTTCGGGATCATGGGCGGGATGAAACTCTTCGGACTCATGGGGATCTTTCTTGCGCCGGCGGTCCTCTCGATCTTTTTCGCGCTCATCAAGATCTACCGCGAAAAATACCTCTAAATACCGTCGCATTCAAAGCAAAACGGGACAGGCACGTAAGCGCCTGTCCCGTTTTGCTTTTCAGAAAAGTGGATTATTCTCCGAGGATCTTGGTGGACTGGCCGATATGGATCCCTTTCATCAAAGCTTCCAGTTCTTGCGGCAAGGGGCTCGCGGCAAGCGCCACTTCGCGGCTAATAAGCTTCGCGTTCCAAAGCTGAAGAATGGACTGTTCCATCGTCTGCATTCCTTCGCGCGCACCGTTACGAAGAGCCTGGGGCAGTTTGTCGAGCTTCTTTTCGCCGATCAACTGGCGAACGATGTAGCTGCCCAGCAGCACTTCGACGGCCGGCACAAGACTTTTCCCGTCGGTCCCGACCAGAAGTTTCTGGACAGCGATGCATGTCACATTCGCCGCAAAATGGTGCAGGATCGCTTCGCGCTCGTTCTCCCGGCGAAAAAATCCGAGGACCCTGTCAAACACCTGCGTCACGGACTGTGCGTGGATCGTCGAGATCACGAGCCGGCCGACTTCCGCCGCGGAAAGGGCAAAGCTGAACGACTCGGCATCGCGCATCTCCCCGATCACGACGGCATCCGGTGACTGGCGGACCACATATTTGAGCGCCTCGCTAAAGCTTTCCGTGTCCTGCCCGACCTCGCGCTGCTGGATCAGGCTCTTTTGATCCTCATGGATGAACTCGACCGGGTCCTCAAGCATCACAATATGTTTCGAAACATTTTGGTTCATGGCATTCACCATCGCCGCAACCGTCGTGCTCTTCCCGGAAGAAACCGTGCCTGCGACAAGAATGATGCCCGACCTTTCCAGCGCCACTTTTTTGAGGATTGGCGGCAGCTTTAATTCGTCAAAATCCGGGATCCCCTTCCACAAGAGACGCAAAACGACGGAAAGAAAGCCTTGCTGGTAGAACGCGTTCCCCCGAAATCGGCAGCCCTTCTCCTTGAAGGTAAATCCAAAATCAACGTTCCTGCTCTTTTCGAGAAAAGTCATCTGCTGCGGCGTGATGAGTTCACGGATCAGGAGGTGCATCTGCTCATTTGAAAGGCACGGGGCCTCAACTGCAACAAGCTGGCCCCCGACCCGTATCCGCGGTCCGACGCCCACTTTAAAAAAAATGTCCTGGCCCTTTTGCTCGATCATCTTTTCAAGGCAGGATTTAAAATAATTATTTATGTCCATGGAGCTCCTTTGATAATCCGCAGATTATGAAACCACTCTTTTTATTCTATCAGCGGCCTCCCTTTCCCGCAACACACTCCTCCTGACAGGCCCCGTGGGGTAAAATTCAGTTCCTTTTCCGAGACACCTTGGTTATGATAAAGCCGTTCCGATCATACGATCGAAGGCAGTTCGAAAGGAAATAAAATCATGAGAATCACCGAAAAGACCGCCCCGAACGAGATTTACCAGAAAGCTTACAGTCTTTACAAGCTGCGGCTCCTCACGATTCTCCTCCTTATCCCCCTCTACATGTTGACCTGTAAATGGGGAGATTTCACGGCCGTAAATCTTTGGCCCCTCTTTATCGTGATCCTCGTCGAGGTTTTCCTCAATAAACCTTATAAGATCTTTTTCGGTGATTCGCGCTCGAGCTATCAGGCTTTGATCGGCGCCGTCTTCGTTGATTTTCTCGCAGAAACCGCTGCCCTCCACCTCTTGGGGAACGTCGACCTCTTCATCTACACCTCATGCTACTTCATTTCGATCGTCTACTGCGCGTTAAACCTCCCGGCAACCCTGACGATCGTTTTCGCCACGCTCGTTTCCGCGCTCTATGCGAGTCTCATCCTTCTCGGCCATATGGGCGTCATTCCTCAAACGGTCTCCCTCGGTGCAGACATGACCTTCGTCAGAAAAGGCCTGATCGTCATCCGCCACATCGCTTTCTTTTATCTGATCGCATTCTTCGTCCGATACCTCGCTCTCACGCTGATCAAAAAAGAAGACCGATTGGAAGATCTTAACTGGGAGCTCCGCGAAACAAGCGAGAAGGTCAAATACGCCTATCACCTTCAAACCGATTATTTCGCCAGAATGAGCCACGAGATCCGCCAACCCCTCAATTCGATCCTCGGATTCTCCCAGCTCCTCGTCGAGAGCAGGGACGAACCGCTGACGACGAAGCAGAGGGATTTTCTTTCGCGGATCGAGCGCGGCGCAAAACATCTAAAAGACCTGATTAATGACGTCCTTGATCTCTCCAAGGTCGAGGCAAAAAAAATGCACCTCTCTCTGCAAACGGTCGATCTGGTAAAAGTGGTCAACACCGTACTCGAGGTATTCTACGACGAAGCCATGCAAAAGCAGCTCCTGTTGGCCTTCACCGATAAGCCCGATACGTTAAAGATCACGGGCGATGAACTCAAGCTACGTCAGATCCTCTACAATCTTCTTTCGAACGCACTCAAATTCACAAAACAGGGCTTCATCCATGTGTCGCTCGAACGGGACGGAGACGGCGCCAGGCTCACGGTCGAGGATTCCGGCCCCGGCATTGCCGCCGAAAACCTGGAAGCGATCTTCCGGCCCTATGAGCAGGCCGGCCGCGATACGAACAAAAACGTCAAGGGAACAGGGCTGGGACTCGCTATCAGCAAGCAATTCGTGGAAATGCACGGCGGGAAGATCCGGGCCGAAAGCGAACCCGGCAAAGGGACACGTTTCGTGATCACGCTTCCCGCGCAACCGCCCGTTCCGAACCCTGAAGAATCCGCAGACACGCCAAAACCGGGCCTCGAGATCTAGCCTTTTCCTTTTTTCATTCCCTCGCAATATTGCAGCGTTCTCTCCGTCTTCCAACTCAGGGGGAACTCGCGGCACTGCGCGGGTCTCGCCGCATAAACCGAACAACCGTCAGGCCGCAAAAAAAGGCAGGTTTCATCCGGATGCTTTTTCATCGCAAGATGTTTCCGGTCGAGCAGGACGCAGGATTGCTCCGTGAATTGGTAAGGATCGATCCGGAAAAAAGAGGCGAGACGGTCAACGTCCGCCTGGGTGAGATAGACAAAACCGGGTTGTTTGCAACATGCGCCGCATCGCTTGCACCGAAAAGAATTCATGCAGGGCTACGAGAAGAATCCGGGAACCTGGGAAAACAATCGATGCATCCCCCCTTCTTCCCGCTATTCTTTACTATTTTGCCAGCTGTTCTTCGACAAAATCCCCGACCATGGGCAGCTTATAACGCTCCCCCTTATAGGCCTTGACCATGAGGACGATCCAGAGAACGAGGCCCAGTGGCCAAAGGATCATGTTGATCAGCATCCCGAGGATGGGTACGATCCCGAGGACGAATGAAATAATGAAAAGTCCGAGGAAAGTCACGAGCGACTGGAGCGCGTGAAAACGCACGAACGCATTCTCCTTTTCGAGAAGCAGAAAAACAAGTCCGGTCACCCACCCTACGGCATAGCAGAGAAGCGCTTCGAGATTTTCCGTAATACCAAGAATTGTTTTCGGTTTTTCGTCGGCCATTTTCATCCCCCCCGTTAGAGTCTGGTCCTTCAAAGGTTTTTGTGATCCGGCTTCCTGTTCCTTTTGCGTCTGCAAAAAACCTGTCCGGACACGCCTGCGCTTTAAAAGTGCTGAACGGGATTATTGTACCGCACTTCCCGGAAAAAACGATACCGTTCTTTCTCCCACGAGATTAAAATAGTCCGATACGCACAACGCTCAACGGGCAACGCGCAACCCAAAAACCCGAGTCTATTCGTTGTGCGTTGAGCGTTGCGCGAAAAGGGAGCTCATTATGCCGACCATTTTTACGAAGATCATCGCCGGGGAGATCCCCGCCCACAAAGTCCTGGAAGACGACCGTTATCTCGCATTCCTCGACCTGCGTCCCGTAAATCCCGGGCACACGCTCGTTATCCCGAAACAAGAAGTCGACTATATCTTCGATATGGAAGACGATCTCCTGGAAGGGCTTATGGTCTTCTCCAAGAAAGTCGCCCGGGCGATCAAAAAAGCGTTCCCCTGCAAAAAAGTAGGCATCATGGTCGCGGGGATCGAGGTCCCGCACACGCATATTCATCTGATCCCGATCAACGGCGTAAGCGATCTTAATTTCGCACGCGCCAAAAGCAGTTCGCAGGAAGAACTCGCCGCGGCCGCGGAACTGATCCGAAAAAACCTCTGATCCGGCCTGATTCTGCCAGAGAACAGGGCACAAAAACATTGTCTTCGGAAAGGAAGGATTGAGGAACAGGCCTTTTTAATCTTTGTCGAAGGCTCTGAGAAGTTCGGCGTGGGTGCGAGTGACTTTGAACTTCGGAAACTGCCGGACGATCTTTGCGGGCGGGCGGAACAGGATCCCGCGATGAGCCGCTTTTAACATCAGGATATCATTGTAGGAATCCCCCGCAGCGACGACCCTGAAACCGAGACCGCGAAGAGCCCTGACGGCCTGCTGCTTGCCGTTCTTCTGCCGGAGATGATAATCCGCAATAAAACCTTTCTTATCCGCGGAAAGCCAATTGCAAAAAAGCGCGGGATGACCCAGCTTTTTCATGAGCGACCCCGCGAACTCATAATAAGTGTCGGAAAGAATGATGACTTGGTACTTCTCCCGGAGCCTGCGGAGAAAATCCTTCGCGCCCGGAAGCGGCGCCATCGTCCGGATCACTTTCTGAATATCCCGCAATTTGATCCCTTCCCGTTTCAGGATCGCAAGCCGGTAGCGCATCAGCTTATCGTAGTCGGGTTCATCGCGGGTGGTGATCTCAAGCGTTTTGATCCCTGTTTTCTTCGCCACATTGATCCAGATCTCCGGGACCAACACACCTTCCAAATCCAGACAACAAATCATGTCATGACTCCCCAAGTTGATTGGACGGTGGATTATAGCGGAACAGGAACTTTAAAAAAACAATCTTTTACGCGGGATCAGGCTGCGGGGCGGGTCCGATCGATCCGGACCCCCATGAACGGAAGGCAGAACGCAGACGCCAGCGTTCCCAGAAAAAAAGAACAAAATCGCGGCCGGCGCATAAAAAAGCTTTAGACTGCGGCGAAATGGTTGACCGGCCCCATCCCCCGTCCGAGACCGGGACCGGTCCGGATCGCCTTCGTAATAAATTTTTTGGCAAGAACGACCGCCGCAAAAAGACTTTTTCCCTTCGCAAGTTCCGCGGTGATGGCCGCCGAATAGGTACAGCCCGTACCATGCGTGTGGCGGGTGCGGAGCCTCGCAGACCTGAGGATCCTCACCCGGCCCTTTTCGTAAAAAAGATCCGCCGCATCGCCCCGAAGATGACCTCCTTTGATCAGAACAGCCCGGGGACCCATGGCCGCGATCAAGCGGGCGGCTTTTTCCATCGATGCAAGATCATGAACGCGGATCCCGCTCAAAACAGCCGCCTCGGAAAGATTGGGCGTCACAAGCGTCGCGACCGGGAGCAATTCTTCTTTGAAAACGCGAACCGCGGCTTCGGGGAGAAGCGGCGCGCCGTGCTTGCTGATCATCACGGGATCCACCACCAACGGGACCTTCAACCTGCGGACGCAGCGGGCGACCGCACAAATGACCTTCCCGCTACCCAAGGCACCGGTCTTAACCGCGCTCGGAGGGATATCCGGAAGCACCGCGCGAATTTGGTCAAAAACGTCTCGGGAAGTCATCACGATGACCCGCTTCACGCAGCGGGTATTCTGAACCGTAAGCAGCGTGATTGCAGCCATTCCATAGACTTTGCGCTGATGGAATGTCTTGAGATCAGCCTGGATGCCGGCGCCTCCCGAAGGATCAGAACCGGCAATGGTGAGTGCGGCGGGGATCACTTCAAGGCTTGTTCGAAAGTCTGGACGAATTTTTCCGACGAAACTCCCGTCGGCAACCGGACCGTTCCGCTGGGCTGGGGCGGATGAACGTAAAAAGACGGAAAACCCGTCACTCCGTATTGGAACGCGATAGCGTTCTCCTGCCGGCTCGATTCGGGGTTAATGTTAACTTTGATTTTGTCCTTTAGAAACTCCCGGACCCACGGCGAAGAAAGGACTTCTTTTTCGAATGCCCGGCAGTAAGGGCACCAGGCGACGCTGATGTAAATAGCCATCGGCCGGTTGGTCTTTTCATATTCAGCCAACGCCTTGGTATATCCCGCCGCACCGCTATACCAACCCTCGGACCAACTGGGAGGTGGCGGGACCACGGGAGCGGGTGCCGGGGTCTGAGCTGGCGCAGAAGCCGGAGCGGCCTTGGGAGACTGCTCTTTTTTCGGCTGAAAGGCCGCCGCATAAACGGCAGAAATCGAAAGAAAAAAACCGGCCACAAACAATATGAGAAACTTTTTTTTGTTCATCAAGCCTCCTCAGGCATTTTCCATTCCGGATAAAGACCTTCGCGCCACTGTTCGAGCGCGTCCATTACCGTCGGCGGCTCGATAACCGGCCGGTACCCTTTGGGAACGGGTACCGGAAAAGTCACGATATCATACACTCCTACGCCGATTCTTTCCAGGGTCCGGTAAGTCCCTTTCAGGAACCCTCCGCAGTACGCAGTCAACGGATCATGATCTTTCATCAGTGTTACGGTCTGAAGGATATATTCTCCGGGCGAAGTGGCGAGGTTAACGATCCCGCGTGCAAGCTTCATAAAGGGATCGTCTTTTGCGTAAGCGAATGGTCCAAACATCAACAGGGCCGCCACAAAAATCGCCGCCATTTTTTTGGGATATTCCACGAGAGTCCCCCTTTTTTCACCGCCGCAAACGGCCGGTAGTTTTAAAACGACACGGCTCCCGAATTCTGTTTCATAAACTCATCAAAAAAAGACGCCAGAAACGTCATGGCCAAGATCACGAAGAGAGCGATCACGATCACAAAAACCGTCCACCCGATCTTCGCCCCTTTGGAAAATCTCCCGCTTTGCCATAAAAGCGGGACCGCAAACGGCCCGACGACGAGCAACATCAGGATCACATAAGGGACCGAATCTCCGCTAAAGGTCCTCGGCTTTCCGGAGGCGCACTGGTACGCGTCCACCGCCGAAGGGAAAACGATCGCAAGATAAATAAGCCCCATCATGAGCCTCCCGACCCAGGAACGGCTCACCAAGACGCTCACTAAAATTCCGAGATCCATACAAAGGAGCGTCAACCCCTTCGCCTTTTCGTTCAAATAAAGCTGTCCGAGGCCGGGGATGAGGAGTGAATAAAAACAGGCCAGTGACGGCTTCTTCATGGAAGCTTCTCTCCTTCCGCCCCCGGGGACCCCGCGGGAACACTTTTTTCCGAGGGCTCAGAAAAATTCCTCTCGGGGGTCAACT